>NZ_JBEFOE010000009.1:0-1537500 GCF_045063585.1 Polaribacter sp. Asnod1-A03 | reverse complement strand
CGTAATAAACCACCTACTTCATCATCTCTTTCAAAAACTGTTACTATATGACCAGCTCTATTTAATTGTTGTGCAGCAGCTAAACCAGCAGGACCAGAACCCACAACAGCAATAGTTTTACCGGTTCTTGTTTTTGGAGGTTGTGGTTTTATCCACCCCTCTTTAAAAGCACGTTCTACAATATTTTTTTCTATATTTTCTATTGAAATAGGATCTTCTATAATACCTAATACACATGCTTTTTCGCATGGAGCAGGGCATAAGCGACCTGTAAATTCTGGAAAGTTATTTGTAGAATGCAATAACCATGAAGCTTTTTGCCATTCGCCTTGGTGTACCATATGATTGAAATCTGGAATTAGATTTCCTAACGGGCAACCACTATGACAAAAAGGAATACCACAATCCATACAACGAGAACCTTGTTCTGTTATTTCTTTATCAGATAAAGGAACTGTAAATTCTTTATAATCTTTTACACGATCTTTTACAGAAATGTAGGTTTCATCTTGTCTTTCAAATTCTTTAAATCCTGTTACTTTTCCCATGACATTATGCTATTGTTAATTCTTCAAACATTGGTTCTTCTGTTTCTAAACGCTCTAAAGCGCGTTTGTATTCGGTTGGCATTACTTTTACAAAGTTTTTTAAACTTGTGTCCCAATCGGCTAATAACTCAGTTCCTTTTTTACTATCAGTATATAAAACGTGTTTTTCTATAGTCGCTTTTAAGTCTGCACTATCTTCATCAGAAGGTATTTCAAATTCTATTGTTTCTGTATTACATAACCCGTTTACAAACATGTTTTCAGGATCATAAACATAAGCGATTCCTCCACTCATACCTGCAGCGAAGTTTCTACCTGTTTTACCTAAAACAACTACTTTACCACCTGTCATATATTCACAACAATGATCTCCAACACCTTCTACAACTGTTGTTGCACCAGAGTTACGAACTGCAAAACGTTCACCTGCAATTCCGTTAATATATGCTTGTCCATTTACGGCACCAAATAAACATACATTACCCACAATAATATTGTTTTCTGCTAAGAAATCTGCTTTAGCAGGTTTTTTGATGATTAATTTAGCTCCGGATAAACCTTTTCCTAAATAATCGTTAGAATTACCTTCTAAAGTAAACGTTAATCCAAAAGCACCAAAGGCTCCAAAACTTTGCCCTGCAGAACCGGTAAAATTAATGTTTAATGTATCTTCAGGTAAGCCTAAATGACCATATATTTTAGAAATCTCGTTACTAACAATTGCACCAACTGTACGATTTGTATTGTTAATAGGGTAGGCTAAGTTCATTTTTTCTTTTCTATATAAAGCTCTGTGAGAATCTTTCAATATAGTAAAGTCTAAAACTTCGTCTAAATTATGATCTTGACTTTCTGTATTTTTAACAATCATACTTCTATAAGCTGTAGGTCTGTGTAAAATACTAGATAAATCTAAACCTTTAGCTTTATAATGTTTGATTGCTTTATTTGCATTTATTTTGTGAGTTTGCCCTACCATTTCAGCTAAGGTTCTAAAACCAAGTTGTGCCATAATTTGTCTCAACTCTTCTGCAATATAGAAGAAGAAGTTAATTACATGTTCTGGTGTACCTTTAAAGTTTTTACGTAATTCTTTATCTTGTGTTGCAATACCTACTGGACATGTATTTAAATGACATTTACGCATCATAATACAACCAGAAGCAACAAGAGGAGCCGTTGCAAAACCAAACTCTTCTGCACCTAATAAAGCTGCAATAGCAACATCTCTACCAGTTTTTAATTGACCATCACATTCTACAACAATTCTACTTCTTAAATCATTTAAAACTAAAGTTTGTTGCGCTTCTGCTAAACCAAGTTCCCATGGTAAACCAGCATGTTTTAAGGAGGTTAGAGGAGAAGCCCCTGTACCACCATCATAACCAGATATTAATACTACATCTGCTTTTGCTTTTGCAACACCAGCAGCAATGGTACCTACACCAACTTCTGAAACTAATTTTACATTAATTCTAGCTTCACGATTGGCGTTTTTTAAATCGAAAATTAATTGAGCTAAATCTTCAATAGAATAAATATCGTGATGTGGAGGCGGAGAAATCAATCCAACAAAAGGAGTTGAGTTTCTTGCCGAAGCAATCCAAGGTAATACTTTATACCCAGGTAATTGACCACCTTCACCAGGTTTGGCTCCTTGAGCCATTTTTATTTGAATTTCTCTTGCATTTGATAAATAATGAGAAGTTACCCCAAATCTACCAGATGCTACTTGTTTAATAGCAGAATTTCTACTATCACCATTTATATCTTTTTGAAAACGTTTTCTATCTTCACCACCTTCACCAGAATTAGATTTACCTCCAATTCTATTCATCGCAATAGCTAAGTTTTCATGAGCTTCTCTAGAAATAGATCCGTAAGACATAGCACCTGTTTTAAATCGCTTAACGATATCTGTCCAAGGTTCTACTTCTTCTAAAGGAATAGGGTCTAAATTGTCAAACTCGAACAAACCACGAATTGTCATTAAACTTTCTGACTGTTCGTTGATGGTTTTCGCATATACATCATAACTAGCTTGATCACTTAATCTTACAGCTTGTTGTAATTTTGCTACAGTTGTTGGGTTAAATAAATGACGTTCACCATTTCTTCTCCATCTATAATCTCCACCAATATTTAAACTTAAATTTTTATCGATATTTTTATCTGGATACGCTTGTTTGTAACGTTGATCAATTTCTTTTTCAATTTCATACAATCCAATACCTTCTATTCTAGAAGCAGTATATGGGAAATATTTTTGTACAAATTGAGAATTAAATCCTACTATTTCAAAAATTTGAGAACCTCTATAAGAGTGTAATGTTGAGATTCCTATTTTGTTCATTACTTTTAAAATCCCTTTTCCAATTGCTTTGTTAAAATTATCTACCGCTTTTTGTTCATCCATACCAGTAATGAAGCCTTCTTTAACTTGCATTCTAATAATTTCATTTACCATATAAGGGTTTATGGCACTTGCTCCATATCCAAATAAAGTGGCAAAATGATGTGGTTCACGAGGCTCTGCAGATTCAATAATAATATCGAAATGAGAACGCTTGCGTAAACGATTTAATTGATGATTTACAAAAGAACAAGCTAATAATGCTGGTATTGGCGCAAACTCTTCATTAGCACCTCTATCAGAAAGAATAATGATGTTATTTTTCTTTTCTAATGCTTTTTCTACTTCTATAATTATATTGTCTAAAGCGTCTTCTAAACCATTTAAACCTTGTGCTTTTGGATATAAAATGGCAATAGTTTCTGCTTTAAAACTTTCTATACCAATAGATCTAATTTTTTCTAAATCGGCATTAGAAATTACTGGATTTTGAATTTTTAACTTTCTACATTGTCTATGTGTTATGCTAAAAATATTTCTGTCTTTTCCTAAATTTAAACTGATATCAGTTACAATATTTTCACGAATTCCATCCAAAGGAGGATTTGTAACTTGTGCAAATAATTGTTTAAAGTAGTTTGATATTAATTGAGGTCTGTCTGATAAAACAGCCAAAGGAGTATCTATTCCCATAGAACCTAAAGCTTCTTTACCAACTTGTGCCATTGGTGTAATTACTTCTTGAATGTCTTCAAAAGTATAATTAAATAAACGTTGACGCGTTTTTATATCTATAGTTTCTATTGGGCACGTTTCTTCTGTATAAGGAACATCCTTTAAGTGTAAACGAGTCTTGTCTAACCATTCTTGGTAAGGTCTTTCTGAAACAATTTTACTTTTTATTTCTTGATCCTGAATGATTCTTCCTTCATTCATATCTACCAAGAACATTTTTCCTGGTTCTAACCTTCCGTGTTCTTTTACATCTTCTGGTTCCACATCAACTACGCCAATTTCTGAAGACATAATTAATTTACCACTTTTTGTAACTGTATATCTAGATGGTCTTAAACCATTTCTATCTAATAGTGCTCCAATATAATCTCCGTCTGTAAATGGTACAGATGCAGGTCCATCCCAAGGCTCCATAATACATGCATTATATTCATAAAAAGCTTTACGCTCTTTAGACATTGTTGCATGTTTTTCCCAAGCTTCTGGTATCATCATCATCATAATTTCTGGTAATGATCTACCTGTATGGGTTAATAATTCTACCACCATATCCATAGAAGCAGAATCTGATTTTCCCGGTAAAATTATTGGAAATAATTTATCTATTTGTGGACCAAAAACATCACTTTTCATGATTTCTTCTCGAACCCTCATTCTACTTACGTTACCTCTTAAAGTATTGATTTCACCATTTTGACACATATGTCTAAAAGGTTGCGCTAACTCCCAAGTTGGCATTGTATTGGTAGAAAAACGTTGGTGTACTAATGCCAAACGTGTTACTAAATCTATTTCTTGTAAGTCTTTATAGTAAGGCCCAATATCTTCGGGCATAATTATACCTTTATATATAATGGTAGTTATAGATAAACTAGGAATATAAAAGTAATTGCTTTCAGAAATTTTAGATTTTCTAATAGTATGTTCTGCTATTTTTCTTGCAGCATATAATTTAGCTTTAAAAGTAGCTTCGTCTATTTCGTCTGTTTTACCAACAAAAAGTTGCTCTATATTTGGTTCTGAGGCTAAGGCTATTTCTCCTAACTGAGAAGAGTCAACAGGAACAACTCTCCATCCTAAAATAGTAAGTCCTTGATTTTCTACTTCTTTTTCGAAGGTAGTTTTACAAAAGTTATATTGATTAGATACTTTTGGAAGAAAAACCATCCCGACCGCATATTCTCTTTGACCTGGCAAAGGAAAACTACATACTCGGGTAAAATAATCATGAGGTATATCTATTAATAAACCTGCACCATCACCTGTTTTTCCATCTGCACTAACACCACCTCTATGTTCTAGTTTTACTAGAATTTCTAATGCATCATGTATAATTTGATTTGTCTTATCACCATTCAAATTACAGATAAAACCAGCACCGCAATTTTCGTGTTCAAACTCTGGTAAATATAATCCTTGTTTCTCCATATTATGTTCAATTATATTGGCTAATTTATATTTTTTATTGAGAAAAAAATGGTGTTTGTAAGAATTTAATATAATTTTTATGATGAATGTAAAAAAACCTTAAAAATAATTAACTTATTTTAATGAATTCTTTTTTTATTAAGAAAATGTTAAAAAATAAAAAATACCTGTAAATATTTAAATTTACAGGTATTTATAGGTGTTATTTAGTAATTAAAAATAGAATTACTAAACTAATTTTTTAAATTTATTTGTCATCGAATTCTCTTACTCTTACACCAGGGTAAGCAATAGAACCATGTTCGTGAACATCTAATCCTTCGATTTCTACTTCTTTAGTTACACGTAATCCCATCGTTGCTTTTAAGATAGCTAATACGATAAAAGATAAACCTGCAGCCCAAACAGCATAAGCAAGAACTCCAATTGCTTGAGCTCCTAATTGAGCAGCTCCACCACCATTAAATAAACCAATAGCAGTATCACCATCTACACCCCAAAGACCAATAACTAAAGTACCCCATGCACCAGCAACACCGTGTACAGAAGCAGCACCAATTGCATCATCAATTTTTAATTTCTTTTCGATAAATTCAATTGCAAATACTACAAGAATACCACCTACTAAACCAGCAAGTACAGCTCCACCTGCTGTCATGTTACCACAACCAGCAGTAATACTTACTAAACCAGCTAATGTTCCGTTTAAAGTTTGTCCTAAATTAGGTTTACCGTACCAGATCCAAGTTGTAATTAATGCACCTAATCCACCTGCAGCTGCAGCTAAATTTGTAATTAATACTACGTTAGAAGCAGCAGTAGCGTCATCTCCACCCCAAGCTAATTGAGATCCACCGTTAAAACCAAACCATCCAAACCAAAGGATAAATACACCTAAAGTAGCTAATATTTGGTTGTGACCAGGAATAGGTAAAACTTTTCCGTCTACAAATTTTCCAATTCTAGGACCTACCATATAAGCAGCAACTAAAGCAGCCCATCCACCTACAGAGTGTACAATTGATGAACCAGCAAAGTCGATAAACTCAGCAGGCATAATACCTTCTGTGTCGTTTAACCAACCACCGTTCCATTCCCATCCACCAGAGATTGGGTAAATAATTGCAGTCATTATTAAAGAAAAGATAATGTAAGTTGTATATTTTGTTCTACCTGCTATTGCACCAGAAACAATTGTTGCAGTTGTTGCAGCAAACATTGTTTGGAAGAATAAATCTGCTCCTTCTCCTTGGAATAATCCACTCCAAAAGAACCATCCGTTAGAAGTGTCTCCGTACATTAAAGAGTAACCCACTAGCCAGAAAGTAAGAGAACCTACACAAATGTCTAGTAAATTTTTCATTGCAATGTTAACTGCATTTTTAGACCTTGTCATACCAGATTCTACCAATGTAAAACCTGCTTGCATTAAGAATACTAAGATACCTGCAATAAGCATCCACAGCATACCCATGTCTCCATTAATTTGTTCAACAGCTTTTGAAACTTCTGTTGCGTCTTGAAATAATGTTAAAAATAAACTCATTTTTATTATATAATTTTAGTTAGTATTCTTGTTAGAAAGAGTAGATAGCAGCTATTGCAAAAGATGATAATTTATCAGTAGCAGCTCCGTCACTATCAATAAAATTACCAAAAGAACCATCATAGTTAGACCAAGAGTCTAATCTGATTTCAGGTTTAATGATTAAGTTATCAATAGTATAACTACCAGTTAAAGTTGTAGCAAATACACTTGCTAAATCATCTCCATCTCCATGGAAACCATAAGCCTCAGCTCTTAAACCTAGTGAAAAGCTATCTGAAGTTGCTAATTGAGGATATAAAGCAGCTCCGTAAAAACCAGAACCATCATTATCGTTATATGCAGCATTTATTCCTAAAAAGAAAGTGTCAGTTACATCAAAACCTCCTGTATAATCGAATTCAAAACCTAAACCACCGTTAGATCCATTATCATAATATAAGTTAAAGTATTGTCCGTATAAACCTAATTGAGCTCCAAAAGCATATTCTCCTGTCATAGAAGTGTCATTTGTATCCCAAGGGTTGGTTACTGCTAACATTAAGCTAACATCATCAGATAAAGTAAAATCTGCTTTTAAACCCATGTGAGAAAAAGGTCCACTAGAAAATAAATAAGAAGTACTGTAGTTAAAGTTTGCTGCAGGAGAGATAACTTCATAACCTAAAAACGTATTCCATCTACCAAAAGTTAAAGTAGTTTTATCAGATACATTCCAATAAATATAAGCTTGGTTAACAATTCCATCAACTATATCAGAATTAAAAGTTGCTCCAGCACCTTTAGGTCCTACAACTAAGTCTAAAACTGCCCCAGCATTTTCTCCTTCGTAACTAGCAATAATATTCCCCATACCTAATGCAAATCCTGATTTACTTGCAAATGCAGTTCCGTAAGAAGGAGCAGCATTATCTGGTGCACTTAAATAAGTTTGAAAATAAGTGTCTACGCTACCGCTAATAGTTAATTTTTTCTCTTCTTCTTGTGCAGTTGCTATAAAGCTACTTGCAAATAATAAAGCAAAAATGATTTTTTTCATAATGATTGTTCTTTTAATGTTAAGTGTTTTTTATTAATTGAATTGAGTCAAAAGTATATATTTATTTTATATTATCAATATCTCTTTTTTAAAAAATTAACATTTTTATAACATATCCCCTCAAAAAAACAGGGGTTTCGTTGAGATAACTATATTTTTTTATTCATGTGGGGTAATAAATGTTAGGTTCGTAAAAAAGAAGTATAAAATATTGAGATATCCATAAAAATGAGGCATTTGTAAAAAAAAATGTAATTATCGTACATTTGTCCTCATGAAATATTCAATTTCTTATGTAGTTTGCATACAGTTTTTAGGTTTTAGGTTTTCTGGTTGGCAAAAACAGAAAAATGCTAAAACTCTGCATGATATGGTTGATAAAACCTTGTCTTTTGTTTTTAAAGAGGATAATTATAAGACTATTGGTGTTGGTAGAACAGATGCTAAAGTTTCTGCAAATACTTATTATATACAGCTGTTTACCGAGAAATTGGTAGATGAAGAAGCTTTTATTAAATCTTTAAACTCTAATTTTTCTCCAGATTTTAGAGCTTTATCTATAAGGAAAGTAGATAGAGGGTTTAATGTTATAAATGCTCCAAAAATTAAAGAATATCATTATTACTTTTCTTTTGGAGAAAAAAATCACCCTTTTGCAGCTCCGTTTTTAGTTAATGTAGCTGAAAATCTTGATATTGAATTGATGATGAAAGCCGCAAATTTGTTTGAGGGTGAACATTATTTTCATAAATATTGTACAAAACCTTCTGAGAATACCATTTTTAAAAGGATAATTAATTCTTGTGAGATTGTAGAGAATGATATTTTAACAGCAAGTTTTTTTCCTGAAAAATCTTATATATTTAAAGTGAAGGGTAAAGGTTTTTTACGTTATCAAATTAGACTGATGATGGCAACATTGTTTGAAGTAGGAAAAGGGAATTTAGATTTAGATTTTATAAAAGCATCTTTAAAAGAAGACAATGATAGGCAGTTTATGAGAAACAATGCGCCTTCTTCTGGTTTACAATTATTTGATATTGAGTTAGAACTATAATTGGTAGGCTTTCATAAAGGATTATAGCAATTGTTTGAAATCTTTTTGTTTTGACAAAAAGCGAGTGACTTTTGACTACTCTCAAAATAAACTCCAAGCCCAAACCAGAAGACTACTCTAAAGTTATAAAACTACCTTGAATATAAATGTAGATTTATAACTTTTTATATATGAGGGGTTTTAATCTTTTATAAGTGCCCGAGAGATTACTATTTTTTGAATTTCTGATGTTCCTTCGTAAATTTGTGTAATTTTAGCATCTCGCATTAAGCGCTCTACATGGTATTCTTTTACAAAACCATTTCCACCATGGATTTGAACAGCTTCTACTGTTTGTTCCATTGCTATTTTAGATGCGTATAATTTAGCCATAGCACTAGAAGTATCGTAGTTTTTGTCTTGATCTTTGTCCCAAGCAGCTTTTGTAACTAACATTCTTGCAGCTTCTATTTCTGTATACATGTCCGCTAGTTTAAACGCAATAGCTTGATGGTTGCATATTTCTGTTCCAAAAGATTTACGCTCTTTAGAATATTTTAAAGCTAGCTCATATGCGCCAGAAGCAATACCTAATGCTTGTGCTGCAATACCAATTCTACCACCAGAAAGTGTTTTCATAGCAAATTTAAAACCAAAACCATTTTCTCCAATTCTATTTTCTTTAGGGACTTTTACATCATTAAATTGTAATGTATGTGTATCGCTACCTCTAATACCTAATTTATCTTCCTTTGGTCCGATATGAAAACCTTCTGTGCCTTTTTCTACAATAAAAACATTAATCCCTTTATGTCCTTTGTTTTTGTCTGTTTGTGCAATTACTAAATATACATCTGCACGTCCGCCATTTGTTATCCAGTTTTTGGTACCATTAATCAAGTAATAATCTCCTTTGTCTTCTGCAGTTGTAGCTTGTGATGTAGCGTCTGAACCAGCTTCTGGTTCGCTTAAACAAAATGCACCAAGATATTCGCCAGTAGTTAATTTTGTTAAATATTTTTCTTTTTGTTCTTTAGAGCCAAAAGCTTCTAAGCCATAACATACTAGTGAATTGTTAACAGAAACAATAACTGAAGCAGAAGCATCAATTTTAGAGAGTTCTTCCATTATTAATATGTAAGAAATTGTATCCATGCCACTTCCTCCATATTTTGGGTCTACCATGATTCCTAAAAAACCTAAATCACCCATTTTTTTTACCAATTCATTAGGGAATTCTTGTTTGTTGTCTCTTTCTATTACACCTGGCAGTAATTCTGTTTGTGCAAAATCTCTTGCAGCATCACGTATCATGATGTGTTCTTCTGTTAAACTAAAATCCATAATCATGTTTTTTATTATATTCATAAAATAACCTTTTCAAATATATCGATTTCGTAATAGAATTTCACTATTGTTTTAGTTATTTTTACACGCATGAATAAAAATGAAGTTTTTGTTATAGGTTTAATGTCTGGTACTTCTTTAGATGGCATTGATTTAGTTTACGTTAAGTTTTTACAAAATGATTATAAAAAGTTTGAAATTTTAAAATCAGAAACTATTGGGTATTCCAATGAATGGAAAGTTATTTTGCAAAATGCGATTCATTTTTCTACTAAAGAATTAGAATCATTAGATATTTCTTACGGTAGGTTTTTGGGTGAAGTGTTAAATCATTTTATAGATAAAAATCAAATTAAAAATATTGATTTTATTGCTTCTCATGGACATACTATTTTGCATCAACCAGAAAAAGGAATTACACTTCAAATAGGTTCTGGTAAAGAAATTACTGCTATTACAAATAAAAAAGTTGTTTGTGATTTTAGAACACAAGACGTTAAATTAGGAGGGCAAGGAGCACCTTTGGTTCCAATTGGAGATCAATTACTTTTTTCAGATTACGATTATTGCTTAAATCTTGGTGGTTTCTCTAATATATCTTATGAGAAAGATGGAGTAAGAATTGCGTATGATATTTGTCCTGTAAATATTGTATTAAATCATTATGTAAATAAATTAGGTTTTGATTATGACGATGGTGGAAAAATAGCTTCAAAAGGAAAAATAAATCAAGAACTATTAATTAAGTTAAATGCTTTAGAATATTATCAATTAACACCTCCAAAATCTCTAGGTTTAGAATGGGTACAGCAAAATATATTTCCATTAATAGAAAGTTTAGAAACCGATGTGTCATCAATATTAAGAACTTTTGTAGAGCATATTGCTCTGCAATTAAGTTCTGTAATTAAATCTGATTCTATATTAATAACAGGAGGAGGAGCATTCAATGTTTTTTTAATTAATAGATTAGAAGAAGTAGTAGGTGTTAAATTTTTATTAATTAATAAGGAATTAATAGATTTTAAGGAAGCTTTAATATTTGCTTTTTTAGGGTTGCTAAAGGTTGATAATCAGGTTAATTGTTTAAGGTCGGTTACAGGGGCAATAAAAGATCATTCTTCTGGTGAAATTTTTATGCCAAAGTGACGAATAAAAAAAATTTGAGCAGTCATTTTTTTACATTAGATTTGTGTGGTACACAAAATAAATAATAATTCAATTTTTTTAAAATGAATCAGCTTTAACTTTTCCCCTGAAGGGGATTTTATTACAAGATTAAAATTGTTTAAAAGAAATAAAAGTAAAAGTTAATTAGTTTAAAATATTAAAATGAAAGAATTATTAAAAATATACGAGAATAAACAACCCGAAATAGTCTTTAATTGGAAAGATTCTGAAACAGAAGCTGAAGGTTGGACGGTGATAAACTCCTTAAGAGGTGGTGCAGCAGGTGGAGGAACAAGAATGAGAGAAGGCTTAGATTTAAACGAAGTTTTATCTTTAGCGAAAACGATGGAGGTAAAGTTTACAGTTTCTGGTCCTGCAATTGGTGGCGCAAAATCAGGTATAAACTTTAATCCACAAGATCCTCGTAAAAAAGGGGTTTTAGAGCGTTGGTATAAAGCTGTTTCTCCGTTATTGAAAAATTATTACGGAACAGGAGGAGATTTAAATGTAGATGAAATACATGAAGTAATTCCGATGACAGAAGATGTTGGAGTTTGGCATCCGCAAGAAGGAGTTTTTAACGGGCACTTTAAACCATCTGAAGCAGATAAGATTAATAGAATTGGTCAATTAAGACATGGGGTGATAAAAGTCATAGAAAGCAGTGTTTATTCTCCTGATATTGCATCGAAATTTACAATTGCAGATATGATTACTGGTTTTGGGGTTGCAGAAGCTGTTCGTCATTATTATGATATATATGGTGGTTCTGTAATTGGCAAGCGAACAATTGTACAAGGTTTTGGAAATGTAGGTTCTGCAGCAGCGTATTATTTAGCTCAAATGGGAGCTAAAGTTGTAGGTATTATTGATATTGTTGGTGGAGTTATTAATGAGGATGGTTTTACTTTAGAAGAAATAAAGGAACTATTTTTAACTAAAAAAGGAAATACATTAATTTCAGAAAAAATGATTTCTTTTGAAGAGGTTAATAATAAAATTTGGAGTTTGCCTTGTGAAGTTTTTGCTCCTTGTGCAGCATCTAGGTTAGTAAAACAAGAGCAAATTAATAAAATGATTAATAAGGGATTAGAAGTGGTTTCTTGTGGAGCAAATGTACCTTTTGCTGATAAAGAAATTTTCTTTGGATCTATAATGGAAGATACGGATAAAAAAGTAAGCTTAATTCCTGATTTTATTTCTAATTGTGGTATGGCAAGAGTGTTTGCGTATTTTATGGAAAGAAGAGTAGAAATGAGTGATGAAGCTATTTTTAAAGATACTTCTAATACAATAAAAAAAGCACTGCAAAGAACTTTTGCAAGAAGTGCGTCTAAAACAAGAATAAGTGAAACTGCGTTTGAAATAGCGCTAAAAGAATTAATATAATAATTAACTATTAAATAACAATAACATGTTTAAGTACTTTTTAGGGAATTCACCAAAATGGTTTAAAATGACTATGATTGGTTTTCTGATTTTTAACATTTTTTCAATTTTTGTTTTAGGGAATACAGTAACTGCCTGGATTTTTATTGCAGAGTTTATTTTTACGCTAGCAATGGCATTAAAATGTTATCCACTACAATCTGGTGGTTTATTGGCGATTGAGGCAATCGCATTAGGTTTAACTACGCCTAAAAACGCTTATCATGAAGTAGATCAAAATTTAGAAGTAGTTTTACTTTTAGTATTTATGGTTGCTGGTATCTATTTTATGAAACCTTTATTAATGTTTATTTTTAGTAAAGTGTTTACTAAAATAAGGTCTAAGGTAATGTTGTCTTTACTGTTTGTATTCTTGTCAGCTGTATTATCAGCATTTTTAGATGCATTAACTGTAACTGCTGTTTTAATTAGTGTTGCAGTTGGTTTTTACGGTGTGTATCATAAAATACACTCTAGTTCAGCAGATTATAATGATGATGGAAAACTAGATCGTAAAGAATTAAGTGGAGAAACTTTAGAGCAATTTCGTAGCTTTTTAAGAAGTTTAATAATGCATGGAGTTGTAGGTACAGCTTTAGGTGGAGTATGTACATTGGTTGGTGAGCCTCAAAATTTATTAATTGGAGAACGTTTAGGTTGGGATTTTGTTGAATTCTTTTTACATATGGCGCCAATTACTATTCCAGTATTAACAGCTGGTTTAGCAACTACAGTAGTTTTAGAGTTAACTGGTTGGTTTGGTTTTGGAGCAAAGTTGCCTAAAGTTGCAGCAGATATTATAGAAGGTTACACAGAGGAACAAGATAAAAATCGTACAGATAAAGAAAAGTATGGTTTAATGATTCAGGGAATTTCTGCAATATTATTAATAGCTGGTTTAGCTTTACATATTGCACCAGTTGGTTTAATTGGTTTAGCATTAATAATTGTACAAACTGCTTTTATGGGTATCATAGAAGAGCATAGTTTAGGTCATGCTTTTGAGGAGGCTTTACCGTTTACAGGTTTATTAGTGGTTTTCTTTGTAATTGTAGCAATGATACATGATCAACATTTATTTAGTCCAATAATTGATTGGGCATTAAATCAAGATCCAACTTCTCAACCAGGTCTGTTTTATATAGCAAATGGAGCTTTATCTGCAATTAGTGATAATGTATTTGTAGCAACGGTTTATATTGGAGAGGTACAAAGTGCATTTATAAATGGTACTATTGATAGAGAACATTTTGAAAACTTAGCAATAGCAATTAATACTGGTACAAACTTACCAAGTGTGGCAACACCAAATGGGCAAGCAGCTTTCTTATTTTTATTAACATCTGCTTTAGCTCCTTTAATTAATCTTTCTTACGGTAAAATGGTTAAAATGGCATTGCCTTATACTGTTGTTTTAGGAGGCTTAGGGTATATAATGGTAAAAATTGTACTATCTTAGTTTTTTCTAATTCTAGAATAAAAAATCCTGAATTAACGTTCAGGATTTTTTTTGATGCAATTTTAAGTAGTAATAGTCGTTATAAAATAAAATTTAAAAAAGTAATTTAAATGTTATCATTTTTTCAAGAGAATACAGAGTTGTTAGAAGAAGTTGTTTCTGAAGAGAAAACATTATCAATCTATAATTTAATTATGGATGGTGGTATAGGAGGACAAATAATAATTGCCATTCTTTTTGTCTTGTTGGCAGTTACTTTCTATATTTATTTTGAACGTTTTTTTGCTATAAAAGCAGCATCTAAAGTAGATAAAAACTTTATGAATCAGATTAAAGAACTCATTTCTGAAGGTAAGTTAGAGTCTGCGGATACTTTATGTAAAAGTAAAAACACGCCAACAGCTAGATTAATTGGTAAAGGTATTTCTAGAATAGGAAAGCCACTAGAAGATATTAATACAGCGATAGAAACAGCTGGTAAACTAGAAATTTATCAACTAGAAAAAAATGTGAGTGTTTTGGCTACAATTGCAGGAGCTGCACCAATGATAGGTTTTTTAGGTACAGTTATTGGAATGATTGTTGCAATACACGAGATAGCAAATGCTGGTGGGCAAATAGATATAAAAATGTTGTCTGATGGTTTATATACAGCAATGACAACTACAGTTGCTGGTTTAATTGTAGGTATTATTTCTTATATAACTTACAATCATTTGGTGGTAAGAACAGATAAAGTTGTATATCAAATGGAAGCTAAATCTGTTGAGTTTTTAGATTTATTAAATGAACCAGTTTAAAATAGTTGTTTTTAATTCTTAAAAACTGTAATTTATATTTTTTAATTTTGAATAATTATTATGAATTTACGAGGAAGAAATAAGGTGGATCCATCATTTAATATGTCATCAATGACAGATATTGTTTTTTTATTGTTGATATTTTTTATGCTTACATCTACATTAGTAACAGTAAGTGCAATTGATGTTATTCTGCCAAAAGCAGGAGGAAAGACAGAAAATAGTAAGTCTGTTGCTGTAACTATTACGAATGAATCGTCATTTTATATAGATAAGACTAAAGTAAGTTCATCGAATTTAGAGAGCGAAATTTTAAGAAGTATTGGTACAGATAAAAAGAAAACTATTGTTATAAGAGGAGATCAAGATGTGCCTTATAAAAATGTAATGATGGTAATTGATATTGCTAATAAGAATAAGTTAAAAATGATTTTAGCGGTAAAAGGTAAATAAATATTGTCTGTTTAAAATAGATAGTAATCAAAAGAAGGTTAGAGAAATAAATGTCGGTTTTAGATACTAAACATAAACGTAAATCTGCTGTAATAACTGCGGTAATTCTAATAATTTTAATTTTTGGAATTTTCAATTATGGAATGCAATATTTAGATCCACCAGAAGAATATGGTTTAGCTATAAATTTTGGAGACTCTAATGTAGGTAGTGGAGAGCCTGTAGTTAAAACAAAGCAAGAACCTATTACTAAAGTAGTAGAAGAAGAGGTTATAGAGGAAATTGTAGAGGAGGTACAAGAAACTCCTAAAGAAGTAATTAAAGAAGAAATTATTACAGAAGATACTCCTGAAGATGTTCCTGTTATAGAGAAAGTAGAGGAGGTTAAAACAGAACCCGTAAAAGAAGTAATAAAAAAAGAGGTTGCAAAACCTAAGCCGAAACCAAAACCATCTAAAGAAACTACAGATGCTTTAAATAGTTTGTTAAAAGGAAATACATCCGACGGAGAACCTAAAGGAGAGGGTGATGATAAAAAAGAAGGAGTAAAAGGTAATGTTAATGGAGACCCTACTTCTTCTAAATATTACGGTAATACAGGTAGTGGTTCTGATGGGAATTATAATTTAGAAGGAAGAAAAGTGTTAGAAATACCTACGCAACAACCAGATTGCCAAGAAGAAGGGACTGTAGTTGTTAAGATTGTCGTAGATAAAAATGGTAAGGTAATATCTGCAGAACCAGGTGCTAAAGGAACAACTAATTCTGCTGTCTGTTTATTTAAACCAGCAAAACAAGCAGCTTTACAAACAAAATGGAATGCTGATGATAATGCACCACCAAATCAAGTAGGAACTATAATTTATAAATTTTCTCTTAAAAAAAACTAAATAATCCTTTATTTTAAAGTATGAACTATCAACAAACATTAGATTGGATGTTTGAGCAGTTACCTATGTATCAAAGAGAAGGTAAAACAGCATTCAAAAAAGATTTAACCAATATTATAGCGTTATCTAAAGAATTAAATTTTCCTGAAAAAAAGTTTAAATCAATTCATGTTGGAGGAACAAACGGAAAAGGATCTACAAGTCATATGTTAGCTTCTATATTACAAGAAGCAGGTTATAAAGTTGGTTTATATACATCTCCTCATTTAAAAAACTTTACAGAAAGAATTAGAATAAACGGAAAAGAAATTCCAGAAGAAAAAGTTACATTATTTATTGATGAAAATAAAACTTTTTTAGAAAAACAGAAATTGTCTTTTTTTGAAATGACAGTAGGTATGGCTTTTGATTATTTTTCTAAAGAGAAAGTAGATGTCGCTGTAATAGAAGTAGGTTTAGGGGGAAGGTTAGATTCTACAAATATTATTACCCCAGAAATTTCTGTTATTACTAATATAGGTTTAGATCATACTCAAATTTTAGGAGAAACTTTACAAGAAATCGCTTTTGAAAAAGCAGGAATTATTAAAAAGAATGTTCCTGTAATTATTGGAGAAAAGCAGGAGGAAGTAGTTAAGGTTTTTAAAGAGAAAATTGAAGAAACAAGTTCTAATATGTTTGTTGCTTCTGATGATGAAAAAATATATCAAACAGATTTGTTAGGAGATTATCAGAAATCAAATAGTAAAACAGCTGTAAGAACAATACGTGAGTTAATGGGGTTTAACGTTTCAGATAAAAATATTTCTGATGGCTTATTAAATGTTGTAAACAATACCAATTTAAAAGGAAGATGGCAAGTTTTGCAAGATAAACCAAAAGTTATTTGTGATACAGCTCATAATAAAGAAGGCTTAGAGATTGTTTTAAATCAGCTTAAAAAAGAAAATTATAAAAAATTACATATTGTATTAGGTGTTGTTTCTGATAAGAAGTTAGAAGATGTTTTATGTTTATTTCCTAAAGAAGCTACTTATTATTTTTCTAAACCGAATATACCAAGAGGTTTGTCTGAAAGTGTTTTAAAAGAAAGTGCTTTTGAATTTGATTTAATTGGTAAAAAATTCTCATCAGTCAAAGAAGCGTATCAATCTGCTTTGGTTGTTGCTAATCAAGGAGATATAATTTATGTAGGTGGAAGTACGTTTGTTGTTGCAGAAATAATTTAAAATAATTCATTTTTATTTTTGGTAAAGTAAAAAACAATGTTATATTTGCACCCGCTTAGGGCAATTAGCTCAGTTGGTTCAGAGCACCTCGTTTACACCGAGGGGGTCGGGGGTTCGAATCCCTCATTGCCCACCACAAAAAATCCTTTACAATTACGTAAAGGATTTTTTCTTTTAAGATAGAATTTTAATAAAATCACTTTTATTTTTGGTGAAGTAAAAAATAGTGTTATATTTGCACCCGCTTAGGGCAATTAGCTCAGTTGGTTCAGAGCACCTCGTTTACACCGAGGGGGTCGGGGGTTCGAATCCCTCATTGCCCACCATAAAAAAATCCTTTACAATTACGTAAAGGATTTTTTCTTTTTAGAAGAGTTTTAAGAATAATAGACTGAAACATTTTTTGTACATTCGTCATCAAGAAAAAGGAAAATAATTTTTTGTTGATGTTAGAAGATTTATCTCAAAAGAAAATAGTTGTTACAGGTGGTGCTGGTTTTATAGGTTCTAATTTATGTGAAGCTTTACTTAATAGAAATAATAAGGTTATTTGTTTAGATAATTTTTCAACAGGTAAAAGAGAAAATATTTCTGATTTATTAGATAATTCTAATTTTACTTTAATAGAAGGAGATATTAGAAATATAGAAGATTGTTTAAAAGCAACAAGAGATTGTGATTTTGTTTTGCATCAAGCAGCATTAGGTTCTGTGCCTAGGTCTATTAAAGATCCTATTACTTCAAATGCAGTAAATGTTTCTGGTTTTTTAAATATGTTGGTTGCATCTAAAGAAAATGGAATTAAACGTTTCGTTTATGCCGCGAGTTCATCAACTTATGGAGATTCTGAGTCAATGCCAAAAGTAGAAGATGTTATTGGTAAACCGTTATCTCCTTATGCAGTTACTAAATATGTTAACGAATTATATGCAGATGTTTTTTCTAAAACATATGGAATAGAAACAATTGGACTTCGTTATTTTAATGTTTTTGGAAGAAAACAAGATCCAAATGGTGCTTATGCGGCTGTGATTCCAAAATTTGTTAGTCAGTTGATGAGAGGAGAATCTCCTATCATAAATGGAGATGGTTCTTTTTCTAGAGATTTCACTTATATTGATAACGTTATACAAGCTAATTTATTAAGTTTGGCTGTAGATAATAAAAATGCTGTAAATACAGTTTATAATGTTGCATACGGAGATAGAAATACACTAAATGATTTAGTTAGATTTCTAAAAGAATATCTTTCTGAATATGATGACTCAATTGCTAATATAGAAGTTAAATATGGAGAGAGTAGAATAGGAGATATTCCACATTCTCATGCGAGTATTGTTAAAGCAAGAAAATTAATAAAATACAACCCTCAGTTTTCTTTAGAAAAAGGATTAAAAGAAGCTGTAAAATGGTATTGGGAGAATTTGTAAAGTTTTATGATAGATAAAAAAATAGCAATAATAGGATTAGGTTACGTCGGTTTGCCGTTGGCAAGGTTGTTTGCAACCAAATATGCAGTTGTTGGTTTTGATATAAATAAAAAAAGAATAACAGAGTTAATGTCAGGCACAGACTCAACTTTAGAGGTTTCTGATGAGTCTCTACAATCTGTCTTGTTAAAAGAATCTACAAGAGAAAAAGGATTGTTTTGTTCAGATTCTGTAGACGATATTAAAGATTGTAATTATTACATAATTACTGTGCCAACACCTGTAGATAAAAACAATAGACCTGTTTTAACTCCTTTAATTAAAGCGAGTGAAGCAGTTGGACGAGTGTTGAAAAAGGATGATATTGTAATTTATGAATCTACAGTTTATCCAGGAGCAACAGAAGAAGAGTGTATCCCTGTTTTAGAAGGGATATCTGGTTTAAAATATAATATAGATTTTTTTGCAGGATATTCTCCAGAGAGAATTAATCCGGGAGACAAAGAACATACTGTAGAAAAAATATTAAAAGTTACATCTGGTTCTACAAAAGAAATAGGTAAGAAAGTTGATGATTTGTATAAGTCTGTTATAATTGCAGGTACACATTTAGCACCAACAATAAAAGTTGCAGAAGCTGCAAAAGTGATAGAGAACTCTCAAAGAGATATAAATATTGCTTTTGTAAATGAGTTGGCTAAAATCTTTGGATTAATGAATATTAATACTCACGATGTTTTAGAAGCAGCCGGAACAAAATGGAACTTTTTACCATTTAAACCAGGTTTAGTAGGCGGGCATTGTATTGGGGTCGATCCTTATTATTTAGCCCAAAAAGCACAAGAATATGGCTATCATCCAGAAATTATATTGGCAGGTAGAAGGTTAAATGATAGTATGGGTAACTATGTAGCTTCAGAAGTTGTTAAATTGATGATTAATGAAGATATAAATGTGAAAAATGCGGAGGTTTTAATTTTAGGTATTACCTTTAAGGAAAATTGTCCTGATGTAAGAAACACTAAAGCTGTAGATGTTATTTCGGCTTTAAAAGAATATGGAACAAATGTCACTATTTATGATCCTTGGGCAAATGTGGCAGATGTAAAACATGAATATAATTTAGATTCGGTAAAAGATTTACCAAATAAGAAATTTGATGCTATTGTATTAACAGTTTCTCATAAAGAGTTCATTAATTTAGATTTTGATTCTATAAAGAATGAGAAATCTATTATTTATGATGTGAAAAATATTTTACCAAATTCTATAAAAAATAAAACTTTATAATTGAAAAATTTCGCTTTAATAGGTGCTGCGGGTTATATTGCACCAAGACATTTAAAGGCAATAAAAGATACAAATAATAATCTTATTGCAGCACTAGATAAATTTGATAGTGTTGGTATTATGGATAGTTATTTTCCAAACGCAGATTTTTTTGTTGAGTTTGAAAGGTTTGATCGTCATATAGAGAAAATTAAACGTCAACAAAATATAAGTTTAGATTATGTAAGTATTTGTACGCCAAATTATTTACATGATTCGCATATTAGAATGGCTTTAAGGAGAGGTGCAGATGCTATTTGCGAAAAACCATTAGTATTAAATCCATGGAATGTTGATGCTTTAGCAGATATAGAAAAAGAATCTGGGCAGAGAATAAATACTATTTTACAATTAAGATTGCACTCTAGTATTATACAATTAAAGAATAAAGTTGCTTCTGAAAATAAAAAAGGTAAATATGATGTTGATCTAACATATATAACCTCTAGAGGTAATTGGTATGATATATCTTGGAAAGGAGATGCTTCAAAATCAGGAGGTATTGCAACCAATATAGGTGTTCATTTTTATGACATGCTTTCTTGGGTTTTTGGAGAAGTAGAAGAAAATGTAGTTCATTTAAGAGAAAAAAATAAAGCTGCTGGTTATTTGGAGTTTAAAAATGCAAGAGTAAGATGGTTTTTATCTATTGATGAGAATGATTTACCTCAAAATATTAAAGATATTGGGCAAAGAACGTTTCGTTCTATAAATATTGATAACACTGAATTAGAATTTAGCAAAGGCTTTACAGAATTGCATACAGAAAGTTATAAAAATATTTTAAAAGGAAACAGTTTTGGGTTAGAAGATGCGAAAAATTCTATTCAAATTGTACACGATATTAGGAATCAGGAAATTAATTCAAAAGGTGAGAAGCATCTTTTCTTAAATAAAATCTAAACAAGATGAAAAAAAAAGCAATTATTGTTTCGGGTTATTTTAACCCAATTCACAAAGGACATTTAGAGTATTTTAATAATGCAAAAGCTTTAGCAGATGAGTTATTTGTAATTGTTAATAGTGATCTTCAAAGAGGTTTAAAAGGGTCGAAAGAATTTCAAAAAGAAGATGAAAGGTTATTTATTGTTCAAAATATTAAAGCAGTAGATAAAGCAATTATATCAATAGATAAAGATAGAACAGTTTGTGAGTCTATTCGTTCTTTTTATGAAAAGTATAATGAAGAGTACGATTTAGGTTTTGCAAATGGAGGTGATCAAAATAACAATTCTATTCCAGAAGTACCTGTTTGTAATGAATTAGGTATTAAATTGATTGATGGATTAGGAGATAAAATACAATCTTCATCTTGGTTGTTGAATAAACAGTAATATAAAATGCTAAATTTATTTTTTTTATGTTAAATTTAAAAGATATTAGCAGCATTACTTTAATGTGATAATAAATTATATATTTGAAAAAAAACAATTATGAAAGTAGGTATTACCTTTAGTGCTTTTGACTTATTTCATGCAGGTCATGTAAAGATGTTAGAAGATGCAAAAAATGAATGTGATTTTTTAATTTGTGGATTACAAACAGATCCAACTTTAGATCGTCCAGAAAAAAATAGACCAATTCAATCTGTAGTAGAAAGATATATCCAATTAAAAGGATGTAAGTATGTAGATGAAATTGTGCCTTATGCAACAGAACAAGATTTAGAAGATGTATTACGCTCATTTAAGATTGATGTAAGGATTGTTGGAGATGAGTATGCTAGTAAGCAATTTACAGGAAGAAAATATTGTGAAGAAGTTGGTATTGAGTTATTCTATAATAAAAGAGAACACCGTTTCTCTAGTAGTGGGTTAAGAAGAGAGGTTCAAGAAAAAGAAAACTTAAAAGAAAAACTTAAAGCTAAAAAAGTATAAACTAAAATAATAAATACAATCTACAATTACTGTAGATTGTATTTATTATTTTATATGTGTTTTTAGTAATGGAAAATAAATAATGGATAAAGAATTAAAAATTTACATAGCTGGTCACCGTGGTATGGTTGGTTCTGCTGTGTGGCGAGCTTTAGAAAAGAAAGGATATACGAATTTAATAGGTAAAACTAGTAAAGAGTTAGATTTAAAGAACCAAGAAGCAGTTGCCGCTTTTTTAGAAGAAGAAAAGCCAGGAGCTATAATAGATGCAGCAGCAAGAGTTGGAGGTATTTTAGCGAATAATGAGTACCCTTATCAGTTCTTGATGGAGAATATGCAAATTCAAAATAATTTAATTGATAGCGCTTTAAAAACAGGTATCGAGAAATTTATATTCTTAGGAAGTTCTTGTATTTACCCAAAATTTGCACCACAACCATTAAAAGAAGAATATTTACTAACAGATTCTTTAGAACCTACAAATGAATGGTACGCTGTAGCTAAAATTACAGGCGTAAAATTATGTCAAGCAATTAGAAAGCAATTTCATAAAGATTACGTAAGCTTAATGCCAACGAATCTATATGGATATTTTGATAATTTTGACTTAAAAACATCTCATGTTTTACCAGCAATGATTCGTAAGTTTCATGAAGCTAAAAACAATAATAATGCCGATGTCACTTTGTGGGGTAGTGGAACCCCAATGAGAGAATTCTTATTTGTAGATGATATGGCAGAAGCCGTAGTCTATGCCTTAGAAAATGAATTGCCAGAATACTTATATAATGTAGGTTCAGGAAAAGACATTACGATAAAAGAATTAGCGGAAACAATTCAAAAAGTAACAGGCCATCAAGGTAACATTGTTTGGGATTCAGAAAAACCAGACGGTACACCAAGAAAGTTAATGGATGTATCTAAAATGAAAGAGATTGGTTGGCAATCTAAAACAGAATTAGAAGAAGGTATTGAAAAAACTTATGACTGGTTTTTAAGCAACATTGATACCATCAAACAAGTAAAAATGTAAATTTACTTTTACTGAAAAGAAAATAATTTACAAAAGAAAACAAAAAGTTACAAAAGATAAAAAATAATTAAATTAATATGAAGGTTGCATTAATCACGGGAATTACAGGACAAGATGGGTCTTATTTAGCAGAGTTATTATTGGAAAAAGGATATATGGTACATGGAGTTAAAAGGAGGTCATCTCTATTTAACACAAACAGAATCGATCATTTATACCAAGATCCACATGATCCAGATCAAAGATTAAAATTACATTATGGAGATCTAACAGATTCTATGAATCTAACAAGAATTATCCAAGAATGTCAACCAGATGAGATTTATAATTTAGGAGCGATGTCTCATGTAGCCGTTTCTTTTGATACACCAGAGTATGTAGGAAATGTAGATGGATTAGGAACTTTGAGAATCTTAGAAGCAGTGCGTATCTTAGGATTAGAAAAGAAAACAAGAATTTATCAAGCTTCTACTTCAGAGTTATTTGGAGGGATGCCAGAGAATAAAAACGAAAGAGGTTTTTATGATGAGAATTCAGCATTATATCCACGTTCACCATATGGAGTTGCAAAGATTTATGGCTTTTGGATTACCAAAAATTATAGAGAAGCTTATGATATGTTTGCATGTAATGGGTTGTTATTTAACCATGAGTCACCAAGAAGAGGAGAGACTTTTGTAACAAGAAAAATAACAAGAGCCGTTGCAAAAATAGCTTTAGGATTACAAGAAAAAGTGTTTTTAGGGAATTTAGAGGCAAAACGTGATTGGGGACATGCAAAGGATTATGTACGTATGATGTGGATGATCTTGCAAGCGGATAAGGCAGAAGATTGGGTTATTGCAACAGGAGTGACCACTACGGTAAGAGACTTTGTACGTATGGCTTTTGAAGAAGTAGGTATCGAAGTAGAATTTAAAGGAGAAGGAGTAGATGAGAAAGCCTATGTTGTAGCCTGTGCTAAAGAAGAGTTTCAGGTAGAAATAGGAAAAGAAGTATTGTCAGTAGATCCTTCATATTTCCGTCCAACAGAAGTAGATTTATTAATAGGAGATCCAACAAAAGCAAAAGAAAAGTTAGGTTGGGTACCAGAGTATGAATTAAAAGACTTGGTAAAAGATATGATGCAAGGAGATGTTGCTTTAATGAAAAAAGATGTTGACTTGTTAAAAGCAGGGCATCAAATATTGAAGCAAGCAGAATAAAATTGGATTAAAAAAAATATTAAAAAGAAAAGGTGCTGTATTCATAACTTTTTTTGATTTACAGTTTTAATAAATTACAATGATTTTACGGGATACATGTTTTTAAATCAAATATAATTTCTGAAGATGAATTGATAGAAAAAATTCTGTCAATTCATTTTTTTTAAAATCAATAATAAAATAAAAGAATGTCAAATAAATATAAACTAGTGATAAAACCTAAAGTAGGTTTATTTGATTTTAGTTTTAAAGAAGTTTGGGAATACAAAGATTTACTTTTACTATTTGTACGTCGTGATTTTATTGCGGTTTACAAACAAACTATTCTAGGGCCACTATGGTTTTTTATTCAACCTATTTTAACTACGCTTATGTTTATGGTGGTTTTTGGGGGAATTGGTAAGATGAGTACAGACGGAATGCCGCAAGCAGTATTTTACCTTGCAGGTATTGTAAGTTGGAATTATTTTGCAGATGTTTTAAAAACAACTTCAGAAACATTTGTACAGAATGCAAATATTTTTGGAAAAGTTTATTTTCCAAGAATAATTTCACCATTATCAATTGTGATTTCTAAATTGATAACTTTTGGAGTACAATTATTTTTGTTTCTTATCGTTTTTTTCTACTACTTAATTTTTACAGATTCAATTATACAACCTAACTGGTATTTATTGTTACTACCAGTATTAATTATTATAACAGGTGGTATGAGTTTTGGTTTAGGGTTGTTAATAACTGCATTAACTACAAAATATAGAGATTTTAGATTTTTAATTGCTTTTGCTATTCAACTGGCCATGTATGCAACTCCAGTAATCTATCCTTCGAGTATGATTGAGGGTAAAATGGAAATTGTTATTAAAGCAAACCCTATGAGTGCAATTATAGAAACTTTTCGATATGCATTTTTAGGTGTCGGTGATTTTAGTTGGGGAGGTCTTTTATATAGTTTTATAGTTATGGTTTTATTCATTATTATAGGTGTATTAAGCTTTAATAAAGTTGAAAAAAGTTTTATGGATACAGTTTAACTGTTTTAAAAATTGATTATGAAACCAATAGTAGAAATAGAAAATATAAGTAAACAATATAGGTTGGGAGATGTTGGTACAGGTACATTATCTCATGATTTAAATAGATGGTGGCATACTGTAAGAGGTAAAGAGGATCCTTATTTAGAAGTAGGAGATGTAAATGATAGATCTGTAAAAGGAGTTTCTGACTACGTGTGGGCATTAAAAGATATTAGTTTTAAAGTTAACCCAGGAGAGATTGTTGGAGTTATAGGTAAAAATGGTGCAGGAAAATCTACATTACTAAAATTATTAAGTAGAGTTACAGCGCCAACAACAGGTACAATAACTGCATATGGTAGAATAGCTTCTTTATTAGAAGTTGGTACAGGATTTCACCCTGAATTAACTGGTAAAGAAAATGTTTTTCTTAATGGTGCAATAATGGGAATGACAAAAGCTGAAATTACAGATAAATTTGACGAAATTGTTGAATTTGCTGGTTGTGCTCGTTATATAGATACACCTGTTAAAAGATATTCTTCTGGGATGTATGTAAGATTGGCTTTTGCAGTAGCAGCTCATTTAGAACCAGAAATTTTGGTGGTTGATGAAGTATTGGCAGTAGGAGATGCTGAGTTTCAAAAAAAGGCGATTGGTAAAATGAAAGAAGTTTCTCAAGAACAAGGAAGAACTGTTTTATTTGTAAGCCATAATATGGGAACGATAAAACAAATATGCAATAGGTGTGTGGTACTTGGAAACGGACAAGTAAAATTTGATGGAGATGTTATTGAAGCTATAAACTTATACAATAAAAAAGATGTAGCTGAAGGTGAAGCTAACAAAATGTCAATTGATATTCCTTTAGAAAAAAATAATTACCCGAATGAAGTAGTTTTTAAAAATTGCACTTTAATGGAAGGGAATGATATTGCTTCTGATGAAGTTTCGGATATTAATGAAGTTGCTGTAGTTATTAAAGGTAAAATAGTGAAGCCAAACAGAAATTTAGTAATTTTTGTTTCTTTATTTGATGAATATAATAATTTAATTTCTGTTAATGATGTATTCGAGAACTCGGACATTACACCCGAGGATTTGGTTATTGGAGATTTTATATTAAGAGCAAAACTTCCGATTGGCCAATTTTTACCAAGAAACTATAGAATATGTGTTTCATCTGTAATTCATTATCAAGGTTGGGCTTTAAAAGAAGATGAAATTAATTTCGATTTTAGATTCATTAAAACTAATTTTTCTCATGCTGTATATTCTGAGTCTAATTTTCCTATGACAGGTAAAGCTAAACCAGGATATCTAAATACTAGTTTTAACTGGGAATTGACTTATGAAAAAGATTAAAATAGTCAAAAACTGGAACTATCCAAAGTTATCTACCATAACCCCAAATAATTCATTAATCTGGGGTAATTATCAATTTATAACAGAAGAAAATGAAGCTGAATATGATAATAACTATGATGGATTAATTATTTTTAATTTTAGTAAAAACGAATTAAATTTAAATTGTGCTAAGATTAACACTTTAATTTGTACACAAGAACCACCTACAGAAAGATATGCTTTTTTTAAAAAAAGATTTCCGGATGTAGGCCATGTTTTAACTCAATTTGTTAAAACTGATAAGAATATTGTCCCACATCATCCTTGTTTACCTTGGTGGCTTGGTAAGGATTTAGATTTTTTAAAAAACCTAAAACTAGATGGTTTAGACAAAAAATCATCAATTTGTTGGATTACAAGTAATAAGTCTTTCCATAGTGGTCATTCTGCACGATTAAATTTTAAGAAAGAGATTGATAGTTTAAATCTAGATTATAACTTATTTGGTAAAGGTTTTAAGGAGATAGATAATAAATGGGATGTCTTAAAAAATTTTAAATATACATTAGCTATAGAAAACTCCAATCATAAGGATTATTGGACGGAGAAAATAATGGATGCTTTTTTAAGTTATACAATGCCAATTTATTACGGTTGTCCTAATATTACAAAGTATTTTCCGAAAGAAGCAATTATTTTTATAGATATAAATAAACCAGAAGAAGCTACTAAAATAATACAAGAAGCAATTAAAAATAATTTATGGGAAAAGCACATAGATGCTATAAAGATTGCTAGAAACTTAATTATAGAGAAATACAATATGTTTGCTTCATTAAGTGAATTTATGGATAATAATTTTGATTTTTCTAAAAAAGGAAATGTAGAAATACCAGCAAATAATTGGCCAGGTTTAGATACAAACCCTAGTTATTATAAAAAACTAAGGCATTTTATCAAAACTAAAATAAGAAAATAGTTTTAAGGAATTGTAGAATTTAACTCTGCATTTTATAATATAGAATTACAAGTAAATAATTTCAATTAAAATAATCTTGAAAAAGAAAATTATGGTAGAAGTTTATAAACTTGTCTTATTGAAAAGAGTCAGGTATTAAAAATTAATTTATTTAAAGACTGATTTAAAAATATTAAAGAATAGTTTATAAACATATAATTTAGATTAAATGATACCTAAAGTTATACATTATGTATGGTTTGGAAGTTCAAAAAAACCAGAACTAATTACTAAATGCATTAAAACCTGGAAAGAGGTTTTACCTAATCATAAAATTAAAGAATGGAATGAATCTAATTCTCCCGTTGATCATCCATTTGTAAAATATTGTATTGAAAATAAACAATGGGCTTTTGCTTCTGATTATGTAAGATTATGGGCTTTATATAGGGACGGAGGTATTTATTTAGATACCGACATGGAAGTTAAAAAAGACTTTACACACCTTTGGGATAATAAATCATTTTTTGCATCTTATGAGAATAAATATCTAATAAATCTAGGGATATTTGCTTGTGAAAAAGAAGACCATAGAATTGCTACAATTCTAAAAATTTATGAGTGTTTAATTTTTCCTGCTCCTATACCTAATATTTTTACAGAAATTTTTAAAATAAATAGTGATTGGTTTAAGGATAAAAGTATTTATTTAGGAGACCAAGAAATGTTCTATTCAGAAATTGAAGGAGCGCCTAAAAAAAGCCCTTATACAATTCATCATTCAGAAGGATCTTGGGTTAAGACTTTTAAAGTTTTTAAACTAGCTTATATAAGACATCTTTTTAAATTAAATGACAAAAAATATATTTTTAAAGATGTATTAGAAAATACTGAAAAAATTCTTTTAAGTGTTGATAATCAAACAACAAAAAAAATGCTGTTATCTCAGTTAGAAGATTTTAAAGAAGTTTATATTTTTGAAACACATCTAAAAGGACCATCATTTAATATCAGAAACCTTATAGTAGCTTTTAAAGATTTAAGATTTTCATATTTTACAGAATTAAGTCCCTATCAACAAATAGGATTTTTTTGTAAATCAATTATTAATAAAAAATGATGAATGAAAAAGATGCTAATATCTGTAATTATACCTAATTTTAATAATTCTAGTTATTTAAAAGAGTGTATTTCTTCTGTATTTAATCAGACATATAAAAATATAGAATGTATAGTAATTGATGATAATTCTACCGATAATTCTATAGAAATAATTACAAGTTTAAAGAAACAGTTTCCATATTTATTATATTTTAAAAACGATACAAATAAAGGGGTTTCATACTCTAGAAATAGAGGTGCAGAAATTGCTAAAGGAAATTATATTTCTTTTTTAGATGCGGATGATTATTGGTTGTCAACAAAATTAGAAAAGGAGTTAGATTTAATTGATGGAACTAAAGCTAATTTAGTGTTTACACCTTATAAATGGTTTAACCAAGAAGAAACTTTAAGTAATACTAATGCGATTGAAAATAAACGAACAAATGTATTTGATTATTGGAAAGATAGTCTAATATCACCTAGCGGATTAACTATTAAAAAAGATTTTTTTACAGAAGTAGGTGGTTTTGATACTACATTAAAAGGTTGTGAAGACATGGACTTTTTCTTTAGATGTGCCATTAAAGATTTTAAAATTTTGTCTACAGAATCTTATAATGTCAAAATAAGAATTCATGAAGGTAATACAAAGAATAATTACCAAAGAATGTACGAAGGGCATATTATATCTTTAAAGAAGTGGTGTGAGATTGTAGAAGAAAATAAGGAATATAAAACATCAGAATATATTACTGCAGTTAGAAATAAATTAAGTAAAGCAAGGTATTATGCATCGATGCTTAATAGTAGAAGTTTAAAATTAAAAACCTTTAAAATAGGGTTTAAAATATTTGGAGTAAAATATTTTGATAAGGTTTTGTTGTTTTCACTATATAAAATCTTATTTAATGTCAAATAATAAAATATTACAAGTTTTAACTCAAGAAGAATATTATTCTCCTAAAAATGGAGGAGCAATAGCTACATGGGTTAAAGAATTTTCTAGTGAATTGGTAGAATATGAAACAACAGTTTGTGCTCCTTTTTCTGATACTCCGTTTAAAGTTAATAATTTAAAACAAATAAAAACAAAATTTGCGAAGTCTATTAGTAAGTATTCGGGGGCAAAAATAGGACATCATTTAAAATATAATACTTATGTAATTTTAGTTGGTTTATTTGCAAGAAGAAAGAAATATAAGATAATACATGTACATAATCGCCCAAATTATATTCCAATCATAAAAAGATTAAATCCGAATGCAAAAGTTATGTTGCATATGCATAACGATCATGTATTTGATGCAAATCATAAACAAATAAATGATTTATATACTTATTGCGATAAAATAATTTCTGTAAGTGGTTATATTCAAAATGGAATTTTAAAGAAAGGAGCAGATCATAATTTAGATTTTAAATCTAAGTGTGCTGTTTTATTAAACGGGAGTAATCCAGACCATTTTGTAAGAACATTACCCGCAAAAAATAATCAAATTTTATTTATAGGTAGATTAGATGAAACAAAAGGGATAAAACAATTAATAGAAGCTGTACTGTTAGTTAAGAAGAAGATTTCTACGGTTAAATTAATTATTGCTGGTAGTGCTGGTTTTGGTAATATGGAAGATTCCCCTTTTGTAAAGTCACTTAAAGAGCTTACAAAAAATGATAAAGAGAATTTTGATTTCTTAGGTTATGTAGACCATGATGATGTACCTGATTTATTTAAAAAAGTTGCTTTGTATTGTATACCTTCTATATGGAACGATCCTTGTCCGCTTTCTGTAATAGAAGGGATGGCTTCGGGTATTCCTATGATTGTTGGTGATAGAGGAGGAATCCCAGAAGAAGTTGGAGACGCTGCAATAAAGTTAAATTGCGAAGATGTTACTAAATTAGCAAATACAATTATTTATGCTTTAGAGAATGACCATGAAATGAAATTATTAGCAGATAAAGCACACAAACGTTTTACAAATAATTTTACATGGAAACATGTTACTAATAATTACATAAAGATAATTGATAAACTGTAAACTGTGAGTAAAGTAAATAATTTATATAATTTTATAAGAATATGAAGATTTTATATTTTTCTACAGCAATAGCTATAAGTGAAACTTTTATATATGAATTATCTAAAGGTTTATCTACTAAAAATGATGTTACCCATATTGTAGCAGAAGATCCCTTTTATAAAGAAGGGATAAACTATAAAGTAATAGATTTTGAAATTTCAAAAAAAATAGTTTTTTATCTTTCTTATTTGTTAGAATCTCGTGGACATAAAATATTATATAAATTAAGAAAAAAGAAAGCTTGTAAAAATTTATATTCAGAAATTAATAAAAATGATGTTGTTTATATTGATTATGGTACAACTGCTGTAAGAATTTTACCAGAATTAGTTAAGTTAAAGAAAGCTTTTGTAGTTCATTTTCATGGGTTTGATATTACATCAGAATTAAAAAATAATAGTTATAAGATCGATTTAAAAACTATTTTTAAAGAAGCTAGTTTTATAGTTGCTGCTTCTTATCACATAAAAAGATTATTAGTTATTAATGGTTGTGATAGTTCTAAAATTAAAGTTATAAGATTAGGTTTAAATTCATCAAATAAATGTTTAAATTTAACCTGGGAAGAAAAGAAATATGATTTTGTATTTGTTGGTAGATTAACACCTAAAAAGAATCCAATAGCCTTAATTTATGCTTTTTATGAATGTTTTTTGAAAAGACCAAATTCTAATTTACAAATTATAGGAGGTGGAGATTTATTGCAAGAATGTAAAGATTTATGTTTAAAATTAGGGATTGAAAAAAATGTAGTTTTTAGAGGAGCACTTGATAATAAATATGTACTTGATATATTAAATCAATCAAGGATATATGTACAACATTCAGTTACACCAATTACAGGAGATCAAGAAGGGTTTGCTATTAGTATTGCAGAAGCAGCGTCTTTAAAGTTGCCGGTTGTTTCTACTTTCCATAATGGAATACCAGAAAATGTAATTCATAATAAATCAGGAATTTTAGTTAAAGAATATGATTATGAAGAGATGGGGAAAAAAATGCTTTATCTTGTTAACAATAAAGAGATAGCGAATGAAATGGGAGAGTATGGTAGAAAACATATACTTAATTTATGCTCTAATGAAAATAGAATTGTAGAAATAGAAAATTTATTGACTACAGCTATATCAGAATAAATATGACAATAAAATCGAAAGCAAAAGTCTCAATAATTATACCAGCATTTAATGCGGAATCTTATATTGAAGAAACGGTAGAATCTGTTTTAAATCAATCTTATAAGAATATAGAAATAATTATTATAGATGATTATTCTACAGATAATACGAGCTCGATTTTAAAGAGATTGGAAGATAAAAACCTGTCTTTTATAAAAGTTTTTAAAAATTATGGAAAAGGAGCTTGTGCTGCTCGTAATTATGGATTTGAGTTAAGTGATGGAGATTATATTCAATATTTAGATGCTGATGATATTTTAGATTCTTTAAAAGTTGAAAAACAAATGCAATTATTTGAAGAGTTTGGAAATGAAATTATATGCAGCGGTGTTTGGGGACGATTTTATAATAGCCCAGAAGATGTAAAATGGGAAAATCAAAATATAAATAAAGATTACGAAAAACCTATTGATTGGTTGGTGGATAGTTGGAATGGAAATGGAATGGGGCAAACCTCAGTTTGGTTAACGCACCGTAGCTTAATTAAAAAGGCAGGTAAATGGAATGAAGATTTAACATTAAACCAAGATGGAGAGTTTTTTTCGAAAGTATTACTTAAAGCAAAAGAAATAAAGTTTTGTAAAGATGCAAAAGTGTATTACAGATCAGGTAATTCAGAAAGTATATCTCAACAAAACAGACTTAGTTTTAAGAAAGCTTCGTCATTATTACAATCTTATGAATTATATCAGAAAAATTGCAAAGAAAATATGAATTCAGAAAAAGTTAAAAAAAGTTTAGGAGAAAATTATTTAAATTTTATTTATCAATTTTACCCTTTGTATCCAGAGTTACAAAAAAGAGCAGAAGAAAAATTTTATACTCTAGGGCATCAAAAGATGTGGCCAGTAGGAGGAGAGAATTTTAAGAAGATAGGTAAAATAATAGGGTTAAAAAACGCCTTAAAATTAAGGTCTTTATTTTTAAAAGTTAATTCATGAAAATTGCATATTTTACAAATATTGAATTAAATGAACAAAGTGGTGGTGCATCTGGCTTAAATGTGGCAACAAAAAAAATTTTAGAAAAGAATTTTGAAGTTTCTTTAATGCCGATTATTTTTCCTTCTAGTGATTATTATAAAAAAACAATTTCTAAAGCAAAAAGGGTTGTTGGCTTAAAAGGAGAATATCATTTTTTTTCAGAAAATCGATTAAACAAAGTTTATGAAACCTTTAGTTCAATAAAGAAGGTACAAGAATTTAATGCATATTTCTTTTTTGGTTTTACACAATGGATAAAAATAAATCCTAACAAACCTTATTACTGTTTTAATGATGCTTGTTTTGCTACTTATGTAAATGTTTATAATAATAAAGAAGATTTCTTAGAAAAAGATTTAGATAGGATATTTAAATTAGAAAAAAAATGGCTTAAAAATGCAGAAAAAGTTTTTTTTACATCACAATGGGCTATAGATGAAACTAAAGAATATTATAACATAGATGGAAAAAATTTTATAAATGTAGGTGTTGGTGGTTTTATAGATATACCACAAGAAGATAATTATAAAGAAGGTTTTAATTTTCTCTTTATTTCTAGAGAATTTATACCGAAAGGAGGGCTTACTGTTGTTGATGCAATAACCGAAGTAAGAAAAAAATTTCCTAAAGCAAGTCTTTGGGTTGTGGGAGAAAGACCTCCTGAAAATGTTTTAGAAAAAGAAGGTATTATATATAAAGGCTTTTTTGATAAGAGTATTCCTGAAGAAGAAAAAGAGTTAAATACAATTTTTAAAGAATCTTTTGCTATTGTTCATCCTACGTTAAAAGATACTACTACTCTGGTTATAAATGAGCTAGCTTATTTTGGTTGTCCAGCAATATCCTCTAATAAATTTGCTATACCAGAGTATTTGCTAGAAGGTAAATCTGGTTATTTACTGAGTGATCCAAGAGATAAAAAAGAGTTAGCTTCTAAAATGGTTAAAATGATAGAAGATGAAAATAACTATTCGAAAATGCGTCGTTTCTCAAGAGAAAATGCCATATTAAATAATACTTGGCAAAAGGTAGGAGAGAGAATGTTAAAAAATATAAATAGTTAATAGATGATTTTTAACTCTTTAGATTTTGCTGTTTTTTTACCAGTTGTATTTATACTTTATTGGTTTGTATTTTATAAAAATTTAAAACAACAAAATTTATTAATAGTAGCTGCAAGTTATTTATTTTATGGTTGGTGGGATTGGAGGTTTTTATCATTAATATTTTTTAGTACTGTTGTAGATTTTTTAATAGGTCGTAAATTAAAAATAGAAAAAGAACACACAAAACGTAAAATTTTACTTTGGGTAAGTATTTTAGTAAATCTTGGGTTCTTAGGATTTTTTAAATATTACAATTTTTTTCTAGATAACTTTATTTCTGCTTTTTCTTTTTTCGGAACAGAAATACAAGTAAATAATTTAAACATTATACTACCAGTTGGTATTAGTTTTTACACTTTTCAAACCTTAAGTTATACTATAGATGTTTATAGAAAAAAACTAGAACCAACAGAAGATTTTATTGTTTTTGCTGCTTTTGTAAGTTTTTTTCCTCAATTAGTAGCAGGTCCGATAGAACGGGCAACTCATTTGTTACCTCAATTTACTAAGGAAAAGAAAATAAAATTTATTAATATACAATTTGGAGTAATACGTGTTTTATGGGGATTATTTAAAAAAGTTGTAATTGCAGATAGACTTGCGTTAACAGTGAACACGGTTTATAATTCACCTGATGAATTTGGAGGAATCCATTATATTATTGCTACTATTTTATTTGCATTTCAAATATATTGTGATTTTTCTGGGTATTCTGATATTGCAATTGGTGTTGCTAGAATGTTTAATTTTAAACTGATGGAAAATTTTAAGAGCCCTTATTTTTCTAAATCTTTAGGAGAATTTTGGAGACGTTGGCATATTTCACTTTCAACATGGTTTAGAGATTATTTATATATCCCTTTAGGTGGAAATAGAGTTAATACTTTTCGTATGTATTTTAACCTTTTTTTAGTTTTTGTAGTTAGTGGTTTTTGGCATGGAGCGCAATGGACATTTATTATATGGGGTTTTGTACATGGAATAATATTAATTATAGAAAATATAGTAAACACCAAAAAATTAAATTTAGATAAGAAAAAAAGTGCTTTTTTTAATTTTATTAAAATAATATTTACTTTTTGTATTGTATGTTTTGCATGGGTATTTTTTAGAGCAAATTCAACTAATGATGCTTTTTTAATAATATCTAATTTATTTGATTTTTCTCAGTCTTTAGTAACAATTACAAGAGGGATGCATTTATATATAAATAATCCATTGTGGAAATTTTTAGGAAATTTTCTACTTATTTGTATTTTGTTACTTGTGGAGTTTTTAGTAATAAAAAATAAATTAAATGAGGCTAAAATAATTAAAAAAAGACCGTTGATTAGATGGAGTATTTATACTAGTTTAGTTTTAGCAATATTGATATTTGGTTATTTTGAAGTTAATCAATTTATTTATTTTCAATTTTAAAAAAATGAGAAACGTAAATTTTGAGGTTAAAAATCTCGTAAAAAATACCGTTGGTTTTTGTTTGTTTTTAACAATAATTATTTTTTCTTTAGAAAAAACGATGGCTTATTATGTTTCATTATCATCAGATTCTCATACAGGTAAGGTTAATCTTATAATGAATCATGATATTGATCCTGATGTGATTGTTTTTGGGTCGTCTGTTACCGAAGTTGGTTTTAATTCAAATATTATTGAATCTAATATAAATAAAAGTTTTTATAATTTAGGAATTGATGGAACACCAATTTTAAAAAGTGAATTCTTAATTGATGAATTTCTTAGTTATTCTAAAAATTGTGATACAATAATTATTGGTCTTGCTTTTTTCTCGTTTTCAAAAATGGAAGGGGTGACAAAACCAGGAAGATATTTAGCATACAAATCAAACGTTTATTTAAAAGAAAATATACAAAAAGTAGCGCCAGAATTACATTCTAAATTATACAATGTACCATTTTATTCTTTTATTGTAGCAAATCATACATATTATAAGAACGCCTTTTTAGGATTAAAAAAGAGTTTAAATAAAGAGAATTTTAAGAGAGATGCTGAAAAAGGATTTTTAGGCCATGAAGAAACATATAATGATACTAGAAAATCTAAAGAATTTAAAGAAAATATTCAAATTTCAGATGAAACAGTTTTAAGGTTTAAAAACTTAATTAATAAAATAAAGTCATACAATATAACACCAGTTCTAATAATTGCACCAATGCATATTAATGGACAAAATTCATTTATAAATTATGATGAATATATAGATACAGCCAAAAAAATTGCAAGTAAAACAAATACTAGGTTAATTGATTTTTCTGAAGATGATATTGTAAAAAATGATAAGTATTTTTATAATAATGGTCATTTAAATGAGATTGGAGCTTTAAAGTTTAGTATGTATGTTAGTGATAGCCTTGTTTATCCAAAAAGCAGAATTACAAAGTAATTTAGAAGTAAGAGAATAGTTTAAGTAATGAAGATAGCGTATTATACAAAAATAAATATTAGAGAATCTAGTGGAGGTGGCTCTGGTGTTAATTTTGCAACTTTTAATATTTTAAAAAAGAAATGTTCTAAAGTTACTTATTCTGTAATAAAACTTAAGACAGATATACTTTCTAAAGTAATATCTGTAGGACGTAAAAAATTAGGTGCTAAAAGATCTTATCACTATTTTTCTGAAAAAACCTTAAAAGATATTGCTAAAAGCTTTCATGAATCTGAAAAAAATGATGATACAGAATCTTATTTTTTTCATGGATTTACAAGATGGATTAAGACAAAACCAGACAAACCTTACTATTGCTTTAATGATGCTTGTTTTGCTACCTATGTAGATATTTATAATGACAAGCAAGAGTTTTTTAATAAAGATTTACAAAGAATTTATACTCAGGAAGCTAAATGGTTAGGCAAAGCAAAAAAAGTTTTTTTTAGATCTCAGTGGGCTTTAGCAGAAACAAAAAAAGCTTATAATTTAAATGGGTTGAATTTTGTAAGTGTAGGTGTTGGTGGTTTTATAGATATACCAAAGAAAGACACTTTTAAAGGTGGATATAACTTTTTATTTGTGTCTAGAGAGTTTATACCTAAAGGAGGTTTGGTTGTAGTTGAAGCAATAAAATTGTTAAGAGAACAATATAACGATGTAAGTTTATGGATTGTTGGAGATGATCCGGGTGAGGATATTAAAAATATTGAAGGAGTTAGTTATTTAGGTTTTTATAGAAAAAGTATTGTTAAAGAACAAGAAGCATTAATAAATATATTTAAAACTGCGTTTGCTTTATTGCATCCTACTTTAAAAGATACAAATACTTTGGTAATAAATGAATTGGCTTATTTTGGCTGTCCTGCAATATCTTCTAATAAATTTGCAATACCAGAATATTTGATAGATGGTAAATCAGGATATTTATTAGAGGATCCTAGAGATAAAAAAGAGTTGGCTGATAAAATGATTAAAATGATTTCCGACGAAAAGAATTATTTAAAAATGCGTCAATTTACTAGAGAAAATGCCATATTAAATAATACTTGGGATAAGGTAGGAGAAAGAATAATGAAAAATATAAACAGTTAATAGATGATTTTTAACTCTTTAGATTTTGCAGTTTTTTTACCAATAGTATTTGTACTTTATTGGTTTGTGTTTAATAAAAATTTAAAATTACAAAACTTATTAATAGTTGCAGCTAGTTATTTATTTTATGGGTGGTGGGATTGGCGGTTTTTATCTTTAATACTATTTAGTTCTATTGTAGATTATTTAATAGGAAGAAAGTTAAAAACGGAAGGGAATTTAATAAAAAGAAAGATTTTACTTTGGACAAGTATTTTAATAAATCTCGGTTTTCTTGGTTTTTTTAAATACTATAATTTTTTTCTGGACAATTTTGTTACTGCTTTTTCTTTTTTTGGATCAGAAATACAAACAAATAGTTTAAATATAATTTTACCTGTTGGTATCAGTTTTTATACTTTTCAAACTTTAAGTTATTCTATAGATGTTTATAGAAAAAAACTTGAACCAACAGAAAATTTTATTGCTTTTTCTGCTTTTGTAAGTTTCTTCCCACAATTAGTAGCAGGTCCTATTGAAAGGGCTTCGCATCTATTACCTCAATTTTATTCAAAACGAAAATTTGAATATACTAAAGCCGTGGATGGAATGCGTCAAATACTCTGGGGATTGTTTAAAAAAATAGTAATTGCAGATAATTGTGCAGAATATGCAAATATGATATTTAATGATTCTGCAAATATGAATGGTAGTACTTTGTTTTTAGGTGCAATATTTTTTACTTTTCAAATTTATGGAGATTTTTCAGGTTATTCAGATATAGCAATTGGTACTTCTCGTCTTTTTGGTTTCGATTTAAAACAAAATTTTGCATTTCCATATTTTTCTAGAGATATGGCAGAGTTTTGGAGAAGGTGGCATATTTCTCTTTCAACTTGGTTTAGAGATTATTTATACATTCCTTTAGGAGGGAGTAGAGGTGGCATATGGATGAAAGTAAGAAATACATTTATCATATTTTTGGTAAGTGGATTTTGGCACGGAGCTAATTGGACATTTATTGCATGGGGATTGTTAAATGCTATTTATTTTTTACCAATCATGTTAAGTAAAAATAACAGAAATAATATAGAAATTGTAGCTAAAGGGAAAATGCTTCCTAATTTTAAAGAGTTTATTTCTATGTTATTGACTTTTAATTTAACAGTATTAGCTTGGGTTTTCTTTAGATCAGAAAACATACATCAAGCCATGCAAATTATAAGTGAAATATTTTCTAAAACTATTTTTGAGGCTCCTGAGTATTTTCCTAAGTTTACTTTATTAACAATACTATTATTTTTATTCATAGAATGGAAAGGTAGAAGTCAACAATATGCAATAATGGAATTAAATACTTTTAAAAATAAAATAGGTAGATATGGCTTTTATACTTTTTTAATGATTCTTATATATGTAAATCATAGTTCTGGTAAAGAATTTATTTATTTTCAATTTTAATTTCATGAAAAAATTTATTTTAAATACACTGTTAATAGTATTCTTAGGGTATGTTTTTGCAACATTAATTGTTGTAATTTTTCCATCAAGATATATGGATCCAACATTTTCTGCGGTAAAGTTTATTAAGGAGGTAAAAGATGAAAATGGAAAAGGATACAAAAATTTTATAATAGGAGATAGTAGAGCAGAGGCAGGTATAAAGCCAAATTTAATAGAAAGTAAATTCCTAAATTTATCTTTAGGAGGATCTACATCAATTGAAGGCTATTTTATACTAAAAGATATGCTAGATAAAAACATTAAAATAGATACATTAATTGTTTCTTATGGAGCTATACATTTTATGGCATCAGAACATTTTTTTGCGCACTCTCTTAAACTGTCTTTATTAAATTTTAATGATGTAAATAAAGTTTTTAATGAATTAAATGAAGATAGATTGACTTTTTGGAAACCAGTTGAAGAGCAGGAAAATATGTCTTATTTAGAAAATAAATTAGCAATAATAAAATCGTATTTAATTCTTTTAAAGTGGCCTTTATATTTTCAAACAGAAATAACAAACTCAAAATTTTTAAGAGGTAATAGAAATGATGTCTTTTATAATGATATTATCGAAAATAAAGGATATCATTTATACGGAAAAGGAAAAGAATCAAGCGAGTTAAATGAAGAAGCACAAAAAGGTGTTTTAAATTTTGTGCCTAATAAAGTAGCATCAAATTCTTTGATTAAGTTATTAGATTTAGCAAAGAAGAATAATATATACTTAATTTATAAGAATGCACCTTTTAATGAAAGTTCTTACGTAAATATTACAAAGGAGTTTAATGAGAGTTATAATGAGTATTTTGCAGCATTAAAATTAAGATATCCAAACTTTAAATTTGATAGTGATTTATGTTTCTATAAGGATGAGTATTTTGGAGATAAATCTCATTTAAATGATAGAGGTTCTTCTAAATTTAGTTTAGAGATTAATAAAAGCCTAAAAACAATATTTTGAGAATACTATATATAGGACAATATTCTGATGGTACAACCAGTAAAATGCGTGCAGATCAGCTTAAGGAAATAGTAAAAGCAGAAGAATTTGTTGTTATTGATACACATGTTCCTTTTTATAAAACAGCTGCGTTATGGAGGAGTTTTGGTTTTAGATTTAAAATAGGGCCTTTAATTACAAGTACAAATGCTTTTATTAAACAAGAATTAGAAAATCAAGAGAAGTTTGATTTAATTTGGGTTGATAAAGGGGTTTTTGTTAGCGAAAAAATAACAAAAAAGTTAAGAGAATCAACTCCAAAGTTAGTGCATTTTACACCAGATATGGCTTTTTATGAAAATGAATCTAAGATGTTTTATAAAGCTATGTATTTATATGATTTTGTCATTACAACAAAATCACCAGAAAAAGAAGAGTATTTAAAAAGAGTAAAAAAGGATAGATTAATTATAACTACGCAAGGTTTTTCAAAAGAAAATCACACTCCAAAGATTGAGTTCGTTGATAAAGAAAATAGTATTGCCTTTATTGGTTTAGCAGAACCTAATCGCTTTAAAATGATGGAAGCTTTCTTAACTGAAGGTATAAAAATAAATGTAGCAGGGTTTGGATGGGAAAAATTTGTAGAGAAACATAAAGATAATACTTTACTGACATTTGCTGGTAAAAAATTAATGAATGAAGAATATTCTAAATTTATTTCAAAATCAGTAATGGCTTGGGGAGCTTTGTCTAAAAAATTTCCTGAGCAACATACTACTAGAACTTTTGAAATTCCTGCGTGTAAAACAGCTTTATTAACTGAATACAATCAAGAAATTGCTTCTTTTTACAAAGATGATGAAGTTGTTTTTTATAATTCTGAAGAAGAATTAATAGAAAAAATAAAATATCTTTTTAAAAATAAAAAAGAATTAAAAAATATTTCTGAAAGAGGTTATAAGAGAGTAAATGAAGGTGGATATTATTATAAAGCTATTTTAAAAGAATTAGTGTTAAAGGTTTTAAAATGAAAAAAAAATTAGCAGTTATCCACTATTTGCCATTAGAGTTCTATCCTCCAGTAACTAATCTGTTAAATTGTATATCAGAAAGTAATAATGTTATAGTACAGGTGTTTTCTACTAAAAATAATAAAGGAAGAAAACCTTATAAAAATAAAAGTTTAGATAACATTTATAGAGTAGCAGCACCGAAAGAAAAAGAAAATATAATCTTAAGATTATTTAAATATATGTTATTTAATTTATCTGTGTTTTTTAAGTTATGCTTCTTACGTCCAGATAGTATTTTATATTACGAAAGTTACTCAGTTGGTCCTGTTTATTGGTATTATAGATTATTTGGTAAAAAAACAAAACTGTATATACATTATCATGAGTATGCTTCGAGCAAATGGTATGAAAGAGGAATGAAACTAGTAAAAATGTACCATAAACAAGAGCAAACCTTCTTGTATGAAAAAGCAGAGAGTATCTCTCAAACAAATAAAGATAGAATTAAATTGTTTTTAAAAGATAATCCTATGGTTTCTAAAAATCAAATGATAGAGTTACCGAATTATCCAGCAAAATCATGGTTGCAAGAATTTAATGATAATTTTCAAGAAAGTGCAGAAGTTGTAAAAACTGTGTATGTAGGTTCATTATCATTAAAAGATACATACATACAAGAGTATTGCGAATGGGTTGAAAAGCAAAAAGGAAAAGTTACTTTTGATATTTATGCTTACAATTTACATCAAGATACAACAGATTATTTAATTAAATTAAACTCTAAGTGGATTAATTTTAATGAAAAAGGTGTTGAATATAATGAAATGCCTAAATTGCTACCGAAATATAATGTTGGAGTAATTTTGTATAAGGCAAATACTGACAATTATAAATATAACGCACCCAATAAATTGTTTGAATATATGGCTTGTGGTTTAGAAGTATGGTATTCAGATAAAATGTTAGGTATTATCAATTATAATAAGCAGTCTAGCCCAAGAATTTTATCAGTCAATTTTACAGATATCAAAACGATTGATTTATTAAGTTCAAATAAATTATCTATAGAAAACCACCAACATTTTTTTGCTGAGGTTGTTTATATGCCGTATATTAATACTTTAATTTCTTAGACACATGTATTTTTGGTCAATTTTAGGAGTCTTGTTTGTAGCTTTTACTGCTGTTAGGTTTTTTAACGAAATTGGTAAAAGTTTACCTGTAATAGAACTGATGTTACTTATAGCAGGTTTACAATGGATAGTAGGTGCATATAATTCTTATATACTTTCTGTAAAAGATTTTAAATATTTTATGAGAGTAGATGAGCAAACTTATATGTCTTATGTAGTACCTGCATTTTTAGGTTTTGCTATTATTCTATTAATAAGAACTAAGCATTATAAGCTTACTTTAGATTTTGATTTTTCTAATTATGTAACATATGGTAGGTATTTATTGTTGATAGGTATATTTGCTGATGTTTTAAAACGATTTGCACCACCAAGTTTATTATTTTTCTTATACCTTATTTCTTTATTTAAATTTGTTGGAGCGGGAGTATTATTGTTTTCTGAAAAAAGAATGGATCGTTTGTTCTTTTATGGCTCATTAGTTTATTTATTATTTAACTCTTTAAGAAGTGCCATGTTTCATGATCTTATCTTATGGGGTATGTTTTTATTCTTAATTTGGGCATTGAAGAATAAACCAACAGTAAAAACTAAGTTGTTATTAATAGGTGGTGGGTTAGCATTTGTAGTTGTTATACAAATGGTAAAAGCATCTTTTAGAGAAGCTGTTTGGAAAGGTTATAATGGAAATAAAATAGAATTATTTTTAAACACATTTGATGGAACAATGAGTGATTCTTATTTTTCTGATGATAAGAATTTAAATAGGTTAAATGTAAGGTTAAACCAAGGATGGCATATATCATCTGTAATGGATCATGTTCCTCAAGTTCAGCCTTATGCAGATGGTGAAACAGTTGTAACTGCTATAGAGGGAACATTATTACCTCGATTTCTAAGTCAAAATAAAAAGCTTGCAGGAGGTAAAGAAAATTTCGAAAAATTTACAGGTTTTATTTTAGGTCATGGTACTTCTATGGGAATTAGTCTTGTGGGAGAAGGTTATGCTAATTATGGAATGTTTGGTGGGATTATTTTTATGGCTGTATGGGCTTGGTTTCTGAGTTGGTATTGGGTTAAAATAGTCGATTTTTGTATTGAACACCCTTTATTATTAATATTTGTACCATTATTATTTTTACAAGTTGTAAAAGCAGAAACAGAGTTATTTGTGGCATTAAACCATCTAGTAAAAGCAAGTATTGTTGTTGCTTTATTCTTTTATATTTCTAGAAAATATTTTAACTGGGAAGTTTAATGAAAGTAAAGTTTTTCTTTAGAAAAAAAGAGCCCCAATTTAATAGTATTGAAGAATTGTTTGATGCAGTTTCTCGAAAGTTATCAGTTATAATTTCTGTAGAAAGTATAACAATGCCTTACGGAAAAATTAGTTTTAAAAATATATTTAAAAATATTAAATATACAAGAGCTAATAGTGGTAAGCTTAATCACATAACTGGGCACATAAATTATGTGACTTTAGGTTTAAAAGGAAAAACAATTTTAACAATACACGATGTAGGTTCTACTCTTAATGGAAATAAAATTAAGTTTTTTTTAATGAAGGTTTTTTGGTATTGGATTCCTGCATTATCTGTAAAAAAAATTACGGTAATTTCAGAGTTTTCTAAGAAAGAACTTGTAAGTATAATACCTTTTGCAAAGGATAAAATTAAAGTAGTATACAACCCTGTTAAAGAAGAATTAAAATATCAGCCTAAAGAATTTAATGCTTCATGTCCTAAAATTTTACTGATTGGGACAAAGTCAAATAAAAATTTAGAAAATACTATAGAATCATTAAAAGAAATTTCTTGCGAGTTACATATTATAGGAAAACTTGCTAAGGAGCAATTATTGTTATTAGAAAAGTTAGAAATAAATTATTTTAATCAATTTTTTATTTCATATGAAGAAATTATAGATGCATATCAAAATTGCGATTTGTTGTGTTTTGCTTCAACTTACGAGGGGTTTGGAATGCCAATTATAGAAGCTCAAGCAATTGGTAGACCTGTAATAACTTCTAATATGGGGGCGATGAAGGAAGTAGCAGGTGAAAGTGCTTGTTTGGTTGATCCTAATAGTATTTCGTCAATTAAAGAAGGAGTAGAAAAGTTGATAGATGATGCTGAATATAGAACGAATATAATTCATCTAGGATTAAAAAACGTTGAGAGATTTAAAATTGATAAAATAACCAATGATTATTTAAATATATATAAAGAGGTTATCGAAGCTAAGTAATTAGCAAAAAATATAAAAGCTGAAAAAGATTAATAAATTAAAAACTCATGAACTTTCATCATGTCATTTCAACAATAGATGTTTCTAGTGGAGGGCCTGCAAGAAGTGTTACACATTTAATTGAAGCAATTCATAATACAGATTCAAATATTGAAATAGAACTGAGTACTTTAAAAAGTGATAATCCAATAGCGAATCATTTTAAGAATAATAGAGGTAAAATTAACTTGTTTCGTTTTGGTAAATTAGGCTATTCTAAAGATTTAATATTAAAATTAGAAAAATCATCCAATAAATTATTTCATGGACATAGCCTTTGGGAACTACCTGTGCACTACATGTCTAAAATTGCTCGAAAAAAGGAGATCCCTTATATCATAACAGTAAGAGGCATGTTAGAACCTTGGTCTTTAACTCAGGCTAAGTTTAAAAAGAAATTAGCATTAAAATTATTTCAATATAAAGATTTATCAAAAGCTACTTGTATTCACGCAACTGCTCCAATGGAAGTAGAGAGTATTAGAACTTTAGGGTTTAAGAACCCGATTGCAATGATACCAAATGGTGTAAATATTGATGATTTTCCTGAAGCAGAACCTAAAAAGAAACAGCAACCTAAAAAAATACTATTTTTATCTAGAATACATATTAAAAAGGGAATTGAAAATTTAATTGAAGCGTGGAAGTTAATCAATGAAGAAGAAAGAAAAGATTGGAAAATAGAAATAGTTGGTAACGGAGACGAAGTTTACATTCAATCATTAAAAGATAAAATAATTTCTGATAATTTAATTAATCAAATAGAAATTATGCAACCTGTTTTTGGAGATGAGAAAATAAAGCTTTTTAGAGAAGCAAGTTTATTTGTTTTACCAACTTTTAGTGAAAATTTTGGTATTGTAATAGCAGAAGCTTTAGTGAGTTATACACCTGTAATTACAACAAAAGGTGCACCTTGGCAAGATTTAGAAACGTATAATTGTGGTTGGTGGATTAATATTGGTGTAGATCCTTTAAAGTTGGCATTACAAGATGCTATGTCTAAATCATCAGAAGAATTAATGGTTTTAGGTAGAAACGGAAGAGAATTAATAAAAAATAATTATTCTATGGAATCCGTAGCTAAAAAAATGTTAGAACTTTATAATTGGGTTTTAACAAAGGAAAACAAACCAAAATTTGTAGATGTTATATGATTAAAGTTGATATTAAAAAATATGATAACTCTTGGTATAATCCTGGATCAAAAATAAAAATACTTCTTTGGTACTTTGTAAATGTCCTTTTTTTTATCAATCCACTAAACCCAATATCTAGTTTAAAAGTTTTTTTATTGCGTTTATTCGGAGCAAAAATAGGAGAAGGTGTTGTTTTTAAACCAGGAGTTTCTGTAAAATATCCTTGGTTATTAGAAATAGGAAATTCTGTTTGGGTAGGAGAAAGTGTTTGGATAGATAATTTGGCAAAAGTTACTATAGAAGACAACGTTTGCTTATCTCAAGGAGCAATGTTATTGTGTGGAAATCATGATTATAAAAAATCAAGTTTCGATTTAAAAATAGGAGAAATCAATTTAAAAGAAGGTTCTTGGGTTGGAGCAAAATCGATAGTTTGTCCTGGGGTAACTTTGGAGTCTCATGCTATATTAGCAGTAAATTCAGTTGCAACAAATAATTTAGAAACTTACTCAATTTACCAAGGTAACCCAGCTGTAAAAGTTAGAGAAAGAAAAATAACAGAATAATACATGAAAATTTCTATAATAACGGTTTGTTACAATAGTGAAAAAACTATTGAAAAGACAATTCAGTCTGTTTTAGATCAAAGTTATTTTGATGTAGAATATATCATTATAGATGGCAATTCTAAGGATAGTACAAAATCAATCATAGAAAAATATGATGCTAAAATAACTAAATGGATTTCTGAACCAGATAAAGGGTTGTATGATGCAATGAATAAAGGAATCGGATTTGCAACTGGAGATTTTGTAGGGATTTTAAATTCTGATGATGTATTTACAGATAAATTTGTGTTAGAGAATGTAGCTAAATTTCATTTAGAAAACAAAATTGATGCTTCTGTTGGAGATATTATTCAGTTTAATGAAGAAGGAAAAACAGTTAGAAAATATTCTGCAAAAAACTGGAATCCAGAAAAACTGAAAATAGGTTTTATGCCTGCTCATCCTGCTATTTTCTTTAAAAGAGAATTGTTTGATGCTTTTGGAAATTATCAATTAGATTTTACAATTGGTGCAGATTATGAATTGATAACTCGTTTTTTTTTAAGGCATAAAATTTCTTGGAAATATTCTAATATAATTACAACTTCTATGTTAATTGGCGGTTTAAGTAGTTCTGGTGTTAGTAGTTATCAATTAATCTCTAAAGAAATAAAAAAATCTTTAACAAGAAACGATATTAAATTTAGTTATTTAAAAGTGCAGTTAAGAGGTTTTTGGAAAGTGATTGGATTTTTAAAAAAATCATAAGTTTTGGAAAAGAATTTACATATAGTAACAGGTAATAAAGGTTTTGTAGGTATTAATTTATCAAAATATTTTAAGGAAAAAAATAAAAAGATAATTGGTGTTTCTAGAAAACCAGATTTAAATGAGGTCGATTATAATCAACTAGACAAAAAAATGTTAGATGGTGCAAAATCGTTTATTCATCTGGCAGGTAAAGCACACGATTTAAAAAAAACATCAGAAGATTCAGAGTATTTTAAAGTTAATACAGAATTAACAAAAACACTTTTTAATCAATTTTTAGAAAGTGAATGCGAAGTTTTCATTTATGTAAGTTCTGTAAAAGCTGTAGCAGATGAGGTAGATGGGTTTTTAACAGAAGAGACAACACCAAACCCTATAACTGTTTATGGGAAATCTAAATTAGCGGCGGAAAATTATATTTTATCAAAAAAAATTCCGAAGAATAAAAGAGTGTATATTTTAAGACCTTGTATGGTACATGGACCTTTTAATAAAGGGAATTTAAATTTATTATACACTTTTGTGTCAAAAGGAGTTCCTTATCCTTTTGGTAAATTTGAAAACAAAAGGTCTTTTGTTTCAGTAGATAACTTATGTTTTATTGTTGATGAGTTAATCGAAAATAATAAGATTTCATCTGGTGTTTATAATATTGCAGATGATGAAAGTTTATCAACAAATCAATTAGTATTAATTATAGGAGAAGTTGTTAATAAAAAAGCTAAAATATTAAACTTACCTAAAACTTTTGTGAAGCTAATAGCCAAACTAGGTGATGTTTTACCTTTGCCTATTGATTCAGAAAAAGTACAAAAGCTAACAGAAAACTACGAAGTTTCTAATTTGAAGATAAAAACTGCAATGCAAAAAAACTTACCTTTGTCTGCAGAAAAAGGGTTAAAAAAAACAATTGCATCATTTTAAATTATGGAAAAGTATTTTTTTATTTTAGTAGTTATCTCAATTATTTCTTATTTATATTTAAAATTAGCTGTTAAGTTTAAGATTATAGATAAGCCCAATCAGAGAAGTTCTCATACAAAAATAACAGTTAGAGGAGGTGGAATTGTTTTTCCTGTTGCAATTTTGTTATTTTTTTTTTTAAACGATTACAATTATCCTTATTTTACTTTAGGGGTGGTTTTTATTTCTATAATTAGTTTTTTAGATGATATTTATACTTTAAGTTCTAAAGTTAGGTTCCCTTTTCAATTACTAGCAGTATTATTAATTTTAATTGAAATAGGATTGCCATTTTATCCAATATATTATTATGTTTTTTATGTATTATTTGGTGTTGGTATTGTAAATATGTTCAATTTTATGGACGGTATTAATGGAATTACAGGAGTGTATACTATATCTGTTCTTTTAGGTTTTTATTTTATAAACGATGTAGAACATTTAGTTGCTGAAGATTTAATTATTTACAGTTTAATTTCTTTGGCTGTCTTTGGATTTTATAATTTTAGAAAAAAAGCTTTATTTTTTGCAGGTGATATTGGCAGTATTACTTTAGGGGTATTGGTCTTTTTTTTATTAATACTTTTTATATTTAAATTGTCTTCTCCTTTAATTTTTGCATTAGTTATTGTGTATGGAGGCGATGCTTTAATTACAATTTTATACAGAAAAATATATACAAAAGAGAGTGTTTTAGATGCACATAGACATCATATTTATCAAAAATTAGTAGATGTAAAAAAAATATCGCATTTAAAAGTCTCTTTGATGTATGCTTTTTTACAGATAATAGTAAATATAATAGTTTATAAGAGTTATAATTTAGATATAAATAGTCAGATATACATATTTATTAGCCTTATGATTGTATTTTTTAGTATTTATCTTTACTTATTTAAAAGATTAAAAATTTCTTAATTTAAAGATGAGTAATAGAATTTTTTTATCAAAAACTCCATCAATAACATCTATGAAAAACAATTTTATAGAAGGAGATAGTATTTCTAGATTTGAAAAAAAATTAGAGAATTATTTTGATAATAAAAAGTATGCTGTTGCTTTAAATTCAGGGACATCAGCAATTCATTTAGCATTAGTTTTAAGTGGAGTAAAACAAGGAGATGATGTACTTTGTCAATCTTTTACCTTTGTAGCTACTGCTAATCCAATTTTATATCAGAAAGCAAATCCTATTTTTATAGATAGCGAGTTAGATACACAGAACATGTGTCCATATTACCTTGAAGAAGCAATAAAGAAAAGAATTTTAAAAGGAAAGAAACCAAAAGCAATAATTGTTGTTCACTTGTACGGTATGCCTGCAAAAATTGACATAATATCTGCTATTGCAAAAAAATATAATATAAGTTTAATAGAGGATGCTGCAGAGGCATTAGGTTCTTATTACAAGGGACAAAAATGTGGTACGTTTGGAGATTTTGGTATTCTATCTTTTAATAATAATAAAATTATTACCACTTTTGGAGGAGGAATACTTGTTTGTAATAATAAACAAGATAAAGAAAAAGCAATTTTTTTAGCGACTCAATCTAAAGACGTAGCTATTCATTATCAACACTCACAAATTGGTTTTAATTATAGAATGAGTCCTGTTTTGGCAGAGATAGGAAATGGACAAATCGTTTCTTTAGATGAGAATGTTAAAAAACGAAGGGAGAATAATTTGTTTTATCAGGGGTTATTTAAAGAGGTAAACGGTATTACTGTATTTGAAGAACCAAGCTCTAGTTGGTTTTCTAATCATTGGTTAACTAGTATTCTTGTTGATGATAAAATAACCAACTTTACAAATGAAGATTTAAGATTACAATTAGAAAAAGATAATATAGAAGCCCGACCTCAATGGAAACCAATGCATATACAACCTCTTTTTAAAGACTGTGTTTATATAGGAGATAATAAAGCTGAAGTTTTATTTAAAAAAGGATTGTGTTTGCCATCAGGAGCTAGTTTAAATACTAGTGATAGGGAACGAATTAAGAATTCTATCCTAAAAATAATTGATAAAAATACTTAATTTAATAACTCAAAAAAACAGGTGTTTTTACTTGATAATAACCTTGTTTAACGCTACTAATTATTAGGAGATTTTTTGTAACTTCGTTCGATCTATGAAAAGTAAAGCATGATAAGAGTTTTTTTTCTAACTGTATTAAATAAATATGCATCTAAATGGGTTGTTTTATTTATTGATATTATATTAATACTACTTTCCTATGTAATAGCGTATTCAATAAGGTTTAATATTAGTTTTGATTTTAATACATTTAACCTTACGCAACAGCTTCCTCTTGTAGGTTTAGTTTCTACTTTTTGTTTTCTAGCGGTTGGTTCTTATAAAGGTGTTATTAGGCATACAGGAGTTAAAGATACTTTTAATGTTTTCTTTGCGATTACTCTTTTTAGTATCTCCATGGGGATTTTACTAGTTTTAAATCAGTTTTTTGGGATTTTTAAAAATTTCATAATTCCAAGGTCCATTATCTTGATCCATTATTTGGTTTCTTTATTTATGTTGATTATAAGTAGGTATGCTTTCAAAGCTTTTTATGAAATAATTTCTACTGAATTACAATCAATAACTAATATTTTAATTTTTGGAGCTGGTGATTCTGGTATAATTACATACGGAGCAATTACAAGGGAACGAAGAAATAATTATGATGTTATTGGGTTTATAGATGATGATCATAATAAAATAAATAAAAAAATAGATGGAGTTAAGATTTATAGTTTTAATAAAATAGATGAAAATTTTATTAAGAAAAATAATATTACAGAGATAATAATTTCAACTCAAAAAATTAAGCGAAATAGATTATTAGAAATAACAGATAAATTATTTAAACTCGGTATAAGCGTTAAAATTGTACCTCCTTTATCTAAATGGATAGAAGGTGATTTTCAAGCAAACCAGATAAAGAAAATTAACATAGACGATCTATTAGGTAGAGAACAGATTGCAATTGAAAATCCTATAGTAAAAAGAGAGGTCGAGGGTAAGGTTGTTCTAGTTACAGGAGCAGCTGGGTCAATCGGAAGCGAAATCTCTCGTCAATTAGCAACGTATAATTTAAAATTACTCATTTTAATAGATCAGGCAGAATCCCCTCTTTATGAATTGCAACAACAATTATTGCAGTCAGGGAAAATAGATTTTATAGCTATTGTAGCAGATGTTAGGGACGTAAAAAGAATGACGGAAGTTTTTGAAAAATATATTCCTCAAAATGTTTTTCATGCAGCTGCTTATAAACATGTTCCTTTAATGGAAGAAAGCCCTTATGAAGCTGTTAAAATTAATGTTTGTGGTACTAAAAATATTGCAGATCTTGCTATAAAATACAATATAGAGAGATTTGTAATGATTTCTACAGATAAGGCAGTAAACCCAACAAATGTTATGGGGGCAACTAAGAGAGTTGCCGAAATGTATATTGGGTGTTTAAGTGAACAAAAATCATTAACTAAGTTTACAATTACTCGTTTTGGAAATGTTTTAGGCTCTAACGGATCTGTTATTCCATTATTTAAAAAACAAATAGATGTTGGTGGTCCTCTAACCGTAACTCATAAAGAAATTACGCGATTTTTTATGACAATACCAGAAGCTTGTAGGTTGGTTTTAGAAGCAGGAACTATGGGAATTGGAGGTGAAATTTATATTTTTGATATGGGGAAATCTGTTAAGATTTTTGATATGGCTAAAAGGATGATATCTTTATCTGGGTTAAAATATCCAGAAGATATAGATATTAAGATTACTGGTTTAAGACCTGGGGAAAAATTATATGAAGAATTATTAGCAAATGGAGAAGATACTACTAAAACCTATCATGAAAAGATAATGATTGCAAAGGCGCAAGAGATGGATGTTGAAAATATAAAAAATGAAATTCTAAATTTATGTAATAGCCATTTAGAATTGTCTAATCTGAAAATTGTACAAAAAATAAAAAGAATAGTTCCAGAATATATTTCAAATAATTCAATATTTGAAAAATTGGATAATAATTTGTAGAGAATCGATTTAATGTCATATTTTAGCGAAAAAAAATAAATATGATTTATAGTAAATTGCAAAAAAATATTCCTTTTTTACTTTTAGTTGGTGTTATAGCGTTTAGTTCATGCGTGTCTAAAAAAAAGATTACGTATTTTCAAAATGATAAGATTGATCAAGCATTAGTAGACAACAGTTATCAAACCATTTTTAAACCAGATGATGTAGTTGTTATAAACATATCTTCTTTAGATACAGAGGCTGTGCAACTTTTTAATATGGCAGGAACTTCTGTACCTTCAGCAGATAATAGTCCTGCAGGAAGTGGTGGTTCAACACAAAGTCAGCAATCTTATTTAGTAGATTCTAAAGGAATGATTGATTTTCCTATTCTAGGAGATTTAAAACTTGGAGGTTTAACCAGAGAGTCTGCTATTAGACTATTAAAAGATAAGCTAGATCCTCAATATGTTAAAGATCCTACAATAAATATTAGAATTATTAATTACAAGATTTCAATATTAGGAGCAGTTAGAGCTCCTGGAACTTACACGATACCTAATGAACGTATTTCTATTTTGGAAGCTATTGCTATGGCGGGAGATTTACAAATTTCAGCTAAAAGAGACAATATAATGGTACAAAGAGAAGAGGGGAACAATAAAAAAATACAATATAGAGTAGATTTGTTGTCTAATACGATTAATACTTCACCTGTTTTTTACCTACAACAAAATGATGTTATTTACGTTGAGCAAAATTCTGCAAGTATGCAAAGTGCAGCAAGTAATTCAGCTACAGGTTTATTTATTACAATAGCAGGTTTTCTATTAACTATGGTTTCTATTATTTTAAGGTAAAAAATGGCAGTTAACAATCAAGATTTATCAAGTTTTAAAAAAAAGAAAGAAGCATTCAATGTAAAAGAAGAGATACTTAAGTATCTAATTCATTGGAAATGGTTCTTGGTTTCAATAATTATCGTATTAGGTTTAGCTTATCTTCAATTAAGATATGTAGTTCCTCAATATAGTGCTAGTACTACTATTATGATTAAAGCAGACGAAGCTTCTGGAATTTCTCAGGAACTATCAGCGCTTTCTGATATGGGGTTAGTCTCTAAGAGTTCTAACAATACAGATAATGAAGTAATAATCATAAAATCTAGAAAAATTATAAGTAAAGTTGTAGAAAGTTTACAGCTTAATTTATCTTATTTTATAGATGGTAGGGTTAAGAAAACAGAGCTATACAAAAATGCTCCTATAGAATTAGTTTTTAATGATAAAAATTTTTTAAAAGAAAATAAAAAAAACAGTTCATTTATAGTAGAAATAAAAAGTGATGAAGCTTTTGATATAAAAAATACTGAAGATGTTTTAATCTCTTCTCATAAATTTAAAGAAGATGTAGAATTAGATTTTGGAACTTTTAAAATTATCAAAACTAAAGACTTTGTAAACAATAATAATAAAAGAATTTTTGTTGTATTAACTAATAAGTTAAACACTGTTGATTCATACAGAAGAGCTCTAATGGTTGAGGTTAATAATCAGAGTTCAAGTGTGGTTAATTTATCTATCACAAATTCATTACCTCATAAAGCTGAAGAGTTTTTAAATGAATTGGTTAGACAGTATAACCAAGATGCAATTAATGATAAGAGTGTAGTTTCTCAGATTACAAAGGACTTTATTGATGAAAGACTTGCTATTATAGGAAAAGATTTATCAGAAATACAAGATTCAGTAAAGAACTTTAGAACCAAAAATAAAATTTCAGGGCTTTCTTCAGAAGGAGAAATTGCTTTAGAAAATGCTTCTAGTAATAATGAACAAATTATTGAATTAAGGAGTGAGTTAGCTCTTTCTGAAGGTATTTTAAAAAATATAACTAATAATACTTTCGGAGATCAAACATTACCACCTAACTTAGGGTTTAAAGATTTAAGTATTTCAGAATCTATTATAAAGTATAACTCTTTAGTAAATAGAAAGAATAACTTAGGTTTATCTGCTGGGTTAATGAATCCGACATTGATAAATCTTAAAAATGAAGTAGCTTTACAAAAAGGAAATTTAGAAAAAAGTGTTAAGTACCACATCTTATCTTTAAGAGCTCAACTAGAAGAATTAAATAAATATGCTTCCGTTGTAAATAAAAAAGTTTCGGCAATACCTGGGTTAGAAAGAGAGTTTATTGATATTGCGAGACAACAAGAAATTATAGCTACTCTATATTCTTATTTATTAAAAAAGAAAGAAGAAACAGCTATTACTTTAGCAGTAACATCACCTAATGCAAAAATTATTGATTATGCATATAGTGCAGGAGGAGCAGTATCTCCTGATAAAAAAAGTAGTTATTTTAAAGCTATTTTTATCGGTTTGTTAATACCTATTATCATTATTTACTTGAAAAATCTTTTAGATACTAAAATTCATTCTCGTAAAGATATAGAAGATGCTACAAGCATTCCTTTCTTAGGCGATATACCACATGATGATTCTAAGAAAAAGATTGTTATCGGTGAAAACGATATAAGATCTAGTACAGCAGAAGCATTTAGGTTAATAAGAACAAACTTAGATTTTATGTTGCCTAGTTCTGGTACATCTGATAAAAGTGAGGGTAAAACAATATTTATTACATCTACGACTAGTGGAGAAGGTAAGTCTTTTATTTCTATTAATTTAGCATCTGTTTTATCTTTATCTAACAAAAAAGTATTGTTATTGGGTATGGATTTAAGAGCGCCTAAAATTACAAGTTACTTAGGTCTTGAAGAGAGAAAAGGTATTACTAATTTTATTACAGATAGTAGATTATCGTTAAAAGATTTAAAGTTTAATATACCTGAAATAAAAGGGCTAGATATTATTGCTTCTGGAGTAATTCCTCCTAATCCTGCGGAACTTTTATTAACAGATAGGGTAGAAGAACTATTTAAAGAAGTAAGAAAGGATTACGACTATATAATTGTAGATACCGCTCCTGTAAATTTGGTTACAGATACTTTATTAATATCTAAATATTCAGATATTTTTATGTATGTGACTAGGGCTAATTATCTAGATAAAAGGATGTTAATGGTGCCGGAAACTTTGTATACAGAAAAGAAATTACCAAATATGGCAATCTTATTAAATGATACAGATATTTCCAGAGGTTATGGCTATGGCTATGGCTATGGTTATATTGAAAGCAGTAAAGTTCCGTGGTATAAGAAAATATTTAGTTAATATTTTTAAAATTCATATAATAAAAAAGGAAGCTAAAAGCTTCCTTTTTTATTATATGAATTTTTTATTGTTATGAAGTAAATGCTCTATTTTTTTTAATGCCTTTTTAGTACAAATGTTTTTTAGCATATTTAAATGATTAATATGATGTGTATCCGTTCCAACAAAATCATACATATTTTGATCTAATAATTTATTGGATATTTTTTGTACATTTTTACCGTAATGTTCTGTTAAAGAAAGTAGGTTCAGTTGAAAAAGACAGCCAGCAGTTTTTAACTTATTGTAATTATTTATGTTATTATGATAAAAAATATACCTTTCAGGATGAGCTAAGACTGGTTTGTATTCTTTTAATTGAATTTCAAATAGAATGTCAAATAAGTTAATAGGAGCACTTAAATAAGACATTTCTACTAAAATGTAATTGTCTTTTAGGGTTAATAAGTTTTTACCTTGTAACAGTTCAGAAAATTTTTCATCCATCATATATTCAGCAGCAGCTCTAATAGAAATATCTTTAATATTTCGTTTATTGAGTTCAGTTTTAAGGTCTTTTAGCTTACTAGTTATAATTTTAGGAGTGTTAGGATAAAGATCACCTAAAATATGTGGAGTTGTTATAAAATTTTTAATACCATAAGATTTCATTTTTAAAATTAATGATACAGAATGGTCTAAATCCTTAGCACCATCATCAATTCCCGGAAGTAGGTGAGAATGTATATCTACAAAATCTTCAATAAAAAAATCTACAGGATTAATTTGCTTTTGCTTAAAAAAAATCATGTTTTTTATTTGTTTAATGCGAATTTACAATATTTTAATTCATTTTTAAATGGTCTCTTTTTAAATTAAAATAAATTGTGACTACGAAAACGATTGAATATTATTTAAGTATTGTATATGAGATTTACTTATAATATCTTTGGTTATAAATATATGAAACTATGATACTAATTGCAGATGGTGGCTCTACTAAAGCCGATTGGATTGCTATAAATAGTAATAAAGAAGAGGCTTTTAGAGTAAGAACTTTAGGGTTAAACCCAGCTATAGTTCCCGAGAAAGAATTACATAATAGAATTATTAATATGTTCCAACTTATTAATATAAAGGAAGATGTAGAAGAAATTCATTTTTATGGAGCAGGTTGTGGAACACCAAAACCTGTAGAGATTTTAAAGACTATTTTAGAAACTATTTTTGTTAATGCTAAAGTATATATAGCCGAAGATATGTTAGCAGCCGTATATGCAGCTACAGGTAAAGAGCCTGCATTAGTCTGTATATTAGGAACAGGATCTAATAGCTGCTATTATGATGGAGAAAATATGGAAATGCTTACTGCATCTCTTGGTTATATTTTAATGGATGAAGCTAGTGGTAATTATTTTGGTAAGAAATTAATTATAGATTATTTCTATAAGCAAATGCCAGATGAGATAGCAATAAAATTTAAAGAAGAATTTGATTTAGATGTAGATACTATAAAAAAGAATTTATACAGAGAGCCAAATCCTAATATGTACTTAGCTTCTTTTGCAAAGTTTATGTTTGATTTTAAAGAAAAAGAATACATCAAAGAAATTATCAAAAAAGGTTTTCAAGAATTCTTTAAATATAGAATACTACCATATAATAAAACAATAGATACGCCAATCTATTTTATTGGCTCTATTGCGCATTATTTTAGAGATATTTTAGAAACTATTGCAGAAGATAATCATCTTAAAATAACAGATGTTATTCAAAGGCCTATTGATAATTTATTAGAATACCATAAGAATAATATTAGTTAAAAAGATTTAATAACCTTTCTAAACGCATTCCTCTTGAACCTTTTATCAATATTGATTGATGTTTAAGAGGATTGTTTTTTAAATGATCTAGTAACTTTTCATATGTTTTAAATACATTATTATTATTATTACCTGTTTTACTAAAAATTTCTCCAACAAAATAAGAGTTGTTAAAGTTTAAGTCTTCAACAAATTTTATTATGGCTTGATGCTCTTTTATGCTTGTTTCACCTAACTCAAACATATCACCTAAAATAACAGTCTTATTTTTACTTTTAAGCTGATTAAAATTTTCTAGAGCAGCTAACATGCTGGATGGGTTTGCATTATACGCATCTAGAATAATCTTGTTAGTAGATTTAAATATAATTTGAGAACGATTATTATTTGGAATAAAGGTTTCAATTGCTTCTTTTATTTTACTATTAGGTATTTTAAAGAAGTTACCAATTGTACAAGAAGCAGCAATATTTGTATAGTTATATTTACCGATTAGGTTGCTGTTTATAATTTCTGAGTCAAAAGATAGTTTTACAAACGGATTTACTTCCAAAAGTTCCATTTTACTTTTAAACGGAATTGTTTTAATATTTACAGTTTTTTCAACTTGTATAGTGTCTTTAGTATTAATAAATGCTATTTTATTGTTTTTATCTAGATAATTATATAATTCACATTTTCCTTTAATAACACCTTCTATTCCTCCAAAACCTTCTAAATGTGCTTTGCCAAAATTTGTAATATACCCAAAATCAGGCTCACAAATAGAGCAAAGAAACTCTATCTCTTTTTGATGATTTGCACCCATTTCTACAATACCTATTTCTGTATTTGTATTCATAGAAAGTAATGTTAAAGGGACACCAATATGGTTGTTTAAATTACCTATAGTAGCTATGGTTTTATATTTTTTAGATAATACTGCGTTTATTAATTCTTTGGTAGTTGTTTTACCATTGCTACCGGTTAGGCCAATTATAGTTATTTTTAGGTTTCTTCTATGATAATTGGCTAATTCTTGCAGTGTTTCTAAAACATTATCAACAAGTATTATGTTCTTGTGTGTGTTGTATTTTTCTTCATCAATGATTGCAAAACTAGCACCTAAAGAAATTGCTGTCGATGCAAATTCATTCCCATTAAAATTATCGCCTTTTAAGGCAAAAAATAATGTGTTTTTTCTAATTTTTCTTGTATCAGTATCTACTAAGTAGTGCTTAGAATATAAATTATAAATATCTTTAATTTTCATTTTTTAAAATAAAAAAAACCTCACTGTGTAATTTGCAGTGAGGTTATGTTATTATAAGATTTCTTTTTTATCTAGAAGGTGTTCTAGCTTTTTTCTTATTATTAGTCATTGGGCCAACTACATCTGTTACACATCTAAAACCAATATAATTTGTGGCCATATATTCTGGTAGATATCTCCTTTGAGCTGGATCTAACCAGAACTCTCTATCTGCCCATGAACCTCCTTTGTAAACTCTAGTACGATTACTAATAAGTGTTGTTCTTTTTTCGGCATCATTAACTAAAACTTCTTCACCAGTTTCTGGGTCTATTACTTTTTTTGGTTTTCTAGGAGAATTATACATACTTGGTTCAGATCCTATTTGTTCTTCATCTTCGTAAGATATACTAGATCTTAAATCTCCATCATTGATATCTGTATTATCAGATACAATAAAATTTCTTCTTAAAGTAACATCATCCTTTGTAATAGGTATGTATTTAATAGTTCCTGGTAAATATTTAGGATTTATTTTCCCATTTGGTAAAGTATCGTATTCTGCTTCTGCATTACTATTAGATATAACAACTTTACCTTCTTCATTAATCATTTTTTTAGTAAAAATATTACCTCTAAAATAATTAAAGTCATTAGCTTCATTGTCAATAATTGGTCTATAAACATCAGAAACCCATTCTGCAACATTACCAGACATGTCATATAAACCAAACGCATTAGGTGCATAAGATTTTACTTTGATAGGTATATCAGAACCATCAGAACTCCATCCAGATAACCCACTGTATTCACCTTGTCCTTGTTTAAAGTTTGCTAAATGGTCTCCTCTATATCTTTTAGATGTCTCTCTAGAATATTTACCATCCCAAGCATATTTCTTTCTACCTCTAATATTATTATATTCTCTGTTTTCTATGTTTGCTTTTGCTGCAAATTCCCATTCAGCTTCAGTAGGCAGTCTGTAATTTTCACTTAATATACCATCTGCTTTTGTAATTTTTCTCCCTCTAAAAGAACTATTATTAGAAGAAGCTCCTCCTGTTCTAATTCCTCTTCTGTAAATAGTAGAGTCTCCTTCAAAAAGATTATCAGAATCAGTTAAAAATACGTCTGTATCAAAAAAGTTTCTGATAGTATCATTTGCAAAAATATTTTTTAAATAACCTTTATCGATTAATTTTTTTAAGTTGACAGCATCTGTACGCCATTTACAGTATTGGTTAGCTTGTATCCAGCTAACACCAACAACCGGGTAATCTGCATAAGCAGGATGACGTAAATAGTTTTCAGATAAAATATCTGTATTTCCTAAACTCTTTCTCCATACCAAGGTATCTGGTAAAACAGAATTATATATATGTTTGTATTTTTCTTCGGAAGGAGGAAAAACATCTTTAATATTTTGTACGTATAAAAAGTATTCAGAATTTGTAACTTCTGTTTCATCCATAAAGAAAGAACGAATGTGCATTTTTTTAGGTGTTGTATTCCAATCGAACATAACATCGTCTTGTACCTGACCCATTGTAAAAGAACCACCTTCAACAGCGACCATTCCTAATGGAACTTCTTGTCCTGCAGTTTCATTTCCTCTAATATAATTACCATATTTAGGATTGTTAAATGGCAATCCTGTAAGTGTTGAAGTTCCTGAAGTAGATTTACTGCAACTAGCCAATGTTAAAATTGATAGAACAGTTAAAGATATTTTAAATAAGTTTTTCATTTCCTAATTAAAAATTAGTTTTGGGTTTTTATTATAGCGATGCAATTTACAATAATTCTCCATTCAAACAAGTAAATCGGTGTTTTTAACACTAGGTTTTTAATCCCACTTTTTATTAAACGATAAGTTTTTATTTTTAGTATAATTTATCTTTATAAGTGCTAAAATATGTATAAAATATTTGCGTTATTTGAATACGATTATGAAAAAATACATTTTAACCCTTTTTTTTGGTTTTTTTATTCATTTAATTAATGCTCAGGTTACTAATTCTGTACTTAATACTGGTGATTGGTATAAGTTTTCTGTAGATACCACAGGTGTTTTTAAAATTGATAGAAACTTATTACAAAGTATTGGTATTTCTACAAACGGAATAGATCCAAAAAGAATTGCAATTTATGGCAATGGAGGTAGTCTTTTACCCGACCTTAATAGTGATTTTAGGTATGAAGATTTACAAGAAAACGCTATATATATTGAAGGAGAAGATGACGGCTCTTTTGATAATAGCGATTATATCCTTTTTTACGCTAAAGGGCCTCATGATTGGGAAATAAACGCTATAAACAGTGAGGTTGAACATAGACAGAATATTTATTCTGATAAAGCTTATTATTTTATTACAGTAAAAGATGAAAGCGCCAAGAGAATTCAACAAAAAGCATTAATAACAGCTACAGCAAATATTGAGCTAACTACCTTTAATGATTATACTTTTTACGAAAAAGAAGAGAATAATATAATTGCAGCTGGTACCCAATGGTTTTTTAATGATGATTTTAATATAGAAAATACTCAGAGTTTTAAAATACCTTTTCCTAATGCTTTAGAAGATAGTGATGTAAAGGTAAATGTTAGAGGAGTATCTACATCTGTGAGTTCTTCTTCAATGGCTATTAATGTAAATGGAGAAGCTGCAGCTACTTTAACCTTTTTTGGAGCAACTACAACTACAAGTGCTAATGCAAGAGAAATATCTGCAACTGTTAAGAATTCATCTGAAATTATTGATATTTCTATAACATATGATAATGCGGGTAACCCATCTGCAACTGCTTTTTTAGATTATATAGAAGTTATAGGGCATAAAAAATTAATAGCTAGCGAAAATCAAATTTCCTTTAGAAATTTTGATCAAGCAAATTCTTCTGGAGTTGTAGAATATCAGATAGAAAATAATTCAAATATATTGCAAATCTGGGATGTTACAGATCATTTATCACCTCAAATAATACAGAATGAAAGTTCTAACAATAATTTTAGTTTTAAGGATAATGCAGGAAAATTAAAAGAATATGTTATATTAAATACTGATGATTTTTATATTCCTCAAACAATTGAAGACAATAAAGTTATAAATCAAAATTTACATGCTTTAAATGATATTAACTATATTGTTATTACAAATTCAGATCTTTCTAGTGAAGCACAAAGATTAGCAGATTATCATCAAGAGAATTCTAATTTAACAACAAAAGTGGTTTTGTTAGATGAAATTTATAATGAATTTTCTTCTGGATCTAAGGATATTACAGGTATTAGAGATTTTATAAAACATGTTTACACTACAAACTCATCAGAAGAGACAAAATTAAAATACGTTTGTTTTTTGGGAGATAGTTCTTACGATTACAAAGATAGAATTGTTGGTAATAATAATATTGTTCCTGTAAAATTATCTGAGAGCAGCTTTAATTTGGCAAACTCTTGGGTTACCGACGACTTTTTTGTGATGTTAGATGATAACGAAGGGAACATGTTTTCTTCTCATACAATTGATGTTGCTTCAAGTAGAATTCCTGTTTCTACAATTACTGAAGCTAAGGATGTTGTGGATAAAATTTTAATGAGTTATGATGAAAATGCATACGGAGATTGGAGAAATACGATAACTCTATTAGCGGATGATATTGATGCAACAGGAGAGGAAGTACTAGAACAAGGTGTAGAGTCTATTGCAGATGAAATTAAAGCTAACAAACCTATTTTTAACATAAATAAAATTTATGTAGATGCTTACGTGCAAGAAAATTCATCAGGAGGAGAAAGATATCCGGAGGTAAATGAAGCAATTACAAATGCAATAGAAAAAGGGACTTTAATTTTTGATTATTTTGGTCACGGAGGAGAAGATGGTTTTGCATCAGAAAAAATATTAGAAAAAGATCAAATTCAAAGTTTTAGCAACCCCAATACTTTACCACTTTTAATTACCGTTACTTGTGATTTTTCTAGGTTTGATAATCCTAATAGAATTACTGCAGGAGAACTTACTTTTTTAAATACTGATGGTGGAGCAGCTAGTTTGATAACAACAACAAGAGAAGTGTATATTTCTGTAGGACAAAATTTTAATGAACAATTAATCCGTGTATTATTACAGTTTAATGATGAAGATTTATCTGTAGCAGAATCACTAATGAAAGCTAAAAATGAGTTTTCTAATACTCAAAAGTTTTTCATCTTTCACTTTGGAGACCCCGCAATGAAGTTGGCAATTCCGCAACCAAATGTAAGAATTACAGAAATGAATAATAAAAGTATTTCTCAATCTTTAGATACTTTAAAAGCGTTGTCTAAGATTAGTTTTAAAGGAGAAGTGTTAGATAATTCTAATGTAATTTTATCAGATTTTAATGGAACTTTATCAACAACCGTTTTTGACAAATCTTTTGATAAAACAACTTTAGATAATGATGGGTTTGGTATTACAATGTCTTTTGACACACAAGATAGTAAGATATTTAGAGGGAAATCTACTGTTACAAATGGTGAGTTCGAATTTGATTTTATTGTGCCAAAAGATATTAAAATAGCTTACGGAAAAGGGAAGTTAAGTTTTTATGCCAATAATACATTAATAGACAAAGCAGGTTATAATGTAGATGTGGTTGTGGGTGGTATCGATGAAAATGCGCCAGATGATACGACCGCTCCAGAGATAAGTTTGTTTATGAATGATGAATCTTTTATTGATGGAGGCAATACAAATACTTCTCCAAATTTAATTGCTGTTTTGTCTGATGCTAGTGGTATTAACACATCCATAACTGCGGTAGATCATGATATTGTTGGTATTTTAGATGGTGATACTACAAACCCAATTATATTAAATGATTTTTACGAGACAGAATTAGGAGATTTTACAAAGGGAAAAGTAACTTACAAATTAAGGGATTTAGATGTGGGGCCGCATACTTTAAAAATAAAAGCTTGGGATACTTATAATAATTCGTCAGAAACAACGTTAAACTTTGTGGTTGTTAGTGATGCTATTTTAAATTTAGAAAATGTTTTAAATTATCCAAATCCTTTTGTAAACTATACAGAATTTTGGTTTAATCATAATAAACCAAATGAAAATTTAGAGGTGCAAGTACAAGTTTTTACAGTTTCAGGTAAATTGATAAAAACAATTAACCAAAATGTTACTACAACAGGTAATTTAGCCAGAAGTATTTCTTGGAATGGATTAGATGATTTTGGTAATAAAATAGGAAAGGGAGTTTATGTTTATAAATTAAGAGTAAAATCAACAACAAGTAATTTAGTAGCAGAGAAGTACGAAAAATTAGTAATACTTCAATAATAATTAGATATTTGTCAAATATTAAAAGAATAATTACCAAATGAAAAAAATAGCAATTTGTTTTGCAATATGTGCTTTAATTAGTAACAAGTTTGTAGCTCAAGAAAACTCAATAACAACAGCAACACCGTTTTTATTAATAGTGCCAGATGCAAGAGCAGGTGGTATGGGAGATGTAGGGGTAGCAACATCTGCAGATGCTTTTTCCATTTTTCACAATCCAGCAAAAATGGCTTTCAGTAATAGACAAATAAAAACAGGTTTCACCTATTCGCCTTGGCTTCGTAATTTAACGGATGATATTTTTGTAGGAAGTGGTTCTTATATGAATAGGTTTAGCGAAAACGCAGCTTGGGGAGCAGATTTTAAATATTTTTCATTAGGTCAGATAGATTTAACAGATAGTGGTGGTAACCCTAATGGAACTATTAACCCTAATGAACTTGTTTTTACAGGTGCTTATGCTTTAAAATTAAGTGAAACTTTTTCTGGAAGTGTTTCTTTAAAATATATAAGATCTAATTTAGCATTTAACGGTACAGCAGGTAATTCATTACAACCAATAAATTCTTTTGCAGTTGATATTTCTGGATATTATCAATCTTTTGAAGAAAATTATGGGAATTTTAATGGAGTCTATAGACTTGGTTTTAATATTTCTAACATTGGTCCTAAAGTTAATTATACATCAGATCCAAATAATGAAGATTTTATACCAACAAACTTAAAGTTAGGAGGAGGTTTTGATTTTATTTTAGATGATTATAACACAATTTCTACTACATTAGAATTTACAAAACTATTAGTGCCAACACCACCAACTTTAGATGAAGATGGTAATATTGTAGAAGGTAAAGATGATAATGTTGGTTGGGTAGAAGGTATCTTTCAGTCTTTTGGTGATGCACCAGATGGTTTTAGTGAAGAAATTAAAGAGTTTACATATGCATTTGGTGCAGAATATTTGTATAATAATGCCTTTGCTTTAAGAGGTGGTTATTTTCATGAGAGTGAAGATAAGGGTAATAGACAATATTACACATTAGGTGCTGGTTTTAAGACGAATGCATTAAATGTAGATTTATCTTATTTAATCAATTCTTCGGATGTAAATAATCCTTTAGAAAACTCTTTACGTTTTTCTTTATCCTTTGATTTAGGAGAAGTTTTTGATTATTATTAAAAGTTAATTATTTTTAGTAAGTTTATAACAATATTTAAAAGCAGTCTTTAGGCTGCTTTTTTTGACTAATAGATTTTTATGAGAAAAATTGAAGTTTCAACATCAGCAACTATATATAAAGATATTTTAGAGCTTTCTAAAGATGATCAATTGTTGATGAATAAAGCTATAGAAGCTAGAGGTAAAGCATACGCACCTTATTCTAAATTTAATGTGGGCGCAGCTTTGTTGTTAGAAAACGGAGAAATAGTTTTAGGTAATAATCAAGAAAGTGCTGCTTATCCTTCAGGTATGTGTGCAGAGAGAGTTGCTATTTGGAAAGCAGGTTCTACTTATCCGGACGTTAAAATTAAAAAATTGGCAATTACAGCGAGTTCAAAAATATCTAAAGTAGATAAACCTGTGGGGCCTTGTGGTGCTTGTAGGCAAACATTGTCTGAATATGAAATCAATCAAAAAGAAGCTTTTTCTATACTTTTTATGGGAGAAGTAGGAGAGGTGGTAAAAACGGAATCACTTCTTTCTTTGTTGCCTTTTTCTTTTGATAGCTCTTATTTGTAAAATTGATAAATGAAATCAGACATATCATCAAGAGAAGATATTAAATTAATAATAACTAAGTTTTATAATAAGTTATTGGTTGATGATAAAATGATTCCATTTTTTGAAGAAATTGTTACGAATAATCATTTAGAAGAGCATTTAAATGTGATTTCAGATTTTTGGAATGATATACTTTTTGATACAAATTCTTACACTAACAATGTTATGAAAATACATGTGGATAAAAATACATTTGTATCTTTTAAAAAAGAACATTTTACCATTTGGATATCGTATTTATTTGAAACTATTGATGCATATTTTGAAGGGGTAAATGTACAGAATATGAAGAATAGAGCGAGCTCAATAGCTACTATTATGCAACTTAAACTTGGGGTTTATCATTAAAAAGATATTTTTAACTTTTAATTTTTCTTCAAAAAAATCAATTTGAATATCATTTTTATTTTTTTAAAACAAATTCTATTTGTGAAGTAAGTAGTACTTTAGAGGGCTGATATTTTTTTAACAAAATAATATTTAATTTTCAATTATGAGTTCATCAAAAATTATAGGTACAGGAACATATATACCATCTATAAGAAAACAAAATAAAGATTTTTTAAATGAAAATTTTCTTAATGAAGATGGATCTAAATTTAATTCTGAAAATGATGTAATTATTGAAAAATTTAGAGCAATTACAGGTATTGAAGAAAGAAGATATGCAGAACCAGAACAAAATTCTTCTGATTTAGCTTTTTTAGCAGGAGAAAAAGCAATTGAAGATGCTAACATTAATCAAGAAGATTTAGATTATATTATAGTAGCTCATAATTTTGGCGATATAAAATCAGGTACAATTCAGAGTGATTCTGTGCCAAGTATAGCAGCAAGAGTTAAGTATCAATTAGGTATTGAAAACCCAAATTGTGTAGCTTATGACATTCTTTTTGGTTGTCCTGGTTGGATAGAAGCAACTATTCAAGCACAAGCATTTATAAAAGCAGGTATGGCTAAAAAATGTTTAGTAATTGGTGTAGAAACGTTATCTAGGGTGGTTGATAAACACGATAGAGATTCAATGATTTTTAGTGATGGAGCAGGTGCTTGTGTTTTAGAGGAAACCAAAGAAACAAGTGTTGGTATTTTAAGTCATGCAACACAAACCTTTGCAAAAGAAGAAGCGTATTATCTATATTATGGAAATTCATTTAATGTAAATGAAGATAAAAGTACTCGTTATATTAAAATGTTAGGTAGAAAAATATACGAATTTGCACTGGTACACGTTCCTGCCGCAATGAAGTTAGCTTTAGATAAAAGTGGTGTAGAAATAGATGAAGTAAAGAAAATATTTATCCATCAGGCAAATGAAAAAATGGATGAAGCGATTATAAAACGTTTTTTTAGACTGTTTAAAAAGAAAGTGCCAAAAGATGTAATGCCTTTAAGTATTGCTAAATTAGGTAATAGTTCTGTAGCAACTGTACCAACGTTATTAGATTTAGTTTTAAAAGGAGAAATAGAAAACCAAGAAGTAAATAAAGGAGATGTTGTTATTTTTGCTTCTGTAGGTGCAGGTATGAATATTAATGCAATTGTTTATAGATTTTAAACAAATTCTCATTGGTTTCTAACGAATAATAATTTACTGAAAAAATCTAACATCTTATATCGTAAATCTAATATCAAAATATTATTTTTGCGCATGCAACAAAACAACGTACTTATTTTAGATTTCGGATCGCAATACACACAACTAATTGCGAGAAGAGTAAGAGAATTAAACATTTACTGTGAAATTCATCCTTATAACCATCCACCAAAAAATCAATCAGAATTTAAAGCGATTATTTTATCGGGTAGTCCTAACTCTGTTAGAGGAGAAAATGTTTTACATCCAGATTTATCAGAAATTAGAGGTAAAAAACCAGTTTTAGCAGTTTGTTATGGAGCTCAATATTTAGCCCATTTTTCTGGTGGACAAGTAGCGCCTTCTAATACAAGAGAGTATGGTAGAGCAAATTTATCATTTATTAAAAGTGATGAGGTTTTTTTCGAAAACATTTCTATTGGTAGTCAAGTTTGGATGAGTCATTCAGATACTATAAAAGAATTACCAGAAAACGGAGAATTATTAGCGAGTACTATAGATGTACAAAATGCAGCTTATAAAATAAAAGGAGAAGAAACTTTTGCAATTCAATTTCATCCAGAAGTATATCATTCTACCGACGGTAAACAGGTTTTAGAAAACTTTTTAGTTAAAATTGCTGGTGTAGAACAAACTTGGACACCAGATTCTTTTGTAGAAAGTACAGTAGAAACTATTAGAGAAACAGTTGGTAAAGATAAAGTTGTTTTAGGGCTTTCTGGAGGTGTAGACTCTACAGTAGCAGCAGTTTTATTAAATAAAGCAATAGGAGAAAACTTATATTGTATTTTTGTTAATAATGGACTTTTGCGTAAAGATGAGTTTAAAAGTGTGTTAGCACAATACGAAGGAATGGGATTAAACGTTAAAGGTGTAGATGCATCGACACGTTTTTTGAAAGCTTTAGAGGGGGTTACAGATCCTGAGAAGAAAAGAAAAGCTATAGGTAATGCTTTTATTGAGGTTTTTGATGATGAAGCTCATAAAATTACAGATGTAACTTGGTTAGCACAAGGTACAATTTATCCAGATGTAATAGAATCAGTTTCTGTAAATGGAGGACCATCTGCTACAATTAAAAGTCATCATAATGTAGGTGGTTTACCTGATTTTATGAAGCTAAAAATAGTAGAACCTTTAAAAATGATTTTTAAAGATGAGGTAAGAAGAGTAGGTGCTTCTATGGGGATTGATCCAGAATTATTAGGTCGTCATCCTTTTCCTGGTCCAGGTTTAGGGATTCGTATCTTAGGGGATATTACAGCAGAAAAAGTAAGAATCTTACAAGAAGTGGATGCTATTTTTATCAACGGATTAAAAGAAGACGGTTTGTATGATAAAGTTTGGCAAGCTGGTGCAATGTTACTTCCTGTAAACTCTGTAGGAGTAATGGGCGATGAGAGAACTTATGAAAAAGTAGTTGCTTTAAGAGCAGTAGAAAGTACAGACGGAATGACTGCAGATTGGGTAAATTTACCTTATGAGTTTTTGCAGAAAACGTCTAATAAAATTATAAATCAAGTAAAAGGTGTAAATAGAGTTGTATATGATATAAGCTCAAAACCACCTGCAACTATAGAATGGGAATAGAATATATGAAGCATTTAAAGTTTTTTGTTTTTTTATGTATTTTAACGTTTACTATTTCATGTGGTCAACAAAAAAAGTACATTCAATATAAGGTTAAAGAAGGAGAGTCTCTTAGAAGTATTGCCAAGAAATTGGATATGAAGACTACTGAGTTAATGCTCTTAAACCCTGATGTTGATAGGAAACCGTCGGTAAATACAGTTATAGTTATACCTAATAAGAAAATAACTGTTACAGAAAGTGATATAGTTAAAGATAGTATTGTTGTTGATAAAGTGATAGATGATAAAGAGTTAACAAAAATTAAAGATGGTATAATTGAAGAAAATGATAAGCTTTTTGTTGGATATCAAATAAAAAAAGGAGATACTTTTTATAGTTTAACTCGTTTTTATAATGTTTCTAAAGAGGAAATGATTGCTTTAAATCCTGAATTATCCGAAGGATTAAAAACAGGACAAATTATAAAAATAAAAGAAATTGAAGCCGGAGAGAGTTTTGATAAAAATATTTATGAAGATGTAATAAAAGATAATAGTTCTCTAAAAGTAGCATTATTATTACCTTTTCTGGCTGTTGAATATGATACTTTAGAATATAAAGACATTTTTCTAAAGAGTAGGTTAGCCAATATTGTTACAGATTTATATTTGGGAGCAGAAATAGCAATAGATTCTTTAAAAAAGCAAGGAGTTAAGGTAGAATTAAATGTTTTTGATACAGAAAGAAATAATACTAAGATTAATTCTATTTTGTCAGAAAACGTTTTAAATAACTATGATGTTGTCATAGGTCCTTTGTATTCAGAAGAAGCAGAAAAAGTTGCTAAAAATGTAAAAACTCCTGTTGTTTTTCCTGTATATTCAAAAAATCAATCTAATTTTTCTTCTTCTAGGTTAATTAAAACAGCTGCAGATAAGAGTATTTTTAGAAAAGGTTTAATTGATTATATTGATGAGAGTTTTACAGAAGGAAGTTTAATTTTAGTTGGTGATGGAAGTTCGGCTTCAAATACATCTACTAATGTTATAAAAAAATCATTAGAAACAAATGATTCAATTGATAATATTTCTGTTTTACAAACAAGAGAGGGTTATATTGCTAAAGATCGTTTCTTAGAAGTTTTAAAACCTAACACTAATAATTGGGTTGTTTTAACTTCTGATGATGATGTTCTAGTTGCCGATGCAATTAATAGCTTAATTAGTTTACCAGATTCTACTAATGCTAGAGTTTTTGCAATTAATAAAGGAAAAGCTTTTGATAAGATTGACAATATAAAGTTAGCAAAAGTTAATTTAACTTATGCAAGTGATGAGTATGTAGATGAGGCTTCTGAGACTACGCAATTATTTAATAAACAGTATTACAGTAAGAATAATGTTTTACCTTCTTTTTATGCTACAAAAGGTTTTGATATTACTTATGATGTTTTAATTCGTTTAGCTTCTGGTAATAAATTAGAATCTACTTTTAAAGACGGAGCCTCTTTTAGGGTAGAAACTAAGTTTGATTATAATAGTAAATTATTTGGTGCGGTAGATAATAATGGGTTATTTATAGTGCAGTATAAAAAAGATTTAAGTTTAATCAGGTTAAAGTAAATATCTAAAGAATATTTAAAAATTGTAATTATACAATTATAAAAATTAAAAAATCCGCTATTAATTTAATAGCGGATTTTTTTGTTTGTGTAAAATAATAAAGAATAATAAGAAAGTTAAATTTTCTTCATTTGTTGCTTCATCATTGTCATTTGTTCTTTTAACATACCGTGTTTGTCTAACTTTTTAGCCTCTGCCATTAAATTAGTTGCTTCCCGCTTACGTCTTTTTGTCATTGCAATACCTGCTAATTGTAATTTTGCCATTGCTAAATCATGATCCATTGCTAAACCTAATTTTACAGCTTTACGTAAATATTTTTCAGCTTGTGTAATATTTGTTTGGCTTAAAATAATGCCGTGTAAATAATTATAATAACCTTGTTGCTTAACAATTAAAGCAGCTTCTGGATTTTTAATATAACCTAACCACTTTTTAGTTCCTTCAAAATTTTGTTTACGTAATTGTAAAAAAGCCATTAAAATAAACTCGTTTTTAAAGTAGAATAAAACGAAAATTCCAGCTAAAAGTAAAAGTGAAATTCCATTCATTATATTACCAAGTACAAATTGATAAACGGACCAAGTAGTTATTAAAGCGGCTAAAACTAATTTTATATTTTTATGAAACATTTTTATTTTGTTTGTCTTCTCTAATTTTTAGAGATGTTGATTTTTTAAGTTGAAATGCAAAAATACATTTTTATTGTAAAAAGCGATTGTCTCTTCTAATGAAATTTCTTTATATAAATTTTTGTATTTACTTTTTATAATGTTTTTTGTGCTTAATCCAAGAAAAAGTACCTAGAATTGCTACAAAAGCTATTGAGTAGAATACAGAGTTTGGTGTTATTACTTGGTCTCCACTTGCATAAGAATGTAATCCTGCTAAGTAAAAGTTTACCCCAAAGTAAGTCATCATTATAGAAAAGTATGCTAAAATTGACCATAAATTAAAAGTATACTTACTTCTTAAACCAGGAATTAAACGCATGTGTAAAACAAAAGCATAAATCATAATAGAAACTAAAGCCCAAGTTTCTTTTGGGTCCCAACCCCAATAACGCCCCCAACTTTCGTTAGCCCACATTCCTCCTAAAAAATTACCAATAGTTAACATTACCAAACCAACAGTAACTGTCATTTCATTAATAATAGTAATTTCTTTAATGTTCAAATCCATTTTCTTTTTATTCTTTTCGGTTGTAAAAGCCATTAAAAATAAAGCAAAAACTCCAAGAATCATTCCTAAAGAAAGAGGTCCGTAACTGGCAACAATAATAGAAGTGTGCACTAATAGCCACCAAGAATTTAAAACAGGTTGTATGTTAGCAATTTCTGGGTCTAACCAGTTTTGATGTGCAAAGCCTAAAGTAATCGCTGCTAAAAATGTTGCAGCAGCAATGGTTAAAGCAGATTTTCTTCCGATAAATAAACCAAATAACATGGTTGCCCAAGCAACAAAAATAATGGATTCGTATGCATTTGTCCAAGGAGCATTTCCACTAATGTACCAACGAGAAATTAAACTTAAATTATGGGCAATAAACAAACCAACAATAATTATTGTTAATACTTTTACCGTATTATTAATCCATTTTTTAGAATTAAAAATTTGCCATAAAACAAAAATTATTAAAAGTACACTTGTAATACCATAATACTTTGCAATTTTTTGAAAAGGCTGAATCTTATTATAAGAAATTTCTAAATCTATTTTCTTTTCATCAGGATATACTTCCGACCCAAATTTTTGTTGAAACTTTTTAATTCCATCTAAAATTTGATTTGCTTTAGCATAATCTTTTGTTTGTTTTCCTTCTTGTAAAAGTTGAATGTAAACTGGTAAAGACTGACGAACAAAAACAGAATCTGTAGCTTTAAAACCAGCAGTAGAAACTTCTGGTTGAGAAACCCATGTATTATTTTCATCACCAGGAATTGGATAAATGCGTAAAATACCTCCACCAATTGCGCTATATAATAAACCTACACGCCTATCAATTTTAATTAAATCTTTCTCAAATTTATTTTTTACATTTTTCTTTTGCGCTTCTGCAACTTGGTCTTTTATTTTATAAGCTCCGGTAGGTGTTATAAAATTAGATAAACGAGCATATTTTGCATCTTGAGGTAAACTTAAAGTCTCTCTAATTTGAGTATTTCCTTTTTCTAAATAAATTACAGGAACTTCGAACCAAAGTCTTGGGTTTTCTATAATAGAAAGTAAAACTTGGCTAGCTTCCATTCCATTAAAAGTATCGGTAAAACTAACTTTTCTAATCAATTCAGAAGCAAAAGTATGTGCAGGTTTCATTCTTCCACCAGCATCTTGTATAACCAATTTATTAAAACTTTCTGCATGATCTAAGTCAACTAAATTGGCTTTTAAAATAGAATCTACTTGTTGGTTTGTAATTTGATTAGGTTGGTGCGCCTCGTGTTCTTGTGCAAAACTAATCGTAGAAATAAATAATGCCGCTATCATAGAAAGCGACGTTTTTTTCTTTCTGATCTTTTTTAGCGATTTCTTTAGATTATCAAAACGTGTATTTTTAGCAAAAAGAATACAAATTAAACCTGTGTATAAAAGAGAATATCCTAAATATGTAATAAACATTCCTAAGAAATCATGATTTACAGAAAGGTGTGTTTCTTCTACTGGACCAGATAAATCATAACTAGACTGAAAAAATTTATATCCTTTATGATCTAAAATATGATTCATATAAATACGGTAATCAAAAGTTTCATCAGTATCAATAACCGTTACTTCACTAGCATAAGAAGCAGCACTTTCTGATCCTGGATATTTTTCTAATTGAAAATCGTTTAATTTAACAGAAAAAGGAGTTTCTAATATTTTAGATCCGTATAACATTCTAAAATTTAAACCACCAACAGAAACTTCTTTAGAACCTTCTGAGTTGTATTTTCCTCCAGTTAATTCAATCCTTTTTGTTTCATTATTACTAGTTACATCTAAAACAATTACATCTAGTTTTTTATCATCTTTTGGTCCGCTTACGGTTTTCATAATTCCTTTTTCTGCAGGTTTAGGAACTACAAATTGCAAGCCAGCAACATTATGAAGCGTTAGGTATTGAAAGTTTTGAACAGAATCTTTAGTAATTGTTCCTCTTTTCTGATCTGCCATTCTAAACCAATCACCATCATCTTTAGAAGTCATTTTTAAATTACCATCTTCTTTTCTAAAGTTAATAGAAGCGTTGTTGTCAGGAACATCAAAAGCAACTAAAACACCGTGTATATTTTGTGTTGTTCCTTTCTTTATCCAATGTTCATGACGTGTTCCTTCTGAAGATTCTACGAAAAATAGGTGATCTACACCGTTTTCATCTTCAATTAATTTTTTTTCAGCCCAAGGAATGTAATTAACTAAATCTACTGTAAAATCTTTTTTAACTCCGTTAGAATTAAAATTATCAGAAAAAGACCAAGAATTGCTTCCCCAAGCAGAAAGTAAAATAGGTTTGTTAATTTCTGGTTTCTGTAAATTACCATCATCTACAATAGCGTTTACATAAGTAGTTTCCGATAAAAATTTATTGGTAGACTCTCCTTCTTTAATTAACATAATACCTTCGTAACCAATATATCTTGTAACTCCAGCACCAATAAGAATAAATAAAAATGCTCCATGAAACATTAGAACAGCCCATTTTTCTTTTTTGTACAGTTTGTATCTAAAAATGTTTCCAAAGAAATTAATGACAAAAAAGATCATTATAGCTTCAAACCACCAAGTGTTGTAAACTAATGCTTTAGAGGTTTGTGTTCCAAAATCGTTTTCTATAAATGTGGCAACTCCCATTGCGGTAGCAAAAAGGAAAAATAAAACGGCCATTAAACGTGTTGAGTAGAGTAGATTGAAAATATTTTTCATCCTTAGTATAAGTGCTTTTTTAAAAGAGCAACAAATTTAAGCATAAAAGCACAAATGAACTTCTAGATAGCGCTATATTTATGTAATAAAGTTTTAAAAAAATCATAAATTTTTATGTCTGAATATCACATTATACCAAAATCAATACAAAAAGAAGTAGAAATTGCATTAAATTATTATCCGCAATTAAAAAATATACACATAGAATTTAAGTTTAAAAAAAATATTAAAAAATCTACAATGCAAGCTAGACCAACTTTTGATAGCTTTTTTAAAACTAAAAAGAAACGTAAATTTTTAATTCTGATTAGCGAAAAGTTTAAAATTTCTGATAAAGAGTTTTCCACTAGAGATATACCAACAGATGTTTTTATTGGTTGGATTGGGCATGAGTTGGGGCATATTATGGATTACCAAGATAGAAGTAAATTGAACTTGATTTGGTTTGGTATTAAATACTTACTTTCAGATAATCATATTGTTGAAGCAGAAAGAGCTGCGGATAGTTTTGCTGTAAAGCATAAAATGGAATCTTATATTTTAAAAACAAAAGATTTTATTTTAAATAATGCAGATGTTTCTGAAGTTTATAAAAAACGAATTAAAAGATACTATTTATCACCAGAAGAAATTATGGTGTTGGTAGAAGAAAGAAATAACTTAAATGTTGTTTAATTAAGGTTGTTTTTCACTCAAATATTTCCAATAACGTTTAGGCACGTGTTTAATGTGTAGATTCATGTTTTTTCTTTCTGTAATATTTGTGCTTTTAAAGTAGTTTTGCCACAGAGTTTGGAATTCGAATTCTTCTTCAGAAAAAAAGTCTTTATCAGTTTTAGAAAAATCAAAATTTTCAGGAAATTCCATTTGCATTATTTCTACAGTTTGTAAATCATAATACAAACCATAATTTCTTTTGATATCATAAATTACCCATTTTTGATCTGCATATCTGCTTTTAAAATGTTTAGAAATTAATGGTAATACATTAAAATCGGGTTCTATATTGGCAAAATAAATTCCGTCTTTAGTAAGTTTAAATCTCACAAAAGCTTCCATTCTATGTTTCTCTCTACTTACATTTTTTGCAATTTTAGATGTTTTTAAAACACTATCGTACGTAAAATCTGTATCTACTTTTTTACTACTTTTAAAAATATAAGTGATATAATCTAAGAGAATATTTTCTATACCAACTTGTTCGCTTAAAAAAGCAAAGTAAATTTTAGTGGTACTAATTACAGATGCCTTATTTTTTAAACCTTTCCAAACTCTATCTGCTTTGTCTTTATTAGTCGTTATTTTTTCGTTTTCAGAAAATAAAGCATTTTGCACTAAAAATTCATTCTGAATGTTAGTGTTTTTAAGTTTGTATTCGAAAACATAAAAAACGCAGCATAAAAATCCATCGAAAGAACCATCATAAATTAAAGTCTTCTCTTGCATTTAAGAGAATAAATTTAATTGCGGACTTAGCATTTTATCGTACTTGCTAGTAGAATTTTTTAGAATTTTTGCTTTCAGTTTTTCTGCGGTTAAATCTTTTCTTTCAAAATGATTACTGTTACAAACTAAAAAATATTGAGCTCTATTAAATGCAATTCCTATTTTTTTTAGATGATCCCAATTTAATCTTCTGTATTTTCTTGCCATTAAAATTTTAGAAACAGATTTCATACCAACTCCTGGGATTCTTGCTAACATTCTTTTATCAGCAGTATTTACATCAACAGGAAATTCATGTAAATTTCTTAAAGCCCAACTTAATTTAGGGTCTATATCTAAGTCTAAATTTTGATGTTTAAGATTTACGATTTCATTGGTTTGAAAACCATAAAAACGAGTTAACCAATCTGATTGATACAATCTATTTTCTCTTAACATGGGTACTTCTGTACCAATTTTAGGTAATCGATTATCTAAACTTATGGGTACATAACCAGAATAATAAACTCTTTTTAAGTTGTAATTTTTATAATAATGTTCTGCTGTTTTTAAAATTTGAAAATCATTTTCTCCGCTTGCTCCAACAATCATTTGTGTACTTTGTCCAGCAGGTGCATATTTTGGTGTGCTTTTTATAATTTTCTTCTCAGATTTATATTGAATGATTTCATTTTTAACCTTATTCATCGGTTTTATAAAATCATCAAAATTTTTATCAGGTGCTAATAATTTTAATCCAGATTTTGTTGGTATTTCTATATTAACACTTAATCGATCTGCATACAAACCAGCTTCTCTCATTAATTCATCAGAAGCACCCGGAATCGATTTTAAGTGAATATAACCGTTAAAATTTTCTTCTAATCGTAATTTTTTTGCAACGGCAACTAAACGTTCCATTGTATAATCTGCGCTTTTAAAAATGCCAGAACTTAGGAATAGGCCTTCTATATAATTTCTTCGGTAAAAATTTATAGTTAAATCTACAACTTCTTGCACTTTAAAGGCGGCACGTTTTACATCATTACTTTTACGAGTAACACAATATGCACAATCAAAAATACAATGGTTTGTTAGTAAAATTTTTAATAAAGAAACACAACGGCCATCTTCTGTATAAGAATGACAAATTCCCATTCCTGTAGCATCACCTAAACCTTTATTTGTGTTGGTTCTCTTGCTACCACTAGAAGAACAAGAAACATCGTACTTTGCAGCGTCTGCAAGAATTTTAAGTTTTTCTAATGTTCTGGAAAAAGACATATATTGTATAAATTAGCAAGTTGTTTTATGAAAAAGCGGAATGCAATTTACAAAATATTTTAAGTTTTGATAGATGTAAAATTTATATTTAACATAAAAAAAATCCAATAGATAAATTGGATTTTTTTCGTGATATTTTATGATAGATGTTTGATTCATTAATCAATCCAAACCGATTTTGTGTTTACAAATTCTTTTATTCCAAAGCTAGAAAGTTCTCTTCCATATCCACTATTTTTTACTCCTCCAAATGGCATTCTTGGGTCGGAAGCAACTAGTTTATTAACAAAGCTATTACCTGCTTCTAGCTGCAAGGCAATTTTTTCTCCTCTTTCCGTGTTACCTGTTATAACACCAGAACCTAAACCAAAAGTTGAATTATTAGCTAATTCAATAGCTTCATTTTCATCTTTGGCTTTAATTACAGAAGCAACAGGGCCAAATAACTCTTCATCAAAAGCAGTCATTCCTGGTTTTAAATCGGCTAAAATTGTTGCCGGGTAATAAGCTCCTTTTCTATCTGGAATTTGTCCGCCTAAAATTAACTTTCCACCTTGTTCAATTGTTTTTTCTACTTGTTCATGAATTTCATCTCTTAAATCTATACGAGCCATTGGGCCATAATAAGAATCTTCATCCGTAGGAATTCCCATTTTAGCCTCTTTCATTTTTTTGGTAAAAAGAGTTAAAAAATCATCATATATATCTTCTAAAACAATAAAACGTTTGGCTGCAATACAGGTTTGTCCATTATTTTGTAACCTACCAAAAGTTGCTAAATCTGTTGCTTTCTCTAAGTCGGCATCTTCTAAAATAATATAAGCATCACTACCACCTAATTCTAAAACGGTTTTCTTTAAATTTTTTCCTGCAATTTTAGCAACCGACCTACCAGCAGGCTCACTACCTGTAAGTGTTACTGCAACAATATTTTTGTTTTTTATAATTGGTTCTATATTATCTGATGTTACATTTAAGTTGGTAAAACATCCTTTAGGGAAACCAGCTTCTTCAAATACTTGTTCTATGGCAAAAGCGCAACCTTGTACATTAGAAGCATGTTTTAAAACAGTTGTATTACCAGCCATAAGTGCAGGAGAAGCAAAACGAATTACTTGATAAAACGGAAAATTCCATGGCATAATTGCTAATGTTATTCCCAAAGGTTGGTAAGTAACATAACTTTTAGCCGCTTCTGTTTTTATAATTTCATCGGCTAATAGTTTTTCTGCATTGTCTGCATAATATCTGCAAACTAAAGCACATTTTTCTACTTCTTTACGAGATTGGGTTATTAATTTTCCCATTTCTTGGGTTGCTATTTTTGCATATTCTTCCTTATTAGCTTCTAAAATATCAGCTAATTTGCTCATTAAAATTGCTCTTTCTTTAAAGCTTGTTGTTTTCCAAGAGAGGTATGTTTTGTTAGCAATTGCAATTTTATCTTCGGCGGTTTTTATAGAAATTCTATTGTAACTAGCAATTTCTTCTTCTGTTGCTGGGTTTATTGATGTTGTAGTTTGCATTGTTTTATTTTTTAGAAATTTCATTTACAAAATTTTCCCATTCTGCAAATTTAGCTTCTTTCATAACACGTTCCATTTTTACTTGTCCACCTTTTTTCTTGTTATTATCATTCCAATCATGGAAAGTTTCAACAGGAATTATAGTAACTTTTACACCTTTTAAAGCCTTACTTCTTGCAACTTTATAATTTTTGTTTGCATCCTTTAAAAAGTTATCTAAAGCCTTTACAATTTTATTATTATCAGCTTTTAAATCGGAACCTAAATACCAAGAATGATAAAATTCGCCATCATCAAACCTTTTTGCACAAATGGTATATTCTGTAATTTGTGTTGCAAATTTTTCTTCTAAATGTTGAATAGCATCATCCATTTTGTTAACAGATAGTTGAGAACCAACAGTGTTTAGGAAAAACTTTGTTCGTCCGGTAATTTTAATTTCTGCTCTTTCTACATCTGTAAAAGCAATAGTATCACCAATTAAATATCTCCAAGCACCACTTACTGTACTTATTATTAAAATATAGTCTGCGTCTATTTCTACCTCATCTAGAGTTAAAGCAGGTGCATCTTGTTTTATAGAACCATCTTCATTAATATAATCAGGGTTCATTGGTACAAATTCAAAATAAATACCATTGTCTGTATTTAGTTGCATTGCATCTGTTTCTGGTCTAACTTGTGTAGCAATATAACCTTCGGATGCTAAATAAGTATCTATAATTGTAACCGGTTTTCCTAAAAGAGCTTTAAAACTTTTTTCATATGGGCCAAAAGCAACTCCACCAGAAGTATAGACTTGTAAGTTTGGCCAAATTTGATGAATGTTTTCTAATTTATGATATTCAATTACTTTCTGCAACATTAACTCAATCCAAGAGGGGATTCCACTTAATGCTCCAATATCCCAACTTTCAGCATTTTCTGCAATGTGTTGTACACGCTCATCCCAATCATCAATTTTAGCAATTTCTTCTCCGGGTTTGTAATAACCTTTAAACCAAAAAGGAATGTTACTAGCACTAATTCCGCTAATTTCTCCTTCTAAATGATCGTCTTTTTTATCTAAATCAGTAGAACTACCTAGCATCATAATGTCTTTTTCAAAAAAATCTGCAGGTAAATCAAAGTTATTTAAAGAAGTAACCTGTTTAATTCCAGAACTTCTAATAGCATCAATCATGCTATCTGTAACAGGTATTCTTTTACTAGATTTACCTGTAGTACCAGAACTCAATGCAAAATAAGAAGGATTACCAACCCAAGTTACGTTTTCTTCTCCATCATGAATTTTTTTCCACCAATTTTCGTTTAAAGAATTGTAATCGAAATATGGAACTGTTTTTGCAAAACTGGTTTGTATATTTTCTGATTTTAGAATTTTTTCAAATTGATAAAACTCACCAAATTGAGTTTCTTTTGCTGTTTCTAATAAATCTGATAAAATCTTTTTTTGAGATTCTATATGATTTGTTTCTTCAGACAGTGTATCTGTTAAATTTATTATCCCTTTAATTATATTTCCTAAAATAGCCATAGTTTGTTTGTTTTATACAAAGATGCTAATAGAATAGATTTAAATTTAACTCTATTGACTTTTTGTTTAGTTCAAATGAAATTTAAGATATTTAGATATAAAGGTAATTTGTAAAAAGGAAAAAAATATCAATATTTATAAAATCAATCAGTTTTAATTAGTTTGATGATTTTATTTTTTATTGATAAGTAATAAATACCCGTAGAAAATCTTGATAAATCTATTTGATTATTATTCTCAGACAATTGTCCGGTTAAAATACGCTGTCCTAAAGATGAATAAAGTTGATATTGAATATCTTTATTAACTGTAAAATTTACACTATTTTTTGTTGGATTTGGGTAATAGCCAATGGTAAATTCTTCATTGGTAATTCCGAGTGATTCGCAGTCAAAATTTTGTTCTATTTTAGAGGTAACTGATGAGTTTGTTAAAAGATTGTCTTTTAATAGTGGGCAATAACAATTATTATCTTCTAAATATAGCTTAAGCCACGAAAGTGCTATTTTACCAATTTCACCATTTGCACCATTAGGTGTATTTGCAACAGAATGATCTCCATTTTCAATTTCAACTAATAATTTATCAGTTGTATTTGGTGTGTTACTATATTGAATATCTGCATGTTCAGAAGGAGGAGCAGTAGGATCGTTTTCTCCACTAAAAATTAATACTGGGCTTTGATGGTCTAGTAAAAAATCACCAAGATACGGGCACAAAGCAACAACAGCAGAAATAGTATTATCATGTACAGCAGCTCTTTGTGCACCACCACCACCCATAGACCAGCCACTAACAGCTAACTTATCTAAGTTAAGGTTTCCTTTTAGAGGGGATAGTTCTCTAATATTTTCTTGCTTAATTGTTTCTAAAGCATCTAATAGAGCAGATGCTCTTTCTTCTGTAAAATCCAAATAAAGTGAATTTGTACTTATAATTATCGAAACTATTCCGTGAGAAGCAAAAAATGGACCCCATTCTTCTATACTGGAAGGATCTGCTCCCCATCCAGGAACTATTGCTATACTTGGTAAAGATTTGGTTGCATTGATAGGGTAATAAATAGTTGCTTCTAAATAATCTGGCCCATTACGTATTCCGTCTTCTTCAGTAAGTGTTGCTACTTCATAAGGTCCTGGGTTGGTAAGATTATTTAATGAAACATCGTTACATTGCGCAATAGAAATATGAGAGAAAAGAAAAAGAATAATGATAGATAGTAAGCAAGTGTATTTTTCTTTCATGTTACCTTGTTTATTTATTGTTTGGTAAATATAAGAGTTAGATTTTTAATGATTCATCTATTTTGATTAACATAAGACTGTTTTAAACTAAAAAATCTCAAACATAAAGCTTGAGATTTTTTTTGGTGCTTAAAGGATTTTTTTATTTTTTTAAGACTTTCATTATCTTATGAAATACTTCATTATTTTCATATACACCTTGAAATTCATTAGATTTTGCACCATAAGCAAAAATAGGAATCATGATTGCGGAATGATCATAAGAAGCAAAGTAACCTTCTATTTGGTGTTTTTTTACATCTCCTTGTGGAATACTAAAACCAGAAGTTTCGTGGTCTGCAGTTATAATTACTAAAGTCTCTGGGTTGTTATCTGCAAAAATTAATGCTTCTGTAATGGCTTTATCAAAATCTATAGATTCTGCTAAAATTCCTGCTGTATCATTAGAATGACCTGCATGATCTATTTTGGCAGCTTCAATCATTAAAAAGAAAGGTTTTTCTTTTTTCTTTAAAAATTCAAGTCCATTTTTAGTAGCTTCTGCTAAGATATTTCCTCTTCCGTCAATAATAGATTTCATTCCGTGTTCAGACATAAAAATACCGACTTTATCATTTGTAGTATTTTTTAAATCATTAATTGATGAAACTATTTTAAATTGATCCGTAAGATTGGTGTTTTTAAAAGCAGCTGAACCCCCACCAATAAAAAGATTTAATTTGCTGTTGATTAAATCTTTAGAAATTACGTCATCATCAGACCTGTCTTTTGCATGTGCGTAAAATGAAGCAGGTGTTGCTCCTAAAATATTATCTGTAGTTATTACAGCAGTATTGTAGTTTTCTTTATGTAATAATTCTGTAATGTTTTCTAAATTTTTTCCATTTTTATCAGTACCAATAGCTCTATTATTTGTTTTGTTACCAGTGGATAAAGCTGTGCCTGCAGCAGCAGAATCTGTTGTAAAATCATCTGCAGCTTGTGTTTTTATAAAACCAATACTTTTTAATTGTGTCAAAGATAACTCTCCACTATTAGCTAATGTTGTAGATGATATTTGAGCCAATCCATTTCCGTCTCCAATTAATAAAATGATGTTTTTAACAGGTAAATCTTTTTGGTCATTGGTGAAATTTGGTTTATAAATTTTAGAAAAAGAATTAATTGTAACCAACCTGTTAGGTAAAGTTTCAAAATAATTTACACATTTAAAAGGATTGTCTGTGTTTATAATATCTACACCCATTTCAGATAAAACTCTCCAAGATCTTTTAGAGTCTGGACTTGCCCAAAAACGAAATGGTTTATTTGTTTTCTTTACTCTTGCTAAAACATCTGTAATACGATTTTCATCACCATGTGTTAATCTTCCTTTCCCGTTCCATTCAGAAAATTGTCTAAAATTTAAACTCACCATTGCAATTTTATTCCAAACTACTGATGATACTTCTGTGCCTAATTCTTGGTAATCAAAAAATATAAAATCAGGATATTTAACATAATTGCTTGCTTTAGGTCTGTTACCAGAAATAATAATTTTGATATTTTTATTATCGATTATAGCAGGATGTTTTTTTAAAACTTGTACAAGTTTTTCTAAAGTTGAAATAGCATCAGATTTAATATCAATTAAAAGAATTAATTGTTCATTCTTTTTGTAACCCATATTAAAAACCGTTTCTAAAGGTTTTAAATATAAAGATTCTAATGTATTAGTGGTTTTTATATCTTGATAATCATGAGCAACATAAAGGTTGTTGTCTTTTAAAAAAATATCAGCCTCAAAAGAGGTTGCTCCGTTTGCAAAAGCATTCCAAAAAGGAACTGATTGATTATAATCATTATGAGAATGAACAACTAGTTTATTTTGTGCATTTGTTGTACTATATAATCCAAAAAGGATTACAAGTAATAACAATAATGTTTTTGTGTTTTTTATCATTTGAAAATTATTTGTTGTTGATAGATTTGAATATTTTGTGATAGATTTCGTTATTTTCATAAATTCCTCGAAAATTTTCTGAACCTCTACCTTCTGCAAAAACCGGAATTAAAGTTCCGCTATGTTGATCATTATTAAAATTGATAGAAACGTTATCTACTTCTTCTGATCTTTCTCCTGTTTTTTCATCAATTACATAAGATTTACCTATGCTAACGCCACCAGTCTCATGATCAGCCGTAACCACTAAAAGTGTATTGGGGTGTTTTTTGATGTATTTTAAAACTAATCCTAGAGTTTTATCAAAATCTAAAACTTCTTGTTTTAATAACTCTGCATCCATTGCATGTCCTCCCCAATCGATATAAGAACCTTCTATCATTAAAAAGAACGGTTTTTCTTTTTCAGTTAAATAGTCTAAGCCTAACTGGGTTGCATCTTGAAAAAAACTTTTTCTACCTTCAGTTTTAGATGGTAAACCTTCATCGGCTAATAAGTATCCGTTTTTTTTATTGATATCATATTTAGATAATTTAACAGAATCTAATTGGTAGTTTTTTGCAATTAATTCTGCATATAAATCTTTTTCATCAGATCTGTGTTTTAAGTATTTTAAACCGCCACCTGCAAAAAAGTCAACATTAGATTTAACTAAATCTAAAGCAATATCTTCATGTAGATCTCTGTCTTTTACATGCGCATAGAAAGCACCAGGAGTTGCATGTGTAATAGGGGTTAAGCTTACTAAGCCAGATTGATACCCTTTTTCTTGTAATGTTTCTATAATTGTAGGAATCGGTAAGCTGTCTTTAGACATACCAATAGATCTTTTATATGTTTTTTGCCCAGTAGAAAAAGCAGTGGCACCGGCAGCAGAATCAGTGATTGTATGACTTGTACTAGGTGTTTTTATAAAACCAATGTTTTTAAATTGTTCAAAATTTGGTATTTTTTCACCAAAGTAAAAAGCAGTAGAAATTTGTGCAAGTCCCATACCATCACCTATCATAAGAATGATGTTTAAAGGTTCTTCTTGTGAGACTTTTACCGATTTTTTTTTACAACCTATGTAAAAAATAGACACTAAACTCAGTAATATTATTTTTGTGATTTTTTTCAATTTTTTAGAAATTTGAAATTATTTTGTACTTGTTTGATATAGAAAAAGGGAGCTTTCATTTTTAGAAAAACTCCCTTAACATAAAACAATAAAAACTAGTATCCTTTATTTTGATATAAATAACCAGGTGTATTTGAAGCTCCATCTATGGCTACTTGTGGAATTGGAAATAACCTATTATTTACGTCTGTATCTGTTTTTTCTGTCCACGAATCTTCGTAATGACTAAAACGAATTTGACTTGTTCTTCTTAAACCTTCCCAGTAAAACTCAAAACCAAGTTCTCTATATAAAATATCTAAATCTATACTAGAAAGAGCTGTTGGCATTGGCTCACGTGCATTTCTTGATGTTTTTACTGTGTTTACATCAGCTAAAGCACTAGCAGCATCTCCTTTTCTTAATTTAGCTTCTGCACGCATCATGTAAATTTCTGCATAACGCATTAACACTAAATCTACACTACTGTAATTATTTCCGTTATTAGAAGTGTGACTAAATTGATACTTGGAAACTCGATAACCAGTATGATGTGCTCTACCTTCATTTGTAAAATCTACTTGTAAAGTAAGATCTACATAATCCACATTTTTATCAACACCATTTCCTTTAATTTGTTTTACAGGATAAATTCTGTAACCATCATCACAAGTGTAAAATGCACCATTTTCATCTTTTCTAGCTGCCCAAGTTACACCTCTTAAAATACCTCTGTCTATTTCAAAATCTTCTGCTTCTACACAGTAGTAATTATCTGCATCATTTAATGGAGAAAGACCTGTAAGATCATCTACACCATAAGCAACTTCCTGGGTGTTTTTTTGAAGAAATCTAGGATCTGCATCTGCAGGATCTACACTACCATAAGCATCAACCCAAGTTTGGTAAAAGTCTGATGTAATTGCAGGACCATCTGTACCATCTGCACTTGTAAATTCAGGTCTAGGAAACATAGAACCCGGTAAAGACCAATAAGCCCAACGACTGTGTTCATTTTTTAAAACTCCACGCTGATCTAAGGCAAAAATTAATTCTGCATTATCACTATTACTATCATTAAATAATTCGAAATATTCTGTAGATAAAGAGAATTTACCAGAATTGATAATGTTGTCTGTATATTCTACCACTTTATCCATATCTTCTGATGTGAAATTTGGAGTTCCGTAAGGATCTCTATATACAGCAGCATTTAAATTTAATCGCGCTAAAAATCCCCAAACAGCAGACTGCGTCATTCTACCAGAACCTTTATCAGTATTAATTACATCTACAACCGATAATAATTCGCTTTCTATATAATCTATTGCATCTTGTTCTCTAAGAATTATTGAATTTTCATTAGAAGATTCTTTTTTAAATGCAATACCCCAACTATCTAAAGTTAGCATATTTAAATAGGCTCTAAGAGCTATCATTTCATACAAAGCACTTTCTGCTTCTGTATTACCTTCTTCTGCCATTGGTGTTAAAACTTCTATAGCAGTTACGGTTCTAGAGATATTTATAGTTAACTCTGTCCAGGCACTTTTAACCAAATCGTTTGTAGAGGTTATAGTATGAGAATGAGCCGCTAAAAACTTACCACCATCGTACCAATCTGTACCACCTCTGTAAGGTAAAATAGCTTCATCACTTGGTATTAATTGTAAACCGTAATAGTTTGTATGTCTCCAAGTCCAAGCAATTTGTCCATATGCTGGTGCAATTGCTCCGCTAATTGCTTCAGCTTGTCCAGCACCTGTTAAAGATTCATCTAAAACCTCTTCTTTTAAATCGCTACAACTAGCTATTAATAATATGCTAATTGCAAATACTGTATTTTTTATGATGTTTTTCATTTTTGTGTCTTATTAAAATTCTACATTTAGACTTAAAAGGAATGTTCTACTTTTTGGATAACTAAAATAATCGATACCAAAAGTTTGAATACCTCCAACTGGGCTTCCTGTATTAATTTCTGGATCAAAACCAGTATAATCTGTTATTACAAATAAGTTTTGACCAGTAATAGATACACGAAGGTTTTTAATACTATTACCAAGGCCAAATGATTCTGGTGTAAAATTATATCCTAAAGTTGCATTGTTTAACCTTAAGAAACTTCCGTCTTCTAAATACCTTGTAGAAACTAAATTAGAATTTGTAGCAGATTCATCTAAATATTCTACAGCTCTGTCAGTTGTGTTAAAAGAATTTGCTAAGTTTCCTTTGTTAAAAGAAGACATGGCAACATGGTTATAAATTTTATTACCGTCAGCACCATTAAAGTTTAAACCTAAATCGAAGTTTTTGTAATTAAAGTTTAAATAAAATGCATAGATGTAATCTGGCAAAGCGTTACCAGCAACAATACGATCGTCATCTAAAATTTCTCCATCATTATTTGTATCAGCAAATTGATTTAATCCATCATCACCAATTCCTATAAATTCTTGCATGTAAAAAGCACCAATAGATTCTCCATCTAAAACTCCGTTAATTGTAGCTCCTGTTTGTCCTGAACCTTGTGCAGCACCAGTTGTTAATATTTGATAAGGAGAATTGACTACTTCGTTTTTTGTGATAGAAATATTACCTCCAATATTGTAAGAGAAATCTTCACTTAACCTATTGTTATAATCTAAAGCAATTTCAATTCCGTTGTTTCTAATTTCCATATTTGGGATGTTAGTCCAATAACTAGATACAGGCACAATAGGATCTGTAGGTGCAACTTCTAATAAAATATTGTCTGTAATTTTACTAAAATAATCGATTGTACCTGTTAATTTGTTACCAAATAAACCAAAGTCTAAACCAATATTTGTTTGTGTAGACACTTCCCATTGAATATCAGGATTTGCCAAACGAGTAAAGATAGATCCGTAGGGATATCCTGCTAAATCTGAAGTACTTGAATCTAAAGGATATGTATCATTATCGGTATTACTTTCTGTATAACTTGCTTGTGTTATTTTAGAAGGAATTTCTTGACTACCAGTTTGTCCCCAACTTGCTCTTAATTTTAAGTTGTTGATGTGATCAGAGTCTTTTAGGAAACCTTCTTTATTAATGTTCCATCCTAAGGCAACAGAAGGGAAATATCCATACCTATTATTTTCTCCAAATTTAGAAGAACCATCTGCACGCATTGTTGCGGTAACTAAATACTTATCATTATATGTATAATTTACTCTACCAAAGAAAGACTGTAATTCATTTTTAGTAGCGTAAGCAGATTGTATAGTTTGTTGGTTAGCAGTTTCTAGCTGATATCTTGGTTCTACACCATTATCAGGAAAACCTTCTAAGTAAAATTGTTTCTGACTAACTTCCGTTTGTTGAAAAGAATGACCTAATAAAAAAGTAAAGCTGCTTAACTTTTTGTAAAGACTATATGTTAAGGTGTTTTCTACAAGTGTATTGCTGTTTTTTGTAGTTGCTGTATTTACACTACCTAAAGTTGTATTTGTTTCGGTAGCATAAGGCATATATTGTACATCTCTTTCTGTAATAGAATAATCTACACCAACATTTAATTTATAGGTTAAACCATCTATAATTTTATAAGAAGGAGAAATGTTTGCTAAAATACGGTTATTATTTGTGTAGTCTCCGTAAATAGATTCAGCAATAAAAGGGTTTAAAATATCGTTACTTAAATTTCCAATTAATTCACCATTTTCATCATATGGAGTATCAGTTGGGTTTAAACTTAACATATTACCAACAACAGAACTAGAATTTGGTCTTGTATTATCTAACTTGGTAGCAGTTAAATTAAAGGTTACATTTAATTTATCTTCAATTGCCTTTTGAGTTAAGTTTAAACGACCAGAGTAACGCTTTAAATTACTATTTCTTAAAATACCTTCTTGGTCATCTACACCAATAGAAGCAGCGTAAGAAGAATTATCTGTACCACCGCTCATAGAAAAGTTAATGTTTTTAGAAACAGCTGTTCTTGTTAACTCATCTTGCCAATCTGTAGATTCACCTCCATCTAATAAAGTACCATTTACAGCATTTACATTAGTTCTAAATTCATCAGCATTAAAAACATCCACTTTATTAGCTAAAGAAGAAAAACCGCTAGAAAGTGTTAGGTTTATTTTTGTTTTACCTTTTTTACCTTTTTTTGTTGTAATTACAATTACACCATTGGCAGCTCTAGAACCATAAATTGCAGCAGAAGAAGCATCTTTTAAAACTTCTATACTTTCTATGTCTTGTGGGTTGATAAAGTTTAAAGGGTTAGAAGCAATACCATTACCAGAATTGTCTAGCGCAAAACCATCTACAATATAAAGTGGAGTAGTACCAGAACGTAAACTACCAACACCTCTAATAACCACATCTTGTGTTGCACCAGGCTCACCACTATTAGAAGAAACATTTACACCAGCAACTTTACCTTGTAATAACTGACCTGCGTTTGCAACAACACCTTGGTTAAAATCTTCACTTTTTACAGAAGAAATAGCACCAGTAACATCAGATCTTTTTTGAGAACCATAACCAACAATTACAATTTCATCTAAAGCACTAGCTTCTTCAATAAGTGTTACATTTAATTTTTGATTACCAGAATAAAGAACTTCTTTTGTTTGATAACCTAAATAAGAAAATATTAAAATACCATTTTTATCATTTAAATTAATAATAAAATTACCGTCAAAATCAGTTGTTGTTCCTGTATTCTGGTTTCCTTTTAAAACTACAGAAACATTAGGTATTGGTATACCATCAGCATCAGAAACTACGTTTCCTGATATTTTAACTTGTGCATTAGAATAAGATAAACATCCTAAAACAAGTATTAAAAATAAATAAATTTTTTTCATTTAATTAAGTTTTTGTTTGCTGTAAATGTAATTTTCGGAAAACCCTATTAGGGGTGTTTTTGTTTCTTGAAGGCGGATAAAATGTTCAAATTGGTTTAAAAAAGAAACAAATAGGGTGTTGTTTTGTTACAGTAACAATTACCTAACGTTAAGAAAATCCTACAATAACAAAGTAATTAATTAAATTGTTCTTTAAATTCTTTAGGACTTTTGCCAAAATGCTTTTTAAAAGCTCTACCAAAATATTTTGGGTCGTTGTAACCGCACTCAAAACTGATTTCAGAAATGTTTAGTTTCTTTGTTTTTAGTAAAGCTTCTGCTTTTTGCAGTCTTAAAGACATGATAACATCCGAAGGTGATTGTTTTAAACGTTCTTTAAATAAACGGTAACATTTAACTCTAGAAACGTCTAATAAATCTACTAACATTTCAACATTAAAAGAAGGATTGTGTAGTTCTTTTTTTATAATTTCTAAACTCTTTTTTAGTAGTTTGTCATTGGCTGTTACAATAAGATCTTTGTCTGTTAAGATGTCAAATATTTTTTGTTGAAATTGATTTTCTTTTATAGAAATGTGTTTCTTATTGATGAGTGATTCCATCTTTTTTGTGATGAAAGATTGACTAACAGGAAGCTGAACAAGGGTGTCTATACCAAACTCTATAGATTCTTCTCTTAACTCGTAATTAATATCTTCTGAAATGTAAATCATAGGAATTTCTTTTCTTTGTATTTCATCAGAATTATTAAGAAAATATAAAAGTTCTTTAGAAAATGTAACTTGATATAAAACAATAATATTAATTGGAATTTGTTTTATGGCAGAATTTAAATTGCTTGCATAATTTTCAAAAATTAAATTATAATTATTTTGTTCTAATATTTGATTTGCAGTTGCAAAATTTTCTTCATCACTAAAAATTAATACATTTTTTTTATCTGTAGATAAGTTTTCTTGTTCATTAAAATGTTTCCAAGAAATGGTTTCTATTTGTTTGTCATTAGTATTAATTGTAGAAATAGGTATGCGTAAAGCTACTTTAAATTTTGTTTTAAAATTGTGGTTAATAAATTCACCTTTTAAATCAGTTAAAAGTGTTTGCAGCGCTTTAAAATAAGGGCTATAATGTAAGACACTATACCAATTATTTCTTAAAAGACTGCTGTTAGAGGTTGTTTCTATAAGTAAATTAGAGTCTTTATGGTTTATGTTTACATCTAATTTGCTTCCTGTATCGGAGTATTTAGTAATGTCATTAAACAAATATTGTAGCATTAATCTAAAGCGTAAAACATCAATTTCTACCCAATTAATAGTGGCATCAATATTAAAATTGAAATCAACTTTATTACTATGTAATGATTTTTCTAGTTTACGAATGCTACTTTTTAAAACAGGAAATAAGTTAATTGCTGAGGTTTTTATAGAACCAATATCTTTAATGTGACTTAGGTAGTTCCATTCTGAAATAAGTGTTACTAGTTTATTAGATTGTTGAAGGATACTTTTTTTATTTTCAGAATTTTCTGATAATAAATTAGCTTTTTTAATGATTTTAGAAACAGGTTCTTGAAATTCTGATAGCACAAAGGTTTTAAATTTTTCTATTTCAAAATCTTCATTTTTAAGATTGTTATGTAACTCTAAAAGTTTTTCTTTTTGAAGTAAAATTTCTTTATTCTTTTCATCTAGCTTATTGTTTATAGATTGTAAATCTTTTTTCTGATTTTCAATAACTTTTGTACGTGCTACAATTTTGTTTTCTAACTTTTTTTGTTGTGCAATTACAGATTTGTTTTTTATGTAAATAAATACGACAGCACTAATTAAAATAATACCAGATAATAAAACGTAGAAGAGAATAGTTTGGTAAAATGGTTTTTTTATATGTAAAGTAAATAGCACAGCATTTTTACTGTTTTTACCTTCTTTAACTAAAAATTTGTATTCACCAGGTATAAGATTACTGTAACTTATTTCGTTATTAACGTTTAATAAAATCCAGCTACTGTCATGTCCTTCTAATTTGTAATAAATGTTTTTTTCTACTTTTATAGGAAATCGGATAGGAACTAAATCAATATCAATATGATTATTGTTGTAGTTTTTTACAATGTTTGATGTGTAGTTTTCATTATAATCAACTAATAGTTTAAGCTTTGCTTTAGAGTTATTAAACTGAATATTGTTTGGGTTAAAATAATTTAAGCCATTGATGCCTCCAAAATACAAATCTCCTTTTACGTCTTGATAATAAGCGCCTTCAGAGAATTCAGAAACTTGCCAACCGCCTTTGGGATAAAAAGCTTTTACTAAAAAATTATTTTTATTTATAACTGCAATACCTTTTGTTGTACTTAACCAAATTTCTTTTTCGTTATTTAAAATGCCATAAACCAACTGACTAGGTAGGCCTTCTCTTTCTGTAATGTTTTTTACAATGCCTTTTTCTTTATCAAAAATACTTAAGCCTCCCATTGTGGCAATCCAATAATACCCGGTATTTTTATCCTTATAAACAGCATAAATACTATTACTTAATAAGCCTTTATCTGTGTTTATAGTTTGTAATTCACCATTTTTTAAATCTGTAAGCTTAATTTTTTTACCATTAGAATTTGTTTTTATTTCTTCTTTATGATAATTAGAAAGCCCTTTTTGTACTTCAATTTTTTTTAGTTTTCCTTTTTTAACATCTAGTAATTGCAAACCGTTATATTCTGTAGCCAAAATAAGTTCATTGTCTAGAAATTTTAGATTCCTGATGTGATATTTAGACAATAAATCTTGTCCATTAAAAGCTTCGAATCTATTAGTCATTAAATTAAATTTAGCAACACCACCCCAACAAGCAATCCATAATTGTTTGTTGTTGTCTTCGTAAATAGAATAATTTCGGTTATTAGGAAGATTGGAAAGTTCATTAGCTTCATATAAAAAATAGTCACCATTTTTTTTAATTTTAATGATTCCAGCATAAGTACCTGCCCAAATAGTACCATCAGAAGCAGTAAATAAAGACCTTATACGTTTCCAATCAGGTTGATAGTTGGCTTCTTTAATGGTGAATTTCTTGTAGTTTTTAGACTCTGAATTGTAAGAATATAGTCCTTTTGTATAGTAACCTAACCAAAGCTTACCTTCTGTATCCTTTGTAATTGCACGTAAAGTTTCATTAGGAATATTTGGCGATTCTAGAGGATGTGGAGCAATAGAAACAATTTTATCAGAATTAGAATAAGCCATACAAATTCCACCATCTTTTGTGCCTAACCAAATATTACCAAAAAGATCTTCATGCAACGTTTCTATTTCATTACTATTAAAACTTGATGAAGAATAAGGATCTTTTAGATAATTTTCTATATGATATTTATTACCTCTATTTAGTTTATTCTTAATTACATATAAACCATTTTTAAGAGTTGCATACCATATGTTACCAGTTTTATCTTTTAGGATGTCATTAATAATTAGGTGAGGATATTTTGTTAAAAGAATGTTTTTTAAAGCTTCATTTTCTTTATTATTAGGTAATTTATCTATTTTTTGAAACTGACCAGATATAAATTCATAGCAATTAATTGGAGTGCAGACTAGAATATTACCATTTCTAGAAATAGAAATATCATTTGGTTTTTCTTTAAAAGTGTAATTTTTAAACTTCTTATTCCCAATGTATCTGCTAATTTTAGCATCTTCAGTAATAATCCATATTGTCCCCTTAAGATCTCTTTTAATTTTTGTTATAAAATTACCTGCAATGCTATTTTTATCATCAATATCGTTTTTAAAAATGGTAAATGTATAACCATCAAAGTAATTTAAACCATCCCAAGTTGCAATCCATAAACCACCATTAACATCATTTTCTATATCTTTTACAGAGTTATTAGAAAGTCCTTTATTAACAGAGAAGTTTTCAAACTTAATCTCTTGTCCAAATGTTTGTAATAATATAAAAAAAGCGAGAAAAGTGACTCTTGTCATGTTGTATATTTAAACCTACAAGCGTACAATAACAAGGTTACTTAAACGTGAAAAATGCGTTAAGTAAAAGAAAATATTTTTAGATTTATATTCTGATTACTGAAAGATATGTCCAGACGATAAAGAAAATTTGCAATGGTATTCTAAACCATAAATAGTTTATGTCATTGCCGTTAAAAGTTCCTTTTTGGTAGTTTATTTTATGTAAAGAGGCGTAAATATTAGCTGGTAACATTAATAAAAGAAAAATGATAAGTGCCCAACCTGTTACAACTTTAAGTTTTGGAATTATTAAACCTACTGCTAATAGTATTTCTAGAATACCTGTTATATAAACTAAACTTATTTTATTCGGGATGAATTTAGGAATCATCATAGACATTCCGTTAGTAAAAACAAAATGTCCGATTGCAGTAAATAAGAGCATTGTAGACATTGCAATTCTTGCAGATAATTCTAGGTCATATTCATTTTTAATGATTTTTACGATAAAAATTGAGATTGTAAAACTTAATACTAAAACAATTAAAGGTTTCATGTTTTCTAATTTTATTCTGATACAAAAATCAGAAAAGAAAAAATAAATAAAATGAACCTAAGTTAAGTAATTCGTTTTCTTATTCTACTAAGTGCTTGTGGGGTAACACCAATATAAGAAGCAATATATTTTAATGGAACTTGTTTTAGTAAATTTGGTCTGTTTGTAAATAGGTCTAAATATCTTTCTTCTGCAGTTTTACTCAATAAAGAAAGTTCTCTTTTCGATTTTATTAAAAACATATTTTCTGCCATTTTTCTACCAATTATATTTCCATTTTTGGTTTTTTTATAGACTTCTTGTAAATCTTTATTTGAAATTCGCCACAAAATAGTTTCTGTTAATGTTTCAATTTGATATTCGGATGAAGTTTGTGTTAGAAAAGAATCATAGGCTGTTACAAATTCATTTTCGAATAAGAAGCCAAAAGTTAAATCAGATTCTTCTCTTGGAACATAAAGTCTTACAATGCCTTTAGAAATAAATGAGATGTAATTTTCTGTTTTACCTGCTTTTAATAAGACAGTATTTTTATTTAATCTTGCCTCTTTTAATTTTGATGAAAAAAACTTCCAATCAGAATCATTTAAAGGAGAAATAGTGTCAATAAATTTTCTGATTTGATGCATCTTAGTTTGATGTATTAATGCTATTGTATTTCTTCATTATCTTAATAACATCATCAATAGGTAATGATTCTTTTGTGTAGTTTTCTCTACCGGTCTTTGTTTTTGCAGCAAAAAGAGTAATAGCATTTAATTTACCTGTTTTTAAAACACCAACTTCAATTCCGTAATCTCTTGCTCTTTTGTTTTGAGAAAATAAAATGTTTGTAACTAATATAGTTAGTAAAGTTAATATTTTATTGTAAGTCATTTTGTTTTTTTGATAGAAGCTAAGTTAGTTTTTTTTAGCATGAAAAAATAATACATAGAGAAGCTATTCTGAAGCAAAAAAAATCCCAAACAAATTTGCTTGGGATTTTTTAATATTAAGATCCTGTTTCTGTTCGGGTCTCTTTTTTCTTCTCACCTTTGGTAATGTTAATTGTGAGTTTGTTTTTATCTTCATCAAAATCCATGGAAATTGTATCTCCTTCATCTAATTTAGAATTCACAATTTCTTCAGCTAAAGCGTCTTCAATGTATTTTTGGATAGCTCTTTTAAGAGGTCTCGCTCCGTATTTTTTATCGAAACCTTTATCTGCAATATAATCTTTTGCTTTTTCGCTTAAGTTTAAAGTATAACCTAAGTTAGAAATTCTATTTAGTAATTTATCTAATTCTATGTCTATAATAGAATGAATATCTTCTCTTTCTAAAGCATTAAATACAATTACATCATCTATTCTGTTTAAAAATTCAGGAGCAAAAGATTTCTTTAAAGCACCTTCTATAACAGATTTTGCATGTGCATCTGCTTGTTCTTTTTTAGAAGAAGTACCAAAACCAACACCACCACCAAAATCTTTTAATTGTCTAGCGCCAATGTTAGAAGTCATTATAATAATGGTGTTTCTAAAATCGATTTTACGCCCTAAACTATCCGTAATATGTCCGTCATCTAAAACTTGTAATAACATATTAAATACATCAGGATGCGCTTTTTCTATTTCATCTAAAAGTATAACAGAATAAGGTTTTCTTCTTACTTTTTCTGTTAACTGTCCACCTTCTTCATAACCAACATATCCAGGAGGAGCACCAATTAAACGAGAGATAGCAAATTTTTCCATGTATTCGCTCATGTCAATTCTAATTAGAGAATCATCAGAATCAAATAATTCACGAGCTAAAACTTTAGCTAATTGAGTTTTACCAACACCAGTTTGTCCTAAGAAAATAAAAGAACCAATAGGTTTGTTAGGGTCTTTTAAACCAACTCTATTACGTTGTATTGCTTTTACTACTTTAGTTACTGCCTCATCTTGTCCAATTACTTTTCCTTTGATTAAACCAGGTAACTCGTGTAAACGATGGCTTTCTGCTTCTGCAACTCTATTTACAGGAATACCTGTCATCATAGAAACAACTTCTGCAACATTATCTTCTGTTACAATTTCTCTATTTAATTTAGAGTCATCTTCCCATTGTTTTTGAGCAGAATCTAAAGCAGCTTCCATGTTTTTTTCATCATCACGTAGTTTAGCAGCTTCTTCGTATTTCTGACCATTAACAGCTTTTGTTTTTCTTTCTCTAATGATTTCTAATTGCGCTTCTAACTCTAAAACTTGTTGAGGAACCACAATATTTGTAATGTGAATTCTAGAACCCGCTTCGTCTAAAGCATCAATAGCTTTGTCTGGCAAGTATCTATCAGTCATATATCGATTTGTTAAACTTACACAAGCATCAATAGCATCGTCTGTAAAATTAACATGATGGTGTTCTTCGTATTTAGCTTTTATATTATGTAAAATTTGAACAGTTTCTTCAACAGAAGTAGGTTCTACAATTACTTTTTGAAAACGACGTTCTAAAGCGCCATCTTTTTCTATGTTTGTTCTAAATTCATCTAGCGTAGTTGCGCCAATACATTGTATCTCACCTCTTGCTAAGGCGGGTTTTAACATGTTAGAAGCATCTAAAGAACCTGTAGCTCCACCAGCACCAACAATGGTATGAATTTCATCAATAAAAAGAATAATATCATCGTTCTTTTCTAATTCGTTCATTAAAGCTTTCATTCGTTCCTCAAACTGACCTCTGTATTTAGTACCAGCAACTAAACTAGCTAAATCTAAAGAAACCAGTCTTTTATCAAATAAAATTCTAGAAACCTTACGTTCTACAATTCTTAAAGCTAAACCTTCTGCAATGGCAGATTTACCAACACCAGGTTCACCAATTAACATTGGATTATTTTTCTTTCTTCTACTTAATATTTGAGAAACTCGCTCTATCTCTTTTTGTCTACCAACAACAGGATCTAATTTTCCTTTTTCTGCTAAATCAGTTAAATCTCTACCAAAATTATCTAATACCGGAGTTTTAGATTTCTTTACAGTTTTTCCTTTTTGAGGCTGCCCAAAAGGGTTTTGTTTTTCTGATGCATATTCATCATCAGAAGGAGTTTCTGCAGTTGGGTTTGTGGGTAAATCATCCGTATCTAAATCATCTACATGTAGTTGTTTATACAGGTTCTTAGCTTCATCATAATTAACGTGGTATTTATGAATTAGCTTAGTTGTAGGGTCATTTTCGTTTCTTAAAATACACAGTAATAAATGTGCTGTATCAATAGAATCGCTTTGATATAATTTAGCTTCTAAAAAAGTTGTTTTTAGTGCTTTTTCTGCTTGTCTTGTTAATCGTAAACTGGGTTTATCTGTACTTTCTGTAAAAGTTGGATTCGCAGGGTTTAGTTGTTCTAATTTTTTACGTAATAGTATTAAGTCAACATCAAATGTTGTTAAAATTTCTATTGCTTTCCCTTCTCCTTTTCTAATTAAACCTAACAGAAGATGTTCTGTTCCAATAAACTCATGCCCTAATCGTAGTGCTTCTTCTTTACTGAAAGTAATTACATCTCTGACTTTTGGTGAAAAATTATCGTCCATATTTCTTTCTATCTATAATTGATGTGTTGTAAATTTAGTCCTTTTTTTTTGTACTTAATTACAAAAAAGATGCCAATGGTAAAAAACTGACAGTTTGACTATCTTACTAAGGTAGAAAACTATTGGAAATCAGACAAATAAAATACTGTTAAAAATTTAGAAAAAATGTTGATAACTCAACTTAATTACAGAGGTTAAACCTTTGTAAAAAGTGAGAGAAATAGTATCTTGCCTTGTTTTAAAAAAATGATTAAATATTAATTAAATATATATATGGCAGACGGAGAAAAGTTAATTCCGATTAACATTGAAGAGCAAATGAAGGCTGCATACATCGATTATTCGATGTCAGTAATTGTTTCAAGAGCATTACCAGATGTAAGAGATGGTTTAAAACCAGTACATAGAAGGGTTTTGTATGGAATGCATGAATTAGGAATTAAAGCAACTGGGTCTTATAAAAAATCAGCAAGAATTGTTGGGGAAGTTTTAGGTAAATATCATCCACACGGAGATACTTCTGTATATGATTCTATGGTGCGTATGGCACAAAACTGGAGTGTACGTTACATGATGGTTGATGGTCAAGGGAACTTTGGTTCAGTTGATGGAGATTCGCCAGCAGCAATGCGTTATACAGAGGTGAGAATGCAAAAAATATCAGAAGAAATGTTAGCTGATATTGAAAAGGATACTGTAGATCATACTTTAAATTTTGATGATACACTGCAAGAGCCAACAGTTTTACCAACAAGAATTCCCGGATTATTAATAAACGGAGCTTCTGGTATTGCGGTAGGTATGGCAACAAATATGGCACCTCATAACCTAACAGAAGTTATAAATGGTACAGTTGCTTATATTGAAAATAGAGATATTGAAATTGACGAGTTAATGCAGCACATTTCTGCTCCAGATTTTCCTACAGGAGGAATTATTTATGGATATGATGGCGTAAGAGATGCTTTTCATACAGGGCGAGGGCGTATTGTAATGCGTGCTAAAGCTGTTATAGAAGAAGTTAAAGGGCGTGAGTGTATTATTGTTACAGAAATCCCTTATCAAGTAAATAAGGCAGAAATGATTAAAAAAACTGCCGAACTTGTTAATGATAAAAAATTAGAAGGAATTGCGAATATTCGTGATGAATCTGATAGAAATGGTATGCGAATTGTTTACATTTTAAAAAGAGATGCAATTCCTAATATCGTTTTAAATAAGTTGTTTAAATATACACAGTTACAAACTTCTTTTAGTGTAAATAATATTGCATTGGTTAATGGTAAACCAGAGCAATTAAATTTAAAACAGTTAATTCATTACTTTGTAGAACATAGGCACGAAGTTGTTGTTCGTAGAACAGAGTTTGAACTTAAAAAAGCAGAAGCAAGAGCACATATTTTAGAAGGATTAATTATTGCATCAGATAATATTGATGAGGTAATTGCTATTATTAGAGCATCTTCTAACGCAGATGAAGCTAGAGAAAAGTTAATTGAGCGTTTTGAGTTAACAGAAATTCAAGCCAAAGCAATTGTAGAGATGCGTTTGCGTCAATTAACAGGTTTAGAGCAAGATAAATTACGTGCGGAATATGAAGAAATCATGTTAACAATAGCAGATTTAAAGGATATTTTAGCAAACGAACCAAGACGTTACCAAATTATTAAAGATGAGTTATTACTTATTAAAGATAAATATGGTGATGAACGTAGATCTATTATAGAGTATGCAGGTGGAGATATGCGTATTGAAGATATGATTCCTGATACGAAAGTTGTGGTAACGATTTCTAATGCAGGATACTTAAAACGTACAAATCTTGATGAATATAAAGTTCAGAACAGAGGAGGACGTGGACAAAAAGGTGCTACTACAAGAAATGAAGATTTCTTAGAACACTTATTTGTCGGGACAAATCATCAATATATGATGTTTTTCACTCAAAAAGGAAAAGTGTTTTGGATGCGTGTTTATGAAATTCCGGAAGGTGGTAAAAACACCAAAGGTAGAGCAATGCAAAACCTTATTAATATAGAGCAAGATGATAGTGTAAAAGCATTTTTGGTTACAGAAGACTTAAAAAATGAAGAGTATATCAACAGCCATTATGTAATTATGGCTACTAAAAAAGGTCAAGTTAAAAAGACTTCTTTAGAACAATATTCTAGACCAAGAACAAATGGTATTAACGCAATTACTATTAAAGAAGGGGATGAGTTATTAGAAGCGAAATTAACAACAGGAGATAGCCAAGTAATGTTAGCGTTAGCTTCTGGTAAGTCTATTCGTTTCGAAGAAGCTAAAACACGTCCAATGGGTAGAACTGCGTCAGGTGTTAGAGGAATTACTTTGCAACATGACAATGATGAGGTAATAGGAATGGTTGCTGTAAATGATATGGAAAGTAATATTCTTGTAGTTTCTGAGAGAGGATATGGAAAACGATCTAAATTAGAAGATTATAGAATTACTAATAGAGGTGGTAAAGGTGTAAAAACTTTAAATATTTCGGAAAAAACGGGTAAACTTGTAGCTATTAAGAACGTAGATGATTCTAACGATTTAATGATTATTAATAAATCTGGTATTGTAATTAGGATGTCTGTAGAAGATTTAAGGGTTATGGGACGTGCAACGCAAGGTGTTCGTTTAATAAACATTAAAGAAGATGATAGTATTGCTGCAGTTGCCAAAGTAGTACATGAAGAAGACGCGGAAGAGGAATTAGAAAATGGCACGGAAATTGAAAATGATTCAACTGAAAATCAAGAATAACAAATAAATTAATAAATAGTAAAATGAAAAATCAGATATTGGCGTTAACATTAGGAATGCTTTCATTAGCAACTTATGCGCAAAAGGATGAATTAAAAGCTGTTGAAAAAGCAATTAAAAAAGGAGATTTACAAGAAGCTAAAGCTGTTATAGCAACTCTTGAAGAATCAGAAGACTCTATGGATTCTAAGTACAAAGGAAAATATTTGTACTTAAAAGGTGTTTCTTACGGGGATTCTAATGTAGAAAAAGCTGCAGAAGCTTACAATCAATTATTAGAGTTTGAAAAGGAATCAGGTAAGCAAAAGTATACTAAAGAAGCTCAACCAAAATTATCAGAATTAATACAAACGGTTTCTAACAAGGCAATTGAGGAGTATAATGCTAAAGATTATAAAAATGCTAAAGGAAATTTTGCATTAACTTATAAATTAAGCCCAAGAGATACCACTTTTTTATATAATGCAGCAGTTAGTGCATCATTAGATGAAGATTATGAATCGGCTCTTGATTATTATAAAGAATTAATAGAGGTAGGATACACTGGTATTACTACACAATATTTAGCTGTTAATACAGCAACAGGACAAGAGGAAGATTTAGGTACTAAATCTAATAGGGATAATATGATTAAGTTTGGTAAATATACAACACCAACCGATAAAGTTTCACCTTCAAGAAAGGGAGACATTATTAAAAATATGGGGTATATTTATGTTAATCAAGGAAAACCAGAATTAGCAATTGAAGCTTTAAAAGAGGCTAGAAAAGGAGATCCAAAAGATATTAATCTTTTATTAAATCAAGCTCAAATGTATATTGAGTTAGAACAAATGGATAAATTTGGTGAGTTAATGCAAGAAGCAGTAGAGTTAGATCCAACAAACCCAAGTTTATTTTTTAATTTAGGTGTTGTTAATGCAGGAGAGGGTAAAACTGAAGAAGCTATAGGGTATTATAAAAAAGCAATTGAGTTAAAACCAGATTATGGAGATGCGTACATGAATTTAGCAATTGCTATTTTAAGTGAAGAAAAAGCTATTGTAGATGAAATGAATCAAAACTTATCTAATAATAAAAAATATACTGAATTAGAAGGTAAACAAAAAGAAGTTTATAGAAAAGCGCTTCCTTATTTAGAGAAAGCAGATTCATTAGGTAGAAATATGGATACGGTTAGAACTCTTTTAAATCTTTATGATACTTTAGAAATGGAAGAAAAAGCAGATGCTTTAAGACCTATTTATAAAGAAATGAGAGATCAATAAAATTTCTTAATTGATAATATAAAAAAATCCGAAACTTAATTGTTTCGGATTTTTTTTATATTATTTTTTTAATAACTCTTAATTTGTGTGTGTGCTTTTGAAGGTCTGCATTAAAAATTCCACTATGGTCTAAGGTGTCAATTCTAACTTTACCATGAGCATGAATAATGTGGTAATCATTTAAGATAATACCTACATGTATAATTTCTCCTTCCTCATTGTCAAAAAAAGCCAAATCACCAGCTTCACTCTCTTCAATAAAACTCAAAACTTCTCCCTGTGTTGCTTGTTGTTTTGCATCTCTTAAAAGATGATAGCCGCAAAGTTTGTAAACAATCTGTGTAAAACCAGAACAATCAATACCAAAAGGAGTTTTTCCTCCCCATAAAAAAGGAGTGTTTAAAAAATTAAAAGCTGTTTTTAAAATATCACTTTTAAGCATTTTTTCTGAGGTAACTGCACCTTCAAAAATATAATTTTTGGTATTTATTTGAAGTTGCCCGTTATTATAAAGCGGTAAGTTTGCACTTAAAGGAATGGTAGTTAACTCATTTTTATTATTTGTGATAAAATCTATTATTTCTGCAGAATAAAAAGGTTTTGATGTGGTTAAATTTATATAAAGTTCTTCAGAAATATTTTCGAATTGTTTGTTGTCAATATATCCTTCATAATTATCAAAAGTTAAACAGATTTTACTCCATTCTTTTTCAGATTCAATAATTTTAAAAGTTTCTCCAAATAATACTTGACTTATCATTTCTGATGAGTCTAAAGGTGTTGCTCTAAGAGGAACAATACTTAAATTACAAATGCCATAAAGCATAAAGTTCTATTGAGTTTTTTAGTAATTAAATTCTTTCTAAAATTATAGCACTTGCACCACCACCACCATTACAAATTGCTGCAGCTCCTATTTTAGCATTATTTTGTTTTAAAATAGACGTTAATGCAATAACAATTCTAGCGCCAGAAACACCTAAAGGGTGTCCAAGAGAAACGGCACCACCATTTGCATTCACTTTTTCATCTGTAATATTCAAAATCTTCATATTTGCTAAACCTACTATGGAAAATGCTTCGTTTAATTCAAAATAATCAACGTCATCTATAGTAATATTTGCTTTAGCTAACGCTTTTGGTAAAGCTTTGGCAGGTGCGGTTGTAAACCATTTTGGTTCGTGGGCAGCATCTGCAAAACTTTTTATTTTTGCAAGAGGAGTCAAATTTAATTCTTTTGCTTTATCAACAGACATTAAAACTAAAGCTGCTCCACCATCATTTATTGTTGATGCATTTGCGGCTGTAACTGTTCCGTCTTTAGTAAAAGCAGGTCTTAAAGTTGGAATTTTTTCCATCTTAACATTTTTGTATTCCTCATCTTCAGAGAAAACAATTGGTTCTCCTCGTCTTTGTGGAATTTCTACAGAAACAATTTCATCACTATACTTACCTTCTTTCCATGCAATTGCAGAACGTTTATAAGATTGTATAGCAAAATTATCTTGGTCTTCTCTAGAAAATTGATACTCTTTTGCACATTCATCAGCACAAACTCCCATTGCTACTTTATTATAAACATCAACCAAACCATCTTTCTGCAGCCCGTCTTCTATGGTAATTGGTCCAAATTTAGAACCAGTTCTAGCATATTGATAATGAGGTATAGAACTCATATTTTCCATTCCTCCAGCAACTACAATATTAGCATCACCTGTAGCAATAGTTTGTGCCGCTAACATTATAGATTTCATACCAGAAGCACAAACTTTATTAATCGTTGTACAAGGTACCGTTTCCGGTATTCCTGCAAAAATAGCAGCTTGTCTTGCAGGAGCTTGTCCTAAACCAGCAGAAACAACATTTCCCATAAAAACTTCATCAACCAAACTTGGATTTAAGTCAATTTTTTCTAATGCTCCTTTTATGGCAATGGAACCTAATTTTGGCGCAGAAATTGTAGATAAACTACCCATAAAACTACCAATAGGAGTTCTTGCAACAGAGACGATTACTACTTCTTTCATAAATATTTTGCGTTTGTTTATTCTAAGATTGTGTGCTAAATTAACTAATTTTAATCAATTTTAGTTTTATTATTCAATTTGAATTTTTGACCTTGAAATTTTTATGGTAAGTTTGTAGATAGAAGATAAAAAACATGAACAATTTCGCAAATAAATTATATCAAAATAATGCCATTATTTACAAGGTAATTTTGTTTTTAATTACAACGATATCAATTGTTTATTTGTTTCCTAAAGGAGGGCAATTTAAATATGAATACAGTAATGGACAGTTATGGAAGTATGATAATTTATATGCACCTTTTGATTTTGCGATTCAGAAAACTGAAGCAGAAATAGCTTCTGAAAAAAAGGAAATTAGTGCAAATTCAAAATTATATTTTTCTCAAGATTTAGATGTAGAGCAAGCTGTTAAAAAGAACTACGAAATTAGAATTTCTCAGATTATTACTTCTGATAGTTTAAATGTAAATAATAGTGTAAGTTTAAAGGAGTTTGGTTTAAACTTAATCAATAAAATTTATACATCAGGTTTTTTAGAGGCAATAAGTGAAGATATAATAACAAATACCAACGATTTAGTATCTATAAGAAAAGGCAATGAAGTAAAAGATGTTGTCTTTAGAAACCTTTTAATGCCTTACGAAGTTTTAGAATTGATTAAAGGCAATGTAGATAAAATAAATGATTTATCTAAAAGACGTTTGATGTTAAATCTCTTATCAGAAATTATAAAACCAAATATATTTTATGATAAAGAATTTACAAACCGAATGATTGAAAATGAGATTAAAAATATCTCTTATACAAAAGGAAAAGTAGAGGTTGGTAAGTTAATAATTTTAAAAGGAGATTTTGTAGAAGGTAAAAAGTTAGCAATTTTAAATTCTTTAAAAAGTGAATCTGAATCTCAGGTCTGGACTAAATCTAATTCTAATTGGATTATTTTAGGATATACAATATTAGTTGCTCTAGCGCTTTTAACACTACTGTTATTTTTAAAGAAATATAGATTTGAAATTTTTAGTAATAACAATAAAGTTACTTTTATATTCTTTAATGTATTTTCAATGATTTTTATACAAACATTGGTTGTAAAATACAATTCAGAATATTTATATATTGTACCATTAACTATATTACCAATTGTTTTAAAAGCTTTTTTTGATGCTCGTTTAGGCTTTTTTACACATGTTTTAACAGTGTTGCTTTTGGGTTATATAGTTCCAGATAGTTTTGAGTTTATTTATTTGCAAATTATTGCCGGTATTGTAACTATTTTAACTGTAACAGAGCTTTATAAAAGAGCTAATTTATTTATTTCTGTAGCACAAATTACGTTAATTTATATGATAACGTATTTTGCATTTTCAATTATAAAAGAAGGGAATGTTTCTCAAATAAATTGGACTTATTTTATGCTTTTTGCTGCAAACGGATTACTATCTTTTTTGTCAATAATTATTATTTACATGTATGAAAAAGTATTTGGATTGGTTTCTGATGTTACTTTGTTAGAACTCTCTAATACAAATACAAAATTATTAAGAGAGCTAAATGAGAAAGCACCTGGTACATTTCAACACTCTATGCAAGTTGCTAATTTAGCTGAAGCAGCAGCTAATGAAATAGGAGCAAATTCTATGTTGGTTAGAACTGGTGCATTGTATCATGATATTGGAAAAATTCTAAATCCAATGTATTTTACAGAAAATCAATCAACAGGAGTGAATCCTCATAATGATTTACCTCCAAGAGATAGTTCTAAAATTATTACAGATCATGTTATAAAAGGAGTAGAATTAGCAAAAAAACATAACTTACCAGATAGAATTATTGATTTTATTAGAACACATCATGGTACAAGTATTACTTATTACTTTTATGTAAAAGAAAAAGAATTAAACCCGGATACAGAAGTAAATATTAAAAAATTCCAGTACAAAGGGCCAATTCCTTTTTCTAAAGAAACTGCAATTTTAATGATGTGCGATTCTGCAGAAGCAGCTTCTAAAAGTTTACAAAAACCAACAGCACAATCAATAAGTAATCTAATTGATAAAATAATTGATAAACAGATGTCTGATAATCAGTTTCTAAATTCTGATATTACATTTAGAGAAATAGAAATTATTAAGAAAGTAATCAAGAAAAAATTGATGAATATTTATCACTTACGAGTTGAATATCCTGAGTAAAAAAAATATTTAAAAAAAAGTGAAAAATATTTTGGTAAAATCTAATTCTAGTATTACATTTGCACTCGCATTTAAACAAATGCATTAAGTTCTTTAAAGGAGAGGTGCCAGAGTGGTAATGGAGCAGATTGCTAATCTGTCGACGGGTAACTGTCGCCAGGGTTCGAGTCCCTGTCTCTCCGCAAAATTTACTTAATTCGGGGTGTAGCGTAGCCCGGTCATCGCGCCTCGTTTGGGACGAGGAGGTCGCAGGTTCGAATCCTGCCACCCCGACATAGTTGTCGTAGCAACTAAAAAACTACGGGCTCTTAGCTCAGCTGGATAGAGCACCTCCCTTCTAAGGAGGCGGTCGAAGGTTCGAATCCTTCAGGGCTCACTTAAAGTCTTCTTAACCTATTGGTTTTGAAGGCTTTTTTGTTTTTAGGGGGGCGAGATAGGGGACTAAATTTTTATCTTATCTCTATATTTAGATTATCACTTCTTTTATTAGTACAATTCTTATTACTTCACGTTTATTTTTAAATTAACAGATGGTCATTTTATATTAAGAGGACTTTACTGAACTTCAAACAGATCATTATTTTATTGAGATGTTTTATAATGGGTAATATATTGCTCAAAAATAGTATATTTGTGCAATATAATACAAGTTATGTCTAAAAATAATTCAATTTTACTACCGAAGCTTGATCGTTTGCTGGAAGAAATGGGGGAACAAATAAAATTAGCACGTCTAAGACGAAAGCTAAGTGCAGATCAAGTTGCAGAACGAGCAGGCACGAGTAGAAGAACATTATATTCTGTAGAGAAGGGAAAAAGCTCTGTAAGTATTGGTACCTACATTAAGGTTTTAAATGTACTAGGTTTAGAGAAAGATTTTTTAAATTTAGCAAAAGATGATGTTTTAGGTCGAAAGCTTCAAGATATTGGATTAACAACTAAAGAACGTGCTCCAAAAAGAAACTAAAAATGAAAAGGGCTATATATGTTTATGCAGATTGGTTAGAATTAGGTTCGTCTACATTAATAGGAGAATTATATTCAGAAACTTTAAGAGGGAAAGAAATATTTTCTTTCTCTTATCATAAAGATTGGTTGCAATCTGATTATGCATATCAATTGGATCCAGATTTGGGTTTATTTGAAGGGATACAATATTTGAATGATGAAAAGTCGAATTTTGGGTTGTTTTTAGATTCCTCTCCAGATCGTTGGGGTAGAGTGTTAATGAAAAGAAGGGAAGCTGCACTTGCCAGAAAAGAAGAGCGGAAAACTAAGAAATTATTTGAAACAGATTTTTTATTAGGTGTTTTTGATGGACACAGAATGGGAGCATTGCGTTTTAAATTGGATAAAGAAGGATCTTTTTTGAATGATAATAAAGCATTAGCAAGTCCGCCTTGGACTTCAATAAGGGAATTAGAGCAAATAAGTTTGCGTTTGGAAGATGATGATAGTTTAGATGATCCAGATTATTTAAAATGGTTGCAAATGTTGGTTTCTCCTGGTTCTTCTTTAGGAGGAGCAAGACCAAAGGCAGGTGTTTTAGATAAAGAAGGTAATTTATGGATTGCTAAGTTCCCGAGTAAAAATGATGGTGATGATATTGGTGCATGGGAAATGGTTACTTATGAATTAGCTATTCAATCAGGAATTGTAATGGCAGAATCTAAAGCCGAAAAATTTAGCAGTAATCAGCATACGTTTTTAACGAAGCGTTTTGATAGGGCAATTGAGGGGAAAAGAATTCACTTCGCTTCAGCAATGACATTATTAGGCTACACAGATGGCACAGATGCATCTTCAGGAGTTAGTTATTTAGAGTTGGTAGATTTTATTACAAAAAACGGAGCGAACCCAGAAAGCGATTTAAAACAATTATGGAGAAGAATTGTTTTTAGCATTTGTGTATCAAACACAGATGACCATTTAAGGAACCATGGTTTTTTATTGACAGAGAAAGGTTGGGTGCTATCACCTGCTTATGATATAAACCCTGTAGAAACAGGAGTGGGGTTAAAATTAAATATTTCTGAAGATGATAATGCTTTAGATCTAGATTTAGTCCTATCGGTTGCTCCTTATTTTAGAATAAAAAAGGAGGAGGGTCAAAATATAATTAATGAAATTCAAAGTATTGTTTCTGAATGGAAATTTTATGCTAATAAATATGGAATTTCACGTTTGGAGCAAGAAAACAAGTCACAAGCTTTTATGTAATTATATGTATTAAAATATGAAAGTTTACTTTAGAATAAATTTATATTGCACTTTTGTGGTTAAAAAGAAGTTGTTCCTATTGAACCCTAATTTAGAATATTAGTTAGTCGAAATAGAAGAATAAGTTCAGTTAGTAGGTAGAAGAGTAATATTAATTGCTGAATAGGAGTTAGGAAAGTCAGTTTTAATAGGGGAGGAGAAATAGGGAGCTGATATTGAGTATTGGTTTCTATTTTAAAGTACTAAACATAGCCGTTTTAGAAAAAAATAAATTTAGCAATTGAGGTTTATTACCTATAAATTTTTAATGTATTGGGTTCACATTTATACAGAAAATTATTATGATAAAATTAAAGAGTTAATTTTTAAATTTTCTTATTTAATTTAGTAATATATATATTGTAGATAGATTAAATATTAGTAAAATAAAACCCTCTGTTTAATATAGTTTTAAACAGAGGGTTTATAAAGTTTGATTCTATTGGTTTTTAATAACCAGGGTTTTGTACAAAATTTTCATTTTTATTCATTTCATCTTGAGGAATTGGTAACAAATACCTAAAATCATTAAAATTAGATTGAGGTTCTAACCCATCTGAATTAAAAACCTGACTACCTAAATCTAAACGAACAATATCATACCATCTTTTAAATTCAAAAGCAAGTTCTACACGTCTTTCCTCTATAATTGTAGTTCTTAAGTTATCTGTATCTATACTAGAATTAACATCTTCTGGAAAACTAGAAGCTGCATATATTCCATAACCACTACCATCAAAATTAATAGTACCAGCATTTCTTGCTCGCTTTCTAATCTGATTTACAAATCCTACAGATTCTGTAGTTAAACCTAATTCATTAGCAGATTCTGCAGCAATTAATAAAACCTCAGCATATCTAAAAGCAACAAAATCTAAATCAGATCTCCATCCTGCAGTAGTTCTCCCTTCTCCTGGAAATCTATTAAACTTTGCAATATGTGGTCGTGCTATTTCAAAATCAGTATAAGGTCTTACAATATTAGTATCATCATTTAAAATCAAAGAATCAGCCAAACTTACCTTTAACCTGTAATCTCTAACATCCCAATTATCATAAACATTAATATGAGGCACTAACATACTCCATCCTCTAATTGGAGACACACCTCCTTCTACACCATTAAAAGGTCCAACTTTATTGTCATTTTCATAAGTAACTGGATTTGGGTTTTGTCCTGTTTGATTCCCTGTAAAATCTATCGTAAAAATATCTTCTGTAGAACTCCATTGTTCGCTATTTCTAAATATATTTTGAAAATCATCTTGCAAAGCATAATTTAATTCACTTGCATTATCGATAACCCATTTAGCATTTTCATAAGATTTTTCCCAGTTTTCTAAAGTCATATAAATAGATGATAAATAACTAGCAGCTGTACCTTTAGAAGGTCTAGATTTTACACCTTCTCTAGAGGTCATCTCTAAATTATTAAAAGCAAACGTCATATCTTCTATAATTTTTACATAAACCTCTTCCTTATTAGATTGCTTTATACTTAAAGGGTCTTCAATATCTGGGTTATCTATATAAGGTATATTCTCATAAAGCCTTACCAAATGGTAATATAAAAATGCACGAACAAACCTAGCTTCTGCTTCTGCTTCTGCTAAATTTTTATCAGTCTCATTTGTATCATCTAAAAGACCAATACCTTTTATTGCTGTATTAGCTGTTGCAATTGTTTGATAAGAGGAGGCCCATATATCATTAACATATGAATTTGTAGATGTTACTAAAAACGGACTAAACTCAGCATAATCACTAAATTCATACCCGTTATCTACCATATCACTCATTAATTGCAACGGAACTGTAAGTCCAGCTCCATAATAACTAGAAGAAGCCATTAAACCGTAAGTACCATCAATCATTGGATACACATCATCTACTGTATTAAAAAATCCTTCTGGAGTTAAAGATCCTTCTGGAGTTTCATCTAAATCTACACAACTAACCATAAAAGTTAAAATAGCTAAGGCAGATAATTTTATTATATTATTCATAATTATAATTTCAATTTGTTATTAAATACTAAAATTCTATATTTAACCCTAAAGTATAAGATTTAACGGTTGGATAACTACCATAATCTAGCCCAATATTGCTACTAGAATCACTATAAGAGACTTCTGGATCTATCCCTTTATAATCTGTAATTGTAAATAAATTTTGTCCACTTAAATACAATCTTGCAGAAGACAAATTAATTTTAGATAACAATGTTTCTGAGAAATTGTATCCCAAAGAAATATTTTTTACTCTAACATAACTAGCATCATCTACCCATCTATCAGAAGTAACAAAACTTCTACTAACTCTTGCTTCTGGAATATCTGTATCTGTATTTGTAGGAGACCAACGATTAAGAGCTTCTGTAGTAACATTTGTTCTACCGTTTAAAGCACCTAATTCCATTAAAGTATAATTTAATATTTCTCCACCTTTAGAACCTTGGATAAATACATTAAGATTGAAATTTTTATAATTAAAATCATTATTCCACCCCCAACTAAAATCTGGATGAGGATCTCCAATAACTACTCTATCATCATCCGTTAAAGCTCCATCTCCATTAAGATCTTTAAATTTTTCTCCTCCAATTTCTTCTCCTCCAACAAGTACGTCATCTGCAGTTTGTACAACTCCGTCATAAAGATATCCCCAGAATTGACCAACAGATAATCCTTCTCTTAATAACTGTGTAGTTCCTGCTCCTGATAAAGGCGATGATGAATAAAAAATATCATTTCCATCCGTATCATTATCAACCAGTTTTATTATTTTGTTTTTATTAAACGAAATGTTAGCGTACGTTTTCCATTTTAAATCTCCTTGTAAAATAGTTGCATTTACAGCAAATTCAAATCCTTTATTTTCTACGGTACCAATGTTTTGTAATTGTGTTAAAAAACCTGTATAATTTGGCGTTGGTACATCAAATAAAAGATCATTTGTTCTCATATTATAATAATCTAAAGTAACACCAAATCGATTTCTTAAAACCTTAAGATCTACACCGATATTAGTTTGTGTAGTAGTTTCCCAAGTTAAATCATTATTAGAAATTGTAGAGGGTCTTATAGCTGTAACGGTACTACCTTGTACTGTAGAAAAAACATCTGTAAATGATGCTAAAGATTGATAAGGACTAATTGCCTGATTACCAACTTGACCATAACTTAAACGTAATTTTAATAAATTAATAGTGTTTGATTCTGATAAAAACTTTTCATCAGAAATTTTCCAACCAAAAGCTGCTGATGGAAAAAAGCCGTATTTATTATTTGCTGCAAACACAGAAGATCCTTCTTGACGACCAGTAAACGTAAATAAATATTTATTGTTAAGTGTGTAATTAATTCTACCAAAAAAAGCTTCAAATGCAGTTTCTGATAATTCTGAATCTACAGAAGAAGGATTTGTTCCTCCACCTAAATTCCAAAAAGAAAAAGAATCAGAAATAAAACCAGAAGCAATAATATTAGAAGATTCTGATCTGTCTTTTTGTAAAGAATAACCTGCCATAATTGAAAAATCATGGTTTTTACCGATAACTCTATTGTACGTTAAATAATTTTCGTTGATAAAACTTGTGCTTTTTCTAGTACTAAAAGTTGCCTCTCCGCCTACACTATTTCCTCTATCTAAAGTTGTTGGGTAATAAGCACCAGTTCTTGAATGGTTGATGCTAACACCTAAAGTAGATTTTAATTTTAAATTTTTAAGAAGACCTACTTCTGCATATACATTTCCTTGAAATAAATCTGTAATAGTTTCATTTTGATATTCTCTTGCTAAAGCATAAGGATTATCAATAGGATACCCAATGATACTTAAAGAGTTATCTCCATTTTCATCTGTAACTCCTTGTGTTGGTGAAAATTTATACGCTCCAGAAATTACACCAGTTTGTGCTGCATCTCCTCCTTCTTGACTTTTAACTCCGTTTTTATTAGTTCTACGAGCAAAAATACTTGAGCCTAATTTTACAGATTCTGATACCTTTAAGTCTAGATTAGAAGTTATAGAGTATCTATTAAAATCTGAATTTTTTACAATTCCTTTTTGATCAAAAATAGAACCAGATAAATAATAGTTTACTTTTTCAGTTCCTCCAGAAGCAGATAGTTGATAATTTTGAATTCCACCTGTTCTATAGATTTTGTCTTGCCAATCTACTCCTTCTCCTGTAAATTCAGGTACAAAACTAGGGTCTAATTCTTTAATAAAAGTTGTAAACTGATCTGCGTTTAATAAATCTAACCGATTGATCTCTTCATGCGTTGAGTAAGAAGAAGAAAAACTAAACTGTGTTTTTCCCTTTGCACCTCTTCTTGTACTTATTATTACTACTCCGTTTGCTCCTCTTGCTCCATAAATTGCTGTAGAAGAAGCATCTTTAAGAATTTCCATCGCTTCTATGTCTTCCGCAGGAGGCATAACTCCACCAATAAAACCATCCACAACAATTAAAGGATCATTGCCCGCATTTATAGAAGTATTTCCTCTAATTTGAATGCTATAATCAGAACCTGGCGCACCGTTTGTAGATTGTACCGTTACACCTGCAGCTCTTCCTTGTAATGCTTGTGTTGCATCCATAACAGGAAAAGCAACCAAATCTTCTGAGTCGATAGAAGAAACAGAACCTGTTAAATCACTTTTTTTAACACTTCCGTATCCTACAATTACAACCTCATCTAAACTAGATGAATCCATTATTAAACGAACAGAAATTTCTTTTTTTCCGTTTAACGGAACTTCTTGTGTTACAAAACCTAAATAAGAAACTACAATTACAGCATTATTAGTAGAAACTTTTAATGAAAATAGCCCATTAAAATCTGTTGTAACTCCATTATTTGTTCCTTTTTCTAAAATACTTGCTTCAGGTAAAGGTTCTCCCATTTCGTCTACAATAGTGCCAGTTATTGTAACATTTTGTTGTGCTTCTTTAACTTCTTTTATTTTACCAATTAAAATTTCATCTCCATTTACTTTAAAATCAAACTGTGCACGTTTACCTAAATCTTCTAAAATTAAAGTCAACGATTTGTTTTGATAAACCGCGTTGTATTGCTGATGATTCTTTGCTATAAAATCACCATAAGTAATATTGTAATGGGTTACGTTAGATATTTTATTTAAAATTTTTACAAGCGTAACCCCTCTTTCATTTAAAGTTAAATTTGTTGTATCTGTATTTTGCGACGCTCCATATATTTGAATCGTACTAAAAAAACATACAAATAGTATTAATTGTAATGTTTTACTATAAAATTTCTTCATTTAATTAAGTGTTATTTTTAATTTGGTTTTATATAATTCTTATTATTTTTAGGGTATTTACTTTTCTATTTTTTCACTATTTCAACCATATTATTATTTTTGATTAGTTTTACTTCGTTGATAAAATTGATACGTTCTAATAATTTGTCTAATGTTTCATTTTTAGACAATCTTAATGAATAGAAATACTCTTCTTTAAGGTTATCTGTTTTAAAAACAAATGGAATTTTATATAACTTTCGAAGCTCTATTACTAGTTCTTCAATTTTTATTTTTTCTAAAATCACTTCTTCTTTCCACCAAAGATTTGTAACCTCTGCGTTTACCTGTTTTTTATAAAGTTTGTTTGCATTGTTTTGGTAAGTAACCTTTTGATTAGGTCTAATAAATACAGATTCTGTTTTAGAAGTTACGTTTACCAAACCTGTATTAACCACAACTTCAGTTGTGTTTTCTGCTTCTCTTATATTAAAAGAAGTACCTAGAACCTTGGTTGTAATTTTACCAGATTCAATAACAAATGGTTTCTTCAGATTTTTAGTTACATCAAAAAAAGCTTCTCCTTTTAATTTTACCAACCTAATTGTATCATTAAAATTTTTAGGATATTCTATTGAACTTTCTCCATTTAAAACTACTAAAGAACCATCTGGTAAATAAACTTTTGCTTGCTCGTTTAAATGAGTTTCTTTTAAAATTTGTGATGTTTTATGCTGATTTCCAAAAAATAAACTTCCTATATTATTACTTACAGAATAAAAGTTAAAACCCAATAGAATAACAATAGAAGCTGCAACTGCCCAATGCCAAGTTATTTTGGTTTTTTTATTTTTTTGGATTCTTTTGTAGATTTTGTTTTTAAGAGAAAGATTGTATTTAAAATCCGTAGGATTTTGTGCTCCTTTTTGCATTTCATCAAAAAAAGATTCTACACTATCGATTTCTTTTTGCGTAGCAGTTCCTTCTTCGTATTTTTTTAAAATAATTTTAAAATTCTGTTCTGTCATAGTGTACTTACATATTGGGAAATAGATTCCCTTTACTGTTAAGTACCCAGATTTTAAATGTCCCCTATGTTTTTTTTTGAAGTTAAAGTTTTGTTAACCTAGCTAACACTTAATTAACATTGTGCAGATAGAATGCCTATTAACACAAATTGAAGTAACATCATTTCTGAATTATAAACTTCTGATTCTCGTAGAATTTTTAACGCTTTGGATATTTGATTATCCACCGTACTTGTAGAAATATTTAATACAGCGGCAATTTCTTTGTAACTTAAACTTTCTTTAAATCGAAGTTTAAAAATTCGAAGACATCTTTCTGGTAATAAATCATCTGCTAAAATGTCTATTTTCTTAAGAAGTAGTGCTTTATTTTCTTCTACATCTTCTGTTTCATCTGTAATATCCGCAGTTAAAACAGCTTCTATTTTTTCTAAAATAACTTCTGTAAAAGGTTTACTTCGAAGTCTTTTTGCACATTGAAACTTTACAGCTTTAAATAAATAGGCTTTATAATGTTTTATAGATAAATCGTCTAATCGATTCCATAAATCTAAAAAAACTTCTTGTGTAACATCTTCTGCATCTTGGCTAGACCTTAAAATATTGTTTGCATAACCAAATAATTGATACCAATACTCATTGTAGGCTTTATTATAGTTTTGTTTTTTACCCATAAATAAAATTGTTAGCATCTCTAAAGATTTACAAAACAATAGCATTTTATAACAATCCTCAATAAGTAAATATTATCATTTAGTTAAATAAGGAGATAAGGTTTTATTCTTGTATAAAAGATTGTTTATTAGTTTTTTAACCTTAATGAAAGTATAAATACTGATGCGAGAAATTATCAGAAAATAGAATATTACTAGAAATAATACTTTTTTAAAAACCTAAATAAGAGGGATTAAAGCTATTTTTTATAGCTGTTTTATTGCTATTTATCTTTTTTAGAAATACAATAATAAGTTAAGTAAATGTTTTAAAAGGAAACATTTACTTAACTTATTATTAATCTAAAAATAACAAAAACATATAAGTATCTGGTTAAAAGTGCTTTAATGGAGGTTGAGTAAAAGTAAAAAATCTGTTATCCCTCTATTTTCAACAAGTTTAATAATTATTGGTTTTTATTTTTGTGAAAAATTATTTGAAAACGGATTATATACATTTGTCCTTTAAAAAATTTCCTTTTTCATGGTTAAAAAAATATTTTCTCTAAACTTAGAGAAGCATCTTTTTATAATTTCATTTTTACTATTGTCTGTACAAGTATTTGCTCACGGAGATTTATCTATCAGAATAGAAAAAAAGACACAAGAAATTAAAAAAAATCCGAAGAATTTTACCCTTTATTTTCAAAGAGGTTTATTATATCAGCAACATAGAGAATATCAAAAAGCTTTAACAGATTATGATACTTCTATTACTTTAGGAAATAAAAATAATGCTTTACGATATAGGATTTCAGAAGCTTATTATTTATCCGAAGATTATAAAAAAGCTTTAAAAAATATAAACTTTTATTTAGAAAAAGATATCACAAATCTTAAAGGTAAAAAACTAGAAGCGCAAATATTATTCCATTTAAAAGCGTATAAGAAATCGTTGAAGGCATATGAATATGTTGTTGATAATCTACAAGATATACATCCAGAAGATATTTTAGAATACACAAAAATTATACTTTCAGAAAATAACAAAAATTATAAGGATGCTTTAAAAGCAATTGAAATAGGTTTAGATAAATTAGGGGAAAACACATTATCACTTCAGCTTAAAAAGTTAGATTATTTAAAAGAATCTAATCAAGTAGAAAAAGTAATTACACAATACAATTATTTTATTTTAGAATACAGTAGAAAAGAATTTTGGTATTATAAAAAAGCAAAATATTTAGCAAAGTTACACAAACATCAGGAAGCAAATATAGCCTTACAATTAGCGACTATTAATATAGAAAAATTAGATGCTAAGTTTAAAAAAATGAATTCTACATTTAGGTTAAAAGAACAAATTAAAATTTTAGAAAATACCATTAACAACTAAATATTATGATGAAAAAAAGCATATTTATACTACTGGTACTAATTTCGGTATCTTTATTTTCTCAAACTTCTGCTATTGTAGAAAGAGGTCCTTATTTACAAAGCGGAACATCTACAAGTGTTATTGTAAAGTGGCGAACAGATATTGCAACGGAATCGGTTGTTAATTACGGAACGAAATTAGATTCTTTATCTAACAATAAAATCAATAAAGATAAAACAACTGAGCACCAAGTTAATTTATCTAATTTACTGCCAAACACAAAATATTATTTTAACATTGGTAATCAAAAAGAGGTTTTAGCAGAAAGTATTTCAGGTGATATGTATGTAATAACTGCGCCAAAAGTCGGCACAGATCAATTTGTTAGAGCTTGGATTTTGGGAGATCCTGGTACAGATAATAAAAGCCAAAGAAGTGTAAGAGATGCATATTACAAATACGTTGCCACAGATTCTACAAATACTGGTAAAACAGATATGATGTTGTTTTTAGGTGATAATGCTTATAGTAGCGGAACGGATAAAGAATATCAACTTGCTTTTTTTGATGTTTATAACGAGATGTTAAAAAAATCTGTTGCTTGGTCTTGTTTAGGAAATCATGATGGTTATTCTTCAGATTCAGACACACAATCTGGTCCTTACTACGATATTTTTACTTTTCCTAAAAAAGCAGAAGCAGGCGGAACAGCTTCAGGTACCGAAGCGTATTATTCTTTTAATTATGCTAATATTCACTTCATTATCTTAGATTCTCACCATTCTAGTCGTGCTGTTGGAGATGCAATGTATAATTGGGCTTTATCAGATATTCAGAATACAAAACAAGATTGGATTGTAACTTTATTTCATCATCCTGCATATTCTAAAGGGTCTCATGATTCTGATGTAGAAGATAGATTGATTGAAATGAGAGAAAATTTTATGCCAATGTTAGAGGCTAATGGTGTTGATCTTGTTTTAAACGGACACAGTCATTCTTATGAACGTTCTTATTTTTTAAACGGACATCAAGGTTTTTCTAATACTTTTAATATTGCTCCAACTACAAAAGGCGGAAACACTGTAGGAGAAAATGGAAATGGAGACGGAAAAATAAATGGAAATGGTGTGTATAAAAAAAACAATAACGCTACAAAAGGAGCTGTTTATATTACTACTGGATCCGCAGGACAAATATCTGGAGGAGAATTAAATCATAAGGCCATGTATGTTTCTTTAAATAAATTAGGTTCTTGTGTTATGGAAGTATCTGATGATGAAAAAGGTGGACAAAATTTAACCGTAAAATTTGTAAGAGATACTAATGAAATTGATGACTATTTTACCATTAATAAAACTAATATTACTATTAAAGCTTCTATCAATAAAGAAATTAAGAAAGATAAAAAATCATTTATTTATCCTATAGATGGTCTACTTAACATTCGTCTAAAACCTACAGAAAAACTAAAAACAGTAAAGTTTTATAACAATATTGGTAAGTTAGTAAAAGAAAGTAACTATAAAATTATTGACGTTAAAAAAATGGAATTGGGTACTTATGTTTTAGAAATTACTACGGATAAAAAAACGTTTTATAAATCTGTTATTTTAAAATAATTTAAAACACCTTTTTATAAAACTTCTATTAAGGCTTTTTTATTCTGATAAAAAAGCCTTAATAAATTAATAAACTTTGTAAAAATGAATAAAACAAGCGTTTTATGTATGTTACTTTTTAGTTGTTTTTTTATCATATCTGGTAAAAAAATAACCGTTTATAAAACAGACTCTATTTTAAAAAATATAGCTTTTGTTTATGCAGACAATTTTTACAAGTTTCAGAAAGAAGTAAATTTATTAGATGCACTTACAAATAAAGAAGCTTCTTTAAAAGAACTAAAAAGACAGGTAAAAAAAAACAGATTAGCTTATAAGAAAATTGAATTCCTTTTTGACTATTACCAAACGGCCTACAATACTACCTATATAAATGGAGCTCCAATACCGAAAATAAGTGAATACTTTGAAGCTACCGAAGTTATACAACCAAATGGTTTACAAGCTTTAGATGAAGCTGTTTTTGAAGAAGATTCTTTAGAAAACAGACAACATGTTAAAGAATTAGCTAACAAATTAAAAAATCATGTTGATTTTATTTTAAAAAGCCATTTGCCGATTCAATTAAAAGCTAGTCAGGTTATAGAATCTATTCGTTCTGGATTGGTTAGAATTTTTACTTTAGGTATTACAGGGTATGATACTCCTGGTTCTTTAAATGGTTTAGAAGAAAGTTTGGTAAGTTTACAAAGTATGAAAATTGCTTTTCTGTATTTTAATGAAGGAATAAATCCTAAGGCTATTTCTAAATTTAATGCGGTTAAAAAGTTATTTATCAAAGGTGAAAAACTATTAAAGTCAGAAAATAATTTTAATGATTTTGATAGAATGTATTTTTTAAAAGAAGTTCTAAACCCTTTATATGTGGAATTATTGGAGTTTCAGAATTTAAACAATATTAGATTAGAACCTTATAAGAAACATGCTCAAAATTATAAAGCAAAAAATATATTTGATGCTAATTTTCTTGATACTAATTTTTACTCAGAATTAGTTTATCTTCCTTTAAACAATAAAAAAACAATACAATTAGGTAAATTATTATTTAACGATCCGCAACTTTCTAATAGTGGTAAAATGTCTTGTGTAACTTGTCATAATCCTAACATAGCTTTTACGGATGGTTTACCTAAAAGTGTTTCTAATGATAAGGAGGTTTTTGGTTCAAGAAATTCACCAACCATATTAAATGCGGGTTATTCTACTCGTTATTTTTTAGACATGCGTGCTTTTACTTTAGAAACTCAAGTTGCTCATGTTTTAGATAATCCCCTAGAGTTTAATACTTCTTTTAAGGTTATTATAGAAAAATTAGATAAAAATGCTAATTATAGAAAATTATTTAAAGATGCTTATAATGATGTTGATAAGAAAAATATCAACCAAAAATCTATAAGTAATGCCCTTGCAGCATACGTAAATTCTTTAAAATCTTTTAATAGTCCGTTTGATAAATATGTAAGAAATAAAACTAAAAAATACCCAGAAAATGCCAAACGTGGTTTTAATTTATTTATGGGAAAAGGAACTTGTGCTACTTGCCATTTTGCACCGGTTTTTAACGGAACTACACCTCCTTTTTATCTAGAATCAGATTCGGAAGTTTTAGGGGTTACACAAGGTTTCGATTCTATAAACCCTAAATTAGATACAGATTTAGGTAGATTCTCTAACGGACTTATAGGAGATAAACAACCTTATTTTAAAAATTCTTTTAAAACAGTTTCTATTAGAAATGCAAATTTGACAGCTCCTTATATGCACAATGGATTATTTACTACTTTAGAAGAAGTTATAGCGTTTTATAATTTAGGTGGTGGAGAAGGAATGGGAATAAAAGTAGAGAACCAAACACTTTCTCCTTCTCATTTAAATTTATCTAAGCAAGAAATTGAAGATATTATTGCCTTTATAAAAACCCTTTCTGATACTTTGAATTATACCAAAAAGAATAATTTAAATCAAAGTGGAGTTAACTTAAATTAGAGGAAATAAGATTAGATATTAATTCGAATGATAGAAGAAGGAAAAGAATGAGTTAATATAATTATTAATATGTTTTATTAAACTTAACGAAATGAAACAAGCAAAGATTTGAGATAAGGAAGTATAACGACTTAGTGAGAATTTTGCGTAGTTGAGTGAGATAAGGTTATTCTTCAAAATCTAATAATTTTAAAATATCAGTTCCAATATCATTTCTAAAATTACCTTCAATATCTAAAACAGAAACAAAGGCCATTTTACATTGATGATCCATTTTTTTTGGTTTTTCCGTGTTATGGGTTGAATAATCATCTGTTTCATATAATTTAAATTTGTCTTCAGAACTTTCTCCAGGATATAATAAAACGGATTTCTCTGCATCCCAAAAACGACAATAGGCATACATTTGACGTAAATCACTTACAGAAGCTGAACTTTTCTGTGGTCGTTTCCATTTGGTGTCTATAATGTACCTTTGATTCCCTTTTCTTAAAACAATATCAGGTCTTAAACTATTTGCTCCCCAAAATGATTTTGATTCCTGTCCTGAAACTTTAATGCCAGTTCCTTCGCAAGCTTTTTGAAGTTGTCTTAAAACATATTCTTCCCAAAGTTCATTCATGTCAAACAACAAGGACAACATTTTTTCTTTACCGCTAGAAATGTCTGGTGAATAATTTAAAATAATTAATCGAGCTAAATCTAAAGCAGGTTTATAGTTATTAGATTTTCTGTTTAATTGAATTGTATTTAATTTTTTTATAGTGATTATCTTATTATCTACTTCAGGAAAACTTAATAGAACTCTGTTTGTTGTGTCTTGTAATCTCGTGCCTTTTGTAAATTGACTCAAAATAGTTAATGCCTTATATAAAACTTGATGTAGAAAATGATTGCTATCATACACTTGATGCTTAGTATAAAACCGTTCTTTATGTATTGTATTATGTCTTATGTTTCCTGCGAATTCTAGTTTTCCCTTTAGTGTTTTTGTGTTTTTAGTCTGTTTTCTATATTGTTTTATTAAACCTTTACGAACCAGACTTTCTACTTCTTTTAAGTACAACTCAAAATAGATTTCTAATAAATTAAGATGTTGTCTTTTTACATGTGCACCGCCAGATGAGTCTGCTTTAATTTTTCCACAAGCTTTCAGCATTTTCAATAAAACACCTTTCCATTTGTAATCATCGTCATCTTTATCCGCTTTTGGGTTAATTTCTATAATTAAACCATCTACTTGAATAACGCCAACGTACTGATTAAAACGGATTCCTTTGGCAATAGGTTCAAAATAATTCCCATCCTGATATTCATTTAGTTTTAAAAGAGCATCTAAATGCGTTTGTTTAAAACCTTGTTTACCAACATATAATTTTTGGTATTCGTAAACGGATATTTTATGTTGTTTTACCAATGTTATAGAGGTGTTTCTTTTTTACCTAACAATTCTAAAACGGCATCAATTACGGTATGTTCATTTACTTGATTTAGTTTATAACTAGCGATTTTAAAATCGTTTGCATTTTCATATTTAAAATCAGCAAAATTAATAGTGTCATTTTTATTAATTTCAACAAACCCTTTACCAAGTACCAAACCTATTTTTCCATAATCACCGTAAAAATATTCTTGTAATAAAGGTGCTATTTTATTGTTAAAAGCATTTGCTAGTTTTTTAGTGGAATCAATATTTACAAAATAGGAATGCCCAATAGTGTGATCTCTATCTATTAATAATTCTATACGTTGATTAATAATTTCTAAAAGATTAGACAGTTTAATTCCTTCAATTTCTTCTTCCTCGATTATGTTATAATCAGGCATCATTTCTTTGAACTCAAAACGACGTCTTAATGCCGTGTCTAAAGCTTCTACAGATCTATCTGCGGTATTCATCGTGCCATAAATATCTAAATTTGAAGGCACACTAAACTCTTCTTTAGAATATGGAAGTTTGATATTCAGCTCATTTTTGGCACCACTTCTTTTATCAATTTCTATTAGGGTTATTAACTCTCCAAAAATTGCAGAAACATTTCCCCTGTTAATTTCGTCTATAAATATTGCATACTTATTGTTTGGATATTTTTTTGCTTTGATACAAAGTGTTTTAAATACACCATCTTCAATATCATATCCTAAATCTTTATTTTCTTCTCCTTCTTTAGGAGAAATAGGTTTTATTCCTTCAATAAAATCTTCGTAAGCAAAAGATTGATGAAAAGTTATAAAGTCATAGTTTTTAATAATTGTATCAGGATCTGGGTAATAGTTTTCAACAGAATCTTTAATATCATATAATTCTGGCACCAATTCTTTGACTTCATCTTCTAATATTTCCCAAAAAGAATCTTCTGTTTTATTAAAAAGTAGTGGTTGTTGTTTGCTCGATACATTTACAAATTCACATTCGTTTGTTGTGTGGCTTTGTAATTGTCCCCATAGCGTTGGTCTAATTGATTTAGAGTTAGATAAACTTGCCTTTTTTTGAATCCATTCGTGATCAAAAATATCAGATACTTTAGATTTGCCTAAATCTAATAAAGCAATTGCTATTACTTGCCACCAAGAACAACTACTAATTACTGTTTCAAAATGTTGCTCTTTTGTAATTGAAGTTTGTTTTAAGGTGTATTTATCAAATAATTGATCTTTTAAATAATATGTTTTTCCTGTTCCTGGAGGACCATATAGTATTTGATTTATTGGAGTTATATAAGGCATACTATTATGTTCTTTGTTTTCTTCAGTAATTTCTATTACAGGTTTTAATAAATTTGGATGTCTATCTATGAATAGTAAAAAATCTTGAGTTAACCAGTTTAAATCTAATTGTGATAACTCTGATTTATGCAATTGCTCACTAACAAAATCCACAATTTCATTATCCGCTATCAAAAAATTGCATATTGACTGCATCGGATTTTGCATAGCTATTACAAAATCAATTTTGCTATACTTTATTTTTGTAGAAAAAATATTTTTAACAATATCTGCAAATGAAGTTCTACTAGCAGGGTATATAAAATTTGGAGAAAAAATAGACATCCAACAAGATAAGATAGGAAAACTCATGTTGCGTTTAGAATAATTTATATTTTCTAATTCAATACCATCGTAAAAATCTCTAAAAATTTTAATATCCTCAATGCCAATATATTTACTAAGTTTTTCTCTTGCACCTTGTTTGATAAATTGAACACCTTTAGAATCTGTATAATTTTCATTTTGAGAAGCTAAACACAAATCTAAAATTTCTTCATTCGTTTGTTTTTCAAAAACAACTCTTTCACTTAACCAATTAGCCCATTCAAATTTGTACAATTCAACATATATCCAATTTTCGTCTATGATAGATCTTTTGTAATTTTCAATTAAACTTCTAATTTTTAATTGAATTTGTTTGTTTTCTGGTTTCAGTATTTTAGAATCAAACTTTTCTTTTAAGAATTGATAATAATTAGTTTTACCCAATATAGCTCTTGGTCTATGAGTGCTTTCCCTATCACTATATTTAAAAAACTCACTTTCCTCGTTTTGATAAGCAACGGCATCAATGGTTTCTATAATGTTTTTATAATTCGATTTTGAAACTTCAAAAATATCTAAGTCAAAATAGGTGTTATATGTATCTAAATAGTTACTAAGCTTTTGTTTGTCGTTCTTAAAATAATTAGATTTTGGTTTATTTAACAACCAACTTATAAATTCATTTTTTACGTTCATTACTTTTTTAATTTGATGTATAAAACCACCATATTTTTCAAATCTAGCTTTAAGTTTAGCTTGCATACTTTCAAATTCTCCTATCGAAATTCTATGAGCTTCAAATTCAGGATTTTTCTTTTTCTCTATTTCAATATGTTCGTTAACAAGAGGAATAAACTTTGCCATATCTTCATCAATGTCTTGTAACATATCGTTAAGATCTGTATATCCTCTTTTCTGCGGAGTTGTTCTAATTTCAAAATTACTAATTTCTGGGTTACCTTTACTAGAGAGCCCCATACTTTCATTTAAAGGGTTAATTAATGATTTTATCAAATTTAATATAGATGCACTTTGTTTATCCCTAGGAGAATTAGTGTTAATTAATTTGAAGTCATAATCATATTTTAAATGATTAGCCGAATACTTAAAAACAACACCAATAGAATTACCAGGAGAACTATTTAAGACAGGTGGTATAGACCAAAGTCTAAAGGTAAAATAACGAGACTTTTCACCTCCCTTAAAATAATGAAGTTCTGATCCTTCTTTTTCGTTATCCCTTAAAGAAAAGGTAAAATTTGGATCTTGTTTCCTTATATCAATTAACCAGTTATAAACTTTGCTTTGATAATCTTTATATTTAATCATAATTACTTTTTCGTTTTTATATCTAGATCTAATTATTACTTCACAATTAGTCCTTCATTCCAAAGCGCCAAAACAACATCCATTTGAGAGTTATGCTCTTTCTCACCTATACCTAATTCTTCTCTGACTTTCTTCCACAATTGGTTTTTAGATAAATTTGAATCTAAAACTAATAGTTCAACTGCCTTTATAGCATATTTCTTATTTAAGTTTTCCTTTTTACTTATAAAGTAAGAACCCGGTTTTATGCCTTTTACCAAACCTGCTTCACACAACCCTAAAAAAGTGTTTTTTGGGCAAGGTTTCGTTTTAGAACTTTCAGAATCAAAATCTTTAACAGCTATTTCCCACGACTCTAATGGGTTACCACCAATTAAAGTAGCTTCTTTAGCTGCGAAACCATATTTATTATATATTGATATGTTATCTTTCATTTTAATTTTATTTTACCATTAAAGGAAGTTTACACATTTGCTCTAAAAACGAATGTGCTATTGCTTCTAAGTAGCTTACATGTAGCTGTTTTCATTCTTTTTTCAGTTTTAAATAATATCTAATTAGTCAGAATATCTTTTTTGAATTTCATAAGATGGTCTTTTTTAAATTAGCATTAATTCTATCTAACAAAGTGTCTTTGTAATTTGAATCTGAATGATTTTTTAAAAAATCACAAACTGCACTTTTTAGCATGTTTCGATCTCTATAATAATAATCTTTTAAATCATCGATCAAATCTTCTAAATAGTCATTAAGATCATCTACTGTCCAATCTTCTTTCTTGCCTGTCTTCTTTTCAAATCTATTCTTTTCACTTCTACACATTTTAATCAACATTTCTAAGAAACCATCATATTCAGTTTCTTGAGAAGATTTAGGTCTTTTTTCAAGAAAATCCTCTCTACATCTATCCGAAATATTAAAAAGATCATCCCAAGTTGCAACTTTTTGATTCTTCGGTGTAAAATTAACCTTCCACTTCCTTGTTTTTTTATTGAGCCCAACCTTACTTCCTTTAAGGCTTAGAACAGGCTTTATTGTCTCAGAATATGGATGAACAGCTGTTCTTCTTTTATTATTTTTTTTATCAAATAAAATATCATCGTCTTTTTTATATATTCGATTACAATCTACCCCCATTGGGATAAGGTTATTTAAATTAATAGCAGCAGCAGGATAATCTTTTTTCGATAATAAGTGATCATAATCTTGTTTCAATCGTTCAGGAACCTTGTATTTTTCCATGCCACAGAATGGGCACCAACTATCTTTTTTGGAATCATAAAGTTTCTTATAATGCCCTTTAATATCAAAAGCTTTTAGTCCAAATGTACTAGTAAACATCTCAACCAATAATTTATGAGTTGCATCTCCTGTTTTTCCTGGGTAGCCTAACTTTCTAGTAGCATTGCTAGGTCTATTAAACAATTTTTCAACTTTATTAGTTACTTCAAAAACCTTTAAATAGGTTTTGCGATCCGGTTTTGAAAGATTCAGAAAGCTCTTTTGAAATTCTTTTACAAGTTTATGTAGTTTCGTTGGAGAGCCATCTTTTTCGACTTTAGAAAAAGGAGTAGCCAATGCCTTATCAGGACAATGTGTACTAATAAATTCTGTATTCTTTGGTAAATCTTTAATGTTCTCCAAATAATTACAAAAGAAGAGATGTAAATTATTTGCCTTGTGGGTGATATGAGTGCACGCTTCTAACATTCTAATCTTTCTTTTGCTCTTTCTTAAAATCTCTTATTCGTTGATACAAATCAAACTTTTGAATTGAATCTCCATACTTATTTATACCTGCTTCTAGAGCTTCTAATGTTACATTTTTTCTTGAAATTAGATTCTTCAATTCCTTACTGGATTTTAAAGCAACAGGAGGAGCTACACCAAAAGCTACTTTCAATAAAAGTTCTACAGCTGATCCATAGGTTTCTACATCTGGCTGAATTATTTTAATTTTATTAGCTGACCGTTCAAAAACAAATACATTTTCGCTTCTTGAGTCTGAAAGAAGAAAAGGCGAATGCGTTGTTATCAAATACTCTTGTTCACGTTTTTTTGCAATACTATCCATATTTGAGATAAAAGCCGATCTCCATTGTGGATTAAAGTGTGTCTCTGGTTCATCCAACAAGAACAACACATTTTGGGTTTGAATCATATTCAAAGCACCAAATATGTGCAAGAATTGGTGTTCACCATCACTTAAGTTTGAGTACTGAACAACTGATTTGCTTTTATGGTACATTTTTAAACCAAAGAAGCCAATTGCCTTTTGAGTTTCTATGAGTACAGGTCTTGGTAAAGTCTCCCCTGTATCTTGTTTTATTTTGTTTACTTCATCTAATTCAGATTGGATAACAATAAGATTCAACGTATCCAATTTAAATAATGCCGTGTATAGCCCAAACGCAGAATTAAAATTTTTCTTAAAAGCTTTATAGGTAGCTTCTGAGTAATAATAGTCAAGGACTAGCGATTGTTCTCTGTCCTTTACATCGTGAGATGACGAACTACATTTTTTTAACGTTTCAATTATATCTAGTTGTTCTTTTGCTGCAATTATTCCTTTAGATGGTCCTTTCTTTGGTTTAAGTTTTATAATAATTCGAAAAGATCTAAGAGCGGTTGTATTAACTTCTTTTATAATATTGTTCCATTTTGAATCTACATCAAGACTAAATACTGAGTTGGCAATAAATACTAATTTGTTCATACTAAAGTCAACCCAAAGCATATGTGGCAAGGCAGGTAATTTTTTTGTTACATCGCCCTTTCTAAAATCATTAAAATATTTTCCATATTCATCTACATAGGGATGAAACCATTGGCTTAGAGATTCGTTCTCTCCAGATGAGTATCCAAGGACTATTTCAGGTAAAACTGCTCTTATTTTTGAATCGTCTTTTTCTTCTACTAAAGAATCCTCATCTTTTCCTATAAAGCAATCTGGTTTACCTTTTTTTTGATCCTGTACAAATCTCACAAAACTATTTCCTTTGGATTGTTTAAATAAATAATCCATTCTAAACTGAATAGTTGTAGTTCCTGGATCTTTGAGAAAGTTTGTATGTCTTCCAGTAAGATATTCGAATACTTCTGCAATGCATTCTAGCAATTTAGATTTACCAGAACCATTTATTCCAACCAAGCAAATTGGGTTCAGTCCTTTTTTAATAAAATTAATATTTCTTAAATTTTCATCAAACCCATTTATTGGGTGATGGCTATTAGGGTCGTTATATGAAAAATGAATAAGTTTCATTTTAATTTTATTTGATATGAAATATGATCATCTGTGTATGATTGTACTAATCGAGGACCTTTCTCTAATGTTCTACACTTATCCAAAAGTTCAAATAATTCCTCTTTCAATCTGTCGTAACTATATTTTGGTGGTAATTCAACTTGATCAATCGTGAATTTTTTCAAACCAACATTAGTTTTCAGATGAAGCCACATTGAATTTGCTTCAACACCAAATGGTTCTATTGTTTCTGCCATCACTTTCGCTTTTACAGGAACTTTAGTTTTACCCTTTGTTGTTACTTTATCAACTTTTATTTTTGTTTTAACCATCTTTTGAATGGTAACTTTCTTCTTAGATACTACCGCAGCCCTCAACCTCTTTATCTCCTCTAGCAACTCATTAGCATCACCATCTGTTGGTAACTGCTCTACCAACTCACCTTTAAAAGCTTTGGCTAAAATAGCTTGTGGTAAGCTGTCTATTTTTGTTTTTAAACTTTGGTATAGGGATTCTATCGCATCCGCTTTGGCAAATAAGAATTTTACACGTTTTACAATTTCAGTTTGTTCCTCTTTTGGTGGAACAGTAATACTGAATTGATTAATAGTTTTTGATGAAACTCTTGGAAGATTTATACCTTTAGATTCAGAATTTGCTTTTTGAATAAAACTCTCAGTACCTAAATAATAATTAAAGAAATATGAAGAATCTTCAAAATCATTTCTATATACTAAAATATCTGTGGAGCAAACACCATCAAAAGTAACAACGTCATGTTTATTTAAATATGGTCTCAATTTTCCGTATAAAACATCACCTTTTTTAAAAACTGTTTTAGAACTTTTAAGATCTTCAGAAGTTGACTTATTAATGACTCCTCCATTCTTTAGAAGATGCTCTAACCCTATATAATTTGTAGCATCTGATTCCATTGGATTCATTTTGTTTTTTACCTCAATCATGAACTTACCTACTGTGGTTTCTTCCCATTCCTCCAACTTTTTACCTTTACGCCATTCCTTAGTAAGCTTACCTGTTACCGCTTGGGTTAACACCGCTTGTCTAAAGTTTTTAAGAATTTGTGGTATGTCGTTTAAACGGGTTTTAAGGTGGTCTAAATGCCCAAATAATTCGTCTAACTTGGCAACAATGCGTTGTTGTTCTGGTAGTGGTGGAAGTGGGAACTTTACGTTTTTTACCTCTCTTATAGTTAGAGCTCTTTGATTACTCCCTATTGATCCTGCTTGAAGCCTTTTTTGACCATTTTCTGAATCAAGCCAAAATTTCAAATAATCAGAATTAATTCCTTTCAAAATATCTTTGAACCAAATTAAATTCCCATCCTTAAAATAAAAGTCTCCTTCATCTTTTACAACATATGAAATTCCGATTGTACCAACAGCTGTTAAAAGAATATCTCCTTCATTTGGACTCCCGAATTTGAATTTTAAGTTTTGATACTTCTCAAATGGAATAAATAATTCAATTTTTGGGTTTACTCCTTTTGATTTATCTATAATCTCTTTTGATCTATAAAAAGGAACCCCTTCTGATACATATTCACTTTTATAAATTCTTTTACTAGATCCAACATTACTTATGGCGCCAATACTTAATTCAATCCAGTTTTCTGACAACTTCTTCTCCATTTAGTTTAATGCTTTAATTATGGCATTCAACTCCTTGGTAATGCTGTTTAATTCGGTTAATGCTTCTTTGGCAATGTCTGTAGGTTCGCCAATGTCTTCGGCTTTGGTAATGCTATCGTCTGCTATTAAACCTAAATCTAGCGTGTCGTTCTTTTTAGCAATAGTATCTCTAGAGATACAGCTAAAACGTTTGTCTTTAATTTTGTTTCGGTCTTTGGCGGTGTAGGCTTTCTCGAAGTCTTCAAAATAGCTTTCGGTAAATGGTGTGCGTTTTCCAAATTTTGGCATGTTGGTACGCATATCGTAAAACCATACGTTTTTGGTATTGGCTTTATCTGTTTTACCACGCTCAAAAAACAAGACATTTGTTTTTACACCTGCTGCGTAAAAAATACCTGTTGGTAAACGCAAAATGGTGTGTAGGTTGCATTTTTCCATGAGGTCTTTACGTACGTTTTGTCCGTCGCCATCTTCAAACAATACATTATCTGGTAATACCACTGCTGCACGTGCGCCACCACGTGTGTGTAAACTGCGGTAAATACCCTGTAAAAAGTTGAGCTGCTTATTAGAGGTTGGGTACACCAAATCTGTTCTAGTAGGTCTGTCGCCTCCTTTTTTGGTTCCAAATGGTGGGTTTGCTAGTACTAAATCTTTATTCTTAATGCTTTCGCCATAACTACTTAAAGAGTCTTGTAAATCAATATTTCCTCCCATACCGTGTAAAAAGGCATTCATCATAGCTAAACGGTGGGTATCGCCAACTAACTCACAACCAGAATATTGTTCGGTTTGTAAGTGGGTGTTTTGGGCTTCGCTTAGGTTGTAAATATTGTTATGCTTTAAAATATAATGGTGAGCGGCTATCATAAAACCATAGGTACCACATGCAGGATCGTTAAGGCGCTCGCCTACTTTAGGTTCCATTAAACGTACCATCACGTTAATTAATGGTCGTGGTGTAAAATATTGTCCAGCTCCCGATTTTTTTTCGCTGGCATTTTTTTCTAGTAAGCCTTCGTACATTTCGCCTAGACCTTCGTCTTTGGCTTCAAACCAATCGAGCTCGTCGATATGCTTTATAATTTTACGCAGGTTGGCTGGTTCTTGTATACTGGTTTGTGCGTTGTTGTATATCTTCTGTATGTTGCCTGTGCTTTCCGTTCCTAATTTTAATAATAACTGACGGTAAAAGGTAGCTAATTCTACGCCTTCCTTTTGTTTAAGGTCTTCCCAACGGTAGCCTTCTGGTAACTTATCGTTATAGTCGGTTTCTTCTGCCATTTTAAGGAACAGAATAAAGGTGAGCTCATTTAGGTATTGGTGGTAAGTGATACCATCGTCACGTAATACGTTACAAAGGTTCCAGAGTTTGTTTACTATTTCTTGGGTGGAAAGTGCCATTTATATGTTTTCTAATTTAATTTTTAATGCGTTTATATCTGCTAAAATATTTTTAGAGATAGTTTCTGTTGTTTTTTCTAATAGTTTTCGGTCTGCCAAGTTAAAAATAGCATCGGTATTAAATGCTCTAAAATTCAACTTTTCTTCTGTATGCCTCCAACCTAGCCAAGCTTGATTATTTGTGTAATTAGGGTTTATCTCTGATACTAAGTTTTTAAACTCTGCAAATTTTTCAAGATTAGAAATACCGCCTTTTCTATTTTCTTCTAATGTAAACCCATAATAAATACTTTGTTCTAACTCTATTCCGAAATGAATACTTATGTTATCTTTTTCAAACAACTTTACCCAGAAACCATAATACAAATCTCTATTTCTACTTTTAGTGTAATAGTTATTTACATTTTGCCATGAAACACTTCCCTTTTCGATTACTTCTAAGCCATTAGCAATCATTTTTTCTTTTAGGCTTTGCCAAAATAACCATTGAATTTTAACTTTAGCAGTGATCATGTTTTCTTCTATTAAAGCGGCTTGCTTTAAATTTTCTGAAGATGATACTATATAATCTCTAATTTCTGTGTTCATTTTATTACTCCCTGATTGTCCTGTTAGTATTTTTATTAAATTAATGTAATGTGTAATACCCTCTCTTAATAAAGGCAACTCTACGGCTTCTTTTCTGCAAGTTATTAACCAATCTGTTATATCATACTTATAGGATAGTAATTGAAAATCTTTTTTAGTATCTAATTTTGTTTTTCCACGTATGGTTTTAGGATCTGCTTTAGTATTTATATAGCTTTTTTTAGAAGGGCTATTCCCGAACAAGGTTAAATAAAAGACATTCGTATTGGAATAATTATAATACCGTAACAATTGATTATCTTGATCTCCTGCATATATTTTATTTTCTATAGTTAACGAAGCCCCTTTTTTATCCGCTATAAAAATATCTAAAGATCCACCAGTTACTTCTGTTACAACCCCAATATATTTTTCTACATATACCGTTGCCGATTCTGTATCTATTTGAATTTTAAATTGGTCTACAAAATGCCTTAGAAACACATCCCCTTGTCCATGTGAACCTTTGGGATTTAATAGTTCTGCTATAAATTTTGAATGTAATCGTACCTCATTTGTGGTAACATTTATGACATCAAAAACATTAAATCCATTGCCAGATATTTTATTTAATTGTTCGTATTTATTTGATATTTCAGCAACTCTTTTTAATATTCTTTTCATAATTAAAGGCTAAGCGTATAAATAATTATTTAGCTCTTTAATGATTTGAGCCGTTTCGTTTTTAAACACTTTGTCCAAACGTTTTAAACCTCCATCTACACTAAACGGTGGTTTGTTTAAATCTTCTAAGGTGATTATGGATTCTTTTTGCAGTTGGGCTTCTATTTTATCTAACCATTTTAATTGAATTTGGTTCCATTGATGTGACGCTTTCAGCTTAGTAACAGCATTAGCAATACGCTCTTGGTGGCTTACTAAATTCTCACCCAAAGCAGACGTGCGGATATGTGCAATAATATCTGCTACTATTTCGGTATTAGTCACTTCTTTATAAGCTGTGTTCAAATTGTTTTTATTAAACCCTTGTGTATCTAGTATAAGGCGTAACTCTTTTAATTCGGTACGAGTTAAACTACTCGGTTTTGTGCAGACAATGTTTAAAGCCGCAATTTCGTTTCTGTTATTATTGATAAACGCAGCGAAAGATTCTAAATAATCTTTAGGCTTTAGGTTTTTCTCGTAAGCACGTGATACCTCTTCTACTTTATCTTCATGGTCGCTATATAATGTACCATACCCTAAAGCTCTTCCTTTTTCACGATCTAGAAACTCCCATAAATGACTATAATCTTCAATAGATTGGTTGACAGCATCAATATCTATTCCTTTTAACTTTTTAGCAAAATCTCTAACGGTTGGTTCTCCAGAAAGAATTTCGAATTGCGCTTTCTGTTGCTCACTAAAACTAGAAACTTTACGCTGAATTTTTGCAATGATACGGTCTAGTTTCACTTCCTTTGCATAGTCATCTTCAATAATAGCCAATTCTTCCACCAAATTAGCGAAGCTTTTAGTGACTAATGGTGCCACAGGTTTCATTACCTGTTCTTTAGACATAATTTCAGTAACACCTACGCAATCGTAAATTTTAAATACTTCTTTTCCTATTTCGTCACAACGTCTTGTGGCGCGACCAACCATTTGATCGTATAAAATACGGGAGTTTACACGACGTAAGAATACTAAATTAGAAATACTTGGCACGTCTATTCCTGTGGTTAATAAATCTACAGTAACCACAATACTTGGATATTGATCGTTCTTGAATTTACGTAGTAAATCTTCGCGATCATAAACCTCTCCTGTAATTTTAACTATGGATCCAGCATCTGCATCTTCTCCAAGCTCCGCAAATTCTTCATAAAGCAATCTTACAATAGTATCTGCATGCGCATTGGTTGCTGCAAAGATTAGAGTCTTTCCTTTGTTATCTGGTAAAATACCATAAGTAGATATCATCTCGTTTAAAATCACACGATTGAAGTTTTCGGTGATGACTTTACGATTAAAGCCTGTGATTTCTACTTTAATTTCATCATCTGTAACACCTAAGTCTTTAATTTCATTCTCCTCGGGATCGTAAATTTTGACTTCATCACCTTTCTCCCAGATAATACCGCCTTTAGATAATGTGGTTTGAAACACATAAGGTGGCTCAAAATCTATAAGATATCCTTCTATAACGGCTTGCCGATAGGAATACATAAATACAGGATCTCCAAAAATATCTTTGGTATGAATGGCAGGTGTTGCGGTTAATCCAATACGGTAGGCATCAAAATAATCTAACACCATACGGTATTTACTTTGAAAATCTATTTGGTCTCGAAGCGCAACTTCTTCTTCGTCCATTTCTTTATCTAAAGTATAACCTCTATGGGCTTCGTCAACGACTATACAATCATAATCTCCAACACTAGGCGAATCATCGGAATAAGCTATACGTTGTACCATGCCTTGTACGGTTGCAAAGTGTATTTTAGTATCGAGTTCTGAGGCTTTATTTTCTAAATCTTGTAGATCATATATTTGCGCAAAAGTTTGTAAACCTTCAATATGCACTTCCTTAAAAGCATCTGAGGCTTGTTTCCCTAACATCCGTCTATCCACCAAGAATAAAATACGTCTAAAGCGTCCTGATTTAATTAATCGGTAACACATACCAATCATGGTTCGGGTTTTACCTGTACCTGTAGCCATGGCTAATAAAGCACGTCTGTCTTCTACATTATTAAGGATTTTTTGTTCTACCGCTTTGATTGCGTCAACTTGATACGCTCTTAAACCTAAACCACTTGAGTCTGATAATAGATCGTAATCTGTTTTTTTAAGCTTTTCTACCCCTTCATTTTCGTCGTAGTTTAACTTTTCGACCAAATCTCTTGGTGAAAACCAATCAGGTAACGGTCTGGCTAAATTCTTCTGATCTCTTCCATCCCAAAACCAAATACCAGAAGCGGTTTTAAACTGCTCTAAATAGGGCCTTCCATTAGTGGAAAACATAAATGGCACCTTATAAGTTGTACTATTGGGATGATTAGGAAACGTAATATTGTGGTCATCAGTTACTAGTTCGCTATACGTTTTAGCTTGCCCTAAATCGCTCATTACATTTTTAATGTGCTTTTTGGCTTCGACAATTCCAATAAGTTCTAAACCATTAAACAAGGCATAATCCGCCCATTTTGTTCCACATCTCCATTCGGCGATAGCCATCTGTCTTCCTTTTTGAGGAAACGTTTTCTTTGATTTATAATTGAAAGTTGGTGTATCACATTCCCAACCCGCATCTCTTAACTGTTTATCAATGCGGTCTCTTGTTTCTACTTCAGATTCTTCTGTTTTCCTAGCCTTTGCATAAGCACGTTCTTTTCGTTCTTGCTTGGCTTCCGCTGTTATCTGGGTATGCTCTTTTACTTTTTCTTTATAGTTGGCAACTTCTTTTTTTAAGAGTTCTAATTCTTGTTCTAGTTCTGCAGTCTTAGAGTCTTCTTTTATAAACCAAGATTCTTGTGGTGTTTCATAATCTACGAATACCTCTTCATTTTCATAAACTTCAACAAACCATTTAGTTAAAATAAATGCTTGCCTGAGCATATATCTAGCTTCTGCTTGAGTACCTTCTCCTGTATGCGAGGCTTTATTCCCTGATTTTCGAATAGTATGTAAAATAGAAATTATTTCAGAAGGTGTATCGGAGCTATTTGCTAAAATCGTTAATTTACTTATTTGTCTCTTATCGAAAGGCTCTTCTAGTTGTTCATAATCAATTAAAAAACTTGTTAACTTTTCTGTGAGTATCCTAAGCTTTGATAAAGTAGTACTAGGGTCTTTGAAGCAGTTTTGTTCTGCTAATATAGCTAATTGAAATATTGAGGTGTAGGAATCTCTAAGATAATCAAAGTTTGTTTTTATTTTCATTTATATTAGTTAATATTCATAGCAAATGGATAGGCTACTAAAATAGCAAAACCAATTGGTATATAATTATAGAATTCTATAAAACTAGATTTATAGAAATGTATAAAATTTTGAGATAAGTCTATTTTATAAATAAATACTTTTAATATAATTTTTTATATCTATTATGTGATTTTTAAGAATTGGAAACCTATGAGTAGTATTACAATTTATAATGAGATTATTATTTATTATAAAATCATTAAAATTGTAAGATAGAAGCTCGTCGTGCAAAGGTTTTAGTATTAAAGTTTCTTTGAAATAACTAAAATCGATAATTTGTTTTTCTAATGTTTTATTAAAAATACTTAAATCATTTAATTGTCTTAGCGATAGTAAAGGAGATATCAATACGCACCTTGTAAATACACCATAATCGTTTAGCATTTTTCTTAATTGTAAAGAAAAATTACAGCCAGTAGAATCTCCAATAATGGTTACTTCATCTATAGAATCTTTTATTTTTAGAGTTAATTTTTTTAACCTTTTTACTATATCTTTTTCTTCAGGACACCATTCAAAAATAGAAATAGTATCTCCAAATTTTTCTTGTAATATTTTATATTTATTACTTTCTTTACTAGAGTTTAAACCGTGTATGTAGATGAATTTCATAAGCTCTTTTTCGTAACAATTTTGAAAGTGTAAATTACAAATATTTCTAATTTTGAAATGGTATTTAAATAAAATAAATTTTCAAATTGACCAAGATTTAGATAAATAAAAGTATAAACTATTGTCTAGGATCAACAGCAATACCCATCTTTTTAGACTGAATAATATTCATACTACAAAAACCATATCTATTAGTAATTTTGCCATAACAACCATAAATTCCCATTCCGTTTATTGGGTATTGATGTACAACATCTGTAAAATGAACAGCATCAAAATAAATACCATTTTCATCAATAAAGGTACTAAGTCTCATTAATTTGTTTTGAGACGTTTTGTTGAAACGAGTAGTTACCAATAAACCATAAATTAAAACATTTTGATTTGTAAAATCTACCATCTGATTTGCTTTAATACTTGGTAAAAAAGGTTCTGTAACCAATTTAAAATAATTATGAATGGTAAAGCCTAGCAATTCCATTTCATCATACACATTTTCTAACCAATGGAATTTTAATTTAGGAATTTCATATTTTGTAGTTTGAATTTTAAATAATTGAGATTGTTTCGATTTTTGTTTCGATGCATTGGTTTTAAAAATGGCATGCCATAACAATTCATTTTTTGTTTTGTTGGTAAAACGAAAAGCATCAATTCTAACAAGAATCGTTAGTTGTTCTATGGATATTTTAATTCGGTCAATAAAATCATCCAAAGAAAGAAAAACCCCATTTAATTGGCGTTCGGTTAAAAATCGTTGAATAGTAATATCTTCTAAGTTTTTTATATACCCAAAACCTAGAAAGATCGTTTTTTTAATAACAGAATTTGCGTGATCACTTTTATTAATACAAGGCAATTCAATAGTTGCACCACACATTTTAGCTTCGTGAATATAATGTTCGGTAGAATAAAATCCACCACCATTATTTAAAACAGCGACCATAAATTCAATAGGGTAGTAGCATTTTAAAAATAAACTTTGGTAACTTTCTACAGCATAAGAAGCTGAATGTCCTTTAGCAAAAGCATAGCCAGCAAAACTTTTAATTTGATTCCAAACTTCAAAAATTAATTCATCTTTAAAGCCTTTTTTTCTACAATTATCAATGAATTTATTTTCAACAGCTTTAAATTCTTCTACGGAACGATATTTTCCACTCATTCCACGTCTTAAAACATCCGCTTCACCCAAAGTTAAATCTGCAAATTTATTTGCTACTTTCATCACATCTTCTTGATAGACCATAACACCATAAGTTTCTGGCATAATTTCTAATAAAATAGGATGCGCTTCTTTTCTTTTTTCAGGAAAACGATGTCTTTTAATAAATTCATCTTTCATTCCAGAGCCAGAAACACCAGGACGAATGATAGAACTTGCTGCGACCAAGCCTAGATAATCCTGAGTTTGTAATTTTTGCATTAAACCTCTCATAGCAGGAGATTCTACATAGTAAGCACCAATAGCTCCACCTGTTTTTAAGAGCGTATTTATTTTTTTATCTTTTTTAAATTTTTCTACATCTGTAATATCTATCGGTGGAGCATTAGGATTATTTTCCTTGATAATTTCTAATGCATCTTTAATTTTTGCTAAACCTCTTTGACCTAAAATATCAAACTTAAAAATACCCACATCATCTGCAATATTCATATCAAATTGAACCGTAGGAAACCCTTTTGGAGGCATACTTGTTGCCGAAAAATAATGAATGGATTTATCTAAAATTAAAATACCTGCAGAATGCACACTTACATAATTCGGAAAACCTTCAATGAGTTTTCCGTATTTTAAAACCAATTTAGAGATGTCATCTAATTGATCTGATTTGATACCTTTACTTAGTTTGTCAATTTCTTCTTTTGGTAACCCAAATACTTTTCCTAATTCACGTACAACTGCTCTGTATTTAAAAGTATTATAAGTTGCTAATAAGGCAACATTATCAAACCGATTAAAAATATATTGAGTAACTGTATTTCTGTCTTTCCAAGAGAAGTCAATATCAAAATCGGGTGGAGAAGCTCTAAAAGGATTGATAAAACGTTCGAAATATAGATCTAATTCTACAGGATCTACATCTGTAATTCCAATAATATAAGCAACAATACTATTTGCTCCAGATCCTCTTCCAACGTGAAAAAAGTTATTTCTTTTGGCGTAATTAATAATATCATAATTGATTAAAAAGAAGGAAACAAACTTCAAATCAATAATAACATTTAATTCTTTTTTTAAACGCGCTAATACTTTTTCATTTGGATTCTGGTAACGATTCTTAATTTTAGAATCACATAATTCTAAAAGCATTTTACAATCTTCTTCAAATGAATTCAAATACAAATTTTGATTCTGATTTTCTCTTTCTTCATCAAATCCAAAATCTATAAAACAGGTATCAATAATGCTTTTTGTATTTGCGATAATATTTGGAAATTCTTCAAAATAGGCAAGTAGTTCTGATTTTGAATACATCACATCTGTCTCTCTACATTCTTCTGAAGTATGCAATTTACTTAACAGAGCATTGTTATCTATAGCACGTAAAAGTCTATGGGCATTAAAATCTTTTTTACCACGTATGGTTACTTGTTGTTGAATAACCAATTTATCTTTAAAACGATTTAAATAAGAAAAACGAAGTTTGTTAATTTCTTCAACTGAAATTCCAATAAATTCATTTTCTCTAAAAGCCTTTAAATTGAGCTCTAATACTTTTTCAAAAGGAAAAATGATAATTACATCTTCTAGGTATTTGGGTTGATCTGGAAAAGGTGTTTTGCTTTCTAAAAAAGAAGATAAGTATCGGTTGATATTTTTAAAACCGTTATTGTTTTTAGCAATGGCAACAAATTGTTGTTGATTACCATTTCTAAAATCCACGCCTATAATTGGTTTTATGTTTGTTTTTTTAGCTTGCTGAATAAAATTCATACAAGCAGATGTGTTATTAATATCCGTTAACGCTATTGCATTTATAAAATTCTCTTGGGCAAGTTGTAGCAAAGCAACTTCAGAAAAAGTTCCAAACCTTAAAGAATAATATGAATGACAATTTAAATACATAAATTATTGTTTTCTATGAGCTAAGACTAGAGGTGGTTCTCCGTTAAATGGATTGCTAAATCTTCCGATAGATTTTGCACCCATAGAGGAAGCTCTCATGATACTTCCTTCTCCATATTTATTACGAACGTTGTCCATTGCATTATATAAATGCAACATTTGTTCAGTATCATCAAAAAGGTTTATTTGATAATTCCCACTAACGATATCAGAAATTTTTACTCCAATTAATCGAATTAATAATCTTCTTTGATATAGTTTTTTAAAGAGTTCTAAAACTGCAGGAATAATGATGTGATCTGCACTTGTATAAGGAATTTTGATTTGTTTACTGTAGGTGTTAAAATCTGAATATCTAATTTTAACACTTATAGTTGATGCCAATTTATCTCCTTTCCTTAATTGATAAGACAAGTTTTCTGCCATTGCAAAAATGGTGTTTTTGAGTTTTTCCATATCAATGGTGTCTTTATGAAACGTTCTTTCGGTTGATAGAGATTTACGTTCGTGAAAAGCGATAATAGGAGGGTTGTCGATTCCGTTTGCGCGCTTCCATATTGTTTTCCCATTTGCACCTAAAACGCTTATCATCATCTCTAATGGCATTTCTTGAATCACTTTCACCTTATCAACTCCTAGGTTTCTTAGTGTATGATATGTTTTTTCTCCAACTGATGGAATTTTACGGATTGATAAAGGAGCTAGAAAAGCTTTTTCAAATCCGTCGTTAATTAATAATTGATTGTTTGGTTTTGCTTCTCCAGTAGCTACTTTAGAAACTATTTTATTTTGAGACATTCCGAAAGAAATAGGTAATCCACTTTCAGAAATAATACGTTGTCTTAATTCAGAAGCATACTTATAACTTCCAAAAAAAGCATCCATCCCTGTTAAATCAGCATAAAATTCATCAATACTGGCTTTTTCAAAAACAGGTACTTTCTCTTTGATAATTTCTGTTACGATGTTCGAATATTTTGAATAAATACTTGTATTTCCTCTAATAATTACTGCTTCAGGACAGAGTTTTCTTGCTATTTTCATGGACATTCCAGAATGTACACCAAAACGTCTTGTTTCATAACTACACGCTGCAACTACGCCACGATCTCCAGTTCCTCCAACAAGTAAAGGTTTCTTTTTCAGTCTGCTATCAATTAATCTTTCGCAAGAGACAAAAAAAGTATCTAAATCAAGATGTAAAATGTTTTTTTTCATAGCACAAAATTAGCTACAAATACATACATTTGTTGCTTGTAATTGTAGCAATATGAAAATTTTAGCAAAAAACATCAAACATTTAAGAGGTTTAAAAGGCTTCAGTCAAGAAGGTTTGGCAGAGGAATTATCTGTAACTAGATCTAGAATAAGTTCTTATGAAGAGAATAGATCTTCACCAACTATAGAATTTTTAATCGCTTTTTCTGATTACTTTAGAATTCCGATAGATATTTTAGTAAAGAAGGATTTAACAAAAGCACAAGATGTGTCGTTTATTGAGGTTGGCGATAAAAGAGTATTATTTCCGATTACGGTTGATAGTGATAATGAAAATCTAATAGAGGTAGTTTCTGTAAAAGCCTCTGCAGGTTATTTATTAGGCTATGATGATCCTGAATTTATAGAACAATTAGAAAAGATAAAATTACCATTCTTACCAACAGGAAAACATAGAGCATTTCCGATAAAAGGAGATTCTATGTTGCCTATGAAAGATGGTTCTTATGTGGTTGCTGAATTTGTAGAAGATATAAAAAATATAAAAAGTGGAGATTCCTATATTGTAATTACAAAAAATGATGGACTGACTTATAAAAGAGTTTATAATCAAATTGAAGAAAATGAATCATTTTTATTAAAACCAGACAACCCAAGTTATCAACCCTATGAAGTTCCTGTTTCTGAAATTTTAGAATTATGGAGATTTACCTGTAGTATTAATACACAAGAATATGAGGAGCACGAGCTGAAATTAAGTAGTATTATTCAAATGTTTAATGGGTTGGGAGTAGAGTTAGAGGCTTTGAAGAAGTCTTTAATTTGATATAATTATATAAAAGTCTAAATATATTTTTTTACAAAAGTACAATTGTATAAAAGCACATTTTTATAAAAGTATTTCTATATAAGTATACATTTTATTTACTAAAAAACGAAGGTAAATTTTACGATAATTTACCTTCGTTTGTGTTTTAAGGGTAAAATATACCCATGTAGTTTTTCCGTTTTCAAAATCAGTTGATTATTTTTATCATTTAACTAGAAATTATTAACTGATTTTGAAAATGAGCCCGAGCGGCAGGCTCACGTGTAGTTTGTCTATCTATATAAAAGTATAATTGTTCATAAGTATAATAAGTGTATAAAAATATAAAACGATAAAATTATTTTTCACCTAAAACTAAGTCTCTAAATTCTATTAACTTTTGCTTTAGTATATGAAATTTTAATTTTTCATCTGTACAATTAATTCTTACAGCTGTGATATCAGGCGATAAAACATGTGCTCCATTTATTTTATACCATTTAGAGTTGGAACATAAATCTTCAATTCCTTTTTCAATTAAATCTTCTTCAAATCCTGAAATGTTTAATTCAACTTCAAAGAAAAAATCATCCAACACTTTAAATTCTTTTGAATGATGAGTAATGCTTTTTTTAATCATATTTTTTAAAAGTCCAACAATAATATTATCGTTTTTTGAATACATGTTTTTTCTGTTTTAAATTATTATAAATTGATGTTAATTGTAAATTTTTCAACAAATCTTAGATTTTTAAATCCAACCTGTTTGAATGTTTTTTTTGTTTGATTCCTTAATATTTTTAATTATTTAGAAGATCTGAACTAGATTGGTTTTAGGAACTTTTTAATTGCATTGTTCACAAGTTGTTTCATACTAGTTTCTTGTTGTACTGCTTTTAGTTTTACTTTTTTAAGTAATTCTTTTTCTATGTAAAATGAAAATTGAATTTCTTCTGTTTCTTTTACTGCTATTGGAACAATTTTTTGAATTGTTTTGCTCTGATTACTAGATTTAGCTTTATTAATAAGCTCGTTGATGTTTTGTTTTTCCATAATGATAGAATTGTATTTTTATATAATAGTAGACATGTAGAAATCTATATTTATATCAATTTTGTTAATATTTCTTTAGTGAGATTGTCTAATTGTTTTTGAGCATTTTTATCATTTTTAACTCCTTTAACTAAAACAGATCTGGTAAAAGCAACCAAATCGCTTATGTGTGTATTTGCTATTTTTACGTTGTATTCTTCCAAACCAATTAAGATATCTATGGTTAAAGTGGTGTTGGCTTTTATCATGTTAAACACAACCAATGTTTCTGAGGTTTTATTTGCGTGTTCTATAAGTTCTAAAGAGCCTTTAATGGCTAGTAGATCTAATATTCCTGCTTTAGTGGGGGTAATTACTAAATCTGCTATTGCAATCAATTTGGGTAAGTGATTGGATAGGTAAGGAGGTGTATCGATAAAGATAAAATCATAATCTAGCTTTGGAATATCATCTATTTCATCCTTAAAAGGGATAATTTCAAAATCTGTAACTAATTCTTTTAATTGAGATAAACTTCCTTGTAAATCAAAGTCTAAAACTGCCACTTTAGCATTTTTAGAAATATTTTGAGCAAGGTTAAAGGTAAGTGTACTTTTACCAACGCCTCCCTTTTGATGTGTTATGAGTATTATTTTTGACATAATTTTGGGTATTTTCGATTGCTTGCTCTTTAGTTTCTATTTCTTTTAAAAGTGCTTCTTTTTCTTTAGGAGAACCATTTTTTAATATATATTGATTGATAAATTTCTCTCGTTCTTTTCGTTTGTATTGAAAAAAATCATCAAAACTTTTTTCATTCATGTTAATCCATTTCATTCTATCAAAACCAACATGATACGTGTTTCCTCCAATAGTTCTTATTGTAGATCGCTCTTTGGTTGTAGGAGTTAATTTTAATTTTTGAGTTTTATCTTTTCTACTGACAATTAAATGCACGTGAGAATTAATTCCTGGTTTTAAATCTCCTGCTTTATAAATACCTTTTAGAACTTCATCATCTGTTCCTTTAAACTTTCTAAAATGTTCAATTTTGGCAAAATAAACCAAGTCGTTTCCAGATTTTAATCCTTTGTTTTCTCTATTAAAGTTCTTTGCATAATTTGTCATTATCAATTTTGTGTACTCCTTAATTTTGTCATTAAACAATTCATATGATCTAGCATTAAGCTCCCAAACATTTTTAACTTCTTTTTTGTCTGTAACCGATTGTATAATGTGCTTTAGTTCTTCTTTACTAAAGTTGATTGTTGGAGCAAAGTATTTAGCATCTTTTTTGCCTAATTTTTTAATATTCTTATCAATACTAGAGATTACTTCATTGGTGCTAATGTTATTTTTAGAATGGGAGAAAAAGAATTGTTTTCTACTTTCAATTTCTCTTTTTTCATCAATTGAATTTGCCTTTTGTAAAAGCTTATCTAGATCATTATTTTCTTTTTCTAGATACATAGCTAGATCAATACAACTAGAAGTATTTGTAGCGCCAAGTGTACTATGTGGTTTACTAATTGGCATTATTCAAAAAGAGATTTAAGGGTTCCTTTAATTCCAGATTTGTTTTTAGTATCTATTAATTGAGCTATTTCGATAAAAGCTTCTTGTTGTTTGTATATTTTTCTTTCAACTTTATTTAACTCTTCTTTAAGTTTACTGAGTTCTTTTGTAAAGCTTTTTGTTCTATTACTATCAAAGTCATTTATTTTTATTACAGCATCTTTTACCCATTTTGATAGATTTAAAAATTGTTCTTTTTGTTCGCCTGAATACTGATAAACTTCATTTCTTAATGGCTTTAAAATATCTCGTTCTTGTACTTTTAAAAACGATACAATTCTCTTATCTAAGACCTTTACCATAGCAGCAGGGTTTTCGTTAATTGCTTCTATAGGATTAATACCTGTTTTCTTAAAATAGATAATCATGGATTCAATTAAATCTCCATATTGTGACCCAAAAGTTCTAGAAATTTTCACCAATTCTTTATGATGAAATTCTTTAATTAAAATGCTTTTTTTCTTCATATTTATATTTTTTATTACTGATAATTAGTGTGTTAGGTGTTTGTTTATAATTCTATTATAAAATGTTATATTTTTTTTATTGACCTAAAGTCAATAATACCAGTGTTTTAAACCCCGTAGGGCAAGTTTTTTAGGGGTTTTTCACCCCTGACCAACTTGCTTCTTTATAGAACACATTTTAGCACGCAAACAAAACTGCTTCTTAAGAATGAATTTTACCTTGAATATTTTATAACCTTCTACTTTCTCCATCAAGTTTAATTTGATTAAACATTTGATAAAAACGATCGTAAACTCTTACACCATATCTTTCTTTTATTTCTTCAAAGTTTAAGTTTGAAGTTATAAAAGTTCTTGTTCCTTTACTTATAAATTCATTATATCTATGTTCTAAAATCCTTATAAAAATATCTTCCTTCCCATAGTTTGAAGCTTCTTTTTCAGATCCTAAATCATCAAATAAATATGTGCCTTTAGCATAGTATTTGATGATATAATCCTTTTTATTGCTTTCTGAAAGATTGAATTGTTGAATTACATTTTGGGTAGAAATCATAGGTAACCATAATTGTTTAATAGCATATAGTTTTGATATGTTCTGAATAATTTTAAAACTTGAAGTTTTGCCTGTACCATTATTTCCAAAAACAAATAATCCTTTATTTAAATCCCCATTATGTTCTGTTTCAAAAGTAGGATCTTGTGCAAAGTATTTACAAAAAGCGTTTAAAAATTGTTTATTATTCTCATCTATTTCAAAGGATCTTCTTTTAATAGCATAATGCTTTTTTGCCTCTTTATTGAAAAGTTCTTTTAATTGGTTTGTGGTCATAATTTTTTCTTTTTTTTTAGCAACTTTTTTTCTTTTTTCAAAAACAATATTTTGAATAATTTTTTGCACTGATTTTAAACTCATAACTTTTGTAATTTTTTTATTTCATTTAATTAAATTATTTCTTTTTATATTTTCTTTTTTAGTATATTCTTTATTACTATGTCTGGGGTTTTTTCTGTGACGGTTTTTTACCGTGTCGGTATTTTTCCGACACGGTAAAATCATTACTGGTTCAGAATTTAATACGTATGTGTTTGAGGTAAATTTCCCAGATATTCTTTTCTGTTTTTCTTTAATTATCCAACCAGAAACAATCAATTCTTTTAAATATTTCCTTAAAGTGTCAATTGAGTAGTTTAAGGCATTGGAAAGCTGACGATTGTAATAAACCCAACCATGAGGTTTAGAACTCATGTAAATGAATAAAAATCGGGCTCTGTCAGTAATATTATTATCATTGATTAATTCATTAGGAGCTATGGTAAAATTCTTTCTTATGTTATTCTTAACATTATTCATTTTTTTGATTTTTGGAAATCCATTATTCTGAATAGAATTTTAAACCGTATATTTGTTTAGTTGATACGGTATAGGTTAATACTGTTTAGTAAAATATATATATAGCATTGAGCGGACACTCAATGCTTTTTTTATAGGTGATTAAAATCTTTAGGATGATTTCTAGCATACTCTAATAATTCAGATTTTGAATAAAATATGGTGCCTTCAATTTGATAAAAAGGAATTTTCTTTTTTTTCTTCCAAGCTATAAGTGTTTGTACTGTCTTACCTACGAAGCTTGCAGCTTCCTGTTGGCTAAGTCTATCTTCTTCTGGGATTTCTTTAGTAATGGATTTTGGAGTTATACCTTTAAAGAATTTATTGAATTGTTTTTCAAATATTTTTTCTATTTGATTTTCTGAGTAAGCGTATAATACTTTGTTTTGCATAATGTTGGATTAAGGTTTATTAATGTTAATTCTACACTGCAAATATTTATTAAAAAGAAAATCCATTTATAATTTCCAATTTGAATTGGAAATTATAAATGGATTACGTGTTGTAAGTCAGTTGTTTATGGGTGATTTATTTCTTTAGATTTTGGAAATTTTATCTATTATGCTATTTTCATTGATTTTACTAATTAAAAAATTTTGGTCTTTTTTTATTTCAGCTATTCTATTTTTTACCGTTTTAGGAGTTACCTCTAAGTCGAAGTATTTAATTAAAATTCTAGCAAGTTCGGAATCTATTGAGTGTATCTTTTTTTCTTTGATCATGAGGGTAATAATCGCATAGACATTTTTTAGTTCCTCTTCTTTTAATTTTTTTGGGTTACTTTTATTCTCTCCATTAAAAACCATTGCTATAAAATTGTCAACATCTAAATTTTTAAATAAATTCTTATGTTTTTTAAAAATTTTTTTGATGTTAATTAACATAATCTCAATAGAATTATTTGAATTATCTGTTAGAATTTTTATTGTCTCAATTTTAGAATTTTTCTTTTTAATTTCTTTCTGGTTTTGTATTAAATCATCTTTTACTGATTTAATAGAATTTAAATTATCTGAGATTTTATTATTTGAGATTATAATTTCAGTTGTGTTTCTATTTGCAATATTTTTTATTGGTTCAAATTCTTTTTTTAGGAAATCAATATGATTTTTATTTTCTTTTATTAAAGCATCTTCTACGGATTTAATAGTCTCGTTGTTGTTTGACGTTTTTTTATTTAAAGTTTCTATTTTACTTGTATTTTTATTTACAATATTTTTTGTTGGTTCAAATTCATTTTTAATGAAATCAGTATGATTCTTATTTCCTTTTATTAGATCACCTTTTACCGATTTAATAGCTCCGCTATTATTTGAAGTCTTTTTATTTAAGGATTCAATTTCATTTTTATTTTTATTTGTAATATTTTTTATTGGTTCAAATTGCTCTTTGATGAATTTAGTATGATTGTTATTTCCTTTTATTAGGTCAGCTTTTACCGATTTAATAGACTCGCTATTATCTGAGGTCTTTTTATTTAAGTTTACAATTTTACTTGCGTTTTTATTTACAATATTTTCTGTTGATTCAAATTGATTTTTAATGAAATCAGTATGATTCTTATTTGCTTTTATTAAATCATCTTTTACGGATTTAATAGACTCGTTATTATTTGATGTTTTTTTATTTAAAATAACAACTTCATCTTGAAGCTTTGTTGTTTCATTCGGTTTAAAATATTTTTTTTCACTTAACCGAAACTGTTGTTTTGAAGAGTTTAAAAACTTAGAATCTAGTTTGTTTTTTTTTATAATTCCAAATTCAACTAATATCATTTTAGTAAGGGCATATATAGCTAGAAGATATAATGCAAAGAAAATTATACTTAAAGTATATCCGAAAAAGTTAATATTACTCCTTCGGGAAAACAATTGATACCCTAAAAAAATAAGTAGTAATAAATATGGAATTAAAATTACTTTAAAGTTTTTATTGTTTTTTAAAAGTTCATTTTTAAAGTATTTATATTTATAACTTAGTCCTGAAAGTAGTTCATCCAGCTTTTTCATAATATTAAATTTTATCCCAATATTTTGTTATTTCTTTTATTTTTAGTTGATTAGATAAGTGTGTGTAAGTTTCAAATGTTTTGTCATCTGTATTCCCTGTGGTTTGTTTAATGACTTCTAGGTTTATTCCCAAAGCAAGACTATTAGATACAAATGTCTTTTTGGCGGTATGGCTAGTTATTAAATCACATTTTGGAATTTCTTCATCAATACGTTTACTACCAATAAATCGAGTAATGTTTACTTTTTGAGTAATACCAGCTTTGGCACATACAATTTTTAAGTATTCATTATATTTCTGAGAACTAATTTTTGGTAATGGTTCGTAGATTGTTTCTTTGTATTTTGATAATATTTCTTTCGCAAATTTATTCAAGGGAGTAATATGATCTATCGTTCTTGTTTTTTGGATATTAAATCTTATATAATCTCCATAAATATTAGAACTTTTTAAGTTTTTTAAATCACTGAATCTTAGTCCGCTAAAACTTGAGAAGCAATATAAATCTCTGATTTTATCTAGTTTTGGGTTTTCAAATTTAAAATTGTATAATTTTTTTAATTCATCTATTGTCAAGTAGATAACTTCAATTCTATCTTTTGGTGCTTTAAATTTTTTAAAAGTTATATTTTGGTGATAGTCTCTTTCAAAAGCCCAATTCATAAAAGCTTTAATACCTGTAACTAATTTACCAAAGTAATTGTTTAGAGTATCTCTTTCTTCAAAACAGTATGAAGTTAACTTTTCGTAAAAATCTAAATTGATAGAATCAAAGTGCATGGTATAACCTGTAAATTCTTCAAATTCTTGAAAGAATTTTCTGTTAGATTTATATCTTCTAATAGAACCAGGAACAACTCTGTTTTTTGATTTATCTATATATTCTTGATATATAGAAAAGAAATCTTTTTTTAAATTATTTTCACCAAAATATTCATCATTGATTTTGTTAATAATATAATCTTTATCAACTGTCAGGTCATTAGATCTTATATATCTAAAGATAATATCAATTTTGTCTTCAAAGTCTTTTATTTTTTGATTGTACTCATCATGAAAATTATATTTTTCATTTTTTAAATTAGCTTTAATTCGATTGTTCTTCCAATCCTTTTCAGATGATTTTACACCTACAATCGTTTTCCTTATTCTTTGTCCATTTATAGATATATCTGCCCTAATAGGGCAAAGTCCATTCTTATTTGCTTTATCTTTTCTCAGTACAAATTTTAATTCCATTATTTAGATTATGTTTAATTAACCTTAGTTAAAGGTTATTCTAATAAACTAGAGTTATGATTGATTCTAGTTTATTAAATAGGGGACGAAAATGTTTTAAAAAGGGGACGAAACCATGTTTTTGAAAATAAATAATGCGTTAAAATTGATTATATCATCCCTTGTTTACCAAAGGTATAGAGTTAAATGTAATTAAACAAGGTTTTATTTTTAAGCGAATCCTTCAGGGCTCACTTAAACCTTACTAGAAATAGTAAGGTTTTTTGTTTTTTATAGATTTTGTAAAAACTAAAAATCAATAAAAAATAATGTCTTTAACAGGTTATTTCATAAAGATTTTTTTGTCTTAAAAATAAAATGATACTAAAAACTTAACCATCAGTAAGTAACATTTTAATTGTTTTTTTAAGTAGAATATTGATGTTTAATTCAACCAAAATAAATATCTAAAAGTATATATTCGCGCTCCATTTTTCTAACTTATTAATTAAGAATTCTAAAAGGAGACATGAGCAATATAAAAAACTGGTTACATTATTATAAAAACAGTTTAACGGATAGTGAAAACTTGGCTGTTGATATTTCTAGAATCAAAAATTTATTTCATCAAAATTATTCAGATTTAAGTGCAGGAACTATTAATGCTAAAAATGCTTCTGAAATGCTGGATATTGAAGAAAAAAGAATTAATAGGATAAAAGGAATTGCTAAAAAAGAGAGTCCAAATTGGCACGAAGTATTCGATACAGAAATTATTATAGCACCTTTTCAGTTAGATTTTCAAACGAATGATCCTAACTTTAAACAAAAAACAATTTATCCTTTTTGGATAACAGCTAGAGTTAATCGTTCTGGTCATTTATCTGCTCCAAGAGAAGTTTTTCCATTAATTGTTCGTAATTATTTAGACCCTATTGCAGATGTTGGTAATGGTTTTATTTTTTCATCAATAGAAACAATTTCAGAAGCAAGAGAACTAGAAGAACCAGAAGCGGAAGAAGATGTTATCACTTGGAGCGCTTATTGGGAGTATATAAATATGATTTTTTCTGAAATCACTTATGAAAACATAAGTAATTATAGAACAGAAGGGTATACAACAAATCATAAAGTAACTTATTTTGCAAGAAGTTCTAAAATTTCAGCAGCAAAAAGTATTCTTTTTTTGTATGAAAATTTATTAAATGAAACGGAAGAGCTTCCGTTAATTTCAAAAATAATTAATCCAAATATTAGAGAAAGAAGAAACCCCATAACAGATAGAGGTTTTTTAGATTACAACCATTTACATTTAGGGCAAATGTCTAATGAATTTCCGCTTTCTATTAGTCAAAGAAAAACGTTGCTATCGTATTTTACAGCAGAAGAAAATGCCATAACTGCGGTAAATGGACCTCCAGGAACTGGTAAAACTACTTTATTACAAAGTTTAGTGGCAACAGAGGTAGTTAGAGCTGCAATTAATGGAGATGAAGCTCCGGTTATTTTAGCCTGTTCTACAAATAATCAGGCGGTTACAAATATTATAGACAGTTTTATCAATTCTAAAAGTACTCTTGGCAATTTAGCAGAAAGATGGATTCCTGGTTTTAATGGTTATGCAACTTATTTACCATCGAACTCTAAGAGTGAAAAATCCTTAAAAAATATCAACTATTTAAAAGGAAATATGTTTGGTAATGAAGGTACTTTGTGTGACTTAGAAAACGATAAATATTTATTAGATGCAAAACACTTTTATTATAGCAAATACTTAGAATATTTTGGATTTAGTGCAGAATCTCTAGAAGATGCTTGTACACACTTACAAGAAGAAATTACTATTATAGAAGATAATTTAATAGTTGGCGTTCGTATTTCTCAAGATTATTTAAGTTCTATAGAAAAAGTAAATAATTTGCTCTTAAATAAAGCGGATCACATTAAGAATAATGCAATTCAAATATCAAAATTACAAGAATGGAGAGCCATTATTACAAAGATTAAGTCGTTTTCTAAAGAGGGGCATTTTATTCATGAAATAAAACGTTATTTTAAAGTTTCATCAGAAGAAAATATATCAAACTCAGAACATCTTTTTATAGTAGATGAAAAAAATCTAATAAATAATGAAACTGCATTAGTATTTATAAAAAAATGTATTGCAAATATTAATTTAGCTTTGTCATCTAATTTAGAATTAAATAATTGGAAACATAAAAATGATATAACGGGTTATCCATTTATTTCAGAGGAGCAAATGTGGGATTTTGAGTATAAAAAAATGGAATCTAAAGATAAATCTCATCGTTTTTTTTATGATGAAATAGATTTAAGTTTACGACATAAAGCTTTTTTATTAGCGACTCATTATTGGGAAGCTAGATGGATTTTAGAGACAGAAGATGTTTTAGAAAACGAAACAGAAAAAGGTACAGGAGAAAAAACAGTAATTGCCAAATGGAAACGACGAGCAATGCTTACACCTTGTTTTGTTGCTACATTATACACGGCTCCTACACATTTTTTGTACAGTCAATTTCAAGGAGAGAATGAAGAGGGAAAACCTATTTTTGAATATTTACCTTTATTTAATTTTTTAGATTTATTAATTATTGATGAAGCTGGCCAGGTAACTCCAGAGATTAGTATTCCTATATTTTCCTTGGCTCAAAAAGCAATTGTTGTGGGAGATTTAAAACAAATAGAACCTATTTGGTCGATTCCACCAAAGATTGATTATGGTAATTTAACCAATCTAAATATTGTTGCAGATCAAGCACAAAATGCATACTTGAATGAAATTGGTTTTTTAGCTTCTAGCGGAAGTATCATGAAAATGGCACAAAATGCTTGTGAATATGAAACATCATTAGTTACAAAAAAAGAGAATGGTTTATTGTTGTTAGAGCATAGAAGGTGTAATGACGAAATTATTGGTTTTTGTAATGAATTGGCTTATGACGGTATTTTAAAACCAATGAAGGGAAAAGCTAGCAAAAATCAAATTTTTTCTTCTATGATGGCATATCATGTAGATGGTATTAGTGAGCGTAAATTTAACAGTCGTCATAACATAAATGAAGTTAAAGCAATTATCCTATGGTTAAACAGGTATAAAGAAGATATAATAAAAGCATATAATGTAGATTCTATAGAAAGTATTTTAGGCATCATTACACCATTTGCTAGTCAGAAAACAGAATTGTCTAAAGCATTAATGGCTTCTGGTTTTAAGGTAAATGATATAAAATTAGGAACTGTGCATGCATTACAAGGTGCAGAGCGTAACATTGTATTGTTCAGTTCCGTTTATACGGATAAAGATGAAGGGGTGTTGTTTTTTGATAGAGATAATAAACCCAACATGCTAAATGTAGCTGTTTCTAGAGCAAGAGATAGCTTTATTTTATTTGGTGATACAAATGTTTTTGATGAGACAAAAAGTACACCTTCTGGAATTTTAAAGAAACATTTAAACATGTTTGAAATGTCTAATTAAAAGAAAAACGCATTAAATATTTATTTAATGCGTTTTGTAAATTTTATTGAAATTGAACTATATCACCAGAGACATAGCATTTTAATTTTTTAAAGAAAAACAAATATCTTGTTTTTTTAAAATCTACTACTACATTAACCAAAGCCTGATTTGGCTCTAATGGAGCGTAAGCTAGCATATTTTCTTTAGCTTCATTAACAATACTTTGTCTGTTAAAACCGCCTACTCCTAATATATAAGTCGCTTGAGATTTACCTTGAAGGTTTTTGTGAATGTAACGGAAATTGTTACTGCTAAGTACTCCTGAATTGGACATGCCTCCATATAACTTAGCATTACAACTTGTTAATAAAAAAGTTGTTAAAAGAATAAATAATGATTTAAAAATTATCTTTTTCATAAATAATTATAATTTTCCTACTCGTATGGCTTTTCGGTTTCGCCTCGTTTATTTGAGTGGGGTCTGAGCTCCACTTATATGTCTTTTATAGGTTATTAACATAGACTTGTCGAAGATAATAATAAATATTATGACTATAATAATTTTTTATATGATTAAATATAGTTTTATATTTTGTTCAATTATTTTGTATTTAGCTATTTATAAAGTGTATATAAATTTTATTTTAGTTGATTTATTTAAAATAAATCTAAAAAATTTGTAAAGAAAAACCTCAAAATGTAGCTTACATTTTGAGGTATCTAAAATATTGTGATTTTTTATTCTAAAAAGTTATTTAGCAATATAATTTTCAGGAATTTTAAAGATATCTCTAAAACCATCTACGAATTTAACATCAGTAAGTATTGCACTACCAATTTTAGTAGTTAAACCTTCTTCAAGACTCCAACCATAAAACTCCCAGTTTGTAGCAAACGGAATTCCATCAATTTCTTTATAATCTATATATTTAATAGCATGAGGATCTGCTTCTGCAGCTTCTACTGTTTTACCTAAAGATACAATGTATGCAGCATGATTTAAAAGATTTGTTTCTTTATCTGTATAAACAATATACCAATCATCAGGAGCGTCACCAACGTTTGCTTTAAAACTTAACTTAGCTGTATTATAAGCTTGAGTCGTTTCTTTTGTTTTAAAGTCATCATTCCATTTAGTACCATCATCATTTAATTTATAAGGAAAAAGGAAAAAATAGTTCCAAGTATAAGCATGAAAACGAACTCCAGGATTGTCTTTTAAACTAGGAGAAACAAATGTTTTTTCTTTATCTACATATATTTCATCTCCATTTTTATAAGTAATTTTTGCAAGATCAGAAGTTGTAGAAACCGTAACTGTAGCGTTAAAAATTTCGTTTCCACCAAATTCTATAACTGCATTGTACTGTATTGCTTCATGTTTTAAAAAACTATCTTTTTTATGTGCTATTTCAATATTTTGAGAAAAAGTAGGTGTTACTTTTTCAGTTTTTACTTCTTCTACATTTATTTCTTTTTTGGCTGTTTTCTGGCAGCTAACAAGTAATACAATTGCAGAAATTGCGGTAATAAGTATTTTTTTCATAATTAGTTTCTAATAGGTTTGTTTAAAGTCTAACTTTTGTAGTCGTTCTAAAATAATATTCCTTACATATTTTGTAAAAAAAATATAAAAAAAGCTAAATTAAAATACTTAATCAATTTTAATGTGTTTTTAATATTATTATTTAATATACAAGATTTATATTTTTATAATGAACCTAAGTTCATTAAATTTGCACCCGATTTAAAGTGCTAAAGGTTTAATAACTTAGATTGTACTTTACAATTCTGTTAAATTATTGAATTTTCTCTGTTTAAATACATCAGTTTTTTATCACACAGAAAGATTTAATTTTTAAATTAAAAAAATGCCGCGCCCTAAAAAGAAAAGAAAAATTAAGAATCCACCTAAAATGCTTGGTTTTAAGCCATTTGGAATTAGGTTTTGCGATACTGAACAGGTTGTTTTACAATATGAAGAATATGAGACTGTTAAGTTGGTTATTTATGACAAACTGTCTCAAGGTATAGCTGCAGAAATGATGGAAATTTCTAGACCAACATTGACCAGAATTTATAATAGTGCTTTAAAAAAAATAGGGAAAGCATTTGTAGAGGGTAAGTCGATTTTTATTAAAGGTGGTGATTTTGAATTTGGAAAAGAGTTATTAAAATGCAAAGAGTGTTTTAAATTAGTAGAAGCTACTATAAGTAGTAATAATAAATGTGTTGATTGTTTAGACAATGATAAACAAATTAAAGAATAAAAATTAAATATAAGGTTTTAACCGATATAAAAAATCAAAATATAGTTTCTTATAAAAGTAACTAAAACTAAACTACTTATGACAAATAATATAGCTATTGAGAATCAATACCAAAGAACAAGTTTATTTGAAAAAGAAAATGTTAATTATCTGGTTCATGTTTTAAAAAGGTTTAATACGGTACCTAAGTTAAATAACATCAATATTATTACTTCTAATACAGTACCAGATGTATTTAAAATAAGACCAAATCAATCAATCATAATTGGTTCTTTATATTTAAAAAACCCTGTTTTAGCTTTAGTTTATTTAAGATATGGTATAGAGTGGCAACTTTGGTTTAAAGCTATAAATAAAGAAGAAAAAGCTACTTATTTGTGTGATATTGCAGCTCTAGAGGTAACTAAGATTTTTTATAAATTATTACCCAAAGAAGATAAAGAAAAGTTAGAAAACGTAAGCTTCCCTTTAATAAATTTAATTAAGAACGCTACAGATGTTAATTCATCAAATTATAAAGAACTAGAAAGTTTTCATGGAATAAATCCAAAAAACAATTTTTTTGAAAAAGCTTGGGAACCAATTGTTAAAAATTTAGCAAAACCGACAGAATATTTATTAATGGATGGTGGAGATCTTCGTTTAACTATTGATGAGATTTATTTACTAAATAAATATGGATGTAGACCGTTCCCTAGACCAGAAGCTTTTACATTTGCTTCCTCTACAGCTACAAGTGTTTCTAATTTTGCTTTTGATAAAACCGATAAAGCTAGAAGTATTTTAATCAAAAATAGTTTAAAAAAAGGTTTTAAAACCACAGCTTTAGAGTTTTCTGAATCATTAAAAAGTAGTCTTAGAAAAATATTTACGTTAGATGAGGCTTGTGAGATTATTTTTTCTCCTTCAGGTACAGATTCTTCTCTTCAGATAGCGGCATTAACTCAGATTGTAACAAAGAAAGAAATTACCCATGTTTTAGTAGCTTCTGATGAAACAGGAAGTGGAGTGCCAGCAGCTTTAAACGGATGTCATTTCGAAAATAATACAGCACTAAATTGTCCTGCTAAAAAAGGAGAAAGAATTAAAGGATTTAGAGATGTAGATTTAATTAAGATTCCTTTTAGAGATGAAAATGGTCAATTAAAATCTACAGAAGAATTAGACATAGAAGTTTTTACAGCCATTAAAGAAACCAATAAATTAGGCAAACATGTTGTGTTACATGTTATGGATCATTCTAAGTTAGGCTATGCATCGCCAAGTGAAAAAATGATGAAAGACTTAGATTTATTAGAAGGTTTATCAATTCAAGTAATTATAGATGCTGCTCAACTTCGATTAGATCCAATAGATATTCAAAATTATTTAGAGAAAGAATACATTGTTAGTATTACAGGAAGTAAATATTTTACAGGACCTCCTTATTCAGGAGCATTAATTTTTCCCAAAGGCGTTAGTAAATCTATAAGTGCTGTAAAAGGAAAATTGCCAAAAGGATTAACAGATTATTACAATCATTCTGATTGGCCAGTAAATTGGGCTTGTGCAACAGATTTATGTGATGGTTTTAATTACGGATCTAACATGAGATGGAAAGCAGCCATTTTAGAAATGGAAAAGTATTTTTTAACTCCTGTTTTGTATAGAAATATGGGAATTGAAATGTTTTGTAATTTTGTTGAAGATTCTATAAATGAAGCTTCTTTTTTAGAGCCTCTTTATAAAAACGAATCTCATCTTAATCCTTTTGATAATGAAAAGTTTGGAATTAGAAATATTCGTACAATTTTTCCTTTTTTCATCATTAAAAATGGAGATGCTTTATCTGTAGCAAAAGTTAAAAAGCTTTACTTGTTATTAAATTCTGATTTATCTAATCAATTTGAAGGAGAACCTTTAGAAATTATAAGGCTTGCAGCTCAAAAATGCCATATTGGGCAAGCAGTTAATGTAAAATATAGAAATGATTTACAAAGTGCTATTTTAAGAATAAGTTTAGGTGCACGAGTTATATCAGAAAGTTGGGTTAATAGAGATATTAGTATTTACTTTAGAAATATAGAAGCACAAATGAGTCAGATTACGGTAATTATTAAGAAAATAGAATTAATTCTAAGTAATCCTGAATTATTAGATTAGAGCTAATCTTTTAAATTATTATCAATTTATTTTATTAAAAATATAGAAATAATCTCCTTTCAAAGAAATAGAAAGGAGATTATTTAGTTTATAGATAACTTAATTAATTATTTATCTTCTATAAGATAAATTGCTTCTAAAAATGTTTTTTTATTTCCATTTTTGTCTTTTTCTAATTCTTTTAATACACCAGCAATAACTATTTTTTTGTTTGGTAATTTATCTGAACTTTTAGAGTGCGCAATTATAAATGTTTCTGAAGATTCTTCATTTTTTAGTTCGTAAACATCATAATTTTCTATTATCGGAATCATAGAAAAAGTCATTACTTTTCCTGTCATTATCGGAATCATAATAAAACCTTTAAAATCAGATTTTGAATCTATTAATTTAGGTATACCTGTTAAAATTATATTTGAAGACAAAACACTCTTTTCAATAACTTCAGAAGGAAGTAGGTTTTGAGGTTTGTATTTTAGATAATCTATTTTTAGTTTTTCATCTAATTTTTTAAGAATGATTTCTTTTTCTGTAGCTGTTAATTTTGATAAAGACAATTCTAAAAAAAGAATCATTTTTTGTTTATCATTAAAAATTCCACCTATTTTACCTAATTCTGCTTGACTAATTACTCCATCTTTAGCTTTTGTAAATAAGTTATAAAATCTACCACCATTATCTAGTGATAAAAGCGCCTCATTAATTTTTGTATATGGTTTTACTTTTTGCATTTTTAGATGAGGTTTTAAATAGCTATTTTGCTAAAAATATTTCATAAATTGTGTTCAAGTTTTTATCAGAAATTCTAGAAGTACTTTTTAGAATTTTTATAAACTCGCTAACTTCTTCTTCAGTTGCAGGGCAACCTAAATTTTGTCCTTTAGAATCAAAAGAGTCTTCTATTAATTTACCAGAACTGTCAAGAATAGCCCAGAAAGGTAAACCAGACTTTTCTCCTTTATGCTTTGTTAAAACCTCCATTGCTCCAGGTGTTTCTAAATGTTTATTCTTATCAGATTCTTGTACTACTAAATTTACCGTTACATAATTATCATCAAAGAAAGTTTTACAATTTTCATCTTTCATTTGTTTGTCCATTTTTTTACACCAACCGCACCAAGAAGCGCTATATTTAACAAAAACACTTTTGTTTTCTGTTTTGGCTTTTTTATATGCTTTTTCTAAAATGCTATTCGCATTTTCTTGTGCTTTGGTTTGTATTGTAAAAATTGATGCTAAAAAGAGTAGGGTAATTAATTTTAATTTCATGTTGTTGTGTTTAAGCAATCAATTTAATGAATAAAATTGATTGAAAAAACTAAGAAAGTAATCTTGTGAAATAATTAAAATAAATTTTCTAAAAGGAGGTAATTTTATAAAGTAATGTTCAAAATGATGTGATTATCTTTAAGAATCAGAAGGTTTGAGCAGGAATAATTGTTTTAATTTCCTTTAATTCTAGCCCATAATTCTATTAATAATTCTTCCCCCTCTTTTTTGTCTTTAGGTTCTTCTATAAAAAATGGAACTCCGTTTTTATCAATTTCAATTTTATATTTAAAAACAAAATTTGTAGCGTTTGATTTCATACTTAAAGTACCAAAACGTAAATCGTTAAAATACAGAATTCCCTCTTTTTTGTTAATAGTATACCAACCTTTAGAAATAGCAATCATACGTTTTATTTTTTCATGATTTGCTAAATTTCCTAACAAGTGATGGTTTTTAGGATAACGAGAAAACTGAATTGGATTTTCATCAAAAAAAGAAGAATTACCAATTAAAAAAGCATTTTCAGTATTAATGTTTGCTGTCCATAAAATAGTGTTTAATGGAGATGGCTTTGTTTCTATTTCTGTATAAACAATATTTTGTTCGTTAAGTTCTTTTGTAAATGTTTGATAAGAAATTCCTTTTAAAACTAAAGTGATTATTAAATAAGAACTACTTATTATCAATCCTAAACTATTGTAAAACCGTCTTTTTTTTGATTCTTTTTTTTGACGCATTGTTAAAATCAATAAAAATAAAAAAGGTATTGTATATAAAGGATCAATTACAAATACATTTTTAAATGCTAATCTGATGTCTAAAGGCCAAAAAAGTTGTGTTCCCCAAGTTGTTTGTGCATCTAAAATAGGATGTGTTATAAAAGCCCAAAAGAAAAGCCAAGACCAATCTTTTATATTTTTATATTTCTCATATTTTGTAACTAAAAACGCAAAAATAGGCGCAAAAACAACAGAAAATAAAATAGAATGGGTAAAACCTCTATGTACTTCTAAAGCGGTAACTTTATCTGAAAAAAAAGAAGAAAGCACATCTAAATCAGGAATTGTACCTGCAATTGCTCCATACAACATGGCTTTGTTGCCAATTTTTTTTCCTAAAACAGCTTCACCAACGGCAGCACCTAAAACTATTTGAGTTAACGAGTCCATGGTAAATTTTAATAACTTTTTTTAAATTTTTGCTCTACAGAATAATCAATCAAGTTCATAAAATTTTCATGAACTCCCAATGTAATATCTAGTTGTAGTTGTTCTATAAATCGTTCAATTTTATCAGAATTAAACTGTAAATCTGGTATAGAAACATATTTTTCGAAAAGACCACCAATACTTTTGTAATACAATTGTTCAAAAGCATTTAAGTTTTCTGGTTTATTGGTTACATATTCATAAGAATCAATTTTAAAAGACTTTAAAACATCACCAACATAATTTTTATGTAAAATTTGTTTTGGGTTTACAATGTTTAGTTCTTTAATAGTAGGATTTAAAAATGCATGTAAAATAGATTTTGAAACAAAATCTACTGGAACAATATTTAAACCACTCTTTTTATCAACCCAAATTCTAAAGTTTTCTTTGGCTTTTTTAGCATATTTATCTAAGAAAATTGCCCAAGAATAAAAAACATCAAATTTTGGTGTTTCAAAAAAAGGTTTATCAATTAAACGACCACAAATAATACTTGGTCTTAAAATTTGAGCGTTTATATTTTTAAGTTTACAGGTTTCTTTGACAAAACGTTCACTTTTATATTTAGATTCTTCATACGGGTTTCTAAACTGAGAAACATTATAATTTTCGATAGTATCATTTACTTTGTTTTCCTGAATACCAAATGAATATGCTGTACTGATATATAAAAAACGTGTAACCGATTTTGGTAATTGTTCTAAAAGTTGCTGAGTAACTAAATAGTTTTGTGTATGTACCTTTTTTTTAGAATCGTTTGTGTTTAATAAGTTTGTAGAACCTGCACAATGTATTACAGTATCAAAATTATAGTTGCTTAAAACTTTTTTTGTAATAGTTGATAAATCATGAGGAATTACAGATATTTTTTCTAGACAAGATTCTAGAGTAAAGTTATTTAAAAATTCTGGGCGAGATTTATCTTGTAGAACAGCTAACAAACGTTCTTTTGCAGTTTGTTTATTCTCTCTAATGATTACAAAAAGATGATTTACGGTTTTTTCTATAATAGCTTTATGTAACCATTCAAAAATAATATGACTTCCAACAATTCCCGTTCCTCCAGTTAATAAACAATTCTTCATAAATGACTACAATATTTTGAACTTATGAAGGTAGTTTTAAAATAAAAACCTCACAAATTTGTGAGGTTTTTAATAATCTTATTTTTATCCCTTGTAAAAGGGCAATTTTACAACCGTTGCAGGTATTGCTTTTTTACGAATCTGAATATTAATTTTAGAACCAGATTTAGCTAAAGAACTTGGTACATAACCTAAACCAATACCTTTGCCTAAAGACGGACTCATTGTACCAGAAGTTACGTTACCAATAACGTTTCCGCTTTCATCAACAATATCATAACCATGTCTTGGTATTCCTCTTACATCAAGTTCAAAAGCAACTAATTTACGAATTGGTTTGTCTGCTTTTTGTTTTGCTAAAGCTTCTGCATTTACAAAGTCTTTGGTAAATTTAGTTATCCAACCTAAACCAGCTTCAATTGGCGATGTTGTATCATCAATATCATTACCATATAAACAATAACCCATTTCTAAACGCAAAGTATCACGCGCAGCCAAACCAATTGGTTTAATTCCAAAACCAGCACCTGCTTCAAAAACTTTTTCCCAAATTTGAATAACTTCTGAGTTTTTACAGTAAATTTCAAATCCGCCAGAACCTGTATAACCCGTTGCAGAGATAATTACATTTTCTATACCAGCAAAATCACCTACTTTAAATTTATAAAAAGGTATTGCAGCTAAATCTAAAGAAGATAAAGATTGCATTGCTTGTACAGCTTTTGGCCCTTGTATAGCAAGCAAAGAATAATCATCAGATAAATCTCTTAAATCTGCTTTAAATTCTTCATTGTATTTAGAAATCCAATTCCAATCTTTTTCAATATTAGAAGCATTAACAACCAAAAGGTATTTGTTATCTTCAATTTTATAACAAATTAAATCATCTACAATTCCGTTTTCTTCATTAGGGAAACAGCTGTATTGTGCATCACCAATTTCTAATTTAGAAGCATCGTTAGAAGTTACTTTTTGTATCAATGCTAATGCATTTTCTCCACTCACTAAAAATTCACCCATGTGGCTTACATCAAAAACACCAACAGATTCTCTAACTGTTACATGTTCTGCGGTAACACCTTCGTATTGTACAGGCATGTTAAAACCTGCAAAAGGAACCATTTTTGCGCCTAATTTTTCGTGAATTTCGTGTAATGCTATATTTTTCATTATGCTGTATAATTTTGTTGTTTATTAAAGAAACATTTTTTAAAAAGATAGTTTATTATTTATAGCTATAAATTTCTTTAAATTTTGGCTAAATTATTGAAAAATACGTAATAATCAATCACAAATATTTTGTAAATTTTTAGTTAAAATTAATTAATGTTACATTTGGGTAAACAACAATTAAACTTACCAATAATGAAGAATTTTAAAACTCTTTTAGTTGCTTTATTAGCAGTATCCTTTCATGGGTTTTCGCAAACACCAACAGATTATTTATCAAAAGAATTCCATAAAGAAAGACGAGCAGTTTTAAGATCTAAAATGCCAGCAAATTCGGTAGCGGTTTTGTTTGCAAATCCGTTAAGAAACAGAGCAAATGATGTAGATTATGTGTTTCATCAAGACCCAAATTTTTATTATTTAACAGGTTATAGAGAGCCAAATGCAGTTTTAATATTATTTTCTGATGATATTACGGATGAAAACGGTGATACCTATAATGAAATTTTATACGTTCAAAAACGCGATAAAAGAGCAGAACAATGGAACGGAAAACGATTGGGAACAGAAGGAGCAAAAACAGAATTAGGTTTTAGTAAATCTTCGAATGCAGAAGAATTTGTAAAAGCAAACATCGATTTTAAAAAATTTGATAAAGTTTTTGTAGAAAAATTTAATGATGATTATAGAAACTTAGGGGGTAATGCAGACACGTTTGATTTGGTAAAAGGATTTAAAATTAAAGCAGGTTACGATCCTAAATTGTTTTTAACTGGCGTTCAAGAATATGTTTATAATAATATTGCAGAAACACCTATTGAAAGTAGTGCAAATGTAATTAAGATTATTAATAGAGTAGAAGAACGTTCTGATGAAGTTAAAGAAGATGAGTTAATTAATAAATACAAAACAGCAACTTCAGACGAACTTAAAAAAGAAATCAAATTAAAAGTTTCTTTGGCTTTAAAACCAAAAACAAATATTGATGTTAAGTTTTTATCAACACATTTAGCTACAATGAGAGAAGTTAAAACAGCAGAAGAAGTTAAATTATTAACCAAGGCTGTAAGAATTTCTGCCGTTGGACAAATAGAAGTTATGAAAGCAATGAAACCTCATATGTCTGAAACGGAGTTGCAAGGTATTCATGAGTTTGTGTATAAAAAATACGGAGCAGAATATGAAGGTTATCCGTCAATTGTGGGTGCTGGTAATAATGGTTGTATTTTACATTATATAGAAAACAATCAAACAAAAGTTGGTAACGATTTAGTTTTAATGGATTTAGGAGCAGAGTACAGAGGCTTTACAGCTGATGTTACAAGAACAATTCCTGCAAGTGGAAAATTTACTAAAGAGCAAAAAGAAGTGTATGATATTGTTTACGATGCACAAGAAGCTGGTATTAAATTATATACAATTGGTACAAGTATGCAAGCACCAAATCAAGCAGCAAGAAAAGTAATTAATCAAGGACTATTAAAATTAGGTATTATAAAGTCTATTGATGAAAAACATCCTTATTTTCCTCATGGTACGAGTCATCATATTGGTTTAGATGTGCACGATCCAGGAAATTATAATACTTTTGAAGAAAATATGATTGTTACCATGGAACCTGGAATTTATATTCCTGAAGGTAGTGATTGTGATAAAAAATATTGGGGAATAGGAATTAGAATAGAAGATGATATTTTAGTAACAAAAAGCACTCCAATTAATTTATCGGGCGAAGCACCAAGAAAAGCAGAAGACATCGAAAAAATGATGGCAAAAAAATCTGTTTTAGATGAATTTATATTACCAAATTTAGATAAATAATAATGAGTAAAGAGCAACCAAATAATCCATTGCACGGCATAAAATTAGCCACCATGTTAGAACAATTATTCTTAGAATATGGTTGGGAAGAATTAGGGGACGCATTAAATATAAACGCATTTAAAAACAATCCAACGTACAAATCTTCTTTAAAATTTTTAAGAACAACACCTTGGGCAAGAGAAAAAGTAGAGCAGTTTTATTTAAAAAATATGATTGATTAATTGTTAGAAACTATTTCCTGCTTTCGACTATATCTTTTTTCTTCTATTCTCGTTACAAATTTTTCATTCTTCAAAATTTACTCGAACTCTAGAAAAAAGGATGCCGTTTCAATCAGGGTTAGACTTGTTTGTTAGCTTTATTCTTATATTAATTAGTTATAGAGTTTTAATCTACTAATAGATTTAGAAATTTTTCAATATTATATTCCCATCCAAGAATTAAAACCAGCTGTATTGTTTTGACTTGTTTTTAAAATATGGGTTTTAATATGTATTGCAACAGTGTTTTTAGTGTAACGATTTACTTTTTCTACATAACTTTTATTAATAATTTCGCTACGATTAATTTTATAAAATTGAGTTGGATTGAGTATTTCCTGTATTTCTTTAAGAGATGTTTGATTTAGTATGTGCTTTTTGTTTTTAGAATCATGAGCAAAAAGAACACCATAATCAGATTCTATAAAAAGAATATCAGCAACTTTTAAAAAATAAATACCACTTGAAGATTTTATAGGAATGTATTCTTTATAATCTGTTTGTTGAGCCATTTTATTTTGATAAAAAGCATCTATTTTTTGAATTATATTATTATCTGTAATTGATAATTTTCTTTTTAGAGAACTGTATTTTTCAAAAGCTTTTTTAAAACGATTAAAAGAGTAAGGTTTTAATAAATACTCAATACCGTTGGTCTCAAAGGCATTCATCCAAAAATCATCATAAGCAGTTATAAAAATTATTGGAGCAGTTATTTCTATTTGGTTATAAATTTCAAAAACATTGCCATCTCTTAACTCAATATCAGATAATATTAAGTCTATTTCTGGGTTTGTTTTAAAGAAAGTTAACCCTTCAATAACAGTTTCAATTTCGTTTATTATAACAAAAGGTTCTTTTGTCTTTTCCAGAAAAGTATTTAATTTTTTTCTCGCAGGAGCTTCATCTTCTAAAATAACGACTCTAATCATTGTTAATATTTTTAATTAAAGGTAGGGTAACTGAAAAAACATCTTTAGAGTCATCTATAACAACGGAAGAGTTTGTTAATAATAAAAATTGTTCAGATAAGTTTTTTAAGGCAATTCCATTACTATTTTTCTTATTGACATGTATTGCTTTATTATTGGTTACAAATATTCCTTTTTTAATAGAAATACTAATAATTACTGGTTTTTTAATAGTTCCTAGATTATGTACTATTGCATTTTCTACTAATACCTGTAAACAAAAAGGAGGTATTAGTATCTTTGATGATCTAATAGAATGGTCTATAATTAACTTGTAACAGTCTTTATATTTGGTTTCCATTAATTTAAAATAGTTTTCAGCAAAAATTATTTCTTCTTTAATGGTAATGAGTTCTTTATTAGAGTTCTTTAGAACATATCGATAAAGGTCTGAAAACTGACTTAAAAAAGTAGAAGCAAGTTCTTTATTTTCATCAATAAGTTGATCAAGAATATTTAAATTGTTGAATAAAAAATGGGGACTTAACTGAGCTTTGAGTTGCTGTATTTTACTTTTAGAATTACTTGCTTCATAAGCAGATAATCTTTTTTTATGATTTATATTTTCTTTAGAATATAAATAAGCTAACGAAAAACTTCCAAAAATGGTAAAATCAATAACTTGATTAAATATCTTATAGGTTATTTGATACGAAGAATTAAAATTTCTAGAAAAAGTATTAAAAGCTAGTGAAATTAGTATACCAAATATATTTGTGATTAGTAAATAGGTAATAAGACTTATTCCAAAAAATAACAGATATTTTTTAACTGTAGGTGCCAAATTTGTATTCGTTTTATCTATTCTTTTTTTTACTAAATGAATAAATAAGAAGATGCAAAGCGCTTGTATAAAAACCCAGAATGAAGTATCTGGATGAAAAACAAAATCATCCCAAGAATTAGCAAAGCCTATTTTATTTTTAAGTGTAAAAACCCAACTAAAAACAAACAGAAAAAGGATAAAGGTGATGTCTCCTTTTATAAATTGAATTACTTTTTGCATAATATTAATGGTAAAGATAAAGAAAAGCGATGAAGATTTTATTAAAATAAACATCGCTATAGAAATAGTTATTTTTTGTTTGGCCAAGAATTTACTTTATTCCCTTTTTGATCAAAGACCTCTAATCGAACTTCGTTTTCGGAATCAATACAGAACATAGCTCTCATATTTCCTTTGTCATCATATAGAAACATACCATTTGGACGACCTTTTCCTAAGTTTCCTAGCTCAAGCCTTTTTGTAATTCCTACTATTCCTTTTTTTGCATATTCATCGTAAGTCTTTTTCCAAAGTTTTTTGTCTTTTATCTTATATAATTCTTCGTTGGCTTTTGCTACGTTTTCTTGCGTTGAATTTTCAGGTAAATCGTTAAAACGTATCGAGCTTTTTAGTCTTCTTTGTCCGTTTTTTTGTAAATCAGTATGTAAGAGTTGCATTGCTTGGTCTCCATCATACTTATCAAAAGTTAATGATAAACCTGCACTATGCCCATTTTCAGTTTTTTGACCATCGTAAATAAACCCTCCACATTCTATACCATCTTCATTAAAAAATAGCATTCCAGCACGTTTTTTACGTGTAATATTTGTAGGTCTATGGTTTATAGAATCCTTTCCGTTAGGAAATTGATCTACATTTGTAATAATCATTTTTGTAGTGCCATCTTTTTCAATAATATTAATGCGTTCTACATCAATAGTACCAAATTTTTTATTTCCAGATTGTTTAAAGGAAAAAGAAACAAATGCTAGCACACTTAAGGCTGTTGTAATTGCGAATGTTCTTAAAAATACGAGTTCTTTTATGTTGTTTTTCATTGTAAATAGGTTTTATATTACTTCAAAACTACAGTAGTTGTAACCCGTAATAAACTTATTTTTTATGAATGCAGGAAAAATTTAATAAAACTAAGGAAGAATAGAGGTAAGTGAAAAATAAAAAATATCTAAGGTTAAAATAATTTTGATATTTTATCATTTTAACCCAATAAAGTTAGTATACTTTAATAGATAAAAAAGTTATTTATAAACTAAAAAATCTGTCAGTTTTAAAGCTAACAGATTTTTTTAATATTATTTTTCATTCAGCAATTTACGTTGCTGTTTAATGGTTAAAGAACTTCCGTCGTGGCTCCATCCAGGAGGCGCAAAAGCATACATAAATTTATGGTACCAATTTTTAGACCTTTTCATATCATTCCAAATATCTTTGTATTCGTGTGTTAAAATTACTAACGGATTGTATGAGTTTGGAGGTGTAGTAACTCCGTATTTAATATCAATATCTTCATCTAACTCTTTAAAAGTTCCAAACATTCTATCAAAAATATTTAAAAATCCACCATGGTTTTTATCCATATATTCAAAATTTTGTGCGTGATGCACTTGGTGCATGGTATGTGTGTTAAATACTTTATCAATAATACCTAATTTAGGTATATAAACGGTGTGTAATTGAAATTGCCATAAAGCTTCAATACCCAAACAAACCACTAACATTTCTGGCGGAAAACCAATTGCAGGAATCCACATATAAAAAAATGGTTTGTAAAAAATGGTAAACCAACCGTTTCTAACAGCAGTTCCTAAATTAAAATTATCAGAAGAATGATGTACAATATGTGCTGCCCATAATAAACGAACATTGTGGTTTTGTCTATGAAACCAATAATAACTAAAATCGTCTAATATTTGGCAAATAATCCAAACATACCAAGCGTAACCAAAAGATTCGTAACCCATAATATTTGTACGAACTCCATCAACTAAAGGATTAAATAAATCGTAAACAAAATTAAAAAGAACAATTGCAGCAATTGTTTTAGTAAGTGGAGCTATAATTGTAGAACCAATACCCATTGTAAGACTTGCAGCTAAATCTTTCCATTTATAAAGTTTTTTGTTTTCTTCTTTTTTGTGATGTTTACTATATGCTAATTCAACTAAAATAAGTCCTAAAAAACAAGGAACACCATATACAAGTGGGTTTGTGAAATCCATTTATTCTTTTTATAATTTTGGATAAAACTAATGTAAAATAAGGGAATAAGTAAAGTTTTTTAGCGTTAGTTTTTAAAAGTTTTACATTGATCTTAATCAAAAAAGTAAAATATAATCTTCTTTAAATTTAAGGGTAACTAAAATTTTAGGCATATTTTTTGCTTAAATTTTATTGATTAACTATTTTATTATAACATCAATCTAAATAGTTAATTACATTTTAAGTATTTAAATATTCGTAAATTTGCGAGGTAAAATATCAATTTTTAAAAATAATCGAAAGATTAATTATGAATTATAAACATTTATTAGAAGTAATTAAAGAGAATACAAACCGATTTACAACGAAAGAAGCTATTTTTTATAAAGATGAAGCTTCTAAAAGTTGGAAAGGAATTTCTTGGAATTTGTTTTATCACCAAATTCAACAAGTTTCTAAAGCTTTAATCAATTTCGGAATCAAAGAACAAGACAATATTGGGGTTTTTGCACAGAATATGACAGAATGGATTATTGCAGATCTTGGAATTATGGGAACAAGAGCAGTAACAATTCCTATTTATGCAACCAATTCTCAAAAAGAAGCAGAATATATTATAAACGATGCAAAAGTTAGTGTATTGTTTGTGGGGGATCAAGAAGAGTTTGATAAGGTTGAAAATATATCAGAAAATAATAAATTCTTAAAATTAATTGTAGCTTTAACAGGTACAGTTGATTTAAGAAACCATAAAAATGCGGTTTACTTTACTGATTTTATCAATGCAGAATTTCCAAAAAGTATTGAAACGGAATTAGAAAAACGTCTTTTTGAGTCTGATTTAAATGATTTAGCTAGTATTATTTATACTTCTGGTACAACAGGAGAGCCAAAGGGAGTTATGTTAGATCATAATAATTTTGCATCGTCTTTAAAAGCACATGAAGCTGAGTTAGAGGTAGATGAAAATGATGTGTCTTTAAGCTTTTTACCTTTAAGTCATATTTACGAACGCAGTTGGGTGTTTTTCTGTTTACAGCAAGGTATTCAGGTGTATTTTAATCAAGATCCTAAGAAAATTGCAGATGTATTAAAAGAAGTAAAACCTTCTTTAATGTGTACTGTACCAAGAATTTTTGAGAAAATTTTTACGGCTATTCAAGAAAAAAGAAAAGAAGCTTCGCCTGCAAAAATGAAAATGGCAAGTTGGGCTTTAGGAATTGGAAATAATTACCATAACAAACACAAACGACTTGATAAAAAAGTGCCGTTAATGCTAGGTTTAAAATATAAAATAGCAGATAAATTGGTGTTGAGTAAATTACGTAATGTCTTTGGTGGAAATATAAAGTTTATGCCATGTGGAGGTGCTCCGTTAGGTCCAGATTTGGTATCCTTTTTTCATTCATTTGCATTAAATGTAAAATGTGGTTACGGTTTAACAGAAACTACCGCTACAGTTACGTTGTTTGGTGATCATCATTTTGAATTTAATTCTGCAGGTAAAACAATTACGGGATCAGAAATTAAAATTGGTGATAATAACGAGGTTTTGGTAAAAGGACCTGGAGTAATGAAAGGGTATTACAAAAAGCCAGAGGCAACTGCAGAGGTATTTGAGAATGGATGGTTTAAAACTGGTGATGCAGGAAGAATAGATGCATCTGGTAATTTAGTTATTACGGATAGAATTAAAGATTTGATGAAAACTTCTGGAGGGAAATATATTGCTCCTCAAAAGTTAGAAACTGCATTGGTTAGTGATTCTTTTATTGAGCAAATTGCTGTTATTGGAGATCAACAAAAATATGTGACTGCTTTAGCAGTGCCAAGTTTTGATAATATTAAAAAATATGCAGAAGAACATAAAATTAGTTTTAAAGATATTGAAGATTTGATTGCTAATAATCAAATTAAAAAAATGCTCGAAAAACGTTTTGAAGAGCTACAAAAAGAGTTTTCTAAGTTTGAACAAATTAAGAAATTTACTTTATTACCTAAAGAATTTAGTATTGAAGCTGGAGAAATTACAGCAACTTTAAAACTGAAGCGTAAAGTGATTCAAAAAAAGTATAAAGCACTTATTGATAAAATGTATGCAGAATAAGGAGTGTTTTTTATTGATGCTTTAAAAACTATTGACTGATAATTTTTAAAACCAGATCTTTAGTCAATGGTTTTCCATTGGCTATTTTTTTGATGTTTTCAAAAGTAAAAACAAAATTACATCCTGTTTTGTATTCCGAACAACCGTAAGCTGTTTTTCCTTTTAAAACAGTACCTTTTTTACATTTTGGACACGAAATTTTATCAGAATTATTCTCGACTAAGCTAGATTTGACATTTTGTTTAGGTTCTAGTTTTAAGTTAAAATCATCATCAAAACGAATCAAACCTTCAACTTTTCCTGCATCTGTTGTAAATCCTTTTAAATTGGTTGTACAACCTTTATCAATCAATCTTATAATTTGATTTTCAGAAACCTTTTTTCCATAGATTATAAACGGAATTTTTAAATCACAATTATTTTTATATTCAGAACAACCAAAAGCAGATGAACCTTTTAAAATTTGTCCTTTTTTACATTTCGGACATGTTTTGCCTGCAACTTGTTTTTTTGTTACTTTTTTAGGTTTTGTTATTGAAGTATTCTCGACTACGCTCGAACTGACAGTTGCGTTTGAAGAAATTCGTTTTTTAGAAGTATTAGAACGGACTTCATAAACCAATTCGTCTACCATTTTTTTCATGTTATTGATAAACGTTCCTGCGTTAAAATCTCCTCGTTCTATTTCTTTTAAACGTTTCTCCCAAAGTCCTGTTAACTCAGCAGATTTTAGCAATTCATTATCAATAATATTAATTAAATCTATGCCCGTTTGTGTTGGTAAAACCAATTTTTTCTTACGTTCAATATATTTTCTTCTAAATAAAGTTTCTATAATACTTGCTCTTGTAGACGGTCTTCCAATTCCGTTTTCTTTCATTAATTCGCGCATTTCATCATCGTCAACTTGCTTTCCGGCAGTTTCCATGGCGCGTAATAAACTTGCTTCTGTATAATTTCTTGGCGGTTTTGTTTCTTTTTCTAAAAACGAAGGTTCATGAGTTCCTTTTTCACCTTTTACAAAAGAAGGTAAAGTGAGTTTCTCATTCATTTCTTTTTTAACCTTGCTTTCTTGTGTTTCAAAAACAATTCGCCAACCTTTATTGATGATTTCTTTTCCGGTTGTTTTAAAAGGAACATCTGCAGCTTTTCCAATTACAGAAGTATTAGAAACATCAGAATCTGGATAAAAAGCGGCAATAAATCTACGTGTAATAATATCGTACACTTGTTGCTGATTGTACTGTAAATTTCCTTGAATTCCCGTAGGAATTATTGCGTGGTGATCGGTTACTTTTTTGTCATCAAAAACACGTTTTGTTTTCTTTATTTTCTGACCTAAAATAGGTTGAGTTAATTGACTATAATTGGTTAATTTTGATAAAATTCCGGCAACTTTAGGATATACATCGTTCGGTAAAAAAGTAGTATCAACCCTTGGATAGGTAACTACTTTCATTTCATATAATTTCTGAACGATCTTTAAAGTTTCATCCGCAGAAAAACTAAATTTATTATTACAATATACTTGTAAACCTGTTAAATCGAATAGTTTTGGAGCATATTCTTTTCCTTTCTTTTTGGTTACAGAAACAATTTCAAACTCAGATTGTGCTACTTTATCAGCTAAAACTTGCCCATCTTCTTTTTTAAGAAAACGTCCGTCTTCATAATTAAAAAGTGTATTTCTATACGTAGTTTGTAGTTCCCAATAAGGTTGTGGTTTAAAATTTTCGATTTCAAAATAACGATTTACTAACATGGCTAACGTAGGAGTTTGCACTCTACCAACCGATAAAACCTGTTTAAATCCGCCAAATTTTACAGTATATAAACGTGTTGCATTTAAACCTAACAACCAATCTCCGATAGCACGAGAATAACCTGCGTAGTATAAATTGTCGTAATCTTCTGCCGGTTTTAAATTGTTGAAACCTTCTTTAATTGCTTCTTCTGTTAATGAAGAAATCCATAAACGTTGTACTTTTCCTTTGTAATTACATTGATTAATTACCCAACGCTGAATCAATTCTCCTTCTGTTCCAGCATCCCCACAATTGATGATAACGTCTGCTTTTTCGAATAAACTTTTTACAATATTGAATTGCTTTTTAATACCAGAATCACCCGTAACTTTGGTGTCAAAACGCTCTGGTAACATGGGTAAATTGTTTAAATCCCAACTTTTCCAATGCGGTTTGTAATCTTTAGGTTCTAAAAGTGTGCATAAATGTCCGAAAGTATAGGTAACCGCATAACCATTTCCTTCATAAAAACCATCACGTTTTGTGTTGGCTCCTAGAATATTAGCAATTTCTCTTGCTACAGATGGTTTTTCGGCAATACAGACTTTCATTGATTATTTTTGTGAGGTCGAAATTAGTGAAATATTATATATTTAAAGATGTTCTTTTTGCGATTGTTAATAAAATAGGAATCCTTCAGGTTTTAAAAACCTGCAGGATTAAAATTAGTATTCCTGTATTGTTAATTCAATAATTTTTTATTTTATAAATAACAATTGAAATTTATTTCTAACATCTTTAACATCAATTTCTTTTCGATAATTTGTTATTGCCAAGAAACAATGATATTTGGACCTTTCTGTTTTCTAAAGTTTGAAGTATATATATTATTTCAATTTTGAAAGCTTTTTTTTAACATCCTCCCAAGAAACTTTTTTCTTTTTATTTAATTCGTTAACCTCTTGTTGTATTTCATTTTTTTGAAAGTCACTTAAGTCATCCCAAGAATCTGTTTTTTCTTTTTTAGTCATGTTTAAAGGTAATAAAAATTTTACTTTATTAAAGCTAATTGAATTCGTTTTCTAACTACATCAACTTCTAACACTTTAGCAATAATTTGTTGTTGTAAAGACACAATTGTATTAACGTCTTTTACAAAAGTATCCGATAAATTAGAGACATGAATTAAACCACTTTCTTTAATTCCTACATCTACAAAACAACCAAAATTGGTAATGTTATTTACAATTCCGGGTAAAAGTTGTCCTATTCTTAAATCAGCAATCGTTTTAATAGTTGCATCAAAAGAAAAAACTTTTGCTTTTTCTCTTGGATCTACACCTGGTTTTTCTAATTCTTTTATAATATCTTCTAAAGTAGGTAAACCAATGGTTTCTGTAATATAATTTTTTAGTTGAATTTGTTTGATCAATTTTTTGTTGCCAATAAATTCTACCACTTTTTTCTGGTGATTTTTTGCCATTTTATCAACCAAAGCATAACTTTCTGGATGCACAGCAGAATCATCTAACGGATTTTTACCATTTTTAATTCGTAAAAAACCAGCTGCTTGTTCGTAAGCTTTTCCGCCTAAACGAGGCACTTTTTTGATGTCGTTTCTTGATGTAAAAGAACCATTTTCGTTTCTATAATTTACAATATTTTCTGCCAATTTTGGTCCAATTCCAGACACATAACTCAACAAAGATTCACTTGCCGTGTTAATGTTTACACCAATGGTATTTACGCAGCTTTCTACAGTATTATCTAAAGATTTTTTCAATTTTGTTTGATCTACGTCATGCTGATATTGACCAACTCCAATCGATTTTGCATCAATTTTTACTAATTCTGCCAAAGGATCTTGCAATCTTCTTCCTATTGATACAGAACCACGCACTGTAACATCATAATTAGGAAACTCATCTCTTGCAATTTTTGAAGCTGAATAAATAGAAGCTCCGGCTTCACTAACCACAAAAACATCCACAGGATTTTTAAACTGAATCTTTTTAACCAATTGTTCGGTTTCTCTAGAAGCGGTTCCGTTTCCAATAGCAATGGCTTCAATTTGATGCGCTTCTGCTAAAGAACTGATTTTTTTAATCGCTTCAATAGTTTGATTTTGTGGTGCATGTGGAAAAATAGTTTCATTATGTTTTAAATCTCCTTGTGCATTTAAACAAACAATTTTACAACCAGATCTAAATCCAGGATCGATGGCTAAAATTCTTTTTTCGCCTAAAGGAGCGCCTAAAAGCAATTGCTTTAGATTTTTAGAAAATACGATGATGGCATCTTCATCTGCTTTTTCTTTGGCAAGAGATAATCTTTCGTTTGATAAAGAAGGAAATAACAAGCGTTTAAAAGCATCTTTTATGGCGAGTTTTATTTGAGGCGCACATTCATTGTGAGTTCTAATAATTCTATCTTCCATTCTTTGAAGCATTCTTTCGTTGTCAATTTCTATTTTAACACGGATAAAACCTTCGCTTTCTGCTCTTAAAATAGCTAAAAATCGATGAGAAGGAATTCTACTTAAAGATTCGCTCCAATCAAAATAATCTTTAAATTTTTGCGCTTTTTCATCGTCTTTCTTAGTTTTTATAATTTTAGATGAAATAGTAGCATAACGTTCTAATTCTCTTCTGATGTTGTTTCTGATATCTGTACGTTCGTTTATCCATTCTGCAATAATAAAACGAGCACCTTCTAAAGCATCTTCAATAGTGTCAACTTCGTTGGATGTATATTTAGATGTTGTATGTTCTAAATCATTTACTCGCTGACTCATTATCATTTTTGCCAAAGGTTCTAACCCTTGTAAACGAGCAGTTTCTGCTTTGGTTTTTCGTTTCTTTTTAAAAGGTAAATACAAATCTTCTAATGCAATGATGTCTTTAGAAGCGTTTACTTTTTGAGTTAATTCGGTTGATAAAACATTTTGATCTTCTAAAGCTTTTAAAATGGCTTTTTTACGTTTTTCTAAAGCTTCAAAAGTTTCTTTAAATTTTACAATTTCACCAATTTCAACTTCATCTAAATTTCCTGTCATTTCCTTTCTATATCTAGAAATAAAAGGAATGGTAGCATCTTCATTTAATAAAGAAATGGTGTTTTCTACAGATTTTGATGAAAGTTGTGTTTGCTGAATTATATAAGAAAGTAATTGCATTTTTTGTTTGAATTTAAGCTAAAAAAGAAACCTCATAAAAATGAATTTATGAGGTTGTAAATATAGTAGATTTTTGTCTCCTTGAGCGCAGTCGAAAGGTTAAAAAGTTCTCGACTGCGCTCGAACTGACATTTGTGTTTTTTAAGAAATTACTTTCTCAAAAGCCAATCTTTTTGCGTTGTAATCTGTGTAAATAATTCCGCAATATTTGTAACCCAATTTCTTGATTAAAGATTGCATTCCAAGATTGTCTTCATGGGTATCAATCTTTAAACTTTCTATGTTTTTGTCTTTTAATTGTTGATGAAATTCATCAAAAAGAAATGTTGCCAAACCTAATTTTCTGTATTCTTTTTTAATGGCCATTCTATGAATTACGCCATAGACTTCATCTTCAGAAATTAGCCAACTGCCATCAATAACTTCTTTGTAAGTAGGTTCTTTTCTTAAGGTAAACATTGAGGTTGCCATCACTGTTCCTTCATCATTTACAACTACATAACTTTCATTATTTTTGATGTCGTTTTCAACTTGTTCAGCATTTGGATAACCATTTTGCCATTGATCAATATTAAGAGAAGCTAAAAGTTCTTTTGCGTCATCAATAATCGTTGCAATTTGCGGAACATCTTCAATTTTAGAAAGTCTGATTTTCATCAATAAAAAAGTTTTTAAGGTTTAAAACTGACAATTATATCATTTTAAAATCTAACAATAAATCTCCATTTATAGAACATTGTAAATGATCTCCTTTAAAAATTTCTCCTTTACCCAAAGCTGGAGTTCCTGTAAAAATTAAATCACCAGGTTGTAAGGTCATGTATTCAGAAATAAACACAATAATATCAGCAAAATCGTTAATCATATATGCTGTATTACTTTTTTGTTTTTCTACTCCGTTAATTTTTAAATCAAAATCAATATCACCTAAATTATAATCAGCAACAGGTTTAAAGCTAGAAATTGGTGCAGCACCATCAAAACCTTTTGCAAATTCCCAAGGATGTTTTGTTTCTCTGGCATTTTTTAAAATATCTGTGGCTGTATAATCAATACCAACTGCAATTTCAGAAATGTAAGAATTTGCCTCTTCTTTAGAAATGTTTTTTCCTTCTTTTCCTATTTTAACGACTAGCTCAACTTCGTAAACTAATTCGTTAGTAATGCTACTAGGATATTCTACATCACAATTAACAGCTAAACTAGATTCTGGTTTTGAAAATATAAATTTTTTACCTTTCTTTTTTTCTTCAATATCTTTTAAATCAGTAACGTAGTTACTTCCTATTCCTAGAATTTTCATTTTAAATTTGTTTTAATTTTAGTACGTAAATTTAATAAAAAAATCCACCAAAAATATATCTTTTGATGGATTTATAATTTATTGAAATGCTTATTTTAAGCTTCTACTTTTTCTGTTTTAGACAAGTCAATTACTACTTGATTGTGTAAAATATCTTGAATAGTTTGTCTTTTTCTAATTAAATAATCTTTTCCTTTATACACCATAACTTCTGCAGGTATATAACGAGAGTTGTAGTTAGAAGCCATTGAAAAACAATATGCTCCGGCATTGTGGAAACATAAAACATCTTCTTCAGAAATTTCTGAAATTCTTCTATTAGATGCAAAAGTATCTGTTTCACAAATATAACCTACAACAGAATAATACCTATCTCTTCCTTCTGGATTAGAAATGTTTGTTATATGATGGTAAGAATCGTACATCATTGGTCTTACTAAGTGATTAAAACCAGAATCTACATGAGCAAAAACAGTAGAAGTTGTTTGTTTTACAACATTTACTTTTGCTAAGAAAGAACCTGCTTCAGAAACTAAGAATTTACCAGGTTCAAACATCAAGGTAATGTCTTTACCATAACATTTACAAAATTCGTTAAATCTTTCTGACAATTGTAAACCTAACTGCTCGATATCTGTAGAAATATCTCCTTCTTTATAAGGAACTTTAAATCCACTTCCAAAATCGATGAAATCGATGTTTTCAAATTGTTTTGCAACATCAAACAAAATATCAGAAGCACGTAAAAAGGTATCGATATCTAAAATATCAGAACCAGTGTGCATGTGAATTCCGTTAATATTCATGCCTGTATTTTCTACTACACGCTTAATATGTGGCACTTGGTGAATAGAAATTCCGAATTTAGAATCAATATGACCTACAGAAATTTTAGAATTTCCACCAGCCATAATATGCGGATTGATACGCACACAAACAGGAATATCTGGATGTTTTTGACCAAATTGTTCTAAAATAGAAAGGTTATCAATATTAATTTGCACTCCTAATTTAGCAACTTCTTCAATTTCTGATAAAGAAACTCCGTTTGGTGTGTATATAATATCGTGCGGAGCAATACCAGTTGTTAAACACAGTTGTACTTCTTGAACAGAAACAGTGTCTAAACCAGAACCTAAATTTTTAAAGAACTTTAAAATATTAATATTAGAAAGCGCCTTTACAGCATAGTTTAACTTTAGGTTTTTTACGTTACTAAACGCACCTGTTAATCTGTTGTATTGAGATTCTATTTTGTCTGTATCGTAAACATATAAAGGACTACCGTATTTATTTGCTAACTCTAATAATTGTGTTCTTTCCACTTTATTCTATTTTAAATAAGAGTTCAAAAGTACTAAAAATGTTGACTTAAATATCACTTGTTTAAAAATATAACATATTGTTTTTTTTTGTGATTTTTACATCAGAAAAGAGTAAAAAATGTTCATTGAAATACTTGTTGATAACTAATTAATTTACTTGTTTTATTTTAGCATCTAGAATGCTATTTTAGCGAGGCTTCAAACCTAATAACAGTAAGAGATTTCATGAGTCAAGAAACAAAATATACAGAAGATAATATCAGGTCTTTAGACTGGAAAGAACACATTAGAATGCGTCCAGGAATGTACATTGGTAAATTGGGTGATGGTTCTTCTGCGGATGATGGTATTTATATTTTGGTTAAAGAAGTTTTAGACAATTCTATTGATGAATATGTGATGGGTGCCGGTAAAACCATCGAAATTTCTATACAAGGAAGCAAAGTTACTGTTAGAGATTACGGTCGTGGAATTCCGTTAGGAAAAGTAGTAGATGTAGTTTCTAAGATGAATACTGGTGGGAAATATGATTCTAAAGCGTTTAAAAAATCGGTAGGTTTAAACGGAGTTGGTACAAAAGCTGTAAATGCACTTTCATCTTTTTTTAGAGTTGAATCTTCTAGAGAAGGAAAATCTGCTTCAGCAGAATTTAGTCAAGGAAATTTAGAAAATCAAGAATTTTTAGAAGAATCATCTCGAAGAAAAGGGACTAAAGTTTCTTTTGTACCCGATGAAACTATTTTTAAAAACTACAAATTCAGAAATGAATATGTAGCAAAAATGCTGAAGAATTATGTGTATTTAAACCCGGGTTTAACCATTATTTTTAATGGTGAAAAATTCTTTTCTAAAAATGGATTAAAAGATTTATTGGAAGGTAATAACAATGTAGAAGATATGTTGTATCCTATAATTCATTTAAAAGGTGATGATATTGAGGTTGCCATTACACATAGTAAAACACAATATTCAGAAGAATACCATTCTTTTGTAAACGGACAACATACCACACAAGGAGGAACGCACCAAGCTGCATTTAGAGAAGCTATTGTAAAAACAATTCGTGAGTTTTATGGCAAAGCTTTTGAAGCTTCAGATATTCGTAAATCTATTATTTCTGCGATTGCCATAAAAGTAATGGAGCCTGTTTTTGAAAGTCAGACAAAAACAAAGTTAGGTTCTACAGATATGGGAGGAGAATTACCAACTGTAAGAACCTATATTAACGATTTCTTAAAGACCAAGTTAGATAACTTCTTACACAGAAACGCAGATGTTGCCGATAAGTTGCAGCGTAAAATATTGCAAGCAGAAAAAGAACGTAAAGAGCTTTCTGGAATTCGAAAATTAGCAAAAGACCGAGCTAAAAAAGCGAGTTTACACAATAAAAAATTACGTGATTGTAGAATTCATTTAGGTGATATTAAAAAAGAAAATTACTTAGAAACTACTTTATTTATTACAGAGGGAGATTCAGCTTCTGGTTCTATCACAAAATCTAGAAATGTAAATACACAAGCCGTTTTTAGTTTAAAAGGGAAACCTTTAAATTCTTACGGATTAAGTAAGAAAATTGTTTACGAAAATGAAGAATTCAATCTTTTACAAGCCGCTTTAAATATAGAAGATGGTTTAGAAGATTTGCGTTATAACAACATTGTAATTGCAACTGATGCCGATGTCGATGGAATGCACATCCGTTTATTATTAATTACATTTTTCTTACAATTTTTTCCAGAATTGATAAAAGAAGGACATTTGTTTATATTAGAAACTCCGTTATTTAGGGTTCGTAACAAGAAACAAACTTTTTATTGTTATTCTGATGAAGAAAAAAGAGATGCAATAGATAAATTAAGAGGAAAACCAGAAATAACTCGATTTAAAGGTTTGGGAGAGATTTCGCCAAATGAATTTGTTCATTTTATAGGTAATGATATTCGTTTAGATCCGGTAATGTTAGATAAAGAAATGTCTATTGAACAAATGTTGCTATTTTATATGGGTAAAAATACTCCGGACAGACAAAAATTTATCATCGAAAACTTAAAAGTAGAGCTAGATTATGTCGAAGAAGAAGCGTAATACAAAATTAATTAAAAGTATTATTTCTGGAATATTAGCTTTATTTATAATGTTTTGGTTGTTGCAAATTGATTGGGAACATTTATCTAGTAAAGAAAATTCAGGAGCAATTTTTGGTGTTTTAGCAGGATTGTTAATCATTATTGCATTGCAAATAAAAACTAAAGAATCAAAAAAATAATTATTTCTCTAACATGAGTGAAGAAATAAACGAACACGAAAACGAGAACGAACACGAAGAAGAATTAATTAATGAGGGAGAAAATCCTCATGAAGAAACCATCACCAAGGTTACAGGAATGTACAAAGAGTGGTTTTTAGATTATGCTTCGTATGTAATTTTAGAAAGAGCAGTGCCTTCGTTAGAAGATGGTTTAAAACCTGTACAACGTAGAATTATGCATTCTATGAAAGATTTAGACGATGGGCGTTACAATAAAGTAGCGAATATTGTTGGTCATACAATGCAGTATCATCCGCATGGAGATGCTTCTATTGCTGATGCAATGGTGCAAATTGGTCAAAAAGAATTACTGATTGACATGCAGGGTAACTGGGGAAATATCTTAACAGGAGACCGTGCAGCGGCTTCGAGATATATTGAAGCTCGTTTATCTAAATTTGCGTTGGATGTTGTTTTTAATTCGAAGACAACAGAATGGAAATTGTCTTACGATGGAAGAAGAAAAGAACCGATAGATTTACCTGTAAAATTTCCGTTATTATTAGCACAAGGGGCAGAAGGAATTGCCGTGGGTTTATCAACAAAAATATTGCCACACAATTTTATAGAACTGATTGATGCTTCCATAAAATATTTAAAAGGAAGAAGTTTTAAAATTGTTCCAGATTTTTTAACAGGAGGAATTGCCGATTTTTCTCATTATAATGATGGAAAAAGAGGAGGAAAGGTAAGAGTAAGAGCTAAAATTGCACAGCTCGATAAAAAAACATTGGTAATTAATGAAATACCTTTTTCTACAACAACAACTACTTTAATTGATAGTATTTTAAAAGCCAACGATAAAGGCAAAATTAAAATAAAAAAGATTGAAGATAATACGGCAGCAGAAGTAGAAATTTTAGTGCATTTACCACCAAATGTATCGCCAGATAAATCGATTGATGCGTTGTATGCCTTTACAAATTGCGAAACTTCTATTTCTCCTTTAGCTTGTACAATAGAAGATAACAAACCTGTTTTTGTAGGAGTTTCAGAAATGTTAAAACATTCTACAGATTTAACGGTAGATTTGTTAAAAAGGGAACTAGAAATTCAGTTAAACGAATTAGAAGAACAATGGCATTTTTCTTCTTTAGAACGTATTTTTATAGAAAACAGAATTTATCGTGATATTGAAGAAGAAGAAACTTGGGAAGGTGTAATCGAAGCGATAGACAAAGGTTTACAGCCACATATTAAACACTTAAAACGTGCAATTACAGTAGAAGATATTACACGTTTAACAGAAATCAGAATTAAGAAAATATCAAAATTTGATATTGATAAAGCAAAACAATTTATAGAAAGTTTAGAAGATAAAATTGCAGTAGTTAAAGATCATTTAGCTAATTTAATCGATTTTGCAATTGCTTATTTTAAACGTTTAAAAGATACTTACGGAAAAGGAAAAGAGCGTAAAACAGAAATTAGAATTTTTGATGATATTGTTGCATCAAAAGTGGCTATGAAAAACGCAAAACTCTATGTAAATAGAGAAGAAGGTTTTATAGGAACTTCATTAAGAAGAGACGAATTTGTAACTGATTGTTCGGATATTGATGATGTTATTGTCTTTAGAAAAGATGGTAAAATGATGGTTACTAAAATTGATGCTAAAACTTTTGTAGGTAAAGATATTATTCATGTTGCTATCTTTAAAAAGAAAGACAGAAGAACCGTTTATAATTTTATGTACAGAGATGGTGCAAGAGGTCCATCTTACATGAAACGTTTTAATGTATTGTCTGTAACCAGAGATAAAGAGTACGATTTAACAAACGGAAATAAAGGTTCTATAGTACATTATTTTACAGCAAATCCTAATGGAGAAGCAGAAATTGTTACTGTAAATTTACGTTCTGTAGGTAGTGTTAAAAAATTAAAATGGGATGTAGATTTTGCTGATTTGGCAATAAAAGGAAGAGCCGTTAGAGGTAATTTAATTTCTAAATTTTCAATCAGAAAAATTGAGTTTAAATCAGAAGGAGTTTCAACATTAAAACCACGAAAAATTTGGTTTGATGAAACGGTTCAACGTTTAAATGTTGATAATAGAGGTGAATTGTTAGGCGAATTTAAAGCGGAAGATAAATTGCTAATTATATCGCAAAGCGGAAAAGCAAAAGCGGTAAAACCAAATTTAACAATGCATTTTGATAGCGATATGATTGTGTTAGAAAAATGGAAACCAAATAAACCAATTTCTGCAATTTATTTTGATGGAGAAAAAGAGCGTTATTATATTAAACGTTTTGTAATTGAAACAACAGAAAAAGAAGAGGATTTTATTTCTGAACATCCAAAATCTAAACTAGAAATTGTTGCTACAGATTACAGACCAATTGTAGAAGTTGTATATTCTAAAAGAAGTTTAGAAAATGAAGAAGTTAATTTAGAAGAGTTCATTGCTGTTAAAGGGATAAAAGCTCTAGGAAATCAATTAACTATAGAGAAAATAAAACAAGTTAACTTGTTAGAATCTTTACCTTTTGATGAACCAGAAGAAGAAATTTCTGAAGAAGTAGAAGAACTTGAAGAAGAGAAAATGGTTGATGATAAATTACCAATTGATGTACCTGAAGTTGAAACTAAAAAACCTGTTTTAGAAGAACTTTCTGCAGAAGAAAAAGCAAAAATTGCATTGCAAAAATCAATTGCAAAAAAGAAGGCAGAAGAAAAGAAACGTGATGACGAAAGTCAGACCAAATTGTTTTAATTATTAAGAGCTAAAAATGAAAAAGATAGGTTTAATTGGTGGAATAACTCCAGAGTCAACTATTTTATATTATCGAATTTTAAATAAATTAAATTCAGATTATATTGGCAAACCTCATTCTGCTGAAGTTGTTATTAATTCTTTCGACTTTGGTGAAATAGCTCAACTTCAAAAAGAAAATAGGTGGGATTTGTTGGATATAAAAATGGCAGAAACAGGTCAAAATCTAGAAGATGCTGGTGCAAGTTGTATTATAATTTGTGCAAATACAATGCATTTGTGCATAGATGCTGTAAGAAATGCTGTAAAAATTCCTGTAATTCATATTGCAGAAGCAACCTCAAAAAGCATCGTTAAAAAACAACTTAAAAAAGTAGCTCTTTTAGGGACAAAATATACCATGGAAAAAGATTTTTTTACTGATATTTTAAAATCTTTTGGTATTGAAACTATTATTCCAGAAATAGAAGAAAGAGAAATAATTCATGCAGTTATTTATGATGAACTATCTGTGGGTAATATCAATCCAATTTCTAAGGAAAAATACCTAACAATTATAAAAGAGTTGATTAAAAAAGGTGCTGAAGGTATTATTTTAGGTTGTACCGAAATTCCTTTATTAATTCAGCAAAATGATGTTTCTGTACCTGTCTTTGATACTACAGAAATACATGCCAAAGCTGCTTTTAAATATTCTGTTAATAATCAACAGCAGCAACAGCAACAACAGCAATAATGACATTTTGTAGTTTTTAAAATTAATTATTAGTATTTTAGATTTCTTAAAAGAAATTTATTTAAATGATTTAGCAATTAGTTATGTGTTCGACTCTAAGTTTTTTAAACAGAATTGCTAATTGAAGTCGTTATGAAGTTTAAAATACTTTTAATAGTTCTATTTACTGTAAACTATTGTTTTTCTCAATCTGATATATATTACTTCAAAGATGTAAATAGTGATTTAACACTCAATGAAGTTAAACAAAAAAAATTTACACATCTACATAAACAAGTTTTAGAAAAACATTCTAATGCTACATATTGGTTTTTAATACCATCGTATGAAACAAATTTAAAGTATGTTTTTAGAGTTGCTTATGATAGGTTCAATAAGGCCAATGCATATCAAGAATCTAAAAGAATATATAAATCACCTAACAATAGGTTTTTAAGTTATAAATTTACAAGAGATAAGGATGTTTATATTCAAATAAAGCCAAAATTTCATTCCTATATTCCTGTAACAGTAAAAACAGAAAAAGAGTCACTTGCTAGAGAAAAGAATGAATTGTTATTCAATGGCTTTTATTATGGATTTGCTTTTTTGATAATTTTATATAGTTTATTTTATTATTTTTTATTTAAAGACATTGTTTTTTTATATTATTCAATGTTTCAATTAAGCATCTCTTTTGGGATATTTACGATGGATGGAATGCTCAATTTTTTTAAAGTTGATGAAAATGTAAATGAGTTTATTATGGTTGTAAACTATATTTCATTAGCTTATTTTTCTTCTAAATTTATAAATAATTACTTATTTATAGAAACGTATTTTCCTAAAATTAAGAAATATGCATATGTAATAGGGAGTGTTATTATTCTTATGGGTATTCTTTATTTAACATTAGAAAGTTATTACTATTTATTTGTTTTAAATATTTTAGTTTTCTCCTTAACTGTTATTTATTGGTTAACATCTCTCTTTTTGTTTAATAAAAATGTTTATACTAAAATTTTAGTACTAGCAAATTCAGTAATTTTATTTTCTTCTATAGATTTTTTTGTGTTGAAATTTTTAGGTGTTTCTCTAATAAATATTAATTCTTTAAATATAAAAATTGGTTCTTTTTTTGAGATGATTTTTCTAACGATTGCAGTATTGTATAGAATGAATATTTTGATAACTGAAAACAATTTTATGAAAGATGAGATTATTAAATTCTCTAAAGAAATAGAAAGTCTTTCGGCTAATAATGAATATTCATCTAGTAAAGAAAATTCAGAAAATTCAGAAAATTTAGAAAATTTAAGTAATAGGGAAAGAGAAATTTTTGATTTAATAGTTTTAGGTAAATCAAATAAAATAATTGCTGATGAACTAAACGTTTCAATTAATACTATTAAATTTCATATTAAGAATATTTATGAAAAGCTAAATATTAAAAATAGAAAAGAAGCTGTAAGATTAGAGAAGTCTCTTAGTTAGAGTTGGATTCTTCGAAATAATTAAATAGGCAAAGAGATTTGTAATAGTAATTACTCATGTAATTGTTTAAATAAAAAAACATCCTATTTATTTGTATATATGTTAATTTAAAATGGTTTGTTTTGTTAAGTCATTAAAAAACTACCCTAAAACTACCCTTGTTTTTTTAAAATATAATTTATTATTTATTAAATTTGAATATAAGACACATATTAATCCCTCCAATTATGTGTTACAATGCCTTTAATAGAAAAGATTAAAGGCATTGTTTTACTTGTGTTTAAATTGATATTATAAGGAATGACAATAGTCTAAATAATATGGTAAATATTAAAATATAAGGTGTTTTTTTTAGATTATTTAAAAACCTACCCTAAAACTACCCTTTATATTTATAGCTTTATTTTTTATTATTCTTAGATTTGATAAAGAGTAATTATTCCCCCAAAATTTAATTATATTTAAATAAACCTTCAATTTTTTATTGAAGGTTTTTTATTTCATTTTTTCGAAAAAAGTAAAACCATAATTTGGTAACAATTCAGGATTTGTAATTTTTATGATATCCTTTAAAACCAAATCGGGTCTTGTTGATGCTAACTCATAATAAATAACGCCACCTGTTTTTCCTTTTTTTGTTGATGGAGTATAGATGTTATCATTTTTAAAAGAATCAAATTTTTCATATAATTGATTGCTTTTAAGCAATTGTTCTTTTGATGAAAAGTAACCAGGAGCAATCCAAAAATCTGCATTTTGAGCTTTATCAAAAACACTCTCAAAACTTAAAGACAAACTTCCTTTACCTTTTGTTTCTTGCCACAAATAATTAACGTTTGCATCTTTTAAAAACTGAGCAACAAAACTCTCTCCAGCAGGTAAATTCCAAATATCTTTACTCATAATTGCGCCCGATAAAATTGTTGGTTTTTTGGTAGACTTTAATGCTATATTTTTAGCTTCTATATAATTTGTTTCAATTACTTTAAAAATACTGTCTGCTTGTTGTTCTTTATCAAATAAAACACCAAAAAATTTAATCCATTCAGCTTTACCTAAAGGAGTTTCTTCTAACCAATCTCCGTTATAAATTACATTTATTCCCGCTTTTTTTATAGTAGTTAACGATTTATCGGCTGATGAAACACTATATCCCACAACTAATTCTGGTTGTAAATCCAACAATATTTCTGTGTTTAAAGAACTTTCTTTTCCTATTTCTTTAATCTTTCCATTATCAATTAATTGTCTTGTTTTTTCTGATGAAATATATTTAGCATGTGGAAAACCAATAATAGAAGTTTCTTCGTTTAACAATTCTACCATTGGTATGTGTGTTGTAGAAGTAACCACAATTTTTTCAATTGGAGTAGAGATCATTGATTTATCAAACTCTTCAATTTTTGAATTGTTCTTTTTCTTAATAATGTATTCAAATACTTCATCAGAATTTTGATAAGCAGATTTTATAATTAACTTTTTTGTGCCATTTTCATCAATAATATCAAAACCTTTCGCATATTTAATAGTGCTTTCAGTTTTAGGTTTTTCATCGACTTTTACAGTTTCTTTTTTACATGCAACAGCAATCAAAAAGAAAACCAAAACGGGAATTAGTTGTAATTTTTTCATTAAGAATATACTTGATTTTCTTGTTCTTGAACTCTAATAAAAGTGGTTCTTTTAGTTAATTCTTTTAATCTGCTTGCACCAACATAAGTACATGTAGATCTAATTCCTCCTAAAATATCAATAATAGTATTTTCTACATTTCCTTTAAAAGGAACTTTAACTGTTTTACCTTCGGATGCTCTGTAATTAGCAACCCCACCAGCATGTTTGTTCATAGCGGTTTCAGAACTCATTCCGAAAAAAGCTTTGAATTTTTTGTCATTTTCTTCAATTAATTCACCGCCACTTTCTTCATGACCAGCTAACATTCCGCCTAACATTACAAAATCTGCACTTCCACCAAAAGCTTTAGATAAATCTCCAGGAATTTTACAACCTCCATCAGAAATAATTTGTCCTCCCATTCCGTGAGCAGCATCTGCACATTCTATAATTGCGGATAATTGCGGATAACCAACACCTGTTTTTACACGAGTTGTACAAACAGAACCTGGTCCAATTCCTACTTTAATAATATCAGCGCCAGCCAATAATAATTCTTCTACCATTTCGCCAGTAACCACATTACCTGCAATAATTATTTTATTTGGATGGTTTTTGCGCATTTTCTTTACAAAATTTACAAAATGTTCAGAATAACCGTTGGCAACATCAATACAAATAAAGTTTATTTGCGAAAATTCTTCTAAAATTTGCTTTACTTTTTCAGAATCTTCTTTTCCAGTTCCGGTACTTACAGCAATATTATTTAATGTTTTTTCATCTGCATTAGAAGCAAAATTTCTCCATTCGCCTAAAGAGTAATGTTTGTGAATTGCTGTAAAAAGACCATATTTTGCTAATGCTTTTGCCATTTCAAAAGTACCAACAGTATCCATGTTTGCTGCCATAATTGGTATTCCTTTCCAAACAATATCACTATGTAAAAACTTAAATTCTCTTTCTAAATTAACTTGTGAACGCGATTTTAAAGTAGAACGTTTTGGGCGAATCATAACGTCTTTAAAACCTAATTTTAATTCATTCTCTATTCTCATCTGTAAAATTAATTAAGCCATAAAGGTATTAAATTTGAGAGCGATTTTATTAGATTGTTTATAAGATTGCATATATATTTGCATTGATTTTGGTTTTGATGTATAATTAATCTGCATCAAATTAAAAGGGAATCTGGTTTAAATCCAGAACTGTTCCCGCAACTGTAAGTTTATACTGAATTTATTTTCAGTACCTTTTAAAGGATGTTATTAATTCTTATGCCACTGACATTTTATGTTGGGAAGGTCTAATAACATAAAAACGAGTCAGGAGACCTGCCATTATCATAATTTAATACAATCTTCGGGATAGAGATTAGATAAAAATATGAAATTAAAACAGGTATTATTTTTTGTTTTATTGTTTTTTGCTGTTTGTAATTTAAAAGCACAAAAAGATTCTGCAACTATTAAGTTAGATGAATTTTCACTATCCATATTAAAAGTGAAAGATTTTTCTAAAGGATATAGCAGTATTTTAATATCCGATAGTTTGGTAACTAAAAACATACAATCTTTAACGGATATTTTAAGATTTAATTCTTTTATTTATTTTAAAGAAAATGGGTTAGGAATGGTTTCTTCTCCTTCTTTTAGAGGAACAAATGCATCGCAAACGGCTGTTATTTGGAACGGAATAAATATCAATTCTCAATTAAATGGGCAAACCGATTTTAATATTGTTTCTGCAAATTCTTACGATAATATAACTGTTAGAAGTGGTGGTGGAAGTGTTTTATTTGGAAGTGGCGCAATTGGCGGAACGGTTCACTTAAACAATAAAATTACTTTTAAAAAAGCACTTAAAAATAACCTTCTTTTAAAATACGGAAGTTTTAATACACAACATGTAAGTTACGATTTTGTAAAATCTGATGCCAAAAATTACATTAATATAGGTTTAGGTTATAATGCTTCTGATAATGATTATAAATATTTAAATTCTAGTTTAATAAACGAAAACGGAGCTTTTTATAATTACAACTTTGATGTAAATTATGGACATAAAATTGATGCTAAAAATCAATTAAAATTATATAGTACTGCTTTCTTTGCTAAGAGAGATTTATCTAGAACTTTAAATGCACCTTCTAATGATGCTTACAAAGATATTAGTTTAAAAAATCTGTTAGAATGGAACTATTTTTTATCAAAAAAAGAAATTATTACTTCTAGAATTTCTTATCTTTTTGATGAATTTAAGTATTACGACAACAAAGAAAATTTAGATAATTTTTCTGTAGGAAACACCAAAAGAAAGATAGCTCAAGTAGATTATAATAATCGTCTTTCTAGAAAAATTAAAATCAATGGTATTCTAGGTTTTGAGTCTGCAAAAGCAGAAGGAACTAGTTTTTTAACACATGAAAGAAATATTTTTTCGGCTGTTTTTTCTTTAAATCACCAACTAACAAATCGTTTAAGTTATGGTGTTCAGTTTAGAAAAGAGTTGCAAAATCAATTTGATGTTCCTTTGTTGTATTCTCTAGGAATTGAGCAAAAAGTCAATAAAAATTACACCGTATCATTCAATACTTCTAAAAATTTTAGAATACCAACATTTAATGATTTGTATTGGAATCCTGGAGGAAATCCAGATTTAAAATCAGAAAATTCTTATCAATTTGAAATAGGAAATAGTATTAATTATAGGAAGTTTCATTTTCAAGTAAATGGTTTTTATATAAAATCATCAGATTTAATTCAATGGAAACCTAATGAATTTGGAGTTTGGAGTCCGATAAATATTAACGCTACTAGAAACGTTGGGTTAGAGTTTTCTACCAATTATAAAACAGTTTTTAATGATCATTCTTTGGCAATTAATTTAAATTATTCTTACACAGATGCAAAAGATTTAGAAACTGATAAACAGTTAATTTATGTGCCAAAAAATCGTGCAAATATTCTTGTTGACTATGCTTACACAAATTTTAGTATGTATTATCAAATGTTAATTAACGATAAAGTTACTTTTTTGGTTGATACAATTCCGGCGTATACGGTTTCTAATGTTGGGTTTAATTATCAATTTTCAAACATTAAAAACAAACCAAATATTGGGTTTAAAATCAATAATATTTACAATTCTTATTATCAAAATACCTTAAACAGGCCAATGCCTGGAATCAATTTTCAATTAACAACAAATTTAAATTTTTAAAACAATGAATATTAAAAAAACATTTTTCTTAGTGGCTTTATCTGGAGTTTTATTTGCTTCTTGTAATAATAACGAATCAGATTTACCAAAAGGAGATTATGAAAACGGAATTTTAATTGCCAATGAGGGGGCTTTTTCTGGAGGAACAGGAACCGTTAATTTTATTTCTGAAGATTATTTAACAGAAGAGTCAACTATTTTTAGCAATGTAAATGGAGAAAGTATTGGAACTATTTTACAATCTATTGGTTTTAATGGAGATGATGCTTATTTAATAGCTAATGTTGGTAATAAAATTTCTATTGCAGACAGATATACAATGGAAAAACTTACAGATATAACAGAGGGTTTAAGTAACCCAAGATATATTGCTTTTGCCAACGGAAAAGGATATGTAACCAATTGGGGAGAAGGTTCTGATGCTACAGATGATTATATTGCTGTAATCGATTTAGCTTCTAACACTATTTCTACTACAATTGCTGTATCTGAAGGTCCTGAACAAGTTGTTGCAGACGGGAATACTTTATATGTTTCTCACAAAGGAGGTTGGGGTTCTGGTAACACAGTTTCTGTTATTAATACTTCTTCTGATACTTTAGAATCTACAATTACAGTTGGTAATGTGCCAGATGAAATGGTTATTGATAATAGTGGAAATTTATTAGTTTCTTGTGAAGGAAGTGCTTGGAGTTCTCCAGAACTTTTAGGTAGTTTGGTTACCATAAATACAAGTTCTAATACCGTTAATGCTACTATTGATTATGATTCAGGTTTTCATCCAGGTAACATGGTTTTAAGCGATGCAAATATTTATTTATCTACTTCTTCTGATGTTTATAAAATGAGTGAGGGAGCTTCAGAAATTCCTACTTCATCAATTATTTCTACAACTGTTTACGGAATGTCTGTAAATGAGGGTAAAATTTATGTAACGGATGTAAAAGATTACGTATCAAACGGAACGTTAAAAATATTTGATGCTTCTACAAATGTTGAATTAAATGAATTTACAGTTGGTTTAATACCTGGTAAAATTTATTTTAATTAAATTATATAATTCCCCCGACTTTATGAGAGATTAACTTTCATAAAAAAAGCCTTCTTATATAATTAAGAAGGCTTTTTGATTATAATATTCTTTTTACTTCGTTTTTAATAAAAGAAATAGCGGTTTCTGTTGGTGGTAATATTTTAGAATAATCGATTAAAACATTTTCTCTTAACTCATTGGCAGAATTAGAGGTTTCTGCAACTTGTCTTAATTTGTTTACAATTGCATTTTTGGCAGCAATAATAGACATCCAAGTTTCATCAGAAATATAAATTTGTTGTACTAAATTGTGTTCAAATTCTTGTTCTATATTTGCTAATAAAAGTTGCAAATAATCATCTGTGTTTGTGGATGTAGGTATTACTCTCATTAACATTTTTACAGGATTTATTCGGTCGCAAAACAACAGCATTCTTTCGCAAGCCTGTAATTTTATAGGTAATGATTCTTTACTTTTTTTAGCTAAAAGTGCCAGTTTTTTCTCAGAATTTTGCTGATTTAAAAAGCTATTAAACATATAATAAGCAACAAAACCTGTAACTGCAGCAGGTAAAATGTAAGCGATACTTTCTATTAATTTATCTTCCATCAATTAGATTAAATTTAAAACATACAAATATATAATTCCTAAAAAAACAGCCAACCCAAAACTTAATAATGTTCCTATTAAGATATATTCGGTTAATTTTCTGTCTTTAGAAGACGTTAAATCGCCAAACCTAAAAACAGATTTTGCAGCCAATAAAAAACCAATTCCTTCCCAATGATTGGTAATTACAAAAGTAAAAACAAATAAACGTTCTAAAATACCAATATAACGTCCGGCTTTAGCCAAAGAATCATCGTTTTCTTTTTTCTTCTCCGGATTCCATTGTGTAATAATTATTTTGATAACAATTGCAGAAACAAATACAACTAACAATAAAAAGATCAGTAATAATAAACTTTTATCTGTAATTATTTTATCTGTTGATAATTGAAAATCCGCATAAAATGAGGTCGCAATAACTAAAAATAAGAGATGTAAAATTTGATCAATAAAAAACCAAGCTCGTTTTGTTTTCTTTTTTTGCAGATATAATTTTAGAATGTCTATTGTGTAATGAGAAATTACAATACATAAAAAACCTAGCCAATATTCTTTTAAGTTAAAAAAGAGAACTAATAAAAGTAATATTGTATGTACACAAATGTGAAAAAATAGTTTTGCAGATTTAGCCTTTTTTTCTTCTTTATCTTTTACCCATTTTTCTGATTGAAAAACAAAATCACCTAAAATATGCGCTAGTAAAAATTTTAAAAATAGTAACATATTTATTGGCTTGTTTTTTCTTTAATAAGCTCTCTGTATAGCTTTTCTAATTGCATAATTTCATCAAAACCAGCTCTTTTTCTTCGTTCGCTTGCGCTACTTTCAGAAATATTTAATTCTTTGGCAATTAATTTTTGAGTTGTATTTGGTTTTTTAAGACACATTTCAACAAAATCGGCAGAATTAACTGTCCAATTATCAATAGTTAATAAAGCAATAGCAAAAGCGGTATTAAAAATTTTGTCAATTTCTTTCCAAGGAGAGATCATGGCTAAATTTTGTTTCTTTAGTAGGTTGTCAAAAGCTTTTCCGCTATTTATAAAAGCTTCTCCACTTCCTTCAGTAATATTTTTATAATCATCGGTTTTAGAACCAATTCCAATGGCTATTCTAACATCTAAATTTTTAATTTTCTTTAAAACAGTTTTTAATTCAATGGCAAAAAGTAATGCATTTTCTGGCTTACTAATTTCTATTTGAAAACTATCTCCTCTGTATATCTCCCAAGTTTTTGGCGTTTCTCCAATTGTTTTAAAGACTGTTTTTAATATAGGCAACCATTCTTTAGAAGCAACGGTTCTAGAGTTTACAATATCACCGGTTAAAATACTTGTCATTTTTAATTTTCAGTAAAAATACTTTTTTTAGGTATATAAAACAACTAATTCGGGTTTTAAGACGAATTATTAGTTATTCGGGTTTTAACCCGAATTTTGTAAATATCGGGTGTAGACCCGAATACATAAGAATATAATTTGTGGATAAAAAAAATCAATCTTCTTTTAAGGAAACATATAGTTTTGCTAATTTCACGTTTTTAAATTCTTTTAAAATAATCTATTGAATACTTACTTAAATACTTTAAACGAAGCTCAAAAACAAGCTGTTATACAAAAAGACGGACCTATGATAATTATTGCAGGTGCGGGTTCTGGTAAAACACGTGTACTAACTTATAGGATTGCGCATTTAATGCAGCAAGGTGTAGATTCTTTTAATATTTTATCGTTGACTTTTACCAACAAAGCAGCAAGAGAAATGAAAGAAAGAATTGCAGGAGTTGTAGGGGTAAGCGAAGCTAAAAATTTGTGGATGGGAACTTTTCACTCGGTTTTTGCACGTATTTTACGTTCAGAGGCAGATAAATTAGGTTTTCCAACAAACTTTACAATTTACGATTCGCAAGATTCTGTTCGATTGATTTCTGCAATTATTAAAGAAAAAAATTTAAATAAAGAACAATACAAAGCAAAACAGATTTTAGGAAGAATTTCATCCTTTAAAAATAGCTTAATCACGGTTAGAGCTTATTTTAATAATTCTGATTTACAAGAAGCAGATTTACATGCAAGTAGACCAGAAGTAGGTAATATTTACAAAGAATATGTAGATAGATGTTTTAAAGCTGGTGCGATGGATTTTGATGATTTGTTATTGAGAACCAACGAATTATTAGTTCGTTTTCCAGAGAGTTTAGCAAAATATCAAAATCGTTTTAGATATATTATGGTTGATGAGTATCAAGATACAAATCACTCGCAATATTTAATTGTAAAAGCGTTGGCAGATCGTTTTCAAAATATCTGTGTGGTTGGCGATGATTCTCAGAGTATTTATAGTTTTAGGGGAGCAAATATTCAGAATATATTAAATTTTCAGAAAGATTATCCAGATGTAAAAACCTTTAAATTAGAACAAAATTACCGTTCTACAAGTAATATTGTAAACGCTGCAAATTCTGTTATCGAAAAAAATAAAACAAAATTAGACAAAGAAGTTTGGACGACTAATGATGCTGGAGAATCTATAAATGTAATGCGTACCATTTCTGATGGAGAAGAAGGTCGTTTTGTAGCGCAATCTATTTGGGAAAATCAAATGAATCATCAATTAAATCCGGATGATTTTTGTGTATTGTACAGAACAAATTCGCAATCTAGAGCTATTGAAGATGCGTTGCGTAAAAAAGGAATTGATTATAAAATTTATGGTGGAATCTCTTTTTATCAGAGAAAAGAAATTAAAGATTTGCTCTCATATTTACGTATTTTAATCAACCCAAATGATGAGGAAGCGTTAAAAAGAATTATCAATTATCCGGCTCGTGGAATTGGAGCAACTACTATTGATAAACTTACAATTGCGGCAAATCATTATAAAAAATCAATTTTTGATGTATTAAAATATATCGATAAAATAGATTTAAAAATAAACGCAGGTACAAAAAATAAGCTTCGTAATTTTATGAATATGATGCAAAGTTTGCAAATAGAATCGCAAACAAAAAATGCATTTGAAATTGCAGAGTCTGTTGTAAAAAAGACTTTGTTAATTAAAGATTTAGAAAAAGACGGAACACCAGAAGCGGTTAGTAAAGTAGAAAATGTACAAGAACTTTTAAACGGAATTAAAGATTTTATTACAGATAAAATAGAAGAAGGAGCAGATGCATCTTTAACGACTTTTTTAGAAGATGTTGCTTTGGCTACAGATTTTGATGCCAAAAAAGATGATGAAAAACCAAGTGTTTCTTTAATGACCATTCATCAATCTAAAGGATTAGAATATTTGTACGTGTACGTTGTTGGTTTAGAAGAAAATTTATTTCCTTCTGCGATGAGTATGAATACAAGAAGTGAATTAGAAGAAGAACGAAGATTATTTTACGTAGCTTTAACAAGAGCAGAAAAAGTAGCTTATTTAACATATGCACAAACCCGCTATCGTTGGGGTAAATTGGTAGATGCGGAACCAAGTAGGTTTTTAGAAGAAATAGACGATCAATATTTACACTATTTAACGCCAAAAGGACCAGAAAGGGCAGTTAATAATTTTATTGACAAAAGTATTTTTGATGATGCACCAAAAGGAATTCGTTTTCAAAAACCGATTCAGCGTAAAAAAATGGAGCGTGACTTAATTAAAAAGAAAGAAGTAATTATTCCTAAAAACCTAAAAAAAGTATCACAAGCAACTTCAAAAACAAATTTATTTGATGGTAATGTTGTAGTAGGTAATATTGTAGAACACAATAGATTTGGAACAGGAGAAGTAATTGCTTTAGAAGGAAATGGACCAAATAGAAAAGCAGAAATTAAATTTGGTACCGTTGGTAAAAAGAAATTGCTTTTACAATTTGCAAAATTAAGAGTCATTGGATAATGAATTTTTTATAAACAAAAATAAATCGTTATTTTGCAACGTTAAATAACTACAAACATATAATTGTCAGTTCTAGTGTTTTCTTTTGATTAAATGAGAAAGGAAAATGTATTGAGAACACACTTCACAAAAACAAATAAATGACATTCGATTTAGAATACAATTCAGAAAGACCGTTAATGATTATTCCAGAATACGGCAGACATATACAAAAATTAGTAGATCATTGTTTAGCTCTAGAAAATAAAGAAGAACGAGATAAAATGGCACAAGCTATTGTAGATGTTATGGGTAATTTACAACCACATTTGCGTGATGTACCAGATTTTAAGCACAAACTTTGGGATCAATTGTATATTATGGCAGACTTTAAATTAGATGTAGAATCTCCATATCCACAACCGTCTAAAGAAGAATTACAAGAAAAACCAGAAGGTTTACCTTACCCTAAATCAGCTTCAAGATACCGTTATTATGGTAACAATATTCAAACAATGATAGACATTGCTTTAAGTTGGGAAGAAGGTGAGAAAAAAGAAGCTTTGGTTTTTACGATTGCCAATCACATGAAAAAATGTTATTTAAATTGGAATAAAGATACTGTTGATGATCTTGTAATTTTTAATCATTTATACGACTTATCTGATGGTAAGTTAGATTTAAGATCGTCCGAAGAAACACTTTCAGAAAGTAAAAATTTATTAAAGAAAAGAAACTCTCAAGGGCAACATAATTCTAAAAGTAATCATAAGAAGCCACATCATAATAATCAAAATAAAAATAGAAAAAGATATTAGTATATGGCATCATTTAAAATTGAAGGCGGTCATAAATTAAACGGAACAATTACTCCACAAGGAGCAAAAAATGAAGTTTTACAAATACTTTGTGCTGTTTTATTAACTCCAGAAAAAGTAACAGTAAATAACGTTCCTGATATTATAGACGTAAATAAATTAATTTTTATTCTTGGTGAGTTAGGGGTTAGAGTAGAAAAATTAAGTAAAAATTCTTATACTTTCCAAGCAGATGATGTTAATTTAGAATATTTAGAATCTGCAGAATTTAAAAGAGATGGTAGTTCTTTAAGAGGTTCTATTATGATTGTTGGCCCTCTTTTAGCTCGTTTTGGTAAAGGTTATATACCAAGACCAGGAGGAGATAAAATTGGTAGAAGAAGGTTAGATACCCATTTTGAAGGTTTTATACGATTAGGAGCAAAATTCCGTTATAATAAAGAAGAACATTTTTATGGTGTAGATGCAGAAGAGTTGTTTGGTACAGAAATGTTATTAGATGAAGCATCGGTTACAGGTACAGCAAATATAGTTATGGCAGCTGTTTTAGCAACAGGTAAAACAACTATTTACAATGCAGCTTGTGAGCCGTATATTCAGCAACTATGTAAAATGTTGAATTCTATGGGAGCAAAAATATCTGGTGTTGGCTCTAATTTGCTAATTATAGATGGCGTTGATGCTTTAGGTGGATGTGAGCATACTGTTTTGCCAGATATGATTGAGATTGGTTCTTGGATTGGTGTTGCTGTTATGACACAATCTGAGTTAACAATAAAAAATGTATCTTGGGATAATCTAGGACAGATACCTAATGTTTTTAGAAAATTAGGAATAACCTTAGAAAAAAGAGATGACGATATTTTTATACCAGAACAAGAATCTTATGAGATTCAAAATTATATTGATGGTTCTGTTTTAACAGTAGCTGATGCTCCTTGGCCAGGTTTTACGCCAGATTTATTGAGTATTGTTTTGGTAATTGCTACGCAAGCAAAAGGTAACGTTTTAATACATCAGAAGATGTTTGAAAGTCGCTTGTTTTTTGTTGATAAATTAATTGATATGGGAGCAAAAGTTATTTTGTGCGATCCGCATAGAGCAACAGTAATTGGTCATGATCATCAATCTCAATTAAAAGCAACCAAGATGAGTTCTCCAGATATTAGAGCAGGTATATCTTTGTTAATTGCAGCATTATCAGCTAAAGGAACAAGTGTAATAGATAATATTGAGCAAATTGATAGAGGTTATGAAAATATTGAAGAACGCCTAAAATCTATTGGAGCAAAAATTGAAAGAATTGCAGATTAAGAAAAAGTATTTTATGAATTTAAAAGCACTTTTATATTATGATAAGAAATTTATTTAATGAAGAATGGAAAGAAATTGAGTTTGATGAAAAGATTTCTGATAAAGAAAAGTTTAAAATCTCAAACTATGGAAGAGTAATCAATTGTAAGAAGAAGGATAAAGAATATCTAAAAAAAGAAAGTTTTACTAATGGTTATGTTTTTTTATCTCTAAGACAAAAAGAGAATGGTAAAACTACAGGTAGGTATGTTCATAAGTTAGTTGCGCGTCATTTTATCGAAAAAGAGAATGAAGAACAAGTTTATGTGCTTCATTTAAATTATGATAAATCAGATAATAGGGTAGAAAATTTAAAATGGGCAACTAAAAGAGAAAAAGAGTTACATCAATTTAAAAATCCTGTTTTTATTAAAGCTACAAAGAATAAGAAAACAAGTTATAAGCTTTCTGAAGGAAAGGTTAAAATAATAAAAAGGCAGTTAAGAAATAAAAGAACAAGAATTACAATGATTGCTAAACGGTTTGGGGTTTCAGACATGCAAATCCACCGGATTAAGAGTGGTGAGAATTGGGCTCATGTTAAAATATAAAAAGTAGAACAAAAAATAGTGTCAATCTGACACTATTTTTTTGTTGGCAATGTTTTTGCAAATACAGTGAGTATAATTTAACGATTACAACAAATGAGTAAGAAAGAAAATATTCAAGAAGAAGAAATAAAAAACGAGCAAGAAATTGCTAAATCTAAAGAAAATCAAGAAGTTGAAACGGAAGTTGAAGCTGAGGTTGTTAAAGAAGAGCCAACGACAGAAGAATTAGTTCAGGCTGAAAAAGATAAGTTTTTACGCCTTTTTGCAGAATTTGAAAATTATAAAAAAAGAACATCTAGAGAAAGAGTAGAATTGTTTAAAACTGCTGGTCAAGAATTAATGACATCTTTACTGCCAATTGTTGATGATTTTGAACGTGCACTGACACATATAGAAGATGATAAAGAAGCAGAAGAATTAAGAAAAGGAGTTCTTTTAATTTATCAAAAATTCTACAATACTTTAGAGCAAAAAGGATTATCAAAAGTAGAAACAAATGCAGGAGATACTTTTGACGCAGAAATACACGAAGCAATTACTCAAATTCCTGCTCCTACAGAAGATTTAAAAGGTAAAATTATTGATTGTGTAGAAAAAGGATACAAATTAGGAGACAAGATAATCCGTTATCCAAAAGTAGTAATCGGACAATAAATTACAATAATTAAAGTGCAATTACCAATGATCAATGATTACTGTTAATTGATAATTGAAATAAAAATGGCAAAACAAGACTTTTACGAGGTATTAGGTATTTCTAAATCTGCGACTCAAGCAGAAATAAAGAAAGGATATAGAAAAATGGCTATAAAATATCATCCAGATAAAAATCCGGGTGATGCAACTGCAGAAGAAAACTTTAAAAAAGCAGCAGAAGCTTACGAAATTTTAAGTGATGAAAATAAAAAAGCACGTTATGATCAATATGGTCATGCAGCTTTTGATGGTCCACAAGGAGGTGGCGGCGGTTTCGGCGGCGGTGGAATGAATATGGACGATATTTTTAGTCAGTTTGGAGATATTTTCGGAGGCGGAGGCTTTGGAGGATTTGGTGGCGGAGGTGGCCAAAGACAAGCTAGGGTAAAAGGGAGTAATATGCGTATTCGTGTAAAACTTACTTTAGAAGAAATTGCCAAAGGAGTAGAGAAGAAAGTAAAGGTCCGTAGAAAAGTACAAGCAGATGGTGTAAAGTATAAAACTTGTACAACTTGTAATGGTACTGGTCAAGTAATGAGGGTAACCAATACTATATTAGGTAGAATGCAAACTGCAGCTACTTGTAGTACTTGTTCTGGAGCAGGAGAAATTATTAGTAGTAAGCCAAATGGTGCAGATGCGCAAGGTTTAATTATAAAAGAAGAAACTGTACCTATTAATATTCCTGCAGGAGTTACAGAAGGTGTTCAGTTAAAAGTAGGAGGAAAAGGGAATGATGCTCCAGGGAAAAATTCAATTTCAGGAGATTTATTAGTTTTAATTGAAGAGATTCCTCATGAAACTTTAAAAAGAGAAGGAACAAATATTCATTTTGATTTATACGTAAATTTTTCTGAAGCTGTTTTAGGAGCTAGTAAAGAAGTAGATACTGTAACTGGTAAGGTTAAAATTAAAATTGATGCAGGTACACAATCTGGTAAAATTTTAAGGCTAAAAGGTAAAGGTTTACCTAGTATAGAGCGTTATGGTACTGGAGATTTCTTAATACATATTAATGTTTGGACACCACAAGAATTAAATAAAGAACAGAAACAGTTTTTCGAAAAAATGTTGGATAATGATAACTTTAAACCAAGTCCAAATAAATCTGATAAATCATTTTTTGAAAAAGTAAAAGATATGTTTTCATAAAGAAATGTTAATATGTTATAAAAAGTTAACTTTTTTTAAAATAATTGTTTTTTTATAAAGCTTTTTAATATACATTTGTAGTGTTGTTAATTTATTAGCAACACTTTTTCTTTTTCATAGCAATTTTTCCCACTCATATATGAGTGGGTTTTTTTATGAATTTTAAAAAGTAATTTTACAAAATTATAGAATTAGCAGACTTATCTTATCGACTTGTTTTTTAATAAGTAGGAAAGTCCGGACACCAAAGAGTATCATAGCGGATAACATCCGTCCAACGAGAGTTGAGGACAAGTGCAACAGAAAGCAAGTACAGTTCGGCTGTAGTGAAACCAGGTAAACTCTATGAGGTGCAATGCCATGTATATTAGAGCTTGAGAGCTACTCGCTCGATTCTAAAGGGTAGGCAGATAGATTCTAAGAGTAATTTTAGAACTAGATAAATGATAAGAACCTTATTTTTAAGGTACAGAATTCGGCTTATTAGTCTGCTTTTGCTATAATTTTATGAATCTTCCATTTTTGCTAGGTAATTATCTGTATTTGTTGAGTTTAATTTAACAAATATTTACATAGCTTTTATTTATTCATTAATTGCCGCAAACTATTATTTATTTTTTAATATCGGTATAAAAAATGTAAATTTGTTTTACTAAAATTAACAAATAACAAATACGCTATAACTTTTAAATTTAATTAATTTAGAAGTTTGTACTAACTAAAGATTTCTTTCATGAATATTTACAAGGATTATCTCCAGGAGATAGAAGACCGAAAAGGTTTAGGGCTTCATCCAAAGCCAATTGATGGTGCAGATTTATTAAGTGCAATCATATCCCAAATTAAAGATTTAGATAACGAGTACAGAGATGATTCTCTAAACTTTTTTATCTATAATGTTTTACCTGGAACCACAAGTGCTGCTGGTGTTAAAGCTAAATTCTTAAAAGAGATTATTTTAGGAGAAGAGGATGTAAAAGAAATTACACCAGAGTTTGCTTTAGAGCAATTATCTCATATGAAAGGTGGACCTTCTGTAAAAGCATTATTAGATCTAGCTTTAGGTAATGATGAAGCTATTGCAAAAGAAGCTGCTAAAGTATTAAAAACTCAAGTTTTTCTTTATGAAGCAGATACTAATCGTTTAGAAGAAGCTTTTAATAACGGAAGTGAAATTGCTAGAGATATTATTGAAAGTTATGCTAAAGCAGAGTTTTTTACTAAACTACCGGAAATTGAAGAAGAAATAGAGGTTGTAACATACATTGCTGGTGTAGGTGATATTTCTACAGATTTATTATCGCCAGGTGGTGATGCTCACTCAAGATCTGATCGCGAGTTACATGGTCAATGTATTTTTGAGCACAATAAAGAGATGCAAAAAGAAGTGTTGGCTTTAAAAGAACAACATCCGGATAAACGTGTAATGTTAATTGCAGAAAAAGGAACAATGGGAGTTGGTTCTTCTAGAATGTCTGGTGTAAACAACGTAGCGTTATGGACAGGTATTTCTTCTAGCCCTTATGTGCCATTTATCAATATTGCTCCGGTAATTGCTGGGACAAATGGTATAGCTCCAATTTTCTTAACTACGGTTGGTGTAACTGGTGGTATTGGTTTAGATCTTAAAAATTGGGTAAAACAAAAAGATGCAGAAGGTAATACGATTGTTGATGCAGAAGGAGAACCAATTTTAAAAGAAGAGTATTCTGTAGCAACGGGGACAGTTCTTACTATTAATACAAAAGAGAAAAAACTATATAACGGAGACACAGAATTAAAAGATATTTCTGCAGCATTTACACCACAAAAAACGGAGTTTATGAAAGCTGGAGGTTCTTATGCTGTTGTTTTTGGTAAAAAACTACAAACATTTGCTTCTAAAGTTTTAGGGGTTGATGTTGTACCTGTTTACGCAGCTTCAAAAGAAATCTCTATTGAAGGTCAAGGGTTAACAGCTGTAGAAAAAATATTTAATAAAAATGCGGTTGGTACTTCAGGAGCTACATTACATGCTGGTTCTTATGTTCGTGCAGAAGTAAATATTGTAGGTTCTCAAGATACTACAGGTTTAATGACTTCTCAAGAATTAGAGATGATGGCTGCTACAGTTATTTCTCCAATTGTTGATGGTGCATATCAATCAGGTTGTCATACAGCATCTGTTTGGGATGATAAATCTAAAGCGAATATTCCTAGATTAATGAGCTTTATGAACGATTTTGGTTTAATTACCGGTCGTGATCCTAAAGGAAAATACTTTCCAATGACGGATGTTATACATAAAGTATTAAATGACATTACTGTTGGTGATTGGGATATTATTATTGGTGGTGATTCACATACACGTATGTCTAAAGGTGTAGCTTTTGGTGCAGACTCAGGTACAGTTGCTTTAGCATTAGCTACAGGAGAGGCGTCAATGCCAATTCCAGAATCAGTAAAAGTTACTTTTAAAGGTGAAATGAAGTCTTATATGGATTTCCGTGATGTTGTACACGCTACACAACAACAAATGTTGAAGCAGTTTGGAGGAGAAAATGTTTTCCAAGGTCGTGTTATAGAGGTACACATTGGTACATTAACGGCTGATCAAGCCTTTACATTTACAGATTGGACTGCAGAAATGAAAGCGAAAGCTTCTATCTGTATTTCTGAAGATGATACTTTAATAGAATCTTTAGAAATAGCAAAAGGTCGTATCCAAATCATGATTGATAAAGGAATGGATAATGAAAAGCAAGTTCTTAAAGGTTTAGTAGAAAAAGCAGAGACTAGAATAACTGAACTTAAAACAGGAATTAAGCCTGCGATAAGACCAGATGCTAATGCAAAATATCATGCAGAAGTAATTATCGATTTAGATGAGATTTCAGAACCAATGATTGCAGATCCAGATGTAAATAATGATGATGTTTCTAAACGTTACACACATGACGTTATTAGACCATTATCTTATTATGGAGGAACTAAAAAAGTAGATTTAGGTTTCGTAGGATCTTGTATGGTACATAAAGGTGATATGAAAATATTAGCTCAGATGTTAAAAAATGTTGAGAAATTACACGGTGAAGTTGTATTTAATGCACCTTTAGTTGTTGCACCTCCAACATATAATATTGTTGATGAGTTAAAAGCAGAAGGAGATTGGGACGTATTAGTAAAATATTCAGGTTTTGAATTCGATGATAGCGCACCAAAAGGTTTGGCACGTACTAAATATGAGAATATGTTGTATTTAGAGCGTCCTGGTTGTAATCTTTGTATGGGTAACCAAGAAAAAGCAGAACCAGGTGATACGGTAATGGCAACATCTACACGTTTATTCCAAGGAAGAGTTGTAAAAGATACTGGTGAGAAAAAAGGTGAATCTTTATTATCATCTACTCCAGTGGTTGTATTGTCTACAATTTTAGGTAGAACTCCTACTATGGTAGAGTATGAAGCAGCTGTTGATGGAATCGTTTTAACAAAATTTAAACCTTCTACAAAACAGTTAGTAAAATAAACTACATTTTTAAATAATATAGTTAAAAATCTCGAGTATAAAACTCGGGATTTTTTTGTTTATAAATAAGTGTATTTTAAATTGAATAAAATAAAAAATACCTTTCCTATTGAGTTTTTCTATATAGCTATTAGTAATATATACTTTTTAAAAGACCAATCATTTAGAAGATAATTATATATTTTGTACATTAGAGGAATAGAAAGTATAACAAAAACCTTTAAATTATTTATAATTATTATGGCATTTGATATTGATATGATTAAAAAAGTGTATTCAACAGTTGTAGAACGTGTTGATGCTGCTCGTGAACTAACAGGTAAACCTTTAACTTTAGCAGAGAAAATTTTGTACTCGCATTTATGGGATGGAAATCCTAATAAAGCCTTCGAGAGAGGGAAAGATTATGTAGATTTTGCTCCAGATAGAATTGCATTACAAGATGCAACAGCTCAAATGGCTTTATTACAATTTATGCAAGCTGGTAAAAATAAAGTAGCAGTTCCTACGACAACACATTGTGATCATTTAATTCAAGCTAAAAATGGAGCAACTTCAGATTTGCAAAATGCATTAAATACTAGTAATGAGGTATTTAATTTTTTAGAATCTGTTTCTAATAAATACGGTTTAGGTTTTTGGAAACCAGGAGCAGGTATTATACATCAAGTTGTTATAGAAAATTATGCTTTTCCAGGAGGAATGATGATTGGTACCGATTCTCATACAGTAAATGCTGGTGGTTTAGGGATGGTAGCTATTGGAGTTGGTGGTGCAGATGCAGTTGATGTAATGGCAGGAATGCCATGGGAGTTAAAGTTTCCAAAATTAATAGGAGTAAAACTAACAGGAAAACTTTCTGGTTGGACAGCCCCTAAAGATGTTATTTTAAAAGTTGCAGGTATTGTTTCTGCTAAAGGAGGTACAGGTGCAATTGTAGAATATTTTGGAGAAGGAGCAAAGGCGATGTCTTGTACAGGAAAAGGTACTATATGTAATATGGGAGCAGAAATAGGAGCGACGACTTCTACTTTTGGTTATGACGATTCTATGGAGCGTTATTTACGCGCTACAGATAGAAGTGATGTTGCTGATGAAGCAAATAAGATAAAAGATTATTTAACAGGTGATGATGAAGTTTATGCAAATCCAGAAGAATATTTTGATCAAGTAATAGAAATTAATTTATCAGAATTAAAACCTTTATTAAATGGACCATTTACACCAGATTTATCTACATCTGCAGGGTCTGACATGACTGAGATTGCAAATACGAATGATTGGCCTTTAAAAGTTGATTGGGGATTAATTGGGTCTTGTACAAATTCTTCTTACGAAGATTTATCTAGAGCATCTTCAATAGCACAACAAGCAATTGATAAAGGATTAAAAACAAAAGCAGAATTTGGTATTAACCCAGGTTCAGAAAAAGTAAGATACACAACAGAAAGAGATGGTATTTTAGGGATTTTTGAAAAATTAGACGCAACAATTTTTACAAATGCTTGTGGACCATGTATTGGGCAATGGGCGCGTTATGAAGATCCTAAAAATGCACCTAAAAACTCTATTATTCACTCTTTTAATAGAAACTTTGCTAAACGTGCAGATGGTAATCCTAATACACATGCATTTGTAGCATCACCAGAAATGGTTGCTGCTGTAGCAATTGCAGGTCGTTTAGATTTTAATCCGATGACAGATAAGTTAATCAATAAAGACGGAGAAGAGGTAATGTTAGATGAGCCTACAGGTTGGGAATTACCACCTAAAGGTTTTGAGGTAAAAGACGATGGTTTTTTAGCACCAGAGGAAGATGGGAGTCATGTGGAAATTGCTGTAAAACAAGATTCTGAAAGATTGCAATTATTAGAGCCTTTTACTCCTTTAGGTACCGATTTAAAAGGATTAAAATTATTGATAAAAGCATATGGTAAATGTACTACAGATCATATTTCTATGGCTGGGCCATGGTTACGTTATAGAGGGCATTTAGATAATATTTCTAATAACTGTTTAATAGGCGCTGTAAATGCTTTTGGTAAGAAAACCAATTTTGTAAAAAATCAATTAACAGGAGAATATGATGGTGTGCCAGATACAGCAAGAGCTTATAAAGCAGCAGGAATTAATTCTGTTGTAGTTGGTGATCATAATTATGGAGAAGGGTCTTCTAGAGAGCATGCTGCAATGGAACCTCGTCACTTAGGTGTTGCCGCTGTTTTAGTAAAATCTTTTGCTAGAATACATGAAACAAACTTAAAGAAACAAGGTATGTTAGGTTTAACGTTCGCAAATGAAGAAGATTACGATTTAATTTTAGAAGATGATACTTTTAACTTTTTAGATTTAAATGAATTTGCTCCAGATAAACCGCTAACTATAGAAGTTGTTCATGCAGATGGATCTAAAGATGTTATAATGGCAAATCATACTTATAATAAAGGACAAATAGATTGGTATAAAGAAGGTTCTGCTTTAAATTTAATTAAAAAACAAAACGCTTAAAATCTATTATTCGTTTTACATATAAACAAAACTCTCGATTTTTAATCGAGAGTTTTTTATGCTATAAATATGAGTATTTTAAAATTTAATCAATTTTTAAATGATATTTCTAAAGAGTCAATAGCTGTTATTGATACTGAAATATTGTTTGAAAATTATATTCCTATAAAAATTTCCGAAGAAAATGATGATTTATTTAGTTTTGATATTTCTTCTTCTAAAGAATGGGTAAAGTATATTGCTTCTTATTTAGAAGAAAATAAAGCAAAAGTTGCTTTTGGAGGATATTTAGAAAAAAGAAATATTTATGATAGAAGTAAATATTTTAAGAATCAATCTGAAGATGAAAAAAGAAATATTCATTTAGGCATCGATTTCTGGTGTAAAGAAAAAACAAAAGTTTTAGCTGTTTTAGATGGAGAGATTGATAGTTTTAAAATCAACGATAATTTTGGAGATTATGGACCAACTATTATTTTAAAACACACAATTGATAATGAAGTATTTTATTCTCTATATGGCCATTTATCCAAATCATCAATAAAAAACTTAAAAGTTGGTAAAGCTGTTTTACAAGGAGATGTTATTGGTTTTTTAGGAGATGCTTCTGTAAACGGAGATTATGCTCCACATTTACACTTTCAAATTATTAGAGATTTAGAAAATAATTTTGGAGATTATCCAGGAGTTTCATCAAAAAAGAATTTGGATTTTTATAAGAAAAATTGTCCTAATCCTAATTTATTATTAAAACTATCTAATTAATTTATTTATTACTTTCTGTAAGCTATCAGTAATATTTAAGACTTTTAATATAATTTCTTAAAAACTTATGGTTTTTTGACAACGTAAATTTATTTAATCTAGTTTGTCTTCATAAATTTAAAGGATATAAAAAATGTCGCACTTTTGATCTCTATAAAAAGAATGATTATATTTATTTTGAAGAAGATAATGCAAGTAAAATTCATTTGATAGAAAAAGGAAAAGTAAAAATTGGTTATTATACAGAAGATGGTGACCAAATTGTAAAAACAATTTTAGGCAAAGGGAAGAGAAATGAATTTACACAATCTTTAGAAGCTACAACTTCAATTTGACCAATAGGAGTCGATACTATTTATGATCTAATCAAAGACAACAAAACGTTTAGTTTAGAGATTTATCTACAAAAAGGTACTTTAAATTAATCACTCCTTGTTCCATTCCATAAGAAGTAATATCACTTGATGAAATAATTTTTTAAAATGAACTTGAAATCGTTTATATCTAAAATAGTTGATGGTATTATGGTTGTGTTTATTTTGTCAACTAAGCCACATAAAATGAATGTTCTTTTCTGTTTTTTGCGAAGAACATAGCTTAAGTAAGTATGCGTAAATAATGACTTTTAAGAACATCTGCAGGTGATAACTTGATGTAACTTCCGCTTTTATAGATTGCCTCTAAAGCATTAATATAGATATGTCAATAAACAGTGTTTACAATACGAACCAGATTATTAACTAGTACTAAATCATCATAAATCGGTGGTAAAAGACTTAAAAAGTCTTGGTTATAGGTCATTAAAAATGACTTTTCTGCTAATTCTTAAAAAATCATGAAAAAAAAGACTGTATTTTCAGATGTCTTCTTTTTTCATGATTTTTTTTAGTTTAACTTAGAACTGTTATTTTAGTCTAAATAAGTAATAGGTTTACTTAAGAATAAGCTTTAAACTACCTTGTCCTGCATTGTTTTCTATACTTATAAAATAGAGACCTTTAGCAAGAGAAGATAAATCAAATTTAGTATTGATCAATTCTTCTGATGAATCAAAATAATAACTTTTCATAATTTCTCCAGAAACTGCTACTACATACATTACTGATTTACCAAAAGTCCCTTTACTTAATATTTGAAATATTCCATTAGATGGGTTCGGATATGCAAGCAATTTATAATCAGTTATATTATTAATTTCTTCAACATCTAAAGTTCCTAGTAATAAAGGTGTATTACTGAAATTTATAAGTTGTCCATCAATATGATATCGTGGATTAAATCCATCATTACAATCATCACAGGTAACGCCAGTAACACAATTAGGATTATTAGGATGGCATTCATCTACATAAGTAGGATCTAATCGATAACTAAAATCAACAGTGACTTTAGATATTTGAGCGGTCATATCAATAATATCAGGAGGAGCTATTGTTCCAGGGCACCAACCGGCTCTATTAAAAGTCCATGTACCTAGCTGTCCTGTACAGTTATCAGGGTTTGGATTACACTGATTCCATAAATTTTGTGTATAATTTTCTACGCCATCAATGTCAATATAATTAGTAGCTTCGTAAAACTCGGCTGCATTCTCAGAATTATTTGATCCCCAACCATGTCCTGTATTAGATAAGCGTAAATGAGAACTCAATACATTTGGATTGTAAGTGTAATTTGCATCAGGAATAGGTTGTAGGTTGTTAGGGTCTCCTAAGTCCCAAGCACCATCCCATAATTCATCAACACTTGAATATAAATATTCTGGTGTACCTTCTTGAAAATCAAAATCTAGAGATATTTGCCAACCACCAGTTCCATAAGTATCAATAAACATTCTAAATTCTACTTCACCTTGGAGTAGACTTGCATAATCAGTTAAATCTATAGTATGGCTGCAGCCTACACCGTAAGGCGTAATGTAACGAATAATTTGAATCCAATTACCGTCAGGTCCCTTAACATCAATAAATGCTCTACGATCCCAATCATCACAGTCTCCATCATCAGAAGGACATTCAACTAATAAATTGGCTATGATTTGATTATAACTGCCAACGTGTTGCGGCATACTAAATGTGCCATAGAAGTTACGACTATTCTCTGTGCCGAACTCAATGACATCTTCATCCATGGTTTTTACTGTTTGAGTACTTATTGTGTTAGTAACTTCAATAGTTTTTGTTATGGTTGTATTATTACCATTAGATCCATTAGCAGTTATATTTATTGTATGCATTCCATATGAATCTGGAGTCCATAATGCATAATGTAAGTTATTTTCTCCAGTTACTGTAATTGGTGTGCCATCTACAGTAATTTCTATGTTATCTATGTATACTAAATCTGCTTCTTCAATTGAAGAGGATACATAGATAGGATAAGCATGAAATGAAGGCATTTCAATAGGATAATCTTCGGTAAGCCGTGTTGTAATAGTAGGGGAAAAAGTACTAACATCAATAACTTCAAATTGGGTAAAAGTTTCAGCGGGATTAAAATCTTCATTTCCTGCTTGAACAGCTTTTAAGGTTACTATGCCAGTACTTCCATTCAATGTCACTGCAGTACCATTAATTGTAGCTGGTCCAGATTCCACAGTATAAGTTATATCTGTTAAACCAGAAGTAGATGTAGCTGAAACATCAAAAGGATTTGCTAGAGTACTTTTTTTATCTACGGAATCAAACGTTATAATTTGATTTTCTTTTCCTCCTTCTCCAGTACCTAGTAAATCTATGGATGAGGTGGCTAGAATATGTGGAAATTCGCCATTTCCTGTTGTCTCATTTTCTTCAGGTGGATAGTATGAAAATGCAAAATGTGTTGCAATTTCATCTGGACTTTGGTCTAAGGTTACTTGATCTACATAAATAGGTTTATTACCATTACCATTTCCTAATTCACCCATATCATTATAGCGAGGTTGGTCATTAGCATGAATTAATATAACTACAGGTGCGTAATATTCACCATTATCAATACCTCCATTTCTATACGTGTTATCAATACCGTTATTAGAAACATTGAAAATAGTATACGTTTTATTGAAGGTTCCGTCTCCATTGTCTAGAGTTTCTGTTCTGTAATAACCATTATTTACATCAGAATCATTTATAAGCCCCAAATAATAATTATCCTTATCATTAGTTGCACTCCAACTTATACCATCATCAACAATATTACCATCTGTATCTGTTGTAGAAATACCATTTTCATATAGATATAAACGTAAACGTATAATATTATCGGTATCATTAGGAATATTACTTAATACAAAAGAAATTGGTGCAGATGTTGCTAAAGTTCCATTTGGATGAAATTCTGTAGGTTTTGTTGTAAAGCTAAAATTAGCTAAATTTTGCCCCAAACTTATAGAGGTAATAACTAACGAAAATATTAATATTAATTTTTTCTTTTTCATTTTAAAAATGTATTGATGATATGAAGTGATATTAAAATAGTAAAAAATAATAAAATTTATAATTTGATACAATTAGGATTTGTTTGAAAAGCTAAAATTAGTGTTTAGTTTTTTTATTAAAATTCACATGTTTTTAATAATTACTATTTGTATACGATTAAATAGTACAAATTCTTGTTTTTTTAACAAAAAAAACCTGTTATAAGATTTAGATATAACAGGTTTTTTAGAGTTTTATTAAACTATATGATTATTATTTTTTTAGAATTTTTAAGTTGGCTATTTTATTGTCTTGTTTAACTTCAACAATATACATACCAGAGTTTAAATCTCTCATATCTACGGAGTCACCAGAGGTTTTTATAATACTTTTTCCAGTAATATCGTATACATTAATATCTAATGTACTATTATTTGTAGTTTTTAGATATAGAAAGTCTTCTACAGCATTTGGGTATGCTTTAAGTTCTTCAAATGCAAAACCTGCTAAACTAAGTACATTCTCATTGTAAACAGCTAAGATTTCAGCATCAGTAAGCTCAACATTATAAATTCTAAGATCATCAATACCACCTCCGTCAAACCATTTTGAACCATTTTTTCCATCAGAACCAATATAAACTAGATCATCTATTGTATTAAGTATTTGACTATCATTATTTCCAGCACTACTAGATACAGGTTGCCCATCAATGTACATTTTTACATCAGCTAAAGTTACAGCAGAACTAGCGCCAGTACCATTAGCAGGAACAACATACGCTGCATGATGCCAATTAAAATCATCTAAATTATCTGTAGAAGTAATGGTATAATCTATTCTACCTCCTGCTACCGCTATTTGAACTCGACCAGCGGAAGGCTCGTATGTGAATTGCATCTTTCCTCTAAGGTTAACACCGGAACCCGCATAAGGATCTCCTATAGTAACCAAAGTATGTCCTCCGTTGGTGTCTGTATTATCATTAGCGTATTTAAACCAAACAGATACACTACGTTCAGCATCGCCTGTAATACCTAAGTTAGAAGTACTTTGAATATTAGCAATTACACTATTTTGAATCCAATAAAGTGCGTCTGTTTCTCTGTCTATAGAAGACCAATTTAAAGAATGGCTACCTTCTTTACTATCAGTGCCATAAGGTACGGTTAGCGATGTAAGCGAAGAATCTAAATTAGTATCAAATTCAATAGTCGCAGAACCAATATTAGTTAAATTATTGTCAAACTTTAAATCTACAACAGGTGTTTGTGCGTTTGAAGTTGCAAATGCTAAAGATACTATTGCAACAAAGGGTAAATTTTTAAGTAATTTTTTCATCATAAAAAAGATTTATTTGGATTAATATAAAGTTAATTTAGAATTATAATAATAAGGCACTATTATTTTTTAGATGAACAACGTCTAAAATACCCTAAACAACAAATTGCAAGTAATTTACGAGCTTAATCTCTTCTTGTTTGTAAGAAAAAATATGATAAGAGGTTTTTGAAAAGTAATTTTATTTTAACATTGTGTTAATTTTTTTCTAAAAAAAAATATTAATTTACTAAAATCTTAAGAAAGAACTTTCAAAATTGTTTTACAAGAAAAATAAGAATTCTAGATCAAACCAGTTAGAGACTCTTCATAAATTGCTAACCGTTATAGATACATTGTGAGTTAAAAGTAAGTAGGATAAAAAAGATACTATGGAAACTTTACGTTATATAACTATAGATGAAACTTACTAATTTGATGGTCATATTTTTTATAAATATTTAGAAGAAGTGAAAAGAAGGGATTAAGTTATTTGTTATTGTGTTTTACTCAAAAATAGGAATCGAAACTGAAAATTTTGGTATTGCTGATGATAATGCTGTATGCTTCTTATAAAAGGATAACAGTAAATAACTTATTTTTTCTTAGTGAAGATTATGTAACAGGTACTGCTGTAGTAGTAGATTTCCCTAAAGGTTTAAAAGAAGTAACCGTAGTAATTTCTGTTGAACCTTATCCAGACAATAGTACTGCACCTTTTACTTTTAAGCCATTAGCACATAATGTTCCTACAGATGCAATGAATCATTCTGTAATAAAAATGGTAACAGAACCAGTAACCATTTTAACAAGAAGTGTTGTAAGATAAATAATACTTGAAATTATATTTAATAAAAAAGAGGAAACATAACTTTGTTTCCTCTTTTTTATTAAACTCGATTAGTTTAAAACTAATGTAGAGTATGAATTAACTAAATAAATTTATAATTATTTAGCGTTAATTTTTAATGGCATTTTATAGATTTCTCCTTTTTTTGTACCTTTTGTATCTAATTTTTTATAGTTAAGTTTAGTTTTGATAAAAGAGTTTAATTCTTTTATATCAGAATCTACAGATATAATTACAATTTCATTATTATTATTAATAATAAAAGAAACTTCTGCTGTACTAGATTTTTCTAACTCTATAGAAATGTTATCTCCTAAAAAAGAAACAATTTCTGTTCTTAATTCTTTTGATTCTGGTTTGTCGTTTTCTGTTGCATTCATAGAGAAAACAGTTGATAGACTAATAGCGAAAATTGTGATAATTGATTTTATATTTTTCATTTTTTTATATTTTAAATTAAACATATATCTATAAGACTACAGAAGTTTAAAAAAGTTTCACTAAAAACTAGATTTTAATATAATCTTAACATTTAGCTCTTAAATTAAGGATGTGTTAAAAAGCAATATTAGTAGTAAGGTTATTTTATGTAGTTGTTAATGTGTAGCTAGTTTTGTAATTATTTTTATAAAATGTATTTTTAATCTTTAACATAGATAAAAACGCTTATTTAACTACAAAAAAATTACCCAACCTAGTTAAAAAACCAGTGTTGGGTAACAACTAACCAAATTTATTTCTTAAACTATTTAGCGTTAATTCTTAATGGCATTTTATAGATTTCTCCTTTTTTTGTGCCTTTAACATTTACTTTTTTATAATTCAATTTACTTTTTATAATGGTATTTAATGCATCAACATCAGAGTTTACAGAAATAATTACAATTTCATTGTCATTATTAATCATAAAAGAAATTTCTGCTGTACTTGTCTTTTCTAATTCAAGAGAGATTGTGTTTCCTAAATAAGAAATAATTTCTATTCTTAATTCTTTAGTTTTTAAATTGTCTTTTTCTGTGGCATTCATAGAAAAAATAGTTGATAAACTAATAGCGAAAATTACGATAATTGATTTTAAATTTTTCATTTTAAAGAGGTATTAAATTAAACATATATCTAATAGACTACAAAGGAATAAAAATGTTTCAGTAAAAACTTGATTTTAATATAATCTTAACTTTTGATAGGTTAAATTAATATTTAATTAATAATTAGGGTTTATAAATATGGTTTTGTTATTTCTTGTAGAAAATTAAACTAATTTAAAAGTATTTATTAAAGTGGATAATGCTCTAATTTAGGATTTTATAAATTGAAAAATGTAAGTTAATTTATGTGTATATTTAAAGTAATTACATAAAAAAATACTCAACATTAGTTATAAACTAATGTTGAGTATTAAAGGTAATTTACGGTAAAAATGCTAAAGTTATTATTTAGCGTTTATTGTTATTGGCATTTTATAAATCTCTCCTTTTAATGCGTTTTTAACATCAACTTTTTTATAATTAAGTCTTGATTTTAAAATGTCATTTAATTCAATAATATCAGAACTCACAGATATAATTACAATTTCATTATTATTGTTGATGATAAAAGAAACTTCTGCTGTAGTTGTTTCTTCTAATTCTAAAGAAATATTATCCCCTAAAAAAGAAATAATTTCTGTTCTTAATTCTTTTGATTTTGGGTTGTCTTTTTCAGTTGCATTCATTGAAAAAACAGTTGAAAGACTAATAGCTAAAATTGCGATAATTGATTTTATATTTTTCATTTTTGGGTATATTAAATTAAACATATATCCATAAGACTATCGAAATTTAAAAAAGTTTCATTTAAAAAATAACTTTAGCATAATCTTAACATTTTAAGTTTAAATTAGGAATTAATTAAAAAGTGATATTATTTAAAGTGCTGTTTTGTGTTTTAATTAAAATTAGGGTGATTTTTGCTACATTTGATAAAGATTATTTTTTTGCTTTTTCTACCAATTCTAATTTAGAAGTAGTTGTTTTTGTAGTAAAAATACCATAATTTATGGTTATATTTTTTTTATCAATTTTATCAATAGTACCTACAGAATTAGAATCTATAATTCTAACTCTATCATTTATTTGATAAATATATTCTGCCTTTTCTTTAGCAATTTTAGCTTGTTCAATTTTCTTTACTTCTCTAACTTCTACAACTTTTTCTAAAACCTCTTTTTCAACTTTTTTAATAATTTCTTGCTGCTTTTTTTCTACAATTTTAGCTTTTTGTTTCTGAGCTTTAGTTTTAGGTTTTACAGGGTTTTTCTTAATTTGTTTTACTTTTAAGTCTGCAACCCATTTATTAAAGTTAGTATTTAGTTCTTTTTTATTATTGGTCTGGAAGTATTTATTAAGTAACTCATTAGTTTTTCTACCAAGAGTAAGCATTTTTTGATTCTGATCGTACAATTCTTGAAAACCACTTAATTTATCTTGAACACGTTGCTCTTTTTCTTGTAAACTTTCTAAATGTTCTTGTCCTTTAGAATGCTGATTCTCTAAATTATCAGAATGTTTTTGTAATCTATTTCTTTCTTTTTGAAGCTTAGAAATTGTTTTGTCTAAACGAACTTTTTCTGTTTCTACACGTTTTTTTGCTTTGTTGATAATACTATAAGGAATCCCATTTTTTTGTGCAACTTCAAAAGTAAAAGAACTACCAGCTTGCCCTATAAATAATTTATATAATGGCTCTAAAGTACGTTCATCAAACTGCATATTTGCATTGGTAACGTTGTCTAATTCGTTTGCTAAAACTTTTAAATTAGAATAATGAGTAGTTATAATACCAAACGCTTTTTTATAATAAAACTCTTCTAAGAAAATTTCTGCCAAAGCACCACCAAGTTCTGGATCTGAACCTGTACCAAACTCATCAATTAAAAAAAGTGTATTGGCATTACATCTGCGTAAAAAATAACGCATATTTTTTAAACGATAGCTGTATGTACTTAATTGATTTTCAATAGATTGGTTGTCTCCTATATCCGTTAAAACATTTTCAAAAATATAAGTTTGACTTCTCTCATCAACAGGAATTAAAATTCCACTTTGCAACATTATTTGTAATAAACCAATGGTTTTTAACGTGATACTTTTTCCACCAGCATTTGGCCCAGAAATAACAATAATTTGTTGTTTCTCGTTAAGCTCTATAGTTTGAGAAATGGTTTTTGAACCTTGTTGTTTATTTTTTCTCCATAAAATAGGATGATAAGCATTCTTAAAAAAGATCTTTTTCTCTCTAGATGTTTTAGGTAAAATAGCATCCATTTCTTGTGCATATTTAGCTTTTGCACCAATTACATCTGTATGGACTAAAAAAGAAAGATACTCTTGTATTAGAGAAACCATCGGTCTTATTTTCTCTGCTAAAACACGTAAAATTTTAACAATTTCTTGTTTTTCTTCATAGACTAGATTCTGAAATTCTCTAGAGTATGCAAGTGTAGCTTGTGGTGCAATGTAAACAATGTTACCAGATTTTGATGAACCTAATAAACTACCTGCAACTTTTTTTCTATACATCGCAGAAACAGCCAAAACACGCTGATTATCAACTACGGTTTCTTTAATATCATCTAAATAACCAGATGAAATTGCACTAGATAAAGCGCTAGAAAAACTTGCACCAATTTTACCTCTTATATTATTAATGCTTTGTCTAATTTGTTTTAAATTGTCTGAAGCATTATTCCTTACTTCTCCAGAAACTTCAATAATCTTTTTAATTTCATCATCAATAAAAGTAGTGAATTCTATTTCTTGAGAAAACTCAAAAAAAGTAGGAAATTGAGTTTTAAATTTTTTAAAGAATTTAATTAGTTCATTTACAGTAAGTGATGTTGTTGCGATTTTTAAAAAAGCATCTGTTTCTATAAAGCTATTTTCTATAGCTAATCTTTTTACGCTTTCTGTAATGTTATCAAACCCATGGTTTGGAACTCTATTTTCGCTTATAAAAGAAGAAAGGTATTCATTAACTAAATATAATTCTTTAAAAAGTGTTTTTTTATTTTGAATAGGTTGTGTTTCAAACACTTTTTCTTTACCCAAACCAGAAATACAATGTTCTGAAACATGTTGTAAAACTGTTGAAAATTCTAAATCTTGTAATGTTTTTTCTAATATGTTTTTACTCAAAATATTATCTTTGGGATTGCTGCAAAAATAATAAACAATGGAATTAAAAATAGCCGATAGCTGGAAAAATATTTTGCAAAAAGAGATAGCAAAGCCTTATTTTAAGGACTTAATTGATTTTGTAGAATTAGAATATTCAAACAGTCTTTGTTTTCCTAAGGAAAAAGATATTTTTGCTGCATTTGATTTTTGTTCTTTTGATGATTTAAAAGTAGTAATTATTGGTCAAGATCCGTATCATGGAGAAAATCAAGCGAATGGTTTGTGTTTTTCTGTAAAAGATGATATTAAACATCCGCCATCATTAGTTAATATTTTTAAAGAAATTTCTACAGATTTAGGTCGAGAATATCCGCAAAGTGGAAATTTAGAAAAATGGGCAAAACAAGGTGTTTTATTATTAAATGCAACATTAACTGTAAGAGCTCATGAGGCCGGAAGTCATCAGAAAAGAGGATGGGAAACTTTTACAGATGCAGTAATTAAACAAATTTCTAAGGAGGATAAAGACATTGTTTTTTTACTTTGGGGCAGTTTTGCAAAGAAAAAAACGAAGTTGATAGACAAAAAGAAACATTCTATTTTAGAATCTGGTCATCCTTCTCCATTAAGTGCAAATAGAGGTTATTGGTTTGGTAACAAACATTTTTCTAAAACAAATGAGATTTTAAAAAGTATTGGTAAAACTACGATAAAATGGTAGGCATTATTGTTTCTTCATCATAATAAGGTAATAATATAGCTTCTAGTATATCTTCTGTTATATCTGGATAATTCACAGATATAATTTTATCAGAATGAATCCATTGCGCAATTTTTAATACTTGTTTTTTATTTAATTTTTTAATTACTGATACCCCCATTTCTTTTAATGCAATGGCATTACATTGTTGTTCGTATTGGTTTTTCATTGGTATAACCAATAATTTTTTCTTTAAATACAATGCTTCAGAAGGGGTTTCAAAACCAGCGCCACATAATACACCGGCAGATGAAGCCATACTTTTTATAAAATCGAACTCGCTAATAGGATAAATTGTAATGTTTTTTTTAAAGATTAAACTTTTAGTTTCTTTAGAAAAAACATGCCATTTAGCAATGGGTATTTTAGACAAAACTTTTACAATTTTTTCTGTTGTATAAGACGGTAAATAAACGGTAAAATGTCCTTTGTTACTTGTTTTTGTATTTCTTATTTTATTTCTGATAATTGGAGTAAATGTTGCAGAACTATAAGTATCAAAATGAAAACCAAAGCGATCTTTAGCAGGAGCATAATATTTTAGAATATACTTTTCTAGTTTATATTTACCGTATTTAGGTGATGCAGTATCAAGCACTGCATTTTGATGACTTAAAGAGATAATATTTACATTATTTAATTTTGCAGCCCAGGCGGAAACTGGCTCAAAATCGTTAATAATTAAGTCGTAATCTTTTACAGGTAATTTTTTAATTTCTTTATAAAAACGAGCTAAATTCATTTTTTTATAAGTAGCCCAAAAATCAATACCTCCTTTTTTACCAAAGGTAAAATTTAAACCATGTACTTTATATTTAATTTCGAAACCTAAATCTAAGTTATTTTCATTACCACTCACTAAAATATCTAAATCTCCTTTTTGTTGTAAAATAGGGATCAATACTTTTGCTCTAGTTAAGTGTCCATTTCCAGTACCTTGAATAGCGTACAGTATTCGCATAAATAATTATTTTGTTGGTTTTTGTATGTCAAATTCTTTTAACAATTCGTCAAAAAGAAAATTGTTTTTCTCTTGCTTGTTAATTGCCTTTAATTCTTTTTTGGTTAGTTTGATTTCAGTTTCTTGAGCTATAGGGTCGTTTGCATATTCATACAAACTCCATTCTTTATTTTTATATTCTAAAGCAGTTAAGTTTTCTATCCAATCACCAGAATTTAAATAGGTTGTTTTACCTTTTCCGTTTTTAATTTCTCTAATTTCTGGTTGATGTATATGTCCGCAGATTACATAATCATATCCGTTTTCTATAGCAATATCAGAAGCTGTTTTTTCAAAATCATTAATAAATTTTACAGCACCTTTTACACTATTTTTTATTTTTTTAGAAAGTGATAATTTCCCATAACCTAAAAGATTACTAATAGAATTAATAAAGGTGTTTATCAATATTAAAGCATCGTACCCTTTTCCTCCTAATTTAGCCAACCATTTAGAATGTTGCATGGTGACATCAAAAACATCACCATGAAAAATCCATGCTTTTGTGTCATCAATGTTTAAAACTAGTTTGTTTAAAATTTTAAAGTTGCCTAATTTAAAACCTCTAAACTTGCGTAACATCTCATCATGATTACCTGTAATATAATAGATTTCGGTATCTTTTGATAGAAGAGCTGTAATGTGTTTAATTACATTCATATGAGATTTAGGAAAATAACGTTTGTTAAATTGCCAAATATCTATGATATCACCATTTAGTATTAAAACTTTTGGTTGAATGGTTTTTAAATAGTTTAATAATTCTTTTGCTCTACACCCATAAGTACCTAAATGTACATCGGAAATTACAACATAATCTAACTTACGTTTTTTTTGTTTTTTCATGTTTTAATATTAGATAAGAGTAAAAGAATTGATATGTAAAAGAGATTTTTTTATGGATTTTCTCTTCTCGATAATAAAATTATAGTATCAAACAATAATTAAAACTCTACTTATCATCAAACATAAAGATGAAATGTACAGTAATTGTAAAATAAAAATGAAAAAAAAGTAATCTAATGTTTATTAAAAAGTTTATTTAAAGTTGTTTTAATGTTAAGAAAACTAGGGTTTTATATAAAAAAGAAATCCGCTCTAAAGCGGATTTCCTTGAATTTGGAATTAAGAAACAAACTAATTTTAGATAAAATTAGCTTGTTTTAATGTTGTTTGAGTAGTTGTTGTATTATCAGCTAAACCACACGGACTAGATGTGCTTCTACATGAAGAAAAAGAAATGATCCCTAAAATACAAATTGCAATAAATATTAATTTTTTCATAGTTGATAAATTTAAGTTTTAATTAATTGTACATGTTTCTTATAAAATTACTAGAGTCTTTCTTCTTTTGTATAACGTTAAACTGTACCATTTTATTCTGTATACGAGTTGTTAAATTTTTTGTAATTGGTTTTCCGTCATTCCATTCGGTTATTTCTAACCATTGCCCAATGTCTTCTAATTTTTGCTCATATCTAATAGCTAAAATTTCATCAATATTAGAAATTTTTTTGAAGTCTTTTGTTTTATTATTAATAATGTCTAAAACTTTTCTAACTTCATCATAATCATTTTCTAAAACTTCATTTCTAACAGCAATTACAAAGCATGGCCATGGAGTAGGGCAGTCGTCAACTCTTCTAAAAGTGCCGTTATCTACTAAAGGTTTTGTGGTAAAATGTTCCCACATAAAATAATCTGCTTCTCCATTGGTAAGAGCATCTATGCCACCTTGCAGATTACCAATTACTTTAAATTTTAATTTAGAGATATCCCAACCTTGGTTATAAGCATTAACAATTGCCATTAAATGAGAGCCAGAACCAAATCTACTAATGGCTATTGTTGCATTTTCTAAATCGTTAATTGTTTTAAATTTAGATTTTGACCCAACATGTATTCCCCAGATTAAAGGTGTTTTTACAAAAGTCTGTACAATTTTAGAAGGATTACCTTCTGCAATATCTTTAATAATACCTTCTGTTAAAACAATAGCAATATCTACTTCTCCATTTCTTAGGGCCTTACACATTTGTCCCGTGCCACCAGGATAATCTTGCCAGCGTAAATTTATATTTTGCTTGCTATACTCTTTGTTTTTAAGAGTTAAGTACCAAGGGTAATTAAAATGTTCTGGTACGCCACCAACTTTTAAATTTGTCATTTATACTGTTAATTTCTCTAATGCATATTCTATTAAATCTGCAACAACTTTACCTGGATTTTTACTAAAAGTACCGTTAGCTCTATTGGCAATAATTGCATTTAAAGAACAGGCTTTATGACCTAATAATTTTGATAAACCATAAATAGCAGAGGTTTCCATCTCTAAATTAGAAACTCTATTTCCTTTAAAATTAAAAGTATCTATTTTATGATTTAAGTTATTGTCTTGTAAGGCTAAACGTAAAATTCTACCTTGTGGGCCGTAAAAACCACCTGCAGTTGCTGTAATTCCTAAAAAAGTTTTTTCTGATTTTAATTTATCAGCAAGAATTTTATTGTTTTCTATAATAATTGGGTATGCTTTCTTAGTACTCCAATTAGTATGTTTTACAAAAGCACTTTCTATTTCTGGGTTTTCAATTTCTTTAATTTGATAAGAATGTAACAATCCGTTTAGGTCTAAACCATGAGAACTAATTACAAAAGAATCTACCGGAATATCAGTTTGTAAAGAACCAGAAGTGCCAATTCTAAGAATATTTAGAGATGTAAGTTTTTCTTTAGGTTGCCTTGTCTCTAAATCGATATTTACTAAAGCGTCCAATTCATTTAAAACAATATCTATATTATCTGGGCCTATTCCTGTAGAAATTACAGAAAATTGTGTGTTTTTATAAGTTCCTGTAGTTGTTTTAAATTCACGTTTTTGAGTAGTGAATTCAATAGTATCAAAATGTTTAGATATTTTATCTACTCTGTCTTGATCACCCACAAAAATAATATTTGTGGCAATATGCTCTGGTCTTAAATTTAGGTGATAAACACTTCCATCAGGATTAAGAATAAGTTCAGAATTTTTTATAGACATTATTTATTTAAGATATGTAATTTGTAATAATTTTTTAGATTGATCATTAAAAAGGTAACTATACTTTTTAGTGCCACCAAAAAATGTGGTTTCGTCTCTTAATTCTCCGTAAAAATTAAGTTTATTTTCTAAAACTTCTTTTCCTTTTTTAGATAATGTTGTTGGATTAAATGAAGAAAATAATTTATCAAGTTGTGTAATCTTATGTTCGTATTGTAAATCTCCAAAACCATAAGTTGTTTGCTTTTTAAGCAATTGACTAACTAGTTGTTGTTTTGAAGATAATTTGTGGGAGTTTGCTGTTTCTAAAATGGTGTTTTCTACTTGATTTAAACCATTTCTTATGGAAGGGAATCTTTGTAAATGAGCCTCTATAGCGGATGCTAAGTAGGTAAAAGGAGACATTGGGTTAAATTTATAAACGGTTTCTAGTCTTAAAGGACTATCAGAACAGTATAATTGCCAAATATAATCTCCGTATTCAATATCATCTTGGGTTAAGTCTACTCTATTTTTGTAATGTTGATTAATTTGATTTTCTGTAAGTTCGGTTAAGGCTTTTAATTTTTTTGTTCCTTTTATTTTACCACTGCAAACTAAAGAAATATGATATCCTTTTCTATAGGTTTTTAACCAACTAATAACGGCAAGCATGTTTATCTGACAAAACAAATCATACTCGAACCATAAAACTATTTCTTTACTTTCTTTCTTGTTACAAAGACTTCTGTATTCTTTTAAAGTATAATCTATAAAAGTTTTTTTACTTATTTTATAAGAAGATTTTAAGAAATCAAAACGATTTTTCCAAAAGGTTTCGCTACCAACATCTGTGGTGGTTTTACCCTCACATAACATTTCTCGCCAAGTAATAAAGTCTCCAGAAAAATGAAGCTTCTTTAAGTAATTTGTGGTGCTATCACCATTTGTAATGTGTAATACAGAAGAACTCATAATTTATAAATTAGTTATTGTTGAATAGGCAAAATCAGCCACCAACTCGTTTTACTTTAAATCCTTTTTCCTTCAGCATTGTCATTATTCGGTCTCTATAATCTCCCTGAATAATTATTTTTTCGTCTTTAAAACTACCACCAACAGATAGTTTTGTTTTTATTTCTTTAGCAAGCTTTTTAAAATCTGATGTTGCACCAGTATAACCTTCTAAAATGGTAATTGGTTTTCCTTTTCTTTTTTCGTATTTACAAATAATAGGATCGTCTTGTAACCAAATGTTAGATTTTTCTTTAACTGGTTCTGCAATTTCTTTATGATCAGGAAATAAATTTTTAAGTTGATCTTTTAAATCCATTCTTTATAATTACTTATTAATAGCTTATTCTTTTTTAATAATAATTTGTTTTTATTTTTTTAATCCTAATTCTCTTAAACGTTGATCTAAAAACTCTCCAGAAGTAATATCTTCAAATTGTTTAGGGTTGTTTTCATCAACACAATTTTCTAAAACATCTAATTTCATGTCTGATATTGGATGCATAAAAAATGGAATAGAATAACGTGATGTTCCCCACATTTCTTTTGGCGGATTTGTTACTCTATGTATTGTAGATTTTAATTTATTATTACTATGGCGAGATAACATATCTCCAACATTAATCATTAGCTCATCTGATTCTGCCATTGCATCAATCCATTCTCCTTCGTGGTTTTGTACTTGTAACCCTTTTCCTTGAGCTCCCATTAATAGGGTAATTAGATTAATGTCTCCATGTGCAGCAGCTCTTTCAGCTCCTTTCGGTTCTGTTTTTATTGGTGGATAATGGATTGGACGTAAAATACTATTACCATTTTTAATATAATTATCAAAGTAAGTTTCTTCTAGACTTAAATGTAAAGCTAAAGAACGCAAAACATATTTTGCTGTTTTTTCTAACATTTGATATGCTTCTTTACCAACTGTGTTAAATTTTGGTAATTCTTCTACAATAACATTATCAGGATATTCATCTGCGTATTTAGAATCTTCATCTACATATTGTCCAAAATGCCAAAATTCTTTTAAATCTCCTTCTTTTTTTCCTTTAGCAGATTCTTTACCAAAAGAAACGTAACCACGTTGTCCTCCAATTCCTGGTATTTCGTACTTTTCTTTTGTTTCCGTAGGTAACTCAAAAAAGTTTTTAATCTCTGCGTATAAATCATCAACTAATTGATCATTTAAAAAATGACCTTTTAAAGCAACAAAACCAATATTTTCATATGCATGACCAATTTCATCAATAAATTTTTGTTTTTTTTCTGAATCCGAAGATAGAAAGTCGGCTAAGTTTACACTTGGAATTTTATTCATTTATATATTTTTAATAAATACGGGGGTTAAAGTTAGTAAAAAATAGGGAAAAACCTTGTTTTTTTATTTTTTTGCAAAAGGAATTAGATAACTAATGGTATAATTAAATCCAAAACCTGTATTGCTTTCAAATATTCTATTAAAACCAGGTGAGTATAATGTTTTAAAATCATCTGGTTCTGTAACATTCATTAATATCTTATAAGAACCGCTAAAAGAGAAGAATAGATTTTTAAAAGCTTCTACTTTTAATCCAACAACAATTTCCGACCAATGTGCGTTTAAGCCAGTGGTAGTTGCCGATGCTGTTATTTCATCCGCAGGAAAATAGACTGTATTTACATTTGGAGTATAATTATTTAGGGTTTGTTCAAAAGCACTAAATCCGTAACGAAAACCTACAAATATTTCGTTATTCATGTCTAACCAATTTTCATAGGCATTATAATTAAACCCTAATTTTATGTAGTTACCTTTAGATGTAGAGTTTGTATAATCTTCTTTTGTGGTTTCTTCTTCGTAACCTAATTCTGCTGCAATATAAAAGTTCTTAGACATTCTATAATCTCCAACAAGCTCTAAACCAGAATAACGATCATTAAATTGGGCTAGTATTGGTTTACTGATATCAACCCCAACTCTAATACCATAATTGGTCTTGTAAACTAAAGTGTCTTTTTTAATATTTATTAATGTATCTTTTTTTTGTTCTTGAGAAAACCCATTTACAACAGAAAAAAGAATACAGATACTAGTGATATATTTGTACATGTGCTGCATCTTGATTGTCTATAGTTGTTAATGTTGTTGGAGTAAAGTCTGTAATCCAAGTATTTGTTGATGTAAAGTTTACATCGTTAAAAATAATTTTGTAACCACATGAACGAGAAACATACTCTTCTTCTGTTGTATAAGATATAGTAAATTGATCTACGTTAGTACCATCAGAAAAATTATAAACGGTTTCTAACTCTAGACTATTTAAAGGTATGTAAATAGAGTCTAAAGTTACGTCAGAAAAGATACTGTCTTTACCTTCTGCCCAAACATATAAAGATGCTGGTTTTTTTAAAGTTTCTCTATTTACATCATCGTAAAAGCGTAACACTAAATTAGGTGTTACGGGGTTTTCTAAACAAAAATCATCTTTTTCGCAAGCGGAAATAAATAATGTAATCGTTAAAAGAAATAGGAATGTTTTTTTCAATTTTATTAGTTTAATGATAAAAATATTAAAAATACTGTTGTTAAATATCTTCTACCTCTACAATTATATTAATAGCTTTTGCTAGCTTAAAATCTAATTCAGTTACGCCATCAGCATCATGTGTGGTTAATTTAATGTCTAAAGTATTGTAAACATTTGTCCATTCTGGATGATGGTTTAAAGCTTCGCATTCAAATGCGATTCTATTCATTGCAGACATACAGTCTTTAAAATTATCAAATTCAAAATCAGTATGTAGAGCGTCATCATAAAAATCCCAATCTGGTAAGTTTTCTAATTTTTTTTCTATTTCGAAATCTGTTAGTTTTTTCATTTTAATGAGTTTTTTTTGTTGTAAAGGCTCTTCTAATAAAAATATAAACCCGTTTATAAGTCTATGTTTTAGTTTATTAACGAATTTATTATTTAATTGTTTTATTATTGTCTTGCTAAAATAGTTTCATTTTAAGAAATAAAAGAAAGTTATTTATAAATTGTGATTCTATTTAACATTTCTCAAATAAAACAACTGTCTCAATATGAGAGGTATGAGGGAATTGGTCTACTAAGCTAATTTTTTTAATAACATAACCAGCTTCTTTTAGTAGTTCTGTGTCTCTAGCTTGTGTTGCCGGATTACAAGAAACATATACCATTCTATCTGCATTTAAATTAATGATTTTTTGTAATGTTTTTGGGGCAATTCCTGCTCTAGCAGGATCTAAAATAATGGTTTTAATTTTGTCTTTATATTCTGGATGTGCAAATAAGAATTTACCAACATCTGCTGCATAAAATTTTAAACCATCTATATTATTTCTTTTGGCATTCTTTTTAGCGTCTTCAATTGCAGACGCTATAATGTCTACACCAACAATTTTTGCATTTTCACTTCTAGAAGCTACAATTTGTCCAATTGTTCCGGTTCCGCAAAATAAATCCATTACAACTGTATTGTCTACTTTAGATTTATCTTCTAAAACATACTCTATAACTTTGCTGTATAGTTTTTCTGCACATTTTGGATTTGTTTGAAAAAAGCTTTTCATACTAATTTCAAAATTTAAACCTAGTAATTCTTCTACAATTTTATCTTTACCATACACTAAGTCTAAACTACCTGCAGTAGCAATCGTTCTATCTCCGGTTTCATCATTAATTGTATGTAATAAACCTGCTAAACGATCTCCAAAAATATCTTTTAAAAAGTTGGTAAATTTGTTTAAATCGAATTTACCCAAATCAGGAGAAGTAGTTACCAAATTACAAAGTAACTCATCTGTTTTAAAAGATTTTCTAACTACAAAATATCTAAAAAAACCTTCTCTTTTTGGTCCGTGCCAAGGAGCTAAACCTGTATCTTGACAATATTGACGAATGTTTTTTAAGTTATCTTCTAGTTGCTTATCAAACAAACCAGAATCTTTTTCTAAATTATCTCCCATCCACCAAACACCACGCCTTTTAAAACCTAGTGTAAATTCATCTTTATCTGTTTTATTTACTCTGTCGTAACCAATGGCAGAAAAACCATATTCCATTTTATTTCTATAATGGAATACATTTGGAGAGGTAACAAACTCGTCAAATAAATCTTCTATATTTTCTACTTTACCAATTCTTTTAAAAAGGGACAAAGTACTTTCTTTTTTATATTGATGTTGTAAATCGATAGGTAATTGAATGTATGGTGCACCAGGGATGTCTTGAAAAGGAACTGCTACTTCATCTTCTGATGGTTCTAAAACATCAATTAATTTTGCTTCAGCATATTTTTTACTAGACTTACTTATTTGTGCTTTTACCAATTGGCCTGGCAAAGTATTAGGTATAAAAACAACAAAACTTCCTTCATCAGAATGGATTCTTGCAATTCCTTTTCCTCCAAAAGCGTAATCTTCTATTTTTAATTCTAAAACCTGATTTTTCTTTACAAATTTATTTCGTTCTCTACGTGGCATATTTCAAATATATAAGATTGCAAAATTAGGAAAACTTATTGTTTCTTATCTAAAAAAGGCTACTCATTTGAGTAGCCTTTAAGATTATGATAAGAAAATAAATATTTTTTAATTTCCTGCTTCTTTTTTTGCTTCATTAATCATCTTTTCATTGGCAATAATAGCAAACTCTACACGTCTGTTTTTACTTCTTCCTTCTACTGTTTCATTAGAAGCAATTGGGTTTTCTATACCCATGCCTTCTGTAACAAATCTATCTGCCACCAAGCCTTTGCTAACTAAATAGTCTTTTACAGAATTAGCTCTTTTTTCTGATAACGTTTGGTTGTACTCAACCCTTCCTGTACTATCAGTAAAACCGAAAATACCAATATTTGTATTATTGTAGTCTTTAAAAACTAAAATTAATTTGTCTAAATTAGCTTGAGCATTAGGTGTTAAGCTAGATTTATTAGTGTCAAACCTTACGGAATTTTCTCCTAAAGTTAATTTAATTCCTTCTCCAACTCTTTCTACTTCTGCACCCGGAACAGCTTCTTCAATTTCTCTTGCTTGCTTATCCATTTTATTACCAATTACACCACCAGTAACTCCACCAATTACACCACCTAAAACAGCACCTAATTCAGAGTTTTTCTTGCTTCCTACATTATTTCCAATAATTGCTCCTAGAACAGAACCTGCCGCAGTACCAATGGTAGCACCTTTTTGAGTGTTGTTTGCATTTTCTATTGCTTTACAAGAGGTTAATAAACTTCCTGCTAAAAAGAATAGTGATAAACTATATATAATTGTTTTTTTCATCTTATTTTTTATTAATTATTGTTTTTGAAATGAATACGTAATATTTTTTAATTGACCACCAACATTGATTTCATCAACCAAATCAAAACTAGTTTCCGTTACATTGTTGATGTTTAAAACATAACCATTGTTTACTTCTTTAGCTTTGTAGTCGTTAATTATTTTTAAAACAAAACTTCCTTCATTATTAATATACCAAGTTATTGGTGAGCTAAAATCTTTACAAGAAGTCTTAGGGTTATTTATAGCCATTTCTCCTTTGTTATTGTTAGAAATAAAGGTCCAATTACTACCAATAAAACATTTTGAATCTGCCAAATTAAAAGAGTTTACTTGTAAATAATCTGATCCTGGGAAACTTACAGAAGTAACTGTAAAATTGCCTTTTAACATTCGTTCTGTTTTATTATCTAATTTTGTGTTAACAACAGAGGATGTAGAATTACAGCCTATAATGGTTATTGATAGCAAGAAAATATAAAATATTTTTTTCATAATTTAAATACATTTATTTTGTATCGTTAATATTAAAATACATATTATTTACAATATATATAATTAAGACACAATGTTTATTTCTTTGGTCACAAAATTTGGTTAAATGTTTCATTATTTTGTTAAAATAAAAAAGCCTCTAAAATTTAAATTTTAAAGGCTTTTTAGTAATGTAGATTTGAGTTTTATTGTTTTATAATGCGCTTAAAAATTACATTATTATTGTCTCCTTTTATTCTTAAGGAGTAAATACCTGATGATAAATTAGATATGTCTATTTTATCCTTATTATTAAACTCTAATACTTTATTACCTGCTAAAGAAAATACAGCAACATTAACAATTGAAGCATTTTTAATTTCTATATTAAGAATGTTTCTAGTAGGATTAGGGTATATGGTAATAGGACTTAAATCATTTTCTAAATCATCAGGAGTACTTAAACTACTTAAGTCTATAGTATATTCTAAAAGGCCTAAGTCGCTAGTGTTTATATAGGTTATTATAGCGTCTTCTTTAAAAAGAAAATCCGAAGAATAAGAGCTAATAGATAATAATTGTTCATTATTTATTATTTCCCATGTTTCTCCATTATCTATAGAATAATGTAAAGCAAATTTAGAATTTACAGAGTTATAAGTGGAAGCTATCATAATACCACTAGTTTCTGTAGAGAAAGTAACCTTATTTACTTGCTTATTCATTTTTAGCTCCCAGTTTTCTCCATTATCGTCAGAAATAAAAACACCTTTAGAAGTAGCTAAAGCTATTTTATTATTGTTAAGTTTATCTTGTTTTATATCAAAAATTAGATCGGTTTCATTTAAAATTTCTAAACCTTTACTGCTGTTTTCCCAAGTTTCTCCATCGTCGTAAGAAACATAGATTTCAATTCCTATAGATATAGTTATTTTGCCATTTTTATCTATCAGAATACCATTGATAAAATCTAAAAAAGGAAGTTTGATATCTACCTCTTCAATTTTATCCATATCGGTAAAATTAATTTTCTTCAAAATAGTTTCACTTGCTTCATAACCAGAAAAAGCAGCTAAAATAGTTTCTATATCACTTGGATAAGTTGCTATTGCAGATAATTTGTTGATGTAAAGACTAGATAAAGTACTATATGTTGCTCCATTATCATTACTTACTTCTAAGCTAGAACCAGTAAAGCTAGAGTTAAAATTAAAGATACGATTAGGTGTAAATTGATCTACTAAATAAGTTGAACTACTATTAGAAAAAGAATTTAGGGACTCTATGTTATAAGAGGTTTCTATGCCAGTGTTTAAGTCTTTATGAATATGACCTTGCTGAACCCCGTAATATAAGTTTAAATTTGTTTCATCTTTAAAGATAATTGTGTTACCAGTACTTGAAAAGTAAGGGTTGTTTATACGACTTAAAGTCATACCTCTATCTTCTGAAAATAAAGAAGAATAATTAGATGTGATGATAATTTCTTCTTCATTTTGAGGGTTATAGCTAGCATTTAATCCATAGTAATAGCTATTTGGGTCTTCATCTATATAGACAATACTTTCAAATGTGTTACCACCATCTTCTGAAATAGCTATTTCATTTTCTTCAAGTACAATTAATTGGGAAGGGTTACTTTTGTTAAATTTTATAACGGTAATATTGTTTAATATACTTTGTGTCCATCTAATATCTATCATATTAAAAGTAGATCCACCATCAGTAGATTTATATAAACTTTCAATTGTATTACCAAACCCGATTCCGGTACCTAAAAAAATAGTTTGATCATCAGAAGGATCAAAAGTTATAGGGTCTAATACAACGCCTCGTAATTCTTCGGTAAAAGATCTACCTGCATCTTCAGAGATAAAAAGACCTCCATTTACACCTTGACTACCGTTACTTCTTGTTAAGAATATTTTGTCAGGATTATTAGGGCTTATAGCTACTTTATTAATAAAAACGGTATCATAATCATTTGTATAATAAATCAATTCCCATGTAATACCTCCATCAGCAGTATAAAACGTTTTACCTTCTTTGTTGAAACCAACAGGGTAATTTGTATCAACTAATAAAACATTCATATCATTATTATAAAAATCATATGATGTTACATAGGCTAAATCTTCTTGATTTGGTAAATTAAATGTTTTTACAATAGAACCAGAAGTAATATCATAAACCATAATTGCATTAATAGTTGTGTTTGGTAAATGAGCTGAGAAAGTTAATGAATTAGCATCAGAGGAAAGTTTCATTTCTTTTATAACTGCTCCATCACCTAGCGTAAGAGTGTATAAAATTCCCCAATTTTCACCATTATCTTCAGAGACAACGATATGATTTTCTGAGGTAACAGCATATATTTTGTTAGGTACATTCGCATCATAGGTTAAATCAAAAATTCTTCCGAATTCTTCTGAGCCAACTACTTTTATTTGAGCAAAAAATTGCTGAAATGATAAACATAAAATAAATAAAAGAAGAGTAATTTTTATTTTCATAATAAAGATATTTAAGTGAAGTTCAATATTCTGTAATAAAAGATGAAAACTCTAAAAATATTAAATAATTACCGTGACAGTAGGTGTAAAAAGTGTGACATTTGTATTTATATATCTGAAATATAGCTGTATAGGTTGTTTTTGTCTGTGAGACCTATTTTTGAGCTAATTCTCTCTTTTCTTTTTCTAGAAGCTTCTGGAGTGATATTAAATAAAGAAGAAATTTCTTTATTTGTTAAATTCATATACAAATAACTAATGTATCTAATATCATTTGCATTAAGTTGCGGATGCTTCTTTTTTAATTTGGATATAAATGTATGATTTACTTGTTCAAAATGAGTTAAAAAACTTTCCCATTCTGTATCTCCTTTTAAAAGTTTTTTTAATTCTATTACTTTTTTTGAAAGAAAAATATTTTTAGAAACTTCAGTTTGGTTAGATAACGAATTTATTACTTCTTTTAATAATTCATTTCTAGCAGAAACTTGTAGTGCTTTTGCCGCTAATTTTTGATTACGTTTTTCTATTTCATTTTTTAAACGTTCTTGTTCTAAAAGAGATAAAGTTTCTTTTGCATGAAGTTGTTTTTCTAGAAGTAAGTTATCACTTTTCTTTTTCTGTAGTTCTAATTCTATTATTTCTTTACTTCTATTATGTAATATTTTTCTTTGTTTATTTTTTATGAAACTATTACGAAGCGCCCAAGTTATTAAACAAATAATCAAAATTAAAGTACCTAGTAAGCCATATAATATAATGCGTTCTTCTTTTTGTTTATCTTGATTTTGTTTTAGTTCTTGTTTGTAGTTTTCAATTTCAAACTTTACTTTATTTGTTTCAAATAAATGACCATTTTTTACTTTATTTAAGGCATTTGTTAGTGCTATTACAGAGTCTTTAGCTTCTATAACTTTGTCAATTAACTTACTTTCTTTATAGATTTCTGCTAATTGGTTATAAGCAGAAATTTTATTTTCAGAATTAATAGAAGACTTTAGTGCAGACTCAGCATAATTGGCAGCTAATGATAGTTTTTTAGATTTTTTATAAATGTTAGAGAGTATAATTAACAGAGATATTCTTTCTTCGGAATACGAAACGCCTTTTAAATTAGGTAGAATTTTATTCGCTAATGCTTCTGCCTTTTTAAATTGAGTTCTCTTATAGAAGTTATCTACTAAAGCAGTTTCGGCTAATATTAAAAGAGAAGGTTTGTCTTTAAATATTTCTTTTGCTTTTTCTAAATAATTATATGCAGTATCTAATTTATATTGTTGATTAGTTACAATACCTAAATTAATTGCATAAAAACCTATTTTGGTTTGTTGATTATTTTCTTGGGCAAGTTTATATGCTTTTTCAAAGTATTCTTCTGCTTTTTTAAATTCACTTTCTTTACTATACAGAATAGCAATGTTATTTAAAACAATCATCTCTTCATTTTGATCAAGATGTTTTAGAGCTATCGTGTAAGCGTTTAAGTAATTGTTTAAAGCTTCTCCATAATCTAACATAGAGTAGTAGTTGGCGCCAATATTATTTATGGCCAAAAACTGTTGTTTGTACCAACGGTTTTCTTCGGCAACAGAATTTACTTTAGTTAAAAGCTCTAATGACAAAGAGTATTCTTTGTTATTCATAGCTTTTACACCTTTAACTAGTAGAGAATCTAAATTAGCTTTATTCTGAGCAAAGAAAGTAGTACTCAGAAAAATTAAAAAATATTTAAAAAAAGACTTCATACAAATAATAAAATTATCGCTAAATTAACTTTTATTAAAAAAAGTACAATTAAACTTGGGTTTTATTTTAGACTTTTTAATGTTGTTGCTGTTTTTGTAAATATTTTGTTGTGTAAAATAGTATTTATTAATTTATTCTAGATAAAATACGTTTTATGTTTGTTTTAATTACAGAAAATAGAATCACTTATAAGAAACAAATTTTTTTATAGATTATGATGTAAAGAGACTAAGTACTTGTTTTTTAGTGAAGAGGATTATAATAGCGTCTTTTTTTACTATTTTTGTAGAACTTCGGGGATGATTTCTTTCCCACGCTGAATTTTCGGTACTCACTGAAAGGATAAAGGTAGAACAGGAATGTTTTTAGTATAAACATTTAAATGATTAAAAAATGGCTGTTTTAGGCAAATTAACTTCAAATGAAGCAATTGAATTAGAAAACAAGTATGGCGCACATAATTACCATCCGCTTCCGGTAGTTTTAAGTAAAGGAGAAGGCGTACATGTTTGGGACGTTGAAGGTAAAAAGTATTACGATTTCTTATCGGCATATTCTGCAGTAAATCAAGGGCATTGTCATCCAAAAATTGTGGATGCAATGGTAAATCAAGCAAAAACTTTAACCTTAACATCTAGAGCGTTTTATAACGACATGTTAGGTAAGTATGAGAAATTTGCTACAGAACTTTTTGGTTTTGATAAACTTTTACCGATGAACACTGGTGCAGAAGCAGTAGAAACTGCCTTAAAATTGGCAAGAAAGTGGGCATATGAAGTAAAAGGAATTGATGAAAACAAAGCTCAAATAGTTGTTTGTGAAAACAATTTTCATGGAAGAACAACTACTATTATCTCTTTTTCTAATGATCCTGTTGCTAAAAAGAATTTTGGTCCTTACACAAAAGGGTTTTTAAAAATTGAGTACGATAATTTACAAGAATTACAAGAAACTTTAGAAAATAGTAATAATATAGCGGCATTTTTAGTAGAACCAATACAAGGTGAAGCTGGTGTTTATGTGCCTTCTGAAGGTTATTTAGCTGCGGCTAAAAAATTATGTAAAGATTATAATGTGCTTTTTATTGCAGATGAAGTACAAACGGGAATTGCAAGAACTGGTAAAATGTTAGCTGTAGATCATGAAAATGTAAAACCAGATGTTTTAATTTTAGGGAAAGCTTTAAGTGGTGGGGTTTTTCCGGTTTCTGCTGTTTTAGCAAATGATAGTGTTATGAATGTTATCAAACCAGGAAATCATGGTTCTACTTTTGGAGGGAATCCGGTTGCTGCTGCTGTAGCAATTGCTGCTTTAGAGGTAATCGCTGATGAAAAATTGGCTGAAAATGCAGAAAAATTAGGTCAAATTTTTAGAAATGAGTTATCTGAATTTGCAAATGAAAATGAATTGGTGAAATCTGTTAGAGGTAAAGGATTGTTAAATGCAATTTTAATAAATGATACAGAAGACAGTTCTACTGCTTGGGATATTTGTATGAAGTTAAGAGATAACGGTTTATTAGCAAAACCAACTCACGGAAATATTATTCGTTTTGCACCACCTTTGGTTATGAATAAAGAACAATTAATGGATTGTTTAGATATTATTAAAAAGACAATTAGTGAGTTTTAAACAGCAAAAATAAACAAAAAAAATAGGCTATAGATTCAGGTTTTTTAACTTCTGAATTTGTAGCCTATTTTTTTTGTTTATTTTTGATTCTATTAAAAACTAACAACTTTATTATGATAAATAATCCTATTACTCAATTAGAACAATTAACATTAACAAGTGCTTCTAAAAATTTTTTAAGAGAAACTGCTAGATGGGCTAAGTTTTTAGCAATTTTAGGTTTTATATTTATTGGGTTAATGGTGGTTTTTGCCATTTTTGCAACAACTATTTTTGATTTGGCAGAAAAAATGCAACCTGGTATTCCTGGAGATTTGGGGTTGATTATGGCGGCTGTTTATCTAGTTTTAGCTATTATTTATTTTTTTCCGGTATATTATTTATTACAGTTTTCTAATAAAATGAAAAAAGCATTAGCAACTAAAGATGATGATGTTTTGGCAAAATCTTTTGAAATGCTAAAATCTCACTATAAATTTATTGGTGTATTTACTATAATAACAATATCCTTATATATTTTAGTAATTATAGTTTCTGTAATGGGTGCAATTTAAGTTTTACCAAAAAAAATATTTATAAAAAAAGGATGCTCATAAGAGCGTCCTTTTTTTTATAAATATAAATAGTTAAAGAAGAAGAGGTTTAGTTGCCTGTGGTATCCTTCTTTTTATTAAATAAGTTCTTTAAAGTGCTTTTAACCTTATCGGTAGTACTTTCTTTTGTTGTTGTAGAGTCCGTTTTAGTTGTATTTTTATCTATTAAGTTTGTAAGTGCATCTTTACCTTTATTAATAAGACTTTGCTTTTGTTTTTCTACTAAACTAGTAATTAAATTAGTAGTTGCAGTTTTAATGTTAGATGTAAAATTAGGATTTGTAAAGGTCCCTTTTAAAGTTCCGTTTACCGGAATATTTTTAATAGTAGCAGCATCTTCTGGAGTTAGTTTTGCAATTAAATTGGTTACTTCTGTACCTAAATATTTTACAGGCACATCAAAAACAATATCATAATCTATTGATTTATCAAAACCATGTGTACCACCAATTTGCATTTTAACATCTTTGTAAATTAAAGAAATTGGTTTTACAGCAACCTTACCGTCTTCAAAAGAAAATTTACCTGTTAAGTTTTCTAAGTTTAAATTATCAAGATTAATAAAACTTACATTTTCGCTTAAAGTAGTTAATAGTTTAGAGTTGCTAGCATTTAACTTAGTGCTTAATAATTGCCCTAATAAGTCACCAGAAATGGTTTTTAAATTAGGCGTCATATCATCATTTAAATTACCAGAAACGGTAATTGTAGAGTTTATTTTACCTTCTATGGTTTTTGCAATTGGAGCAATAGATTTTAACATATCTATACTGCTAAAAGAATCAGAAATTTTTAGTTCGTTTAGATTTAAATCCATTTTAAAATTAGAGGTAGTTCCTTTTGTAGAAACATTACCATCAAAAACAATATTACCACCAAAAATATCAGATTTTAAGTTTTTTAAATCAACAGTTTCATCATGTATATAAAGGTCTCCAGAAACGTTTGTTAAGTTTAAATTATCATAAACAACTTTGCTAGCATTGGCTGTAAATTTTACATCTAAAAAAGCAGGTATTTTTAATGTTGAGGTTTCTGTTGTAGTTGTTTTTTTTGTAGTTGTTGTAGTTTCGTTATTTGTAATAAAATCTGCTATTTTAAGATTGTTAGAGTTTAGTATGAAATTTCCTTTTAGTACATCTTCCTTAAAAAGGAATCCGTAAAAATTATCTAAATTACCTGTTATAGATAAATCTGAAGTACCTGTTTTTGCACTAAATTCGTTTAATTTAATGCTGCTAGTGTTAAATGCAATATCTGTTTTATTGATGTAAAAAGGATTGGCAACATCTTTATCATCATATTTAAAATTACTTAACGTTATATTTCCTTTATTTTTTATGTTTTTATAGGTTCCTTTTTCAACAGAATTCATGTCAAAATTTGTGGTAATATTTGCATTTAAAATACCGGCTAATTCTTGTTCTAAAGCAGGATAAACTTTACTAATATTTGCTAAATTAATAACACCTTTGGCTGTTAAGTTGATTAAAGGATTTGTAATAATATTTTTAAAATTACCATTTGCAGCAAAAGCATCTTCATCAATTTTAAAATTAAATTGATCAACGGTAACATACGTATCTTCTACAATTCCTGTTTTATTGATTATTTTTGTGTCGATATTTATATTTTTAACCGCTTTTGGTAAATCTGCATACTTGAATAAAGCGTCTTTAGAAACGATATTAATATCAAAAGCCGGAATGGTGTTTTCTGATAATGTACCTTTTACCAATCCGTTTACTTCAAAGTTTCCTTCCGTTTTTATCGATTCTAAATTTCCTGCATATTGTTCAGGTAATAATGCTAATGCATTTTTAAAAGAAGAAGTAGGTGTTTTAAAGCTAAGGTCGTATAACTGATTTTCTTCTACTAATTGGATAAAACCATTAAACTCTAAAGGTAGTTGGTTTATGTAAGCGGTATTTTCTTTAAAAGAATATTTGCTGTTTTTTAAATCGATACCAAGTATTGCATCTAAAGTTACTTTTACTCCCTTTAAATAGTTTGTTCCGTCTAAATCAAAAGACAAAAAACCAATGGTTTTAGTGTCTAAATTAAAAATATCTTCGGCAAAATTACCTTTTCCTGTATGGTAAATGCTGTCTAAACTTAATTTAGTATTTGTGCTTCTATCTATATAATTAAAGTTGATATCAGACAACTCGTAATCTTCTATATTGAGAGAAACAGTAGAAGTTTCCGAAGTTTCGGTTGTTGTTTGTTCTTCTGTAGGTATTGCAATATCATAATTACCATTTCCTTCTTTGTTTAAGATAATATTAATATCTCCTTGGCTTGTAGAAATACTTTGTATGGCAATAGCTTCATCAGAACCTTTTAAAAGTTCTGTAATTTTCATGGCAAAACCTAATTCTTTTACATTAACTAAAGTATCTCCTTCAAAAGGCGCTTTATTTATAACGGATAAATCATTAACCGTTAAACTTACTAACGGAAAGTTTTTAAAAAGACTAAGGTCTGTTTCTTTAAAACTAACGGTTGCATTAATGTTATTGTTAATAGTTTTGCTAACCATTGCAACAATTTTATCTTTAAAAAGATAGGGTATAGAAACAAGTATAATTATTAAAATCAAAAAAATAGATACTACCCATTTTAATATTTTTTTTGTTGTAGATTTCTTTTTTGTATCTGTATTCATGGTTAAAAATATGTATTATTAATATGAAAATAAGAATAGCAAAGTTATAAATTACAAAAGAAAAACTATGTTTAAGTAACGTTAATTAAATAGTTGTTAAAACAAAAAAATGCAATTCTATAAGAATTGCATTTTTTTATTTTTCAAGGTAAATTTAGTTTATTGACCAAATATTTCTTGCATGCGTTGTTGAGCTTCTTCTGGGTTTTGTAGATTGTCCCATCCTATTTTAGAAACTATCCAAATAATAAATAATAAAAAAGTTAAGTTTAAAACAATACCAACAATACCTAATATTTTACCAGCTGTTGCATTACCAACACCAGTATAATCTTCAGGATGAGCATTGTTTAGTTTTATAGCTTTATTTCCTAAAATAAGTGCTGTAATACCTAAAGGTAAACCTAAAATACCATAGCAAATACAGGTTAATATCGAAAATATTCCTAAAACTAATGATACAGTTGCATTGGGTAAACTTTGTCTTTCCATTTTAATTTTTAGTTAGAGTTTAAAGATAAATTTCATTTTAATAAAATAGCTTACTACTATAATTAAAACGTTAATAGTTGCGAATGTAACAATTATTTTTTTACTGTTTTTAAACTTGTATTTAAAGTTTAGTAACAAAAAGCCTACAAATATTAATAATGTATAAATAGCAGGGTATAAATTAAAAGCAGCTAAAAATTCACCTTTAATAAGATTTATAAAAGCTCTTTGTATTCCGCAACCTAAACAATCAATACCAAAAAGTTGTTTGTTTAAGCAGGGTAGCATGTAATCTTCTAAACTCAAATGTTTGTTTTTTAAATTCCCATTCCTGGTATATTTGGCATTCCGCTTTTTGCAGCTTCCGCCAATTCTGTTTCGTTAATTTTAGTTGCTTTATCAATAGCTTTATTAAGAGCAATAATTAAATAATCTTCTAACTCTTCTGCATCCGTAAGTAAAGAATCATCAATATTTATCGATTTTATTTCTCTATTAGCCGTTAAAGTAATTTTTAGTTTTCCGTCTGCAGCAACTTCATCAACCAAAACCGAATTTAATCTTGCTTTAGTTTCTTCCACTTTCTGTTGTGCATTCTTTAATTTGTCCATCATTCCAGATAAATCTCCAAACATAATTTTTGTTTTTTTTGTTTAGTACAAATTTAGTATTTTTAGAAGGAACACAAAGCTTATAAAAATGAGAAAAATTGTTATTCCTGTCATTATTTTAAGTCTTACATTTGCAACCGCTTGTAAAAATGAGACCATGAAAAGTACCGATGCAAAAACTCCTGTAGCAGCTAAAGAGCCTACAAAATTAGAAAAACATGGAGATGTAAGAATTGATAATTATTTTTGGATGCGTTTGTCTGATGAACAGAAAAATGCAGATCATAAAGATTCAAAAACTCAAAAAGTAATTGATTATTTAGAAGAAGAAAACGCTTATTATAAAGAAGTTACCAAACATACGAAACCATTTCAAGAAGAATTGTTCGAAGAAATGAAAGGCAGAATTAAAGAAGATGATTCTTCTGTGCCTTACAAAGACAATGGTTATTTTTATATTACACGTTATGAGGTTGGTAAACAATATCCTATTTATAGTAGAAAAAAAGAAAAATTAGAAGCCGAAGAAGAAATACTTTTTGATGTAAACGAAATGGCAAAAGATTTCGATTATTATCAATTAGGTGGCTTAAATGTTTCTAATGACAATAAGTTAATGGTTTTTGCTACGGATACAGTTAGTAGAAGACAATATTTTTTACGCATTAAAAATTTAGAAACAGGCGAAATTTACAAAGATATTATAGAGAATACAACTGGTGGTTCTGTTTGGGCAAATGATAATAAAACTATTTTTTACACAAAAAAAGATCCTGTTACTCTAAGAAGCGAAAAGATTTTTAGACATGTTTTAGGAACTCCAACTTCAGAAGATGTAGAGGTTTTTCATGAAAAAGATGATACGTTTGGTACTTATGTAACAAAATCTAAATCAGATAAATATATAATTATAGGTTCTTACAGCACAGTTTCTACAGAAGCACAATATTTAGATGCAGATAACCCTAACGGAGAATTTACCATCTTACAGCCAAGAGAAAGAGATTTAGAATATAGTGTTTCTCATTTCGAAGATCATTTTTATCTGTTAACCAACAAAGATAAAGCCATCAATTTTAAATTGATGAAAACCCCTATAACTAAAACAAGTAAAGAGAATTGGGTAGATGTAATTCCGCACCGAGAAGAAACTTTATTAGAAGATTTTTCTATTTTTAAAGACTACTTGGTTTTAGAAGAACGTAACAATGGTTTAAGTAAAGTTAGAATAAAACGTTGGGATACTACGGAAGATTATTACTTGCCTTTTACAGAAGAAACATACTCCGTTGGTGTATATGCAAATCCGGATTTTGATACAGATATTATTCGTTATTCATACAATTCTTTTACAACACCAAGTTCTGTAATTGATTTTAATATGAGTGATAAATCAAAAGACATAAAAAAAGAACAAGAAGTTTTAGGAGGTAAGTTTCAAAAAGAAAATTATATAAGTAAACGTGTTTGGGCAAACGCAAGAGACGGTAAAAAAGTAGCTATTTCTATCGTACACCATAAAGACACAAAACTTACTAAAGAAACGCCAATTTTGCAATATGCATATGGTTCTTACGGATATACAATACCAGACAGTTTTTCTACTACACGTTTAAGTTTATTAGACAGAGGGTTTGTTTATGCTTTAGCTCATATTCGCGGAAGTGAATATTTGGGTAGAGAATGGTACGAAGATGGTAAAATGTTAAACAAAAAAAATACGTTTAACGATTTTGTAGATTGTTCTAAATTTTTAATTGATAATAATTATACTTCTCCAGAACATTTATACGCAATGGGTGGTTCTGCAGGAGGATTATTAATGGGAGCAGTTGTTAATATGAATCCTGAATTATATAACGGAATTATAGCTTCTGTACCTTTTGTTGATGTAATTTCTACCATGTTAGATGATAGTATTCCGTTAACCACAGGAGAATATGATGAATGGGGAAACCCGAATGATAAAGAATATTATGATTATATAAAATCATATTCACCTTATGATCAGATAGAAGCTAAAGACTATCCAAATATAATGGTAACTACTGGTTTTCATGACTCTCAAGTGCAATATTGGGAACCTGCAAAATGGGTTGCTAAATTAAGAGAGCTAAAAACAGATAATAATTTGTTGTTATTAGATACAAATATGGAAGCAGGTCATGGAGGAGCATCTGGTCGTTTTGATGCTTTAAAAGAAACCGCTAAAATGTATACTTTCTTTTTAGCATTAGAAGATAAATTAGAAGTTGTAAAAATTAAGTCTTAAAAAGAGTTTCAGTATTTAAGGATTAAATGTACTTTTGCCTCCGTAATCAAAGAAAAAATAACTGTCATTATAAGTCTAACGAAGTCATCTATTATAAAATATATAATATTAAAAATGGCTTTTCTCTCTAATCTTGTAATGACATTTACTTTGATAATTATCTAAGAATGACTAGAAATAACGGAATTACAAACTCAATTTTAGAATTAGTAGGAGAAACTCCTCTAATTAAACTTCATAAGATAACAAAAAATCTACCGGGTAGCTATTATGCAAAGTTTGAGGCTTTTAATCCGGGTCATTCAGCAAAAGATAGGATTGCTTTACATATTGTACAAGACGCAGAAAAAAAAGGAATCCTTAAAAAAGGAGCTACAATTGTAGAAACTACCTCTGGTAATACTGGTTTTAGTTTAGCAATGATAAGTATTGTAAAAGGATATAAATGTATTTTAGCTGTTAGTGATAAATCATCTAAAGATAAGATAGATTTATTAAAAACAATGGGAGCAGAGGTACATGTTTGTCCTGCTAATGTTCCGCCAGAAGATCCCAGATCTTATTATGAAGTAGCCAAAACAATTCACAAAAAAACAAAAAATTCGGTTTATATCAATCAGTATTTTAACGAATTAAATACAGAAGCACATTATAGAACTACAGGACCAGAAATTTGGAAACAAACGGAAGGGAAGGTAACTCACATAGTTGTTGCAAGTGGTACAGGAGGAACTATTTCTGGAACAGGACAATATTTAAAAGAACAAAACCCTAATATTAAAGTCTTAGGAGTTGATGCTATAGGTTCTGTTCTTAAAAAATATCATGAAACCAGAAAGTTAGATTTAAATGAGGTAAAACCTTACAAAATAGAAGGTTTAGGTAAAAACTTAATTCCTACTGCTACAGATTTTGATATAATAGATGTTTATGAAAAAGTTTCTGATAGAGAGGCTGCTTTAGAGGCAAGATCTATAGTAAAACAAGAAGGTATTTTTCCTGGTTATACAAGTGGTGCTGTAATGCAAGCTACTAAGCAGTATGCTGAAAAAAAGGTTTTTAATGATGATAGTTTTGTAGTTTTGATTTTCCCTGATCATGGCTCTCGTTATATGAATAAAATCTATAGCGACGAATGGATGAAAGAAAATGATTTCTTGTAACTATAATTGAGTACTTAACAATTTGATAAACTGCAAAAAAAGCGGTTACTTTGCATTTCGAAAAAAAATAATAAAGAGAACATGACGAAAGATTTATTTGAAAGAATAGAGGCGGATAAAGGACCTTTAGGAAAATGGGCTAAACAAGCAGAAGGCTATTATGTTTTTCCTAAGCTAGAAGGACCAATATCTAACAGAATGTCTTTTAATGGTAAGAAAGTAGTTACTTGGAGTATAAATGATTATTTAGGTTTAGCAAATCATCCAGAAGTTTTAAAAGTAGATGGAGAAGCTGCTGCAGAACATGGTATGGCTTACCCAATGGGAGCTAGAATGATGTCTGGGCATACTGAATATCATGAGCAATTAGAGCAAGAATGTGCTGCCTTTGTAGAAAAAGAAGCTGCTTACTTAGTAAATTTCGGTTATCAAGGTATGGTGTCTGCTATAGATGCATTGGTAACTAAAAATGATATTATTGTTTACGATATGGATACGCATGCATGTATTATAGATGGTGTTCGTCTACATGCAGGTAAACGTTTTGTTTACAAACATAACGACATGGAGAGTTTTGAAAAAAATATTATCCGTGCTCAAAAAATGGCAGAAAAAACAGGTGGAGGAATTTTAGTGATTTCTGAAGGTGTTTTTGGTATGCGAGGAGAACAAGGTCGTTTAAAAGAGATTGTTGCTTTAAAAAAACAATACAATTTTAGACTTTTAGTAGACGACGCACATGGTTTTGGTACTTTAGGTAAAGAAGGTAAGGGAACTGGTGTAGAACAAGGTGTACAAGATGAAATAGATGTTTATTTTGCAACTTTTGCAAAATCTATGGCAGGTATTGGAGCTTTTTTTGCAGGTAATAAAGATGTAATTCAGTTTTTACAATATAACATGCGTTCTCAAATGTTTGCAAAATCATTACCTATGGCAATGGTTAAAGGAGCATTAAAACGTTTAGATATGTTGCGTACAATGCCAGAGTTAAAAGCTAAATTATGGGAGAATACCAATGCTTTACAATCTGGATTACGTAATGCTGGGTTTGATTTAGGAACAACACAAACTTGTATTACACCCGTGTTTTTAAAAGGTGATATACCAGAATCTATGGCTATGGTAAATGATTTACGTGAAAATCACGGAATTTTTTGTTCTATTGTTGTTTATCCTGTAATACCTAAAGGATTAATTATTTTAAGATTAATACCAACAGCAACACATAATCAAGATGATATAGATGAAACTATAACTGCTTTTTCTGCAATTAGAGAAAAATTAGAAAACGGAACTTATAAAAAGATTGCTGCATCTATGATGTAGATAGGTAGTTTAAATTATTAGTTCTTACATATAAATAAAAAAAAGCGAGCATTAGACTCGCTTTTTTTTATTTATATGTTTAGAGCTTTAAAATAAACTCTTTTGTAAAAAAAAAACAGTTTAGAGTTAACTAAACTGTTTTTTAACCATTTACTTGTAGCGAAAACGGGATTTGAACCCGTGACCTCAGGGTTATGAATCCTGCGCTCTAACCAACTGAGCTACCTCGCCATTACTTTGAGGCTGCAAATATAATAGAATTTTATAAACTAACAAGGAGTGTTTTAAATTTTTTTTAAATAGAATTAATAACTATCTTGTGAGCATAAGAAAACAATAATGGATAAAGTAAAGTTTGAAGTAGAAATAGCTATTAAAGCATCACCAAATATGATATATCAATATATATCGTCACCATCTAATTTACAAGAATGGTTTGCTGATAAAGTAAATGCTAGAGGTAAAATATTTAGTTTTGTTTGGGAAGGAGAAGAAGAACTTGCTGAATTAATAATTAAAAAATCTGATGATAGAATTAGATTTAAATGGTTAGAGAGTGAAGGTGACGATAGTTTTTTCGAAATGAAAATTCAAGTGGATGCTCTTACCAAGGACGTATCTTTAATTGTTACAGATTTTGCAGATGATGAAGATGATGTAGAAGAGGCTAAGCAATTGTGGGAAAGTCAGGTAGAAGAACTAAAGCATACTATAGGTGCTTAAGTAGTTAATAAAAGGGTTAAAAAGTTGACATAATTGTTAAGTTTTTCTCTCTTAATCTTTTAAAATACGTTAATTTTGCTGCCTTAAAATTTGTAGTCATGATTAACTTTAATGGAGAATTACTTTATTCAGAAAATTTAAAACTATCAATTGAAAATAGGGCTTTTAAGTATGGAGATGCTATTTTTGAAACAATTAAAGTTTTAAACAATAAAGTTGTTTTTTTAGAGGATCATTATTTTAGGTTAATGGCTTCAATGAGAATGTTAAGAATGAAAATTCCTTTAGAATTTACATTAGAGTTTTTAGAAAAAGAAATTTTAAAGACCGTTAAACTTAAAGAAAGCGGAAATACATTTAGAGTAAGGTTAAATGTTTTTAGAAAAGATGGAGGTTTATACAAGCCAACATCAAATAAAATAGATTTTACAATTGAGGCAAAAGAATATGTTCCTCAAATAAGTAAAACATATTCCTTAGATGTTTTTAAAGACTTTTATAATTATTCTGGACTTTTATCCACAATAAAAACAAATAATAAAATGCTAAATACATTGGCAAGTATTTATGCTGATGAAAACGATCTAGATAATTGTATTTTATTAAACGAAAGAAAAGGAGTTGTTGAAGTAACAAATGGAAATATCTTTGTTGTAAAAGGAAATGTTATAAAAACACCTGCTTTAACAGAAGGTTGTATTAAAGGAGTTACTAGAAAAAAAGTAATTGAAATTATTAGTAAAAATAAAGATTTCACTTTAGAAGAAACATCAATTTCTCCTTTTGAGATTCAAAAAGCAGATGAAGTATTTATAACAAATGCAATTGTAGGTATACAGCCTGTAACAAGTTATAAAAAGAAAGTATTTACGACAGAAATAGGTTTAAAATTAGCTAATAACTTAAGAGTGTTACAAATAGCGGGAGTTTAATTTAAATTAAAATCACTAGGAGCATTTGCCCATAATTTATAACGACCTCCTTTTTGTAACAGTTTGTTTTTCCATAGGCTTTCATTATCTGCAGAAAAAATATTTTCAAAATCATTTTCAGAAAGAAACCAAGAGTTTTGATTCATTTCATCTTCTAATTGGTTTTTACTCCAACCAGAATATCCTAAGAAAAAACGAATATCAGAGTTATAGAGCTTGTCTTCTTTAATTAAGTTTCTTAAAGATTCAAAGTTTCCACCCCAAAAAATTCCATTTTCAACTTCAATACTGTCTGGTATTAAGTCAGGAATACTATGTATAAAATATAAATTGTCCTGTTCAACAGGCCCTCCTTGATAAATAGGTAAGTTACAATTTAATTCTGGGAGTAAGTCGTTAACAGTGTAATCTAAAGGTCTGTTTAAAATAAAACCAACAGAATTATTACAGGTATGTTCTGTAAGCAAAATAATAGCTCTATTAAAAGAGTTATCATTTAAGATTGTTGGCTCTGCAATTAATAATTTACCTTTATTTATTTTCAAAAAAATGAATTTTAAATTATTATTTTCCTAAATGTAAATAAAAAAAATGATAAAAAAAAACTCCCTTTAAAAAAGAGAGTTTATAAAACTTAAATAATAAGTTCTTAGTTTACAGCATCGCTTAATCCAGCACCTGCTTTAAACTTAGCTACTTTTTTTGCAGCGATTTCAATAGTTTTACCTGTTTGTGGGTTTCTACCAGTTCTAGCTGCTCTTTCTGAAACAGAGAATGTTCCAAAACCAACTAATGCTACTTTTCCACCTTCTTTTAAAGCAGAAGTTACGTTATCTGTAAAAGATTCTAATGCCGCTTTAGCTGCTACTTTAGAAATTCCTGCATCAGCAGCCATTGCATCAATTAAATCTGACTTGTTCATAATAGATTATTTTTTAATATTAATAGAATAAATTGTTTCCTTTAAATCCTAACAAAGATAGACGGATTAAGGGTTTCCACAAATTTGAAGCTTAAAAAAAATGGTTTTGTTAATAAAATAATGAAAATTGTTAATAAAGATGATTGTAAAATTGAAAAGGACTAAAAAAACCTTGTGAACAAAGAGGTTATAACATTTTTGATTCAGTAGAAAAACTAAAACCATTTAATAAACTTTTAGAATCCATCTTTTTCTTACCAGCTATTTTTATTTCATTAATAATTATATAGCCACCGTTTACAGCAACTTTTAATTCTTTTTTGGATGTTATAATTTTACCTACAGCAAAATTATGTAGCTCATTTTCTTTTTTAACTCCATAAATTTTAGAAGATATTTCTTCTTCGTCATTTTTAATAATTGTCCAAGCTGCAGGAAAAGGATTTAAACCTCTAATTTTATTGTAAATATTATCTAAAGAATCCGACCAATCTATTCTACAATTTTCTGGGTTTAATTTAGAAGCAGACTTTTCTTCTAAATCGGGTTGTTTTGTAGTTGTAACATTTTCTGTGGCAATTAAATCTACTGTTTTACCAACTAAATCTGCACCTAAAAACATTAATTTATCGTGTAAAGTACCAACTGTTTCTGTTTCTAATACTTCTATTTCTTCTTGTAAAATAATTTCTCCAGTATCAATTTTATCATCAATAAAAAAGGTAGTTACACCGGTTTTTGTTTCTCCATTAATAATAGCCCAATGTATTGGTGCTGCACCTCTGTATTCTGGCAGTAAAGAAGCGTGTAGGTTAAATGTACCATATTTAGGCATTTGCCAAACTACTCTTGGTAACATTCTAAAAGCAACTACAATTTGTAAATCTGCTTTTAGTTCTTTTAATTGTTTATTAAAGTCTTCGTTTTTTAGGTTTGTAGGTTGTAAAACGGGTAAATTAACAGAAGTTGCGTATTTTTTTACAGCAGATTCGTTTAATTTTCTACCTCTTCCGGCAGGTTTATCAGAAGCTGTAATTACACCCACAACATTATAATCATTATCTACTAAGTGTTTTAAAATAGTAACAGCAAAATCTGGAGTTCCCATAAAAACAATACGTAAGTCTTTCATAATTATAAATTTAGTTGGTATTTATTTTGATGATTTATTTTAATTTTATCATCTGTTAAAAGTTGACGCAAATGTATTAAAATGTCTTTTTTATTCGCAATTAAAGCTTCACTAATTTCTGATGAACTTAAAGCTTGTTCTTTCTTTAGTAGAAAAACAATTTCGGATGATAAATTTTTAACAGCATTCTTTTTTTCTGAAATACAAACATCACAAATGCCACATTTTTCAGTTTTTATTTCATCAAAATAATTTAAGACTTGAATGCTTCTACAAACCGAATTGTTATTAATAAATTGAATTAAATCTTTTGATTTTTGTTTTTTCTGATGGATAAATTGTTTCATTTCTCTAGAAAATCGATTGATCGTATAATCATCTTCCCTAGGCAATAAAAAAGTAATTTCCGCATCACTTTTTATGGCATTATAGTTTATAATTTCATTGTTTTGTAAATGCTCTAAATTAGCCAACACAAGATTTGTGGTTAAACCTATTTTTTTTGCAATAAAAAATTCATCAATTTTAACTTCTTCTTCAAACAAACCAGCATATGTTCTTAAAATTACATTAGTAAATTTTTTAAGAGTTGGGTTTTTATCTAAATAATTTAAAACTGTTTTACTACTTACAATAAATTGTAATGTAGATTTTTTGTTATAATTATTGCTGATTTCTATAATACCATTATTAAAAAATAATTTAATTGCAGCATCAACTTTTAAAACCGAAAAATTATATTTTTTACTAAATTCTAAAATATTAAAATTGTAAGATTCCTCGTGAATTTCGCCTAAAGGAATTCTAAAATATTGATATAATTTTTTATGAATTTCTTTAATTTCTTTGATGCTTAACAATGTTTTTTCTAATCTGTCTTTAAATAGTAAAACATCACTTTTATTAAATAATAAAACTGCAAAAGATTTTAAACCATTTCTACCGGCTCTACCAGTTTCTTGCACGTAATTTTCTATGCTAGAAGGGATGTCTAAATGAATAACCAAACCAACATTTGGTTTGTCAATTCCCATACCAAAAGCATTTGTAGCTACAATTATGGATGTTTTTTCCGTCATCCAATTGTTAAAAGAAATATTTTTTTCTACGGATGATAAACCCGCATGATAAAAAGAACTTTTAAAACTATTGGCATTTAAAAAATCTGAAATTTGTTCTGTTTTTTTTCTTGAATTAACGTAAACAATTGCTGGCTTTTTTGTTTTGGTGAAAATTTGAAGCAAACGTTGCAGTTTATCTTCTATCGTAAAAATTTGATAGGCTAAATTTTCTCTAAAAAATGATTTTTTAAAGATAGTTGGCTCTTTCAACTGAAGATTCTTAGAAATGTCAGAAAGTACTTTTTGATTAGCAGTTGCCGTTAAAGCAATAAAGTTAGCATCGGGTTTTAGTTCTTTTAAAATTTTTATATTTCTGTAAGATGGTCTAAAATCATGTCCCCATTCCGAGATGCAATGAGCCTCGTCAATTGCTACTAAATTAATATTTAATTCCTTTATTTTCTGTTGGATAAAAAATGATTGCAATCTTTCTGGAGAAATGTATAGAAACTTTACTCCACCGAATTTTATGTTATCAAATAAGGTGATTAATTCATCTTGAGATGTACCAGAAGGAAAAGTTGCGGCTTTAATTCCTTTTTGATTTAAGTTTTCTACTTGATCTTTCATTAAAGCAATCAAAGGAGAAATTACCAAGCAAATACCTTCTTTGGCTAAAGCCGGAATTTGAAAACAAATTGATTTTCCGCCACCAGTTGGTAATAGAGCAATTACGTCTTTTTGGTCTAAAACAGCAGAAATGATTTCATTTTGTAAAGGTCTAAAATCAGAAAAACCCCAATATTTTTTTAATATTTCTTTAGAAGAAATCATAAATCGCAAGAAAGCGAATTAATTATAAAATCGGTTCTTTTTTTTATGCTAGCAATAGGAACATTAATAATATGATAGCCTAAATCTGTATATGTTTTTGTTAAAAAAGAGTCTATTTCTACTGTTTCTTCAAAAGATTCATAACGTTCATTATCTGTTAAATGAATCTCTTTCCAAGGAGAAAAATGAAAAACTTTATCGTACCTATATTTTTTACTTTTTTCTAAAAAAGTTGTTGGATATTCTGTGCTAAAAAAATCGAGATAAGCATGTACGTCTGGTATTCCTCTATCAAAAAAAATAAGTTCAGCATCAGATTTTTCTGCATCTAAATATTGTTGCTCTCTACCTTCTAATAACATTTCGCTAAACAATAAAGGTTTCGTTAAAAAAAGTTGATCAATTCCTTGTTCTTGTGCTTTTAAAGTTACTTCTCTAGAAACTTCTGGAAAGCAAAAAAAATCTCTCGAAATTAATTCATTTAAAACCGAAGTTTTACCAGTTCCTGGACCGCCAATCAATAGAATTTTTTGTTGCATTTCACAAAAATAAATGATTCCCTTTATAAAACTAATTTTTAATGTAATTTTGTGTCTTGTTATTTAAAACAATTTGTAAAAGAAGTATATAAGATGAGTGATAAGAAAGCCTTTTATGATAAGTTAAAAGTTCAGTTAGAAGATACAACTAGCTTTCCTGCAGACTATTTGTATAAATTTATTGTGCCTTCAGACGGAGACCAGGTTAAAGAAGTAGAAGATTTGTTTGATAATACCGGAGCAGTAATAAAAACAAAAAAATCTAAAACAGGAAAATATACGAGTGTTTCTATCGTATTAAATATAAAAAGTTCTGATGATGTAATTTCTTATTACAAAGAAGCAGAAAAAATTAAGGGTATTATTTCTTTATAATTTTATACTATTATGCAGAGTAAATTTTTATTATTTGTTTTAAGTATTTTATTGTCTTTGTCTGTTTTTTCTCAAAATAAAGACAAAGTATTGGTAACTATTGATGGAGAAAATACAACTGTAAATGAGTTTAAAAGAGTGTATGAAAAAAACTTAGATGCAATAGACAATGATGAAGCCAAAAGTGTAACTAAAAATTTAGAATTATATATTAACTATAAATTAAAAGTAAAAGAAGCTTATCGTTTAAAATTAGACACATTGCCATCTTATAAGAGGGAAATGGAAACTTATAAAAACCAACTCTCTGCACCCTATTTACAGGATACAACTTTTATAGATGATATAGTAAAAGACATTTATTATAGAACAAAAAATAAAGTTAAAGCTAAACATATTTTATTAAGATTATCTAGAGATGCGTCACCAAATGACACACTTACTGTGTATAATAAAATTTCTAAAATTAGAGATAGAATTTTAAATGGAGAAAGTTTTGAAGAAGTAGCAAGAGAGGTTTCTGAAGATAAATCTGCACAAGACGATCCTAAGACAGGTAGAAAAGGAAACGGAGGTAATTTAGGTTATTTTTCTGCTTTTAATATGGTTTATGCTTTTGAAAATGCAGCTTATTCTACTAAAATTGGAGAAATTTCTAAACCTTTTAAAACTCAATTTGGTTATCATATTATTATTGTAGATGATTTTAAGGAATCTAAAGGAGAAATTGAAGCAGCTCATATTTTAATAGGAGATACTACTTCTATAGGCAAACAGAAAATTGATAGTATTTACATCAAATTAAAAAACAAAGAAAATTTTGCAGATTTAGCTAAAAAATATTCAGATGATCCAGGATCAAAAATAAAAGGAGGTAAACTTGGTAGATTTGGTACTGGTAAAATGGTAAAACCTTTTGAAGAAGCTGCTTTTTCTTTAGAAAAAGTGGGTGATTTCTCTAAACCTTTTAAAACTCGTTTTGGGTGGCATATTGTTACTTTACTTAAAAAATATCCAATCCGTTCTTTTAAGGAAATGGAAAAAGAGTTAAAAGAAAAAATAAAAAAGAGTTCTAGAATGCAACTTTCTGAACAAGCTGTTTTAAATAAATTAAGAAAGGATTATACGATTGTTGAGTACGAAAAGGCTAAAAAGATTTTAAATAATAAAAAATTAAGATCTATTCCTAAAGATTCTTTACAAAAAAATATTATTAGTATTAACGAAAAAAATATAACACAAGAAACTTTTATAAAGTATATTAGAAACAGAAGGCATTTACCTGTTTTTAAACTTTTTGATATGTTTAAAGAGGATCAAATACTTACTTATTATAAAGATAATTTAGTTTATACTGAGCCAGAATATGCATATACATTAAAAGAGTATGAAGACGGATTATTGCTTTTTGAACTAATGCAGCAAAAAATTTGGAATAAAGCTTCTAAAGATACTTTGGGTTTAAAACAATATTTTGATGATAATAAATCTAATTATAAAACCGGAGATTTGGAAAAATCAAAAGGGAAGGTAATTAACGATTATCAAAATTTTTTAGAAGAAAATTGGATTGCTGATTTAAGGAAAAAAAGTAAAATAAAGATATCTAAAAAAGAGTTGAAAAAATTAATTAAATTTTACGAAAATAATTAATGAGATTTTTACCTTTTATAATTGTAGTAGTTCTTTTTACTTCTTGTAATTTGTTTAAAATGCAAGAAAAAGAAGATATTGAATCTGATGTAGTAGCAACTGTTAATACAGAAAAGCTATATAAGAAGGATTTATTAAATTTAACTCCAGAAAATATAAGAAAAGAGGATAGTATTGTTTTAATAAAAAGTTTTATCCAAAATTGGGCAATTAAAAGGTTGTTATTAGACAAGTCTAAGAAAAATAGTTCTTTAGAAACCGTTAATAAAATAAATAATTTAGTAAAAAGTTATAAAGAAAGTTTACTAATTAATAATTACAAAGAACAATTAGTAAAAGAGCAATTAGATACTCTTATTACAGAAGAAGAATTAGAAGAGTATTATTTAGTAAATAAAGAAAATTTTAAGTTGAATGAAGAGTTGGTTAAAATAAGATATCTTCATGTTGATAATACTATAAATGATAAAAAAGAAATTTTAAAACTTTTTAAATCAGATAGTATTAGTGACTTAGAAAAGTTAGAAAGACAAGAGTTAAGTTTTAAAAGTCATCAATTTAACGATTCGACTTGGACACAATTAGATAACATTTTGTTAAAACTCCCTTTTTCAAAAGAAAAACTGTTAAAAAAAACAAAATTCATCGAAAAACAAGACTCAATAGGTTTATATTTGGTGTCTATAAAAGATGTTTTACCACGTAATTCTATAGCTCCATTAAGCTACATTAAAGAGACTATAGAACAACTGATTTTACATAAACGTAAAATCGAATTAATTAGAGAGATAGAAAAAATAATAGTAAAAGATGCAACAGAAAACAACAATTTCAAAATATATTAAATTATCACTATTTACCTTTTTAGGGTTTGTAGCATTACAAACTTCTGCACAAAAAGTAAAAATAGACGGAGTAGCAGTAGTTATTGGTAAAAATATTGTTTTAGAGTCTGATATTGATAAGTTTAAACAAGAAGTAGAAACTAGAAGTGAAGGAAAGATTACAATTTCAGATTGTGAAATGTTAGAAGAATTGATGCAACAAAAGTTATTAGCGCATCATGCAGTTGTAGATAGTGTTGTTGTATCAGAACCAGAAGTTTCGTCTAGGGTAGAGAGAAGTATCCAATACTTTACACAACAGTATGGTAGTATAGAAAAAGTAATTAAAGCGTATGGTTTTAATGATTTAGAAGATTTAAAAAAGGAGTTAACAACTGTACAAGAAGAAAATGTTCTAATAGAAAAAGAACAACAAAAAATTACAGAAAAAATTGATGTTACTCCAGAAGAGGTTCGTTTATACTTTAATGGATTAAAAGAAAAAGGAGAACTACCTCAGTTTCCTGCAGAAATAGAATTAGCTCAAATTGTTTTAAAAGCAATACCAACAAAAGAAGAAGAAGAGAGAGTTGTAGCTAAGTTAAATGAGATTAAAAAGCAAATAGAAGACGGATCTAACTTTAAGATGAAAGCTATTATTAATTCTGATGATCCTGGTGTTACAAGTAATGGAGGAGAATATACTGTAACTAAAGAATCTAATTTTATTAAAGAATTTAAGGAAATGGCATTTACTTTAGATGTAAATCAAGTTTCAGAACCTTTTAAATCAGAGTTTGGTTACCACATTATGCAATTGCATGCTATAAAAGGTAATACTAGAATTGCTTCTCATATTTTAATGAAACCTGTTGTACCAGATGATAAATTAAAAGAACTAGAAGAAAAAACAAATGAAATTATAGAAGAGATTAAAGAAGGTAAAATTACTTTTGAAGAAGCTGTAAAAAAGTATTCTAACGATGAAGATTCTAAAAATAGTGGAGGATTAATTATAAATCCATCTACAGGAGAATCTAGATTTGACTTAACAAGAATGGATCCTGCTTTTTATGCAAGAGTTAGTGACCTTAAAAAAGGAGAGATGACTACTTCTTTTTATGATGAGTCTAGAGCAGGAGATAAGATGTTTAAGTTTATTTTAATGAAAGATAGAACAGATACTCATATCGCTGATATTGTAAATGATTATGAGAAAGTTCAGCAATTAGCACTTCAAAAAAAGAAAGAAGAAACAATTGAGAAATGGTCTAAAGAAAAAATTAAAGATACTTATATTAAAATAGGAGAAGGACACAGTAAATGTGTTTTTAACAAAAACTGGAAAAAAGAAATTAGTAAGTAATGTCTGATGTTAAAGCTATAGATGACTTAGTTGTAAAATACAACGCATTAAAAGCTGAAATAGGAAAAGTAATTATTGGGCAGCAAGATGCTGTTAGTTTTACGCTTTTGTCTGTTTTTTGTGGAGGACACTCTCTTTTAATAGGTGTGCCTGGTTTAGCAAAAACATTATTAGTCAATACAATTTCTGATGCTTTAGGTCTTAATTTTAAAAGAATACAATTTACACCAGATTTAATGCCTTCGGATATTTTAGGGAGTGAAATTCTGGATGAAAGCAGACAGTTTAAATTTATAAAAGGACCAATATTTTCTAATATAGTATTGGCAGATGAAATTAATAGAACACCGCCAAAAACCCAAGCAGCGTTGTTAGAGGCAATGCAAGAGCGTTCTGTTACAGTATCTGGTCATCAATATAAATTAGATTTACCATTCTTTGTTTTAGCTACTCAAAATCCAATAGAGCAAGAAGGTACTTATCCTTTGCCAGAAGCTCAACTAGATCGATTTATTTTTTCTATTTCTTTAGAGTATCCTACTTTTAAAGAAGAAGTAGAAGTAGTAAAAAATACAACAAGTAATATTGTTAAAACAATTACCCCACTGTTCTCATCAGAAGAAATAATAGAAGTACAAAAACTAATACGCAAAATACCTGTAACCGATAATGTTATAGAATATGCAGTAGGTTTGGTTGGCAAAACAAGACCAAAATCAGATCAAGCTACGGAGTTTATAAAATTATATTTGGATTGGGGAGCAGGACCAAGAGCATCTCAAAATCTAATTTTAGCAGCAAAAGCACACGCAGCTATTAAAGGAAAATATTCGCCAGATATAGAAGATGTAAAAGCAGTTGCGATACCTATATTATCTCACAGAATTGTAAAAAATTACAAAGCAGAAGCAGAAGGAATTACTATTTCTGATATAATAAAATCCATTCTTTAAAATATAAGTTTTGTTTTAAGACTTTAATCATTAATAAAAAAAGGAGTTTAATTTATAAATTAAACTCCTTTTTTTTAAACATTGTTTTTACTTAACTTTTAAAAAAGAAAAATTGTATTTAATTCCAAAATTTAAAAACGGATTACTTATTTCTCCTTTTCCTACTGCTTTAACATAACCTACAGCACTTCTTAAACTTATAGTATTATTTAATTGATAGTCAAAACCAATACTAGGTTTTACTATTAAACCTTGTCCGGTTAAAATATCTCCACCGCCAGCAGCTCCGGCTAAGGCTTGTGCAAAAAGAGTTGCTTTATTATTTAGAAACGGATTTGTACTAGCTCCTAAACCAACTATCCCTTCTGCATATGCACCAGCATTACCAAAATTAGCAAAAGAAGTTTGACCTGCAACATAGAAATTTTTATTAAAGTTTAAGTTAACTTGTACAGATATTTGCTGCATGTTTTCAGTAGGTTTACCTTCTTCTCTTTCTGGATTAAAATAAATTTCTTGTTTTGTAATAACTTCTATGCCTTTAAATTTCCCTGAAGTAAATGCTTTGTCATTAGATACAACTCCATTTCTATCTACATAATATTTTATACCAACACCAAAAGAAGATGTATGAAAATGAGAATTAGGAGACATTACATAACCTTTATTGATTGAAAGAAAAATATCATCAAAAATTTTCTGTTCAATTGATATATCTGGATACAATAGAAAACCTCCTTTAGAGTCTACACTACCACCACCACCAGCTCCAATACCAAATTTGGCTAAAATATTTGTATTGTTATTGTTGAAAGATGAATGATATCCAGCTCCTAAAAAAACATCCATATAACCCGCTTTTATTCCATCATAAGCTCCATCTAACTTTAAGAAAGTAAACCAGTTGTTAGTTAGATAAGTGGCTAATTCAAAACCAGCAAGTTTTATGGTAGCTCTACCAAAGGTTTTTATATTAGCATTATCATCATCTCCTAAAATTTTTAAATTATTTAAATGAAACATTAAAGAAATTCTTTTAGAATTTACATTCCAATCAGAATCTTTTAAAAGACTATAGTCAAATTCACTTTCAGAAGATTTATAATCTGAATATGCATACTCTAATGGAATTTCTAAAGCAACATTTAATTGATGTCCTTTGATGTTTCCTTTGTCAAAAAAGTTAACATAACTCCAACCAGAATTTATAGAAAAATGTTTAAAATCATACCCTAAATTAAAATGAGGCAAAATAAAAGCACCACCACCATCAGGTGCTGCAGCACCACCACCACCACCAAAATGGAAACCAGTATCTACATAAAAGTTATCTGTAAAATGTTTTTTTACACCGGCATTAATCCCTAATGTAAAAAAACCACCTCTATCACCAGATACAGATCCATAAAGCCCCAAACCTGTATATGCCCAATCATTAAGCATTAAATTATAATGTAAACCAGCAAAACCCATATTTGGTTCATCTTCTGGCATTGTTAAAGAAACAAAATCTATTTTAGAAAAAGATTTTTGTGTTTTTTTCTCAGGAATAATTATTTCTTGAGAAAATAAAAATTGAGAAAAACATGCAATAAAGAATAATAAGTAATATTTTTTCATAGTATATTTCTTTTGAAAACATCAATAATTAAAGTTGATTATCAATAGTTTTCTTTTTCGTTAAATTTACTAAATCTAGTTATTTAAATAAAAATTTTTATTTTATTATTAACTAATTTATTTTGGAGCATAAAATACAGATGTATTTATTTTCTTTGTCTGTAGTAAAAAATAGATAATTATTTCCACCATCAGATAAATTAGTTTCTTTTCTAATTTGTGCAACTGTTTTAGGAAAATTTCTAGTGGTAATATTTGCCTTTTTCTCCTTGATGAGTCTTTTTATTTTTTTCTTATCATAATTTAAAACTGAATCAATTTTAAAAATTCTACCAGGAAAATCAATTAAATTAGAGGAAGTATATAAATGAGAATGTTGATGCAATTTAAAGAGATTCAATTGTTTTGATATTTGATGAAATCCACCAGATTTTAAAATGGCAGCGTTTGGCTCATATAAATAAGCAAGTGGTTCGGAATATTCTGAGGATACTATTTCATTAAGGTTAAAATCAAATTTTTGAGAACCTTCTTTTAAAAGATTGATTGTTTTAATTTGAATATTGCTTTCGTAATTTTTTTCGAGTAAAAAAAGCACTTCTTTAACTTCATTCTTAATAGCAATTATATGTATTTCTTTTACAAATTTTAGTTCTGATATTGCACTAGAAATATCTAAAATTGGTGAATTTTTAATTAAAATTTGATTGGTCTTAGAAAATAGAAAATCAATATTTTCTGGTACATTTGGTAAACAATCTTGTAGTAAAAAAACTTTCCCTTTTATATCATTTCTTCTTGATGGATCTATGTATATAGTATCAAAATTTTTATCAGAATTTTGTAAAAAATGAATTCCATCACCAGAAAAAGTAGTGATATTGTTTACTTTTAATTGTTGATAATTGTGTTTTACAATTGTTGATAAATCTTCATTAATCTCGCAATGTGTAACTTTTTTAAATTGTTTAGCAAAATAGAAACAGTCAACACCAAAACCACCTGTAATATCAATGATACTGTTACCTTGTACCAAGTTAGCTTTGTAATTTGCTGTAATTTCAGATGAAGTTTGTTCTATACTAAGTTTTGGCGGAAAATAAATATTATTAGTACTAAACCAAGTAGCAAGCTTTTGTTCCGATTTTTGTTTTGCTATAATTTGATTTGCTAATTCTTGCACAGAAATTTCATCAAAAGGACTTCCTTTTAAAATCAGTTTTGTAATGTTAGATTTTAAATTATCAACAATAAATTGCTGTGCTTTTGGTTGTAAAAGGTTAAGATTCAAAGCTAATTAAAGGTCTTTTGTTAAGGATTTTACAATTTTATTTTCTGATAAAAATTCTTTTAAAATTACTTTTAAAGCAGTGTAACAAGGTACAGCAGTTATCATCCCTAAAACACCAAATAGTAAACCGCCAATTACAATCACTAAAAAGATTTCTAAAGGATGAGATTTTGTAGTCTTAGAAAAAATTACAGGTTGGCTCACAAAATTATCTAATAATTGAGCTAATAAATAACAGAACATAATCCATAAAGAAGTAGGTAGAATTTCTGTTTGAAAGTCTAAACCAATATTGCTAGACATCGATAAAATAAACATCAGAACGCCACCAATTAAAGGTCCCACATAAGGAATTAGATTTAGCATAGCACATAAAAAGGCAATAACAACTGCATTAGAAATATTAAAACTTAGTAAGACAATTGTATAAATTACAAATAGAACGGTTATTTGAATAATTAAACCAATAAAATAACTGGCTAATAGATTATTTATAGTTTCTAAAGATTTAGAAAAACGTGTTTCAGATTTATTTGGTATTAATGTTAAAACGCCATTTTTAAGTAATTTGCTGTCTTTCATAAAGAAAAACGAAATGAATAAAATGGATAATAAGCCAATACTTAATGTACCTAATGCACCAAGAATAGTATTTAAAATATCTGGTATTGTTTTAAATTGAGAAACAATATCTATATTTTCTAACTCTTTTAATACGTCAATTCCTTTAGATGAAAAATAAACTGTTATTTCATTAAAAATATCTTGTATGTTAATTTGTAGTTTATCAACTTCTAAAAGAGAAAGACTTTTACCTTGCTCTAAAATTAGTGGAATAAATAAAAAGACCAACCCTGTTAGTAAACTCAACATTAAAAACATGGTTGTAATAACCGCAATTGTTTTAGGGAATTTTAATTTATTAGTTAAAAATAAAATTAACGGACGCCCAATTAAAGATAAAACAGCAGCAATAATAATGTATACAATTACAGATTGAATCATATATAAGAAATAGCCCAAAAATAGAATACCAACTATAATGGCTAAAGCTCTTAAAATTCCGTTTGCAATTGTTTTAGATGTCATTAGTTGTATGCTTTTACAGTTCCCATACTTAAATTTCTACCGCCAGAAAAAGTATGATTTGTTGGTAGTAATGTGCCACTTTCTGTTGTAGTCCAATCTTGCCAAGTAGCAGAAACTCCGTTCATTTTCATACTCGGAACGTACATTTTATAACTTTTTGGAATAAAATTTTCGTCTAAAATCCAAAGATAAGAATCTCCAGGTGTTGTACCGCCAGTTGTGTATTTTACTAATAAAGCTTCTTTATTGTCAATTTTTTGTATACTTCTAATAGTTCCGTAATCAAATAATTTATGCGGAGCCACTAACCAAAAAGAATCGTTATTAAAAATATCCCAAGCTCTTTTTACAATTTTAGTATCAGCAATTTCTTGCTTTTTTTCATTGTAAAAAACTGTACTTTTTTCTTTTTCTTGCGGATGTAAATTTACACGAATTGTATCCCAAGAAACATCTACAATATGTTTTTCTTTATCCCATTTAAAAGAACGTTTACCAGCAAAACTCCATTCTATAAAACGAGTATTTTCATAATTTTTATGCTTAATGGCTTTTAAAACAATATTAGCCAAAACATCTGCTTTTTCGTTATAGGCTTTTACATTGCCCATTGGTATTTCTAATCCAAATAAAGAAAGTGTATGTTTTGTAGGTAATTTTATACCAGATTTTGTGTTTTTTAAATCAGACCAAGTTGCAGAAACGCCACCAATAGGAATTATTGAAGTCCACATTTTAAAAGAAATAGGTAAGTAGTTTTCATCTAAAATCCATAAATAAGAATCACCTGGAGTAGAACCACCAGAAGTGTAAGTTATTAAAAGGGCATCTTGGTCTTCGTGTTTTACAATGCTTTTTTGTGTGCCGGCATCAAAAATTTTATAAGGTGCAATTAGCCAAAAAGAATCGTTGTTAAAAAAATCTTGTGCTTTTTTAACGATTTCTTTGTTGTCAGTAAGTTTACCATCAATATAAACTTCAGATTTTTCTATTTCTTTAGTGTGTAGCGTTACTTTGTATTGCGCCCAAGAAATATGAACAATATTTTCTTTTTTATACCAAGTATAATGATGTTCGTTTCTAAAACTCCATTTTAAAACTTCGGTATTTTCATACGCTTCATGGTTTAATGCATCAAACATTTTAGTTGCCAAAGCCTCAGCTTCTTTTCCTTTTTTACCTTTTGGTAAAGCTTCATTATTTACAAAATAATAAATAGTAATAGCAGCAATTATAAGTAATAATATAATTCCGATAAATTTAAAAAGCTTCTTCATTTTTATAAATTAAAAAAATCAGAAGCTAAATTAATATTTTTTAAAAGAAGAAACTATTTGTTGGCTTCATAATAATCTAAAATGTGTTTTGGTATTTTCATTTGCTGTGGTTTTCCTTCATCTGAAATCGGGTATTCTGCCACTTGTTTTACAGGTACAATTCCTGCCCAAACATCACATTCATAATCCTCTGGTTCATCATTTACACCAACATCTCTCACTTTTGCAGAAGCCGTTTCTATGGTAAATTCTACCACCAAAGTTCTATCTAATTCTTTCTGATTTATTTGCCTTAAAGAATCCCATTGATTGGGCACCATTTGATTTACAATCCATTTTAAAATTTCGGTTTTATCAGCATCTTCTTCCATTTTTTGTAAACTTCCAAACAGTGTAACAGATCTATAATTTACAGAATGATGAAAACCAGAACGAGCCAAAACCAATCCGTCTAAATGCATGACGGTTATTGATGTTTCTCCGCTTTCTAAAATAGAAACTAACATTCGGTTTGCAGTAGAACCGTGAATGTAAATTTTATCATCTTTTCTAGCATATGCCATCGGAATTGTAATCGGTTTTCCATCATAAATATAACCTACGTAGCATAAAAAACCAGCGTCTAATATGGTATTTATCTTTTCTACATCATAAGTTGCTCTATTTGCACCTCTTTTTACACGATTTAATTTTGATTTTTGATATTCTTCCATTTCTATAAGTTTTTAGCGAATATTAAATTAGGATAATTGGTTTCTCCAACAATAAAATCTATTTCTCCCACTTTTTCGAAATCATATTTTTTGTAAAAATGAATTCCTTTTGTGTTTTTATAATAAGCTGTTAACCAAATTGTTTTAAATTGTAAATCGATTGCTTTTTGTAGAATAATATCTTGTAATTGAGAACCAATTTTTAGATTGATAAAATCATTTAAAATATACAAACGTTGTAGTTTACAGATATTGATGTCTTTAGAGTCAGCATAATTTACATTTAAAGAAAGCTTTGCAAAACCGATTGGTAATTCATCAATAAAAACAATCCAAAATAAATTGTTTTCATCATTTATTTCTGATTTAATTTGAGCTACAGAATAATACTTTTTATAAAAATCTAATAAATTTTGTTTGTCTTCTACAAAATCTCCATGAGATTCTGTATAGGTAATTCTACCTAACAAAGCAATATGTATTGCATCGTTACTATTAGCTCTTCTAATTTCTAACATTATAAATATCTTTCTTTTATGATTTCTATATGCCAAACACTATGGCCTAAAAGAATAAAAGCACAAGCTCTTGCAGAAATTGTAGAATTGCTTGCAGTTCCCATATTTTTTAAGTTTTCTTTAGAGATACTTTTTATTAGATTTAAAGAAGAAAAACGAGTGATAGAAAACTCTTCAATTAAGTCTTCCATCGATTTTTTATTAGCTTCAGATGGTGCTATATAATCATCTTGCTCATATCCAGGAAAAGCAGTTTTGTCGTTTCTAGCAATACAAAAGAAGCGATACATAAAAACACGTTCAGTATCTATAATATGCTGCAAAATTTCTTTAATTGTCCATTTTTCAGGTTGATATCTAAATTCTTGTTTTTCTTTAGGAATGGTATTAAAAAAGTCGACTACCATTTTTTTATCAACTTCAAAACCAATATTTAATTCGATGTTTTCATCTACTTTATCAATATATCTAGCGTAATATTCGTTGTATTCTTTAGGTTGCAAATCTTTTTTATTCATAATTAGTTGTTTTGTTTATCAAAAATAATACATTTATGGACTCTTGTAATCGTCCAGAATTAAAATAGATAATAGTCCAGTTTATGTTTCCTTATAAAACCAGTTTTCAATTAGATAGAAAAAGCAAGCAAGCTTTGTATTTACAGTTATCTAATCAGTTTATAGCATTGATTAAAGAACGAAAATTAATGCCAGAAACAAAGTTGCCAGGAAGTAGAACATTGTCAGAAATGCTGCAAGTACACAGAAAAACGGTTGTGGCTTGTTATGAGGAATTATTGTTACAAGGTTGGGTAGAAAGTATTTCTAAAAAAGGAACGTTTATCAATGCAAAACTACCAGAATTACATCAACAAGAATTGATGTCAAAAAAAGAGATTTCACCTATAAATAATATTGGATTTCAATTTTATAAAGACAAATCCTTAGAAAGAATATCACCAGAAATTAAAGAGGGTTTTATGTATTTAAATGATGGTGTTTCTGATGCAAGATTAACGCCTACAGAAGATTTGGCAAGAACTTATAGGCGGATTTGTAGTAGAAAAGATATTTATAAAGAAATGTCTTATGGATCACTTTTTGGGAATGAAAAATTACGGATTACGTTGGCAGATTACTTAAATAAAACACGTGGATTAAACATTCATAAAGACAATGTTTTGATTACTAGAGGAAGTCAAATGGGCATTTTTTTATCTGCAAAATTATTGTTACAAGAGAATGATAACATTATTGTAGGACAGACAAATTATACTTCTGCAGATACTAATTTTTTACAAAGAAAAACAAATTTGGTAAGAGTTTCGGTGGATGAAAATGGTTTGGTAACCGATGAAATTGAACAAATTTGTAAGCAAAAATCAATAAATGCAGTGTATGTAACTTCTCATCATCATCATCCAACAACAGTTACTTTATCTGCGGAAAGAAGAATTCATTTATTAAATTTAGCGAAGAAATACAATTTTGCAATTATAGAAGACGATTATGATTACGATTTTAATTACAATCATTCGCCAATTTTACCTTTGGCAAGTCATGATACAAACGGAAACGTAATTTATATTGGCTCTGTTTGTAAAACCGTTGCGCCCGTTTTTAGAGTTGGATATGTAATTGCACCAAAAGAATTTGTAAATGAAGCAGCAAATCAACGTAGATTTATTGATAGACAAGGAGATGCTTTGTTAGAATTGACTTTTGAAGATTTTATAAAATCGGGTGATTTAGACAGACACATTAAGAAAGTGATGAAAGTTTATAAAACTAGAAGAGATTTGTTTTGTAAACTTTTAAAGGAAGAGTTTCCAACTATTTTTAATTTTGAGAAACCAAAAGGAGGAATGGCAGTTTGGATTACTTTAGATAAAAAATATTCGTGGAAAACAGTATCAGAAATTGCTAAAAAACACAAACTAGAAATAGGCGAGTGGCAACGTTATGATAATGCGAATTCTGGGCATAATTCTATAAGAATGGGTTTTGCAACGTATAATGAAGAAGAAATGATTGAGTTGATAAACAGACTTTCTAAAACAATGAATGAAGTTATTCAAATTTAAAATGTTCTCGATACAAAATTTCTGAAAAAGAAATTTCACTCGAACTGACATTACTTACAACCAGTTTAATTTACATAATGTTAGATCGAGTGATTTTGTTTATTTACAAAATCGTATCAAGATGTTTTTATAATATTTTTATTTGAATTAAAAATTAGGAAAAATCTTCGTAAATTTCTTTGGCAACTCTTTTGAAATAGAAATTTTTTCTTTCGTAAACGGATGTATAAACTCTAAAGTAGCAGCGTGTAAATACAATCCTTTTCCGTTTAAAATTTTGTCATCCAAAAAGTATTCTTTGTCACCCAAAATAGGATTTCCTATTGACAATAAATGTTTTCTTAATTGATGTTTTCTACCTGTTGTTGGTTGTAATTTTACCAAATTTAAAAACTCAAAACGTTTAGATATTACAGATTGTAAAACGGTATAATTTGTATAAGCTTCCTTTTTATCAATAAAAGAATTGATAAAACCTTCAGAATTCATTTTACCAATAGAAATTGCAAAATAGGTTTTTTGTATTTCTTTATTCTTAAATATTTTTCCTAATTCAATAATAGAAGCACTTGTTTTTCCTATTAATAAAAGTCCACTTGTTGGATAATCTAATCTGTGGATAGGTTGTGGTTTTACAGCATCAGATAAAGTACTCTTTTTTAGATTTTGAGTTAATCCATTCGCAATGGTTACAAACTTATTTCCGTTGACCAAAATCCCTGCTGGTTTATAAATAATAGCTAAATAATCATCTTCAAATAAAACTTCTAAATCTAGTTGTAATCTTTCAAAAGTTGATGAATTTTCTGATTGATAAAGCTCAATTTTTTCTCCTCCAGAAATAAACTTTGATGTAGAAGCTACATTTTCGTCAATAAAAATAAGCTCTTTTTTGATGGCTTTTTTAATGCCAGATTTAGTGGGGATTGTATTAAAAATCCCAACGCCGTATTCTTGAAAACGAATTGGGATTTCTAATTTTTCTACAATATGAGTTTCTACTAATTGCATTATTTTGCAAACAATTGGCTCATGTCTTGAAAAGCTTTAAATTCTAAAGCATTATTTTCTGGGTCTTTAAAAAACATGGTAGCTTGTTCTCCCACTTTTCCTTTAAAACGGATACAAGGCTCAATTTCAAATTTTGTGTTTGCAGCTTTTAATCTTTCTGATAATACATGCCAATCTTCCCAAGTTAAAACGACTCCAAAATGCGGAACAGGAACATCGTGTCCATCAACAGGATTTGAAATTCTTTCCGGTTTAAAATCATCTTTTTGATGAATAACCAATTGATGTCCGAAGAAATTAAAATCGACCCAATTTTCTGTACTTCTTCCTTCTTCACAGTTTAAAATATCTCTGTAAAAAGTTCTACATTTTTCTAAATTTTGCACCGGAATTGCTAAGTGAAATGGTTGTACTTGCATAATTTTTAAAGTTTTATATGTCTAAAGTAAATTAAAATCCAACAGCTGTATCGTCTCCACGTTTGTCTGCACCACCTTCTAAACTATCGTTTGGTAACACTAAAATGGCCGAAACTTTACCAATAATTCTAGAAGTTCCTTCATCAATATTATAACCTAATTTTTCTAGCTCAGAGATTGTTGTTTTATCAAAGCTATTAGGTTCCATTTTTACAACATCCGGCAGCCATTGGTGATGAAATCTTGCTGCATTTACAGCTTCTTGCATACCCATTTTATATTCGTGTACATTTAAAATTGTTTGTAAAACCGATGTAATAATTGTAGATCCTCCAGGAGTTCCTACTACCATAAAAAGTTTGCCATCTTTTTCTACAATCGTTGGCGTCATAGAACTTAACATTCTTTTTTCTGGTTGAATTTCATTGGCTTTTGCACCAATTAAACCAAACATATTTGGTACACCAGGTTTGCTAGAAAAATCATCCATTTCGTTGTTTAAGAAAAAACCTAATTCAGACGAATATAATTTAGAGCCATAAGCTCCGTTTAAGGTTGTTGTTACAGAAACAGCATTTCCAAATTGATCTACAATAGAATAATGTGTAGTTTCATCACTTTCTATAATTTCTATATTTCCGTGAGAAACATCTGCTGATTTTGTCGATTTTTCAAAAGAAAAATCAGCCATTCTTTCTTTGGCGTATTCTTTAGAAATTAATTTTTGTTGCGGAATGGTCACAAAATCAGGATCACCTAAAAAGAAACTTCTGTCCGCATATGCACGTCTTTCTGCTTCTGTAATTACTTGAATTGATTTAGTGCTATTATGACCAAATTTATCCAAATCAAAAGGTTCAATAGCTCTCATAATTTGTGCTAAAGCAATGCCACCACTAGAAGGAGGAGACATCGAAATAATTTTTAAATCATCGTAATTAAAAGTAACGGGAGTTCTCCATTTTGCTTCATATTTTTCTAAATCTTCTACAGTCATTATTCCTCCATTAGCTTGGATAAAATCTACCAATTTTTTGGCAGTTTCTCCTTTGTAAAATTCGTCTCTTCCGTTTTGTTGAATTAGAGTTAATGTTTCTGCTAAAGCAGGATATTTAATGGTGTCATTTTCTTGCCAATCTTTAGTAAAAAGAATAGAGTCTTTATTTACTTTTAAAAACGAAGGCTGGTAATTTTTGATTCTTTTAGCTTGTTTATTGGTAACAATAACACCGCGTTTTGCCAATGCAATTACTGGTTCTAAAATTTCTTCGATAGATAATGTTCCAAATTTTTTATGAGCCGAAAAAATACCAGCAACAGTTCCCGGAATTCCAATAGCCATTGCTCCAGCAGTGCTTTTACCTTTAATTACATTACCTTCATCATCTAAATACATGTCTTTAGTTGCCGCTAAAGGAGCTTTTTCTCTGTAATCTAAAGCACCAATTTCTCCATCATTTTTTCTATACACCATAAAACCACCACCACCAAGATTTCCTGCAAAAGGGTAGGCAACCGCCAAAGCCATTTCTGTGGCAAACATGGCATCAAAAGCATTTCCACCTTTTTCTAATATAGCAGCACCAATTTTAGAAGCTTCTTCTCTAGCAGTAACAACCATCGCTTTTTTAGTTGTTAAACCAATGATTTTTTCTTTTTTTTCTGGCGTTTTACAATGTATTAATAATAAAGAAAGTGTAAAAAGTAAGCTAAGTTTTTTCATGTGTATATTTAGTTTTGTTCTAGTAATAATTGCATTAATTTAATTGCAGAAACTTCTCCTTTTTTCTTTAAAAGATCTCTAGGTGTATCGTCTCCAATTTCATAAGTTAAAGATTCTGCATTAAAGGTATTAAAGAAATATCGAGTGGAGATTACAGAATTTATATTATCTGAAGGTTTTATGTTAGGGTCTAAGTTTAACTCTTCTCCCATTTGCTGTATCATTTTTGGCACAACACCAGTAGCATTACTTTTTAATGCAGGATTTACTGTGTAAAAAATATCATGATATGTTGAATGAAAATCTACAAAAAAATATATTTTTTTTTCATTTTTAGTAAGACTATTATAATAGTTTTCTACAACGTTTATTTCTGGCTGATTTTTATTACTCCAATCTCTATTTAAATCAATTCCGCCAACATTATGTCTCCAATGCCCGTTGTCAACACCATCAGGATTTACCATAGGAACCACATAGGTAGAAAATTGTTCTCTAAAATTTTTTGCTAAATCAGTATCAGAAGCAATTGTTTCTACAAAAGATTTCATGGCTAAATAACCAGTAACTTCTGGCGGATGTTGTCTAGAGATTACGGCAATCATTTTTTTATTAGAACCTTTTCCAATCTCTAAAGCTTCAATTGTTCTTTTTTCTTTACTAAATCCTATAGATTTACTTTTAATAAATGGTTTTTTTACCAATGTTTGTATCCAATTTTTATTGTCTGTAGAATTAATTACCTCTTGTGCAGCAACCCATAAAGTATCAGCATTAATTGCTAATTTTAATTGCGCAATTTTAGCTGATTTAGAAGTTGTATCAGTTCTTATAAGTTGATAATTTATAGGTTCTATCGGATTCCAGTTTTTACCATCGATACTAGTTTTAGGATGATAACGATGTTTTACATTGTTTAAATATGTTAGATTTATATAGATATTTGTTGGTTTTTTAGACCAAATTTTAAAAGCATACCAAGGACTAGTGTTGATAGGTGTATTTTCTGGAGTAATAAGTGTGCTAATTAACGTATCATTAATTCTTGTGATACCGTTTAATCTTGCTCCATCAAAATTGTTTGTTACATAAATATTATCACCTAAATTAAAGACGTCTTTATACTGTTTTTGAGTTGGTTTAGTATTTGTAGAAACTGCTTTTACAGGAGGTTGACCTTTCCATTTCGTTGCTTTTTCTGTCGTTTTACAACTGAAAAATAAAAATGAAAAGAATAAAAATAGAAGTGTTTCTTTCATGATTTAGATGTTTATTCGTCGATTTCTTTTATTTTTTGATGTGAATATTCTTTTAAATCTTTAAAAAATAAGGTAAAATCTTCTTCGAGCTCTTTATGTAAAATATTTAAATCTTCTATTGCCAAATTCATTTGAGATTTACCTTTTGTTCTAGTATTCATTCCGTTTAAAACACGTTCAATTCCATTTTTAAATTGATAATTGTAAAGAATATCATATTCAATCATATATTTGATAAAATTCTGAGACTTTAAAGGAAGTTCTAATTTTATTTTATTAAACAAATTATAAACAGATCTGGTGTAAATATCTAAAGGAATTTCGGAGTAATTTACCCAATTTTTAGCTAAAAAATAATCATAAAAAATATCGATGATAACACCGTCATAATGTCTGTAACGAGGATGTAATCTTCGTTTACTTTGCCTAACAATAGGATGTGTATCTGTAAAAGTATCTATTTCTCTGTGTAAGAAAATACCTTGCTGAATTTCTTTCGAAAATTTTTGGTAATTATTACCTCTTATATGATCAGCAATAAAATTACCAATCATAAGATTGGTATTGTTTTCTGATAAATAGAGGTGAGCTAAAAAATTCATAAGGGTAAATGTAAACAAAAAACCACAACTTTTAGTTGTGGTTTTAAATATCATATACTCTTATTTTTTAAGAATAATTATTATTTTATCTCAAAAAAGAAGATTTTTTTAGTTGTTTAACATAACTGGCATAACTAACATCGTTACTTTTTCACCTTCGTCAGTTCCATCAATAGGTGTTAAAATTCCAGCTCTGTTTGGTAAAGACATTTCAATTAAAACCTCGCTAGAACTTAAGTTGTTTAACATTTCGCTTAAAAAACGAGAGTTAAAACCAATTTGCATATCATCACCTTGGTAATCGCAACTTAAACGCTCGTCTGCTTTATTAGAAAAATCTAAATCTTCTGCAGAAATATTTAATTCTGTTCCTGCCATTTTTAAACGAATCTGATGCGTAGTTTTACTAGAAAAAATAGAAACACGTCTTACTGAGTTTAAAAAAGAAGCTCTATCAACCGTTAATTTATTTGGATTTTCTTTAGGGATTACTGCTTCGTAATTAGGATATTTTCCGTCAATTAATCTACAAACTAAAACAATGTTATCAAATGTAAATTTTGCATTTGCATCGTTATATTCAATAGTTACTTCACTTTCAGAACCACCTAGAATCCCTTTTAATAAATTCAAAGGTTTCTTTGGCATAATAAATTCTGCAGTTTGATCTGCAGTAACATCTGTTCTAGAGTATTTTACCAATTTATGAGCATCGGTAGCAACAAAAGTTAAACTTTGTGAGCTAAACTGAAAGAAAACTCCACTCATTACAGGGCGTAAATCATCATTTCCGGCAGCAAAAATTGTTTTAGAAATAGCAGTTCCTAAAATGCTTGCAGGCACAACTGTTGTACTTGGTGATGTTAATGAAACGGCTTTAGGAAACTCATCTCCACCAAAATAAGCCATATCATATTTACCTTGATCAGAACTAATTTCTATAGTGCTTTCTCCATCGGTTTTAAAGGTAAGTGGTTGGTTAGGAAAAGTTTTTAAGGTATCTAACAACAAACGTGCAGAAACAGCAATAGAACCAGAACTGTCACTTTCTACATCAACTACAGAGCTCATAGTTGTTTCTAAATCTGATGCAGAAACTTTTAATTCATTTTCAGATAATTCAAATAAAAAATTATCTAAAATTGGTAAAGTGTTGTTGCTATTTATAACGCCTCCTAAAACTTGTAATTGTTTTAATAATTGCGAACTAGATACAATAAATTTCATGTAATGTCTTTTCTTAATTTGATTTACAAATATATTCTAAAAAAGTGACTTTAAAAATTATTTTATCAACAGGTTATCAGCACTTTTTTTAACAGATTAAGAAACGTTATAATTATGTTAACAAATTAAAATCTGTTACTTAAAAAACTACTTTTGTTTTTGATTATATTTTAATTATGAATAAAAATTTACTTTCTATTGCTGCTTTTTTATTGATTTCTATATCAATATTTGCTCAAAAACCACAAAAATTAACTTCCAATCAAATTTATGAAAAAGTTCAGAAATTAAATTTTTTAGGAACCGCTTTATATATTGCCGCTCATCCGGATGATGAAAATACTCGTTTAATTTCTTATCTATCTAATCATGTAAAAGCAAGAACAGGTTATTTGTCTTTAACCAGAGGAGATGGAGGTCAAAATCTAATAGGACCAGAAATTAGAGAGTTATTAGGGGTAATTAGAACGCAAGAGTTATTAGCAGCAAGAAGTGTAGATGGAGGAGAACAAATGTTTACAAGAGCTAATGATTTTGGTTTTTCTAAACATCCAGATGAAACTTTAGAAATTTGGAATAAAGACGAAGTTTTAAGTGATGTTGTTTGGGCAATTAGAACTTTTAAACCAGATGTAATTATCAATAGATTCGATCATAGAACACCAGGTACTACACACGGGCATCATACAAGTTCTGCAATGTTAAGTGTAGCCGCTTTTGATATAGCAAAAGATTCTTTAAAATACAATGATCAATTAAAATATACCGACACTTGGCAACCTAAGCGATTGTTTTACAATACATCATCAAGAGCTTTTAAAAGTGCGGCGGCTTTTAATGAAGCTGCAAAAGATTTAACTTCTTTTGATATTGGTGAATATTACGCTTTAAAAGGATTGTCTAATAACGAGATTGCTTCTATTGCAAGTAGCCAACATCTAAGTCAAGGTTTTGGTCGATTAACAACAAGAGGATCTCAAAAAGAATATGTAGAGTTTTTAAAAGGAGATTCTTTAAAAGTTAAAAGCGATATTTTTTCTGGAATTAATACTACTTGGAATCGTATTGAAGATGGTGGAGCAATTGGTAAGATTTTATATGATGTAGAAGCAAATTTCGATTTTGTAAATCCGTCTAAACATTTACCTAAATTAATGTTAGCCTATAGCATGATTAAGAATTTAGAAGATAATCATTGGAAAACAATTAAAGAAAAGCAGATAAAAGAAGTAATAGAAGCTTGTGCAGGTTTGTATTTAGAAGCTTCTGCAAATAGCTCTTCTGGAACACCAAACTCTAAAATTGATGTAAATTTTGAAGTTTTAAATAGAAGTGATGTAAATATTCAATTAACATCCATAATTGCTGATTTAGATAATAAAGAAATCTTTAAAGGATTTAATTTAACAAAGAATAAAAAGTTTACGTTTAAAGAGAAAATTACTTTAAAAACAAATGATTATACAGACCCTTATTGGTTGCGTAAAGATGCTAGTTTAGGCATGTATACTGTAGATAATCAAGAATTAATTGGGTTGCCAGAAACACCAAGTATCACAAAAATAACGTATAAATTAATTATTAATTTTGTACCGATAACAATTACAAAAAATATTGTTAGACGTTATTCAGAAAGAGATAAAGGAGAAATTTATGAACCTTTTGAAGTTTTACCAGAAGTGTCTACAAAACTATTAGATAAAGTTATTATTTTTTCTGATAATTCACCTAAGAAAATCAAAGTAGAAGTAAGTGCTGGTGCAAATTATATTAATGGAAATGTTCGTTTAGAAGCGCCAGAAAATTGGGTGGTTTCTCCTAAAGAAATCAATTTTAACATTCCTTTAAAAGGGGATAAACAAATTATAGAATTTACGGTAACCCCAACAGAAAATGAATCTGAGGGTAAATTAAAAGTAATTGCAAATTCTAAAGGAAAAGATTATACTAAACAATTTGTAGAAATCAATTACAATCATATACCAAAACAGGCTGTTTTACTTAATTCTGAAGCCAAAGTTGTTCGTTTAAACATTAAAAAAGAAGGCGATTATATTGGTTACATAAAAGGAGCAGGAGATGTTGTGCCAGAAAGTTTACGTCAAATTGGTTATAAGGTAGAGTTGATAAATCCTGCTGAAATTAATGATAAAAATTTACATAAATACGATGCAATTGTTTTAGGGGTTAGAGCTTATAATGTTGTAGATGAATTAAAGTTTAAACAAAAATTCTTGTTAGATTATGTAGAAAAAGGAGGGAATATGGTTGTACAATACAATACCAATAGAAATGTAGATGTTGGTGCTCCTTATCCTTTAAAATTATCTAGAGATAGAGTAACTGATGAACATGCAGAAGTTTTAATTTTAGCAGAAGAAAACACTTTAATGAATTTTCCTAATAAAATTACCAACAAAGATTTTAATGGTTGGGTACAAGAAAGAGGTTTGTATTTTCCTGTTTTTTGGCACGAAGCTTATGTGCCAGTTTTATCGATGCATGATAAAGGAGAAAATATGAAATTGGGAAGTTTACTAATTGCAAAATATGGTAAAGGAAATTACATTTATACAGGTTTAAGTTTCTTTAGAGAGTTACCTGCCGGAGTTTCTGGAGCTTATAAAATATTCGCAAATATGTTATCTGTTGGTAAAGAAATAGAAAGTAAATAAATAGGTTTAGCCCTGATTGAAACGGCATCCTTTTTCTCTTAGTTCGAGTGAATTTTAAAGGATGAAAAATTTGTATAGAGAAACAAAGAAAAAGATATAGTGGAAAGAAGGAAATAGCTTCAAAATAAATTACATGAAAGAACCAAAACATACCTGGAAAAAAGAATACTCATTGGTATTAATTGCAAATGTAATTTACCTGATTGCATTTTATTTTATCACAAATTATTTTACAGTTTAGTTTATGGAAATTGCAAGTAAATTACATACAATAGATTGGATTATTCTGTCTGTTACTTTAATTTTTATTGTTGCTTACGGTACGTATGTTACTAGAAAAAATGCCAACGTAACCGATTATATAAAAGGAGGAAGTGACTCTAAATGGTGGACGATTGGTTTGTCTGTAATGGCTACGCAAGCAAGTGCAATTACATTTTTATCTACGCCAGGGCAAGCTTTTCATAGTGGAATGGGTTTTGTGCAGTTTTACTTCGGATTGCCAATTGCAATGATTATAATTTGTGTGGTTTTTATACCTATTTATCACAAATTAAAAGTGTATACAGCTTATGAATTTTTAGAAGGAAGATTCGATTTAAAAACCAGAAGTTTAGCGGCAATTTTATTTTTAATTCAGCGTGGTTTGGCTGCCGGAATTACCATTTTTGCTCCTGCAATTATTTTAAGTGCTGTTTTAGATTGGGATTTGTTAACGTTAAATATTATCATTGGTTTTTTGGTAATTATTTACACAGTTTCAGGAGGAACAAAAGCGGTAAATGTTACGCAGAAACAACAAATGATTATCATTTTTATAGGAATGCTAATTGCATTTTTTATGATAATGAGTCAGTTGCCAGAGAATATTACGTTTACAAATGCATTAGAAATTGCAGGTGCAAGTAATAAAATGGAAGTGTTAGATTTTTCTTTTGATTTAAGTAATAGATACACAGTTTGGACAGGTATTTTAGGAGGAACCTTTTTAATGTTGTCTTATTTTGGAACAGATCAAAGTCAGGTACAACGTTATTTATCTGGGAAATCTGTAAGAGAAAGCCAGTTAGGTTTAATTTTTAATGGATTATTAAAAGTGCCAATGCAGTTTTTTATTCTGTTAATTGGTGTAATGGTTTTTGTTTTTTATCAATTTAATGCATCGCCTTTAAATTTTAATCCAGGAGCAAATGAAGAAGTTTTAAAATCGGAATTTGTTGAAGAATATCAACAATTAGAAGCAGAACATACCATAATAGAAAATGACAAAAGATTGTTGTTTTCTGATGGATTTCAATTAGAAGAAAAAGACAGAATTCAGGCTTTAAACAAAAGAGATTTAGAATTAAAAGAAGCTGCAAAAGAAATTATTAAAAAGGTTGATGAAAAAAACACCTTAAAAAAAATAGAGTCTAATGACAAAGATTATGTCTTTATTCATTTTATTTTAAACAATTTACCAAGAGGATTAATTGGGCTTTTATTGGCCGTAATTTTATCGGCTGCAATGTCATCAACAGCATCAGAATTAAATGCGTTAGCAAGTACAACCGCCATAGATTTGTATAAGCGAAATGTAAAAGAAGAAAAAAGTGAAGAGCATTTTGTAAAAGCATCAAAATGGTTTACGTTACTTTGGGGACTTATTGCTATTTCTGTAGCTTGTATTGCTAATTTATTTGATAATTTAATTCAGTTAGTAAATATTATTGGATCTATTTTCTACGGAAATGTTTTAGGGATTTTCTTGTTAGCATTCTTCTTTAAAAAAGTAAAAGGAAATGCAGTTTTTATAGCTGCATTAATAACACAAATTCTCATTTGTTCTATTTATTATTTTGGAATTTACCAATTAGAATCACAAGGATTAGAGCCTATTATTAGTTATTTATGGTTAAATTTTATTGGATGTATTTTGGTTTTGTTTTTTTCTTTATTGTTTGTATTTAAAGCTATAAATAATCAAAGTAAAATTGTTCTAATTATAACTTCTTTAGCTATTTTTAAAATTACTTACGATATTTTGAATGATGTTTCTTTAAATATTGCTCATGTAGTTACACTAATTATTTTGTTTTTATTTTTAGGATACTTTAATATTGATAAAAAATTAAATTATGAAAAAGAAAACAATTAAATGGGGAATTATTGGCCCTGGAAAAATAGCAAATAAATTTGCCAAAGATTTAGCAACTTTAGAAAATGCAGAATTGGTAGCCGTTGCTTCTAGAAGTAAAGAAAAAGCAGTTGATTTTGCTAATAAATACAATGCAGAAAAAGCATATGATTCTTATTTAGAACTGGCTAAAGATTCTGATGTAGATGCGGTTTATATTGCCACTCCACATAGTTTTCATAAAGAACATGCCATACTTTGTTTACAACATAAAAAGGCAGTTTTATGCGAAAAACCTTTTGCAATGAATTTGCAAGAAGTAGAAGAAATGATTGATGTGGCTAAAGAAAATAATGTTTTATTGATGGAAGCCTTATGGACTTATTTTTTACCACATTATAAATATGTTTTAGACATAATTAAAAGTGAAAAATTTGGAAAAGTAAAAACTTTGGAATCAGATTTTGGTTTTTACAATGTGTACAATACAGATAGCAGATTGTTTAAAAAAGAAGTTGGTGGTGGTAGTTTATTAGATATTGGTATTTATCCAATTTTTGCAGCTTTGTCAAGTTTAGGAAACCCCGATTCTATTAAAGCAGAAGCTACTTTTTTTGAAAACGGAGCAGATTCTGAATGTAATGTTATCTTTAATTATAAAACAGCCAAAGCTTTTTTAAGAAGTACACTTTTAGAAAAAACACCTACAAATGCTATTTTTACTTTAGAAAAAGCAATTGTAATTATAAATACACGTTTTCATGAACCAACCACTGTAAGTATTATAGAAAATGGTAGCGAAGAAATTATAGACTTCAATTACAATACAATTGGTTATAGTTTCGAAACAGAACATTTTAATCAATTATTAAGAGAAAACAAAACAGAAAGTGATATTATGACTTTCGATTTTTCTTTAAACTTGATAAAAACTTTGGATAAAGTTAGAAATATTATAGGTTTAGAATACTAGAATTTAACTAATTTTTCTTCCTATAAACCTAATAACTTTACTTTTTGCTTTATGATACTCTCCTTCATCTAATACAACTTCTTTTTCTTCTAGTAATATAATTTTAAAATTTGGAAAATCTTTTTTAATCATATCGATAGAGAATAAAAAATCTATGCTCTTTGGTCCTCCTGCATTCGGATTTTCTTTTTGTAGTTCTAGATGATTTGTGCTAAAACCTTCAAGAATTATAAATCCATTTGGTTTTATCAATTCCGCTATTTTAGTGTGATATTTTTTTATTATAGTAGGAGGGAAGTGCGCAAAAATTAAAGCAGCAGCATCAAATTTTTCGTTTAATAAATTTAGATTAAAAAAATCACCAATCTCATAATTTAAACCTACATTTTCTTTTTTAGCAAGTTTTAAAGCTTTGTTTTTACCTTCAATACTAATATCAAAAGCAAAAGATTCTAAACCTTTTTTGGCTGCATAAACAGCATTTCTTCCTTCTCCTTCTGCAGGAAAAAGAATTTTACCTTCTATGTTGTATTTTTTTAAAGATTCTTTAAAAAACAAGTTAGGTTCTGTACCGTAAGCATATTCATTTTCTGCATATCTATTATCCCACATTTCTTTCATGATACCTAAATTTATTTATTTAAAACAAAGTTAATTATTTAGAAAAAGAATTTTAATAATATAAATCATAAAAAAATCTCAAGCTTTCACTTGAGATTTTAAATAAAATATTTTAATGGTGTTTTTAGTTTTTTACTTCAAACTTTGCACCTACGTAAGTGTTTTCCCACATTAAACCTAAAACTCCAGATGTCATTGTTAAGTCATCAAAAGAGATTGTAAAAGTTTCAATTTTCATTGGTATTGAATCTACTTTTGCACTTACTTTTAAAGCGACTTTACTTTCATCCCATTCTTTTGGATTTCCCCAGTTTGTAGCATCAGAATAAAAAATAACATCCCAAGATTCTTTGTTAGGTATTGTGTATAATGCATAAGTTCCTGCTTTTAAAGATTTACCAGAAAATGTAACATCTTTGCTAAAAGTTATTTTAGTATTTTCATTGGCTCCAGTTCTCCAAACTTTTCCAAAAGGAACTAATTCTCCAAAAATAGTTCTGCCTTTCATTAGCGGTCTAGAAAATTCTACAGTAACATCTGTAATACCAACTGTTTGAATTATCTTAGAATATTGACTTGCTTTTGGCTTTTTTTGTGCTGTTGTAGAAAAAGAAATAGCAACTACAAATAGACCTAGTAAAAATTTTTTCATTTTTTTATCGTTTTTAATTTTGATAAAATTACGATTTCAAAAAATGAGTATTGTTAACAAAACCTTAAAAATGGATTGTATCTTTGTGAAAGAAAAGAAGGTTTAAATGAAAAATATTAGTGTTTTAGGTTGTGGTTGGTTAGGGAGATCGTTAGCAATTTCTTTGTTAAATGAAGGTTACTTTGTAAAAGGTTCTACAACAAGCGAAGAGAAACTAGACCTTTTAGAAGACAACGGAATAGAACCTTATTTAATTAATATTAGTGAATTTGAAGAGTTTGATAGTTTTTTAAATTCGGATATTTTAGTTGTTGCCATTACTTCTAAAGATATTGATGGCTTTGAAAATTTGATCTCTCAAATAGAGAATTCTAGCATTCAAAAAGTAATTTTTATAAGTTCAACCTCTGTTTATGATAGAATTAATAAAGTAATGACAGAAGAAGAGGAAGTTATTAAAAATCATCCTTTAGTAGAAATAGAAAATTTATTTAGAGAAAAAACATTTTTCGAAACTACAATTATTCGTTTTGCTGGTTTATTTGGAGATGTAAGGCAACCTTTTAATTGGTTTAAAAACGGGCGAAAAATTCCGCAACCAAAAGGTTTTGTAAACATGATTCATAAAGAAGATTGTATAGAAATTATTCACGAGATTATCGATCAGAATTGTTGGGATGAAACTTTTAACGCTTGTTCTAATCATCACCCAACAAGAAGAGAATTTTATACTTTGGCAAAATTAAGTAATGGTTTTGAAATGCCAGAATTTGAAAATAATGAGGTTTACGAGTGGAAAATTATCAGTTCTAAAAAAGTACAAGAAGTTTTAGATTATACTTTTATTCATGATGATTTATTGGGGCTTTATGTATAAAAAATAGGTATTTATCAGTTTGAGTTATTTTTGATTTTAAGAGAAAACTGTATCGAGAACACTTTTATAAAAATTTAACTATACTTTCTTTTTCTTAAAAAGTTAAATACAAAACCGAAAATTAATAATAAAATAAGAGGTAAAACTACATTTAAAAATTGCCAAAAAGTTCTTTCTTTGTACGCTTTTTGTTTGTCTAAAGTTTTAATTTGTAGTGTTTTGTTTCTCAATTGAATCAAACCGATATCATCCAATAAGTAATCTACTGCATTTATTAAAAAATCTTTGTTTCCAAACTCTTGATTTGTCCATTTGTCTCTGTTCAAATCATAAGGTTCTCCTTTTAAAATTTGATTTTTTCCGAGATCACCATCAGAGATTACAACCATTTTATTATTGGTAGCATTTTCTTTAAAAAGTGGCGTATTAAAAGGTTTTACACGGTTTTTATAAGCCGATTTAAAATTTCCTTCTAATAAAACAGCAAATAATTGATTTCCGCTTCTGTACTCATTTTCTATAACTTCATCAGCAATAGATTGCAATTCAATAAAACTTGGTGTTCCAACCTTTTGAGTTAAAGGAGAACTCAATAATAAAGGTGTTTTTTTGATGTTATTTTTTAAAGTATCAATTTGATTTGCAAACTGTAAACGAACAGGAGTAAGGTTTTTTGTAATTGGATGATTTGGATTTCCGCCAACTAATGGGTGAAAAAACCATTCTAAATTTTGAAACTGCGTTTGATTACCCACTTTACCGGTTGCTAACGGAATTTGTGCTGCGTATAAATCTTTTATTAAACTTGTATTGATGCGAATTCCGTAAGAAAATAATAAATCGGTTAAGTTTAAATCCCTCGGATATGCTAATAATTTTCCGTTGTTAAACAAGCTATCTTGGTCGGCTTGCACATTATCTAGCATCCACAATGTTTTTCCGCCATTGGCGATATATTGATCTAGTGTAAACTTTTCTTCTTCGGTAAATTGTTGTGTAGGTTTAGCAATAATTGCTAAATCTAAAGAACTTAAATCTTTTAATGTTCTCTGTGGAGATTTTGCAACAGAATCTAATGTGAATTTAGCCAATTTGTATTTTTTAGCAACTTCACTTAAAAAACTGTACTGATAAATATCTTGTAATTCTCCATTACCAGTAATTACAGCAACACTTTTTTGTTTAGATTGCGTAATAGAATTGATTGCATTAGAAAAAATATACTCTAGGTTTTCGATTGCTTTTTGTAATTGCTCGTCTTGCGATGCTACAATTACATTTGGTAACAAAGAAACAATGGTTGCTTTTTTACCATAAGAGATTTCTGCCCAAGGAAAAATAATTGCTTCAGAAAGTTTACCTTCTTCTTCTACAGTTAATTGACTTGGCATCATGCCACGTTTTATTAAATCTTCTCTTTGAGAGTCTGGATTTATAAATTTAATTTTGATATTACTGTTTTCCGCAGCTAATTCCTCTAAATATTGGCGCGTTTCTATTTGTAATCTTTTAAATTCTGAAGGAAAATCTCCTTCTAAATAAATTGATATAAAAATACTTTTATCAACTTTATTAATAATGCTTTTTGTGGTTTCAGAAAGCGTGTAACGTTTATCTGCAGTTAAATCGAATCGTTTGTAAAAAGATTGATTCACAAAATTCAGAACGATTAATCCGATAACTAAAATGATAATATTTTTGATTTTTTTATTCATTATCTAAACGTGTTTTAGTGATGAATAAAAAGAAAATGGTAACGCTTAAAAAATAAATAATATCTCTAGTGTCTATAACTCCTCTAGAAATACTTTTAAAATGTTCATTCATTCCCATTTTTTTTAGGGTTATATTATTTTCTAAGGATGAAGAAATGGTATCAAAACCATAAAACAAAAAGAAAGTAATAAAAACACCTAAAATAAAAGCAACTATTTGATTTTTAGAAAGTGTAGAGGTAAATAAACCAATAGATGTGTAAGTTGCAGCCAAAAAAAGTAGACCTATATAAGAACCTATTGTACTTCCAAAATCAATATTTCCAATAGGGTTTGCTAATTTATAGACTGTGTAAACATAAGTTAATGTTGGTACTAAAGAAACGACAATTAACAGTAAAGAAGCCCAAAACTTACCTAAAACAATTTGCCAATCAGAAATTGGTTTTGTTTTTAAAAGTTCTATGGTTCCGTTGTTAAATTCATCCGCAAAACTTTTCATGGTAATTGCAGGTATTAAAAAAAGAAATATCCAAGGAGTTAAATAAAAAAATGGATTTAAATCTGCAAATCCTGCATTTAAAATATTAAAATCATCTTTAAATACCCATAAAAACAAACCGTTAATCAACAAGAAAACAGCGATTACTAAATAAGCAATGGTACTTGCGAAAAATGAGTTAAATTCTTTTTTTAAAATTGCTATCAAATGGTTGTAGTTTACTGTGTTTTAAATTATAATTTATTTGGGTGTAAAACTTTAAATTACACCCAAATAAATAGTAATTATTATTTACTTAATTTATAGATTCTATTGTCTTCTACGTTTTCGTCTTCTCTGTCTGTTTGTAAAAGAAAGTCTTGGTTATCTAATAACGTAATAGAAGCAATATTATTTTTGTGCGTAAAAGCTTCTATTGTATTTAAGTTCATTTGCTCAAATCCGTATGCTATCACTTTTTCCATAGCTTCTGTCATATAACCTCTTTCTTGATAATCAGGATGAATTTCGTAACCAATTTCTGCATAATTATCTGCAATATCAAAATTTCTAAGACCAATTGTACCCAACAATTCTTCGCTACTTTTAGATTGTAGCACCCAAAGAATACCTTGGTTATTGTCTATTAAATTAATTACAGAATCGATATAGCCTCTTGTTTGAGCAAGGTTTTTAGGCGCATCTCTTTGTATAAACTCGTTTACTTCTTTATTGGCTCTTAAACCAAAAACTGCTTTTGCATCGTCTAAACTTAATGCTCTTAATGTTAACCTTTCTGTTTCTAAAACAGGAAAAGTTGTAAAATCGAAACTCATTTTTTATATTAATTATCTATTTTTTTTCAGTGTACAATTACTTTTTTATCCACGCTCCATGCATGAGGTTTGTCATTAAAAAAATGTTTTAAGTTTTACCCAAACTTCTTTAAAGAAATTAGAATTTCTATAGTTTTCTAAATCTTCTTCTTTATCCCAATAAGAATAGGTAAAAAAGATTTCTGGGTTTTGTTTGTCTTGATATAGTTCTAAAAGATTACAACCTTTAGAAGCTCTAATAAAAGGTTTTTTGCTTTCGAAGAATAGTAAAAATTCTTCAATATTTTTTTGATGAAAACTTAATTCTACAATTCTTACAAACATATTTTTAAGTTAAAGGTGTAAAATCTGGTTTAGGTTCGTTAAAAAAATCGATAGTAATATCATCTCTATAATTTAAACCTAATAGTGTAGATGCGCCTCCTACGGTTTTTAAATTGCTTTTATAAATTGCAATTTCTAAATATTGTGCAGAGTTAAAAATGGCTAATTTTTCGCCATCAAACTGTTTGTTGGTATTATCAGTAATTTCGTTGTATTTTTTAAAGATTTTGGTAAAAGAATAACGTCTGGCATTTACTTTAAACTTACGTCCTTTACCAATTTCTTGAAACATCTTTTTACTAATATTACTAATTACATTACCGTAATTATCAATATAAACAACACCTCCAATAATTTTATTTTTTTCTTGATTTACTTTTGGCTGAATTTCAACCATCTTTTTAAAAGTAGTAATTTCTTTACCAATAACAGTTAAATTACCGCCTCTAGCAATAAAACAAGCAACTTGTACAAATACATCTAGAACAGGAAAACTACTTTCTATTCTATCATGAATATTAATTTCTACAATTCTTGTTGGTTTAATTTCTGAAGTAATCATAGAAATAATGCCATTATCGGGACAAATAAAAAAATGATTGTCTAATTCTAAGGCAATATGTTTGTTATTATCACTTAGTTCAGAATCTACGCCAATAATATGTATAGTACCTTCTGGAAAACTTTTATAAGAGTTTTTTAAAATATAAGCAGTTTCTGTAATATTAAAAGGAGAAATCTCGTGTGTAATATCAATTATTTTTGCATCAGAAAGCTCAGAGTAAATAGCACCTTTTACAGCTCCTACAAAGTGGTCTTTTGTTCCAAAATCAGTAGTTAATGTAATAAAGGGCATTAATTTTTTTATTGTTAATTAGTTGTGTAAAAGTTGTTAACTATTTTACGCAAATCTAATCATTTTGGTAATTTTAATTGCTATTTTTAGTTGAAATATAATTGTAATCAACTAATAAAAAATAATCATTTGAACGAACGCATTATAGAGCTTACAGAAATTAATCCGAAAGATTTTTTTGGAGCACATAACAGTACTATAGAGCAATTAAAAAGATACTTTCCGAAAATTAAAATTGTTGCTCGCGGATCTAAACTAAAAATTTATGGAGAGCCAGAAATTTTAAATGAATTTGAAATCCGTTTTGATCGATTAATAAAATATTACAATCGATATAATAAATTAGATGAAAATAGTATTGAAAGAATTTTAACATCTAATGGTAACGAAGAAAAAACCATTGCAGCAAAAAATGCCAAAGATGTTTTAGTACATGGTGTTAGTGGTAAGTTGATAAAACCACAAACCGAAAATCAACGAAAAATGGTTTCTTTAATGTCTAAAAATGACATGTTATTTGCTGTTGGACCAGCAGGTACTGGTAAAACATATACAGCTGTTGCATTGGCTGTAAAAGCATTAAAAGAAAAAGAAGTTAGAAGAATAATTTTAACAAGACCTGCAGTAGAATCTGGAGAAAATTTAGGTTTTTTACCAGGAGATTTAAAAGAAAAATTAGATCCTTACATGCAACCTTTATATGATGCATTAAGAGATATGATTCCGCACGAAAGATTAGAATCTAACATAGAAAAAGGCGTAATACAAATTGCACCATTAGCCTTTATGCGTGGTAGAACATTAGACAATGCTTTTGTAATTTTAGATGAAGCGCAAAATACAACGCACAATCAAATGAAAATGTTTTTAACCAGAATGGGTAAAAATGCAAAGTTTATTATTACAGGAGATCCTGGTCAGATAGATTTACCAAGAAAACAAGTTTCTGGATTAAAAGAATCTTTATTAGCATTAAAAGATATTGAAGGAATTGCTCAAGTATATTTAGATGATAAAGATGTGGTAAGACACAGGTTGGTTAAGAGAATTATTTCTGCATATAAAAGCATAGAAACAGAATAGTAGAATGATAAAAATTGATAAAGAAAAATTAGGGTTACAAGATTACTTTTATATTGGATATTTATATTTAATCATTTTAGGTATTGTAAGTGATGCTATTTATTATGGCATTTTTGGTGTTTCTTATTTAAATTATACTACAATATTAGATGCTTTAATCTCTCCTATTAGTTTATTAACAAATAATTGGTTTATTTCTTTGTTTTTATCCATCATGTTTTGGTTAATGTATATGTATTTCAACAATTGGATGTTTAAGTTTTACAAATATTTAAGAGTTAAAAATTGGTATAAGAAAGTATACAATCTAGAAAAGATGGATAAAAAATATGCTCGACTAGAAAAAAAGGATAATATTATACCAGGTATGATGTTTACCTTTTTTCTACTTTTTATTTCTATGAGAACTGGTATGGCGCTTGGCACAAAAAGTAAATATGATACAAAAGAAATTATACCTAATTATACTTTAGTCTTTAAAGATAATACAAGGTTAGATGTTAGAAAAGTAGGACAAAATTCGGCTTATTTTTTCTATTTTATACCCGGAGAAAAAGTAATTACTGCAACACCAATTTCAGATAATTTAAAGCAAATAAAAGTTTTAAAAAATAAAAAGAAATAAAATAAGAAAAGTTATTTTTGCAGCCACAACAACATAACATATAATGAATACAATTAACGAAACTAACTTTCAGTTTCCTAACCAGAAATCTGTTTATAAAGGTAAAGTAAGAGAAGTTTATAATATAAATGATGAACTTTTAGTAATGGTTGCCACAGATAGATTATCTGCTTTCGACGTTATTTTACCACGTCAAATACCTTTTAAAGGACAAATTTTAAATCAGATTGCAACAAAAATGATGAATGATACCGCAGATATTGTTCCTAATTGGTTAATTGCAAACCCAGATGAAAATGTTGCTGTAGGTCATTTATGTGAACCTTTTAAGGTAGAAATGGTAATTAGAGGTTATGTTTCTGGGCATGCAGCACGTGAATACAAATTAGGTAAAAGAATTTTGTGTGGTGTAGAAATGACAGAAGGTTTAAAAGAAAATGATAAATTTCCTACTCCTATTATAACGCCATCTACAAAGGCAGATAATGGTGAGCATGATGAGGATATTTCTAGAGAAGATATTTTGGTAAAAGGAATTGTTTCTGAAGAAGATTACATTGTATTAGAAAATTATACAAGAGCTTTATTTAAAAGAGGTACAGAAATTGCAGCAAAAAGAGGGTTGATTTTAGTCGATACTAAATATGAATTTGGTAAAACGAAAGATGGTAAAATTGTATTGATTGATGAAATACATACACCAGATTCTTCTCGTTATTTTTATGCTGATGGATATCAAGAAAGACAAGAAAAAGGAGAAACTCAAAAACAATTGTCTAAAGAGTTTGTACGTCAGTGGTTAATAGAAAATGGTTTTCAAGGAAAAGACGGACAAGAAATACCAGAAATGAATGATGAAAAAATCATCGAAATTTCTAACAGATATATAGAGTTATATGAACAAATTACTGGAGAAACTTTTTTAAAAGCTTCTACAGATAATGTATTAAATAGAATAGAAAAGAATGTAAATTCTTTTTTAGCAAACTAAACAAAAACAATGATAATAGAACCAAGAACAAGAGGATTTATTTGTTTAACATCTCACCCTGTAGGTTGTGAGCAAAATGTAATCAATCAAATAGAATACATAAAGTCTAAAGGTAAAATAGACGGCGCAAAAAAAGTATTAGTAATAGGGGCATCAACAGGATTTGGATTAGCTTCTAGAATATCTAGTGCTTTTGGTTCAGATGCTGCAACAATTGGTGTTTTCTTTGATAAACCAGGTACAGAAGGAAGACCGGGTTCACCAGGTTTTTACAATACAGCTGCTTTTGAAAAACAAGCAACTGCTGCAGGTTTGTATGCAAAAAGTATTAATGGAGATGCATTTTCTAACGAAATTAAAGATCAAGTTGTAGAACTAATCAAAGAAGATTTAGGTCAGATAGATTTGGTGATTTACAGTTTAGCATCACCAGTAAGAACACATCCTGTAACAGGAAAAAGATATAAATCGGTTTTAAAACCAATTGGTGGAGATTTCTCTAATAAAACGGTAGATTTTCATACGGGTAAAGTATCAGAAATTTCTATAAAACCAGCAGAAGGTGATGATGTAGAAAATACAATTACTGTAATGGGTGGTGAAGATTGGAAAATGTGGATGGATGCTTTAAAAGAAGCAGATGTTTTATCAGAAGGAGCAACAACAGTCGCTTATTCTTACATTGGCCCAGAAGTTACAAAACCAGTATATAGAAACGGTACCATTGGTGCTGCAAAAGATCATTTAGAAGCAACTGCTTTTACAATTGCAGATGATTTAAAATCTATTGGAGGTCGTGCATTTGTTTCTGTAAATAAAGCATTAGTAACACAAGCTAGTTCTGCAATTCCTGTAATTCCTTTATATATTTCTCTATTATATAAAACAATGAAAGAAAAAGGAATTCATGAAGGATGTATCGAACAAATTCAGCGTTTGTATAGCGAGCGTTTATTTGGTGGAGATTTAGCATTAGATGAAAAAGGAAGAATTAGAGTTGATGATTGGGAGATGAGAGAAGATGTACAAGCAGAAGTTTCTAAATTATGGGAAACTGCTACTACAGAAAACTTATCTGAAATTGGAGATTTAGAAGGATATAGTAATGATTTTTACAACCTTTTTGGGTTTAAAGTTGATGGTGTAGATTATACAGTAGATGTAAATGAAGTTGTAAACGTACCAAGTATACAATAAAATATATTTTTCGTTTAAGCGAAAAATAATGCAAACCTCACAGTTTTATGCTGAAATCATTTCAGTACTATAATTGTGAGGTTTTTCTTTCTTATCTTGTAAAAAATTAAAGTTGATGAAAGCAGTTACTATAAAACAACTTAAAGACGAATTAACCCACAAATCTGCGAGTGAGTTAAAAGAACTGTGTTTACATTTATCAAGATTTAAAAAAGAAAATAAGGAATTATTAACTTATTTATTGTTTGAATCTCATGATGAAGATGCTTACATTCAATCAATAAAAGAGCAAATGGATGTGCATTTTTCTGAGATAAACACCAAGAGTTATTTTTATATAAGAAAAAGTGTGCGTAAAATTTTAACGCTTACCAAAAAGTTTATCAGATATTCTAAAAAGAAAGAAACTGAAGCAGAACTTTTATTGTATTTCTGTAGAAAATTAAAAGATTTTAAACCCTCTATAAAAAGAAGTCAACGATTGCAAAATGTTTTTGATTCTCAAATAAAATTGATTAAAAAAGCCATAGAAAAATTGCATGAAGATTTACAATACGATTATCAATTAGAATTAGATAATTTATTAGATGAATAAAAAAGAAAGACCCATTTTATCAAATTTAGTTAATGATGGAACTTCTGAAATGGAAAAATTTCAGAATGAAGTATTAAGACCTGTAATAAAAATGCAGCACAGTTTGTTGATTAGTTCATTTAAGCACCATCTTATAAAAAGAAAAGTAGATTTTACTGATTTAACGGATAAGAAAAGAAGAAGTAAAATTACTTCTGTTTTTAAAACGGATAATAATTATAAGAACTTTACTTTAGGGATAATTATTGGTCATTTTTCTTCGGATGAATTTACTTTTTATGCTGATAATGCATCAGAAATTAATAGAAGGGTTTTGCAAATTACAGGGCAAAGAATTAAAGATAGTATCTTAGAGATAGCATAAAAAAAGTCGTTATAAATATTTACAACGACTTTTTTAAATTCTTTATGTTAAAACTTATTTCTTTGCTTTTGCTAATAAGTTCTTTTGGTATTTACCTTGTACAACATCCACAATAATTAAAATAGCCAATACAAAATAGAACGTTGTTTTACTCATTGGTACAATTTCTTCTCCAAAAAGTTTAATATGTGCTAAATGTCCACCTTCTGTAACTAGCATAATTCCTACAATAAAAAGGATAAACAAACCTAAAACTTCATACATTCTGTTTTTAGATAAAAAGGTAGAAATTTTATCAGCCATAATTAACATTAATAAACCACTAATAACAATAGCAATAGCCATTACAATAAAAGCAGTTGTAGCACTATCTATTTCGCTAGTTAAACCAATTGCTGCTAAAATAGAATCAAAAGAAAAAACTAAATTCATAATTACAATGCTTGTAATAACTGCATTTGCAGATTTAGATTTTTTTTCAGTAGCCATATCGTCTACCTCTAAACCTTTGGTAGAAATCATGTGCCAAATTTCTTTTATGGCTGTGTAAATAATAAAACCACCACCTAAAAGTACAATAATACTGTGTCCGTTAAATGAAAAGTGGATAATATCTTCGATTCCTCCGGATAAAAAAGAAAAAGGTTCTTGAAAAAAATCGATGATAGAAACCAAAACAAATAGTAACACAATTCTTAAAACAATAGCAATTAAGATTCCTGTTTTTCTAACTCTTTTTTGATCTACTTCTGGTGCTTTTTTAGATTCTAAAGAGATGTAAAGTAAATTGTCGAATCCTAAAACGGCTTGTAAAAGCACTAGCATTAATAAGGTAAAAATAATTCCTAACATTTTATTTTTTTTTGATTTGTTAATTAGAGAATTCAAATATATTTAAAAACTTAACACATTTATCTTTTTTAAGGTAAGTATTTATTAATCTCTGTAAAACTGTAACTTAAATCTTTTTGTGTCGTCATATAGAAAATCAATTACACCAAAAACAGTTAATATGAAAACTACACACCTTTTAAAATATAGATTTTTAAGTCTCTTTTTAATCTTATTTTGTATCACAATTCAAAGTCAAAGTTTAGAGTCTAAAATTGACAATATCTTAGAAAGTCAATTTAAAAGTAATGAAACAGGTGTTTCTGCTTTAGTAGCAAAAGATGGAAAAGTTGTTTATAGAAAAGCATTCGGAAAAGCCAATTTAGAACTAGATGTGGCTATGACACCAGAAAATGTTTTTCAGGTTGGTTCTATCACCAAGCAATTTACAGCCGTTTCTATTTTAATGCTTTTAGAAGAAGGAAAATTAAATTTAGAAGACGAGATTACTAAGTTTATTCCAGATTATCCAACTAAAGGCAAGAAAATTACTATTCATCATTTATTAACACATACTTCTGGAATTAAAAGTTATACCTCTATGAGTAGTTTTGGACAAGTGGCAACGCTTAAAAAATCGCCTTTAGAGTTTATAGATTTTTTTAAAAAAGAACCAATGGATTTTAATCCTGGAGAAAAATATTTGTATAACAATTCTGGATATTTTATTCTAGGATATATTATTGAAAAAGTTAGCGGAATGTCTTATCCAGAGTTTATTCAAAAAAGAATTTTTGATAAAATATACATGAAATCTTCTTATTATGGAAGTCATTCTCAATTAATAAAAAATAGAGCGTCTGGTTATCAAAAAAATAAAGAATTTACAAATGCACAATATATTAGTTTAACATTGCCATACGCAGCAGGTTCTATAATGTCTTCTGTAGATGATATGTTAAAATGGCAAACAGCTATAGCAACCAATGTTTTTGTGAAAGAAAATACCATACGCAAAGCTTTTACTAATTATACTTTAAATAATGGCGATAAAATTAATTATGGTTATGGTTGGAGTCTTGATGAAATTAATGGAGTTTCTACAATAGAACATGGAGGTTCAATTCCGGGATATAAATCTATGGGTGTTTTTGTGCCAAGTAAAAACGTGTATGTAATTTTATTTTCTAATTGCGATTGTAAATCACCAACAAATGTAGCAATAGAAATAGCTGCTTTAACAATTGATAAACCTATATTAAAAAAAGAAAATAGCATTCAATTATCGAAAGAACAGTTAGGTAAATGGGTTGGCGCTTATCAATTTAAAGATAAAACGATAAGATATATAACTTTAAAAGACGAACAATTATATAGTAAAAGAGAAGGTAGCCCACAATCTTTCAAAATTTATCCAAGTTCACCAAATATATTTTCTTTTGAAGATGGATTAATTTCTTATGAATTTTCAATAGAAGATGGAAAAAAAGTGGCACTTTTTAAAAACCGAATTAATAAAGAAAAAGGTGTTTTTGTTGATAAAAAAGCGCCAAAAGAGCAAGTCGCAATTGAAGTTTCTGAAAATGTTTTAAAAACTTATGAAGGTGAATATGAATTACAACCTAATTTTATAATTACAATAACATCAAAAGGAAATCAATTATTTGCGCAAGCAACCGGTCAACCTCAGTTTGAGTTGTTTGCAGAGTCTGAAACAAAATTCTTTTTAAAAGTAGTAAAAGCTTCTGTAGAGTTTCATAAAAATGAAACAGGAGGAATAGAGTCTTTAACCTTATTTCAAGGAGGAGCAATTATGAAAGGAAATAAAATAAATTAGAATAAATATTTAAATAAAATTCTAAGACTTACAAAGGCAATCAAAATAGCGGTTGCCTTTTTTAGTTGAATAGGCGTAAAATAATTATAACTCATTTTACTACCAATTTGACCGCCAATAAAAACGGTCATTAATAAAACAGAAGTTAACTGCCAATCAATTATAAAATCGGGGTTTGAATATTGGCCGAATAAACCAGCTATTGAGTTTACTAAAATAAAAATACTAGCAGTTGCAGCAATTTTTTTAGGAGTATCCCAATTAGTTAAATGTAAAAGTGGCGCTAAAAAAATACCTCCACCAATACCTACCATTCCAGAAATAAAACCAATAATTCCACCAAAACTTGCATTTTTAATTGAGTTAGATTTTTGTTTATCCGAAGCAAGTATTCTTTTAGAAATCCACATGGTAATTGCTGCAAAAAGCAAGGTAAACCCTAAAAGAATGAAAAAGAAATTTTGATTAATTTTTAATTTCCCACCTAAAAAAGCAAGCGGAATACTTAATAAAACAAGGGGTGTTATTTTTTGCCAATCAATTTTTTTTTGCTGATGAAATAACAAAACATTGCTAGATACCACAACAATATTACATAAAAGAGCAGTTGCTCTAATTTGTGTAAAAACGATGCTTGTTAAGGCTAAAATAGCCAAATAACTAGAGCCTCCACCAAAACCGACTGAAGAATAGAGAATTGCAACGGTAAAGAAAAGTAAAATGATGTGCCAGTAATTTGACAGTAAGTCTATTATCAATTTTTAAATTTAAACTGTTTTGATAGAACAAAATAAAAATAAATATTGATTAAAAATTAAAAATGAACAGATTTCTTAAATTGTTGGGGAGTCATCATTTCCATTTTTTTAAACTGTCTATTAAAGTAACTCGGATTGTTAAAGTTAGTAAAGTGTTAAAGTGATAAAATAAAGGGTGTATTTTGATTTTTATGTTAAAAAAATACTTAAAAAAATATATTATTCTTCTAAAACAGAAATATATTCTCTATTTTTAGAATATTAATAAGAATTAACTAAAATAACTATGAGCAATTACCATATTAAGCATTTAGAAGAGTATTTTAAAGTTTATAGAAAATCAGTAAGAGAGCCAGGAAATTTCTGGGAAGAAATAGCCGAAGAGCATTTTGTTTGGAGAAAGAAGTGGAACAAAGTTTTAGATTGGGATTTTTCTAAACCCGAAGTAAAATGGTTTGAAGGAGCACAACTGAATATTACAGAAAACTGTATTGATAGGCATTTAACTACAAAAGGAGATAAAACAGCTATTTTGTTCGAGCCAAATGATCCAAAAGAAGCTGCAGAACATATTAGTTACAATCAATTACATAAAAGAGTAAATCAATTTGCAAATGTTTTAAAAGAACAAGGTGTAAAAAAAGGAGATAGAGTTTGTATTTATGTGCCAATGATTCCTGAATTGGCAATTGCAACCTTAGCTTGTGCAAGAATTGGCGCTATACATTCAGTGGTTTTTGCAGGTTTTTCATCCAAAGCACTAGCAACAAGAATTAATGATTCTGATTGTAAATTGGTCATCACTTCTGATGGATCTTATAGAGGCAAAAAAAGAATCGATTTAAAAGGAATTGTAGATGAAGCTTTAGAAAATTGCAATTGTGTAGAAAATGTTTTAGTTTTTAAAAGAATCAATTCAGACATCTACATGAAAGAAGGCAGAGACCAATGGTTACAGCCTTTGTTGGATAATGCCTCAACAGAATGTAAAGCAGAAATTATGGATGCAGAAGATCCGTTATTTATACTGTATACATCTGGTTCTACAGGTACACCAAAAGGAATGGTACATACAACGGCGGGTTATATGGTGTATACAGCATATACGTTTAAAAATGCATTTCAATATAGAGAAGATGATGTGTATTGGTGTACGGCAGATATCGGTTGGATTACCGGTCACTCTTATATTGTATATGGTCCGTTAGCAAACGGAGCAACAACAGTAATGTTTGAAGGTGTACCAAGCTATCCTGATTTTGGACGTTTTTGGGAAATCATAGAAAAACATAAAGTCAATCAATTTTATACAGCACCAACAGCCATTAGAGCGTTATCTAAACACGGAACAGAATTGGTAGATAAATACGATTTATCATCATTAAAAGTATTAGGATCGGTTGGAGAACCAATTAATGAAGAGGCTTGGCATTGGTATAACGACAATATTGGTAAAGGAAAAAGTCCGATAATAGATACTTGGTGGCAAACAGAAACTGGCGGAATGATGATTACTCCAATTCCGTATGTAACACCAACAAAACCAACCTATGCAACCTTACCTTTTATAGGTATTCAGCCTGCAATTATGGATGAAAAAGGAGATGAATTAAAAGGAAATCAAGTAGAAGGACGTTTGTGTATAAAATATCCTTGGCCAAGTATGGCAAGAACCATTTGGGGAAATCATCAACGATATAAAGAAACCTATTTTTCTGCTTTTGATAATATGTATTTTACAGGTGATGGAGCTCTTAGAGATGAGGTTGGTTATTACAGAATTACCGGTAGAGTAGATGATGTAATTATTGTTTCGGGACATAATTTAGGAACCGCACCAATAGAAGATGCAATTAACGAACATCCTGCAATTGCAGAATCTGCTATTGTTGGTTATCCTCATGATATAAAAGGAAGTGCGTTGTATGGTTATATTACTTTAAAAGATGCAGGTGAATATAGAAACCATGATAATCTTAAAAAGGAAATTAATCAGTTAATTACAGACAGAATAGGACCGATTGCAAAGTTAGATAAAATTCAATTTTCAGATGGATTACCAAAAACACGTTCTGGAAAAATTATGCGTCGTATTTTACGTAAAATAGCGTCTAATGATATGAGTAATTTAGGAGATACAAGTACTTTGTTAAATCCAGAAGTTGTACAGAGTATTATTGATAATCGATTGTAAAAATAAATAATGGTTAAAGTGATTAAATAAAACCTTTTTCTTTTGCAATAAGAATGAGTTCTCTATCACTTTCTCCATTAATATTAAAAACTTGTTTTAAATGGAGTCTTCTTTTTTCTATTCCAGAAATAGAAAGATGTACAATTTTTGGTAAATCTTTTATTTTTGTACCTATTGATAGTTCATGTAAAATTTTTCTATCGATATCATCTAATGAAAAATTATTAGATAGTTGGTTGCGTAATAATTTAGAAACGGTTTTACTATAATAAGGAGGCTCTTTAATAACTTCTTTAATAGCAGTAACTAATTCTTTGGGAGTAATGTCATTTTTGATTAAAAAACCTTCAGGATTAATATTTTTAAATATGCTATATATTCTGTAGTTATCATTAAAACTTGTAGAAATAATAATTTTTGATTTTGGAAGTAATTTTTTAATTTTTAAACCTAAATCTTCTCCTGAAAGTATTTTTTTATCTTTTGATGGAGGTAAACTAATGTCTAAAAAAATAATATCAATATTTTTATTTTTTTTAGAAAAATCTTCTATAATTTCAATAGCAGAATCACAATTATTAGCAGTAATTATATCAAAAGACACAAAAGAACCTTCTTCTTGTAAAAAGTTAAAAGCACTTTTATAAGCTTCAATAATTAGTGGATGATCTTCTATAATAAAGGCTGTATATTTTGTCATATTATTAAATTGGAATTTGAATATCTAATAAAGTTCCTTTATTTTTTGTTGAGGTTATTTGTAGTTTTCCATTTAATTTATCTATTCTAGATTTTATGTTTTTTAGGCCAATTCCTTTTTTGCTTTTTTTGCTTTCAAAACCATTTCCATCATCTTTTATTTGCAGTGTTAAAAAGGTGTTTTTAATAGAAAATATAACCAAAACTTTTTCCGCATCTGCATGCTTTACAATGTTTTGCAAAGCTTCTTGTAATATTCTATACATATTAACTTTGGTAAGTTCATTAATTTTTTCCCAAGATACAATTTTATCAACATTTAAATTAAATTCAAAATTACCAAGAGAACTTTTATCTATTAATAATTGGTTAATAATGTTTGTGAAATTAATTTCTAAGCTGTTAAAATCATTATTTAATTTATGCGAAACATCTCGAATTTCTTTTTCAATGTCTTGTAATTCGTTTAAATAATATTGATGCTTTTCTTGTGTGTTTTCATCACCTTCTATGTTTAAAAAACCTAATCCCATTCTTGTGCCAAAGAGTTTTCCTAAAACACCATCATGTAATTCTTCAGAAATTCTATTACGTTCTTCTGCCTTTTCTTTTTCTAAAATAGTTTGTTGCTTTAAGGTTAAAAGATATACTTCTTCATTAGCTTTTTGCTGTTCGGTTTCTAAAAGTAATTTTTCGTTTTTTACTTTTTGTACACGTAAAAAATAAACAAGTGAGAGAATAAGAATGAGACTGATACCAAAACTTACGATCCATGTTTTTTGTTCAGATAAACGTTCAGTTTCTTGAACATATTCATCTGTTTCAAAATCAATTCGGGTAAATTTATTTTGTACTCTACGCTCTACGTTTATTAAACTGTCATTAAACTGAATATATCTACTTAAGTATTTTGTGCCATTTTTAGCGTCTAACTTAGCTAACTGATTTAAGGATTCTAAATAATCGACACCATTTTTTATTTTTTTAGCTAATATATTAGCTTCTTTTGCATATTGATAGGCTTTTGTGGTATCTTTTATATAAGTATAATATTTAGATAATCGAATTTTACTATAAACAATACCAGCTTTGTTATTTGTACTATCTCTAATATGTAAAGACAGTAGCATGTCTTTTTTTACTCTGTTGGTGTCGTTTAACATTAACCTACAATAGGCTTTATTATCTATTATTCTTGCATAATTTTCTCTAGTTTTATTTTCATTTAAGGCATCATCAAAATATTCAAGTGCTTTTTTATAATTATTATTTTTAAGGTTTGTTAAACCAATATTATTAAGACTGATAGCATAATAATTTTTTTGATCTTTTACCTCACTTAAATATTGTAGTGCTTTTTGATGATAAAATAAAGCTCTCTCGTATTCCTTAATATCGTATTGTAATAATGCCATACGGTTATATGATAGATAGAGATGTTTATAAATTTTTAAATTTTTAAAAATTTCAATTGCTTTTATTGTTAAAACCTCACTTCCAGAAAAATCTCTATAGCGGCCTTTAATAAATGCCATTGAATATATCATTCTTGCGGCTTCATATTTTTTTTGAAGTCCATTAAAATGATTAAGAGCAATATTAAAATGCTCATAAGACTTATCATAAATTTCACCTTTTAGATAATAGGTCGCATAATTCCAGTGTGCATCAGCAATATTAAAAGAGTCCTTTATTTTAATAGCGTATTCTAATGTTTCTTTATTAATTGCTTTAAATAATATGGTGTCTTTTAATTGATAATAGCGAAAAGCAATAGCACTTAATTTTTTTGCTTTATCATTTATTGATGGAGTATTAACTTTTTGGTAGGCTTTTTCTAAAAATCTTTTTTGTTCAATTTTAGAATAGTTTTCACTTTTTGAATTATCAATCCAAATAGTAATACTATCATTTTTAATTTCTTGGGAAAAAGATTTTGAAAAATTGATTAAAAGAAAATAAAAAATAAATACAAGTGTTTTCAATTTTTTAAGCTGATTAGAAAACAAAACTACTAAAAAAGTCCTTAACAATTTTGTTAAGGACTTATAGATTTAAATTGGAAAAGATTAGTCATCTTTTCCACTACCATCTTCACCATTACCTTCACCAGTATCAGTATTGATATCATTATTGATTGTGATTTCGGTATTATTTAATAATAAGTCATCTTCCTCATTTAAATCTGTACAAGATGATATATAATTAATGATAAAAAGATGATTATTAAAATTGTTTTTAAGTTTAAAATTTTCATAATTTAATTTTTAAAATTTTGACATTAGTATCCTTTGCCGTAAATACAGCGGGTGTTTTGAGTAGAATTTTAGGTGTATTTTTAAAGTAGCTAACAGTAAAAATTATCTATAATTCATCGCAAAATTGTTGTCCGTAGCTTGCAGACAAATAGAATTTCGATTTTGAATGTTAGGTCAAATGGAAACCTATTAAATACTCCTAAGGCCTATCTTGTAGATAGTAGGTTTCAAAAAATTCTGTGTTAATAAGAAAAAATGGTAAGCGTTTGTAATTTAATACGCTAGTTGAATCTAGTTCTAAATTACTATTACTTTAGAACTGAAACAACCTCGTTTTAGTAAATGAGGCATTTTGTTTAGTAAACGCTCTTTTCCATTTAGGAAGTGAAAAATGAAATGTTTCATAGCTTTTAATTTTACTTTAAGATAAATAAAATCAATGATTTAGATAATGTTAACTGAGCGATTCTATCTATAGTATAATTAAAAACATTAATTATTATTCTGTAACATTTAGTAGTTTTTTGTAACAAAAAAAGACACCTTTAAGGTGTCTTTTTTATATTATATTAATGAATAATTATTACTTATTCATTAAGTATATTTTTGTTATTGTAGACACCAATATTTCTTATTGCAGAAAAGCTATAAGTTTCTTCTAAAGAAAGAATAGCAATTACATGTATATTTTTGTGTATCATATTATATTTGTTTTATTATAGTTTTAATCTCGATGCAAAGTTGAAAATATTTATTTGATAAAACAAATAAAATTAATATTAAAATACTGTAAATCAGTTATTTGTATTGTTTTTTTAGATAGGGAGTTCCTGCCCGAAATTTATTCAGGTTTTGCATTTTTTACAACTTTTTGTTTTTCAGCTGCTTACTTTGCAATGTGTCTTATTTTATTAATCATTAATCAATCATAATATTTTTTAAAAAAAGCATAAAAAAAACGTTCAATTTCTTGAACGCTTCTATATAGTTAATCAATTTCTTATATTTTACATTTAAAAATTGATTAGAAACTCATATAAAAACATCCTATTTTTTACCATACCATTATTAATTTTTAGAAAATATTTTCTTCTTGGTATAATTTGTAAACTTTTTTGCTTCATAATTAATGCAAATATATTGTGTTTTATTCTTTAAAGGTAATCTACTTGTAAAATGTATGGATTTCCCTTACTAAAAGTATGGGAAATTTAGACCAATTTTTAAGTGTAGAAATATACTTTTGGAGAGTGTAATAGTTGTCTTACTAGTAGTTATTATTAGGGAAATTTATTATGAAAAAAGAAAAATTTAAAAATCTATTATTTTAAATAGTTTTAAAAAAGACATTCTATTATAGAATGTCTTTTTTTATTTCCAAAATAGAAATAATAAAATTTATATTTTACTACTTTAAAGGTAAACCAAAACAAATTAGATTTGTAACATTGTTAATGTGTCATGATTGTTTTCTATGGCATATTAATTGACAATTGATATTTATCAATATTTCTAATCGAATTTATGCAACATTTACAAGAATCAAAAAAAGATAAAAAGAAACCAAAAGTAACTTTAAAACAAGCTTTTAAAACCATTATTTGGCCAAGAAGAAACTTAGTTTTTTTAGGTTTAATTCTGATTATCATTAGAAGTTTATCTGGTTTTGTTTTACCGATGCAGAGTAAAGTTTTAATGGATGAAGTAGTTCCTAATAAAGATTTTAGTCAGTTATACAACTTAATATTTATTGTTATTGGTGCTATTTTAGTACAAGCAGTTACTTCTTTTTTATTAACAAAAGTATTAAGTATTCAAGCACAATATTTAATATCAGAATTAAGAGCACAAGTACAAAAGAAAGTTTTGTCTTTACCAATCAGTTTTTTTGATAACACAAAATCTGGCGCATTGGTTTCTAGAATTATGACAGATGTAGAAGGTGTAAGAAACTTAATCGGTACAGGTTTGGTACAATTAATAGGTGGTTCTTTCACGGCAATTGTAACGCTTGTAATTCTCTTAAAAATGAATGTTTGGATGACGGTTTTTACTTTTGTTCCTTTATCAATCTTCGGAATAATAGCGTTGAAATCCTTTAAATATATTCGTCCAATTTTTAGAGCAAGAGGAAAAATTAATGCAGAAGTAAAAGGAAGGTTAACGGAAACTTTAGGCGGAATTAGAGTAATAAAAGCTTTTAATGCAGAAGAACAAGAAAGTAAAATATTTGAAAAAGGAGTAGAAGATATTTATCAGAATGTTAAAAAAAGTATGACTGCAACTGCTATAATGACGAGTTCGTCCACTTTTTTAATTGGTTTGGCAACTACTGGTGTTATGGGAATTGGTGGTTATTATATGATACAAGGCACAATGACTTTTGGAGATTTTATTCAATTTACATTTTTGTTAGCCTTTATGGTTGCACCAATTGTACAAATGAGCAACATCGGTAGTCAATTAACAGAAGCTTTGGCAGGTTTAGATAGAACCGAAGAATTGATGAATATGGCTGCAGAAGAGGATAATGAAAATAGAACTGTAGTTTTAGAAGATTTAAAAGGTGAAATTAATTTTGACGATGTTTCTTTTTCTTATGAAGAAGGAAAAAAGGTAATTAAAAATATCAATTTTAATGTTCCTGCGGGTTCTGTTACTGCTTTGGTTGGTAGTTCTGGTTCTGGTAAATCTACAATTGCAGGTTTATCTGCAACATTTTTAAATCCAAAATCTGGTAAAATTACGATTGACAATCAAGATATGTCTAAAGTAAAACTGTCTAGTTATCGTAAAAATTTAGGAGTTGTTTTACAAGACGAGTTTTTGTTTGAAGGAACAATTAGACAAAATATCATGTTCCCAAGGCCAGATGCAACAGAAGAAGAATTACAAAATGCAGTAAGAGCTGCGTATGTAAATGAATTTACAGATCGTTTTGATGATGGTTTAGATACGTTAATAGGAGAAAGAGGCGTAAAATTATCAGGTGGACAACGTCAAAGATTGGCAATTGCAAGAGCTATTTTAGCAGATCCTAAAATTATTATTTTAGATGAAGCAACTTCTAGTTTAGATACCGAAAGTGAGGCTTTAATTCAGAAAAGTTTATCAAAATTAGTGAAAGATAGAACTACCATTGTTATTGCACATAGATTAAGTACCATTAAAAAAGCGGATCAGATTTTAGTAATTGAAGCCGGAAGCATTGCAGAAAGAGGAACTCATGATGAGTTGATTGCTAAAAAAGGTAGATATTATGACTTGTATACCTATCAAGCAAAAATTTAACATTTAAACTTTACTTTTTTTGTAAAGACAGACAATAAAAACGACCTTTTAAATTATTAAATTTAAATATATAATCAAATTATGAAAAAAGTACTTTTATTGTTAATTGTTGTAATTGCTATTTCTTGTAAAAATGAGCCTAAAAAAGAGGTGAAAGCAGAAATTAAAAAAGTAGAGGTTAAAAAAGAAAGTTTCCCAGAAGAATTAGGTAAAGTTTTTAAAGCTCACGGAGGAATCGATACTTGGAGAAATGCAGAAATTTTATCATTTAAAAAAGGAGAAGAAGTACATACTGTAGATTTACAATCTCGTATCAATGTAATTACTGCTCCAAACTACGCTGTTGGTTTTGACGGAAAAGAAGTGTGGTTAGATGAAACGGAAAAAGGAGCTTTTAAAGGGAATCCTGCTTTTTATCACAATTTGTATTTTTATTTTTATGCAATGCCTTTTGTTTTAGCAGATCAAGGAATTACTTATGAAAAAATAGACGATTTAATTGTTGATGGTGTAAATTATCCTGGTTATAAAATGTCTTTTGATGCAAATAAAGGAAGTTCTCCTGATGACAATTACAAATTATATTACAATCCAGAAACATATCAAATGGAATGGTTAGCATACACAGCTACTTTTAGAACTAAAAAACCAAGCGATAAATTCAATATCATTAAATATGGTAAATGGAACAACGTAAACGGATTAGTTTTACCTACAGAAATTACTTGGTATAAAAAAGATGAAAATGGTGTACCAACAGAACCAGCAAGACCTGCAACGGTATTTACAGATGCATCAATCAGTAAAAATAATTTAGTTGATTCATTTTTTGCAAAACCAATTAAATAAGTATATTTGAGCTTAAAAGGTTTTAAATAAAACGTTTAAGTTAAATTATGAAAAAGGTATTTTTATTATTAATGGTTGTTTTTGTGGTTTCATGTAAAAATGAGCCTAAAACAGAAGCTAAACAAGATATTAAAAAAGTTGAGGATAAGAAAGAAAACTTTCCAGAAGAATTAGGGAAAGTTTTTGAAGCTCATGGTGGAATAAAAAAATGGAATAAAGCACAAACAATTTCTTTTAATAAAGAAGATGAAGCGCATACTTCAGATTTACATTCTCGTAAAATTGTAATTAATTCGCCAAAGTATTCTATCGGATATAACGGAAATGATCTTTGGTATTTAGAAGAAGTAGAAGGGAGTTTAAAAAGAGATCCAGCTTTTTATTATAATTTATATTTTTACTTTTATGCAATGCCTTTTGTGTTGGCAGATGATGGAATTATTTACGAAAAAGTAGATGATTTTGTGTTTGAAGAAATCAATTATCCAGGTTATAAAATTTCTTACAAATCAAATGTAGGTTCATCTCCAGATGATAATTATATTTTGTATTACAATCCTGAGACTTATAAAATGGAATGGCTTGCTTACACAGTAACTTTTAGATCTAAAGCTCCGGTTGATAAATATAAAATGATAAGATATAATTCTTGGGAAAATGTAAATGATTTTATATTACCAAAACAAATTACTTGGTATGCAAAAGATAAGGAGAATCAATTTGCTGCAACATCAAAAATTGTAGACTTTAAATTACCTTTAATTAGCGAAGAAAAATTACAAGATTCTTTTTTTGATAAACCAATTAAATAAATATTGATACTAAAATTAAATTTAAAACTATAAGTAGTTTACTGCTTTAGATATAAAAACCTTGAAAATATTATATTTTCAAGGTTTTTTAAATTTATAGATATTAGTTTAATATTTTCTTTCTTTTTTTATTTGCTGATAAATCTTATTATAAACAGTGCAATAATATTCATGAAATCTTGAGAGTAAAACATTTTCAAGATTATTGGTGTTTTTTAAAGTTGATAAATCAAACAGCTTAATATTGTCAACTTCTTCTTTTTGAATGATTAATTCTGAAACTGGTTTTTTTAGTTCAGCAATAAAAACATGATGATGCTCGTTATCTTGTATTCCGTTAGGATGTTTTACTTGATGAATTCTAGTACCGATTTTTATAAGCTCTTTTTCTTCTAGTTTTAAACCAATTTCTTCTAAAACTTCTCTTTTTACTGAGGTTATAATTTCTTCGCCAGCACCAACATGTCCTGCAACAGAAATGTCCCACAAACCAGGAAATACTTTTTTTGTCATTGCTCTTTTTTGAAGCAATACTTTTTCATCAGAAGTAAATAGCCAGATATGTACAGTGGTATGAAACCAGCCATTTTTATGCGCTTCAGATTTTAAAGCTGTTTTACCTGTTGGTTTTCCATCAGGAGTTAAAATGTCTATTAGTTCATCCATAGTTATAAATTACGAATTATGAATTACGAAATGAATCTCGTAATTCATAATTTCTAATTCGTAATTGATTATTCAAAGTAAGAAAAAGTATCTCCGTCTTTGATGTTTAATAAAGTTTCGTAAATCATTTTAATTACATTTTCTACATCATCTCTATGTACCATTTCTACAGTTGTGTGCATGTATCTTAAAGGTAAAGAAATTAAAGCAGAAGCAACACCTCCATTACTATAAGCAAAAGCATCTGTATCTGTACCTGTTGCTCTAGAAAGGGCAGAACGTTGAAAAGGAATTTCTTTGGCCTCTGCAGTTTCTAAAATTAAATCGCGTAATTTTTGTTGTACTGCAGGTGCATAAGCCACCACAGGACCTTTACCTAGTTCCATTAATCCAGCACTTTTTTGCTCAATCATTGGTGTAGTTGTATCGTGCGTTACATCGGTAACAATGGCAACATTTGGTTTTATGGTTTGAGTAATCATTTCTGCGCCACGTAAACCAATTTCTTCTTGTACAGAGTTTGTAATGTATAAACCAAAAGGTAATTCTTTACCATTTTCTTTTAATAAACGAGCAACTTCGGCAATCATAAAACCACCCATTCTGTTGTCTAAAGCTCTACAAACAAATTTATTTTCGTTTAAAATATGAAACTCATCCGGATATGTAATAACACAACCAACATGTACACCTAAAGCTTCTACTTCTTTTTTAGTAGCACAACCTGTATCAATAAAAATATTATCTGGCTTCGGTGCTTGTTCATTAGATTTATCTCTAGTATGTATTGCTGGCCAACCAAAAACACCTTTTACAATTCCGTTTTTAGTATGAATATTTACAATTTTACTAGGCGCAATTTGATGATCAGAACCTCCGTTTCTAATTACGTAAATTAACCCGTTATCAGAAATATAATTTACATACCAAGAAATTTCATCAGCATGCCCTTCTATAACCACTTTGTATTTTGCATCAGGATTGATAACTCCAACAGCAGAACCATAAGTGTCGGTAATAAAAGTATCTACGTAAGGTTTTAAATAATCCATCCAAATTTTTTGACCTTCCCATTCATAACCAGTAGGAGACGCATTATTTAAATATTTTTCTAAAAATGTAAGTGACTCTTTATTTAATATTGATTCTTTTGACATTGTTTAAATTTATAAATTAAAAAAGTAATTGAAGTTTAAAAGATTTGTTTATAAATTTTCTTTTAGAAATATAGAAAGAAAAGTTGTTGTAATAATTTAGACTTCTTAGTGTAAAAATAATACGATTTTTTTACTATATCTTTATATTTGTCTTAAATTTTGTAACAAATTACTTCTTAAATCTACAAATAGATTTAAATAAACCAGACTTAAATTTTATGAGAAATTTAAAAATCCTTTTTACAGTTTTTTCAATTTTTTTTATAATTAGTTGTAGTACTTCAACAACAAGGACTTCTGATTTACAACCAGATTTTAAAAATGGTTTCGAAAAAAGACTTAAAAAAGGGTTTGATTTTGAGAAATTAGACATTGATGCTTATTTTTCTAATAAAAACGGAATATCAGAAGAGAATGGAGTAAATTTAACATTTACAATAAGTGATTCATTAAAATATTCAAAGAGCGATTTTTTTAAAATATCAAAGCATATAAAAAAAGAAGTTCAAGAATATTTATTAGATTTAAATGATTACGATTACCTAAACATTACTTACAACAAAGTATCTGAAGAAGACAATACAGAAAAGACATCTTCTATGAAAATAAAATTAAAGCTATAATAAAACCAAACCTACAATATGAAATTAGTAATTAAAAATTTAACTAAAACCTATAAAAACGGGGTAAAACCTATTGATAATTTAAGTATTGAAATTGGTACAGGAATGTTTGGTTTGTTAGGGCCTAATGGAGCAGGAAAATCTTCTTTAATGAGAACGATTGCAACATTACAAAGTCCGGATTCTGGTTCTATTACTTTTGGTGATATTAATGTTTTAGAAGACAATATGTCTTTGCGTAAAGTATTAGGATATTTACCACAATCTTTTGGAGTGTATCCTAAAATGTCTGCTGATGAGTTGTTAGATTATTTTGCAACTTTAAAAGGAATCGCAAAAAAATCAGAAAGAAAAGCAATTGTAAAAGAGGTTTTAGAAATTACGAATTTATATGAAGTAAGACATAAACATGTTGCAGGTTATTCTGGCGGAATGAAACAACGTTTTGGTATTGCGCAATTGCTTTTAAATAATCCTAAATTAATTATTGTTGATGAACCAACTGCGGGTTTAGACCCTGCAGAAAGACATCGTTTTTTAAATGTTTTAAGAGAAGTTGGTAGTAATTGTACTGTTATTTTTTCTACACATATTGTGGAAGATGTTAAAGAATTGTGTAATGAAATGGCTATTTTAAACGGAGGTAGGATTTTAAAACACTCTACACCGCAAAAGGCAATAGAAGAATTAGAAAATACAATTTGGACAAAAATTGTAGAAAAAGATGATTTAGAAGAAAATATGAAACTTTACAATGTGTTGTCTAGAAATTTTAATACAGATAATACTTTAAATATTAGAGTGTATGCAACAGAAAAACCTTCAGATGATTTTGTAGCTACAACACCGCAATTAGATGATGTATATTTTATCGCTTTAAAACAAGATGAACCAGTAATTGCATAATTAGAATGTCTTTTCGAGCGCAGTCGAGAACTAAAGCTAAACAATTTAACAGTTCAACTTTTAAACATCAAAAAAATGTTTTCTACTATTTTTAAACAAGAATTAAAATACTGGTTTTATAAGCCTGTTTTTTATATTTATATTTCAATATTTTTATTAATTTCTTTATTTTTATCAGCAAGTACTGCGGGTATTTGGGATGGAATTTCTGGAACAACTGGTTCTTCTAGAATTGTAAATTCTCCTATTGGTGTTAAGAATTTATTAGGCGATTTTATTCTTTTTATCTTTTTTTTATTTCCTTCAATTATTGGAGTTTCTATTTATAGGGATTTTAAAAGTGAAATGCACACCATTTTATATTCGTATCCGTTTACAAAAGCCAATTATTTATTTGCAAAGTTTTTTAGCGGAATTGTAGTGGTTTCTGCGATTGTTTTGGTAATTGCTTTGGGGATGATTATTGGTTTTCGTTTTCCAGGAACAAATTCAGATATTGTAACTGATCTTAATTTAATATCGTATTTAAATACCTATTTGGTATATATTTTACCAAATGTATTGTTTTTTGGAGCTGTTGTATTTGCAATCGTTACTTTTTCTAGAAGTGTTGCTGCAGGCTTTATTACGGTAATCATTTTGTTTTTTGTAAGAGGTGCAATCAGTAGTATTTTATCAGAACCAGAGCAAGCAACTTTATTGGCAATTTTAGATCCTTTTGGTTCTTCTGCATCTTCTTATTATACAAAATATTGGACTGTTTCTGAACAAAATGAATTGCAACTACCTATAGGAGAATTGGTGATTTATAACCGTTTATTGTGGTTGGTAATTTCTTCTTTAATTTTTGGGTTGGTTTATAAATACTTTAAATTCACACAGAATGCAATTACGTTTTCTTTTAAAAGAGTTAAACCAGAAAGAGTTACAAAATCTAATTTTAGCGGAATTACAAAAATAACGTTACCAAAAGTAACCTACGATTACTCTTTTATTCAGAATTTAAAAGTAATGTGGAAATTGTCTAACATCGATTTTAAATACATTTTTAAAAGTTTACCATTTATTTGTATTCTTATAGTTGGTCTTTTAATGTTGTTTGGTACTTTATTTATTTCTAGTGAAATTTTTGGAACAGATACATTACCAGTTACTTGGCAAATGTTAGGCGGTGGTAATATCTTTAGTTTGTTTGTAATTAATATTTGTACTTTTTTATACGCTGGTATGTTGGTACAAAGAGCAAGAACTGCAAAAATCAGTCATTTAGTTGATAGTACTCCAATACCAAATTGGACGTTATTATTCTCTAAATTTATTGCAATTTTAAAAATGCAATTGGTTTTATTGGCAGTAATTATGGTTTCAGGTATGTTATTTCAAGCCTATCAAGGATATTATAATTTCGAAATTGGCCATTATATAAAAGAGTTATTTGGTTTAAAGTTTTTAAACTATGTAGTTTGGGCTTTCTTAGCCATTTTTGTACAAACGTTATTTAAAAATCAATATTTAGGTTTATTAGTTTTATTGATCGTCGCTATCGGAATTCCGTTTTTAAGCTTAGTAGGAATCGAATTAGCCATTTTTAAATATAATGAAGGACCAGATTTTAGTTATTCTGATATGAATGGTTATGGTTCTGCTTTGTCTAGATATTTATGGTATAAATTGTATTGGATTTTAGGCGGAACAATATTACTTATTACAAGTATTTTATTTTGGGTTAGAGGTTTACCAAGCTCTTTTGGAGAGCGAATAGAAATTGCTAAAAATAGATTTCAAGTATCTCAAATAATTAGTTTAGCTGTTGTTTTGGTTGCTTTTTTAAGTTTAGGATTTGCGATTTATCAAGAAACAAAGTCTGAGGAAGAAAACTCTGCTTCTAAGCAAGCCGAATTAAATGCTGTAAAATGGGAAAAAACCTATAAAAAATACGAAGATTACAAACAACCAAGAATTGTAGCTGTAAATGCTGATGTAGAAATTTATCCGAAGAAAAGAACATACAAAGCAAGTGCCGTTTTTACAATGATTAATAAAACGGATACAGCAATTGATAGCATTTTCTTAAATCATAATTCATTAGAAAACACCTTTAAGTTTAATATACCAAACAATTTGGTTTTAGAAGACACGGTGTTTAATTTTGATATTTATAAGTTCGATAAAAAAATACAACCAGGAGATTCTTTACAATTAACGGTTCATGTAAAAAGTGATAAAAACACGATGTTTGAAAGAAAATCGCCTGTTTTAGCAAACGGAACTTTTTTAAATAACTTTTCGATGTTTCCTAGTTTAGGATATTCTTCTGAAGGAGAACTTACGGATAATAAAACAAGAGAAAAATACGATTTACCACCCAATAATTTACGTCCACAACCTACAGATTCTACAGCCTTAGTAAATACTTATATTTCTAAAGATTCTGATTGGATAGATTTTGAAGCAACAGTTTCTACATCGGAAGATCAAATTGCAATTGCGCCAGGTTATTTGCAAAAAGAATGGACAGAAGAAGGTCGTAAATATTTCCATTATAAAATGGATAGCAAAATGTTGAATTTCTACGCATTTAATTCGGCAAAATATCAAGTTAAAAAAGAAATATGGAAAGGCATTAGTTTAGAAATTTACTACCATAAACCACATGATTTTAACTTAGGTAGAATGTTAAAAGGGATGAAAGCTTCTATTACTTATAACGAGAAAAATTTTAGTCCTTATCAACATAAACAATTAAGAATTATAGAGTTTCCTAGAACACACGGAACTTTTGCGCAATCTTTTGCAAATACAATTCCGTTTTCTGAAGGATTTGGTTTTATAGCAGCCGTAGACGATACCAATGATGATGGGGTAGATTATCCGTTTGCAGTAACCGCTCACGAAGTTGCGCATCAATGGTGGGCACATCAAGTAATTGGCGCAGATGTTTTAGGAGCCACAATGTTATCAGAAAGTTTATCGGAATATGTTTCTTTAAAAGTTTTAGAACATCAGAACGGAAAATCTAAAATGCGTACATTTTTAAAAGAAGCTTTAGATGGTTATTTAGTGCAACGAACTTTAGAAACTAAGAGAGAAAAACCATTAATGTATAATGATGGACAAGGATATATTCGTTATCAAAAAGGATCTTTGGTTTTTTATGCTTTAAGTGATTATATTGGAGAAGAAAAACTAAACGGAACGTTAAAAAAATATGTAGAAAAAGTGAAGTTTCAAGAAGCTCCGTATACAACTTCTGTTGAAATGGTAAATTACATAAAAGAAGTAACACCAGATTCTTTACAATATGTAATTAAAGATATGTTCGAAACGATTACACTGTATAAAAATAGAATTGTAGAAGCAAAATCGATACCATTAGGAGATGGAAAATACCAAGTGGATATAGAGTTTGAAGTTTCTAAATATAGAAATGATGAAAAAGGGAAAAAGTTCTATGGAGAAAAAGTTGGCGATACTTTAAGCTATATATCAGAAAATATGAGCAAACCAATTTTATCACTTCCTTTGCAAGATTATATAGATATCGGTATTTTTACAGAAGAAGAAATTGATGGAGTTACTAAAGAGAAAGAACTGTATTTACTAAAGCATAAGATAACACAGATCAATAATAAAATATCAATTATTGTTGATAAAAAGCCAGTAGAAGTTGGTGTAGATCCTTATAATAAATTGATTGATACAAAGTCTGACGACAACAGAAGAAAGTTATAATAAGATGAAGAAAGTATTTTTTGTAGCATTAATTATTTCTAGTTTTTTATCTTGTAAAACAACAAAGCAAGTACAACTAAATTTTTTAGACGAGTATGTTTTATCAGATTCTTTAACCTTTAATAATTCGGTTGTTGGCGGTTTATCAGGTATTGATTTTGCAAATAATCAATATTATTTTGTGGTTGATGATGCTAAAAATCCAAGGGTTTTGTCTGGAGAAATTAATGTATCAGACAATCAAATTAAAGGAATCAATTTTAAAAATCGTATTTTATTAAACGATTCTACAAATCAATTTTATAAAGAAAATGTACTCGATTTAGAATCTATTTTTGTAGATGAAAAAACAGGTGCAATCAATTTAACAAGTGAAGGTTCTATAAATTATAAAAAAATGCCATCAGTATTTAATATTGATGAAAACGGAATGTTTTTAGAGAGTTTTCAATTACCAGAAAATTTATCAAACTTAAAAACGATAAAGCACAATGCAGTTTTAGAAGGTTCTTCAAAAAGTTTTGATAATAAAGGTTTTTGGGTTGCTATGGAAGGGGTTTTAACGGTGGATGGAGAAGAACCAACTTTTACAAAAAAATCATCGCCAATAAGAATTACTCATTTTGATAATAAATCTAAAAAAGCAACCAAACAATTCGCCTATCAGTTAGAGCATATTACAAAACCTGCAAAAGGTAATATTAATTTAAACGGAGTAACAGCTATTTTAGAATATCAAAAAAATCACTTTTTTATTATAGAAAGAACCTATCAAAATGGTTACGGAGCTTATGGGAATATTATCAGAGTTTTTGAAGTTTCTGTAGATGAAGAAGCTACAAATATTTTAAATATTGATAGTTTAAAATCAACCAAATTTAAACCACTTAAAAAGAGATTAGTTTTTAATTTTGAAGATGTAAAAGACAAATTAATAGAAGGAATTATAGATAATATTGAAGGAATTACTTTTGGACCAAAATTACCCAACGGAAATCAATCTTTAATTTTAATTTCTGATGATAATTTTCAATTGTATGGTAAACAATTAAGTCAATTTATTTTGTTAGAGATTCAGAATAAATAAGTGTAAATTAATGAGTTTGTTTTATATAAAAGAATTAAGGTTAAGAAGATTATTCGATAAAATTTCATTAAAAAAAGAATCAATATTTACTGATAAAGAAATTAAAAGTATTGGGGTAATTAGTTTATTAACTATTACTGATAAATTTAATCTTGAAGCAGAAATCAAATCAACTTTAGGTATAGAGAATATTAAAATCTATAATTTTAGTAAAGAAGCAAAGGCAGAAGAAGATTCTTTTAATAGTTTTTCAAAAAACGATATTAGTAGTAGTGGAGAAATAATACAACCCAATTTAAAAAGCTTTTTAGAAGAACCTTTCGATTTATTAATTGGTTATTTTAATGAAGATAATTTATATTTAAAAATGGCTGTTTTAAAATCTAAAGCAACTTTTAAAATTGGTTTTACAGGAGTTAGTGAAAACTTGTATCGATTAGAAATAGCTGAAGAAATAGAGAATGTAAAGTCGTTTTCTTTAGAGTTGAAAAAATATTTAAAGCTTTTTAATAAGCTAAAAAATTAAACTTTAAGATTAAACTTGTTTATTATTTATGAGAATAAATTATTTATAGTTTAAATTAATCATAAAAGTGTAATTTTGCGCCTTATAAAATACTTAATAATGCAAAAATTTATTGGAACCGGAGTTGCGTTAGTTACGCCTTTTAGAGAAGATTTAAGTGTAGATTTTGATGCGCTAATAAAATTGGTAAACTACAATATAGACAATGGTACAGATTATCTAGTAATTAATGGTACAACAGCAGAAAGTGCAACCATTACAAAAGAAGAAAAACAAGAGATAATAGATATTATCATAAAAACTAATAATAAGCGTTTACCATTAGTTTTAGGTGTAGGAGGTAATAATACAGCTTTAGTTTTAGAAGAATTAAAAACAAGAGATTTTACAGGTATTGACGGGATTTTATCTGTTGCACCCTATTACAGTAAACCAACGCAAGAAGGATTTTATCAGCATTTTAAAGCAATTGCAGAAACTACAGATTTACCTATTATTTTGTACAATGTACCTGGTAGAACTGCAAAAAATATGGAGCCAGCAACCACACTTCGTTTAGCAAATGATTTTGAAAATGTAGTTGCAGTAAAAGAAGCTGGTAATAATCAACAACAATACAATACTTTATTAAAAGACAAGCCAGCAGATTTTTTAATTATTTCTGGTGATGATGATTTAGCTTTAGGAGTTGCTTTAGCTGGCGGATCTGGAGTTATTTCTGTAATTGGGCAAGCTTTTCCTAAAGAGTTTTCTACTATGATAAACCATGGTTTACAAGGAAATAATAAAGAAGGATATGAGATTCATTTTAAAATGATGGATATTATAGATTACATTTTTGAAGAAAATAATCCTGCCGGAATTAAAACAGTTTTACAAGAATTAGACATTTGTAAAAGAGATGTACGTTTACCTTTAGTAAAAGCAAGTAATGAACTTGAAGCTAAAATTTCTAAATTTGTAACGAATTTTTAAATAGGTATTTCAATACTAACATTAACAAACTTTTAGTAGCTTATAAAATCTTTTTTTACTTTTTTTGTGTCATAATTTTTAGACATAATTTGTCGTCTAAAAAAATGTTTTATTTATCCATAATTAATAACTAATTTTGCAGGATGCAAAAAATTAAAAATTTAGCGTGTTTATTGATTGTTTCACTTGTACTATTTTCTTGTGGAGAATATCAAAAAGTATTAAACAAAGGTTCTGTAGAAGAGCAATATAAAATGGCTGTAAAACTTTACGAAAGTAAAAAATACAGTAAAGCTTTACGTTTATTCGAAAAAGTTACACCTACTTATAGAGGTAAACCTCAAATGGAGCGTATACAGTTTATGGTAGCACAATCTAATTTTAACGAGAAAGATTATAGTATTTCTGGTTATTATTTTGATCGTTTTGCTAAAAATTATCCTAAAAGTTCTAAAAAAGAAGAAGCAGCTTTTTTATCAGCTTATAGTTATAAGTTAGCATCACCAGTTTATAGTAAAGATCCTACAGAAACAATTAAAGCTTTAGAAGCTTTTCAAGGTTTTATAAATGAATATCCAGATTCAGATAAAATTGAAGAAGCAAATCAGCATTATAAAGAGTTAAGATATAAACTTCAAAAGAAATATTTTGAAATTGCTAAGACTTATTATAGAACAGCAGATTATGATGTAAGAAATTACAAAGCTGCAATACAAGCTTTTGATAATTTATTGTCAGATTATTTAGGTTCAGAATTTAAGGAAGAAGCATTATTTTATAGATTAAAAGCAGCACATGATTTTGTGTTAAAAAGTACTATTAGAAGAAAACCAGAAAGAGTAAATGATGCTGTAAAAGCATACGAAAAATTAAAAAGAAATTTTCCTGAATCTCAATTTATGGAAGAAGCTAATATAATGTTAGCAACTTTAAATGAAGAAAAAAGGGTAGCAGATGAATTGATTGCTAAACAAATAGAATTTCAGAAAAAACAAAAAGAAAAAATAATTAAGTAATTATTATTATGGACTATAAAGATACAAAGGCAGCATTAAGTACTATTACTTATAACAAGAACGAAATTGAAGCTCCAACACAAAACATTTATGAAGCTATTTCTATTATTGCCAAAAGAGCAAACCAAATAAATGGAGACTTAAAGAAGGAATTGGTTGATAAATTAGATGAGTTTGCTACTTATAATGATAGTTTAGAAGAAGTTTTTGAAAATAAAGAGCAAATAGAAGTTTCTAAATTTTACGAAAAATTACCAAAACCAACTGCATTAGCTGTTGAAGAATGGTTGAATGATAAAGTGTATTTTAGAAACCCTGAAGCAGAATAATGTCTGTTTTAAGTGGAAAAAAAATACTTTTAGGGATTACTGCAGGTATAGCAGCATATAAAACGGCTAGTTTAGTTCGTTTATTTATAAAATTAGACGCAGAAGTTAAAGTAATTATGACTCCTGCGTCTAAAGATTTTATAACCCCTCTCACACTTTCCACACTTTCTAAAAATCCAGTTCATTCAACTTTTTATGATAAAGAAGATGATGAAAATGAATTGTGGAATAATCATGTAGATTTAGGTCTTTGGGCAGACTATATGGTTGTTGCACCAGCAACAGCTAATACAATGTCTAAAATGGCAAACGGTACTTGCGATAATTTATTATTGGCAACTTACTTGTCTGCTAAATGCCCAATTTATTTTGCTCCGGCAATGGATTTGGATATGTATATTCATCCATCAACAAAGAAAAGTTTAGACAAATTAAAATCTTTTGGAAATACTATAATTCCTGCAACTTCTGGTGAGTTGGCAAGTGGTTTAGTAGGCGAAGGAAGAATGGCTGAACCAGAAGATATTGTTTCTTTTATAGAAAAAGATGTTTTATCTAAATTACCATTAAAAGGTAAAAAACTTTTATTGACTGCTGGTCCAACATACGAAGCAATAGATCCTGTAAGATTTATAGGTAATCATTCTTCTGGTAAAATGGGATTTGCAATTGCAAAAGCTGCCGCAAATTTAGGTGCAGAAGTATATTTAATTTCAGGACCAAGTCATCAACAAATAAATCATTCATTTGTAAAAAGAATAGATGTTGTGTCTGCAGAAGAAATGTATAATGCAACACATACTTATTTTAAATCTGTAGACATTGCTATACTTTCTGCAGCAGTTGCAGATTATAAACCAAATAATGTTGCCACTCAGAAAATAAAAAAGAAAGATTCTTCGTTACAAATAGAGTTAGCGCCTACAAAAGATATTTTAGCATCTTTAGGTAAAATTAAAAAGGATCAGTTCTTAGTTGGTTTTGCTTTAGAAACTAACAATGAGTTAGAAAATGCTAAAGGAAAATTAAAACGTAAAAATTTAGATGCAATTGTACTAAATTCTTTACAAGATAAAGGAGCTGGTTTTGCAACAGATACAAATAAAGTTACTATTATTGATAAAGATTTGAATGAAAAATCTTTTGAATTAAAATCTAAAGTAGAAGTTGCTAAAGATATTATTAATGAAATTGTTAAAAAGATAAATGCATAAACTTGTTTCCTTTTTACTGTTGTTATTTTTAGTTTTAAAGATCAATTCACAAGAATTAAATTCTTTAGTGACTATTAATTATAATCAAGTAGAAGGTACTAATACACAGGTTTTTAAAACCTTAGAAAAATCTTTATCAGAATTTATCAATCAAACAAAATGGACTAATAAAGATGTGCAACCAGAAGAAAGGATAGATTGCGCATTTACAATTATTATAACTTCTAGACAATCTAATAGTTTTGAAGCTACTTTACAAGTACAATCTACAAGACCCGTTTTTGGTTCTACTTACGCATCTCCTGTATTAAGTTTAAAAGACAATGATTTTAGTTTTAGATATAATGAATTTGATCCTTTAATTTACAATAGAAATTCTTTTGATAGTAATTTAGTATCTACAATTGTTTTTTATGTAAACCTAATTTTGGGCGCAGATGCAGATACTTTTAAGCAAAATGGTGGAGAAGCCTATTTTAAAGAAGCGCAAAATGTAATGCTACAAGCTCAACAAAGCGGGCTTTCTGCATGGCAAAATGTGGTAGGAGAACAAAATCGTTTTTTGTTAATTGACAATTTTTTATCACCAAAATTAACAGGTTTTAAAACGGCAACTTATAATTACCATAGAAAAGGTTTAGATAATTTAATATCAGATAAAAGTGGTGCAAAACAAGCTATTGAAAATGCTGTTATTTCTTTAGAAAGTCTCTATAATAAAACTGTTGGTAATTATTTAATTCGTTTGTTTTTTGATGCAAAAGCAGATGAAATTGTAAATATATATTCTGATGGACCCGAAACGAGAAGTCAAAATAAACTAACACAAGTTGTCAAAAAAATATCTCCAAACAACAATTCTAAATGGAAAGATATTAACTAGTTTTTAATTTCTTTTTACCTTTAATCTTTATTCAAATTTCACTAATTTTATTTTTTAAAATTCAGAAAATTTGTTAGCAAAACTTTCCATAAATAACTACGCATTAATCAATCAATTATCTATTGATTTTTCTTCAGGTTTATCCATTATAACTGGTGAAACCGGAGCGGGTAAATCTATTCTTTTAGGTGCTTTAGGTTTGGTTTTAGGTAATAGAGCAGATTTATCTTCATTAAAAGATACTACAACAAAATGTGTTGTAGAAGCAAAAGTTGCTATTTCTAATTATAATTTAGAAAGTTTTTTTGAAGAAGTAGATTTAGATTACGAAGCAGAAACTATTATTAGAAGAGAAATTCTACCTTCTGGTAAATCTAGAGCCTTTGTAAACGATACTCCGGTAACTTTATCGGTTTTAAATAAGTTAAGAACAAAATTGATTGATGTACATTCTCAGCATCAAACAATGGAATTGTCAGATAACGATTTTCAGTTTTCTATTTTAGATGCTTTGGCAAAAAATAGTAAAAGAATAGCATCTTATAAAAGAGGATTTTCACAGTTAAGTAAATTAAAAAAAGAACTTTCGCAATTAGAAGTTCAAAAGAAAGAAGCAAATCAACAATACGAATATAATTTGCATCTTTTTAAAGAACTAGAAGAGGCAAATATAAAAGAGGAAGAACAAGAAGAATTAGAAGAAAAATTAGAAAAATTAAATAATATTGAAGAAATAAAAAGTAATTTATCTGAAGCTTTAGAAATTACAATTAACGAAGAAATCGGAATTCAGAATTTATTAAATACTTTAGAAAACAGATTGTCTAAGATTGCAATTTTTTCTAAAGAATATCAAAATTTATCAGAAAGAATTACATCTGTAAAAATAGAGATTGATGATGTTGTAGCAGAATTAGAAGATGCAAATGAAAGCGTAGATTTTAATCCAAATGAAGCCGAAGAAATTAATGATAGATTACAGTTATTATATAATTTACAAAAGAAACACACAGTAAGTAATAATTTAGAGTTGATTAATGTTTTTGAAGATTTATCAGAAAAAGTAGCTCAAGTTGAATCTGCAGATGAAGTTATCAACGAAAAACAAAAAGAAATAGATGATATTTCTGTAAAATTAGATAAAGTAGCTGATTTAATTACCAATGCAAGAACCAAATCAATTCCTAAATTAAATAAAGAATTACAAGCTTTATTGACAGATTTAGGAATGGAAAACGCCCGTTTTTCAATAAAAATAACGCCAACTAAAAATTATTTTGCAAATGGAAAAGATGAATTAGAATTTCTTTTTTCTGCAAATAAAGGCGGTAGTTTTGGTGAACTTAAAAAAGTAGCTTCTGGTGGAGAATTATCTAGAATTATGCTTTCGGTAAAAACAATTTTATCAGAAAACACACAATTACCAACCATTATTTTTGATGAAATAGACACAGGTGTTTCTGGTGAAGTTTCTAACAGAATTGCTGCAATTATGCAAAAAATGAGTAAAAATATGCAAGTAATTGCCATTACACATTTACCACAAATAGCCGCAAAAGGAAGCAATCATTACAAAGTGTTTAAAAAAGAAATAAAAGGAGTTACTACAACCAATTTAAAGCAATTATCTGTTGATGAAAGAGTCAAAGAAATTGCAGAAATGTTAAGTGGTAAAGATATTTCAGAATCGGCATTAACGCATGCTAAAGAATTATTGAATTAGTTTTTAAAGTCAGTCTCAGCGTAGTCTAGAACTAACAATAAAACATTATTATTCACTATTTACTAAATCCTAATTATTAAAAGATGTATAATTTACTAAAAGGAAAAAAAGGAATTATTTTTGGCGCTTTAAACGAAAACTCTATCGCTTGGAAAACAGCAGAAAGAGCATTTGAAGAAGGAGCAGAGTTTGTGTTAACAAATGCACCAGCTTCTATTAGAATGGGGCAATTAGATGTTTTAGCAAAGAAAACAAATGCTCAAATTATTCCTGCAGATGCTACATCAATAGAAGATTTAGAGAATTTAGTAGAGAAATCTATGGGCATTTTAGGTGGGAAAATTGACTTTGTTTTGCACTCGATTGGTATGTCTGTAAATGTTAGAAAAAACAAACCTTACACAGATCCTAATTATGATTTTACAGAAAAAGGTTGGGATGTTTCAGCCGTTTCTTTTCATAAAGTGTTAAATGTTTTGTATCATAAAAAAGCAATGAAAGATTGGGGTTCTATTGTTGCGTTAACTTATATGGCTGCTCAAAGGGTATTTCCAGATTATAATGATATGGCAGATAATAAAGCCTATTTAGAATCTATTGCACGTAGTTTTGGGTATTATTTTGGACGAGATTTTAACGTGCGCGTAAATACAATTTCTCAATCTCCAACGCCAACAACTGCTGGTAATGGCGTAAAAGGTTTTGATGGATTTATTAATTTTTCTGAAAAAATGAGTCCGTTAGGTAATGCTTCGGCAGCAGATTGTGCAGATTATACCATTTCGTTGTTTTCAGATTTAACAAAGAAAGTAACTTTGCAAAACTTGTTTCACGATGGCGGATTTTCTAATATGGGCATAAGTGATGCAGTTATGGAAAAGTTTGAATAATTTTTTTTGAAGCTATTTCCTGCTTTACACTATATCTTTTTTATGAAAAATAAAAAAGGATGCCGTTTCAATCAGGGCTAAACTTGTTTGCTAACTTTTAGAAAACTAAAAAGAGAAAAAGTATTTTTAATTATTTACTTTTACAATATAGTTTCAAAACCAAGAACTTTGAAGCTTTGAAACTTTAAAACTTTGAAACTTTTTTACTCCATAATTATCCCAGTTTACAATCGTCCAAATGAAATTGACGAGTTGTTAGAAAGTCTTACAAAACAAGATTATACTAACAATTTCGAAGTTTTAATAATAGAAGATGGTTCTACAAACAAAAGCGATTCAATTGTAGAAAAATATAAAAGTCAACTCGATTTAAAATACTTTTTTAAAGAAAATAGTGGAGCAGGAGTAAGTCGTAATTTCGGAATGCAAAAAGCTTCAGGTAATTATTTTATCATTTTAGATTCAGATGTAATTGTTCCAAACCAGTATTTATCCGAAGTGCAAAAAGCTTTAGACAATAATTTTACAGATGCTTTTGGTGGCCCAGATGCAGCTCATAAAAGTTTTACTTCCTTACAAAAAGCGATTAATTATTCCATGACTTCTGTTTTAACAACAGGCGGAATCCGAGGTAAAAAACAAGCAGTTGGTAAGTTTCAACCGAGGAGTTTTAACTTAGGTTTGTCTAAAAAAGCATTTGAAAAAACACAAGGTTTTTCTAAAATGAAAAACGGAGAAGACATCGATTTAACATTTCGTCTTTGGGCAAATGGTTGTGAAACACAATTGATAGAAAAAGCTTTTGTTTATCATAAAAGAAGAAGTACCATTCAACAATTTTTTAAACAAACTTTTGGTTTCGGAACCGCAAGACCAATTTTGAATAAAAAATATCCATCAACAGCAAAACCAACTTATTGGTTTCCTTCTCTATTTATTTTAGGATTCAGTTTAAGTATCGTTTTAGCTATTTTTGGTCATAATTTATTTTTAGCTTTTTATGTATTTTATTTCTTACTAATTTTCCTAGATTCTTTGTTTCATAATAAGAATATATATGTAGCTTTTTTAAGTATTATAACATCTTTAACCCAGTTTTTGGGTTATGGTTTAGGTTTTTTAGAATCTAAATTTTTAAAAAAATAGTATATATGGAAAGGTCAAAATATGTAAGTACAGAAAATTTAAATATTACATATTTATTTGGTGCTGGCTCTAGTTTTAATTCTGTTCCAATTTGGAACAAACAGGGTGAAACTATGATTTTAATAGGAGAATGGGTTAACTCTTTAATTCTTAATGTGGAACTAAATAGAGATAAAGATTTAAAAGTTTTATTTAAAAATTCTACAATAAAAAGAACTGGAGATAAGTTAATAGAGCTTGGTTATAAAGCTTTAGAATTTGGAACCTTAGATATTTATGCTAGAAGCTTATTTTTGCTCGATGAAAAAGAGAAATTAAATAATTTAAAATATCATTTAAGAGTTTATTTTGATATTTGGGAAAACTTTTATTATAAGAAAAGTCTTATAAATAAAGAAAAAAGATATTCAAAAATTGATAAAAGATACTATAGTCTACTTTCTGTTCTTCTTGAAAAAGGAAAGTTGAATCCAGAATTAAATAGTAATGTCTCATTTGTAAGTTGGAATTATGATTTACAGTTAGAAAATTCATTTAGGTCTTTTATGAGAGGTTCCGAAAACACTAATTTAGAAAGCGTAAATAAATATTTTAATTTTTTTGAATCTAATGAAAATCAAGATATCATACATTTAAATGGTTTTAGAGGTTTTTTTAATTGTGATAAAAAGTTATATCCAAATGTAGAACCAAAGTTTTTAAACACAATTGAAGATTATTTATTTGGTTTATTAAATAATAGTAATCAATTTTCAAGTATTGATTATTCAAATAATATTAAATATGCATGGGAAACAAATTCGGAAGCATTGAGTTCAGCAATTGAAGTTTTTGAAAAAACAAATATATTAATTGTAATAGGGTATTCTTTTCCATCATACAATAGGTTAATAGACAGTAGATTAATAACATCTTTGGGGTCTAAAGCAATAAATAAGGGTATTAAAGAAGTTATTTATCAGAATCCAAATGCAAATTTGGATTTAATTAAAAATATTTGTGGAGTAAAACCCGTTCATTTTCAAAATACAGATCAATTTTATATTCCACATGAATTTTTATTTCCACAAAAAGCGCCAGAAATGTTCTTTTGATAGTAACTTATTTAAAAAACTCTTTAGATTTTTCCCAATAGATATCCATTTCAGTTAAAGACATATCTGCAATATTTTTGCCTTCTTTTTTAGCTTCTTGTTCTAAAAACTGAAAACGATTGATAAATTTTTTATTCGTTTTTTCTAAAGCATTTTCTGGATTTACACCAATAAAACGAGCATAATTTATCATAGAAAATAAAACATCACCAAATTCTTTTTCAGTATTTTCTTTATTTCCTGCTTTAATTTCTTCGTTTAATTCTGTTAGTTCTTCTTGTACTTTTTCCCAAACTTGTTCAGGTTTTTCCCAATCGAAACCAACTCCTTTTACTTTTTCTTGAATTCTACTAGCTTTTACAACAGCTGGTAAACTTTTAGGAACACCTTCTAAAACAGATTTGTTTCCTTCTTTTAATTTTAATTGTTCCCAATTACGCTTTACTTCTTCTTCACTTTCTGCAACAACATCACCATAAATATGTGGGTGTCTGTGAATCAATTTATCAGAAATAGCGTTGGCAACATCAGCTATATCAAAAGCTTTTTGTTCGCTTCCAATTTTAGCATAAAAGACGATGTGCAAAAGCACATCGCCTAATTCTTTTTTTATTTCTTGTAAATCATTATCTAGAATAGCATCAGCTAATTCGTACGTTTCTTCTATTGTAAGATGACGTAAACTTTCTAAAGTTTGTTTTTTATCCCATGGACATTTCTCTCGAAGATCGTCCATAATATCTAACAAACGATTAAAAGCTGCTAACTGATCTTTTCTAGAATTCATTATGATTCAGTCTCTGGTTCTTCTGTTGTTTCTTCAATTTTAGTAAAATCCATACCAGCTTTTACTAACATGTTAAACCACTGTATTACTTTTTTAATGTTAGAAGCATATACTCTTTCTTCATCATAACCAGGTAAAACTTCTGCGAAAAAAGCAGTTAATTTTTTGCTACTTTCTTTATGAGATAAAGCTTCTTTACCTTCTGTTTTTTCGAACATAGCAGTAAAAACCTCTAATAAAGGTACATCTTCTTCGTATGTGTAGATAGCAATGTTTTCTAATAAACTTACATTTTGAGTAGCGTTTATAGCTAAACGTTTGTTGTCTATTAAAGATTCTGCAATTACTGCATTTTTAGTTTGAGAGATTACTTGAAATAATCCTGGTTTACCAGTTACGGCTATTATTTTACTAAATTCCATTTGTGTTTTTTTGTGAGCTTGTTTAATATTTAAAATACAAGCATTATTTTTTATTATTATTTTCCTTTTTTAGCATTAGGAAAACGCATTCTATAATCTGCTCTAATTTTTCCTTTAGAAATGTTTTCTAATTTCTTTTTTATCAATCTTTTTTTTAGCGTAGAGAGTTTGTCTGTAAATAAAATTCCGTCTATATGATCGTATTCGTGCTGAAAAACTCTAGCAGCTAAACCATCTAAAGTTTCTGTATGAGTTTTAAAGTCTTCGTCTTGGTATTCTATGGTAATTTTAGGTTGACGAAAAACATCTTCTCTGACGTCTGGTATACTTAAGCAACCTTCGTTAAAAACCCATTCATCTCCTTCTTCTTCTAAAATTTTAGCATTTATAAATACTCTGTTAAAGTTTTTTAAAGCCTCTCTATCTTTTTCAGATAAATCTTCATCTTCTGCAAAAGGAGAAGCATCAATAACAAAAAGACGAATAGCTTTACCAATTTGTGGAGCAGCTAAACCAACACCAGAAGCATTGTACATAGTTTCCTTCATGTTAGAGATAAGTGTTTCTAATCCTGGATAATCTGCATCAATATCAGTTGCTACTTTACGTAAAACTGGATCTCCATATGCTACAATAGGTAAAATCATGTCTTTATTTTTAAGGTTCGCAAAAGTACAATTTAGAATTACGAATTACGAATTTTTGAATTATGAATTTTTAGAAGTAATATTTTTTATAATTGTTTTAACAATTTTACAAGAAAGAAAGCTTTATTATTTGTTGTATAAATATGATTGTAAAATAATGGTAGCACTAATTTCATCAACCAAAGCTTTATTTCTACGTTGTTTTTTATTAAGTCCACCATCAATCATTGTTTGAAAAGCCATTTTAGAGGTAAAACGTTCATCAATTCTTATTAAAGGTATTTGAGGAATTTGTTTTTCTAGTTTCTTTAAAAAAGGAAGAATTAAAGCTTCACTTTCACTATCGTTATTATTCATTTGTTTAGGCTTACCTACAATAAAAAGCTCTACAGTTTCTTTAGAAACATATTCTTTTAAAAATACAATTAACTTTTCTGTATTTACAGTTGTTAATCCAGAAGCAATAATCTGAAGTTCATCAGTAACTGCAATACCTGTTCTTTTTTTTCCAAAATCAATTGCGAGAATTCTACCCAAATTAAAAATTTTAGCAAAAATAAAAGTTATAATTCAATAATTAAAATATTATATCATAAGTTAACTGATTAATAGTTAGATTTTAGCATTTTAATAATGGCATAGCATTTTAAACAACAAGCAATAATCTGTTTAAAAAACGTATATTCGTTCTTGTTTTTTGTGGATAAATTTATATTTGCACAAATTAATTTATTAGGATGAAAGAAATTAGAGAAATCATAGAGGCAGCTTGGGAAAATAGAGAGTTGTTAAAAGAAGAAAATACAACTAATACAATAAGAAAAGTTATTGATTTATTAGATAAAGGAGAATTAAGAGTTGCAGAACCAATAGAAAATGGTTGGCAAGTTAATGAATGGGTTAAGAAAGCAGTAGTTTTATATTTCCCTATTCAAAAAATGGAAACTTTAGAAGCGGGTATTTTTGAATATCATGATAAAATGCCATTAAAAACTGATTATGCAGCGCAAGGAGTTCGTGTAGTTCCTGGAGCATCTGCACGTAAAGGATCTTACCTTTCACCAGGTACTATTTTAATGCCAAGTTATGTAAATATTGGTGCTTATGTAGACGAAGGTACAATGGTAGATACTTGGGCAACTGTTGGTTCTTGTGCACAAATTGGTAAAAATGTACATTTATCTGGTGGAGTTGGTATTGGTGGAGTTTTAGAACCATTACAAGCTGCTCCTGTAATTATAGAAGACGGAGTTTTTGTTGGTTCTAGATGTATTGTTGTAGAAGGTGTAAGAGTAGAAAAAGAAGCAGTTTTAGGAGCAAATGTTGTTTTAACAATGAGTACTAAAATTATAGATGTTACTGGTGATGAACCTATAGAAACGAAAGGTGTTGTACCTGCTAGATCTGTAGTGATACCTGGTAGTTATACTAAAAAGTTTGCAGCAGGAGAATACAATGTACCTTGTGCTTTAATTATTGGAAAAAGAAAAGCAAGCACAAATAAAAAAACATCTTTAAACGATGCATTACGTGAATATGACGTAGCCGTTTAAGAAAATTAAACTATGACAAAGATTACTGCTATTATACCTACTTTAAATGAAGAAATTCATATTAAAGAAGCCATCGAATCTGTTAGTTTTGCTGATGAGATTATTGTAATAGATTCTTTTAGTACAGATAATACAGTAGTTTTGGCAGAAGAGTATAATGTAAAAATCATCAAACGAAAGTTTGATGATTTTTCTTCTCAAAAAAACTTTGCGATAAGTAAATCTACAAATTCTTGGATTTATATTTTAGATGCTGATGAAAGAGTTTCATTAGAATTGAAAGAAGAAATTTTACAAGCTGTTAAAAGTCCTAAAGGCTTTGTTGGTTTTTCTTTTAATAGAGACTTCTATTTTATGGATAAACAAATTAAATTTGGTGGTTATAGTAACAACAAAGTAATTCGTTTATTTGATAAGAATTTTTGTAAATATAATGGTAGTTTGGTCCATGAAAAAATTGTTGCAAATGGAAAAATAGGAGAAATAGAAGAGCCGATTAAACATTATTCTTATAAAAACTTTAGTCATCATTTAACAAAGATTCAAAATTACAAAGAACTACAAGCAAAAGAACTTTTTAAAAAAGGTAAAAAATCTTCATTATTAAAAATTATTATAAAACCAAAAACAAGATTTTTAACTCACTATTTTTTTAAATTAGGTTTTTTAGATGGTTTTAGAGGTTTTGTTATTGCTGCACTCCAGGGTTACGGAATTTTTATTAAATATGTAAGTTTAAGATTGTTAGAAAAGAGAATTAAATAATTTTATAAAAAGTTTACTTTTTTACAATACCATATTTTGTAGTATTAACTTTTGTACTTCTAGTATTTTTTCTAATACCATTATTTATTTTCCAACTTTCTTTATTAGCGTAACCACGAGGATGATCTAAATGAATAACAATTGCACTATATCTAATTTGTTTAGATTTTATCCCTAAATTAACCAAACGTTCACCTAACTCTCTGTCTTGTCCGCCATATTGCATGCGTTCATCAAACCCATTTATAGCAATAATATCTTTTTTCCAACCAGAAGCATTATGACCGTTCCAAGTTGGTTTTGTTGGTGTAATAAAATTTAAAAATTTCGCTTTTAGTCCAGTATGTTTTAGTTTGTTATTTTTAAAAGATTTAGTTAATCCATTTTCACTTAACCAATCAATAGAAAAACAAATATTAGATTCAATATCTTTTTTAGTGATTAAGTTAGAAACATTCATTGGTAACATAAAGTATCCTCCAGATAAAAAATATCCTTCTTCTTTATAGGTATCGTGAACCTGAATAAAATCTTTTCTAGGAATACAATCTCCATCAGACATTATTATATAAGGAGCTTTACACGCAACAATAGCTTTGTTTAAAATTTGAGATTTTTGAAAGCCGTTATCTTCATGCCAAACATGAGTAATCGAATATTTTACCTTTTTAGATAATGTATCTATAGTATTTTTAGTTTCTTCTATAGATCCATCATCAGCAATAACAACTTCAAAATTAATATAAGTTTGTTGGTTATAACCCCACAAAACTTTTTTTAACCATTCAACAGAATTGTAGGTACTAATAATTACAGATATGTTTGGTTTCATCATAAATAGAAAATAAAAACAAAAATAGTAATGATTTTTTTATTAAATGTAAATTAAAGGTAGAGTATTTTTAAATATTAAAAATTATCGATTAAAATCAGATTAATAAATAAGGAAAGCTATTTTGCACAAAATATATTATGTAGTAGATTTGCACAAAATTAAAAAAGCAGATTATTTTAAGAATAAATTTCTGTTTTAATATTTAAGAAAGCTTAATTCATGCAAAAACAATTCTTTAAAGAAGCAATTTCACTAGAAATATTTAATGTTATATCTAAAGCATCAAAGCAATTACAAATAGATAGTTATGTAATTGGTGGTTTTGTGCGAGATTTTCTTTTAGATAGAGGAGATGCAAAAGATATAGATGTAGTTGCCGTTGGAAGCGGAATAGATTTGGCTTTAGAAGTTTCTAAACTGTTACCAAATAAACCAAAGGTTCAGGTTTTTAAAACTTATGGTACAGCAATGTTACGTTTTAAAGAAATTGAAATTGAGTTTGTTGGAGCAAGAAAAGAATCTTATACAGAAGATAGTAGAAACCCTGAAGTTACTGCAGGAACTTTACAAGACGATCAAAATAGAAGAGATTTAACCATAAATGCATTAGCATTAAGTTTAAATGAAGATAATTTTGGTGAGCTTTTAGATCCGTTTAATGGTATTGAAGATTTAAATAATAAGGTAATAAAAACACCTTTAAATCCTGATATAACTTATTCTGATGATCCTTTAAGAATGATGCGTGCCATACGTTTTACAACGCAATTAAATTTTAATATTGATGATGAATCTCTAGAAGCTATAAAAAGAAATGCTTACAGATTAAAGATTATTACTAGAGAAAGAATTGTTGTTGAAGTAAATAAAATATTATCATCACCAAAACCTTCGATTGGTTTTTTATTATTAGAAAAAACAGGATTGTTGAAACAGATTTTACCAGAATTAGTAGCCTTAAAGGGAGTAGAGGAAGTAGAAGGACAAACACATAAAGATAATTTTTACCACTCTTTAGAAGTAGTAGATAATATTTGTAAAAATACAGAAGATCTTTGGTTAAGGTGGGCTGCATTATTGCATGATATTGGTAAAGCACCTACAAAAAAGTTTAGCCCTAAAGTAGGATGGACGTTTCATTCTCATGAATTTGTGGGTTCTAAAATGGTGTATAAATTATTTAAACGTTTAAAAATGCCACTGAATAATAAAATGAAATTTGTTCAGAAAATGGTGTTTTTAAGTTCTAGACCTATTGTTTTAGCAACTGAAGTTACAGACTCTGCAGTAAGACGTTTGGTTTTTGATGCTGGTGATGATATTAATTCTTTAATGACGTTGTGTGAAGCGGATATTACTACTAAAAATCCTAAGAAATTTAAACGTTACCATAATAATTTTGAATTAGTAAGAACAAAAATAAAAGAAGTAGAAGATAGAGATAAAGTCCGTAATTTTCAACCACCTGTTACAGGAGAAGAAATTATGAAAACTTTTGATTTAAAACCATGTAGAGAAATTGGTCAAATAAAAGAAGCGATAAAAGAAGCTATTTTAGATGGAAAAATACCAAATGAACACGAAGCTTGTTATCAATTTATGGTTGAAAAAGGAGAGAAGTTAGGTTTAACTATTGCTAAATAGTTAATCTGACCAATCTAAAAATTTAGGTGAATTTTGTTCTATAAGTTTTGGCTTATTTTTATTTAATTTGCTACCATTTAAAACAGTTTCGTACTTTTTTAAATAAGCCAATGCCATCACTTTTGCATTAAAAACATCTTGTGCATATTCATGACATCTTTGCTTTGAAAATTCTGAATATTTTTCTACAGCTAAAGCTAATTCTGATGCGTTGTTTGATAAAAAACCAACATCTTTAGTTACAATTTCTGATAACGAGCCATAAGGAGTTCCAAATACAGGACAACCATAATACAGGCTTTCTGTAATTGCTAAACCAAAAGGTTCGTGCCATTTTACAGGGAAAACAAGACCTCTGGATTCATTTAAAATATCAAACTTTTTTTCACCGCCAACCATTCCGTAAAAAGAAGCTCTTGGTGTAAAAGTAAAACGCATTCCCATATTTACATTAAAACGAACGCCACCTAAAACTTTAAGTTTTTCTTTTTTTGTTTTCTTTATAGTATTTATTGCGCCTTGTACGTTTTTAACTCTCCAAGCAGCTTTTCCTAAAAAGTGAAAATAATTTTTAGGTGTTTTTAATGTCGGTTTTTTGTATTCACTCCAATCTAATCCATTATGAACAAATGATTCAGAATTATATCTTTCTGCATGGTTTTCAGAAACAAAAATAGCGTTAGAGTCTAAGTCTTTTTTATTACCATTACCATGTATGGTAAGTACATAAGGCTTTGTAAGTGTTTCTAAGTTTTTAGGTGTAAAATTAAAATGAACAATATCTATATTATCTGGTATTTGACTTAAAATATCTTTTTCTTCATCAATATGTATTACATCAGCAAAATTACAATAAGACCCTTTTTTTACTAAAAAAGTAACTTTATGACCTAAGTTATTTAACTCTTTACCCAAGCTCCAAATAACTCTTTCTGTTCCTCCGTATAAAGTAACAGGAATACTCCCTTTATTTACAATTAAAATATGCATGGTGTTATTTAAGTTGTTTGGTTTTTTGGAAATAAGAATTTATTATTAATATAGATAATAATTTTTCTAATTTTTTGTCTTTAAACTGTAATGTCCAGCTTTTTGCATTTTTAATGATTTGTTCTGCTTCTGAGGTGTTTTTAGCATAAAAATTCATTTTTTCTTCTACGTCAGAATAATCATCTTTAATAAGAACATAGTGAAAATTAGGAATAAGTTTTCCTTCCATATACCAAGTTTCAAATTTTGGTTTTGGCATAAAACATAAAGAGTTAGAAGACATGATCCATTTTAAATTTGTGGCAACATCATGACCTTCGATAGAAAGAATAAATTTATATTTTAATTGTTCTTTTATATTGACAAAAGGTTTTACCCATTCTGGTTTACTGTTACCTAAAGTTAAGCTACCAACATTAAAATTTGGTTTTTTATAAAATTTTTCAACCAAAGAAACTCTATTTTGCTTATGCACCATACCTCGCCAAATGATTTCATTTTTCTTTTCAGAAAAAGGTAAATCATCCTCTATAAAATTAAAATGTCTAAAAGAATTTAGTTTTAAAAGAATAGAATTACCATTATGATTAATGGGTCTGCTTTTTACAATAGTTGGTACTTCTTGATTTACATCAATATCACCAAATTTATAGTTGATTTTTAGTTTTTTATCAAAGTATCTAGCAATTTTTATAAGATCGTAATAATAAAAACTCTTGTTATTTTTTAACTTAATATCTTCAATTTTTATTGTGTCAAGAGGAATTTTTAGATCTTTAAAATCATTATTAAAATAATAATTAAGTCTATTTTCAATAATTTCTTTTGGATATTTATTTTGTATGTTTAACCAGTATTGAAGGTTGTTTCTAAATAAAAACTTTGGTAATAAGTCTAGAAAAGCATTACTAATATAATAGAATAATTTAACCCGTTTTATTTTACTTATAAAGCTTTTCATCGTTTTAAGATAAAGATTGCATAGAAACTAATTTATAGTATTCTCCTTTTTTAGCCAATAAATCCTCGTGTTTACCTTGTTCTACAATCTTACCTTTTTTCATTACAACAATTTTATCAGCTTTCTGAATAGTAGATAATCTGTGAGCAATTACCAAAGAAGTTCTGTTTTGCATCATTTTTTCTAATGCAACTTGTACCAATTGTTCAGATTCTGTATCTAGGGCAGAAGTAGCTTCATCTAAAATCATAATTGGTGGATTTTTTAAAACAGCTCTAGCAATAGATAAACGTTGTTTTTGTCCACCAGAAAGTGTGTTTCCGCTATCACCAATATTTGTATTGAACTTTTCTGGTAAATTTTGGATAAACTCATTAGCATTTGCAATTTCCGAAGCTTCTAAAATAGCTTCTTCTGTTGCACTTTCTGTACCTAATTTAATATTATTAGCAATAGTATCATTAAAAAGAATAGAGTCTTGAGTAACAATCCCCATTAAACCTCTTAAAGATTTTTTTGTGATGTCTTTAATGTTTTCTCCATCTATAGAAACCTCACCTTTATTAACATCATAAAAACGAGTAATTAAGTTTGCTAATGTAGATTTTCCACTACCAGATTGCCCAACTAAAGCAACGGTTTCTCCTTTATTTACAGTTAAAGAAAAATTGTTTAAAACATAATCATCTTTATATTTAAAAGAGATGTTTTTAAACTCAATTTCATTTTTAAAATTGTCTTTAACAATTGCATTAGGTTTGTCTTTAATGTCGTTTTCTGTGTTTAAAATTTCCATAATTCTTTCTGCAGAAGCATCTCCTTTTTGAATCTCAGAAAAAGTAGAAGCAATGGCTTTTACAGGACTTAAGACTAAGTAAAACAAACCGATATAGCCGAAAAACTCTTGTGGTTTCATATCACTATTTTCACCTAAAACTAGTTTTCCTCCGTACCATAAAATAGAAATAATTGTAGTAACTCCTAAGAACTCACTCATTGGTGATGCCAATGATTTTCTATGGATAACTTTGGTCATTAAATTACTATATTTATTTGTGGAGTCATTAAATTTAGACTCTATTTTCTCTTCTGCATTAAAGCCTTTAATAACACGTAACCCCGTTAAAGTTTCTTCTATAAAAGATAAAAAATTACCGGTTTCTTGTTGTGCTAATAAAGAGTTTGCTTTTAATTTTTTACTGATTGATGAAATAATAAAACCAGAAACAGGTAGTAAAATAAAGACAAATAAAGTTAATTTTACACTGATTGCAAACATAGAAATTAGTGTAAAAATAATTGTTAAAGGCTCTCTTACAATAGTTTCTAATGAAGTTAAAAAAGTAGTTTCTACTTCTTTTACATCAGCAGTTAATCTAGCAATGGTATCTCCTTTTTTCTTTTCAGAAAAATAGGCGATTGGTAATTCTAAAATTTTATGATACAACTTATCTCTTACATCTCTAACTACGCCATTTCTAAGATAGGCAAGAACATAAGAAGCTAAGTATCTAAATAAATTTTTGAAGAAAAATAGGCTAAAAGATAGTATACAAATAAACAACAAGGCTTTATCAATGCCTCCTGTCTCCAACATGTTGGTTACAGAATAATTGATAGAGCCTTGTACGTAGTCGTAAATACTACTAATGCCTTCGTATACTGGTTTTTGATGTACTTTTTCTTCTTTACCGAATAATATCCCTAAAACAGGAATAAAACCTAAAACAGATAATACATTAAAAATTGCATACAAAATATTAAAGAACACATTTAACCATGCAAATTTTTGATAAGGTTTTGCAAACTTTATAATGTCTTTAAAATATGTCATTTATAAATTTAATTCTTTTATAATTCTCTGAATTTTAGCATCTAATTCTGCTTCTGTAGATAGAGCGTTTTTTTCGTCATCTAAAGAAGTGTTTACACTAAAATAGAATTTTATTTTTGGTTCTGTACCACTTGGTCTTGCCGCAATTCTTGTACCAGATTCAGTCTGATAAATTAATACATTAGATTTAGGCATGTCAATATTAGTAACTTCACCAGTAATAAGATTTTTCTTTGTTGATGCTTGATAATCACAAAGTGATTCTATTTTTTCTCCATCTATTTCTTTTAAAGGATTGTTACGCATATCGCTTAACATTTGCTGTATTTCTGCAGCACCATCCATCCCTTTTTTAGTAATAGAAATTAAATGTTCTTTATAGAATTTGTTTTCTACATAAATGTTTAATAACTCTTCGTAAAAAGAACTATCATTTTGTTTTGCATACGCTGCAACTTCACAAGCTAAAAGAGTTGCAGTTACTGCATCTTTGTCACGTACAAAATCGCCAACCATGTAACCAAAACTTTCTTCTCCACCACCTATAAAATCTAGTTCAGGGAAGTCTCTTACCATTTTAGCAATCCATTTAAAACCAGTTAAACCAACTTTAGTACCAACACCATAACTAGCAGCAACATCGTTAACTAACTCTGTAGAAACAATAGTAGAACCAACAAATTGCTTACCGTTAATTTTGTCTTCTTCTTGCCATTTTTTTAATAAGAAATCTGTCATAACAACCATTGTTTGGTTACCATTCATTAATTTCATATTACCATCTAAATCTCTAACAGCAACCCCTAAACGATCACAATCTGGGTCTGTACCAATAACAATATCAGCACCAGTTTCATTCGCCAAATCTGTAGCCATTTTTAAAGCTTCTGGCTCTTCTGGGTTTGGTGATTTTACTGTAGGGAAATCTCCGTCTGGTTTTCTTTGTTCTTCAACAATATGTACATCTGTATAACCAGCTTTTTCTAAAGCATCAGGTACAGATATAATTGATGTTCCGTGTAAAGAAGTAAAAACTATTTTTAAGTTTTTACGATCAATATCATCAGATAAAGAACCATTTTTAACAGACTCTGTAATAAAAGCATCATCTACTTCTTTACCAATTACTTCAATTAAATCTTCATTTGCATCAAATTTAATTTCAGAGAAATCTAAAGCATTTACATTACCAATAATTCCACTATCATGCGGAGGAACAATTTGTCCTCCATCTGCCCAATAAACTTTGTATCCATTATATTCTGGTGGATTATGAGAAGCTGTTAAAACAATACCAGCATCACATCCTAAATGACGAACAGCAAAAGATAATTCTGGGGTAGGACGTAAATCTTCGAATAAAAAAACTTTTATACCATTAGCAGATAAAACATCTGCAACAACTTTTGCAAACTTTTTACTATTATGTCTACAATCAAAAGCAATTACAACACTAATTACATCTTTTTTAATGTTTTCTAATAAATAATTAGACAAACCTTGTGTTGCTCTACCAAGTGTATACTTATTAATTCGGTTAGTACCTGCGCCCATTACTCCACGCATTCCACCCGTACCAAACTCCATATCTTTATAGAACCTGTCAGCTAAATCATCAGGATTATTAGTGATTAAATCATTAATTTCGGCTTGAGTTTCAGCATCAAAAGTTGCTGTTAACCATTGTTTTGCTTTGTCTAAAATATTGTCCATAGAAATTATAATTGTTTAAGTTAATTGATATACAAATATACAGTTTAGAAATTGAGTTTTTCTTTAATACTATAGTGTTTTTCGTTACTTTTTGTTTTTATAATGAGTTCTCCGATAAATCCTGCTAAAAATAATAAAGTTCCTAAGATCATTGAAGTTAAAGCTATGTAAAACCAAGGATTATCTGTTACTAAGATAGTTCTAATACCATTAAATACTTTGTAGAGTTTTACTGCGCCAATATAAAATGCAGATGTAGTACCAAATAGAAACATAAAGGTACCCCAAAGACCAAAAAAATGCATAGGTCTTTTACCAAATTTAGATAAGAATGAAATAGTAATTAAATCTAAAAAACCATTTACAAATCTATCCATACCAAATTTTGTAACTCCGTATTTTCTTGCTTGATGTTGTACTACTTTTTCTCCGATTTTAGTAAAACCTTCGTTTTTTGCTAAAACGGGAATGTACCTATGCATTTCTCCGCTAACTTTTACAGTTTTAATAACTTCGTTTTTGTAAGCTTTTAGTCCGCAGTTAAAATCGTTTAATTGTAAACCAGATGTTTTTCTTGCAGCAGCATTAAATAATTTTGAAGGAATATTTTTAGTTACAACATTATCATAACGCTTCTTTTTCCAGCCAGAAATTAAATCGAAATCCTCTTTAATAATTAAATTATATAATTCTGGAATTTCATCTGGATTGTCTTGCAAGTCCGCATCCATTGTAATAACAACGTTTCCTTTTGCAAGCTCAAAGCCAGCATCTAAAGCCTGACTCTTACCGTAATTTTTTTGAAAACGGATTCCTTTTACAGTATTGTTTTTTGATGATAATTTTTCGATAACATCCCAAGAGGTATCGGTACTGCCGTCATCGATAAAAATTATTTCATATAAATAGCGATTGGATTGCATAACTTTTGCAATCCAATCGTATAATTCTTGTAAAGATTCTTCTTCATTAAGAAGTGGTATTACTACCGAAATATCCATGTAATTTCTTTTAAAGAGTTGTAAAGTTACAAACTTTCTTGTTTTAACTTTAAAACATTCTTTAGCTTTATGTTTTTTTTAATAAGTTTCTTCTTCAGATTTTTTCATGATAGCTGCAATTATTGCAGAAATTACAAAACCTAAAAAGGCAGAAAAACCTAACATCATTGCAGAAGATATAACCGGTGTTTGAAATTTTTCCGTCATTTCTAAAGAAGCTTCTATTTGTTCTTCTGTCATCCCCATATCGTACCAAGCTTGTTTTTGAAACTCTATAGCTTGTTGTTGAAAATCTGGTTCTATTACGTTCATAAAAAGTAATATGTAAACCACAGTAATTACTGCACTTACCATTGTAATTCCCATACCTATTTTTACACCTTGTCCCCAAGACATAAAACCATCAGAATCACTTTTGTATTTTTTTATACCAATTACAATTAATACAATCATTGCAATAATACTAACTATACTATTTATCCAGTTTAATTCTAATAATTGCCCTGTTGCATATAATAACAAGTGTGTTACTACACCAATTAGACCTAAATATAAACCGTAGTTTAAAATAATACTTTTACTGTTAGCTTGATTTTCCATTTTTGTTAAGTTTAGATAGTTATACAAATATATTCATTTCATTTTTGATAGTTTTCTTTTTTATAAATTATTGATTTCTATCAAAGCAATTTATTAGTAGTCAGACTATTGAAAATGTTACAAAAAAATAATGCATTTTTTAATTGTTTTAATAAAAATCTATTGTAAATTTGCAGCCGGCAAGTCCTACACAACTAGCTCCCTTTGAATCCTCCAGGGCGGGAACGCAGCAAAGGTATTAGGTTGTAGCAGTGTGATGTAGGTAGCTTGCCTTTTTTTATGCGCTAAAGTTTCGTTCTAGAAATGGGTGTTTTTTACACTAACTTTTTAACTTTACACTTTTAAATTTAAAACTAATTATGTCTAAAGTTGTATTAATTACCGGAGCTTCTTCTGGAATAGGGAAATCGATTGCTATATTTTTATCAGAAAAAGGGTACAAGGTTTATGGAACAAGTAGAAACCCTAAAAACATAGAAAATTATCCTTTTAATTTAATTGCTTTGGATGTTTTAAAAGTTGATACAATTACAAATGCTGTAAATTTTATTATTGATAAAGAAGGGAGTTTAGATATCTTAATAAATAATGCCGGTATGGGAATTACAGGTCCAATTGAAGATACTCCAACCGATGAAATGCGTACTGTTTTTAATACCAATCTTTTTGGAGCTGTAGATGTAATGAAAGCTGTTTTACCACAAATGCGCAAACAAAAATCAGGAACAATTTTAAACGTAACTTCTATTGCTGGGTATATGGGGTTACCTTATAGAGGTTTATATTCTGCAACTAAAGGAGCATTAGAAACGGTAACAGAAGCAATAAGTATGGAGGTAAAACCATTTGGAATTAAAGTGGCTTGTGTTGCTCCTGGAGATTTTGCAACAAATATTGCTGCAGGTAGATATCACACACCTGTTTTTGATAATTCTGCTTATAAAGATAATTATCAAATGAATTTAGATTTAATGAATGCACATGTTAGTGGCGGAATGGATCCGATAGAAATGGCAAAAGCTGTACATAAAATTATAGAAAGTAAAAGTCCTAAAATGCACTATAAAGTAGGCGGTTTCTTAGAGAAAATTTCTATTGTTTTAAAACGTATTTTGCCAGATAGGGTTTATGAAAAAATGTTAATGAATCATTATAAATTATAATTTTAAAACTTGGTTGTTGTTTAAATTTGATATAAAATAGTTTTATTTCACTTCTTAAAATTATAATCTAGTAACTATCTTTGCGTTAGGGATTGAAGCGTTTATTTGAGCTCTTTTTTGTTTTTTGACAAAAAAAACGAGTGCGTAAAGCCCGCTCAAACGTCAAAAAAATAATAACAATTACAACTAAATATATATAAATGAAATTTTTTATTGATACTGCAAATTTAGAGCAGATAAAAGAAGCACAAGCTTTAGGTATTTTAGATGGAGTTACTACAAACCCATCTTTAATGGCTAAAGAAGGAATTACTGGAGAAGTGAATATTATTAATCATTACAAAGAAATTTGTGAGTTAGTAGAAGGTGATGTTTCTGCTGAAGTTATTTCTACAGATTTTGACGGAATGGTAAAAGAAGGAGAAGCTTTGGCTGCTTTAAATCCGCAAATTGTGGTAAAATTACCAATGATAAAAGATGGTGTAAAAGCGTGTAAATATTTTTCTTCAAAAGGAATTAAAACAAACGTAACATTAGTGTTTTCTGCAGGACAAGCTTTATTGGCAGCAAAAGCTGGTGCAACGTATGTGTCGCCATTTATTGGTCGTTTAGATGATATTTCTACTGATGGATTGAATTTAATTGCAGAAATTCGTCAGATTTATGATAATTATGGTTTCGAAACACAAATTTTGGCAGCTTCTGTACGTCATACAATGCACATTATAGATTGTGCAAAATTAGGATCTGATGTAATGACAGGGCCTTTAAGCGCTATTGAAGGTTTGTTAAGACACCCTTTAACAGATAGTGGTTTGGCTAAATTTTTAGCAGATTACCAAAAAGGAAATTAACCAACGCAGTTGGTTTTTGTATATAATTTGGTCAGAAAGTAGAAAAGTTATTTTTACTTTCTGGCTTTTTTGTCTTTAATAATTTTTTGACTTTGTAACTTTGCTACCTTGTAACTTATTTTAATGTATCCAAAAAAAGAACTCGCACAAATTGTAATATCAGCATGTCATCAATTTAAAATTGATAAAGTTGTAATTTCTCCAGGATCTAGGAATGCGCCTTTAACCATAGGTTTTTCTAATCACCCAGAAATAGAAACTTTAAGCGTAGTAGATGAACGTTGTGCTGCTTTTTTTGCTTTAGGTATTGCACAACAAACTCAAAAACCGGTTGCAATTATTTGTTCTTCTGGTTCTGCTTTACTAAATTATTATCCAGCAATTGCAGAGGCTTTTTATAGTAATATTCCGTTGGTGGTAATTTCTGCGGATAGACCAAAACATTTAATAGATATTGGAGATGGACAAACAATTCGCCAAGAAAATGTCTTTGAAAAACATATTTTATTTTCTGCCAATTTAATAGAAAGTGACAAGTTTAAAACAATCAATTCTCAATTAATAGGAGAAGTTTTACAGATAGCAGTTTCACAGAAAGGACCTGTGCATATAAATGTTCCGTTTGATGAACCTTTGTATGAAACTGTACCGGAGATGGGAGATTATAATTTTCCGCATATTTCTATGAATTCATTAGATAATTCTCATATAAATTATGATGAATTGTCTAAAATTTGGAATGATGCAGAAAAAAAAATGATTGTGGTTGGTGTAAATTATCCTGATGATGAATTACATCAATTAATGGATGTGTATGCTGATGATGAATCTGTGTTGATTTTAACCGAAACAACGTCAAATTTACATCATAAAAAAGCAATAAACTCTATAGATCAGTTGATTTTTTCGTTGAATGAGAATCAGTTTAAAGATTTACAACCAGATGTTTTAATAACGTTTGGTGGAATGATTATTTCTAAGAGAATAAAACAGTTTTTAAGAAAGTATCCACCAAATCATCATTGGAATATTGATGAGAAAAAAGCAATGAATACGTTTTTTTGTTTATCAGAATTTATACAAATAAAACCTGTAGATTTTTTTACTGAGTTTAACAAATCAATTATAAAAAAAGAGAATAATTATCAATCTAATTGGTTGAAAATTCGCGAAAAAAGAAGAATAAAACACACAGAATATTTATCAAAAATAAAACATTCTGATTTTAAATCTTTTGAGCAAATTTTAGAAAGTATTCCTAATAATATTCAATTACAAATTAGCAACAGTTCTATTATTAGATATGCGCAATTATTTTCTATTGATAAAACAAATACCGTTTTTTGTAATAGAGGAACAAGCGGAATTGATGGGAGTACAAGTACAGCGATAGGAGCAGCTTTAGCAAGTGAAAAACAGACTGTTTTTATTACTGGAGATATTAGTTTTTTTTATGATTCTAATGCTTTGTGGAATGCAAATATTCCTGAGAATTTTAGAATTATTTTAATCAATAATTCTGGAGGGGGAATTTTTAAAATTATTCCAGGACCAAAAACTACAAATGCAATTCAGTATTTTGAAACTCCGCATAATTTAACAGCAGAAAATTTGTGTATAATGTATGCCTTTGATTATTTAAAGGCAGATTCCACAGAAACAGTACAAGAACAATTAAAAGGTTTTTATGAAACATCGCAAAAACCAAAAATTTTAGAAATCTTTACGCCAAGTGAAGAAAATGATTTAATTTTAAAAGAATATTTTAAATATATACAATAATGGATTCACAAGAAGGTTATCAAGAAGGGGATATCAATTTACAAGAAGGAGAAAAAGTGCATTTGGTAATTGAAACTGAAACACGTTTAGGTTATACTGTTTTAATTAATGATGAGTATGATGGTTTACTTTTTAGAAGTGAAGTTTTTCAGGAATTAGAAGAAAATATGGAAGTTACCGGATATGTTAAAAATATTCGTGAAGACGGTAAAATAGATGTTTCTTTAAGACCACAAGGTTTTAGAAATGTTATTGATTCTGATGTAGAAAAAGTATTAGAAAAACTTAAAAATAGTAGAGAAGGTTTTTTATTATTAACGGATAAAAGTTCGCCAGATTCTATTCGTTTTCATATGAAAATGAGTAAAAAAGCATTTAAGAAAGCAGTTGGTAATTTGTATAGACAAAAGCTAATTGAAATTAAAGAAGATAGAATAGAGTTGGTAAAGTAATTTACTTTCTTACATTATAAAAAAAGAGAAACTTAATATTTTATTAAGTTTCTCTTTTTTTATAAAAATATTATTGTCTTTTATTGTGAGCCTAATCTTAAAACATTTTCGTAAAATTTATCAGAATTAGGATCAGAAGGGTCCATTTTTCCATAACCAATTTTATAATGTCTTAATGCTTTTTTAAAGTCTTTTTTACTTTCGTAATATCTACCAATGTAATAATCACCTAATTGAGAAGAAGGAAATCTTTTTAAAATCATTTTTCCTAATTCAAATAATTTATCACCATTTTCTTTTTCAATAACTATTTTTTCTATAGCATAAATATCTCTATCTCTAATTTCTAAATTACTACCAAAAAGAAATTCAATTTCTAAATACTTGTTTTCTAGATATTCGATAGCATCTAATGGAGATAAGTCTTTAATGTTTTTATCAAACTCTTCTTTAGATATAGAGGAATAAATTTGAAAAATTTGATTTAAAGATCTAGGAATTGCTTCTCCTATAGCCGAAGTACTGCTAGTTGTAACTATATTATCATTTATAATATTAAAGTTTTTAAAATCTAAAGGTTTTAGGCTATTTTGTAATTCTTCTATTTTGGTTTGCTTTTGTGTAGAAAAGGAAGTAGAATTATTAATGTATAAATAAAAGGTATTATCTTCTTTAGAGAACTTTTTTAAATTGTAAGAATCAAATTCTTGATTTACAAAATTTGAAAACGTTGGATTTATACAAACATAAGAGTTTATAAAAGGTTTTTCTTCTTTTAAAAAATGTGAAATTAAATTAGCAGAAGTTCCTTCTCCTATTAAACTAATAAAAGGAGAGGTTCTAAACGTGCTCTCCATATAAAAAATTACTTCATCTCTAACAAATTCATAAAAATTAGAATTGCTTTGTGTTAATTTGCCTGTGTCTAAATCAAAATAAGTATCATTTTTTTTAGTTTCTTTCATAGAGATACCAACAACAATTTGTTTTGGTGCTTTATCTTTTGCAGCAAATAAAACCGAGTTTCCTACATAAGCATCAAATAATTGTTCAGAATCAAAAACAATAGCTAAAGGGTAATTTTTAGTGTTGTTAATAACATAACCTTCGGGTAAGTAGATTTTTAATTCTCTGAAAGCTCTTAAAATGTCTGATCCTAAATTTTTTTCAATTATCTCTTGAGAAAACGCATTTAAGCAAAAAAGGATAAATATTAGTGAGAACGATTTCTTTATCATAAATTTGAACCTTTATTTTTGTAATCTATTATTTTGTTCTTTAATTAGAACGACCAAAATACAAAATTATGATTCAACCCGAGTGGAAAACCGTTAAAGAATACGAAGATATTACATATAAAAAATGTAATGGAGTGGCAAGAATAGCGTTTAACAGACCAAATGTAAGAAATGCTTTTAGACCAAAGACAACATCAGAATTGTATGATGCCTTTTATGATGCCGGAGAAGATGTAAATATTGGTGTAGTTTTACTTTCTGCCGAAGGGCCAAGTACAAAAGATGGTGTGTATTCTTTTTGTTCTGGTGGAGATCAAAAAGCACGTGGACATCAAGGTTATGTTGGCGAAGATGGATATCATCGTTTAAATATATTAGAAGTTCAACGTTTAATTCGTTTTATGCCAAAAGCAGTTATCTGTGTTGTTCCTGGTTGGGCAGTTGGTGGCGGACATAGTTTACATGTTGTTTGCGATTTAACTTTGGCATCTAAAGAACATGCTATTTTTAAACAAACAGATGCAGATGTAACTTCTTTTGATGGAGGTTATGGTTCTGCTTATTTAGCAAAAATGGTTGGTCAGAAAAAAGCAAGAGAGATTTTCTTTTTAGGAAGAAATTATTCGGCACAAGAAGCTTATGAAATGGGAATGGTAAATGCTGTTATTCCGCATGGTGAGTTAGAAGATACCGCATACGAATGGGCACAAGAAATTTTAGCCAAAAGTCCTACTTCTATAAAAATGTTAAAATTTGCAATGAATTTAACAGACGACGGAATGGTTGGTCAACAAGTTTTTGCAGGAGAAGCAACTCGTTTAGCTTATATGACAGATGAAGCAAAAGAAGGAAGAGATGCTTTTCTAGAAAAAAGAAAACCAAACTTTCCTAAAAAATGGATACCATAAATCAGTAAGTAGTTTACAGTAAACAGTTGTCAGTTCGAGTGAATTTATGGAGAATGAATAAGTTTATATCGAGAATATTATTATAATCGATTGAAAAATGGAATCACAAGTAGTATCTTTTTTAATAAAATGTCCAGATCAAAAAGGATTGGTAGCTAAAATTACTAGTTTTTTTTATGAAAAAGGATTTAATATCTTAAGTTCTCAGCAATATGTAAATTCTATAGAAAATACATATTTTATGAGAATTCGTTTAAATGCTGATGGAACGAACATATCTAAAGAGGAGTTAGAAAATAGTTTTTTACAATTAGCAGAACCTTTACAAATAGATTGGTCTGTAAATTATGGCGATAAAAAACAAAATGTAGCCATTATGGTTTCGCATACAAGTCATAATTTATATGATTTACTAGAACGTTCTAAAGAAGGAAGATTAGATTGTAATGTAAAAATGATTATAAGCAATCATGACAAATTAAGGTATATAGCAGAAATGTTTAATATTCCTTTTTATCATTTACCGGTTACAAAAGAGACTAAAAAAGAACAAGAAGCTCAGGTTATTCAGCTTTTAGATTCTAGTGATATAGATTTGATTATTATGGCAAGATATATGCAAATTTTATCTTCAGATTTTATCAACCATTATCCAGAAAGAATCATCAATATTCATCATTCTTTTTTACCTGCTTTTCAAGGAGCAAATCCTTATAAAAAAGCTTATGAAAGAGGTGTAAAGCTAATTGGAGCAACTGCACATTATGCAACTGAAGATTTAGATGAAGGACCAATTATAGAGCAAGATGTAAAACCAGTTACGCATGAAAGTACACCAACTACATTAAAAAGAATTGGTGCAGACATAGAGAAATTAGTGTTAGCAAGAGCGGTTAAAAATCACTTAAATCATCAAATAATTGTTTCTGGTAATAGAGCGGTAGTTTTTCCAGAAGCAGGAGAATAGTTTTTTAATTTCGAAATGTTAATTACAAATTTTAATAATTTGTAATTCATAATTTTAAATTAGTAATTGATTATGAAAATAATTTGTATTGGGCGCAACTACGCAAAGCATATAGAAGAATTAGCAAATGAAAGACCAGAGAATCCTGTTGTTTTTTTAAAGCCGGATTCTGCTATTTTACCAAGAAAAAATCCATTTTTTATTCCACCTTTTTCTGATGATGTTCACTATGAGGTAGAAGTTTTGGTTAAAATTAATAAAGTAGGTAAACATATTGATGCAAAGTTTGCACATAAATATTATGATGAAATAGGACTTGGAATCGATTTTACAGCAAGAGATGTACAAGCAAAATGCAAAGAAAAAGGGTTGCCTTGGGAAAAAGCAAAAGCGTTTGACGGGAGTGCTGTTGTGGGAGAGTTTTATCCAAAAGAACAATTTGATTTAGAAAACTTGAAATTTCAATTGTATAAAAACGATGAAATTGTACAAGATGGAAATACAAATGCTATGTTGTGGAAAACAGATGAATTAATTGCTTATGTATCTCAATATTTTACCTTAAAAAAAGGAGATATTATTTTTACAGGAACACCAGCAGGAGTTGGTAAAGTTCTTGAAAATGATAGTTTAAAAGGAGTTATTGAAGGTAAAGAGGCTTTTAATATTAGAGTTAAATAAAATAGTTGAATTTTATTTTTCAAATAATAGCCTCAATATTTATAGGGATTTGTTTTGTCTACTTAGCAAAAAGGTATCAAAAAAATCAAACTTTTTATTTTTTGTACGGTTTTATTATATCAATAACAATTAGATTTATCTATTTATTGATCTACGGTTTTATTAACGACTTTAAAATTAGCGAATCGTATGATTATAACAAAAACTTATCAATCATATTAAGCATCGTAATTCCGTATATTCTATTTGTGTATTTTAGAAAAAAATTAGCAAAAGAAAATAGAAATGATACTGATGTAAATGAAATAGGAAAAGAATGAATGCAGAAATTATAACAATAGGAGATGAGATTTTAATTGGTCAAATTGTAGATACAAACTCACAATTTATTGGTCAACAATTAAATAAAATAGGAGTTTCTGTTTATCAAATAACTTCTATACAAGATGATAAACAGCATATTTTAAATGCATTAAAAGAAGCACAAGAAAGAGTAGATATTGTTATTCTTACAGGAGGCTTAGGCCCAACTAAAGATGATATCACAAAGAAAACAATTGCAGAGTACTTTAATGATGATAAATTAATAGAATATCCAGAAGTAATAACACATATTAAAGAGATGTTTATAAAAGTAAATCATCCTTTTAATGATGTTCAAAGATATCAAGCACAATTACCATCAAAAGCTACTTTATTAGAAAATAAGTTAGGTACAGCACCGGGAATGTGGTTTTACGAGAATGAAACTGTCTTTGTGTCACTTCCTGGAGTTCCTTACGAAATGAAAGGTTTAATTACAGATGAAGTTCTACCAAGAATTCAACAACAATTTAAATTACCTTTTATCCTTCATAAAACAATTATGACTTATGGTAAAGGTGAAAGCATGATTGCTGAAATAATTGAAGATTTCGAAAACAATTTACCATCCTATATAAAACTGGCTTATTTACCTTCTTTTGGTAAAGTTCGTTTGCGTTTATCTGCTAAAGGAGATAATAAAGAAATTCTTCAAAAAGAATTGAATGATAAAGTAGAAGAAGTTTATCAATTAATACCAGAAATTATAACAGGTTTAGATGATGATAGTTCTTTAGAAAAAAGAGTAGGAGAGTTACTAAAAAGAAAAAATAAAACAATAGCTACAGCAGAAAGTTTAACTGGCGGACAAGTAGCCGCAAATTTAGTTTCTGTTGCAGGGTCATCTGCTTATTATAAAGGCAGTTTTGTAACTTATTCTGCAGATTCAAAAATTAATTTATTGGGTGTAAATAAAGAAACAGTAGAAAAGTTTACTGTAGTAAGTAAAGAAGTGGCTCTAGAAATGGCAAAAGGAGTTAAAGATAAATTACAGACTAATTACGCAATTGCAGTAACAGGTAATGCAGGGCCAACAACAGATGTTACAGACAAAACAGTTGGTATTGTTTATATTGCTTTGGTTTCTGATGATAAAGAGGTTGTAAAAGAGTTCAATTTTGGGCAACCAAGAGAAAAAGTAATAAATAGAACAGTAAGTAAAGCCTTAGAAATCTTACAAAAAGAAATTATTTAAATTTTTGTAAAATTATTTTGTTAGGAATAATAATTATTTGTAAATTTGCACCTCGTTTAGAGATAACACTAATAAAACTGTCGAAAAGATGTCTAGAGTTTGTGAATTAACAGGTAAAAAAGCAATGGTAGGGAACAACGTTTCTCACGCTTTAAATAGAACTAAGAGAAAGTTTGACGCTAATCTAATGACAAAGCGTTTTTACATTCCAGAAGAAGATAAATGGATTACTTTAAAAGTATCTGCATCTGCTTTAAAAAACATTAACAAGAAAGGAATTTCTGCAGTAATAAAAGAAGCTAGAGCTAACGGGTTTTTAACTAAATAAGCTTACGCTAACTAAAATTTTATACAGAGATGGCAAAAAAAGGAAACAGAGTTCAGGTAATTTTAGAATGTACAGAACACAAAGCAAGTGGTAAACCAGGTACTTCTAGATACATTACAACAAAGAACAAAAAGAACACTCCAGATAGAATGGAAATTAAAAAATTCAATTCTATTTTAAACAAAATGACTGTTCACAAAGAAATTAAATAATTAAACTATCTAGAACTCAGAATAGAGCACATAGATTAAAACATTTAGACAAATGGCAAAAAAATCAGTAGCATCGTTACAAACAGGATCAAAAAGATTAAGTAAAGCTATAAAAATGGTAAAGTCTCCAAAAACAGGAGCTTACATGTTTGTAGAAGCAATTATGGATCCATCTAAAGTAAACGACTTTTTAGCAAAAAAGTAAGTTTTACGAAATAAAAAATATAAAAGCTACTTTCTAATTTAGAAAGTAGCTTTTTTTATGAATTAGAATTGCTTATTTTTGGGCGTTACCTAAAGGTCGCGCTTTACACTATATCTTTTTTTCGTACCTCAAAAAAGGATATCGTTTCAATCGCTAACTCAGGCAACTTTAATGACAATTTGACCAAACCAAACTAATGGCATACTTTTTAAGGTATTTTATTAGAATATAAAAACAGATTATGAGTTTTTTCAAGAAAATATTTTCAAAAGAAAAAAAAGAAACTTTAGATAAAGGCTTAGAAAAGTCTAAAGAAAGTTTTTTTGGTAAGCTAACTAAAGCAGTTGCAGGTAAGTCTAAGGTAGATGATGATGTTTTAGATAACTTAGAAGAAGTTTTAGTAGCGTCGGATGTGGGTGTAGATACAACACTTAAAGTTATAGAGAGAATAGAAGAAAGAGTTGCTAAGGATAAATATGTTGGTACAGATGAGTTAAACCGAATTCTTAGAGAAGAAATAGCGGGTTTACTGTCAGAAACAAATATTGGTAACGAAACAGAATTTGTAATACCACAAATACCTAAAGATAAAGATGGTAATAAAATGCCTTATGTTTTAATGGTTGTTGGTGTAAACGGAGTTGGTAAAACAACTACAATAGGTAAATTAGCATCACAATTTAAGAAGCAAGGATTAAAAGTAGTTTTAGGTGCAGCAGATACTTTTAGAGCTGCGGCAATAGATCAATTACAAGTTTGGGCAGACAGAACAGATGTGCCAATTGTAAGACAAGAAATGGGGTCAGATCCAGCTTCAGTAGCTTTCGATTCATTAAAATCTGCTGTTACACAAGATGCAGATGTTGTAATAATTGATACTGCTGGTCGTTTACATAATAAAGTTAATTTAATGAATGAATTAACTAAGATTAAAAGAGTAATGCAAAAAGTGGTGGATGATTCTCCTCATGATGTGTTATTAGTTTTAGACGGTTCTACTGGACAAAATGCATTTGAACAAGCAAAACAATTTACAAAAGCAACAGAAGTAACTTCTTTAGCGGTAACTAAATTAGATGGTACAGCAAAAGGTGGTGTTGTAATAGGTATTTCAGATCAATTTAAAATTCCTGTAAAATATATTGGAGTAGGAGAAGGTATAGATGATTTACAAGTTTTTAATAAACATGAGTTTGTAGATTCTTTTTTTAAATAAAGAAATTTATAATAACTAAAAAATTTATTAACTGGCTTGTAATATTAATTTAAAGCAATTAATTTATCAGTAACTAATTTTAAATCAGATTCATTAATTTCTGGATCTGGTGCAAGTGGATATAATTGTGCACCAGGTCTGCTAATAAAAGCACCTCTCCAATTTGCCCATAAAGCACCTGCAATATCCCAACCATGTGCAGCAACCAATAAGCATTCATTTTTTTGAATTCCCATTTTTCTTGCAGCCCAATCATAAGCATCTGTATGAGGTTTAAATTTTCCCATATCTTCTATACTTAATCTTTCATCAAAATATTCTATTAATCCTCCATTTTTAAATTGCGTTTCAACACCAATATTAGAGGAGTTTGTAAATGAAACCAATTTATAACCTGCTTTTTTTAATCTTGCTAAAGATTCTTTTACTTCTGGATGTGGTGGAATAGAACGTAAAGGAGTCAGTATTGCAGTTTTTGCTTCTTCTGCTGTTAATTTTATATTATTGTTTGCAGCTACCATTTGTAGCGCAGCAGAACCAACAATACCAAAGTCGTTATATTGTCTACCAACAGTTTCTACTAAAGAATATTGTAACATTGTTGTAAACCATAATGGCAATAAATCTGGTCTATTACCTAAAGCATTTCCTACGCTTTTTTTCATGGTTGTTAAGTCTAACAATGTTTCATTAACATCAAAAAATAACACTTTAGGTCTTTTTAATTGTTCTTTTTTATTGTCTTCTTTACTAACTGTAGTTGTTCCGAATTTAGGAGTAGCAGCTAAACCTAACCCTAGTATTGATGATTTTTTAATAAAATCTCTTCTGTTATTTTTCATATTATATATTTATTATAAAACATTCTTGTTGGTATGTTTTTTGTAAAAAAAAATTATTTTTTTATTTTATTTAGGTATAAGGCTAACCCAGACGTAAATTCATCGAGAACAACGTCGTCATTATAAAGTTTTCTAATACCTCTAATTCCTTCAAAAGCACTAATTAAATAAATAGCAACTGCTTTACTAGAAATATCTTTTTTTATAGAGTTTTCACTTTTTCCTCTTTCTATTAAAGCTACCAATATGGTTTTCCAATTTTCAATAATTTTTTTTAAAGCATTTTGATAAGCGATTTCATCACTACCAATTTCATTAATTAAATTATTCATTGGACATCCAAATTGTTTATCGTAAAAAGGGAATTCTTTTAATCGATTTACAAATACAGTTTCTAGAATTTTAAATGCATTTCCTGGTTTTTTTAAAGGAGAAATCATTCCGTCTACAACTCTTTTTTCTACTTTTAAACTAATAACTTCTAAGCCTAGTTCTTTTTTACTTTTATAATGATGATAAAAAGCACCTTTGCTTAAGGTGGTTTTTTTCATTATTTTATCAATACTCGTTGTTTTAAAACCATTTTCATAAAACAATTTAAAAGCCTTATCAATGATAAGTTGTTTTGTGATTTCTGATTTTATTTCTTGTTGCATAAGACAAAGTTAAATAAAAATACTAGTTAGTATGTTTTAGTTTTGTTAATTATTCTAAAAAACCTTTTTAAAAGAAAGAATGATAGAATTGCTATATAATGTTAAATTTTATCATCATTAAGAAATAAAATACGAATTAGGTATATTTGAGAATCAAATTTTAGATAATGAAAAAATTACTTTTAGTATTAATAACCTTTACAATTCTATATGGCTGTAATCAAAAGGAAAAAAATACAGTTATTATTTTTAAAAAATATGATGAAATTGCAGCATTAGAAAAGCAAAAGAAGCATAAAAAGAGTAGAATGCAGTTTAAATTGATTCAATCTAAATATTTAGATATGAATAAAGTTTTTAAACCTTTTGATGAGGATTTGGCACTTTTTTCTGAAGAAGAATATCAGAGTTTAAAACCATTAATTTTAGAACAAGAGATACCATCAATCCAAAAAAGTGTTAAAGAAGGTAAATTAACTTATGAGAAGTTAACTTTATTTTATCTGTATAGAATTAGGAAGTTTGAGAGCGATTCTACTTTATCTTTAAACAGTATTATCGCATTAAACCCAGATGTGGTAAATGAAGCGAGAGAAAAAGATAAATCAAAAAAAACAGATTTGTCTGATTATTCTGTATACGGCATGCCAATTTTATTAAAAGATAATATTAATACAAACGGCATGCCAACAACAGCAGGAGCTATTGCACTTAAAAATAATAATACTGAAAATGATGCTTTTATTATTGAAAAATTAAAAAGTAATGGAGCATTAATTTTAGGAAAAGTAAATTTAAGTGAATGGGCTTATTTCTTTTGTTCGGGATGTCCGTTAGGTTATTCTGCAATTGGTGGTCAAACCTTAAACCCTTACGGAAGAGGTGAGTTTGAAACAGGTGGTAGTTCTTCTGGAAGTGGTGTAACAGTAGCTGCTAATTTTGCTGTTGCGGCAGTAGGAACAGAAACTTCTGGTTCTATAACTTCTCCTTCTAGTTTAAATTCTGTAGTAGGATTAAAGCCAACAATTGGGGTGTTAAGTAGAACGGGAATTGTACCAATTTCTAGTACTTTAGATACCCCAGGACCGATGACTAAAAATGTGATTGATAATGCTATTTTATTAGAAGCGATGAAAGGTTTTGATGAAGAAGATAGCTCTATGAAAGAAAATGACATAAATTATCTTAAAAATGGATTTGAAAATACTTTTAAAGGAAAAAGATTGGGAGTTTTAAAACCATTATTATCAGACTCAATTTATGCATCTACAATTAAACAGTTAAAAAATTTAGGTGTAGACATTGTTGAAATTACACCTTCAGAAATTTCTTTTAAAAGGTTTTTAACGCTTTTAAATATAGATATGAAGCATGATTTGCCAGAGTATTTATCTAAAAAAGCAAGTAAATCATTATCTGTCAAAGACATTCAAACTATTATTGACTTCAATTTAAAAGATTCTTTGTTAAGAGCGCCTTATGGACAGCAATTGTTTGAAGGAATTATAAGTGATTCTACCTCTTTAAAAGAATTAGAGGTTGTAAAAATGGATTTAAAAACTGAAGGAGAAAAGTTTGTACAAAGTTTAGAAAATCAAAATTTAGATGCTATTTTGTCTATAAATAATTATCATTCTGGTATTGCAGCAGTTACTAATCATCCTACTTTAACAGTACCAATGGGTTACAAAGAATCAGGAGAACCAATTAGTTTAACTTTTATAGGCAAGCCTTTTTCTGAAAGAAATCTTTTAGAAATAGGTTATGCTTTTGAACAATTTACTAAGATTAGAAAAATGCCTAAAAACTATCAGTAAGATATAATTTTTAATTATTTTAAAAGACGTACTTTTGCACTCGCTTAAAACATAATACAATGCGTACAAAAACCATCAAAAAAAATAAGATTAACGTTGTAACTTTAGGTTGTTCTAAAAACGTTTACGATAGTGAAGTTTTAATGGGGCAATTAAAAGCCAACGGAAAAGAAGTTGTGCATGAAGATGTAAATGATGATGGAAATATTGTTGTAATAAATACTTGTGGATTTATTGGTAAAGCAAAAGAAGAGTCTATAGATACTATTTTGCATTATGCACAAAGAAAAGAGGCGGGAGAAATTGATAAAGTTTTTGTTTCTGGTTGTTTAAGTGAGCGTTATAAACCAGATTTAGAAAACGAAATTAAAAACGTAGATCAATATTTTGGTACGCATGATTTACCAAACCTTCTACAAGCTTTAGAAGCAGATTATAAGCATGAATTAATTGGGGAACGTTTAACAACAACGCCAAAACATTATGCATATTTAAAAATTGCAGAAGGTTGCGATAGACCTTGTTCTTTTTGTGCAATTCCTTTAATGAGAGGTAAACACGTTTCTACTCCAATTGAAGAAATTGTTATAGAAGCTACTAAATTAGCCGAAAAAGGAATTAAAGAAATTATGTTAATCGCTCAAGATTTAACATATTATGGTTTAGATATTTATAAGAAAAGAGCTTTAGCAGAATTGTTAGAAGCTTTGGTAAAAGTAGAAGGAATTGAATGGATTCGTTTACATTATGCATTCCCTACTGGTTTTCCGATGGATGTTTTAGAGGTGATGAAACGTGAACCTAAGGTTTGTAATTATTTAGATATTCCTTTACAACACATTAATACTGAGTTGTTAAAATCAATGAAAAGAGGAACGACTCATGAAAAAACAACATCTTTAATTTATAAATTTAGAGAAGCTGTACCAGAAATGGCAATTAGAACCACGTTAATTGTTGGTTATCCTGGTGAAACAGAAGAAATGTTTCAAGAATTAAAAGATTGGGTAGAAGAAATGCGTTTTGAACGTTTGGGAGCTTTTGAATATTCTCACGAAGAAAATACTGGCGCTTATGTTTTAGAAGATGATGTTCCAGCAGATGTTAAATTTAAACGTGTAAATGAAATTATGGAAATTCAATCTCAAATTTCTTGGGAATTGAATCAGCAAAAAGTGGGTAAAACATTTAGATGTCTGTTTGATAGAAAAGACGGAGAATATTTTTATGGAAGAACAGAATTTGATTCGCCAGATGTAGATAATGATGTAATTGTGGATGCTAAAGAACATTACATTAAAATAGGTGAATTTATAGATATTGAAATTCATGAAGCTGGAGATTACGATTTGTATGGAACACCAGTTGTTAAGCAAGAAAAGCCAGTTTCTTTACATAAAAAGAGAAAATAAATATATAACACATAAAAAAACCACTCATTAGAGTGGTTTTTTTATGTGTTATATAATAAGAAATGTTAATTTAAATCATCAGAATTTAATAGAAAAACAGCATTTGCTAAAAATAATTTTCCATTATCCCAAAAAGATCTGAATAAAGGATTGTCTACCATATAAATAATACTTCCTCTTCCTTTTTGTTCTTCACCAAATAATAAAGATTCAGGCACTTTTTTAACAGCTTTACTACCTGCATAACCAGAAATGTTTTTAGTTCCTTTATCAAAATAAGCAACATTACCACCGTTTTCTAAATAATCATAAGTAGATCCGCTTAATTTTAAAGAAAAATATTCGTCATTATAACCAAAAGCTAAAGGATGGCTAGCATCAACTTTACTTTTAAAGATTGCACCAGTAATTAAGTTACGAACACTTTTTCTTTCTAGTTCTGCATAAGGAGTTAAATTACTTTTGATAGTGTCTTCTTTAGATTTTTTACTTTTAAGAGCAAAACCTTTTTTATCAGCAAAACTACTTAAAGCACCACCAATTGTAATTAAAGTTCCTCCAGAACGTGTAAAAGTTGTTAATTTATCTAAAGTACTTTTATCTAATACACTACTATAACGACCATTAGGAATTATAATAACATCGTAACTAGAAAAATCTGTTCTACTAAAATAATCTGAGTTTATTACAGTTAAAGGGTATTTTAATTCTTGTTCAAAAAAGTGCCAAATTTCTCCAAAACTTAAAGAAGAAGTTCCTTCTCCAGAAAGTAAAGCTACTTTCTGTTTGTTAATAGGTTTTACGCTATAAGAACCAAAATCTAAACCAGCATCAACAAAACCAGTAGAAACAGGTTGAATTTTTCTGTTGTTGCTATTAGAAATAGCAAGTAATTTACTATCAAAATCAGCAAATCGGTTATCATTTCTTAAGATAACTAAAGTTCCTCTTTCGTAAGAATTTCCTTCTAAAGAAAAAGGTTTTTCAGCAAAACGAGGAGTTATATTTTCTTTTAATAAAGTGGCTAAAAACTTAGCATCTTCTATACTATTCCATTTTGCAATGTAAGCATAAGCATTTTTATCAATAGAATTTGTAATATTTTTTGTAATTGTAAAGGTAGTTGTAGTTACTTTAGTTTTGGAAGCAACTGCATTAAAACCATAAGCGTATGGTAAAGACCAAGCTGTAATATCGTAAGTTAAAGAATCTACTAATTTAGCTTTAGGTTCAAATAATACTTTAACCATTGTCCCTTTTGGTTGATTTGTATGTATTACTAAATCTCCTTTAGAAGTTGTAAATTTTTCTTCTTTTTGAGTGCCATAATTGTAACCTTTTATAGTTCCGCTGTTTGCAAATTCATATTTAATTTCGTGCGTATTTAATAAGTTTTTTAAACGATTTGTTTTATCATCATTATCGTTTTTTAAAACAAAACTTTTATAATCAGAATTATTATTATCGAAGAATTTTTTAAACTCAGTATTTAATTTTTCTGCGTTTTTAGATGAAATTTCTACAGTAGATAAACCCGTTGTCATGTGGTGAGTTGCTCTTGATGTTAAAGTTAAAACTTCCCCTTCATTAGTAGTAATACCTAAACCTGCACGTCCATGACCTGCTTGTTCATAAGTCATACCAATTGCTCCCATATAAATCGGGTAAGTGTCTCCATAACTCGGGTATAGTAAATCGAAACTTTCTTTTGTAAAGTATAACCAACCTTCTTTATCAAAATAACTAGCGTGGTTTTTTCCTATTTGTGTTTGAAAACTTCTTTGCCAATCTGTAATAACTTCATGAAAAGGTTCTGCTGCAGGTGCAAAATAATACGGACTATTAATACCTTGTTCATGAAAATCTACATGAACATGTGGCATCCATTTATTATACATTTTTATTCTTTGCTGAGACTCAATTTGAGTTACCCAAGCCCAATCTCTATTTAAATCAAATAAATAATGATTTGGTCTTCCTCCAGGCCAAGGTTCATGATGTTCTTTTGCATCTTGACCTATATCAAAAGGAGTACTTTTTACCTGATTGTACCAATTTACATAACGGTCTCTACCATCAGGATTAATACAAGGATCCATAATAACAACTGTGTTTTTTAACCAATCTTTCTTATTAGTTACCAGTTCGTAAATTGTTAACATAGCAGCTTCTGTACTAGAAGCTTCATTACCATGTACATTATAACTTAACCAAACAATGGCTTTTTTATTATCAGAATTTCCATCAATAATTCCTGTTTGAGCAAGATTATTTTTTCTGATATTTTCTAAATTATCAATATTTTCTTGAGAAGAGATGTAACTCACATACAAAGGTCTATGTTCATTAGTTTCTCCGTATTTTTCTAATGTAACGTTAGAAAGAGTTTCGCTTACATATGTAAAGTAATCTACTACTTTATGGTGTCTTGTAAAACGACTTCCGATTTCGTAACCCAAAAATTCAGAGGGAGATTGTATGGTTTGAGAGAATAAGCTTCCTATAGTAAAGAAAGCACTAAAAAGTAATAGTTTAAGCTTCATATAAATATAATTTTAACCAAATGTAACGAATATTTTTTTTTGTTATTCTATAAAAAAATCTGAAACTTGTTAAAAATTTGTTAGATTAAATTTAAGTTTTCGACAAAGATTTAAAATATTCGTATTTTTATAAAAAAATTAACCAAATCGCATGAACACTATATCAGACTCTGATTGTTGCAAAAAAAATGTTATTTTTATTTAAGTATGAAAGTAACACAAATTCCATTTAAAAAAACAGGTTTTTTCTCTAAAACCATGATTGATTACTTAGAGAAAAAAGAAGAAATACAACCATTTTATAATAATTTTCCTGATATTTCTGGTTTTCATAATCAGATAGAAGAAAAACAAAAATCTTATAGATTACAATCTAGATTAGTTTTAGCTGATGCTTTAAAAAAGCAATACAAAGGTTTTAAAACATCAGAAAAAACGAAAGAAAATATAGCTTTATTAAAGCAACAAAATACGTTTACAATTACAACAGGTCATCAATTAAATTTGTTTACTGGGCCTTTATATTTCTTGTATAAGATTATTTCTGCAGTTAATTTATGTGAAGAATTATCAGAAAAATTTCCTGAGCAAAATTTTGTTCCAGTTTATTGGATGGCAACAGAAGATCATGATTTTGATGAAATTAATTATTTTAATTTTAATGGAAAAAAAGTACAATGGAATAGAGAAGATGGTGGTGCTGTAGGACGTTTTTCAACAGAGGGATTACAAGATGTTTATGAAGTTTTTTCTAGTCATTTAGGAAATTCTAGAAATGCAGAATTTATTAAAAAATTATTTTCTGAAGCATACTTAGAGCATGCTAATTTAGCAAAAGCAACACGTTTTATAGCAAACGAATTATTTGCAGAATATGGTTTAGTTATTGTGGATGGTGATGATACCGATTTAAAAGAGTTATTTGCACCATTTGTAAAAGACGAATTAGAAAATGAAACTTCTTTTAAAGAGGTTTTTAAAACTATTGATGAATTAGAGAAAAATTATAAAATTCAAGTTAATCCTAGAGAGATTAATTTGTTTTATTTGGGTAATGATTTTAGAGAACGTATCATTTTTGAAGATGGATTGTATAAAGTAAACAATACAAAAATTACATTTTCTAAAACAGACATTTTAAAAGAAGTGGCAGAAAATCCGAAAGCATTTTCTCCAAATGTTATCATGAGACCTTTGTATCAAGAAGTAATTTTACCAAATCTGTGTTATTTAGGAGGTGGAGGAGAAATGGCTTATTGGTTGGAGTTAAAAGGTTATTTTAATAAAGTAGCAATACCTTTTCCTATTTTATTGTTACGTAATTCTGTACAAGTTGTATCAGAAAAGCAAGAAAAAAAGTTAAATAGATTAGATATTTCTTTGGAAGAATTGTTTTTAAATCAATTTGATTTACTGTCTAAAAAAGTAGTTGAAAACTCAGAAATTAAAGTAAATTTTGATGAAAAGATTCAGTTTTTAGAAAATCAATTTTCTGAATTACAAAAAGTAGCTATTAAAACAGACATCTCTTTTAAAAATGCTGTAAAAGCTCAAGAAAGAAAACAAATAAAAGGTTTAGAAAATTTACAAAAGCGTTTGTTAAAGGCAGAGAAAAAAAGACAGAAAGATTTAGTTGATAGAATTACCTTATTACAAAATGATATTTTGCCAAATCAGAGTTTAGAAGAACGTCAACGTAACTTTTCTGAGTATTACTTAGAATATGGCTCTTTATTTATAGAATCAGTAAAAATGTCTCTAAAACCTTTATCGCTTGAATTTACAGTAATTACTTTGTAATTTAGGGTTTTTATAATTGCTAATGCCTACAAAGTTTTTTTACTTTTTTATATTTTTTTTACTTTTTATAAGCTGCTCTACTAAGAAGAGTGGCCAGATTACTTATGATAATCTAGAAGACAAAATACAAGATGCTTTTTTAGAAGCAGAATTACATGATGATGTAAAAACATTAATTCCTGTTTTATTTTTTATAGACAAAAATAATATTGTTTTTAAAGATACATGTGTCTTAAGTAAAGTCTACCATTTAAAGGCTATAAAATTTAGAACAATAAATAACAATAAAGATTTTTTAAAATATGCAATGAAGTCTGTTAATGTTGCTAAAAACTGTAATGATTACATTATTAATGTTGCTTCTAATAATTTGTTAGGTATATTTTATCATGAAAATGATGATTATTTAAGATCTATTGATCATTATAAAAAAGCAATTTCTTATGGTAAAAAAAGTGTAGATAATTCTTTTATCATAGATACTTATGTCAACCTCACTAAAATATATACATTAGAAAATAATTGGAAAGAGGTTATAGCAAACGCGAATAAAGGGATTGTATTAGCTAAAGATAGTGAAGCTAAAAAAGATAGAATAAAATATTTTTATATTTTTTTGGCAAAAGCTTATACAAGTTTGTTTCAATTTGATCTAGCAGAAAGTTATTTAGTGGAAGCAATAAAGAATACTGAAAACTCTAAAGAACCAATAATAGAACAAGAAACTATAAAGTTTTATAGAGAAATATATTTAATTTATGCAGAATTAAATAAAAAACAGAATAATTTTGAATTAGCTTATAATTATATGAAAGATTCAGATTCTTTATCTGTATTAGCTAATCAAGTAAATAAAGATAGAGTTAGAAGCTATTTGAGTATAGAAGATAATTTAGAAAAAAAATTATTAATTAGTAAACAGAAAATAATTTCTAATCATAGAATTATTTTAATTGGTTGCATCTTTTTTTTATTGATAAGCTTTTGTCTTATTTACAGAAGTAATTATTTTTCCAAGAAACTGAAGGTTGTAGTAAATGAAAAAGAAGAGTTAAATCATATAATTCTAAATAATTTTTATGAATTAAAAGAAACACATAAAGGTTTAATTTTAAAGAATAAAGAAATAGAAAAATTATTAAAATATAATGAACAAGCATTACTAACAAAAACTTTAAAAATTTCTAATTATAAAGACGCTATTAATAATGTAATAAAAAAGATTAATTTTTTAATTGAAGATAAAAAAGGTATATCTGGTAATAAAATGCATTCTGTTAATAGGTCTTTGCAACTCATTATTTCTGAAGAAGGTATTTGGGAAGATTTTAAAATTCAATTTGAAAAAAATAGGCCCTATTTTTTTAAAAAATTATTAAAAATTGCTCCAGATTTATCGATAGTAAATCAAAAACACTGTGCATATGTAGCTATTAATTTAAGAAGTAAAGAGGTAGCTAATATTTTAAATTTATCAACAAGAAGTGTTGAGACTACTAGATATAGGATTAAAAAGAAATTAAAAATTGAAAAAGAAACGTTACAAGAATTTCTAGCTAGATTATAACAAAAGAAAAGTCATTTATAAATAATATAAATGACTTTTATAAATTTTAAAGGAAAAAGAATGGGGGAATAATAACTTAATACAACAAATTTAGTTTTTATATCTAGTTATTTAATAGTTGTAGTAGTTATGTAGTACCAATATCTACTTAAAAATATGTATTTTAAGTTTCAATTAATTGATTTTAAGTATTTTATTTATTTTAATTGATCTGTATTTTTCTACTTAAAAATATTTGAAGTAAATTAATAAGTGATTTTTAAACAGGTATAGAAAAGTATATAAGGACTTAGATGATGGAATTAGATTATTTAAAATTTATACTAAATTGGGTTTCAAATATTTGTTTCTATAATTTTTCTAAATATTATTTAAAATTCAGCTTTTTATTTGTGAAATTAGTAAAAATTGGTTTTAAATGTTTATCACTTGAATTTACAATAATTACTTTGTAATTTGTGATTTTTATAATTGCTAATGTCTTTTAAATTTTTTTACCTATTAATATTTTTTTTAATTTTTGAAAGTTGCTCTACTACGATAAAGAGTGATCATGTTACACACGATAATCTAGAAGAAAAAATACAAAAAGCTTTTTTAAAATCAGAATTTAATGATGATACAGAAAGTTTAATTCCTGTTTTATTTTTTATAGATAAAAATAATATTGTTTTTAATGATGTATGTATTTTAAGTAAAGTTTACTATTTAAGAGCTATTAAATATCGTACAGTAAATAATGATGAAGAATTTTTAAAATATGCTAATTTGGCGGTTCAGGTTGCAGAAAAATGTCATGACAATACAATAAAATCTGTTTCAAATAACTTACTTGGTATATTTTATCACATCAATAAAAATTTTTCACTATCTATTAAGTATTATAAAAAAGCGATTTCTTATGGAGAAAAAAATACCGATAAATCTTTTATAATCGATATTTATATTAACCTATGTAAGCTATATGTAGAAAATAAAAATTGGTATGAGGTTATAGATTATGCTAAAAAAGGAATTATTTTAAGTGAAAAAGATGATGTGAAAAAAGTAAGATTAAGATCTTTTTACACATTATTAGCAGAGTCTTATATGAATATTGGTCAATATGATTTAGCCGTATTTAATTTATCACAAGGAATAAAAATAATAAAAGAGAGTAAAGCAAATAATTTCTTAATTGATTCCACAAAATCTTATAGAGAAATATATTTAATTTTTGCGGAGTTGAGTAAAAAACAAAATAAGCTTAACCTAGCTTATAAATACATGAAAGCTTCAGACTCATTATCTGTGTTAGTAAACCAAGAGAATAGAGATAAAATAAGTAAATTTTTAGAAGCAGAAAATGATTTAGAAAATAAATTACTAGTTAGTAAACAAAAAGTAATTTTTAATCATAGAATTATTTTAATTGGTTGTGTACTGTTTTTATTGATAAGTTTTTTTCTTATTTATAAAAGTAAAAAGTTTTCTGATAGATTAAAAACACTCTTAAAGGAAAAAGAAGAATTGAACACCAAACTTTTAAATAATTATGATGAATTAGAAGAAATTTATCAAAAGTTAAAATTAAAAAAAGTAGAGATAGAAGGATTGTTAAAGTTTAATGAACAAACATTGTTAACTAAGACATTAAAAATTTCTAATTATAAGGACGCTGTTAATAATGTAATAAAAAAGATTAATTATTTAATAGAGGATAAAAAAAGTATACCAAGTAATAAAATGCATTCTGTAAATAGATCGTTGCAACTTATTATTTCTGAAGAAGATATTTGGGAAGATTTTAAAATTCAATTTGAAAAAAATAGGCCTAATTTTTTTAAAAAATTATTAAAAATTGTTCCAGATTTATCTGTAGTAAATCAAAAACATTGTGCATATGTAGCTATTAATTTAAGAAGTAAAGAGGTGGCTAATATTTTAAATTTATCTACAAGAAGTGTTGAGACTACTAGATATAGGATTAAAAAGAAATTAAAAATTGAAAAAGAATCATTACAAGAGTTTTTAAATAAGTTGTAAAAAAGAAAAGTCATTTATAATTAATTACAAATGACTTTTACAAGTTTTGAGGGAAATGAATGGGGGAATAATAAATTTATATAACAAATTTAGCTATTATATTTAGTTATTTAATTGATGTAGTAGTTATGTAGTATCTTTGTGTATCTTTAAATGTTTTAATTAAATCTTAAGTTATTGAAATATAGGTTTTTATTTAATTATTTTTTGTTTTATTGTAAATGTTTGTTGTAAGGGAATAACAGTTTAATTAAGATTGAATATGAGAAATAAAGGATTACATCCAAAAAATAAGTTTAATAAAGGTTATAATTTTGATGAACTTCTTAAAAATAATCCTACTTTAAAAGATTATGTTACCAATAATACCTTTGGTAATTTAAGTATAGATTTTTCTAATCCGATAGCAGTAAAAGAGCTCAATAAAGGTTTGTTATTTTCTTATAATAAGATTTCTAATTGGAATTTTTCCGATGAAAATTTATGCCCACCAATTCCAGGACGTTTAGATTACATACATCATTTATCAGATTTACTTTCATTAGAAAAAGATATTAAAATTTTAGATATTGGTACAGGAGCAAGTTGTATTTATCCATTATTAGGTGTAGCAGAGTATGATTGGAATTTTGTAGGATCTGATATAAGTTTAGATTCTTTAGATTATGCACAAGATATAATTGATGATAATAATTTAGATTCTTATATTGAGTTAAGACAACAATTTAATGAAGAACATATTTTAAAAGGAATTTTAGAAGAAGATGATTTTTTTTCTGCCACCATGTGTAATCCGCCTTTTTATAGATCTGCAGAAGAGGCACAAGGTGCAAATAGAAGAAAGGCTAGAAATTTAGGAAATAATGCAGTAAGAAATTTTTCGGGTAATAATAACGAACTTTGGTATGTAGGAGGTGAAAAAGCTTTTTTACATAATTATTTATATGAAAGCTCTTTATTTAAAGAGAAAAGTAAATGGTTTACAAGTTTGGTTTCTAAAAAGGAAAATGTTGAAAGTTTAGAAAAATCATCAAAAAAACTTGGAGTAGTTGAGTTTAAAGTAATTCCAATGAATCAAGGGAATAAAGTAACAAGAATTGTTTGTTGGAGATTTTAGTTTTTTTAAATAAGATAAAAAACTAATGATTAATTATTAAAAACATCCATAAAAAACACGATTTAATGAAAAAGAATTTTGCTAGATTTAAGAAAAGTTTCATATTTATTACTATTTTATTATTGTCCTTATTTCTTTTAAACATTTTTGTATCTAAAAAAATTAATTCGATTTTAGAGGATAAATTAGGAGAAAAAGGATTTGAATTTGAAGGTAAATTTTCTACTAATATTTTATTTGGAAATATAGACTTAACAGAAGTTAAAATAACTAAGGATAGTCTTTTTCTTAAATCTAATTCTATAGAAGTTAAAGGAATCTCTTACTTTAAGTTTTTAATGAATGATGTAGTAACTGTAAATTCTATAATTATTAAAAACCCTTTACTGTCTGGTAAAATAACTAAAGATATCTTTAAGAATAAAATAGAAAAAGATGCTACTAGTAAAAAACAAAAAGATTTTAAAATAGGCGATTTTAAAATTTTAAATGGTTCTTTAAATATAGTAGATGAAGATTTAAAAAACACTAAAATTAAAAAATTAAATATTGATTTTAAAGATGTTGTAGTTGATAATAAAATAAAGACTGCTTTTCCGTTTTCTTATAATGATGTTAATATAGAAGTTTTAGACTATCATAAGAAAATGTCAGAAATTCAAGAATTAAATGTAGATAACATTTCTATAAGTAAGAATCAATTTACTTTTAATAATTTAGAAATTAATCCTTTAAAATCAGAAGCTGAGTATGATAATTATATAACTGAAAAAAAAGGGCTAATGTCCTTAAAAATTCAAAAAATTGAATCACCAAATTTTAAAATGATTGCTCTAGATAGTTTGTCTATCTATTTAGAAAAGTTAAATGTTGTTGATGTAAATTTTGAATATTTTTTAGATAAAACCCGCTATCCTACTTCTAATAAATATAAAAAACTTTACAGTAAAGCTTTAAGAGAATTACCATTTCATTTAAAAGTAGATCAGATAGATATAATAAATTCTAAATTAATCTATAAAGAACTTACAGATAAAGAAAAGGAGCAAGGGGTATTGGTTTTTGATGACTTAAATGTGTCTATTAAAGGTATAGATAATGATAAAAAAAATAAGACTGATACAGAAGTTAACATTCAAACAAATTTTATGGGAACTTCTCCTTTAGATATAAAATATAATTTTGCTATAAATAATCTACAAGATAAATTTAGAATAAGAGGAACTTTAAAAAATGTAACATCTAAAAATATGAGTTCTTATATTTCTCCTGCTCTACATGTTAAAATGGAAGGCTTTATAAATAGAATGGATTTTGACTTTGAAGGAAATGAGTCTATTTCTAATGGAGAGTTTAATATTGATTTTAAAAATTTTAAAGTTAAAATTTTAAATGAAAAAAGAGAACTAGATAAAATACTAAGTTTTCTCGCCAATATTTTTGTAAAAGATTCTGCTAAAGATGGTGTGGTAATAGTTGATGTAGAAAATATAGAAAGAAATAAAACCAAGTCTTTTTGGAATTTTTTCTGGTTAAATATTAAAAAAGGTTTACAGGAATCATTATTATAAATGACAAAAAAAAACCGAAGTAACTTACTTCGGTTTTTCTATATATTCTAAAAGATTAGAATTTTATTTTACATCCATTAACTCTACATCAAAAATTAAAGTAGCATCAGGTGGTATTACACCTCCTGCACCTGCAGAACCGTATGCTAAGTTAGATGGTATAACAAAACGAGCTTTGTCACCAACTTGTAGTAATTGAATTCCTTCATCCCAGCCAGAAATTACCTGACCAACGCCAACATTAAAATCAATTGGTTGTTTTCTTTTGTAGGAAGAATCAAAAACGGTTCCGTCTAATAATTGTCCTTTATAATGTACAGAAACACCAGCTCCTTTTGTAGCTTTTTTTCCTGATCCTTTTTGTAAAATTTGGTAACGTAGACCACTAGCCGTTTCTTCGTAACCAGCAGCTACTTTATCTAACATTTCTTTTTGAGCTGCTTTGGCTTCTGCTTCTCTTTTTTCTCTTGAACCTTCAAAAGTTCTAAAAGCTTCTATTGCATTAAAAGCTTCTGCTTCTGTACCAACTTTAATGATTTCTACTTTCATGTCATCACCTTGTGCAATTGCATCAACTACATCTTGCCCTTCAATTACAGAACCAAAAACAGTGTGTTTACCATCTAACCAAGGGGTAGGTACGTGAGTAATGTAAAACTGACTTCCGTTTGTAGCAGGACCAGAATTAGCCATTGCTAACTTCCCAGGAGCATCATGTTTTAAGTCAGGATGAAACTCGTCATCAAATTTATAACCTGGGTTTCCTGTTCCTGTTCCTTGTGGGCAACCACCTTGTATCATAAAATCAGGAATTACTCTATGGAATTTTAAACCATCGTAATAAGGAGTTCCTTGTTCTTTTACTGAATTTTCTAAATTTCCTTCTGCTAAGGCTACAAAATTACCAACAGTTCCTGGAGCTTTTTCTTCTTCTAATTTTACTAAAATTTCACCTTTTGGAGTGGTGAATTTTGCATATATTCCGTTATTCATTTTTATTAAATTTAATTCTACTTTTTATTTGTTTACTGATAGAGTTCCAAAGTTAAAACTCAATCCGATATTTATATTATTAGCATCCACATTACCAAAAGGAGAAATAAATTTTCCTCCTGATGCAAAAACAGAAAAATTATCCACTAATTCATAGTTTAAACCTATAGTAGGTCTTATAACAACTCCTTCTTCAGTATCAACACCTGCACCACCACCTGCACCAGCCATTAAATCTACAAATAGGTTTAATTTGTTATTTAAAAAAGAATTTGTTTTTGCACCCAAACCAATTAACCCATTAGCATATCCACCAGATCTACCATCATACGCAAAACCAGCTTCTCCTACTAAATAAATGTTTTTAAAAAGATCATATTTAATTTGAATTGCTAAAAGTTGTAAATCAACTAGCAAAATGTTATCAGGATCATCAGTTTTGTCAACATCAAAATAAGTTTGATTCTGTAAGTTAAAATTAAGTCCTTTTATTGTGTAATCGGTAGCTTTATTTTCAGCAGGGTTTACATTTCCTCCATTTAACCCAAAATATTTTAAGCCTAAACCTACAGTGTAAGCTTCAAAATCTCCATCTAAAGCTCTATAATAACCACCATGACCACTTAAAGCCATATTTTTAGTTATTTTTAAATCAATTCCAGCAGAGGGATATATTGTTATCCCACCTTCTAGAGCAATTCGTCCTCCTGCAGCACCGATACCTAGTTTTGTAAATAGATTTATATATTTGGTTTCATATGGTTGATATCCAGCTCCGAAAAATAAATCCATAAAGCCAGCACGTAAACCTTTATATATAGCATCCGTGTGTACAAAAAGAAATGTATTATCACTAATGTACTTTTGATATTCAAAACCAACTAAATACAATGTTTCGTTTAAAGTACTTCCATCATCTTTTTTTGAATTTCCGAAAGGTTTAAAAAAATCGAAACGAATTTGCTGTGCATTTTTTACAGGTTCTTTCCAATAAGTACTATTGAACTTAATTGAATTGTTACTTGTAATTTCTTTGTGAGTATTTTTATAATCTGTGAACTCTAAAAGGCTTGGTATTTCAATAAAGAAAGAAATTGCATCATCTTTTATTACTCCGGTGTAAAAGTTTAGATAACTATATTGTACACCAAAAGAAAAGTTTTTTCTTTTGTATTGTAATCCTAAATTAGAATTTATAAAGGCACCATCATTTATATATTGTCGATAACCACCACCACCACCAAAATGGAAATTACCATCAAAATATAAATTTTTATATAATTTTTGGTTAACTCCTAACTCTGCTCCCAAAGTAAATAATCCACCTTGATCTCCTGTAGCAGCAAAATAAAAAGCTGTTCCGGCATATAGCCAATTATTTAAAGGAATTTGATAATGTAAACCCGCTAAACCCATTGTCTGCTCTAACTCTGGATATTTATCAGAAGGCATAGAAACAGGTATAAAGTTCAATCTAACTTTATTATTTACTTCTTTAACTTCTATATCTTGAGAAAAACAAGAAAAAGAAAAAGTGCAGATGGCTATTAGAAGGTATTTTTTTATCATCTCTTTTTATTTAAATTCACTCGTAAAATGTAATTTTACAGTAGGATATTTACTTTGTGTCATTTGAATTGTAAAAGCCGAATCCGCTAAAAAGACTAATTGACCTTGTTTGTCTTTTGCTAAATAACGTTGTTTTACACGTTTAAATTCTTTGAATTCTTCGTTTTTAACATCTTTTGGTTCTACCCAACATGCTTTGTGTACTTGTAAGTTTTCATAAGTACATTTTGCTCCATATTCATGTTCTAAACGATATTGTATAACTTCATATTGTAAAGCACCAACTGTACCAATAACTCTACGACCATTCATATCTAAGGTAAATAATTGCGCAACACCTTCATCCATTAGTTGATCTAAACCTTTATATAATTGTTTAGATTTCATTGGGTCTGCGTTGTTTACGTAACGGAAATGTTCTGGAGAAAAACTTGGTATTCCTTTAAAGTTTAATTGTTCTCCCTCTGTTAAAGTATCACCAATTTTAAAGTTTCCGGTATCATGTATACCTACAATATCACCAGGAAAAGATTCATCTACAATTTCTTTTTTCTCAGCAAAGAATGCATTTGGGCTAGAGAATTTTACCTTTTTACCATTACGAACATGTAAATAAGGTGCATTTCTTTTAAAAGTACCCGATACAATTTTTATAAAAGCTAAACGATCTCTGTGTTTAGGATCCATATTTGCATGGATTTTAAATACAAAACCTGTTAGTTTATTTTCTTTAGAATCTACTAAACGTTCTTCTGCCTTTTTAGGTTGAGGAGAAGGAGCAATTTCTATAAAAGCATCTAACAATTCTTTTACTCCAAAATTGTTTAAAGCAGAACCAAAAAATACGGGTTGTAATTGTCCTTTTAAATATTCTTCTTGATTAAAAGCAGGATATACTTCATCAATCAATTCTATTTCTTCACGTAAAGTTTCTGCAGCAGTTTCACCAACAATTTTATCTAATTCAGGATTAGAAAGGTCATCAAACTCTACACCTTCAGAAATTGAAGTTTTATTATCACCAGAAAAAAGATTTAATTTCTTTTCCCAAATATTATAAATTCCTTTAAAATCGTATCCCATACCAATAGGGAAACTCATCGGAGTTACTGTTAAACCTAATTTTTGTTCAACTTCGTCTAACAAATCAAAAGCATCTTTACCTTCTCTATCCAACTTGTTGATAAAAACCAACATTGGTATGTTTCGCATTCTACAAACTTCTACTAATTTCTCCGTTTGTGGCTCAACACCTTTTGCAACATCAATTACCACAATAACACTATCTACAGCAGTTAAAGTTCTAAAAGTATCTTCTGCAAAATCTTTGTGACCAGGCGTATCTAAAATGTTTATTTTTTTATCTTGATAAATAAATGCTAAAACAGAAGTAGCAACAGAAATACCTCTTTGACGTTCAATTTCCATAAAATCGGAAGTTGCACCTTTTTTAATTTTATTATTTTTTACGGCTCCAGCTTCTTGTATTGCACCACCAAAAAGTAACAATTTTTCTGTTAAAGTGGTTTTACCAGCATCTGGATGCGATATAATACCAAATGTTCTTCTACGTTCTATTTCTTTTAAAAAACTCATCTACAAAATTTGAGGTGCAAAGATAGGTTTTACTAAGAGAATTATCAATCTAAAATTTCAACAGTCATATGTATATCGTTCGTAGGCCATTCATCAACCCCAACTTTTACTTTAGAAATTTTATCCATAGTATCAAAACCAGAAATTACTTCTCCAAAAACGGTATGCTCATTATCTAAATGATGGGCTCCTTTTCTATTATGTACAATATAAAACTCAAAAGGATTTGATAATTTGTTAGGATTATCTTCCCAATACCTAGTAGCAGCTAAAGCTCCGTATTTATGCGTTCTGTTTTTTCTAAACTCTGGTTTTATTAAATAATTTCCATATAGTCTTCTTTGTTGTTTTGTATAGGTTTCATCAGAATTACCTCCTTGGATAACAAAGTTTTTAGCAACTCTATAAAACTCTGTTGTATTAAAATATTTAATTTTGGTTAGAAAAATAAAATTAGCTCTGTGAATAGGTGTATCATCATATAAACGCAATTTAATATCACCAAATTTAGTTTTAATAACAACTTTAGTTTCTTTGTTTTTCTTCTCGTATTCTGTAAAAAAAGCTTCAACATTCTTGCTGTTTAAACTATCCCAACGTTTTATAACTTTTTTTTCTTTTTTAATTTCCTTTTTAGGAATTTCAACTTTTTTTTCCTCTTTACATTGATAAAAGATAGAAATAAAGATTAGAAAGTAGAAAAGTTTAAAAAATTTCATAAAGAATTTAGTTTTTATAACACAAATATAAAGTATCAAAATAAAAGAATTGATAAGTCTTATTGTTTTGTATTTATTTTATGTTTTATTAGAATTCTATTTTATTATTTTTGCTTTTATGGAAGAACAAGTTGTTTTAGTTGACGAGAAGGATAATGCTATTGGATTAATGCCAAAAATGGAAGCACACGAAAAAGCTCTTTTACACAGAGCATTCTCGGTTTTTGTTTTTAATAAAAAAGGCGAGTTAATGCTGCAACAAAGAGCAGCACATAAATATCATTCACCATTATTATGGACAAATACTTGCTGTTCTCATCAAAGAGATGGAGAAACTAATTTAGAAGCAGGTAAAAGAAGATTACAAGAAGAAATGGGGTTTGTAACAGAGATAAAAGAAGTTTTTTCTTTTATTTATAAAGCACCTTTTGATAATGGGTTAACAGAGCATGAGTTAGACCATGTTATGATAGGTTATTATGATGATAGCCCAGTAATAAATAAAGAAGAAGTAGAAGACTTTAAGTGGATGACTTTAGAAGACGTAAAGACTGATATGGAAAATAATCCGCAAGAATATACAGAGTGGTTTAAAATTATTTTTGATAAATCTTTTGAAAAACTAACAAATGCCTAGAGTAACCGTTCATAGAAAAGCCCATTTTAATGCCGCTCATAGGTTGTATAAAAAAGAATGGTCTGATGAAAAAAACTTTGAAGTTTTTGGTAAATGTAGCAACCCTAATTATCACGGACATAATTATGAACTAGAAGTTTCTGTAACAGGAGAAGTTGATAAAGAAACTGGTTTTGTAATGGATTTGGCTATTTTAAGAAGGCTGATTAGAACTGAAATTGAAGATGCTTTTGATCATAAAAATTTGAATGTAGAAGTAGAGGAATTTAAGAATTTAAATCCTACAGCAGAAAATATTTCTATTATTATTTATAATAAACTTAGAAAAAAAATTATAGAAAACTTAGATTTGTCTATAAAATTATATGAAACTCCTAGAAATTTTGTAACTTATTCTGGAGATTAAAACCTTAAAAAAATAAAATGAAACAACTATTAAAATTTACACCTATTCTTAAAGATAAAATTTGGGGAGGAGAAAAACTAATAAAAGTATTAAATAAAGATTCTGATAGAACTGACATTGGTGAAAGTTGGGAACTTTCTGACGTAAAAGGAGATACTTCTGTAGTTTCTAATGGAGGTTTAAAAGGTAAAGATTTAAAAGAATTAATTTCTGAATACAAAGCAGAATTAATGGGAGAAAAAATTTACAATCATTTTGGTGAAAAATTCCCGCTTTTAATAAAGTTTATTGATGCAAAAGAAGCTTTGAGTATACAACTACATCCGCATGATGATTTGGCAAAAGAACGTCATGATTCTTTTGGTAAAACAGAAATGTGGTACGTAATGCAAGCTGATGAAAAAGCAAACTTAATTGTTGGTTTTCAAAAAGAAGTTACATCTACAGAATATTTAGAGCATTTAGAAAACAAATCTTTGTTAGATATTTTAAATGTGGATGAAGTAAGTAAAGGAGATGTTTATTTTATTCCAACAGGTAGAGTACATGCCATCGGAGCAGGAGTAATGTTAGCAGAAATACAACAAACTTCTGATATTACCTATAGAATTTACGACTGGGACAGACCAAATCCAGACGGAACATACAGAGAATTACACACAGAAGAAGCAATTGATGCTATCGACTATTCTGCACAGGAATCTTACAAAAGCGTGTATTCTAAAGAACAAAATACATCATCAGAAATTGTTTCTTGTCCTTATTTTACAACGAACGTTTTACCTATAGAAGGAGAATTATCTATCAACCATAATGATAAAGATAGTTTTGTAATCTACATGTGTGTAGAAGGTAGTGTTGAGTTCAAATATGAAAATCAAACAGAAAAATTAAAAACAGGAGAAACTATTTTGGTTCCTGCTTGTATAAAAGACATCACAATAATTTCTGAAGAAAAATCAGAATTACTAGAAGTTTATATAAAATAAAAGCTCAGAATTTCTGAGCTTTTATTTTATTTTATAAAGGTTTTCTACCACTAATAATGTTGTAAAGTATTGATACGATTGCTATTACTAGTAGAATGTGAATTAAACTTCCTAATGCTATTCCAGCAACAAATCCGAAAAATCCTAATATCCAAACTATAATACAAATAACGGCTACAAGCCAAAGTAAACTTCTCATAATAAATATTTTTTTGGTTCACTACAAAGTTACAAGTAGTGTACTGTGCTTATTAACGCTATCCATTTAAATATTATCTTTGATACAAAATTAAAAATCAATAAATGAAAATCATTGCAATGATTCCTGCACGTTATAGTGCTTCTCGTTTTCCTGGTAAATTAATGAAAGATTTAGCAGGAAAACCTGTTATTTTAAGAACTTATGAAGCGGCTTTAAAAACCAATTTATTTGATGATGTTTTTATTGTTACAGATTCTGATGTAATTTTTAAAACAATAGAAAATGTAGGAGGAAAGGCAATAATGAGTAAAAAAGAGCACGAATGTGGTTCTGATAGAATTGCCGAAGCTGTAGAAAATATGGATGTAGATGTTGTAATAAATGTACAAGGTGATGAACCTTTTATAGACACAGCTTCTTTGTCTAAATTAGTAGCGGTTTTTAAAAAAGATACTAATAAAGAAGTCGATTTAGCTTCTCTTAAAGTAGAAATTAAAGATAAAGAAGATATCGAAAACCCGAATAATGTAAAAGTAATTACCGATGTTAATAATATGGCAATTTACTTTTCTAGAAGTGTAATTCCGTATCACAGAGATAAAAGTGTTGATTTAAAGTACTATAAACATAAAGGTGTTTATGCGTTTAGAAAACAGGCGTTAATCGATTTTTATAATACACCAATGACGCCTTTAGAAGCAGCAGAAAAAATTGAAGCAATTAGATATCAAGAAATTGGTAAAAAAATAAAAATGGTAGAAACAGATGTAGAAGCTGTTGGTATTGATACGCCAGAAGATTTAGAAAAAGCAATAGAATTTTTAAAATAATAAATATGGATAAAATAAGTAAAAACATTAAAGTAATTGCTTTTGATGCAGATGATACTTTATGGGTAAATGAAACTTATTTTAGAGATGCAGAACATCAATTTGCAAAATTATTAGCCAAATACGAAACTGAAAATAAAATTGATCAAGAACTTTTTAAAAAGGAAATAGATAATTTACCTCTTTATGGTTACGGGATTAAAGGTTTTGTATTGTCTATGGTAGAAAGTGCTTTAGAATTGTCTAATTATCAAGTTTCGCAAAAGACAATTGAAAGTATTTTAAACATTGGTAAAGAGATGTTAGAAAAACCAATTGAATTATTGGACGGAATTGAAACAGTTTTAGAAAAATTACAAGGAAAATATAAGTTAATTGTTGCTACAAAAGGAGATTTATTAGACCAAGAACGTAAATTAGAAAAATCGAACTTGTTAAAATATTTTCATCACATAGAAGTTATGAGTGATAAAAAAGTGAAAGATTATCAAAAATTAATCAACCATTTAGATATTAAACCATCAGAATTTTTGATGATTGGTAATTCTTTAAAATCAGATATTTTACCTTTAATAGAAATTGGTGCAAGCGCTATACATGTTCCTTTTCATACAACTTGGGCACACGAAGAAGTAAATGACAATCAAAAATCTGATGTTGCTTACAAAACACTTACTAATATTACAGAATTAGTTTCCTTGATATGAAGTATTTAGATATTGAAAACTGGAATAGAAAGCAACATTTTAATCATTTTAAAAATTTAGAAGATCCTTATTTTGCCCTTACTGTAAATGTAGATGTTACCAAACTGTACAATGAAAGTAAAACATCAAAATATTCTTTTTTTGTGCTGTATTTACACGCTTGTTTAAAAGCATTAAATACTATAGAAAATTTTAAATATAGAATAAAAGACGATAAAATTGCTATATGCGATGTAATACATGCATCTGCAACCATTGCAAGAAAAGACCATACTTTTGGTTTTTCTTTTATCTACTTTTCTGAAGATATAAATGAGTTCAATCAAAATTTTTTGAATGAAAAAGAACGCATTTTAAATTCTACAGATTTATTTCCACCTATAAATTCTGATGATTGTATTTATTGCTCTGCTTTACCTTGGCTTTCTTTTACAAGCCAAAAAGAGCCAAATTCTGGTGTTAAAAATGAGAGTGTTCCTAAATTTTCTTTTGGTAAAACTTTTACAGAAAATAATATAATTAAAATGCCTGTAGCTATTGCTGTAAACCATGCTTTGGTAGATGGTTATCATATTGGTTTATTTTTTGAAGAATTTAAGAAGCAATTAGATAAAAACACCTAAATTTGCACCATTAAAATTTATAATAAGTTATGGCAAGTATTAAAAACTTAAAAAAAGATATTAATTACGTTTTAGGTGATGTTATTGAGTATGCTTTAGATGTATCAGCTTTAAAAAACGCACCAGAAAAAGGTGAGGAAATTATTGATGAAGCTATTGAAACGTTTGATAGTTTAATTTCTAAAGTAAATGATAGTAAAGTAGAGAACAAAAAAGCCCACTTTAAATCAATTAATCAAGAATTAGAAGATAAAGCTAAAGGTTTAGTAGAAAAAATTAATAGTTTATAATCTTAACAGATTTTTAAAGAAAATTTAAGACCATCATTAAAAAAATGATGGTCTTTTTTATTAAATTTGGTTAGCTATACTAAAACGATATAGTTTACGTTATTAAAATAATATAATACTAAATTACAATGGCTAGAGCAATGTTTGAGTACACTAAAACTGTACTACAAAAAGTGAGTTTCAATTCTGATTTGTTTTATAAAGAAGTAGAGAAAGCATTAAGTAGATTGTTACCTTATGAAAGAGATGAGCTAACAATTTGGTTAAAACAATTTACAGCAAATAAGCCAGAATTATACTCTTGTATGACATTAATTAACTAAAAAAAAGGGAAGCCATTTGGCTTCCCTTTTTTTTATAAAGTTATTTTTTATTAGAATTTCCTTTTTTATACTTATTCATCAATTTTCGACCAAACTCCATTTCTGCAATTTGTAGTTGAATGATTTTTTTGTAAGAAATTATCTCTTTTATATCTGAAATAAATTTACTCTGACATTCGTAAATTTGCTTATCAGTATCAAGTTTTATTTTAATTATTTTTTCAGCTTCATTTTCAGAAATAGAAGTTTTTTCTTTAAAAGCTTTCCTCATTTCTGTTCTTATTTTAGACCTTAAAGAGTGTTGTTTCTCATCATTACTATTATAAATTGGCCAAAATTTTTGAGCTTCGCTAGAAGTTAAATTTAACTGCTCTGTTAAATAAGCAATTTTAAGAGCTTTAATTTTTTCTCTACCATCTTTTGCATCTTGTGCGTTTACAGAAAAACCGCAAAGAAATAGAATAAGTGTAAAAGTTAATATTTTTTTCATAATTTTAGTTTTCACCTAATTCATCAAATAAAGAAGAGTTATCTATAGAGGTTATATAATCTTCTATAGTTTCATCTTCTATTGAAGAAAAAGAAAAATCGTTTTCATTTAGAATATCTTCTTGTAAAACAAGAGCAATATCATTTGTATTCATAGGGTTAAAATCTAACCAGTTTTCTATATCGTTTTCAGAAAGAGAATCTAAATTTAATTCTTCTGTTTGATTAAAAATAAAAGAGTTTAAACCGATAAATAAAATAATAGAAGCCGCAGCAGCAAAAGGGATAATTTTAAATAATTTAGTTTTTAAAGAAACTACTTTTGTTTCTTTTTCTGTTGTTACTGTAACTTTAGCTAAAATATTATCTTCTAAATTTTTAAAATAAGCATCAGGTACATTAAAACCATTTTCTTTTGATAAGTTTTCTTCTGCTATTCTAATGTCGATAATATCTTCAATAGAGTCAAAATAGTTCTTAGGGACAGAAAAACCGCTTTTCTTACCTAATATTGAGTTTAAATACTCTTCGCTATTTTTTATTTTATTTTCCATGATACTCATTAGACCTTACTTTTGTAAAAAGGTTTAATTTGTTTTTAATTTTATATAGTTTTCTATTTTCTTAACTGCATGATAATAAGATGCTTTTAAGGCACCAACAGATGTTTCTAAGATAGATGAAATTTCATCATACTTTAATTCATCAAAATATTTCATATTAAAAACTAATTGTTGTTTTTGTGGCAATGTAGCTATTGCTTTTTGTAAAACTATCTGAATTTCATCTCCAGTAAAAAAGTCATCACTATTTAAAGAAGAGGTTAATTCTTGTTGATAATCTTCTATATCTACATTTCTTTGTTTTGCCCTTTTATTAATAAACGTTATAGATTCATTGGTTGCAATTCTATACATCCAAGAATATAACTTACTTTCTTGGTTAAATTTATCAATGTTTCTAAAAATTTTAATAAACGTATTTTGTAAAACATCATCTGCATCGTCATGAGAAATTACAATTTTACGAATATGCCAATACAAGCGTTCTTTATAGAGAGTTATAAGTTCTCTAAATGCTTTTTCTTTGGTATTAACATTTTTTAATTGTTGTATTAAAAGAGTTTCGTCCTTATTCAACTTTTAGTTTTATTATATTTATGACTATAAGAATAGAAAAAGGTTTAAAATTATTTTTTTATTCTAGATCTAGAATATCCAAAAAGTCTTTTTTGTTTAATGATTTCTGCAATCCCTTCTGGTAGCATTTCTTCCCAACCTTCTTCTCCATGTAAAATCATTTTTAAAACAGTACGAGAAAAAATATCTAATATTTCTTTGTCAAAATCATCAATATTTACAAGTTTACCGTTGTTTCTAAAGAATTTGTATAATTCTTTCATTCTCGGATGCACTTTTAAATTCTCTACAGATATATATTCATCAGAATTAGTATCATGGTAAGGATACATATACACTTTTAAATCTCTATAAAATAATTTACCAAAAGCTTCTAAGATTCCTCCACTTAAATTTCTATAATATTTTTCTTCAAAAAGTTCTATAAGGTTTTGACCACCCATAGTTAATCCCATTCTTTCTTTAGTAAATTCACTAAAGTACTCAACTAGTTTAAAGTATTGTTGAAAGCTGGTAATCATTACATTTTGACCTAAAGAGCACAGTAATTCTGCTCTATCTAAGAAATCTCTTTCGTTAATTTTACCTTCGGATGTTAAGTTACTTAATGTAATTTCAAAAATAACTTGTGTTTTACTCTCTACAACTTTATTTTCTGCTAAAAATAGTTTTTTAGATTTTTCATACATATCCATATTAACTTTAGTAACAGGTCTAAAACTACCACGTAAAGCTAAAATGTTTTTTTTGTAAAGTACTTGTGCAGGTAAAAGGTTGTTTCCGTCAGGACCAAACATAACGGCATTTGTCATACCATATTTTAGTAATTGTAAACTCATTAAACGGTTGTCTACATACATAAAACGTGGTCCAGCAAAATTAATCATATCAATCTCTAAATGGTCATTACCTAAATTATCGTAAAAAGATTTTACTAAATCTTTAGGATTATCATTTAAATAAAAAGCTCCATAAATTAAATTTACACCTAAAACACCTAAAGTTTCTTGCTGTAAACGAGCATCTGTTTCTTTAAAACGCAAGTGTAAAATTATTTCGTTATAACCTTCTAAAGGATCTAGTTGAAAACGTATACCAACCCAACCGTGTCCTTTAAATTGTTTAGCAAAATCTATGGTTGTTACAGTGTTTGCATAAGAGAAAAATAATTTATCTGGGTGTTTAACTCTACTTAAACGATCTTCCATTAAATCGATTTCGTGACCTAGCATTTTTTTTAATCGAGGTTGCGTAACGTAACGTTTATCTTCTTCCATGCCATAAATAGCATCAGAAAAATCTTTATCATATGCGCTCATTGCTTTTGCAATAGTACCTGAAGCCGCCCCAGATCTAAAAAAGTTACGAGCAGTTTCTTGGCCTGCTCCAATTTCTGCAAAAGTTCCGTAAATATCTCTGTTTAAATTAATTCTTAATGCTTTGCTTTTAGTAGTTGGTACACTACTAATTTCTTGATCGCCTTTTAAAGAAATTGCCATATGGTACTATTTTATCGTTTAAAACAAATGTACTAAAATAGACAGGAACCAGTCAATTTTTATGTTATTTTTGTTGAAATGGAAATTAATAAAAAACAACTTCGTATTACTTTTTTAGGAACAGGAACCTCACAAGGAATTCCTATGATAGCAAATAATCATCCTGTTTGTTTGTCTAAAGATATAAAGGATAATCGTTTAAGATCTTCTATTTTAATTTCTTGGGATAATGTTTCTTATACTATAGATTGTGGTTTAGATTTTAGACAGCAAATGTTAAGAGAAAATGTACAGTCTTTAAATGGTGTTTTTTTTACACACGAGCATGCAGACCATATAGGTGGTTTAGATGATTTACGTGCTTTTTGTTATCAAATAGGAGATATGCCTATTTATGCAACCAAACGTACGCTACTTAATTTAGAAAAAAGGTTTGATTATATTTTTAGTAAAGAAAATAGATATCCTGGTGCGCCTAGCGTTACACCCTTTGTTATTGATAAAGAGTCTTTTGTAGTTGATGGTTTAAAGGTTTTACCAATGGAAGTTTACCATGGTAAATTACCAATTGCTGCCTACAGATTTAATGATTTTGCTTATTTAACGGATGCCAAATATATTTCTGATGAAGAAAAACAGAAATTACAAAATTTAGATGTTTTGGTTGTAAATGCATTAAGAATAGATGAACATCCAACACATTTTAATTTAAAAGAAGCGTTAGATTTAATAGAAGAACTAAAACCTAAAAAAGCGTATTTAACACATATTAGCCATATGTTAGGGTTTCATAAAGAAGTTTCTAAAGAATTACCAGAAAATGTTTTCTTAGCATATGATGGTTTAAAAATTAAAGTGTAAAGATTGATTTTTGATAGACGCTTTTGAGTATTTATCTTTAAAATAATCTTGATTAAGCTATTCAAATTTACTTTTTTTAAAAAAATATTAAAATATTTTACTTCAATTTTCCCTTTGTTTACAAGGGGTTTTGTTTTTTTCTAAAAAAAAACAAACTTTTTTAAAACCGTACTTACAATTACCTCGTAAGTATGTGTGAGATTCAATTTAAAATTAACTTAAAAACTCACACAATGAAAAAAACAAAAATTTTAGTAGCAACTTTATGTGTTGCAATTATCGGTTTAGTAACAATTGCAGCAGATCATATTGATGCTCCTGCCGCACAGGGTACAACTGCAGACATTACAGACTTCTATGCTTTTCAAGGAGAAGATACAGACAATATTGCTTTTGTAGCCAATGTGCAAGGTCTTTTAAGCCCTACAGCATCTGCAACAGCATCTTTTGACGAAAATGTTATGGTAGAATTTAATATTGATACAGATGGTGATGCTGTAGAAGATTTAGTAATACAAGCTACACCAAGAGATGGTAAAATGTATTTCTTTGGTCCTTACAGTCCATCGTCAACAGGGTTAAATAGTACAATTAATGAAATGGCAACAACATCAGAAGTTGATATAACAGCTTACGGATCTTCTGCAATTACGTCAAGTAATAACGGAATGAAATTTTTTGCAGGTCCAAGAGATGATCCTTTCTTTATGGACTTTGCTCAATACGGAGAAATTATTGCAGGTAACGCAACTTCATTTAATAGTCCAGGTTCAGATACTTTTGCTGGTACAAACGTACTTTCTATTGTAGTAGAAGTGCCAAAATCTATGATTGGCGGTACAGGTACAATTAACACTTGGGTAGAAGCAAAAACAAAACAATAATTTTTAATCAAACTAAAAACACAATATTATGAAATTTAACAATATAAAATATTTAGCAATTCTAACATTTTCACTTTTAGTAATTAGTTGTAATAATGATGATGATGGTATGGAGATAGAAATAACTCCTGATTTCTCTGGAACATATGTGCAAAAAGATCAAATGGGTAGACCTGCTGTAAATACTGTTTTTGTATCATCAGACAGTAAAGATGCTTTTAATTCTACAATACCGTCAGAGCAAAATGCATCGTTTCAATCTATGTTCGAGACTAATTTAACAGGTTTAAGTCCTGCTTATGCAAATGAAGGAGATGCAAATGCGTTAGGTTTAGATGCTGCAACATTTACAGGTTTATTAGCTACAGATGTTTTAAATGTTTCTTTAGATGGTACAACTACTTTTTATGATGGTACCAATGTATTAACAGGTAGAGCGTTGGCAGATGATGTTATTACTGTAGAGTTATTATTGATTTTTGGAGGTGAAGATTTTACAGAAAATCCAACTTTATCAAATGATAATGTAGATGCAAATGATAAAGAGTTTTTAACTTCTTTTCCTTATTTAGCAACTCCTTGGTAAGAGGATTTGTCTTTGAAACTGACGTAATTTGAGGGAATTGCGTCAGTTTATTTAACTAACTAATAAACTAAAATCAACATATCATGAAATACATCCAACTAATTTTATTGATTGTCGCCTTTTCTCTTGCAACAAGTTGCAATCAAAAAAAAGAAACACAAATAACCAACCCAAAAGAATATGCTACTTTTTTAAATATATCTAATAATAGATCTTTAAAGTCAGCAAAAGAAGAATTTAATTTTTGGAATCAAAAATTAGCATTAACACCAAATCAATATCCATATTATTCGAAAATAGCAAGTGCTAATTCTCAAATATTTAAATTAACAGGTAATATTGACGCATTAAAAAAAGCAGAAAAAAACTTATTAATAGCCAATAGTAGAACAAATTTTAACAATGCTGGGTATTTAAGAAGTTTATCAAGAAACTACATTTCTCAACACCGTTTTAAAGAAGCTTTAAATTTATTATTAAAGGCAGAGAAAAATGGAGAAAACTTATTACAAACTAAATATATGTTGATAGATGTATATTTAGAATTAGGAAATCTTACTAAAGCAGAACAATACTTATCTGAAGTTAAGAACTTAAAAGATTTTGATTATTTAATACGTTTATCTAAATATAATGACCATATCGGTAATTTAGATAATGCTATTCATTATCTAGAAAATGCTTTGTCAATAGCTAAATCATCTAAAAAAGAAAGTTTATTGCAATGGAATTATACAAATTTAGCAGATTATTACGGACATGCAGGTAGAATTAAAGATTCTTACAATTCATACTTAAAAGCATTAGAAATTAATCCTAATAATAGTTATGCTAAAAAAGGTATTGCTTGGATTGTGTATTCTTATGAGAGAAATGCAGAAGAAGCATTAAGAATTTTAGAAACAGTTACTAAAGAAAATGCTGCACCAGATTATCATTTATTAATGGCTGAAATTGCAGATTTTATGGGAGATATTGCTGAAAAAGAAAACCAAACAGAACTGTATTTAACAAAAGTAGCCAACAAGAAATATGGAGCAATGTATGCTAAATATAATGTTTTATTATTTTCAGAAGGTGCAGCAAACTCTTTAAAGGCATTAGAAATTGCCGAACAAGAAGTAGAAGCAAGACCAACAGCACAATCGTATGATTTATTAGCATGGTCTTACTTTAAAAACGGAAATGCAAAAAAAGCCTTAGAAATTTCTAGAAGCCATGTAGTTGATAAAACTTTTGAGCCAGAAGCATTATTACATACTGCAACTATCTTAAAAGCTAACGGAAAAATAGAGGAAGCTAAACTGTTAAAAACTGAATTATTAGGAGCTATATATGAATTAGGGCCTTTAACAGAAATTAACATAAAAAATATATAAATTCGCCAAAAAAATATAAAATGAAGTACAAATTTTTATTACTATTTATTTTTGCAGTCTGTTTAAACAGTTTTGGCCAAGAACTAAAAGGGATTGTTTTAAACCCACTAAATGAACCGTTAGAAAACGTTTACATTATTAATCAAACCTCTAATGTGCACACACATACAAATGAAACAGGGAGTTTTATTCTTGAAAAAACATCTGTAAATAATACATTAATAATAAGTATTTTAGGTTTTGGTAAAAAAACAATAAAGGTTACAGAACAAGATTTAAAAAACGGAGTAATAATAAACTTAACATCAAAAGTTTTTCAATTAGAAGAATTGGTTTTGCGTCAAGAAATAAATGCTTTACAAACTTTAGCAAATATTGATTTACAAGTAAATCCTGTTAATAATTCGCAAGAAATTTTAAGGAAAGTTCCTGGTTTATTCATTGGGCAACATGCTGGTGGAGGAAAAGCAGAACAAATATTTTTAAGAGGTTTTGATATCGATCACGGTACAGATATTGCTCTTTCTGTAGATGGTATGCCAATAAACATGGTTTCTCATGCACACGGACAAGGATATTCTGATTTACATTTTGTAATACCAGAAACAATTAAACAAATAGATTTTGGTAAAGGACCATATTATGCAGATCAAGGAGATTTTAATACAGCAGGTTATGTAAATTTTTCTACTAAAACAGCTATTGATAAGAGTTTAATTTCTGTTGGCTATGGAGATTTTAATTCTTTAAGAACCGTTGGTATGTTTAACTTGTTAGAAAACTCTAAAAACAACGATGCTTATGTTGCTGTTGAGTATATAGAGTTTGATGGACCTTATGATTCTCCTCAAAACTTTAACAGACTAAATCTTTTTGGAAAATATAATACGTTTATTAATGGAAAAGATAAATTAACATTAACAGCTTCTCATTTTACAAGTTCTTGGGATGCATCTGGTCAAATACCTGTTAGAGCAGTAGAAAGTGGATTGATAGGTCGTTTTGGTTCTATTGATGATACAGAAGGTGGTTTTACTTCTAGAAGTAATTTAAACGCTCAGTTACAAAAAACATTAGATAATGGTTCAATTTTAGAGGCAAATACATTTTATTCTAAATATGATTTTGAACTGTATTCTAACTTTACTTTCTTCTTAGACGATGCTATAAACGGAGATCAAATTAAACAATTTGAAGATAGAAGTATCTACGGTATGAATGCAAAAATTATTAGTACTAAAGAGTATGGAAACGTAGAAGCTAAATTTACAAAAGGTGTTGGTTTACGTTACGATTTAATTTCTGATAACGAATTGTCACACACAAAAAATAGAAGCGAATTGCTTAATAATATACAATTAGGAGATGTAAAACAAAGTAATTTATATGCGTTTTTTAATTCAGAATTTGAAATAGGAAAATTTAAAATAGCGCCGTCTGTTCGTTTAGATTATTTTAAATTTTTATATAATGATGCTTTAAGTACAACTTATGAAACGTTGAGTAAAACAAAGGCAATTGTAAATCCTAAGTTGAACTTTTTATACACACAAAATGATCATTTACAATGGTTTTTAAAATCAGGAATTGGTTTTCATTCTAATGATGCAAGAGTTGTATTACAAGAAAATGCAGATAAGGTTTTACCAAGAGCTTACGGAGCAGATTTTGGAAATATTTGGAAACCTACTAAGAATTTAGTGTTAAACACTGCAGCTTGGTATTTATTTTCCGAAGAAGAATTTGTATATGTTGGTGATGCTGGTATTGTAGAACCATCAGGAGAATCTGAACGTTACGGATTAGATTTAGGGATTCGTTATCAAATATCAGATCAAATTTATTTTGATACAGATGCAACACTTACACATGCAAGAAGCTTAGAAGCAGAAGAAGGAGAAGATTACATTCCGTTAGCGCCAAGTTTTACAATGGCAGGTGGTTTGTCTTTTAGCGATTTAGGAAAATTTTCGGGAGGATTACGTTATCGTTACTTGGCTGATAGACCAGCAAACGAAGATGATTCTATTACTGCAGAAGGATATTTTGTAAGTGATTTTAACATCAATTATAATATTAATAACGATTTAACTTTTGGTATTGCATTAGAAAATATTTTTGATGTAGATTGGAATGAAACTCAATTTGCAACAGAAAGTAGATTGCAAAATGAAACAGATTCTGTTGAAGAAATTCATTTTACACCAGGTACACCGTTTTTTGCAAAAGCAACCATAACTTATACTTTTTAAAATTTAGTTTGGTTAGGTTAGTTTTTTAGTTGGATGAATACCCTTTACTTAATTGTAAAGGGTATTTTTTTACTCCCAATTCCAAGATAAGATATTCCATTCATCCGTTTCATCCTTAAAAGTATTTATGATTTTAAAACCAACTTTTTCATGCGCTCTCATAGATCTAAAATTGCTAGAAGAAACTTCGGTTAGTAATAAATCAAATTTAGAAGCATAAACTTCTTTATGTTTTTGATATAGAGCTTTAAAAATTCCTTTTCCTCTGTGTGTATCAGCAACACAAACTTGCCCCATTACATAATAATTTAAATCTTTTAGCTTAAAGTTTTCATATTCAATACTCTCAAAAACTGTAAACATAGGCACCAAAACAGGAATTAGATTTTTGTATTCTTTCAGCATTGTTAAAGCATAACCAATTACTTTATCATTATCTACAGCAATAATATGTTTAGCTTCATTATTCATTGTTGTTAATAACTCTAAATCATGCTTTACAGTTACAAATCCGTCTGCTTTTTTTAAATCATCAGATACATTATCATAATGATTGGCATTTTGTAAATCTAAAATCTGTTTTAATTCATTTTTAGATACTGCTAACTTTAATTCCATTTTTGTGATAATAAGTTCTATTTATCAGTTTGATAATTTTTTTTGATGAAATGATTAATTCTTTTCGTCAAATAATAACCAAAAATCTGGATCTAAAATTACATCTTCTGGTTTAGAATCTACTGCAATTTTCAAGGTTTTAGATTTAGTATCTATTTGTATCGTTTTTATCTTGGTGTCATCGCCATTTTTTATACCAATTTCTAAAGGAAAATTAAAGGTATAATGACTCTGAACTTGTTTTATGTTGATGATAATACTCCCTTTTTTATATTTCCAATCCCATTTTAATTCCGGATACCCTTTTACAAATAACCATTGATTAAAAAAGGCTTCTAAATTTTGATTAGAAACTATTTCCATTTCTTTTTGAAAATCGGCAGTCATTGCATTTGAGTTTCTATATTTTTTATAATAAGCACGAATCCCGTTCCAAAAAGTTTCATCACCAATTTTATGTCTTAGCATATTAAGAAACCAACCACCTTTTTGATACGTATTTGTACTTAAAACTTTTTTAGGGTCTTTGATAGAGTTGTCTACAATCGGAGAAGGATTTTTTTGATAATATTCTATAATCTGTTTTTTATCAATGGCTAATTCTTCTTTTCGTTTTTCATTTCCGTACATTTCTTCTTGATACAAAATTGTAAAATACGTAGCAAAACCTTCACTTAACCAAACATGGTTCCAGCTATTTTCTGTAGCAGAATTACCAAACCATTGATGCGCAATTTCATGAGCAATTAAGCCTTCTACTTTATTTTTTCCGCTTACGGAATTTTCAAAATAAGTAATTGTTCCGGCGTTTTCTAAACCTCCCCATTGTGTTTTAGCTTGTACATTTGCTAATTTAGAATAAGAATAAGGACCAATATTTTTTATATAATAATTTAAAACATTGGTGGCAACAGCATAATCAGAAAAACCATCTAATCTATTTTCTGGATACACCCAAGCAGTTACAGGTATTTCGTTAACCATGCCTAAAAGTTTACTCGCAAACTTGGTAACGCCAATGGTAACTACTTTTGTAGCTACTGGTGCCGTTTCTTTATACCTTGTAAGTTTTAAACCTTTTCCTAAATTGCTTTCTTCTATTTTTTTTCCTGTAGCAACAACATCATATTTTTCTGGCGCAGTAATGGCAAATTCTATAGTAGCTTTATCATATGGATGATCTACACAAGGCAACCAATTTCTAGCCAAATTAGGCCAGTTATCACCAAAAAAAGAACGTTGTCCAAATTTAGTTTTATCGATAACCAATCCTTTTTCTGCAATACCATGATATTGTATTTTGTAAGTTTTAGTTTTAGAATCATCTATTGTAGGGGTAATTCTAATTTTATCATCATTATATGTATAATTCGCCTTTTTATCACCTTCAAAAACATTAGTAACTTCCATACCATAAATTTCAGATTTGCTAATTAAATCTAAAGAAAAAGTGGTGATTTCTTCCTTAAAATCTACTGTAACCAAAGTTTCTCCAATTATTTCATTATCAACATCATTTAAAGTAAGGTTAAACACATAATTAAGTACATCTGCAGAAGTATTTCTTATATAAGTGTCTTGAGCTGCAATTGCATTTGAAAAAAGTAAAATAGCAAGAACGATAAGTGAATATATTTTTTTCATAATCGATTTTAATGAAATAAAGATTTTGTTTAAAATCTAAATTTAGGAAATTAAAATAGAATTTAGACTTCATATAAAACGAAGTTTCTAAAGTTTTAAGAAAAAAATGTTCTTTTAAGAAGAAACGGCTCCTAAAGTATATAATTGCTCTAGAGTAGGAGAGGTGCTACCACCTGCAGGTTCTAAAGTAATACCGAATGCTTCAGATTCGTTTGCATTTTCTATGGTAAATATTTTATTAGCATCAGCAGTAAATGTATCTATTGTACCTAAACTTGTTGGTGTTAACGGACTTAGTTTTAAAGACCAAACTTGGTAAACTTTTCCTTTTGGTGGTTCTGGTAAACCTTTAGCGTCTAAATAAATACTTTTTGTTTTTTTATCCCAATATACTTTAGCATAAGAATTTGGCGAAACTTTTTGCCCTGCTAAAGGCACAGAAATAATATCTTTATCTCTAAAGATATCTATTAATTTTTCTGCTTCAGCTAAACTATTAGAAGCTTTGTCTATTTGCTCTTCTAATTGTTGTTTTTCTGTAGCAACTTGTTCTTTTAATTTATTGTTTTGAAGTACAGATAAAATTAAAGTAGAACCCAATATAAATGCTGCTGCCCAACCTAAATATTGTTTCCAATTGTTTTTTGGTTTGGCAATAGAAATTACTTTAGTCTTATCAACTTTTAATTGATTTTTAATAGAAGAAAATGAATAAGAAGCATCTTTTTTAGTTGCAGCGGTTAAGTGTACAATCGCTTTTTCTATCGATTCTACTTCTGCTAATAACTCAGGGTTTTTTAAAATTGCATTGTGCACTTCTTCGTTTTCTTTTTCAGAAAGCGAACCTGCAACATACAGTTCTAAAATTCCGGACGCTATGTAATCTTTCGTATCCATTTTTTTATATTCCCATCATTGAGCGTAACTCGCCAATACAGGATCTATTTCTTGTTTTTATTGTGCCAATTGGCATGTTTAATTCTTCTGATGCTTCTTTTTGTGTAAACCCTTTAAAATAAATCAATTCTATTACCGATTTACATTTTGCACCTAGATTAGTAACAAATTCTTTTAAGCCAATAGTATTTGTTGTACTATCTAAACTAGAACTTGTTTCTAGTATATCTACGAAAAAATCTGAGTTAAGGTTTTGTTTAGATTGCTTAAATTTTTTAGAACGCGTATAATCAATAGCAGCATTTCTAGCAATATTAAGTATCCAAGTAAAAAAACGTCCTTTTTTAGCTGAGTAAGATTCAGCATTATTCCAAGCTTTTATAAAAACATCTTGCGTAATTTCTTGTGCAACATCATCGTTTTTAACAATATTATTTACAACTCCAGAAATACTATCACAATACATATTGTATAGTTTTTCATAGGCTTTAACATCCTTTTGTTGAAATTGTAAAATTAATTGGTCTTGGTTTATCATCTATTGATGGCTAAAATATCAATTATTATTTAAAAAAGTGCTTTTAATTATTTTTAATAAGCGAAATTATCTGATATTTTTTAAGATTTTAACTCTAAAACGATATCAGAACTTTCTGATTTTATAACTTTATCAAAGAAAATTTTTAAATACTCATAATCATAAGGGTTAAAAATTTCTTTTTTGATATTAAATCGTAAATAAATAACTACTGATTTTTCCTTTATAATACTTTTAATAGTAAATACGCCTCCGTTTTCTGGTAACGCAAATGCTTTAGATTCTGGTATTTGAACTACTTTATAGTTCTCAGGAAAAGATAGGCTTAAATTAAAACTATTAGATCTTGCATACGCAAAATCTACAGGATAATTTCTTTCTTTTAATTTAAAAGGATTCTCTTTTATTCTATCAAAAAAGAAAGGATTAATTCTAATTTTATTTGATAAATCATTACCACTAATTATTTTTAAATCAAAAACCTCTTCAATAGGCTGTTCTAATTGGTTTAATTTTTTCACTTTATAATCATCTACTTCAGCATCAGAATAATCAGTTTCAAAAGATTCTAAATAAGCGTTCTCTGTTAAAGTGTTTATTTTTTCTCTTTGGTTTAAAGCTTCATAACCTTGCCTTCTTATTAATAAAGAACCTTCAAAATTTCCTTCATCATTTAAAGAAAATATTGCATTCATTTTTTTAGAGGTTTCAATTTTAGGTTTTAGAGTAATCCAATTATTTTCTTTTTTAGAGTTGATTAACCTCGCTTGACCATTTATACATCTAGAAGGAATTTGACCAAAAGGCAAATATTTATTAGTTGCATCTAAAAAATACTCTGTACCGTTAATAACAACTTGAACAATTACGTAATTAAAATCAAAAATAACAGGAAATAATTTAGTTGGAATTCCATTATCTCTAGTTGATAAAATAACTAAATTGGCATCTATATCTGCCGCTTTTAAACTGTTGTATAGAGATAGGTTAATTTCACCTGCACTACCAGACTTTTTATCAAAGGCTTTTTTTATTTTCTCATCAGCACTATTCCAAAATTTTTGGTTCCAAGTAAAATGATTTTTAATAAAACTATAAATGTCTTTAGCTTTTGTTAATTGATCTTCTGTGTTTAAAATGTTTTCGGGTATATTTTTTCTAAAAAAACTTTTTTTAGAAGTTTGATTGTTTAAAAATATATCTTTTAATTGCTTGTCTGCCTGCTTCCATGTTGTTGTATATTCTTCTACAACACCCCTTGTACTTGTGTAGGTTTTTAAATCAAAAGATAAACGAGAGATGTAGTTTTTTTTACTTAGCATATAATCCTCCTCTTTAAACGCAGGAATATTATTAATTCCGTAAGAATAAATAACGCAAGCACCTTCACCAATACCATCAATATAAAGACATTTTTTCTTTATAGAAGGATCGTCTTTATCTAGTTGTAAGAAACCAACGAGTCTAACATTATATTTATAGTTACCAAGAACAGCAGCATCTATTTCGCTTTTAATCTTTGGTATTGAAGATTGAAAATACCAATCATCTATACCAAGATATGGAGATATTACACTGTAAGAATACTCTATAACACTACCTTCTTTTAAATTTGGCATGGTAAATTTTGTAGAGCTCCAGTTTTCGGAATCTTTTACTTTAAAAATTTGATCTTTATTGATAGTATTTTTAGAAAGTCCTCCGTTTTCAGATAAATTATAAGTAATTGCTTTTACATCTATAGCTTTTTTTTCTTTGTATAGATGTATTTCAACATCAGCAAAATCGAAAGCAGCTTTATCTAGAATTTTAATTCTGTAGTAATAATCTGTTCTTGTTTTATAATCGAACTCAGGATCTAAATAAACGTTTGCGTGTTCGTACAAAACAACTGCTGCTGCAGTAGAATCTTTGTCGTAAACAGTCATTTTTAACTCATCTAAAGTGGTTTGACCCATTTTGGATGATTTGTTTTTTTGAGAAAATGTTAAGGTTGATAGAAATAATAATATTAGGGAGAATAATTTCATTACAGTCTTATAATCTTTTGAACTTTACTTCTGTTAATATAATTTTTAATAATATTTTTTGCTTGTATTTTGTTTTCAATAGGAGTAAGTATAGACTTTAAAATGTCTAATTGATTTTCTTGGAAATTTAAATTAGTGTAACCGTAACCAAAAACTTCATTATTTTCTATCAAAATAATGGCATTTTCTTCTACTTCTCTACCTTTTTCTATGATGATAAAGTTATCATTATTAAATTCTTTAAGGTTTGTTTTTGCTTTTTTCTTAAAGTTGAATTTAGGTGATAAAACATCTAATTCTATAGCATATTTTAAGCGAGTAAAAAGCTCATTACCTGTTTTATCAAAAGAAATAGATTGGGCTCTTTCTTGAATTTTAATTGCTCTTCTGGTTGCTTTTAAGAAAAGTTTATTTAGTTCTGCTTTAATATCTTTTCCTCTACCTATAAAGATAACTTTACCGTTTGTGTCATGCACAAAAAATAAACCTTGTACAGCAGGTATTTCATCTATTAAAGTTCTTAATTTTTGTTTTTCTACTCTTCTATCAAAATATTTTATAAAACTCTGTATTATAGATTTATTGGTGTCTTTTTCTAAAAGTAGTTTAAATAATTGTACAGTAGCCAATGCATCTCCAGAAGCTCTGTGTCTATCCGTCATTGGTATTCCTAAAGATTTTGTAAGCTTACCTAAGCTATAAGAAGATTGATTTAAAATTAATTGCTGACTAAGTTCTACCGTACACAATGTATTTCTATTAAAATCGTAACCTAATCTATCAAACTCTGTGCTAAGAATTCTGTAATCAAAAGAAGTGTTGTGTGCTACTAAAATACAATCAGTTGTAATTTCTATAATACGTTTTGCTACTTCGTAAAATTTGGGCGCATTTTTAAGCATTTTGTTGTTAATACCAGTTAGTTTTACAACAAATTCTTGAATAGGTTTTTCTGGATTAACCAAGCTAATAAATTGATCTACTATTGTATGACCGTCAAACTTGTAGATAGCAATTTCTGTGATGCCTTCTTCATTAAACTTACCTCCCGTCGTTTCAATATCTAAAATTGCGTACAAATTCTTATTTATTTTAGCTAAATTTAATAATTATAATTTCTGTGACCAAATATAGAGCTACCAACTCTTACCATCGTACTTCCGTTTTCAATGGCTAGTAAATAATCTCCACTCATTCCCATAGAAAGAATATCTAAGTTACAACTTGTCGTATTGGTATCTAATTTCTGAGCATCAAAGAAGTTTTTTAATGATAAAAATTCTTCTTGTAGTTGTTGTTGGTTTTCTGTAAATGTAGCCATTCCCATAAAACCAACAACTTTTATGTTTTCTAATTCTTTAATTTCTTCAGAAGATAATATACCTTCAATATCATTAAAAGACAATCCAAACTTAGTATCTTCTTTGGCTATTTTAGCTTGCAGTAAACAATTAATAACTCTATTGTGTTTTTTAGCTTGCTTATTTATTTCTTTTAAAGTGGAAAATTTATCAACTCCGTGAATTAAATCTACAAAATGAGCCATGTATTTTACCTTATTACTTTGTAAATGACCAATCATGTGCCATTTAATGTCTTTAGGTAAAACATCATACTTTTCAACCATTTCCTGAATCTTATTTTCACCAAAAATTCTTTGTCCAGCATTATAGGCTTCTTGTAAATCTTCTACAGGTTTGGTTTTAGATACTGCAACTAAAGTTACGTTATCAGGTATTGATTGTTGTATTTTTACTAAGTTGTTTGCAATTGTGCTCATTAACGTAAAAGTTCAATAATTTGTTTTGCTAATTCTAATCCAACTCTATCTTGTGCTTCTAAGGTTGCAGCACCAATATGAGGTGTTAAAGATAAATCTGGATTCATTAAAAGCTGAACAGCTGGTGTAGGTTCTGTTTCAAAAACATCTAAACCTGCAAATTGTACTTTCCCACTTTCTATGGCTTTAACTAAATCTACTTCATGTAAAATTCCGCCTCTTGCAGTATTTATAATTCCAACACCATCTTTCATTTTTTCAAACTGTTCTGCTGCTAAGATATAATTTTCTTGAGCAGGAGTGTGTAAAGAAATAAAATCGGCTTCTTTTAAAACCTCTTCTAAATCAATTGTATCAATATTAAAAGTAGTTTTTTGTCCGTTAAAGAACTCTAAAGTAATTGGTGCATTAGTTATTTGCTCATCAGTAGCTAAAACATGCATACCTAAACCAATGGCAATTTTTGCAACTTCTTGACCAATTTTACCAAAGCCAATTAACCCGATAGTTTTACCTCTCAACTCAATTCCGTTAGAATACGCTTTTTTTAAATCTTTAAAACGAGAATCTCCTTCTAAAGGCATTTCTCTATTAGAAGAATGTAGAAATCTTGCCATACCAAATAAATGTGCAAAAACTAATTCTGCAACAGAACTAGAAGAAGCTACGGGTGTATTTATTACGTGTAAGCCATTATCTTCTGCATATTCTACATCAATATTATCTAAACCAACACCTCCACGTCCAATTAGTTTTAAACTAGGGCAAGCCTCAATTAATTCTTGTCTTACTTGTGTTGCACTTCTTACTAAGATTGCATCAATATTATGTTGGTTGATATAATTTTCTAGCTGATTTTGAGCAACTTTTACAGTTAAAACCTCAAATCCTCCTTTTTCTAAAGCATCAACTCCGCTTTTAGAAAGTCCGTCATTTGCTAATATCTTCATTTATTATTTTTTTAGTTGCAAAAGCTCAAAGTTTAAGGGTTGCAAAGTTTTGACTCTTAAACTTTATAGCTATGCTACTTAGTATATTATTTTTGTAATCTTTCTAATTCTTGCATAACATCAACCAAAGCTTGTACACTATATAGAGGCAATGCATTGTACATACTTGCTCTATAGCCACCAACACTTCTATGTCCGTTTAAACCATTAATTCCTGCTTCTGCCCACATGGCATCAAAAGTTTCTTTTAGGCTAGAATCTGTTAGAACAAAAGTAGCATTCATTGTACTTCTATCTTCTTTTTCTACGATTCCTTTAAAAAGAGGGTTTCTATCAATTTCATCATATAAGAGAGTTGCTTTTTTATTGTTTACTTCTTCTATAAATTTAATTCCGCCTAAATCTTTTAACCATTGTAATGTTAACATAGAAACATACACAGCAAATACAGAAGGAGTATTAAACATACTGTCTTTATCAATATGAATTTGATAATTTAACATTGATGGAATATGTCTTTCTACTTTTCCTAAAATTTCTTCTTTAATAATTACTAAAGTTGCACCTGCAGGCCCCATGTTTTTTTGAGCTCCAGCGTAAATTAAATCGAATTTTTCGAAGTCTAATTGACGAGAAAAAATATCCGAACTCATATCGCAAATTAAAGGAATATTTGTTTCTGGGAAATTTTTAATTTGAGTTCCTGCAACGGTATTATTACTTGTACAATGAAAATAATCTGCGTCTTTTGGAATTGTAAATCCTTTAGGAATGTATTTGTAACCTTTGTCTTTTGATGAACCAACCTCAACTACTTCTCCAAAAGCCTTGGCTTCTTTAATGGCTTTATCAGACCAAGTTCCGGTATTTAAATAAGCTGCTTTTTTATTTAATAAATTATACGCAACCATTAAAAATTCCATACTTGCACCACTTTGTAAAAATAGTGCTTTGTATCCTTTATTCTCTAAACCTAATAATTCTAAAGCTAAAGAACGCGCTTTTTCCATTACGGCAACAAAAGGTTTACTTCTGTGCGAAATTTCTATTAATGATAAATTATCATCATTAAAATTTAAGATAGCTTCTGATGCTTTTTTAAGTACTTCTTCTGGTAAAATACAAGGACCTGCACTAAAATTATGTTTTTTCATTTTTTTAAGTTTCAAAGTTTAATGTTTGTTAAAGATGTCATTTAGACCTTGTGGAGAAATCTTATTAAAAATTTAGATTTTTCGAATCCATTTCATTTCGCTCAAAATAACATCTTAAACGAAATTATATAGTTGATAAAAATTCTAAAGTATTTACACCATCAGCAAAATCTGTTAGCTCTGGATGTTGTGTTTGCCCAAAAGCAACTTCATTTTCTATAAAGTCTTTGGCAACAATACATTGAATTTTTTCTTTGTCTTGATATAATTTTATTTTTAAATCTATTTCATTATCGTAATATTCATAAAAAACAGTTGCAATAGGCGAGGAGTAACTTTCGTCTTCTTTAATCATTAAAAAACCATTTTCTAATAAATCAAACTCGCTCATCAAATACACTGCCTTATTATAATCGTAATTATTAGCGTATTTAGCGTTGTTGATTATTTCTTTTTTAGCATACATTCCTGTAAAAAAAGCATCAAAATTATAACCTTTAGGTACATATAATTTAGAAACAGATCTACAACCTAGACCAAAATATTGAAAAACATCATCAGATAATTTTATAAAATCTTCTTCAGTTTCTTTGCCTGTTAAAACAGCTACAGAATTTCTACTTTTTCTAATAATATTAGGTTTCCCTTTAAAATAATACTCAAAATAACGTGCAGTATTATTGCTTCCAGTAGCAATTACAGCATCAAAATCAGATAACTTTTCTTCTGTAAAAGTGATTTTTCCTTTAAAACCAGTTTCTACATGCTCTAAATACTTTGCTATAAATGGTAATAAATGTTTATCGCTAGACGATTGTTTTACAAGTACCGAATGACCAGAAATTAACACAGATAAAAAATCGTGAAAGCCAACTAAAGGAACATTACCTGCTAAAATAATAGCAACTTTTTTATTAGAAATTTTAGTGCCATCAATGTTTTTAGTGAAATTTACTAAATTTTTGTTGTTTAGGGTTTTAGTCCATGAGTTTAGTGCAAAAAGTAAATTATCTTTTGTAAACCAAGAATTTTTTTCTTGAGATAATTTTATTTGGTGCACAAAAACATCAAAAAAGATTTCATTATACTCAATATTATCTTTTTTTATGATTCCTTCATTAGAAAACTGACTTAAAAAAGCTCCTAATTTTACGAATGCAGTAATTCTATTTTGAATACTAATCATTTATTTTGGTTGTCTATAATTTTGGCTTTATTTTTGCAAACGCAAAGGTACAAAAACAGAAGAGAAAATTATGGCTATTATTATAACAGATGAATGTATAAATTGTGGGGCTTGTGAACCAGAATGTCCTAACACGGCAATATACGAAGGAGCAGATGATTGGAAATATTCAGACGGAACAAACTTATCTGGAAATGCAGTATTACCAAATGGTAAATCTGTGGATGCAGATGAAGATCAAGAACCTATTTCTGATGAGCTTTATTACATTGTGCCAGATAAGTGTACAGAATGTAAAGGTTTTCATGAAGAGCCACAATGTGCTGCAGTATGTCCTGTAGATTGTTGTGTGCCAGATGATGATGTTGTAGAAACAGATGAAGAGCTTTTAGCTAAGCAAAGTTTTATGCACGACTAAGTATTTACTTTAAACATAAAAAAATCCCCAAATCATTCGATTTGGGGATTTTTTGTTTAATTATATTGTTCTAAATATTGATGGATGTATTTTTTGTTTTTCCAATCAGAATTTTGATACTCATTTTCTGTCATAAAAGGAGTTTTCTTTTTAACTGCTTCTTTAATCTCTTCTTTTGTAAGCTTTTTAAAGCTATCTTCATTAATAGAAACTACTTTGTTTACATAGGTTTCATAACTTTCGGTTACATCTATTTCTACTTTAATATTAAATTTTACTTTGTTTTTATCTCCTGCATTTTCTATAAATTTTATAGGCCTATCTACATACGCATAATTAGTACTTGTTTCTTTTAAATAAGAAGCATAAATTTTGTCCTCTTCATTTTTTTCATAAAAAACGGTTACATCATGTATGTTTTCAGAAAATTTAATACCTAATAAAAATTTTAAATTTATATGCTCTCCACGTTTACCATCAGCAAAACTATATTTCATTTTTTTAATTGAAAAATCTGTTGGGTCAATATAAATCTTACCAGAATACTTCGATTTTGATTTATCTGGTGTAAAAGAAATTACATAATATTTTTTTGTTCCTAAGATTTCATTTTCCTCTAAATGATGCTCATAATATTTTTGATTCAAAAAATTTCTTTCTGATGAATACTTAAAAAAGGTACCTTTATTTTTTATATTTCTAAGAGGATATGTTCTATAATAATTTATAAAACGATTGTCTTTTGCAAGAGAATCTGCCATTTGAGACGTTTCTGCTAAAGACAAAGAGTCTTCTACTTTAAAAAGCCCGGATTTTACTTTATAAGTGTTTTTAGAGTTTAAATGTTTTAAAACGATATTTTGCAATTTTTCGGTAATGTTTTCCACGGTAACACCATCACCAATATCAATGTTTTTATAACCTTCAACATTTTCTACTTTAAAGATATCAATCTTTCTTTTTAGTTTTTCTGAATGAGATCTTTTGTTTAAAATATCTATTTTAAACTCTGTACCAAAAGCAGGTTTTTTCTTTTGAATATTATCAGCAAATTTTGTTAAATCTTGTTCTGCTAATTTTCTTTTTTTTCTACTTAATAAAGAACTAGATTTTAATTCGAAATCTAATTTTTTAAAATCCATATTTTGATTTTCGATAGCATAAAGTTCTTGTTTTACAGGTGATGAAAGGTAATTTTCCCTCATATTATTAGTTGTTTTAATCAATAAACTATCTAATGATATTTTAGTAAGGTTCAATTGAAACTCATCTAATAGATTTACGTTTTCTAGCAAGTTTACAACGTAATTATTGTTTATTAATTGAGTTTTTGTAATTGTTTTAGATTGATAACCTAAACAAGAAATAGTAATTATCTTAACGTTATCTAAGTTTAACATGTAATTACCAGATTCGTCTGATGTTGTACCAGATTTTATATCTGTAAAAAGGGCAGCTTTTTCGATTGGTTTTGAGTTGTTTAGGTTTACAACTTTACCTGAAATTGTTTGAGAATTAATTACTAAAATATTAAAAAATAGTAATGTAAAATAGAGTATTATTTTTATCATATTTGGTTGATTTTTGATAAAAGTAGTATTATTTGAGTTTAATAATTACAACTCATTTTAAGTTTAACAATACATTATATTTCAGGCTCTTAAAATTTCTTAAAAAGCTTAAATTTAGGTTAAAAGTAGTGTTTTTTTGTAACAAAAAATCAATCAAACAATTGATTATTAGGTTTTAATATGTAGTTATTAAAGAATGATGAGGTTATAATAAAGACAGATTTTACATCATCAGTATTTTTAAAACAAAAAAGACTCAAATCAAAATGATTTGAGTCTTTAGTAATTAAGTTTTTAATTGTTGCTTATAAACTAAAGCTAAGTCTTGTAAAATAATAAGCTCCATCAGAACCCATTTGTACAGAATCTGCTAAACCACCTTGATCTGTCCATCCATCAAATTGTGAAGTTGGATAAATATTAAATAAGTTATTAGCGCCAAGTGTTAAACTTACTTTGTCTGATATTTGATATCCTAAACTTAAATCTGTTGTAATTAAAGAGTTATAAGTATCCGTAGCAACCTCATATAAAGCATCTGCTTCTGCTTGCGTTGTTGGAGGAGAGTCTACCCATTGAAAATCTTGCAATTGTACTTCACTAAATTTGGTTAAAGTTACATTTGCGTTGAATCTCTTTTTTATGTATCCTAAGTTTAAACCAAATTTATAATCTGGTGCCGCAGCTTCTAAATAAGCTTGAGAAAAACCACTAAAGAAAGTAAACGGATTTAAATCTCCGTTATGTACTTCTTCAATCTCTAGTTTATTTAAGTTACCAATTAAACCAATATTAATTTTATCATCATTACCTAAAGTAGTTTTGTAATTTAAAACAATATCTACTCCGCTAGTTTTAGTATCTACACCATTTGCAAAAAACTGTGCAGCATCTACATTTAATGGACCTAAAATACTTTGATCTGTAAAGTTGTCTGTTAAGATAATCCTGTCGTCAACGGCAATAGAATATGCATCTATTGTTGCTGTAAATCCACCTTTTTTATAAGTAAAACCAATACTTGTATTTAAGGCTTTTTCTTCCTGTAAATCACCAATTCCAAATGCTTTTGTAACAGTACTGTTATTAGCAGATAATAAAGAAGGTACAGAAGTACCTGCAACAATATTTGTAAATTTTAAGTTGTAATAAACTTGTGCTAAAGATGGTGCTCTAAAACCACTAGATATAGAACCTCTAAAAGATAAATTATCGTTTACTTTATATCTACTTGCTAATTTGTAATTAAACGTACTACCAAAATCGCTATAATTCTCGTAACGTAAAGCTGCACTTACTAAAAAAGCTTCGCTTAAATTAACTTCTGTATCAAAATATAAACCTAAATTAGTTCTACTTCTATCAACTTCATTATCTGGGCTATATCCAGGAAAACCTTGAGAACCACCTGATAAAACATCTCCGTTAGAATCTGTTGCTACATTTTGTATTGCTGGGTTTGTTATAATTACTCCGTTATCATCATATAAACCATAAGAAGATTCTTCTCCAGAAAAAATTTGGAAATTCTCTGTTCTATATTCTAATCCGAATGCAATATTTATTCCTTCAGCAGCTTCTTCAAAATATTTACTAAAATCTAATCCTGTTGTATTTTGAGATAAACTATGTCCACCAGCATCAAAATCTGTAGGAGAAGCGCTACCTAAAGAAGCATTGTTAGAGTCTTTTATGTAATAATGGAATTTATTCATACCAAAAGTATTATTAAAATCGACTTCCCAACCGCTGTCTAAAACATGTTTTAAACCTGCAGAAATAGAGTTGTCTGTTATAATAGAAGTAATTCTTGGTGTAAACCCATCTGGATAAATACTTGGTACAGATCTATTGTCTCCATCTTCAAAACTATCTCTAGAAAAAGCATAAGCATCTGTATCTCTGTAATTTCTTCCTCCAAAAACATAAAATTCTGTTTCTTCAGAAATAGGAATAATAGAGTTAACCATAAAGTTAAAGCCATCTACACCAGCACTACCATAACCTTTTCTCCAAGAAAAACCAGGTCTTAATGTTTTTTCTTTAGATAAGAATTCTGTTGTAAAATTGATAAAACCACCTAAGTCGTTTATTTTAGCTCCGTAGTTAAAGTCTAATTTTAAAGTTCCACCATCAAAGCTTTTGTCTTCTCCGTCTAATCTATTTTTACCCTCTACATTATACAATTCTGGCTCCCAACCATCTTGGGTGTCAAAGATTTGTTGTGCATAATCGCCACCAACAGCAGTACTGTAAGCTCCGTAAGTTATTCCTGCAGAAATACCATCAGTATCATCTTTTAAAACGATATTAATAACACCTGCAATTGCATCAGAACCATATTGTGCAGAAGCTCCATCTCTTAAAACTTCTATTCTTTTAATTGCTGATGAAGGAATTGCATTTAAATCTGTACCAGAGTTTCCACGACCTCTTGTACCAAAAATATTTACTAAAGAAGATTGATGTCTTCTTTTTCCGTTGATTAAAACTAAGGTTTGATCTGGACCTAAACCTCTTAAAGATGCTGGTACAATATGGTCTGCTCCATCAGAACCAGATTGTTTTGAGGCATTAAATGATGGTGCAGCAAATTGTAAAATATCATTAATTTCTACTTTACCACTTTTTACAGCTAAATCTTGTACGTCTATAATATCTACAGGTACAGCTGTATCTACTGCTGTTCTTTTAGAGTTTCTAGAACCAACAACAACTATTTCATCTAAAGCATTGTCTTCATTAACAACTATGGTTAAAAAAGAAGTATCTGTTACTTTAATTGTTTTAGTTTCAAACCCCATAGAAGAAATTACAATAGAAGTTGGAATGTTTTTTAAGTTAATAGAAAAACTACCATCATTATTAGAAGCAACTCCATTAGAAGTTCCTTTTTCTATAATATTCATGTAAGGTAACCCTTCGCCAGAAGAATCTGTAATTTTACCTTTTACTGTTTGTGCCATTAATCCTAACGGAAGCATAAACAAAAAGGTAATTGTAAATAATTTTAATAAGATGTTTTGTTTCATAAAATAAAGTTTTTGTTTTTTAAAGTTAAAAAACCTCCTCAAAAAAATATTTTCTTAATGAGGAGGAATTCAAATCCAAATAATCAATTCAATAAATATCTATTTTAGAATTGAACGTTTATTCCAACACTAAAGTTTGTTCCCATTATACCCAATTGTTGTACTTCTGAGGAGTAAGTAAATCTAGAACCTGCCTCAGCTGTATTCGTAGAAGCCAAAGTTTCGTCTGGGTAAACATCAAAAATGTTATTAATGTTTGCATTAAATGTTATTTTATCTGTTAATCTATATCCAAAACCTAAATCAGTAGAAATTTTAGAAGATAAAGTTTGATCTGTACCACCAGATTCTGGAGCTGTAACAATAACTTCTCCAAAACGAGTGTTATTAAAAGAAATATCCCATTTATCAGCTACATAATTTAAACCTAAAATCAACTTAGATTTTGGTCTAGAATTAGTAATTAAACCTTGTTCTTGTCTATCAAAAATATTATAACCTGCATCAGAAATTGTTTGAGGCGTGTTAATAGCATCTAGTGTAGTTTCATTAAAGTTAGCAGCAAAACTTGCATGTAATTTACCACTTTCTCCTATTTCTATATTTCTATAATTTAATACAACATCTGCACCGGTTGTTTTTGTATCACCTGCATTTATAAATACTTGTACAGCAACAACACCGTTGTCTTCTAAAATTTGTTCTACAGGGTTTGTTGTAGTATCATCACTATCAGAACCAATTTGAGAAGAGAATAAAACTCTATTATCTACTTTAATTTGATAAAAATCTACAGAAGCAGAAAAGTTTCTATTAAATTTATAAGTTAAACCAGCAGATAAGTTTTTAGAAATTTCATGTGTTAAACTTGGAACACCTAAAGCTTGTACAGCAGGATTGTCGTTTGCAAGAGTTCCTTGTAATAAAGGCTCTGATGAACCAGCAACAATAATGTACTGGCTAAGTGTAATATGAGACTGGTGTAATGTTGGTGCTCTAAAACCAGTACTGTAAGAAGCTCTTAACGCACCATTGTCACCTAACTTATAACGTCCGTTTGCTTTCCAAGAAAAATTATCTCCAGCATCTGTAAAGTCTTCATATCTACCAGCAATACCTAATAAGAAAGCATCTGTAATATCATATTCTAATTGAGAGTATAATGCAATATTATTTCTAGAGAACTTACCGGCTTCATCTGGTTTTATACCTGCAAAAGAATCAGAACCAGCTCCGTAATAAGATAAAGGATCACCTTCGTTTGCTTTAAAAATTTCTTGTTTGTATTCTACACCAAAAGCAATTCCTACGGCATCAGATAATTGACTAGCAACATCAAAATTACCTACAATGTTTGTAAAAGCATATCCACCTGGTTTAAAAGTTCTTGGAGAAGTTCCATGATCTGCTAAATAATCTCTATTTACAGAATTGTTTACTGTTACATCTACATCATTAGAACCATAAGTAACACTAGCATCAGCATTCCATCCTTCAGCTAAAGGAAATTTTATACCAAGAGAGTTAATGTGGTCATTAATTTTTGTTTCAAAAGTTGGTTGATACCCAATAAAATCTTCTGGGTCTGCAGTTAAAAAGTTTGCATCTGCAACATCATTTCTCCAATATGGAGCTCTGTAGTAAGCAAAACTTTTTCCATCTCTAGTTGTATAACCATGAAAAGAATATAATGTAGAGTTCTCTCCAATAGGATGTTCCATATTTACAAAAACATCTTTCTTCTCCATTTCTGGTTGCCCAACAGTCATACCTGCAGTTGGATTTTCTTCTAACCAAGCAATATCTCTTTCAGTAGTTCCAACATCAGTTACTTCTCCTGCTCTGTTTGTTATTGCTTGTTTGTAATAACCTAAAGTAATATTTACAAATCCGCCTTCGCCAAAATTAAAAGCAGTATTAAAGTCTGATGAAAAGTTAAAACCATCATTTTCTGAAGTAATACCCGCTTTAGAAGTAAAAGTAGAATAGTTTACATCTTTTTTAAGAATAATATTCATTACACCAGCAATTGCATCAGAACCATAAATTGCAGAAGCTCCGTCTCTTAAAACTTCAACTCTTTCTATTGCAGCAGTAGGTATACTTTTTAAATCTACCCCAACCTCACCTTTACCAGGAGTTCTGTTTAAATATACTTGTGCACTTTGGTTTTTACGTTTACCATTAATTAAAACCAAAGTTCTACTTGGTCCTAACCCACGTAAATCAGCTGGGTCATAATGTGCAGTTGCATCTGCTATCGCCTGATTTTGAGAATTGAAAGAAGGAACTTTAAAAGTTAACATTCTGTCTAAAGTAGGTTTTCCACTTTTGGTTAATTCTGCAACATCGATATTGTCAATTGGTACAGGAGAATCTAATATTGTTCTTGGTTTTGTTCTATTACCCGTTACCACAACTTCGTCTAAAGCATTATCTTCATTAACGACTATTGTTAAATAAGAATCTTTAGATACGGGTACCGTTTTAGTTTCAAACCCCATAGAAGATATTACTAAAGTTGTTGGTAAGCTTTTTACAGTAATAGTAAAAATACCATCATCATCAGTAAGAACACCGTTAGAGGTTCCTTTTTCAATAATGTTCATGTAGGGTAATCCTTCTCCAGAAGAATCAGTTACTTTACCTTTTATTGTTTGTGCTTTTAATGCTATTGGAAGCATGAATAAAAAAGCAGTTGCAAAAAAATTTAATAGATATTTTTGTCTCATAAAATAAATTATTAATTAATAAATATGTTTAAATAGTTATTACATCTAAAATGTGTAACCGTTCATTTATTATATAAGACAAGAAAATAAAAAGCATACCCTTTAAAAATGAATTTTTTTTAAAGAAATATTAAAAAGTTGAAATTTAATTTAATAATTATAGCTTTATGTTGATTTTTGTGTAGTAAAAAGAGCCATTTGTTCCCATTTGTGTAGCGTCCCATAATCCTCCGCTATCTGTAAAATTATTTTGTTTAGTAGGGTAGATGTTAAATAAATTATTAGCACCTAATTGTAGATTGATTAAATTAGATAGTTGATAACTAAAATGTAAATCTGTTGTTATTTTAGGTTGATAAATATCTGTAGCAGCTATTAATCTTTCTTCTTCTGAGTCATAAAAGTTTGATAAATCTTGATTTATTTGCCAATCAATTAATTTTATTTGACTGAATCGGGTAAAGTTTAAAGAGGTGTTAAATTTTTTATATTCGTAATTTAAACCGAAAATGAATTTACTTTTAGGAGCAGAGGCTAATAGAAATTGCTGTTCTCTTTCGCCAAAAAAAGTTTCTTTATCTAATGTCTTATTTTTTATCTCTGTAATGGTCATGTTATTTACATTACCAGAAAAGTCAAAAGAAAAAATATTGTCTCCAATTCTTTTGTTCCAATGCACTCCTAAGTCTAAACCTCTTGTTTTTGTGTCTACACCGTTTGCAAAAAATTGAACATTATCAATGCCAAAACCTAAAGAAGATGCATCAAAATTTCCACTTAGTATAATTCTATCTGTAATATCTACATAATAAGCATCTAGTGTAATATTTAAATTAGAAATTAATTTAGACGTAAAACCAAAACTAAAGTTTTTAGCTTTTTCTTCTTTTAAATTATCAATATTAAATTTTCTAGCTACCGGACTATTATTTGCAACTAAAACAGACTCAGAAGGAGCATTGCCAATAAAGTTAGTAAAGGTTAAATTGTAATATTTTTGAGCTAAAGATGGGGCTCTAAAACCTGTACTAAAAGAACTACGTAAGTTAAATTTTTTATGAATTTTTAATCTAGATGCTAATTTAAAGTTTAATGTACTACCAAAATCGCTATAATATTCATATCGTAAAGCGCTACCAAACATTAGGTTTTTAGAAAAATCTATTTCAGAATCTACATAAGCACTAAAATTAGAGCGATGTCTATTTACTTCGTTTTCTGGAGCATATCCAGGGAAACCCTGTGAGCCACCAGGTCTAATAATTCCGTTATAAGTTTTATAGTCTGATATGGAAGTTTGTGAGTCTGCAATATTTCCAAGAATATCATAAGAAGCATAAGAACCTACTTCTCCTGCAAAAATTTTATAATTATCTAAACGATATTCTAAACCCCAAGCAATATTGTAACCATTAGATTTGGTTTTAATGTATCTAGAAAAATCAATGCTAGTTGTATTTTGAGTTAATTGATGTCCGCCGGCATCAAATTCTGTAGGAGAGTATTCTTCTAAAGTAGCATTTAAAGTATTTTTAATAAAATAATGAAAATTATTACGACCAATGGTATTATTGATGTCGATATTCCAATTTTTAAAATCAGTTATTAATCCTACGGATAAAGAATTGTCTAATATGTTTGAAGTAATTAAAGGATTAAATCCGTTTGGGTAAATATCAAGAACATTTCTTTCGCTATCAAATTGTCTAGTAAAAGCGTATGCTTCTGTATTTTTGTAATTAACACCTCCGTTTAAATATAATTTTGTGTTTTTGTAAATAGGAGTTTCTGCGTTTAGAAAGAAACTAATGTTTTTAACTGCGGCTTGACCAAATTTTTCTCTAATAAATGTACCTTCTCTTAAGGTGTTATTATTAGACAGTGCTTCTACAGTAAAATTGATAAAGCCATTCTTGTTTATTTTGGTACCATAATTTAAACCTAATTTATATGTAAAACCATCAACTTTATTTGGTATAACACTGTTGGTATCTGCATTGTAAAATCCTAAGGTAGAACTTATATTCAGTTCGTTATCTGTATCTTTTAAAATAATATTTAAAACTCCTGCAATCGCATCAGAACCATATTGTGCAGAAGCACCATCTCTTAATAATTCTATTTTTTTGATGGCAGAAATAGGTATTGCATTTAAATCTGTTCCAGAATTCCCTCTTCCTCTTGTACCATATAAATTAATAAGGGATGCTTGGTGTCTTCTTTTTCCGTTGATTAAAACTAATGTTTGGTCTGGTCCTAAACCTCTAATAGTTGCAGGATCTATATGATCTGCACCATCTGCACCAGATTGTTTTGTAGCATTAAAAGACGGAATTACAGATTGTAAAAACTGATTTATTTCTACAAGACTGTTTTTTGTGTTAGATTCTTCAATATCAATAAAATCAATGGCAACAGGAGTGTCACTTGCAACTCTATTCTTATTTCTAGATCCAACAATTTGTACCTCGTCTAACTCTTGTCCAGATAGTAGAGTGATTGTTTCAAATCTATTAGCATATAGTTTTGTTGTTTTAGATTTGTGACCTAAAAAACTAATAACAACATCATTTTCTTTATTAACTTCAAAAATAAAAGTTCCGTCTTTATTGGTTGTTGTACCTTTTAGTGATTTTTTATCTTGTAGAGTTGCTCCGCTAAGAGGAGTATTATCAGAACTTAAAATAATCCCTTTTACAATAATTTTAGCATTGCTAAAGGTACTATCTATAACAACGTTATTTGTTAAAATAGAATCTTTATAAGAAGAATATTTATAAAGTGAAGCTGCTTTTTTGGGGTAAATTACGTAGTAATTATTGCCTAAATCATCAAAAAGAAAAGAAGTTAATTTTTCTAAAAGAGAAATAGATTCTTGTAAATTTAAATTGACAAAACCTTGCTGTTGTATAAGTTTATTTGAGAGTAGATTTGCTTTATATGTAAAGAAAATTTGATGTTTATTGCTAATAGTATCCAGTAAAGATATTAAAGGAATTCTCTCTTTTTTATGATTTTGCGCAAAAGAAGTATTATAAGTAAATGTTATAAAAACAAGTATAATAAATTTTATGTATACTAATTTTTTGCGCATTTATAGTTTTAAAATTACACTTATTTTTTGCTGATAATTAGGCTGTCATTTTGTTTTACAATAATAACATCTACAGATTTTTCAATTGCTTTTAAACAAATGTCAATATTTGTAATAGGAACCGCACCTGTAATTAAAGAGTTTTTACTCTCGTCATCTTTAAATACGACAGAATAACCATAAGTTTCTTCTATTTTTTCCATTGCTTTAACCAAAGATAAGTTTTCAAAGAATAAAGAACCATCTTTCCAAGAAGTTTTTATAGTAGAATTAACAATATTTTTATCTTCTAAAATTTCTTTTTTATCTGATGAGTATGAAATAAAGTTACCTGGAATCATTTTTTTATCTCCACCATTCTTCAATTTTAACCAAATGTTACCTTCTTCTAAAAATACATCGGTTTTTTCGTTTTTAGAATTTACGTTAAAAGACGTACCATAAACTTCTACAGATAAATCATTTGTAACTACCCAAAACTTAGCATTTGTAACTACTTTTTTATCAACTTGAAAAAATGCTTCACCTTTAAGCCAAACTTTTCTAGATTCATTTTTATAGTAAGATAAGCTAGAGTTAGAGTTTAGAGTAACACTACTGCCATCTTTTAGTTTTATTTTTAAAATTTCACCAAAATTGGTTTTATGGGTGATTTTAGAATTATCGTTTATAAAATAGATACCAAAAGATATTAATAAAAGTATAGAAGCTGCAATACCAAACGGTTTTAGAGTTCTTATTTTTCTTTTAGGAGTTGGTTTTTTAGCTTCAATTTTAGCTTCTAATTTTTTCCACTCTAAAGAAACTTTATCTTTAGTTACAAATTTTTTATCAAAAGGGATACCTAAAACAAGATCTTTAGCTTCATTTACCAATTCTTTTTTATCAGGATTATTAGCAATCCAAAAATCCCAAAAACCAATATCGGTTCCGTTGTTTTGATTTACCCAATTTTCAAAAGAATGATCGTCTAAAAAATCATTTATATTATTGTACTGTTTTTTAATCATTTTAATTAATATCTCAATATATACTTATATAAGTCACTATATTGTTTTTTATACTCTTTATTTTTATTAAATCTTACTTAAATAGTTTTAAAATAGAAATTTCTTCTTTTAAATTTTTCATTGCTTTGTGCAATGTATTTACCACGCTTTGGTAGTTAATATCCATTATTTTGGCAATTTCAGTTGCTTTTAAACCACTGTAATACTTTAAATAAATAGCTTCTTTTTGTCTCTTAGGTAAATTACCTAATAACTTATTTAGTTTCTTATTCTTAAAAAGTTCAGTTTCTTGGTTTGTTATAATTTCTTCTGCAGAAAATTGAATGTCAACAAAAGTTTCGGCAGAAAAATCAGTTTGTACAATCTTTTCATTTTTTTTAATCACCTTAATTAAAAACCTTTTGTAAGAGGTAAATAGGTAAGGAGCTATGGTATCTAAATCAGCTAAATTTTCTCTGTGTTCATATACATATAAAAAGAAATCTTGTAAAGTATCTTCTGTAAGAGCTACATCTTTACAGATCTTTAAACCATAATTATGTAATTGTGGATAATAACTTTCAAAAAGCACAGAAAATGCATTCAAATCACCTTCTTTTAAGGCTTTCCAAACATATTGATCTGTTATTTTTTCCATTATTTTGATGACTGAATTGAAGAATAATTGCTAAAAATAAATAAAAATGATGATTCTATGCTTTCTTTATTGATTTAATTTAATTTTTATGAAAGTTACTCTATATTTGCACTCGCAAAATTTATTTACATGAAAGCTGGAATTGTAGGATTACCAAACGTAGGAAAATCAACTTTATTTAATTGTTTATCTAATGCAAAAGCACAAAGTGCCAACTTTCCTTTTTGTACTATAGAACCAAATATTGGAGTTGTAAATGTACCAGATGAGAGGTTAGAGAAGTTAGAAGAATTGGTAAACCCAGAAAGGGTACAACCTGCTACCGTAGAAATTGTAGATATTGCTGGTTTAGTTAGAGGAGCTAGTAAAGGAGAAGGTTTAGGAAATCAATTTTTAGCAAATATTAGAGAAACAGACGCAATTATACACGTTTTACGTTGTTTTGATAATGATAATATTATTCATGTTGATACTACTATAGATCCTATTAGAGATAAAGAAACGATTGATATTGAGTTACAATTAAAAGATCTTGAAACTGTTGAAAAGCGTTTAGAAAGAGTTAAACGAACTGCAAAAACAGGTAACAAAGAAGCGCAAGCAGAACTGGTTATTTTATTAAAAATACAAGAAGTTTTATTACAAGGTTTATCTGTAAGAACTATTGATTTTACAGAAAAAGAAGAAGAATTTGTAGTTACATTACAATTAATAACCTCTAAACCTGTGTTATATGTTTGTAATGTTGATGAAAATTCAGCTGTTTCTGGTAATGCTTATGTAGATAAAGTAAAAGAAGCCGTTGCTGATGAAGATGCAGAAATAATTATTTTAGCAGTTGGTACAGAAGCAGATATTAACGAGTTGGATGATTATGAAGAGCGTCAAATGTTTTTGGCTGATATTGGTTTAGAAGAACCAGGAGCATCAAAATTAATTAGAGCTGCATATAAATTACTAAACCTACAAACGTACTTTACAGCAGGTGTAAAAGAAGTTAGAGCTTGGACAATTAATGTTGGTGATACTGCACCACAAGCAGCAGGAGTAATTCATACAGATTTTGAAAAAGGGTTTATTAGAGCAGAAGTAATTAAGTATGAAGATTATGTTGCTTTAGGTAATGAAGCTAAAGTAAAAGAAGCAGGAAAGTTATCTATAGAAGGTAAAGAATATATAGTACAAGATGGAGATATGATGAATTTTAGATTTAACGTATAATAAGAATACATTTTATTAAATATATCAAAAGAGGATTAAGTTATATAACTTAATCCTCTTTTTTGTTTACATGTTTAATAAAATACTACTTTTCACTTCTTCTTTTACTTGTGTTTTTATCCTTTTTTATATCCTTACTTTTTGTATTTCTTTCAACTTTATTTTTAGTATATGTAGATTTTCTATTAGCTGTATTATTGCTACTTCTTTTTGTATTAGTTATAGTTCTTTTAGAATTATTATTATTATTATTATTATTATTATTATTGCTTCTTTGTGTTGTAACAGTTCTTTTATTGTTATTATTGGTAGGTTTTCTGTAAGAATTATTACTTCTTTTTACAATCTTAGAAGAATTTCGTTTAATGTTTGAAGCAACAGGTTTTCTTCTTCTTAAAATCTGACTTCTTTTACCAATTTTAGCATTAGGCTTAGCTCTATAATAAAAGTACCTGTTATCTTCTCTAATTTTAGTGTAGTTAATAGAGAAGTTTCTGTGAGAAAAATAAACATTGTTATAATCAAATATATCACCGATGTTTAAATTGATTCTGATTCCGTTAGAAGAATAGTAATTATCTTTTACGTTTCCATTAAATATAGGATATCCCCATCTATCATAACTAACTCTTAAATTACCAACTCTAGTTAATTGTCCTCTAAAATATCTCATAGAAACATTACCTATTCTAGTAACATTACCAAAACTATCGTAGTTAATATAAGAATTACCTACTCTTCTAATTCTACCTCTAAAATCTCTATCAATATTAATATTTCTATTAATCTCTCTTCCGTTATAATCATAGTAGCTAGTGTTAAAGTCAAATTCTCCGTTGATAAAAACAAAAAATTCAACACCTTTCTCTTCAAAGTTAACTGCATTTTCTAAGGCGTAGTTAAATGAATATGTATTTGGTAAATTATTGTTATTATTGGCTTCTACTGTTGAAACCATTATAAACATCCCTAGTAATAAAAGTAATCCTTTTTTCATAATATATGGTTTTAAAATTTTGCCTACTCTTATTGCTTTTCGGCTTTCTCATTTGCTTAGATTTTTTCAAATAGCGTGCCAAAAAAATAAATTGATCGTTTTTTTATCTTTTTTAAAATAGTTTTTAACAGGTTATTTGTTTGTTTTTCAATCGTTTATTACTTGTTTTGTTTTATTTTGTAAATTTTAGAAAAGAACTCGTAAATTGTCCGAAATTTAAACGACCAACAAGTAAATATTTTTTATGATTAACGCTATTGAGAATAACTTACAAAGAGGAATTAATTTATTAAACTCAATTTCTGATGAACAGTATTCTGATAGTTCTGTTGGGCCTTATTATTCTACAATAGGAGGTCATATGAGGCATGTTTTAGATGTTTTTTCTTGTATCTTAAAAGGATTAGATAATAGTTTTGTAGATTTTTCTGTTAGAGAAAGAAATGAATTAGCAGAAAAAAAAACAAATAAAGGAATCGAATATTTTGAAGATATTATTCTCCAACTAAAAAAATTGAATAAAGCAGATTTTGATACCGAAATTAAAGTTACTGATGATATGGGGCTAGGTAAAGAAATTGCCAACTATACAATTGCAGCAACTTTAATGCAAGCACACAGTCATGCAATTCATCATTTTGCAAGTATAGGTTATTTAGTTTATCAATTAGAAATTCAATTACCAGATGCAGATTTTGGTTTTAATCCTACATCACCTAAAAAAACAAAGTAAATTTCTAGCTTACTTGTTGTAAAGTGTAAATCTTATTATTTTGTTTAATAATAGCCTCTCTACAGTTAGTTGGGTGTATAAATTGATGTTTTTTCTTAAGGTTAAAACATTTTTTATCTATAATAAATACAGCTTCAAAGTCTTTTAAACCATTAGAATTGTGTCTAGATATTGTATAATAATTTTCTCTTATTTGTTCTTCAATTTTAAACCAAGCACCACTACCTATTCCACCAAGCCAATGACCATTATTTAAGTTAAATACTTCTGTATTTGGGTTTTCTGTACCTTTTAAATTAGGTTCACCATAAAACTTCTTAAAAAAAGAAGCTTTGTATTCCTTAATTATAGATCTATTTTTATAAAGATTTATTATTTGATTTTCTATTGTATAAATTTTATTAGTAGATGTTCCTTTAATAACATTACCAATAGGGCTTGGGGTAAGAATATTAGATTTTTTTAGTTGATTTTTTGTTTCTTTATTTGTGCAAGAAGAAATAAGTGTATCTGTTACAAACCTAGCGCAATTGGTTCCTTTTTTTACAAAAGCACCATACGGAATTTCTTTTTGCTCAATTAATTGATGAATAAAATAGTTAGCCTTATCAAAATCAATTTCACTGTTTATACTTGCAACTAATCTACCGTCTCCATGTGTTTTTTCTGGATGTTTTTCCAACCAAAGTAAGATTTCTTGTAGGTTAGATAGTTCTCCTTTTTCAAATTTAGCTTTAATAGAAATAGCAACATCAGGGTCTGTTTCTTTAGATCTTACACGTCCATTACCGTAAGTGGTTATATACCTGCCAAAATCAAAATAATTTATTTTTGGATTATCCTTTCTAATAAGAACTAATGCTGCATGACCAGCTTGTACAGCGTCTTTGCTACCAATACCAATTAAAGGTAAATATTTGCTAGAAGGTTCCCAGTAAGCAGGTCTTACAACTGTATCTGGGTAAGATAAAATAATAATAATTCCATCAGATTTTAGCATTCTTCTAATTATTAAAAATAGCTCTCAATAAAATTTTAAATGTTTTAAAAGAGAAATAGATTGTAAAAATAACTAGTATTACTGCAATTGCTAAAATAAGATAAGATAGATATTCTTGTGAAGTATCTTTATAATTTTTTAAGGCTTTAAAACCGATTGTAAGTGTTACAGGTGAAGCTATAAAAAGCAATAATAAAAGACTTAAGTACTTTATACCTTTACCTAATAAATTTACATTAGTACTCATTATTTATAATTTTTAATAGCGTTTCTAACGTTTCCGAATTTATCGATTAAACTACTAGCTTCGTTTATGTCGATATTTAGTTCTTTAACTAACATTTTTTGTCCTCTTTCTACTAACTTTTTATTAGAAAGTTGCATATCTACCATTTTATTGCCTTTGATTCTACCTAATTGAATCATTGTAGCTGTAGAAAGCATGTTTAAAACTAATTTTTGAGCAGTACCTGCTTTCATCCTAGAACTTCCGGTTACAAATTCTGGACCTACAATTACATCAATAGGGAATTTAGCAGTGTTTGATAATGGGCTATTCTCATTACAAGAAATACAGCCAGTAATAATATTGTTTTCATTACATTTTTCTAAAGCAGCAATCACATAAGGTGTTGTGCCAGAAGCAGCAATACCAACTACAATATCTTTATTAGATATTTTATGACTTTGTAAATCTAACCATCCTTGGTTTGTAGAGTCTTCTGCAAACTCTACAGATTCTCTAATGGCAATATCTCCACCTGCTATAATACCAATTACTACATTATTAGAAACACCAAAAGTTGGTGGACATTCAGAAGCATCTACAACGCCTAATCTACCAGAAGTACCAGCACCAATATAAAAAAGTCTACCTCCATCTTGTAATTTAGTTACAATTTGTTTTGTTAATGTTTCTATTTGAGGTAAAGATTTCTCAACTGCTAAAGGCACAGTTTTATCTTCATTATTTATATTATTTAAGATGTCTGATACAGACATCTTTTCTAGATGATTGTATTTAGAATCTTGTTCTGTTGTTTTTATAAAATTCATGGCTCAAAAATACTATTTTTTGCATTCTTAAATAAAATTATTTACCTTGAACTCTTTTAGTCTTTCTCTACCAAGTTTATTGTGTAAGTATCGGTTTCTGAAATATGAAAATAACCTAAAGGAAAATTGTCTTCTTCTGTGGTATTTAGCATGTTACCTAACAAAGAAGAAGGTGTAGATTCAAACGGGCCTCCACCAGATTGCCCACTTTGACTGTTTAAAATTTCGAAATAAGTATAATATTCTTTCGTTATTCCTGATATTTTAAGCTGAACAGTTACTGGTAAATCAATTTCATCTTCGCTATAGAAGTAAGAGAAATTATATTCCGAGCCATTAAAAAATGTATCATCAGTAGTTGTATATAAGTTTTTATCGAAATTAAAAAGATAATAATTGTCTATAACAGGTTCATCTTTAAATGATATTTTTAACTCTGTTTCTTCTCCAGAAAATAAAGTTTCATCGCCTTGTGTAACACTTATAAAAGGTGTTGATTTTACTTTTGTTGCTTTCCCTTTATAAACTTCATTTTCATAAATAACCGTCAACTCATATTCTGTATCATTCACAGGTATAAAAGAAGAGGTTGGGTTGTAATTTCCATCATCATCTATGCTAGTATAGTTGATAATAGTATTGTCTGATAAATTAGTTAAATAGACCGTAGCAGTTGTAACTGCCGGTATTTCTTCGGCAAAATAATCTGCCGATAAAGAAAGTTTAATATTTGTATTTGCAGTTACAGGTTCTTCATCAAAATAAACTTCAAAAGATCCATCAATAATTAATTTCGGTTCAATAGAAGGCACATCAACATCTATTACTTTTTCACATTTAGAAAAAAGAAATATAAAAAGAACGAATATTATTTTTATTTTTTTCATCTGATTGGTAATAAATAATTAAAATTTAAAGTTATAAGTAACAGAAGGTACTAAACCGAAAATAGAAGTTTGTATCGCTTCATTTCTGTAAGTATCACTATTTTGAGAAAAACTTATAGAAGCTGCATTTTCTCTTCCGTAAAGGTTGTAAAACCCAAAAACCCATTCTCCTTGCCATTTTCTGTTTTTATTTTTTTCTGGAGTTAATGTTGCAGAAATATCTAATCGATGATAAGCTGGCAATCTATCTGCATTTCTTCTATTATCATCGTAAATAGGTACATTTAAACCTTGTATTTCGTATTGACCAACAGGGTAGTTTGTTGGTTGCCCAGTCTGGAAAACAAAGTTTGCATTAAACCTCCATTTTTTACTAAAATCGTAACTTCCGTTTATAGAAAAATCGTGTGTTTTGTCGTACGGAGTATTGTACCATTTACCAGCATTTATACCTGGTTCTTCTGCAGTTCTACCTTTTGTTAGTTGTTCTGATTTTGATAAAGTATAAGAAAACCAACCTTTAAATTTCCCTTCATTTTTTTTGATTAATACCTCTAAACCATAAGCTCTTGCTTGTCCGTTTAAGATAACGGTTTCAATTTCATCATTTGCAACTAAGTTGGCGCCATTTATATAGTCTATTCTATTCTGTATGTCTTTGTAAAAAGCTTCTGTTTCTATGCTATAATTTCCGTTTTTTAACGATTTAAAAAAACCTATTGCATATTGATCTAAAAGTTGAGGTTTTATATATTTTCCACTTGGTGTCCAAACATCTAATGGAGTAGGAGAAGAGGTGTTAGATAATAAGTGTAAATATTGTGCCATTCTATTGTAACTGGCTTTTATTGATGTAAAATCATTTATGGTATAAGATAAAGAAGCTCTTGGTTCTAAATTATTAAAACTACTAATTACATCACTTCTTTTAAATGTTTCTACTCCAATAGCTTCTGCAGATTTATAGATTTTAAATTCACTATCATAAATTACAGCTTCATCATTTTCATAGATATTTAATTCATCTTGCCCTAATCTTGTAAAATTACTAAAACGGATTCCGTATTGTAATCTTAACTTATCACTAACCTTATGTTCTGCATCTATGTAAGCAGCAAATTCATTGGCATATTTATCAATCAATTTATTAGCAATAATCCCAGAATCTTCTCTATTAGGAGCAATTTCACCTGGATTAAATTTGCTATAAATATCATTAATACCATAACTTAGTTTAAAGTTGTTGTTAATGTAATGTTTAAAATCGTATTTAATATTATAGTTTGTAATACCAGAATCCCATTTAAAACCAATAAAATCTAATGTTAATCCGTAGAAATAATCAGAATATATTAAAGATAAATTAGAGAAGAGTTTATCAGAGAAAAGATGATTCCATCTTAAATTACCTACTTTATTTCCGTATTCATTTACAAAGCTTTCATTGATACCAAAAACATCTTTTCCAAAATAACCTGAGAAGAAAAGGTTATTTTTATCATTGATTCTATAGTTTAATTTTGTGTTTAAGTCGTAAAAATAAGCTTGGTTATCATTATCGAAAAGTGGTAAAAATAAATGCGCATAAGAAGATCTACCACCAATTAAAAAAGAAATTTTCTCTTTTTTTATTGGACCTTCAATTAATAACCTTGATGAAACTAAACCAATTCCGCCTGTAACCTTAAACTCTTTGCTATTTCCTTCTTTTTGATAAATATCTAAAACAGAAGATAATCTTCCACCGTATTTAGCGGGAATTCCACCTTTGTATAATTTTACATCTTTAATTACATCCGGATTAAAAACAGAGAAAAAACCAAATAAGTGAGAAGAGTTAAAAACCGTAGCTTCGTCTAATAAAATTAAATTTTGATCTGCAGCTCCACCTCGTACATTAAAGCCAGAAGCACCTTCACCAGCGCTAGTTACACCTGGTAATAAGATTAAAGATTTTATAATATCCGCTTCACCTAAAACAACAGGAATTTGTTTAATTGTTGCAGATGTTAGCTTGTTTACACTCATTTGTGGTGTTCTAACATTCATTTTTTCTACATTACCTTCTATTACAATTTCATCTAAACTCTCAGCTTCTTCTTGTAGTTTAAAATTCTTTGTAATTTTTGTATTTAAACTTATAGTTTCAATTATAGAGGAATAACCTAAATAACTAACCTGCATTTTATAAGTACCTTCTGGTAGTGTTACAGAGTAAAAACCATACTCATTTGTAGTTGTACCTGTGTTTGTTTCTGGAAAATAAATGGATACTCCTATTAATGTTTCGTTGCTATTTTGGTCGTAAATAGTACCACTAATGGTGTATTTATTTTGACTAAAAGAAACAAATGTTAATAGAAATAAAAGAAAAGACAATCTTTTTAGTTGAAACATTTTTGTTTAATGTTTTTGTTTTTATTATGAACAAAAATACATTATTTAATTATATATAATATCTTCTACTTCAATTTTTTTATTGTTAATAAAATCATAGAGTGTTAGTTTTCTTAAAGTGTAATAATCTAACCAAAAATTTTCTAAAGAATTTAAGTATTGTAAAACAGATTTATCTTTTTCTTGGAGTGCTAAATTTAAATCCGTAATGGTTATTTTACCTAAAACAAATCTTTTTTTGGTAATTTCATATCTTTTAATAGCAATTTCTTGAGCTTTTTTTGCAGTTTCTAAAAAGTTACGCTGGTTTTGCCAATTAAGTACATGTAAGTAAATCTCTTGTTCAAACTCTTGTTCATCTTGTTCTACATTGGTATTTACTAAGTCTTTATTTGCTTCTACTAATTTTCGTTTAGATTTAGAAACTCCCCAGTCTAAAATAGGAATACCTAATGATAGACTTACATTTTGTTGTTGATTGTAATCTTGAAATAAGTTGTTAAAGACATTCCCCTGCTGAGATATACCAAAATTTGCATTTAAACTTAATTGTATTCTATTACTCCCTTTTACTTCTGCAACATTTCTTTCTGCTTCTAAACGTCTTCTTCTAAATTCTATAACCGCTTTTCTATTTGCTTTAGCTTCCTCTAATGCCTTTTCTACAGTAACTGTAAATGTTGATAATTCTTCGGGAACATTTAAAAGGAAATCTTCTGTATCCGTAGATAAGTATCTAGATAAATTTTGAGAAGTTCTTTTTAAATTAATTTCATTTGTAGTCAGTTCATTTTTAGAATTTAAAACAGATAGTTCTATTTGTAGTAAATCATTTTCTGCAATTTTCCCCATTTTAAACCTTCCTTTAGAAATAAGAAACAAGGTATCTTGGTTAGATAAGTTTGTAATAGAACTTTTAGTTTGTACTTGTGCTTTTAAAAGTGCAAAATATCTAATTGCAGTATTTAGAGATATTTGCTCCATATTTTCTATCAATTCTCTTTTGGCTTCTTCGTAAAGCATTGGTTCAATTTCTTTATCCCATTTAAATTGATTGTAAAAAAGTGAGTTTTGGCTGTAGTTGATAGAAAAAGGAACTATTGCAAATCCTGTTGAACTATTATCTCCAAAAACTTCAACTCTTTCTAATTGAGAACTAAATGAGACTGTACCACCGGTTAGTGCAATATTTTGGTTTAAAGAAAGCATCCCATCTATTCTAGATTGATTAGATCTTACAAAAATATCTTCTCCACTATCATTTGTAATTCTATTTACAGAGTTTAAATATTGAGGGATAGTAGCATCTAATCTTAATTGCGGTAAAAAACCTGCTTCATAATTTCTAAATCTCCAATAACTTGCTTGATTTTGATTTAGCACAGTTTTATAATCTGGAGAGTTTTTTTGAGCAATTTTTATAGCTTCTTTTAAGGTGATTTCTCTTTGGCTTGAAATAGAAAATGATAATAGTAAGCAAAAAATGATAAGTATCTTTTTCATCTTTTTATTTTTTTGGTTGATTATTTTTAGCAATTTATTACTCTGACCTTAAGGCTTCTATAGGTCTTTTTTTAGCAGCAGATTTTGCAGGGAAAATTCCAAAAGCTAATCCTACCATAACGGCTATAAAAAAGGAAGTTAAAATAGAAGTTAGTGATAATATGGTTTCTATACCAGAAAAGGCTTCTATAACATAAGCGCCTATAATTCCTAATACAATTCCTATAATTCCTCCTCCAACACTAATAAGAACAGACTCTGATAAAAACTGTAAAATAACATCTTCTTCAGTTGCTCCAATAGCTCTAATAATTCCTATTTCTTTGGTTCTTTCTAATACGGATGCTAGCATAATATTCATTATTCCAATACCTCCAATTAGTAAAGAGATTCCGGCAATAATACTAAGTACAATGTTGAAAATTTGCTTTGTTTTCTGTTGTTGTTTTAAAAGTTGAATAGGAATGCTAATTTCAAAATCTAAAACATCATTATGTCTTCGTTTTAGCATTTTACTTAAAACTTCTGCAGTTGCTTTTAATTCATCAGAATTAGATACCTGAATTGTTAATTTATCAATTTGATGATAATTACCTCTATAATTCTTCTTTTTAGGTCCGGTAGAATTTGTATTTCTAACATTTACATCATCAACAATTATTTTACGGTCTTTGTATCTTACTAAAAAAGTACTTGTTGGTATGTAAACATCCTCATTTAAATCTCTAATGCCTAAATTTTCTTGAGCTTTATCAGATATTAATTTTTCTTCTATAACACCAATTATTTGTAGCCAAACATCTTTAACCTTTATTCGTTTACCTATTGCACTTTCTCCTGTAAATAATTTTTTTTCTACTTTTTTACCAACAATACATACCGGTAATGCATTTATAATTTGGTATTTAGAGAATACTTTTCCTTTTTCTAATTCAATGTTTGAAGTTGTTAAAAAATCATTTGTAATCCCTATCAGTTTTACAGAATGTTGTCTTCCATTATTAATTACATAAGTATTTAATATAATTTCTGGACTTACAATTTTAACACTAGGTATGTGTTTTTTTATATTTTCTGCATCTAATACATCTAACCCCTTAGAAAACCGTTTACTTTCTGTTTTGTTGTTTTCTTCTTCATCTACTGCAAGATCATCATTTTTTTCATCGGGTATTGGTGTAACTACTATATTATTTACACCAACCAATTCTAATTGAGATAGAATTTCTTTTTCTGCTCCGTTACCAATTGCTAACATCGTAATTACAGAAGCAACACCAAAAATAATACCTAGTGCAGTTAAAAAAGTACGTACTTTATTGGTTTTAATAAACCAAAATGCCTCATGAAAATTAGATTTTAGTTTTTCTAAAAGTATTTTATCAATTATCATTTCTTTAAAGGTGTTATACTTTTGTCTTCTAAATTTTCTGGTTTGTTTAAATAAACCAAATCATTTTCTTCTAAACCTTTATTAATAATAATTGTTTCGTTATTAGATAAGCCTAATTCAACTTGTTTTTTTTCTATTGATAAGCCAGATTTTACATATGTATAACTTATAGAATCTTTAGAGAATATAGCTTCTAAAGGAATCATTAAAACATCATCTACTTTTTTAATAAGTATTTTATTAGCAGTAGTCATTCCTGGTCTAATATTTTTATTAGAACCATTAAGTTTTATTAATACTTGAAAAAGCTTAATATCAGATCCGGCTCTTGTTTCTCCTACATTAGCTACTTCTGTTACAACACCATCTATTTCTATTTCAGGAAACGCATCAAAACCAACCTTAACAGTAAGTCCCTTATTAATTTTTCTAATATCAACTTCATTACTATATGTTTTAGACTCCATTTTGGTTAAATCGGGCAAACTTGCAATTGCAGGTTCCCAGGGAGAAATGGTAGAACCTACTTTCTTTTTAGTACCGTTCCATTCTTTTACATAAGTTACCATACCTTCGTGTTCTGAGTGAATGGTGAAATTTTTTTGTAAATCTTGTAAATCAGCTATTTGTTTTTTTATTTTAGATACTTCTGTACCAACTTCAATCATTTTAGCATTTGCTTGATTTTTTTTAATTGAGTAATCTTCGGTTTTTTCTTTTAAATCACGTTCAAGCTTTTCAATTTTAATTTCTAATTGTCTTATAATTCCAGGAGCTTCATATTGAGATTGTTTAAATTCTAGTTTATTTTCTTCAATATCAAAGAGCAAATCTTTCATAGAATTTCTTTCCTGTTTTAAAGTAAGAGTAGTGTCTAATTGCTGCTGTGTATATTTAGATTCTGCCTTTTCTAAATTTAACTGAGCATCTAATATTTTACCATTCAGTTCAGACATGTCTAGCTTTCCAATATAATCTCCTTTTTTAATTGTGGTACCTTCTGGTACTAAATCTTGAATTTTTATATTGTACAAACCAAATCTCATTGCATTACTAGGACCATTAATTTGTATTGAACTAGTAGATTGAGCTTCACCAGAAATAAAGACCTCATTTATAAAAGTACCTTTTGTTACTTTAGAAGTTAAATAGGCTTCATCGTCAGATGTTCCTGCAAAATAGTTGTAAGTAAAATAGATTCCGATTAAAATAATAACGGAAATGATAGCAATTTTAATTTTAGACATTAGCTTATTTTTAGAGGTGCTACCAAATCTAATAAAAAAAATGCTTAAAACACTCTTTTTGTTTGTTTTAAGAAAAAAATAACTAGTCTAAAAAATAATCTGTAAATTAAAAAAGTGCTTTTAGTGAATAATTTTTGTTCATAAAAAAGGCGTTGTGAAATTTCACAACGCCTTTTTAATATTTTTGAATAAAAGAGATTATCTTCTTTTTTCAGTAATTCTAGCTTTTTTACCAGTAAGACCTCTAAAGTAGAAAATACGAGCTCTACGTACTTTACCTCTTTTGTTAACTTCAATTTTTTGAATAGAAGGTAAGTTAACAGGAAAAATTCTTTCTACACCTACAGTACCAGACATTTTTCTGATTGTAAAAGTTTCTGAAAGACCAGTTCCTCTTCTTTGTATAACAACTCCTCTAAAAAACTGAGTTCTTACTTTTTCTCCCTCTTTAATTTCGTAATAAACAGTGATTGTATCACCAGCAGCAAATTCTGCGAATTCTTTTTTTGTTACAAATTCGTCTTGTACAAATTTTACTAAAGATTCCATATCTTAATATATTAATGGTTTTTGAAAAATCAACATTCACGATTTCTTCGTCAGAGGTTAATTTAGCGGTTGCAAATTTAGGGTATTTTTTTTATTTGAAAACTAAAAGTTTTATTTTTTTTATATTAATTTTTGGTCTCTCTAAATTAAGAAAACATTGTCTTTCAAATAATTGTATTCTAATCGTTTATATAGGCTTAAAGATGTATTAATGTTATTGTTATATGGTTAAAATAGATTTGAAATCTAACCTAACAAATATAAGATGCAACAAGTAGTTCATTTAAATAGACGATTGAATAAAAAGTCGGACAAAAAAACGATTAATAAATTTATAAAAGTTAAAGATAATCTATTCTTAATGTTGCTAGATATAAAACAAGAAATAGTTATTATTTACAGTCTGTTTTTTCTATTGTCGTTAACTTCTGTTGTGCTTTTTAACAAGTTTACTTTACATTTAAAGATAAATCAATTTCACTCCTCTTTTTTTGATGTATTATTTAAATACAGCACTTTTTTAGGTGATGGAGTACTTTTTGCAATTTTAGGAGTTACCTTCTTTTTTATTAAAAGAAAAATGACTTATGTGTTTTTAGTAAGTGGAGTTTTAACTTTATTAATAACACATTTGTTAAAAAAAATAATTTTTAAAGGAATTTTAAGACCTGCTGGAGCTTTGGGAGAAGAAAGCTTGCATTTAATTGATGGTGTAAAAATGGCAATGATGAACTCTTTTCCTTCTGGGCATACAACTACGGCTTTTGCAATTTTTACCATTTTATGTTTGTATTTTTCTAAATGTAAATCGCAATATTTATGGATTTCTCTTGCAATTATAGCTGGTTTCTCTAGAGTTTATTTATCACAACATTTTTTAGTTGATATTTTTGTAGGTTCTTTTATTGGTGTTTTAATAGGTATTATTGGTATGGCAATTTTTAGTAAGCCCAAAAGTATATCTTAATGCAGTTATCTTATAGAAAATCAGCTTTTTTATTAATAATAATTAGTTTATTTTTTAGACTTTTTTGGGCAAGCCAATTAGAGTTTGGTAATGATGAAGTGTATTATTGGTTGTACGCAAAATACCCAGATATTAGTCATTTTGATCATCCTGCAATGGTTGGTTTTTTTATTCAGTTTTTTACAGCAAATCTTTACTTCGATTCTGAATTAGCAATTCGTTTAGCTGCAATTTTACCTACAAGTATTGCTATGTATGTTGTTTTTCTGATAGGAAAATACCTAAAAGATGACTTTGTTGGTTTTATAAGTGTTTTACTTTATAACATTAGTATTTACGGATTAATAATTTCTGGAACCTTTATTTTACCAGATTCACCAATGGTTTTGTTTTGGTTATTATCTTTTTATTTCTTGATACAAGTAATTCCTTATCAACCTAAAAAAGAAATTTCATTAAAATTATTTTTAGGATTTTTATGTATAGGTCTGGCTATTTATTCTAAATATCAAGCAGTCTATTTATTATTTGGTGTTGTTTTGTATGTGTTGTTTTATAATAGAAAATGGTTAAAGAAATGGCAATTTTATCTTGCTTTTATTTTTCCGTTTTTAGCTGTCGCTATTATTTATTATTGGAATTATCAAAACGATTTTATCAGTTATAAATTTCATAATAATCGAGTCTCTTTTTTCAATTTAAAATTTAATAAGGATTCTTTTCTAAGAGAAATTGTAGGGCAAATTGTTTATAACAATCCGTATATTTTTGTAGCTATTTTTTTGATGATTATAGCATTTATTAAGAAAAGATTCCTTTTTGATAAAAAAATAGTAAGTTTCTTCCTCTTTTTTTCAATTCCGTTAATTGCTACTACCATTTATTTGTCTTTTTCTAGAGATACTTTGCCTCATTGGTCGGGAATTTCTTATTTAACTTTAATTCCGCTTTTGGCAGTTTATATTTCATCACGCAAAAACATCAAAAGAAATTTAATAAGAGGTTTTATTTTTTTATCAATCTTACTAACTTTTATCACTTTAGAAATTAACAACGGATGGATTTTACCAGTTGAAAAATCAAACAAAAAAGAAACTTTAGGCAAAAAAGATGCGTTAATGGATTTGTATGGTTGGCAACAAGCGGCTAAAAAAGTGACCAAAGTTTTACAAGAAAATAATTTAACAAATTTGCCCATAATTTCTGATAAATGGTTTCCTGCGGCACATATCGATTATTATTTTGCAAGACCAAATAATATGTTGGTTTACGGAGTAGGAGCGTTGCATAAAATTCATAAATATTATTGGATCCATAAAGAAAATGCAGACGTAAACTTAAACGAAGTTTTATACATAACCGACAGTAGAAATTATAGAAAACCAGCAGAAGTTTACGGGAACCGTTTTAATCAATTTAATTTAATAGCAACGATACCAATTGATCGAAATAAAGAAACCGTAAAATATGTTTTTATTTATCAGTTGATAAAAGACTAGGCTTGTAATTTTCGCAATAAAAAACCCAAAATTTACGAGATTCCTTTCCGTTTACCTTAATGATTATTGGTGATAATTCGGTTACTTTATCAAAATAAGTATCTAATAAAGGGTGATGTTCTCCTTTTTTATCACTGTTTTTAAAACGTTTGTCAGAATCAATAAAAATGGCATTTTTGTTTTTTAAGCTTGATAAATCATCACCTAAATAATCGAAATGCAAAGCAGGTAAACCGATGATGTTTTGTGCATAAATTCTATCTTCCATAAAGAAATTTAAACACGCGGAAGTTTTATAATTATCATCAGAAAATACAAAAGTATCTGTTTTTTCTTGTTGTAAAAGGCTTATTTCTTCGGATAATTCTTTCCAACCTACCCAAGTGTCATCACTTTTTATCGGTGCCAAATAAAAGAGAATTTGTAAGCTAAAAAGTACATGAAAAACAATAGAAAAAATTACTTGAATTTTTAATAATTTCTTGCTGATAAACATGGCCGCTAAAATGATTCCTGTTATATAAGAAGGCATCATCCAATTTAATTTTACCCAATAAATAGGTGTCAATATAAAAAATCCAACAAAAGTTGGAACAAAAAATGCCAACAAAAACAAGGTTTTAGCTTGCGGAATTCTAAGTTTTAACAAGGCTCTTTTTACATATTTAAACGTAAACGTGATGAAAACTAAAAATAAAACGGGTAATAATAAGAACATTTGATGCCCAATTGCACCAAAGAAAAAGTTAGGAGAAAACTTAAACTCTGTAATACTATCAGTTCTACTTGCTCCTTGAAAAGCAAAAGAAGCAAACTCGTTTAGGTAATTCCAATACCAAACCGGGAAAGTTACAGCAACAGAAATAATTATAGAGATCCACAACCAAGGCGATATTAATAATTTTCTGTATTTGTTAGAAAAAAGAAGAAAAGCAAGCAAACCAATTTGCAATACAATGGCAGTGTATTTACTATCAAAAGCCAATCCCATTGCGATTCCGCCAAAGATCCAAAACCATTTTTTTTCTTCAAAAATAGCTTTGTATAAACAAATGATGCTCAATGTCCAGAATAATAAAAGTGGAACATCTGGCGTAGAATTAAAGGATAAAATGGAAATAAATAGTGTAGAAGCTAATAAAACAATTGCTCTTTGTAATTTTTTTGCTGATAAAAAGTAAGAAGCTAATTTGTAAAAACTTAAAATGGTGAGTGAAGTAATTATAAAATCTGCAAATTTGATAACAAAAATAGTTTGACCAAAAACATCTGTAAAAATTCTTAAAATATATCCAATCATTCCAGGATGATCAAAATACGATAAAGATAAATTTTGTCCGTATAAATAATAATAAGCATCTTGGGGCATTAAGCCCATAAACGGCAATAAAATCAGTCTAAATAATTGAAAACCTAAAACCCAAGAAAGGGCTTTATTGTTATTTATGAAGTTTTTTATTTTGTTCAAAATGTTCTATTTATAAATGATAAGAAATTGATTAATCTTCTAGTAAATCAGGTCTTATTTGTTCTGTTCTTTCATAAGCTTTTTCACTTCTCCAATCATCAATCTTAGGAAAATTACCAGATAATAAAATCTCCGGAACTTTCATTCCTTCAAATTCGGCAGGTCTTGTATACACTGGTGGCGATAATAAGTTATCTTGAAAAGAATCTGTAAGTGCAGATTGTTCATCACCAATAACACCAGGTATTAAACGTACAACGGCATCCACTAAAACGGCTGCGGCTAATTCTCCACCAGTTAAAACATAATCTCCAATAGAAATTTCTTTGGTAATGTATTTGTCTCTAATTCTTTGGTCTACACCTTTATAATGCCCTGTAAGAATTAAAATATTTTCTCTTAAAGAAAGTGTGTTTGCAGTAGATTGATTGAGCGTTTTTGCGTCTGGAGTCATATAAATGATTTCATCATACGTCCTTTCTGCTTGTAATTTTTTAATACAATTGGCAATCGGTTCAATCATCATGACCATACCTGCTCCACCACCAAACTGAGTATCATCAATTTGTTTGTAATTGCCCAAGCCATATTCACGTAAATCGTGAATTTTAATTTCTGCTAAACCTTTGTCTTTTGCTCTTTTTATAATAGAATGATTAAAAGGACTTTCTAATAAATTGGGAGCAACTGAAATAATATCTATACGCATGTTACAAATGTAAGTTTTTTGGTAATTTTTTACCCTTCTATACTAATATGAAATAAAGCATCACCTTTATTTACAATTGGTGTTTTGTTAATGCAAAATATATGGCCGTTAAAAGGAGCATAAACTCTTTTTTTAAACTCACCAAAAGGATCTTGAATAACACCAATTAATTCTTTCTTTTTTACAAAAGAACCATTTTTTGCCATTATTTTAAACATTCCAGAATGAGAGGTTCTTATCCATTTGGCATTTTCTACAAAAATTGGAGTTTCTCTAACCGTAATTTCTCCATCAATTAAGCCCAAGTGAATTAAAACATTTTTTGTTCCGTTTACACCTTCATTAATAATAGTAGGGTTTAGTTCTTTAGATTTTCCTCCTTCAAATAAAAGGATCGTTTTGTCCATTTTATTTAAAGTATATCTTAATGATTTAGAAATATTACTAGAGAAAACAATCATTGGTGGATTAAAAATTTTAGCCAATTCCAATCCTTTTTTATCTTCTTTAGCACATCGTATTTGTGCAATATTATCTCTATCTCCGCCACCTGTATGAAAATCAATTACATAATCTACATAAGGTGCAATTTCATTGGTGAATTGATATGCAAACTGACTTGCTAATGAACCGGTTTTAGAACCAGGAAACATTCTGTTTAAATCTCTCCCGTCAGGAAACTCTCTGGTTTGTATTAAATATCCAAAAATATTAAACACAGGAATACAAATAATAGTTCCTTTTTTTGGTTTATTTATTTTCTGACTGATGATTTCTCTAACAATTCCAACTCCATTGGTTTCATCTCCATGAACACCTGCTAATAATAAAACGACAGGACCATCTTCATTAGAACGCTCAATAATTACTGGAACTTTTACTGTTGTTCTTGTGTGTAGCTTTGCAACTTCTAAATCTAAAACAGTACATTTTCCTTTCGGAATTTCTTTTCCTAAAAGTATAAAAGGTTTACTCGACATGTATTTCTAAATAACGTATAATTTCTTTGGCAATATTTTTTCCTGTAGCAACTTCTATACCTTCTAAACCAGGAGATGAATTTACTTCTAAAACCAAAGGACCTTTTGAGGATTGTAACATATCTACACCAGCCACACCTAAACCTAAAGCTTTGGTTGCTTTTAATGCAGTTTTTTCCTCTTCGTCCGTTAATTCTATGACAGTTGCATTACCACCTCTGTGTAAATTAGAACGGAATTCTCCTTCTTTTCCTTGACGTTTCATCGCTCCAACTACTTTACCATCAACTACAAAAGCTCTAATATCTGCACCCCCTGCTTCTTTAATAAATTCTTGTGCAATTACTCTTGCGCCTAAACCATTAAAGGCTTCTAAAACAGAAGTTGCAGCATTTTTTGTTTCCGCTAAAACAACACCTAAACCTTGTGTACCTTCTAATAATTTTAAAACTAAAGGAGCTCCACCAACAGAATCTACAACATGTTCTACATCTTTTGTGTAGTTTGTAAAAACCGTTTTAGGTAAGCCAACACCAGCTCTTGCTAAAATTTGTAAACTGCTTAATTTATCTCTAGATCTTGTTAAAGCTATAGAACTTACAGAAGTAAAAACTTTCATCATTTCGAATTGACGAATAACAGAAGTTCCATAAAAAGTTACAGAAGCACCAATTCTTGGGATAATTGCATCAATATTATCTAAATATTCACCTTTATAAAATATTTTAGGTGATTTTTTTTCAATTTCTATATTACATTTTAAATGATCTACAACAATTACTTCGTGTTTTCTTTTTTGTGCTGCTTCAACTAATCTTTTAGTAGAATAAAGGTTGGGATTTCTAGAAAGAATTACAATTCTCATTTGGTTATATTTTTTAATTTAAAAGATAGATTTTTCTCAGCAATATCTATCACAAACTTGTTGTTTAAAAATTTTCTTCCTAATAATATAGGAAATTTCATGTCTTTTCTTTCACTTAATGTTAAATGAATAGGAAAAGTAGTATTAAAAATTACAATTTCAGTTTTTATTAAAAAACGGTTTTCAGAAATTCCATTAGAACTTTTTACAGCTTTAATATCGTAATTTTTTGTTGAAAATTCTTTGTTGTTGTATAAAGAATGTTCTGGATCTAATAACTTAAATTTAATAAAACTTACTCCATTTACAACGATTTCTTCTATGTTAGAACAATGTATTGATGAAGTATAAGCACCCGAATCAATTTTTAAATCAATTTCCTCTAAAGATAATTCAGGGAAATCTCCTTTATCAATTCTACCAATTGTAATTTTCATGCATGTAATTTAAAGAAAGTAAAATTAGCAATTGTTATTGGTTATGTAACAAAATAGTTGTTAAAAATATTTACAGTTTATCAATAGCTGCTTCTGCACAACGTTCTCCGTCCATGGCAGCAGAAACAATTCCGCCAGCATAACCGCCACCTTCTCCACAAGGAAATAACCCTTCTATTTCTGTATGTTCTAAATTTTCTTTTCTTGGGATGTTTACTGGAGATGATGTTCTAGATTCTACACCAATAATATTTGCTTCGTTGGTATGATAACCGTGCATTTTTTGTCCGAAAGCAGCAAACCCTTTTCTTAATCTACTTCCAATAATTTTTGGTAATAAAGAATGTAAAGGTGCCGATTTTAAGCCAGGCTGATACGAACAATCATTTAAATCTGTAGACAGTTTACCATCTACAAAATCGACCAATCTTTGCGCAGGTGCGGTTTGTGTTCTTCCCCCGGCAAAAAAGGCAATCTTTTCTAAGTCTTTTTGAAACTCTAAGCCTTTTAAAGCGCCGAACTGCTCGTACTTTTTAAAATCTTGGTCAATATCTAATTCAACTACAATACCAGAATTGGCAAATTTATTGTTTCTACGAGAAGGCGACATTCCGTTTACCACTACTTCTCCGTTTGCCGTAGCTGCGGGAACAATAAATCCACCCGGACACATACAAAAAGAGTACACGCCACGGTTGTTTACTTGTTGCACTAAACTATAGGCCGCTGCAGGTAACAATTCGTCTCTTTCGCCAGAACAATGGTATTGAATTTGATCGATAATTTCTTGCGGATGTTCTACACGAACGCCCATAGCAAAAGACTTTGCTTTTAGGGCAATTTCTTTTTTATGCAACAATTCATACACATCTCTTGCAGAATGCCCCGTTGCTAAAATAACTGAATTGACAGCCATTTCTTGTCCGTTTTGCAGTTGAATGGCTTGTAGTTTGTTATTTTTAACAACAAAGTCGGTAACTCTGGTTTCAAAATGAACCTCGCCACCATATTTTATAATATTCTCACGAATATTTTGGATGATTTTCGGTAATTTATTGGTTCCGATATGCGGATGCGCATCGACCAAAATTTGATCTGTTGCCCCATGAAAAACTAAGTTTTCGAAAATACGTCTTACATCGCCACGTTTTAAACTTCGGGTATATAGTTTTCCGTCAGAGTAAGTACCAGCACCACCTTCACCAAAACAATAATTAGAATCTTCGTTTACAAAGTGATCTTGATTGATGGCCTTTAAGTCTCGTCTTCTCTCTTGTACGTTTTTTCCGCGTTCTAGTACAATAGGTTTGTAACCCAGTTCTATACAACGTAAGGCAGCATACATACCTGCAGGACCAAAACCTACAATATGAATTTCTTTTGCCTTAGAAACGTCTTTATAATCAAAAACATACTCCGATTTTTCTGAAATACTTTCGTTAATATAAACGGCTACTTTATAATTAAAAATGATGTCTTTTTTACGCGCATCAATAGATTTACGTAAAACTTTTACAGCAGAAATGGTATTTTTATCAATATCTAATTGCTTAGCAGCTTTGTATAAAAGAATATTTTCTTTGCGTTCTTCTATTAAATTTACACGTAGTTGAATGTCTTTAATCATTTTGCAAAAATAAAGAAATGTTAAAGTATAAAACAATAATTACTTGAATTGTTATATTTGGACACAATCAAATTCAAATACACATGAAAAAAGTATTACTCTTATGCTTGTTGTCTGCATTTTCCTTAGTTGGGCAGCAAGTAGATTTATCTTATTACTTGCCAAAAGGAACTTACAATGCAAACATACCTACACCAAAATCTGTCATTGGACATGAAGTAGGTGAGTGGCATGTTACGCATGATAAACTAGCCGAATATATGAAGGTGTTGGCAGCTTCTTCTGATAGAATTTCTATTGAAACAAGAGGTACAACTTATGAAGGAAGACCTTTATTATTAATGACCATTACTTCTCCAGAAAATCATAAAAATATAGAAAGCATTAGACAAAAACATATTGATGGTACTAATGATGCCACTTTAGATGTTTCTAACGACCCAATAGTAGTGTATCAAGGATTTTCTATTCATGGTAACGAGGCAAGTGGTTCTAATGCCGCTTTAGCTGTAGCTTATTATTTGGCTGCTGCAGAAAATATAGACGATGTTTTAAAGAATACAATTATTCTTTTCGATCCTTCTTTTAATCCTGATGGATTGCAACGTTTTTCTTATTGGGCAAATACCAACAAGAGTAAAAACATCAATCCAGATCCTAATGATAGAGAATATACAGAGATTTGGCCAAGAGGACGTACCAATCATTATCAGTTTGATATGAACAGAGATTGGTTGCCTGTGCAGTTGCCAGAAAGTAGAGCCAGAATTGCAAGTTTTCATAAATGGTTGCCTAATATTTTAACAGATCATCATGAAATGGGCAGTAATTCTAGCTTCTTTTTTCAACCCGGAATTCCTTCTAGAACCAATCCTTTAACACCACAAATGAATCAGGATTTAACCAAAGAAATCGGAACGTATCATGCAAAAGCGTTTGATAAAATTGGTTCTATGTATTATTCAGAAGAAAGCTACGATGATTTTTATTATGGTAAAGGCTCTACGTTTCCGGATATTAACGGAAGTATCGGTATTTTGTTTGAACAAGGAAGTTCTAGAGGGCATGCACAAGAAACGGTAAACGGTATTCTAACATTCCCGTTTACGATTAGAAATCAATTTACGGCAGCTTTATCAACTTTAGAAGCAGCAAAAAGTATGCGTACAAAAATCTTAAAGTATCAACAAGATTTTTACAAAGAATCTAGAAATACAGGTAGCAGTAAAGCGATTGTTTTTGGTGATGAAAAAGATGGCGCAAAGAGTTATCATTTAGCAGAAATCTTAAAAAGTCAGCATATAAAAATCCATGATGTAAAATCTGATTTTACAGAAAACGGAAAAACCTTTAAAAAAGGATACAGTTACGTGGTGCCAATGGATCAAAAAAACCAACGTTTGGTAAAAGCGATGTTTGATGTAAGAACTACTTTTAAAGACAGTTTGTTTTACGATATTTCTGCTTGGACTTTTAACCATGCTTTTGATGTGGATTATGCCGAAAATATATCGCTTGCCAAAGCAGGAAAAGAAATAACGGATTTAAAACTAAATGCAGGTACTATTTCTTCTAAAAGTGATTACGGGTATTTAATGCCTTGGAATGAGTTTTATACACCAAAAGCTTTAAATACTATTTTACAAAAGGGATTGCGTGCTAAAGTTTCTATGAAAAACTTTAAAAACGGAGGAAATGCCTATGATTACGGAACGATTTTTATTCCGGTGCAAAATCAAGCATTAAATGCTACCGAAATGTATCAGTTTTTAGAAAAAACAGCATTAGACAGTCATGTTAAAATAGCAGGTGTTACTACAGGTTTAAATGACGGAGTAGATTTAGGTTCTAACAGTTTTAGTCCTATTACAAAACCAAAAGTAGCCATGTTAGTGGGAGATGGAATTGCAGGAAATGATTCTGGAGAAATCTGGCACTTATTTGATCAACGATTTGACATGCGCTTAACTCGTATTGACATGAGTTATTTTACAAGAGTAGACCTTGCTAAATACACACATATTATTGTACCAAGTAGTAGAATTGGTAAAGATGCAATTGAAAAGTTAAAAACTTGGACTAAAAATGGAGGTGTTTTAGTAGGATATAAAAACACAGCAAGATGGTTGGCAAGTAGTAAAATGATGAGTCTAGAATTTGATAGGCCAAAAATTGAGAGTATAGAAGGTATTTCTTTTGAAAACAAATCGTTAAAATCTGGAGCGCAAGTAATTGGGGGTGCTATTTTTGAAGCAAACATAGACCGTTCTCACCCAATAAATTTTGGATATAAAGACGATAAAATTGCATTGTTTAGAAATTCTACTATGTTTATAAAAGCAGATAAACGTAGTTACAATAATCCCATTCAATATACTCCAAATCCATTGTTAAGTGGGTATATTAGTAAAGAAAATGCAAAAGTGATTAAAAATACAGTACCATTTAAAGTACAAAGATTTGGTAAAGGTAGAGCAATCGTTTTTACTGATAATACAAATTTTAGAGCTTTTTGGTTTGGTACCAATAAATTATTAATGAATACTATTTTCTTTGGTGATAAGATGTAGTGTATTAATTTTAAAGGAATAAAATGCAAACCCAACAAATTTAATTTGTTGGGTTTTTAAATATATTAAGATTTAGTATTCTTGATACATTTTTAAACTATTTAATTCATATTCACTGCTTTTAAGCTCTATATCTATGTTTTTGTAGATCTTTTTACCACCAAAGTAAGCAAAAACAAACCAAAATAATATTGCAGTACTTAATACGATACCTGTCTTAAAACTGTCAATAATATTATTTTTAGATATTAATTGATAGATACCAATTCCTAGTGTAGTCATCCAAATAAATATAATGGTAAAATCATAAATAGCAGTTTCTGCTGTATGCTTTCTAAATTTACTGATTTCTTTTTGTAAAGCAAGTAAGCTAAAGTTTGTTAAGTCTAATTTTTTTAAAGAACTATGTTGAAAGTAAGAAAAAATCATTGATAGTAAACCAATCCCAACAATTATAGCTATTACAGGAGTTTGCCATAATTTAATAATTAATAATAAAGAAATTAAGGCATACACTAAAGCCATGTTTTTACCAAAAAGAGATATTTTTAAAAATTTATCAAACGTTGTGGTAGCTTTATTAAATTCTAATTCTTTTATTTTAGTTTCATTGATTTTAATTCTACTTTCTAGAGCATTCATATCTTTTTTCCAAACAGTTTTTATTTCGTCAATATTCATAATCTTTTAGTTTTTTTGTGATTTTAGCTCTTGCTTCCATCTGTTTTTAATTCTATTAATTTTTGTAGACACATTGGTCTTTGTAATCCCTAAAATATCTGCAATTACTTCATTATCTTTATCTTCTAAGTAAAGAAACATTAAAGCTTTGTCAAATTCATTCAGTTGAGATAATAGTTTTTGTAATATTTCTTTTTGATAACTATCATCACTTTTTTCGTCAGATTTCGTGTATTCAAGTAAGGTGCTATCCAATCTAACAATTTTACTTTTTGTCTTAAAAACTTTTCGGTAGTGAGAAATAGCTACATTCATAGAAATACGATATAACCATGTTGTGATTGCATAAGTATCGTCATACTTATCCAAAGATTTCCAAATTTGAATTAAAATTTCTTGTTCTAAATCTTTTTTATCATTCTCATCGGCACAGTAAATTGTGATCACTTTATATAAAATACCTTTGTGCTTTTTAAGAATGTCAACAAATAAAGTTTTTTTACTCAAACTAATTTTTTTTAGGTTTACCTTATTATTCGTACAATAAGTTATTTAAATCACAAAAAAATAAAATAATTTATAAAAAAAGAATAAATTAGTTAGCTCTATCGTTCTATTTATTTAGTATTGATGTAACATTTATTGAATATACTCGTCATATTATAAACCAACTAAAATTATACTATGAGTTTCTTTAGAGTCTTACTAGCCATTATTTTTCCTCCCTTATCAGTTTTAGGAAAAGGTTGTGGTTCTGTTTTTATCATCTTTTTACTAACCCTTTGTGGCTGGATTCCTGGAGTAATTGGTGCCTTAATAATTTTAAACAATCCTAAAAATTAATTACTACTTTAAAAGGTATTGTTAATTTACCTGCTCACCATTTTTAATGGCTTTAGAAGCTTGTAATAAAACCACATTTCCATCTGTATTATACACACCAATTACCAAAATTTCGCTCATAAAATTGGCTATTTGTCTTGGTTTAAAATTGATGATTGCAGTTACTTGTTTATTTAATAACTCTTCTTTTGTGTACAAATCGGTTATTTGTGCACTCGATTTTTTAATGCCTAAAGCACCAAAATCTACCGTTAGTTGGTAGGCTGGTTTTCTTGCTTTTGGAAAATCTTTTACTTCTATAATGGTTCCTATTCTAATATCAACTTTTAAAAAGTCTTCAAAAGTAATTTCTTCTTTCATAATTATTTTTTCTTACTAAGTTTTTCAATAACCCATAAAGGTCCAATCAATAAAAACTCTAAATCCTTTAAAAAAGAAGGTTTTTTACCTTCTACTTTATGTCCGTAAAATTGTCCTATCCAAGCGAATACAAAAATAAAAATAGATGTATAGAATATATTTAAATGATTACTGATTAGAAAATTACCAAGTATAGAAACTAAAATAACAAATAGCATTTTAATAAAATACCAAAAACCTAACCGCATATAAAAGATAGAAATAACAATGCCAACTGCAATAGCCCAATTTTCTAATAAAGGATTAGAAAGCTTGAATGTGTTTTCTAAAAATGAAGTAGGTATGCTTACTAATAAACCAACAACGCTAAAAAATATAAGAGGCACACACACGTAATGTATGGCTTGGTTAGTTTCGTTTTGATGACTAATAGCATATTCATCAAAATATTCTTTAGCAGTTTTCATGTATCAATAAAATTAAAAATAAAATAATGTGGTACTTATTGTTTCCAATTTTTACGAATCAAAAGTTGTTCTATATGATGATAATGATGTCTACAATGCCAAGCATAAAGACCAATGTTCTCTTTTAAGCTAATTTCTTTATTACTTTCTGGATGAATAAAAGTTTTATTTAATTCAACTTCAGATAAACCTTGTATTAAATACACCCATTTAGCATGTAATGCTTTTAATGCATCTAAAGAAAGAAGGATTGGTGCTGTTTTAGAATCGTGTAATTCTGCCCAATTTTCTTCGTTATAAGCCTTAATTATTGGATTTTCTTCTGTTAAAGCCCATTTAAAACGTAAATAAGAATTATGATGACTGTCATAACAATGATGTATTACTTGTCTAATTGTCCAACCACCTTCTCTGTAAGGAACGTCTAATTGGTTTTCTGATAATTCTCTAACCAAAAATTCTAATTCGTGTGGAAATCTTTCTAAAAGTGAAATCCAATCTTCAATATTTTTCTTTGTAATAATTTCAGGAATTTCTGCTTTACCTATTGGGTACTTTAATTCTTCTAGTGTCATAGTGATTATTTGGTTGTTGGTATTAAATATACAAACATAATCTTTTTAATAAAAAAATATTTAATTGTTTTTCTAATTAAAAATAAAAGAAGTGCTAGGTTTTATTGTACCATCTTTACCAAAATTTATAGGCTATATGTCTTGTCCTGAAATATGGCTACAGGTTAAAATTGAATTTAGGCTGATAATTTATATACCATATTAGGTGTTTTATAGTCTAAAGATAGGTGTAACATTTTTTTTTGTATAAATTAATTGCATTTTTTGCGGCTCTCTTAGCGTGAGTCACATTATCAAGGGTTTGGTCTAAATAAAATTCATCTTTTAAAATACCATTTACACGTTCAGTAATGGCATTTTCATAACAATGATTTTCTTCAGTTATACTAACTCTTTATCTTTTTTGTTGGTCTCAAATTTAGTTAAAACTATGTATTTTAGTGCATTTCGTTTTAGCTTCTAAAAACTTTTACCTTTGTTGAATGGAAAATCAGCGAGCAAATGGTCATACTGTTTCAAAATTAACAGTTCATATAGTTTGGAGTACTAAGTATCGCTATAATGTATTAGTTGGAGATGTTCAACAGCGTTGTAGACAATTGCTTATACAAATATGTGATTCAGAAGATATAGTAATATTAAAAGGAGTTGTATCTAAGGATTACATTCATATGCATATTGAGTATCGTCCATCATAAGATGTTAGTAATATTGTATAGAAATTAAAAGGGAGAACATCTAGGAGAATTCAGCAAGAATTCCCAAAATTGAAGAAACAATATTGGGGCAGACATTTTTATGCAATAGGATTTGGATGTTGGAGCTCAGGTAATATAACAGATAAAATGGTAAATGAATATTTAGAACATCATCGGAAATCTAGTAATGATAGTGATAATTTCATATTAGAGTAATCACGTTAGATTTCGTAATGCTGACTTTAGTCAGATTTTAAAACCTATGGACTTACAGTCCATAATAGTGGTTTAGTTAGGTCAATTTCATTGAAATTTGTTCCTTTTGGAAGATATCTTCCTAATGAGTCCATTTGTGTTTTCATTTCTCCATTCAATAACTTAACGCAACAAATCTAAATTAATAGGTTTGTTGCGTTAAGTTATTGAATGGAGGTTATTTGTTTCGTATTATGCCCAACGTCTCCGTATATGAAACCTAACGTTTAAGAAGACACGGTTGTTTCGGATTAAACACGAGCCAAATTTTTATTTTTTCTCTTTATCTTCTAATTTCTAAATATACAAAAATAAAAATTTGGCGGACTTCTTAAAGAAGTAAAAACCTCTCGAAAAGAATGTAATAGCTATGTTTTATATACATTATTGGCTACAGTTTTTTTCTTCGGATTTTAAATGATAGGCTATTAAAACAGTTGTTGTATCCATTCTGAAATAAGATTACCTTTATTTAAATAGATGAGTGTTAAACCTATTGTGTCATTAAATCCGTGAATTAAAACGAGTAAAAATAAATTGTTCCTGTTTTTATTAAATATTAATGAGATTAATAAAGACCATAAAAATACAGATACCATTCCAACAGTACCTTGATATATATGAGAGACACCAAAATAAACGGAAGTAATAATTGCAGATAAAAACCAATTTTTATTTGAATTTCCTAATAATTCTGCTAATGACTTCATATAATATCCTCGAAAAAGAAATTCTTCTCCAAAAGCAGCAAAGACCCACATTATAAGCATTAAAACAAAATAACCTACAAAATTTCCTCTAATATCCTCAACAGAAGACAAATCAAATTCTCCCAAATAATGTTGAAGGAATGAGTCTATTATGCTAAACCCTATAAAAAATAAAACTGTTATTAATAAACTTTTTAAAATGGTGTTTCTAGTAATTTTCTTTCCCATTCCGAACTTTGTCCATTCAAAATTACTTCCCCATAAAATTAAAAATGCAATGCCCAGTCCGAAAAAAAAGACAAAATTTCGGTCTATAAAGCCAAATAATGGGGCAATAAGCATTGTTAAAATAACGATGTATCGTTTTGATAAGAAATTGTAAATTTTAGTTTTCATTATATTGATTTCATTTCTATTATAATTCTATTTTTTTTCCGTTCGATTTTAAACGGAAGTAGATGTTTTCTTTTATTAACAAACCTTCTGACTCTTTAGTTGGCCAATTTTTATTATAGTCCTTCGGGTGTTTTACATCAATAGCAAAGACTTTTCCATCATATATTTTTTTTACTGACCATTGAAGTGTATGTCCAACAATGATATCTTTTGCATTAAATTTTTTAATCCCTTTTTCTACATCTTCTTGTGATAGATCATCATTAAAATATCCTCTATACCAACAAATTCCATTTTTGTTGGAAAGTATTAATTGTTCAATAGTTTCTTCAGGTTTTGGATAATAGGAATGGTAATAATTCTCTCTGTTTATTTGATTAATTTTTTCAATTGAGACATCGTATTTTACAATATCTGGATGAATCCCTCCGTGAGCAAAAAGATGCCCATTAATAAGCTCCATCGTGTTTTTAGAAGCCATCCACTTACCTAAAAATGAGTTTTCATTGTATAAATCGTGATGCTGTTTTCCTAAAATAGATGCAACACCATAGTATTTATATGAAGCAGATTTGTATTTTCCTTGCATATTATAGAGTTCGTGGTTTCCTATAATAAAATGCACTTTTCCTCCTTGTCTTTTAGCGTCTTGTTCCAGTTTATAAATAAACCAAAGCACTTGAGTTGTTGAAAAGTCTCTATCCACAAAATCTCCAACTAAAACAAGGTGTCCTTGATTAAAAATCCATTTTAAGTTTAGGTCAATAACTTTGTTAGCAATTAAAAAATCTCGGAATGTTTTATAACTACTTTCAATATCAGAAATGGCAATTATTGGTTGGTTATCTGAATAGGTCGTTTCTGGAATTTCAATTTCTGATTTAATATTAAAATCAAAACTAGAAGCTTCTAATGGGAAATAGCAAGTAGTAGGGATTATTTCATTTACAGCGTGTTCGGTTTTGTCAAGATAAAATCCGTCTGTTTTATTGCCTCTTATATAATTTACATTTAGTGTACTATCGTTTTCATAAAACACATAAGGACCTTCTTTTTCCAAATTGATATTTAATGGATTGTTCCCATATTCAAAACTTCCATTTAAGGAAACTATAATAGCAATACCAATGACTAATAAAACGAGGATGGTTCCAAATACGTTTTTAAGATAGCGTGTTATTCTTTTTTTCATTTGATTTTCGTTTTTTGATTGATGAAAGACCAAATATATTGAGCCATTATATGCTGAATAAATTTTTGTGACATATGCACTACAGCGTTAGATGAAAAACAGGCTATGTAGTCTGAAATGTTTTTATCATATTATTCAATAGTTATAAACCACAATGATTAGCGTTTGTCACTATTAATTTTCTGCCCATTTATTTATATTATTTTTGCTGAATGATATCTGTTTTAAAAAGAAATAATTGGCTTGTCGTTAAAATATTAGTTTTAATAAGTGTTCTAATTCCGTTAGGTATAACCACTTACGAATCTGTAATACTTGGGAATGATTCTGTAATTTTTCTTGGGAAATATCCATCAGCAATAGGAATTGTTGTGATAATATATTATTGTTTATTACTTTTAGTTGGTATTCTTTGGATTATTATGCAACTAAAATCTTTTTTAAATTTAAAAAATGAAACAAAAAAAAATGAATTACTTCACTTGCAAAGTCAGGTAAATCCTCATTTCTTTTTTAATATGCTTAATAATATTTACGGCACGATTGATAAAGATGCAGATACAGCAAAAAATATTGTACTAAAACTGTCAGATTTAATGCGTTATAGTATTTATGAAGGCGAAAAGAATGCGGTTTCTTTGCACGAAGAGATTTCTTATATAAAGAATTATATTGCATTGCACAAGATGCGATATCACAAAGAAATCGATATTCAATTGAACACAGATATAGCCAATCAAAATATAAAGGTTAGACCACTTTTATTAATAATCTTGTTAGAAAACGCCTTTAAGTACGGTGTCGAAAATTTGCGAGAAAAAGCCTATATTACCATAAATTTAAGATGTAATAATGAGACATTAATTTTTGAAATTGAAAATAATTTTGATGAAAAGGAAATTCCAAAAGAAAAAGGGATTGGTCTCAAAAATTTAAAACGAAGACTTGAATTGGCTTATCCAAAAAAACATAAATTAGTTATTGAAAAGAATAATTCAGTATTTAGAGCTAAATTAGAACTGCAATTATGATTAACTATTTAATAATTGATGACGAAATTATTGCACACGATATTATAAAGGGATATTGTGATTTGTTACCGAATATGAAATTGGCTAAAAATTGCTATGATGCGATAGAAGCGTTAGAATTTTTTCAAGACAACACAGTCGATTTAATTTTTTTGGATTTGAATATGCCGAAACTAAAGGGTTTTGAATTTTTAAAAACATTATCTAATCCACCAAAAGTAATTGTGACAACTGCTTACAAAGAACACGCATTAGAAGGTTATGAATTAAATGTGATAGATTATTTATTGAAACCATTTAGTTTTGAGAGGTTTTTAAAAGCCATCAATAAAACTATGAATTTAAATAATGAATCACGCAAATTAGAATCTCCAAAAATCATTAAAGACCAATATGTTTTTTTATATAGTGATAAAAAGCACATTCAAGTTAATTTAAACGATATTTTATTTGTAGAAGCTGCCGGAAACTATTGTAAAATTGTTTTAAAAGAAAATCTGATATTAATTAGAGAAAAAATATCTGATGTTTTAGAAATACTTGCTTCAGATAAATTTATACAAGTTCATAAATCTTTTATAGTTTCTAAAGATAATATTGCGACTATAGAAGGCAATAGAATAAATATTAAAGAGCATCAAATTCCAATAGGTAAGTTTTATAAAATGAAGGTTTTTGGTTTCTTGAAATTATAGCCAACGTGTTTGTATATGGTTTAGCACGTAATTTAGCAAATAAAAACCGAATAAAAAATCCGCGAGGATTTTCGTAAGTAGGCTAGAACTAGCAATGGATTATATACGTCTTAAGTTTGTCTTTTAATAAATTTGATATCTAATCAGAAAGAATAAAAGAGAGAATTAAGGTTAATATATACGGTGAAGCTTTCGACTTCGACAACATTGGTAATCCTCTCTCTTTTCTACTATAAACCACGTTCAGTTCTGTGAGACCTAGATCTCGTTTTCAAGTTGTTTGTTGTGAGTCATGGTAGGTTATTCTTTCATAAATCAGTTCTTATGAATAAATATAAGGAAATTTTTGGAGTTGACATTAGCAAAGATGTGTTTGATGTTTATAGAAGTAAAAGTGGTCATAATCAATTTAAAAATGATGTATCTGGATTTAAGTTTTTTTTAAAAAGTCTTCCTAAAAATTCATTAGTAATTATGGAAGCCACAGGTTATTATCATTACAGATTAGCTCAGTTTTTATACAAGCAAAGAGTTATTGTCTCTGTTGTCAATCCATTATCAATAAAGCGTTTCATTCAAATGAAATTAGCAAAAGTTAAAACAGATAAAAGTGATGCCAAAGCAATTTGTGATTATGGAAAGATAAACGAAGTTCCATTATATAATGCTCTTACAGAAGTTTAAAGTGAATGTTTACAACTCTTTAGATGGTTAGATAGTTTAATAAAAAAACGAACAGCTACCAAGAATAAAATTCATGGAGAAGAAGTCTTAGGGATTCCATCAAAATGGGTTTATCGCTCTTTAATTCGCGTTAAAAAGCATTTAGAAAGAGAGATTAAAGGTATAGAAGAAAAGTTACTTACTTTAGTAAAGCAAGAACAACAAGTTCAATTAACTCTTTTAACAAGTATTCCAGGAATAGGATTAAAGACAGCATTGTTTTTAATTGTGGTAACAGATGGTTTTAAAAAGTTTGAAACAGCTTCTCAACTTTGTAGTTATGTAGGAATCACACCAACAATAAGAGAATCAGGAAGTAGTGTAAGGGGAAGAGCAAGAATTAGTAAGGTTGGTAATAGAAAGCTACGAAACCTTTTGTTTTTGTGTTCATTTACAGCATGTAAACATAATAAAGTCTGTAGAGAAATTTATGAGCGACTTGTAAACAAAGGTAAGAGTAAGAAATTGGCATTAATTGCAGTTTCTAATAAGTTGTTGAAACAGAGTTTTGCAATTGCCAAATCTGGAAACCCATATGATGAAACTTATGTTTCTGTTTTATTAAAATAAGTAGTGTTTACATAAAAAATAAAAGCTCAAAATACTAATTAATAGAATTATGAGCCTAGAATAATAATGCAAAAATTTAATGAAGAAAAGAGTTGTTTTTTAGCTCAGTTCTTTGTTGGCACATGGTTTTTTATTCAGGGACTTTATGGTAAAAATAAATTAATGATTTTCCTTTTTCATCTTTTCTTCAAATCTTTCTTGCAACTCTGGATTCAATTCTCATTTTTCCTCCGTTAAAATTCCTGCTCTTAAAAATTATGTCGATTAATTCCGTTTTTGAAATTTCAAACCATTCTTTATCCATCCAGCCATGATTCCCTCGTTTCACTTTTATTTTTTCATTATCAATTCGAACATCTGTGAAGGCTCCTGAATCTCCTAAAGCCCAAGGTTTTTCAGTTGGATGAAGATTATGAAATGCGTCGTAAAAATTCAAAATAATTTTATTTCCCATTGTTGAAACTAAAGATTTGATTTCTCCTTTAGTTGTTTTTTCATTCAATGTAATTTCCTTATTAATTTTTGGACCATATTCAATTCCTTTCATTTTGTCAAGAAATATCTTTATAAAATTCCTAATCATTTGTTTTTTATCGATTCAGTTTTAACTTTGTGCCAGCGTGTTTGTATATGGTTTGTTGCGTGGTTTAAGCAACTAATTTAGTAAATAATTACCGACCAAGAAAGTCCGCGAGGACTTTCGTAAGTAGGCGAGAAGCAAGCAATAAATTATATACGGTGTTAGCATTTGTTTTTCTATTTTCAGCATTTGAGTAAATCCTCGTTTTAATTTCGTGCAGATTTTCAAATCCGATTGAGTAATAATTCGCGAATTTCTGTTTCGCATATAATTCATATTTCACAAACGAACTCAAATTCCAATAAGTTCTTTTAATTCCGCAATATTGGAAATTCAGGGTTTGAATAATAATTTAGCTTTTTGAGTTTAAAATTTCAATTATTTTCAACTCATTTATTCCATTCTTGTTTTTTCAATCTTTTTAGTTAGGATAAAGAATAATACTATAAAATATAAGAACATAAATAACCAAAATATTGTAGGATATATAATCAGAGTCTGATATATATCTTTAAATTCAACGTTATGGATTTCAATATATTCATTAAAAATCTCAATTCTATATTCCATTAAAAAATGCTCTGATACTTTTGATAATATACCTGCTCCAAGAATTAAAATTAAATTCTTTCTTAATTTTTTAAAGTCTGGTGAATAATTTACTATCGTTTTCTTATTGAATACTTTAATTGAAATAAATATTAAAGCTAATGCAACAATTCCATAAACGATGAAGTTTAAATATTTCAGAAAAATAGGCTCTATATTTATAATTATTCCTAAAACGATAAATGATTCACTCAATAGTCTAATAAATTGGTTAAATGAAAAGATACAAATCATTCCAAAAATTATCCAAGTCAAATAAAAATGTCCTTTATTATATTTCATTTTTTTAATAAATGCTAACGTGTTTGTGTATGGTTAGTTGCGTGGTTTGGTAGCTAATTTAGCAAACTTTTACGGACCAGAGAAAATTCCGCAGGAATTTTCGTAAGTAAGCACAAAAAAGCAATTAATTATACACAGTGTTACCTGCTGGCTTTTTTATCAGCTATCATATTCAGCAAGTTCAATTTCCTCGTCGCTTGGCAACCAACCATTGTTAATTTTTTCTATTAATTCTATTAAATGTCTTTTTACTTTTCGTTTAGTAAAGTCCAAGCAAACAATTGTATCAATCACTTTATCAGAGTCGTGAGCTGCTATTGCTGAAAACCAAAATCCTTCGCTGAAATTTTGATGACAAGTTGTAATAGGTGTATTTTCAAAATCAAATTCGTTTTTTGTCCGCATTTCATAGTCCAAAGCTCGGAAAGCTATTTCTTCGTCAAAATAATTTTCAGTTGAGAGTGCTAAAGTTCCAGCACTACAAGTGAAAGCTACATTTTTATCCATACATATCTTTACAGTTGCCGGAACTAAGTCCTCGTCTTCTTTATTCGCGATTGTAAAAGCGACCCAATCATTTTTAGGTAATGAAAACTTCCAGTCAGAGTTATTTCTAATCTGAACGTAGTATATTTTCCTTCTATTTATTCTACCGATTAGTTCCATAATCTATCTAATCTGATTCATGAAAATATTTATAAGCATAACCTTCTATTTCTCGATTCAATTGATTTCCGTTTTCGTCTTTCAGTTCATACATTTCTTGTATTCCACCAATCGAAGCACAACCATCTAAACCTAAAAGTATAGTATAAAAAATATCAGTCAAAGTAGTATTCATAATTTTTTCCATTATTACATTCTGTTCGTTGGTCAGATTAAGAGATTTTATTAATTGTCCAACTTCAGATTCAGGATTTTCGGATAAGTATTCTTTTAGAAAGTCCTGTTTTTCGGTATGAAATGCTTTTACTAATTCTTCTGTGTTCATCGGTTTGTTCAGCTTGCAGGTAACGTGTTTGTACAAGGTTAGTTGCGTTGGTTTAGCAATAAAGTTAATAAATAAATACTAACAAAGAAAATCCGCGAGGATTTTCGTAAGTAGGCTAGAAGCAAGCAATTAATTTTGTACGGTGTTGGGTAACGTATTTTTTATTCAGGTTCTTTATGATAAATTTCAAATGAGTATTCTTTTTCAATTTCTTCTTTTTCATTTTTCGTTAAATCTTCAAAGTTTTTATTATAATGCTGAATTGATATTTTATTTTTGAAATTTGAAAAAATTAATTCTAAATTTTCATTAAGTTTTAGATATTCGCCATATTGAGCATCTCTGCTCGATTTTATGCTTATTAATGATTCCTTTTTGTTTCTTAATAAATAGTCTTCTAAAACCTTTTTAAATTCTGTTTTTGAAGTCTTTTTTCCATTAATAGAGATAATATTTTCTTTAGACAAATAAATGTTCAAAGAGTTTTCAATTCTTTCTTTGGAATATTTAGGTGTTTCAATTTCAAATTCCGCTAATGATTTGTTCATTTCCAAAACTAATAAAACTCTCAATTTATAAAATTCAATTTCAAAATCTCGATAGTCAAAAATTTTCAAAAAAACTTCTGAAGCATTTTTTAAGTCAAATTCTTCCTTTATAGAATCCATTCTTTTTTCAAGCAAAAAAGTATTTGAATTCTTATATTTTTTTAAGGACTTAATTTTTTCTGTGCATTTTTCATTTGCGTGAACTAAATTTGAATAATTAAGTGTATTAATTGAGTCAATTAATGAAAAGTTCGTTTTAGTATCAACAAATTTTTCAGTCATTACTTTTTCAAACAATTTATAGTAACTTTTTCCAGAATTATCTTTTAAAAAGCCATTAGAAATTAATAAATTCTCATAAATTTTATAATATTTTTTTACTTCTTTTCCATTTTCAGGCATTGCATTAAAATAACAATCACTGTAAATTTTTTCAATTTTTCTTTCTTGAGAGTTACCTATAAAAAAGACAAAAAATATAATTATTAAAGACAATTTTTCTTTCATTCGTAATATGTTACCCAACGTTGATGTATAAGGAAAGTTGCGTGTTTGTGTGCGAGGATTTTCCGAAGGAAAATCAGAAGCTAGCAAACGAGCAACTAACATTGGTTTAGGTAAAACTAGCAATTTTTTTTATACGGTGTTGGCAATAGTNACTTTTACTCTGGTGTTCATTAAGTCTTTACGATTATACTTTTTAATCCACTCATTAATCGTTGTGGGTGCAATAGAGTAGAGCTTACAAAGTTCGCTTTTTGTGTGTTTACCTTTACTGAGTTCATCAAGAATTTTTAGTTTAAAAGGTTCTGAATACCGTCTAATTACTTTGTCATTTTTGTACATAATGTTTAAAATTATGTAGCCTTTATTCAGGACGGGTCATAATGTGCCACAACGTGTTTGTGTATGATTAGTTGCGTGGTTAGGCAACTAAATTAGCTAACTTTTACGAACCTGTGAATATTCCGCAGGAATATTCACAAGTAGGGAAGAACCTAGCAATTAATTATACACGGTGTTAGGCAACGTTTTTTTATTTCCGGATTAGTTCTTCAATATTTTTTTCAATTTGGTCTGAAAACCCGTGATATTCTTTTTGAATTATTCCATTCTTGTCTATTAAAAAATATCTTGGCAAACTATTGACGCTGAATGCTTCCTTTAACTCTTTGTCTCCAATTAAATTCAAAAAAGTAGTTCCTTTTTTATTAACTAATTTTACTGCATTTTCTTTGTCTTCTGAAACTATTCCGACAATATTTAGGTTAGAAGAAAATTTATTTTTTAAATCCTCAACTTTTGGAAATGAAGCAATACAAGGCCCACACCAAACTTCCCAAAAGTCAATGAGTGTAATTTTGTCTGTTTTTATTGCAACCATTTCATTTTCGTTAAACAAGTTTTTTAATGAAATTGCAGGTAACGATTTTTTCAGAAGAGCGTTTGGTTTGGGGTTTTCTTCTTTAATTAACTCAAACTTGTTTAAATCTTGAATATATTCATTTATGTTCTTTTCAATATTTTCATTTGTTTTTAGGTTTTCAAACACATAAACTATTGTTTGTTTGTCTCCAAAATCTGGCTGTAAGGAAGTAGTTACTTTCTTTGGAAGGAAATTTTTCTTGTCTAATTCTAATTTTTTCGTTTTTTGCGTTATTTTATTTTTTAAATCATCTTCAAATACATAATCAAGAATAAAACTATCTTCAGTTTCAGACACTTTAACATTTTTATAAACATTTTCCAATTTAAAGAAGTCTTTATAAATTATTGGTCCACCATATCTTCCCAAAAGTGACGGTTCTGGATCTACACTTTTGAATTTATTATCTTCAGTTGAGATTAAAAATCCAACACCGTTTTTATAAATAGTTGCTTTATCTATGTTAGTTCTAATTCCATAAAATGAAAATCCAAAAATTGTATCATTAGGTTCTTTTTCAATTAGTGCTACTCCATTATATTCTGAAACATTACCATCACTCAATTGCATTTTAAGTTGTCCATTGTATTTAATTTTATCTATGTTCTCAACGTTTGAATTGAATTTTTTAGATATATTTTCAATATTAATTGCCTCTTTTTTTTTACAACTTATAAGTAAAATAGATGTTAATAATATTAATGAAGTTCTTTTCATATTGTTCTGAGTTTAAATGTTGCCTAACGGGTTTGTATAAGATTAGTTGCATGTTTTAAGCACTAAAGTTAGCAAATAAATCACAGATAGAAAGTCCGCGAGGACTTTCGTAAGTAGACTAGAACCAGCAATTAATTTTATACGGTGTTGGCATTAGTTTTTTAATTTTTCATTAATTCATCTAGTCTATTATAGAAATCTTCTCCTTCTCCATTAAATATTCCTTCTATGATTCCACTTGAATTTATTATTATTTTTGTTGGATAACCTTTTACAGCATATTTAACAGAAACATCTTTGTCAATTTCATTGTCATTGAAAAGGTTTTTCCATTTTAATTCGTGTTCATTAACCGCATTTCTCCATTTTGTTTCTGTGTCATTACAAGCTATGCCAATAAACTCAATTCGGTTTTTGTATTTTCCAAAATGTTCTTTCATTTTTGGAAATCCAGAAATACAAGGTGCACACCAACTACCCCAAAAATCCAGTATAGTAAATTTGTTTTTTGAGAAGTCTACTGAATAATGTTCTTCGTTTATAGATTTTAGTGAAAACCCAGGTGCTTTTCCTCCTAATTTAATTCTTGATTCAGCCTCTCGGACTTTTGTATATTTTTGAAATCTAGTAAATTGATAATTCAATAAATTTTGAAACATTTCATTTTTTACTGATTTATCCAATTTTTTAAAATATTTCCCTATGGTATCTAATGGTTGTCTTGATAAATAGTAGGCAGAAAGGCTTTTATCTAAATTATTATTGATATAATTTAATTGAAAATTGCTTGCAATTATAGAGTATTCTTTACGCTTTTTAAAAAGAGCATTAATTGTTTCTCTATCTCCATTATTAAACATTAACGAGTCTATTTCTAATTCAATTTTTGATTTTTCTATTAGAGAAGCAACATACTCATTTCTATTATCACTATATTCTTTATTAATTTTTGAACCTTTTGCTCGATATTTAAGATTCAGTTTTTCAAGCTTTCCTTTTACTGAAATTCTATCTTCTGGTTTTAATATTAGAAGTATTGATTTTTCAAGTGGTCTATATGGACTTTTATCTAATCGGGTATATTCTGCTTTTCTTGGCGTTACTATACTTATAATAGCTTCGTTTACGGGTAAGTCATAGAAGAATTTTCCGTTTTTAGAATAAATAGTGTCAATAATAGGGTCTTCTTCAATATTTGAAATTTTATAGCTTTCTATATAAATAGTGTCATTTCCAAGTCCGACAATTTCAGCAGATAGATTATTTTTTTGAATACAAGATGTAAAAGAGATACAAAAAAAGATTAAAGCAAAAGTCTTAATATATTTCATTATTGATAATTTTGGTGTTTTTAAATCTAAAAGATGATTATTTTCCATATTTCTTTTCTATAATGTTTCCAGTTATAACACCAATTCCAGTAAAAAATATTGTAATTGCAATAACAAATGGTAAACTGAATTCATTATAGGGTATAATTCCTGTGCTAGCTAGAATTAAGCTTAAAATAAAACCAGCAGAACCACCGATAATTAGAAAACCTAATATGAACCAAGGGATTTTGAATGATTTTTTATTGCTTTTATTCTCAAACAAAATACTGTTAAAATAATTAGCAGGTAACTCTAAAGCATTTGTCAACCTTTTTAATGTATCCCCACGTGGTTCACTTTTACCATTTTCTAATCGTTGAATTGTTCTTAAGCTTAATTCAGATTTTCCAGATAAATCCTCTTGTGATAAGCCTTTTTCGGTTCTAATTTTCTTAACAGCATTAGAAAATTCTATTTTTCTCATTTAGAAGTTATTTTTAATTTTTTCAAATATATAGCTTAAGTAATTTTAATGTTCCGTCAAAGTCTAGTTATTGCCACGTTTTTTGTACGTCATTTACACGACATTAATTTGTCAATGTATTGTTTATGGGTGATTGGATAGTTTTTTTATTTTCAGACTAGTATTACTTTATTGTAAAAAGAAAGCTTATTTATTCTGATATGCGAATTAATGCCAACGTTGTTGTATAAGCTTTGTTGCGTTGTTTAAGCAGTGAATTTACTAAATAAAACACGAACGGCGAAATTCCGAAGGAATTTCCCAAGTGAGCTAAAACTAGCAATAAAGTTTATACGGTGTTAGCACCAGTTTATTTTTCACAATTCTTTTTCAATTTCTCAAAATCTTCGTCTGCTTTAAAATGTTCTTCTTCTAAAACACCTAATTTAATTGCTTTCTGATAATCTTTACAAGCTTTTTTCATATTTTCTAATTTTAGATAAATACTTGCTCTATTAAGAATTCCTAAAGAATAGTTTTTTTTCAGTTTTATAGCTTTATCCGCATCTTTCAAAGCTTTTTCTAATTCATTTGTTTCTTGATAAAGACTTGCTCTATTATTATAAAGAATATGTAAATTTGGTTGTCTTGGAAAGTCTTTTAATATCTTTTCATAATCTAATTTTGCTTCTTCATACAGTTCCAACTTTGTTTTAATGTTTATTAAATTAGCAAGAGATTTAAAATCTTTAGGATTAATTTTTATTTGAGATTCCAAATCAGTTTTGGCAATTTCATAGTTTTCAAGTCTGATATTTGCATATGCTCTGTCAAAGTAAATCGTTTTATATGAAGGATTTTCATTTATAATTATTGAATAATCTTTTATCGCATTTTTAAAATCCTCTTTTGCTAAATATACACTCGCTCGTGAGTAAATTACACCAACATTTTTCGGGTTTAAATCAATAGATTTAGAATAGTCTTTTATAGCTAAATCATATTCCTTTCTCATTCTATATACATTTCCACGATTTGAATATGCGTTTGGGAAATTAGGATTTGTTTTGATTGCTTTATCGAATAATTTGAATGCTTTTTCTATCTTTCCTTTTTTCGCAAATTCTATTCCTTTTTTATTTAATTCAACTTCTTCTTGCGAATATAGAAATGCTGAAAGCAGCATAAATATTAATGATAATTTTAAGTTTTTCATAGGATTTTTTTCTAATTGGTGCTAACGTTGTTGTATATGATTAGTTGCGTGTTTTAAGCACTAAAGTTAGCAAATAAATCACAGATAGAAAGTCCGCGAGGACTTTCGTAAACTAGCTAAAACTAGCAATAAATTATATACGGTGTTACCACACGTTTTTATTCAATTGTTAATTCAATGGTCTTATTTGAAAAGCTAGAAATTCCTTGTTTTTCACCTTTTGTTAAATCAACTTTCAGTTCCAATTTAACGCTTTCTGTTTTCTGTTTTAAAATTAATTCTTTTGAAAAAATAATTCTAATTTCAGTTTCCTCATTTGGTTTTATAGTTTCTCTATTATAGCTTAAATAAGCAATTTCATTATCAATTTCGATATCAGAAATATGAAAGTCCTTTTTATCTGTGTTCTTTAAAATAAAAATATATGGTTTAGATAAGTCTTGTTTGAATTTTTTAAACTTTAGTTTATTATCTGAAATCTTAAAATTAATTTCTTTTGCAGGTGCATTGTATTTAATTCCAAATTGGATTCTACTTCCATTACTTGAATTTATACTCGACATTGAATAACTTTCATATTCAGCTAATTCAGCGATTAAAGTAATTTTTAAATCCCTTGTTTCTCCGATTTTAAGAGGTTTATTTCCTAAGTCAAATTTGATTTCCTTGTTAGTTATAAATTCAGGTTCTTCAAGTTCAATTTCTTTATTTGAATTATTTTTTACTCGAATTATCTTGGTTATATCTTTTTTACCGTCTGTTTTTCCAAAGTCGATTAATAAATCTCCAATATTATTCTCTTGGTCGATTGCAAGGTCCGTAAGATTTAGTATTTGTAATCCATATTTTGTTTTAAATTCTGTTTTGAATTTTTCTTCTTCATCAGAGTTCGATTCATTTTTACCTTTGTTTTCAATTTCCTCTATGACATAAGAACCTAAATTTTGTGACCATTGCATTATTGGTAAATTCAATTCTTCTAATATAATTGGCTGTTTTTCTGTAATCAACTTTCCTGTTTTTGAACTAAAAAAAGCTATAAGGTTATCAATTTCGGTTTCTGTATAATTTTTAGAATAAATAGGAGCAACGATTAGTTTAAGTTCAGCCAAAGATTTTTTACTAACTTTTTCTTCTAAAGCTTCCCAATAATTGTCCGAAATTCCTAAATTACTTTGCTTTTGATATTCGATTGTTTGTGAAATTACTTTCTCTATATTATTTATAGTTCCATCTAATTCTAATAGTTTTTCTATTTTTCCATCAATTGTTTGAGCATTGATTTGGATTGAAAAAAATGTAATTAATACAATAAATATTGTCTTTTTCATAGGTTTTGGTCAAATGTGTGGTAACGTTGTTGTATAAGATTAGTTGCGTGTTTTAAGCACTAAAGTTAGCAAATAAATCACAAATAGAAAGTCCGCGAGGACTTTCGTAAATAGGCTAAAACCAGCAATTAATTTTATACGGTGTTGCCAACAGTATTTTCTTTTATAAATTTTATTATTCTTTCAAAATATTCATCTCCTCCAGTTTTCCAGACATTCAAGTGATTAGCATTTTTGATTTCTATAAATTCTTTTTTTGTACTTGAGATTTTTGAAAAATTATCTTTACCATATTGAATATTGATTCTTTTGTCTTTATTTCCGTGAACAATTAAAATAGGCTGTTCAATGTTTTCACAATATTTAATTGGTTTTGCTTCGTCTGGGTCAAATTCAGCAATTTGTCCAGCTCTATAAACCAAATAATTAGTTAAAGGTCTAATATTAAATCCAGCGTGATAGTTAAAATAATCATTTGTTATTGTTTTAAAATCGGAAAATGTACTTTCTATTATTCCAAACTTAATTCGTTTATCATTTCCAATAGCTTGTAAACCAATAGCTCCTCCTAAAGATTGTCCCCAAACTCCAATATTTTCAGTTATCCCTTCTTTTTCTGATAAAACATTAATTAATTCAGAAATATCTTTTTTCTCTTTTACTCCGAAAGTACAATGTGTTCCACCACTTTGTCCGTGAGCCCTCGAATCTAATGCTACTGAATTGAAACCAAGTTTTGATAGTTTATTACTCAATTCAATAAAACTTTCTTTATTAGACCTAATTCCGTGTAATAAAATGATTGTTCCTTTTACTGAATCTAAACTTGAGTAAGTTAAATAACTTGACAATTTTGCATTGTCAAATGAATTAAAGTTAATGTATTTTCCATTTAGTTCATTATTTTCGAAAATTGGAACTGCTGTAATTAAATAATTTCCTTTAATTAATTGTATGAGAGGATTCTTAATTTCAGTTATAAATCTTGGTACATAAAAATGCAAAAAAAGAAGTCCTGAAATTGTCAGAACAAAAAATATTCGTTTAAATATCTTCCTTTTTTGGGTTTTCTTCATATTGTTGGCAACGGTTTTGTGTATGGTTAGTTGCGTGGTTTAGCAACTAAATTAGTAAACTTTTATGAACCTGTGAATATTCCGCAGGAATATTCGTAAGTAGAGAAGAAAACAGCAATTAATTATACACGGTGTTGTAGTGCGTTTTTATTATTCGGTTACTTGACTCCAATTTTCTCCTCTTTTTATTCTATGAATTTGCGTATCCGAAACTCCAAATCGTTTCGCAATCATATTGATTCTGTTTTTTTCGTTTTTCAATTGACGCTTAATGATTTTAACTTTTCCTTCGTTTAGTTTTCCAATTTTTTTACCTCTTTTTTCCAAAACCTTTTTCCAATTCGGATTATTGAATTGATGTAGTTCCTTTTCTCTTTTGGTTACCCATTTTAAGTTTTCTACTCGATTGTCGGTTTTGTCGTAATTCAGATGAATGACATAAATTCCGTCGTTTCGTTCGAGAAAATGTTCCGCTACAAGTTTGTGTACGTATCTACTGGTCGATTTTCCGTTCCTTTTCTGTTTTAGCGGAAGATTTTGATATCCATTAATGTATGATTTTTTAACTTCAAATTCGATTTCGTTTTTACAGTTTAAAATTCGCCCATAATTTGAGATTTTGAACTTTTCGTTTTCAGCAATTCCATCGTCAAATTCTATTTTTTTCCATTCTTCATTCCAATAGTTTCTTATCATCCTAAATGTTTTTCTCAAATGCACTACAACGGTCTCGTATATGAAACGTAGCGTGTAAAAAGACGCTATTTTTTCGGATTATGTACGAGCTGAATTTTTAAATTTTTCTTTTTATCTTTATTTATCTAAAAGCCAAATTTAAAAATTTGGCGTTCTTCGCAAATACACACAAACCTTTCGGAAAGCCTATATTAGCTATGTTTTATATACATTGTTGTACCCAGTGATTTATTCGAAATCATAAACTGTTGTCTTAATTCCGTGAGCAATTAGTTCATCATTAATAATTTCCTCAATTTTTGTCCATTCTCCGCCAGCAAGTCCGCAACCAATTCTTGGCATATGAACATTCGCATTTTCTACTTGAGCAAATACACGTATTCTTTCCAAACATTCACGAACAAAAGGATAACGAATAGGCGGAAGTCCGTCATTATTTTTTCTGATTTTATGCTGTGCAATCATATTTGCAATCCACAAACCGTTTGATACTTTAACAAATTGAACATTACCTAATTTAAACTCCTTTTCGTTTGAATATTCATCTCTTCTAGTCAGTCTTTGATATTCGACAATATTGCTTTCTTCTCCAATTTTTGATTTATACCATTTTCGATATTCATTTTCAGGTTCTTTCCATTTTTTTGTAATTGCCATTACAAATCCTTTTCCCCAACCTCCAATATCATTACAAATATGAGTTATTATTTTTGTGTTCTCATCAAACGGACTTGTTGCGTCTCCTTTTCTGTATTCTATTGGCATTAATTCTATTTTTATAAAATCCGTATTCAAAGATTTTGTATCAATTGAAAGACTAAATCCATTATAGGCTGGATTTTTTTTGTCAGAATTTGGTATTATCCTCTGTTCAACTTCGTCTGCATTTAATGGATAGCAATAGTATCCTTTTGGTTTAGAGTTAAGCGGTTTACTTACCAAAACTTTTTCTCCTTTAAGAAGTATTGCTTTTTCTCCACCAGTATATGGTGCCATAAAATGAGTTAAATATGTAATTTCAACATCATTCATTGCTTGAAAAACTTCTCCTCCTTTTGGATAAGGATTTTCAGTTCCAAATATCTTATTTGCCAGACTTTTAATGTTCATTCTGATGTTTTTCTCGCATTGGGTACAACGTTGTTGTATATGGTTTGTTGTGTGTTTTAAGCACTAAAGTTAGCAAATAAATAACAGATAGAAAATCCGCGAGGATTTTCGTAAGTAGGCTAGAACTAGCAATAAATTATATACGGTGTTAGGCAACGTTTTTTAATTTTCAGTTTCTTTTTCTTTGTCGTGAATTACAGATAGAAATAAGAAGTATATGTCAACTGCTTGTCTTTTAAATAATTTTATATAATTCCAAAACATAAAAAATGCGATGAATATGAACAGTATCAAAATACTCCAAGTTGCCAAATTAATAGGCAAGCCAATTACCCAGTTTAAAAAACAAATTCTCAAAAAAATATAAATGAGAAAGGTTGCACAAACATTTCTTGAGAAACCATACAAATTCACGAAATGGTGAACTCTCGGTGCTAAATATGGACGATTAGTTATTATGAATGAATAAAATAACCAATAGTAATCTTCTTTATTTACATCATAACCATATAAGTCTTTAGCTGATTTTTTGAGTTCATTTACCATTTACCATTTGACTTTTGAGTGGTTTTCTGTAGTTTCCAAACAACCATTTATATTTAATGTTTTGTTGTCCAGAAACTAAAATTCCTGAAGGAAATCCCCATAATAATTTCACAAATAATTTTTCGATGAATAAACTTGAAATAGCGGAAATTACGTGTCCAATTAAATAACAAAATAATAAGAATATTATAAATGGAATGAATTTAAAATCAGATAATGTTCCTGTTGAAAAAAAATCAAGAATATAATTAAGTTTTAAATCGGCTAAAAAATCTGTCTTAACAACTTTTTCGTTTTCCCAATATTTGGTAATGAATGTTGAACCGTCAAAATCAACAACTAATAAAGATATTAAAAAGAAACCGGGTAATAGATATCCAAAGATGGAATATAAATTCAGAGGTTGTCTAATGTGATTTTTGTATTGTTCCATAATTTTGTTCTAATGTTGCCTAACGTGTTTATATATGGTTTGTTGCGTGGTTTGAGCAACTAATTTAGTAAATAATTATTGACCAAGAAAATCCGTGAGGATTTTCGCAAGTAGGCAAGAAGCCAGCAATAAATTATATATGGTGTTGGCAATAGTGATTTATTCAAATTGTTTTTCCATTACTTCTCTTTGAGATTCAACAATCCATTTGTCAAATTTCAATATGTTTAATTTTAAATCTTTTGTTTCGTTACTAAACATTAAACAACCTCTGTCATCATACATCCAAAACCATTTTTTAGTTTTTGGTTGAAAAAAGTACACTAATTGATGAATTGTTGGTGAAAAGCCCATTTCTGTATTGGCAATTCCATTAAATATATCTTGATAGTTAATTCCGTTCTTTTCTACTTTGCAGATAGTTAAATTTCCTTTAATTCTCTCAATATTGTCTTCATCATCAAAATATCGAGTTGCGAGATTCTCCTCAAACTGTTGAGTCTGTATCTTTTCCGACTTTAACAATTCATAAATGTGATTCGGCGTTTCAGCAAACATATCGTCTCCGAAATCATAAATAATTGTATATAATTCCGAATCTTCCTCAAAATGGTTTTCAAACAGTTCTGACGCACGTTTTGTTGCTTGATTCACACGCTCTTTTGTTCCGTTTTCAAAAGGTTCTCCTAATTCAAATCTCAAATAAAATTTCAGTCCACGTTCAATAGTATTGAAGTCTGTTAATTCAATATTTGAACCTAAATAGTCTAATTCTTGTTCGAGGTTTTCTTTCATTATTGCCAACGTTGTTGTATAAGATTAGTTGCGTGTTTTAAGCACTAAAGTTAGCAAATAAATCACAGATAGAAAGTCCGCGAGGACTTTCGTAAACTGGCTAAAACCAGCAATTAATTTTATACGGTGTTGGCATTAGTTGTTTTTTATTTCAGATTCTATATTTACCCATTTCACTTTCCAATTCTTTTCAAGATGTTCTCCTGTTGTAAAAAAAAGAAATTTATTGTCAGGCGTTACATATGGGTTTCCTTGTCCTTTACTATTGATTTTATTATTCAGTTTTTTAGTATTTATCCAATTGCCTTTTCCGTCATTATAACTAATCATTAAATCAAGTTCGTTTCCAATTGATGCAAAAATCAAATAATCTTCTTTCGATGAAACATAAGGTGTGCATTTTCCAACTTTGGAATTCATCAAAATTGTAGTTTTTTCTGCATTTTCAAATTTTCCATTCACTTTTTTTGAATGATAAATGTCCATTTCGCTGTAATCCAAATTACTCGTGTGAAAATATAGAGTTTCCGAATTTGTAATTGTAGGATGAGAAACTAATTTATCTCTCAAATTAGGAATGTCTACAAAAACGGGTTCAGTCCATTTTCCATTAATCTTGTCCGATTTCCATATATGCCAAGTTTGTACAATTCCATCAATATTAACAGGTCTTGTTGAACTGAAATAAAGAGTATTTCCATTCGGTGAAAAACTCATTCCGTGTTCATTATACTTGCTGTTAAAGAATGCTTTTTTTGGTGCAGACCAGTTTTCGTGGTTTTTTTCTATTACAAAAATTTCGAACTGCTCAAAATTTTTATCAGAAATAGTATAGTAATATTCTTGTAAGTCAGGACTAAATATTCCTTTGTGTATAAGTTTGTTTTCAGGAATTAAATGTTGCTTAAATTCAATCGGTTTCTTGTTTGGGATTTCTTCTGTCAAAAACTGCATTTTAGTATTCTCGGTTTCATTTTTGCAACTCAACAAGCAAATTGTAAATATTAAGATAATTTTGAGTTTATTCATTCTGTAATTAATGCCAACGTGTTTGTATATGGTTTGTTGCATGTTTTAAGCACCTAATTTAGCAAATAAAAACCGAATAGAAAATCCGCGAGGATTTTCGTAAGTAGGCTAGAACTAGCAATAAATTATATATGGTGTTGGCAATAGTTGTTTATATATATTCATTAATATTAAATTGTTTAAAATCTATTGGGAAATCCTTTTTAGCTCTTATAAAGTTCAAATTATAATTGAATGAACTTAAACTATCTAAATTACCTAATTCGATTTTATCATTTATTATCAGTTTTCTATTCAATATTGGTTTTGATATTAATTGAAAATTATAATCTTCTGAATTATCTATATCTACTTTATCATACGAATGAAACCCTCTTTTAGCCATCAAGTCAAAAAAGTAAAAATAAGATTCTATGGAAGTGATGTTATCTCTTTCTAATATATTATTTCTTTCACTATTAAATTTTCTTCGATATTTCAATACTTGATTAAGATTAGAGGTGTAAGAAAAGTAATTAATTTCTTCTAAAGAATTAATCAATTTCATTCCAGCTGTAGAAATATGAATAATTTTTGATGAATCATAAATAAAGACATCTAAATCAAGAGAATTACTGTTCTCAAATAAATTGTATTCAGGACCGAAGAAGAAGAACATTAAAATAGGGTTTTACAAATTTTACATTTTTTAGCTGTTTGTAGAGTTTTTGGTCTAACAGCTATACCTACCTTTATATCGGGAAGATTTTTCGGATATTTTTTTAATACTCTATTTGCTGAAACCGTTTCTGCACAGAAACCAATGGAACTCTTATTAAATTTATCTCCAATTTTACCAAATTTTTGTAATTTAATTTTTAGGCTTTTTACGAAGTCTTTTTTCTCAATATCTCCAGAGTGAGCAACTTTTTTATATTTATAATATTCAGCACCAGAAACAAAACTATGTCCTCTTTTTTCATAATGAAGCTTTTCTGCATACTTATTTATTCTGTCATTCAAGGTTTGTGATGCCATAATTTTATTCTTTTTCACTTGGAATTAACTCATAGTAAAAGGATAGTAATAATCTACCTAAATCTGATATACAGAATAAGGTCTCTATTTCTCCTCCTTTGTAATAAGGTGCAGGATCTTTATAACTCATTGGTTCAACTTTTTCAATTGGTGTTTGTTCACTCTGCTCTTGATAAATTAAACCTAAACTCATTAGAGGATAAAACTCCTCCATATAAATATCATTTCCTTCATAAAATTTTCTTTCCTTTTTGAGTCTTTTAGAAAATTCAGGTAATAATTCTAAATCATTTATGTATGCATCTTGAATCAGTTTTGTTAATCTTTTGAATTCGGGTAAATCAATTGCACCAGTAGCTTTTAATTTACATAAGCGACCAAATATTTTGCATTTTTCAATAGTTTGTAAATTATCGATAGCCATTAGTATTTTTTCAGAACCATTACTATCTTTATCTTCTAAATCTGATGTCAATTCAATTCTTTCTTTCCAATTAGTATCTCCTAATTCAAGTAAGACGTTCATTGCCTTTTTTATAAATATTCTATCTGTGTATGAATTGTAAACGTTTCTAGCAGTTACAAGAGATTTTAATATTGGTATTTCTTTGATAACATCATTACCAATATTATTATCAAGCACCTTTTCCACCAAATCGATAGTAATATCTTTAAGGTTTTTAGATTTTATTATATGGTTGAACTGTTCTTTCATTCAATTATTGCCAACGTTGTTGTATAAGCTTTGTTGCGTTGTTTAAGTAGTGAATTTAATAAATAAAACACGAACGGCGAAATTCCGAAGGAATTTCCCAAGTGAGCTAAAACCAGCAATAAAGTTTATACGGTGTTAGCAAACGTTTTATCTATATACTATATTCGTTAGTATAATAACTTTAACAAAATAATTATTCAAGTCAACTTTATTGTTTAAAATATTATTTGCTAAAATTAATGGAGACATAAAACTTCCACTTAAATTCATATTTTCAACATAAGGTTTTAATAGTTCAGATTTTAAAGATGCCTTTTTTAAAGACTCAAAATATTTCCCATTCAGATTAACCTTTTTATATTTTTTCGAAATTTCTAATTTTAAATTTAAATCATTTTGTGATGTTTCTGAAATCATATAATCAAATTCTCCTTTAGTGTTCAAATGCTTATATTTAGCAATTAAGACTTTTTCATTAGTTTCAGAAATTACTGATTTTCCAACCCAAATTGAATCAATTACATTGTAAATGTGAAATTTTAAATTATTTTTTTCTAATATTTTTTCACCACTTAGAAGTAAGTCTTTATTCAATTCTATTTTATTCTCAAAAAAATCTTTTAAATAACTTCTATATGAATTTTGTATGTTTTGATTTGGGTATTTTTTCTTGAGAATTTTAGATTCAAAATCAAATAATAGTAAATCTAAATTTTCAGTATTCACTTTTCCAAAACTATTTTGGAATTCACTTTTTTGAGATACTACAGATAATGTAAAAAGTAAAAAACTAAATATTATTAACTTTCTTTTCAAATTTTTCGTTTAATGTTTGCTAACGTGTTTGTATATGGTTTGTTGCGTGGTTTAAGCAACTAATTTAGTAAATAATAACCGACCAAGAAAGTCCGCGAGGACTTTCGTAAGTAGGCGAGAAGCCAGCAATAAATTATATACGGTGTTGTGTGTAGTGCTTTATTTACATATCTTTTTACAATATTCAACTTGTCCAATGTATTTAATTTCAATATGTTTTACTATTGTTTCACATATTTCAATATAATCCTCATCAGTAATTGGTGCTTGTTCTGTTCTCCAACCTCCGTGAGATAAATCATTAATTAATGTGTATGATTTAGTGTCGTCTTTAATATTTTCTTTGATATATTCGGCAATACTTTCTCCTGTTACATCAATCTTTTCAAATTTTGTTAGTGTTTCAATTATATGCCTAATTGAGTTCGCAGTTGTATGCGTAGGAATTCCATTTTTTCTGCATATTTCATAAATATCCATTAAATGATTTATGTAAGGAACAGTTAAATTATTATTGAAGTCGATTAGTTCTCCTTTTTTGAGAAGTAATTTTTTATCAATAATATTATTTGAAGCTAGAACACGCATAAAATCATTATTGTGCGTTAAGATTAGGAATCTTTCACGTTTTAATTTGTCTATAATTTTTGAAATATCTCTTATAACTCCGCATAAAGTATAAACGTGTGAAAAATCCATACTTGAAATTGGGTCATCAATTACAAAGAAAATTTTTTGATAATCATCTTCATTTTCAACTTTTAAGTGAGTATCTCCGATAAAATAGGCGAATGCAACAATGTTTTTTTCTCCCTCACTTAAGATATTTTTTGCTTGGTCTTTTTCGAGAGTATTTTTATCAAATATTAATCTAAAGTTTTCTTCATCTAAAGTATACTTTTCAGCAAAAAAGTAATTAATAACTGTTTTTATTGTCGAAGCTACTTTTTCTTTTTTACTTACTTTTTGTTGTTCTCTTTTTTTTCTTATTTCATCATTCAATGTTTTCCATTGAGCTCTCAATTTTATTACACTTTCAATGTTGTTCTTGTGTTCATCAATCAGATGATTATAAGCACATTTAATAATCTCTTTTCTTGTGGATTTATTTTCTTCCCCAATTTTATCTTTTTTATTATTAATAGCTTCAATTTCTTCGTTGTTTGAGGATATAACTCCATTAAAGAGTGTTTCTGATTTTTCTAAACTCTGTAGTTGTTCGTCAGTTAAATCAATTGATTTATTAATGTTTTTTATTTTATCCTGAACACTTTCTATTATAAGTTCAATTTGTCTTCTTAAATACTCAATATCTAAACTATTCAATTCTATTTCTTCACTTTAAGGGATGTATTTAGTTTTGTATTTATTGAATTCATTTATTCTTTTAGTATTTTGAATTTCAATGTTCGTAAGTGTAATTATGTATTTTTCAAGAGAAGATTCGTATTCTTTAAATAACTTTATTGTATTTGCTTCAATATCATTTAAGTAAGTTGTGTATTTATCTATTAAATTTAAAGCATCTTTTTCCAAAGATTGTTCGCAAAAGGGACAATCTTTTTTTTCAGAATCGAGTAAGGTAATACCTGTTTCAACAAAAAGTTGTTTGTCCTTGATTTTATCTTTAAAGTCTGTTGCTAACTCACTTAAACTATATTCTTTAAGGCAATTTTCTTTTATTTCATTTAATAATTTAAAATCTAGGTTTAGTTTTTCAATTTGTTTTATATCATCTAGGTTTTCTGGAACAGATTTAATTTTGTTGTAATCTTCAATTAGTTCATCGAATGTTTTAGAAATATCATATTTATCTTTTTGTATTCCGTTAAAGATGTTTTGAAATTCGAGTATTTTATAATCTCCTAATCTTTTTATATTTTGAATATTACTAACATTTTCTTCAACATATTTTTCTGTCTCAATCTTTATTTGTTCATTTAGTTCAGAACCTTCTTTTTCTATTTTCGATAATTTTTCTTCATCTTCTTTTAGGTCAATATTTATTTTTCCAAGAATAAAACCTTCAATTTCACTATCTTTTTCATAACTCAAAGCACTTATGTTTTCTTCAACATAATCTTGATTAAATGTATGATATGTGTATTTGGTTTTAGGAAGATTTGGAATAACTCCTTTTTTTAATTCAATTTTAAAATCCTCTTGTGTAATTCCTTTTTTATCAATTATTGAAAAAGAAAAATTACTATTTGATTTTCCAATTGTAATTAATTTATCTGTTGGACTAATTTCATTTTCAAGATGTAATTCATTAGTATTTTCGGTAAGTCTAAATAGTCTGCTAATAAATGTTTTTCCACTTCCGTTATTTGCAAAAACACCTATCTTAAGAGAGTTTGAAGAAATTAATCTCGTTAAGTTTTCGATTGGTGCAATATTCTGACATTGAATATTTGTTTTTATTTTTTCTCCTGCCATTCTTTTCTAACGGATTTTTTTTCGCATTACACACAACGTTTATGTATAAGAATAGTTGCGGGTTTGTATGCGAGGATTTTCCGAAGGAAAATCAGACGTTACAAACACGCAACGAACTTTGATTAAGCGCTAAACCGCAATTATTTTTATACGGTGTTAGCACCAGTTTTTATTTTTCCGATTTGTGACAGCTAATTCCCCAAATATTTAATTTGTCCAAAGAATAATCTATCTCAACCGTATTTTTATTGATAACTTTAAATTCATTTCCTTCTTTATAATTTGAGTCAAAAATGTCGTTTAAATTCAATGTGTCTTTTTTCCGTTCTGCAAAGTTCAGCAATACAGTTTTCCTATTTCCGTTCCAAGTTCCGTTTGAGTTTATTATGTCAGATTCAGGTTCAGAGTCTTGCATTGGTTCCGGATAAATGCTCATATAAAAATCAAAAGTTCCATTTGGAATTAAAGTCAGTTTTATTAGAGCCAAATCATTATCTCCACTTAAATAAACAATTGTGTCGTTAAGTACTAATTTTTCGGATTTGATAATTTCCGTTTCAGTATTCAATTCCGCATTATGAGTTTTTTCAGATTTTTTCTTTTGACAAGAAAAGACGATTAAAATTAAAACTAAAAATATTGTTGTTCTCATCGTTGTTCTCAAATTGGTGCTAACGGTTTTGGCTAGGCTTTGTGCGGGAAGAAAATCGCCAAGATTTTCGAACCTGTACTAAGCCGAAGTTTTTTGTTTGGTTTTGTTTCTTTTGGTTTCACAAAGCCAAATCAACAAGATTTGGCGACTTAGTAAATATACACAAAACTTTGAGAAAGCACAGAACCCGCATTAAGTTTAGCCGGTGTTGTAGCTAGTTTTTTTTGTATTTACCTTCAATTCGACAAAAGGCACCTAATTGCCATTTTTCATATGAATCATTTGATGAAACCTGAATAGTTTCATTGTTTTTAATAATTTTTAAATGATGCTTTGATTCAAATATTTCTCCTTTATCAGAGTATACAAAACCTTCATAAATATTTTCTTTAGATTTTGTTAATATTCCTTCATAATTAGGCATAGCACATTTTTCATTGGAAATCATTAAGTCAATTTTTATACTCTCATTATCAATGTTAACTATTTCTAAATGATTAGAATGGTTGTAGTAATTTTCAACTTTTGTTGATAGTTCAAAATTCAAATATTCTCTAATGTCATTATATTTATATTTTAATTCAATAGCTGGAGTCATATTCTTAATAGCATTAGGTAGAGAACAAGTTTCAATGAATTCTATGTAATTTTCATTTAAAGAAAAATCTTCTAATTCTTCATCACTCTTACATTTATTCAAGTATTCATATACCCAATCATATTCATTTTTGTCAATATCTTTTTTATTAAGTAGTTCTTTAAGTTGTTTTATTTCATTTTCAAATTGTTCATTTTTCTTATCAAGAATTTGTTGCTTAAAGTTATTTAATTTTAAAATCGAATCAATTTTAATAGGTTTTCCAGTTTTTGTATTGTAATTGAAATAGGATTTCCAATAAGTACAATATGCAGCGCATCCTTCAGTTTCAATATTAAATGATATTATATTATTTCGATTGTAAGTTATGTTAAAATTTATATAACCTATTTGGTCACCAATCCATTGTTTTAAAGTTTTACTTATAGATGAATTAGGAGCTTCATTATAAGTATATTTATTTTTTAAATCGAAATTTATCAAAGAATCGATTTTCTTATTTCCTGTTTTGAATATTGGGTATATTAATTTGTCTAATGGTGAAGTATTTTGCTCACTTTTATAAAGATGTAAAGTGTCTATTTTAACTGTTTGAGAAAATGAATTCAAAGAAATTATTAATATAAAATATAATATTTTTTTCATTTTTCGTAATTAGCTACAACGGTTTTGTTTATGGCTTGTTGCGATTAAAAAAAGCGCGGTTTGTCAGTCATTAACCAAATATAATAAAAAGGATAAACTTTCGTAAATAAAAAAACTAGCAATAAGTTATAAACGGTGTTGGCTGACGTAATTTCCTCAACTAAAAATGTTTCTATGGAAATTACAACTTTCAAAATTACCCGCAATGAGATTCATTATTCGAGTGTTTAAAATCAATACAAAAATAAGTAGGAGAGAAGCTTATCAGTTTTCTAGAGATTATCAATGAAATGATTTAACGTACAGTTCAGAAGGTTCTATTTTAACAATTTTCAAGGTTTAAAATTTATCGATGAAAAACACAGTATCAATTATTTTAAACAGAGCATTTTAAAAATTGACATTACAATTTTATCCAAAGTTGATTAATTATCAGATTTCTAAAAATGTATCGAGGAATAATTTTAGGTGCTTACTTTTTATTCAGCGTAGCTACTGTTTTATCAATAACTAATTAATTATCAAACTCTAAAAAAGTATCAAGAATTGATTTTGGGTAGTTACTTTTCATTCAGCGTTACTACTGCTTCAATTCGCGTAGTTACTTTTTTGTCAAGACCTAAAATATTTCGATAAAAGGAGTTTACAATTTAATTTTTTTGAGTCAGCATTGTTTTCAGTTTCTTAAGAAAAAGTTTCATTATTGATAGCTGCGTGAAATTCGACCCGAATTTCAGACTTATGTGAGCCAACGGTCTTGTATAAGCTTTGTTGTGTGTTTAAGCAATGAATTTACTAAATAAAACACGAACGGTGAAATTCCGAAGGAATTTCCTAAGTGAGCTAAAAACAGCAATAAAGTTTATACGTTGTTGTGTGTAGTTATTTTTTTCTTTAGTTCTTTCCATTCTAACCAAAATTGCTCAAATCCTTCTCGTTCGGTTTCATCTTTTGGTTTTTCTTTAGCTTTAGAGTTTTTGTAAAAATTTTCAATTTTATCTGTTATATTTTTTACGAGTTTAAAATATTCATTTTTTTTAATTTCACTTGTGTTTCCATTTAATGTTTTGTGGGTAATTATGTTTTCTTGGTGTGAAATATTCCAATCATAACCTATGTCACAACCGTAAATGTTCACTCTGTATGGTTTATTCATACTTGGATAAATCGAATGACCACAATGAGGTATTAACTTATTGTTGTATTGATTTGGATTATAGTTCTCAAAACAAGTTCTCATGAGGAATAACCCAGCTGTACTCAAACTTAAAGAAAGATTAGGTTCAGATATTATTTCTCCACCAATTTTCACAAGTATTTCTCCATGAGCATCTAAATCGTTCTCCTCTTTCAATTTTTTTAAACCAGATTGTGAGTTCGAATTAGATTCAAACCAATGTAATCTTATTATTTCAATATCAAAATCGTTTTCTTTATTCATAGTTTAAATTACACACAACGTGTTTGTGTATCATTTCGTTGCGTGTTTCAGCAACTAATTTAGCAAATACAAACCGAATAGAAAATCCGCGAGGATTTTCGTAAGCAAGCCTGTACTAGCAATGAATTATACACGGTGTTAGCAGTTGTTTTTATTTTCCAAAAAGTCTTGATAAAAAGCCTTTTTTCTTATTTTTTATTACCCAAACTAATTCGGTTGGATGTCTTTCCGTAAATTGATTCGCACCAAACTTTCCCCAAGCAAAACCATCTTTATTTTTTCCCTTTCTCAAGTCAGCAACAGTCCATTCGTCTCCGTCAAATTTTTTCAGAAAATCTCTAAATTCAGGGTTTTTATTTTCAAATTCAGTTTTGGATGAACACAAGTTGTTTTCGTCCCAAATTGTCATAACTGTTTTCTCGTGAATTTCATTCATATAGCATTTGTCTGGGCTTTCATAAAATTCCAACAAGTGCTTTAGATATTCATTCAAGTTTTGTGAGTGGACAACAAATACTGCTGGGTCGTGACAAGCAAAGAATACTTTATTAGGTTTTCCATTATCATTCAAGTCCAAAATCCAATGATTTCCAAATCCATCGTGTCCAAGCGTAAGAGAATTTGCGGATAATTCCCAAAATCCGAATTGTCCAATTGAGTCGAAATAAACCATTTCAGGTCCATAACCATCCCAACCTTTCGTTTCTTTAAGTATTTCGATTATTTCGCTGTCAATATTTTTATTTGGGAATTGTTCTTTTAGTTGTTCAATTTCCGAATCAGATAATCCATCTTGAAATTCAAGTTGGTATTTTTCTCCATCTTCGTCTGTAAAGGTGGATTCTTTTAATTTTCCTATTATTTCAAGATTTGTCATATCGTTTTTCTCAAATAACTGCTAACGTGTTTATATATGGTTTGTTGCGTGGTTTAAGCACCTAATTTAGTAAATAATTTCTGACAAAGAAAATCCGCGAGGATTTTCGTAAGTAGGCATTAGGCTAGCAATAAATTATATATGTTGTTGTACCTAGTTAATTTTTTTTGATTCAATTTCAAATGTATTTTGCTTTAAATATGTTTCATACAATTCTATTTCTTTAAAATTAGAGTAATTTTCTTTTAATATTTCTATTATTTTCAATTTAAGTTCATCTGATGCTTTTACTCCAAAATAAATTGCTTTCAATCGTTTCTCATTAAACTCAATTTTTCTTGAATTTGGGTTTTTAGAATCAATGTTATTTACAATAGAACGATATTCATTCTCATATTTCCATTCAATAGATTTACTATATGTTATATGAAATTCAGAATCCTTTATATTTTCATAATAATTTGTTTGGCTAAAATCCTTTATATAATTTATTGGATATAATTCATTTTCTTTTTTTTCAAATTCTAAACAATAACCTTTGTGACTATCTGAATAGTGAGACCACATTAAAATCGAATTTTTGTTTCCTGTAAAACAACAAATACCAATATTCTTTAACTTATTTTTAAAAGACTCTTTCTTTTTTCTATTCGTTTTTTTTAGTTTTCCATTTCTTTCGAATGAAACTAAATTGATATTACAATCAAAAGGGTCGTTAAAAGATAGATGACTATTGTGGTATAAATATTTGTTTTTAAGAGCATCCAAATTAAATCCATTTTCATCATTTGAATAAAATTTAAATATAGTTTTAGGCTGAATTTGTTTTTTCCTTAACCTTCTTAAAACTCCTTCAGTAGATTTTGAATAATCAAATTTTTCATCTTCATTTATTAGATATCTTTTATTTTCCTCAATTCCTAAAAAAATCTCAACGAAGTCAATAATTCTTTCATTAATTTTGGTAGTAGGACGAAATTCAATTCCGAAATTAAAGGGAGAAACTATTTCATTAAATCGATTTAAAGAAATATTATGAACTCTTAAAAATTTATTTAATCTAACTACCTTTTCTTTCATTTTATAATTAGGTACAACGTTTATGTATAAGAATAGTTGCGGGTTTGTATGCGAGGATTTTCCGCAGGAAAATCAGACGTTACAAACACGCAACGACCTTTGATTAAGCACTAAACCGCGATTATTTTTATACGGTGTTGTACATAGTGCTGTTTACCTTTACTGAGTTCATCAAGAATTTTTAGTTTAAAAGGTTCTGAATACCGTCTAATTACTTTGTCATTTTTGTACATAATGTTTAAAATTATGTAGCCTTTATTCAGGACGGGTCATAATGGCATACAACGTTGTTGTGTAAGATTAGTTGCGTGTTTTAAGCACTAAAGTTAGTAAATAAATCACAGATAGAAAGTCCGCGAGGACTTTCGTAAATTGGCTAAAACCAGCAATTAATTTTACACGGTGTTGGCAACTGTTTTTTTAATTATTCCATTTATAAGTTGTTTAAATCTCTTTCCAATTTCTTGTTCATTAAAATCCAGCATTTTTAATCTTTTTTCATTCTCAAACTCCAAATATAATTGATAAGCAATACTTGTATATCTTGAGTGTGTTTTTGTTTTAAGTTCTAAAGAAGATTTTAAAATTTCTTTAAAATAAATTTCCTTTTTAGCAATAAATGTTTTTCCAATAAAATTAGAATTTTCCATCTTTATTTTAGATTCATCAAAGTCAAAAAGTATTTTGTTTTCATTGATTAATATTTGATAAAATCTCCAACTAAATATTAAAAACCAAACAATAATTAGATATACATTAATTTCTGAAAAAAATAAACATATTATAGGAACTCCAAAAGTCAAAATAAATATTATAAAACTATCTAAATACTTATTTGTATTTCTTAAAATAAAAAATCCTGATTTAGTTTTACTTATTTTGAATGATTTTGGATTTTGTTTTATTGTCTTCTCAAATTCAGTAAAGTAATATTCTTTTTCAGTTAATTTCATTCAAATGGTTTAGGCAATTGTTTTTTTTATAATTTCACTTAATAATCCAATATTCAATATATTTATAAATAAAATCAAAAGCACACTTCCTCCATTTTCTAGTAAATAGCTAAATAAAGAAAAATGTCTTTTGGGTTTTTTAATTTTTCCTTCCCCTCTTTTAAGTTTAAAAAAAAGTTTTTCAAATTCATAAAAATCCATTTCAGAAATACTAATTAGTTCAAATTTTTCAGAATCTTTCAATGTTATAGTAGTTTTGTGATTATAAAATAAGAATCCTTTTTCAAACATATTAACTCCAGAATAAAATCTTATTTTTTCCTCACTCTGTTTTATTGATTTTACTTCCTCAAGTTTTAAATTCCTTCTTTTTGGAAGTAAGTATTTTTCAATCAGAATTCCTGTTTTATATATTTTTAGTGTCTGAATTTTAAATAATTGATATAAAACTACGATTGATAAAAAAGTGAAAATTCCAGCAAAACAATAACCTATTATTTTATGTTCACCATTCGAAACTTGTAAACAAAAAAGTGCCATAATTAAAAAGAAAAAAAAACCAGAAACAAATCCACCAAAAAGTATTAATCTCGGTTTTGTTTTGAATAAAATATCTTTCATTTTCCTACTTTTCAGATTTGAGTGAGTAATAGTTGCCAACGTTGTTGTATAAGCTTTGTTGCGTGGTTTAAGCAGTGAATTTAATAAATAAAACACGAACGGCGAAATTCCGAAGGAATTTCCCAAGTGAGACAAAAGCAGCAATAAAGTTTATACGGTGTTGTAAGCAGTTTTTTTATTCATTTATTAATTTTCCAATTTCAAAAATTTCAGCATAACGAGATGAAAGTCCAAAAACTAAAATACTTTTCTTATCTATTATTCCTTTTATTGAGAATAGCATTTCTTTATATTCAGAATTTTGTGCATTTTTTTTGCTTCTATAAGCTTCGAATTTTTTCAAATTATTCATATAGAAGGCTGGAATAGTATTTACGATTATTGTACTGTCAACTTTATTTCCATTAAAGTAAATTTCTCCGTGTAAATTTGGTGAAAGAGTAATGTTTGAAATTGTATCTTTTCTGTGTCCAATATAAATTTGAAATTTTGTAGGAATTACACTTTCCCAACCTCCAGTAATTTTTCCGTTTATTTGAAATGAATTATTCTTTTTATCAATTTTGATGTTTTCTGGAATTATCTTTAATCCATTTCTTTCAGATTTTGTTGATTTATAGAAAACCGAGTCAGTTTCGGAATCGACAAGTTCCGTTTTTAAGTTAGTTTCGGTATAATCTCTAAAACAAGGAATTCCGCTAAAAACATTATCTAACCAACCAAATTCAAAACGATTTTGGTCAATTTTATACTCCAACAATTCGCTGTATTCAATGTTTTTCAGATTATCTTGAGCATTCGAAAATCCAACAATGAAAATTGATATTATAAATATGTTCGTAATTTTCTTCATAATTGCTTACAACGTTTATGTATAAGAATAGTTGCGTGTTTGTAACGTCTGATTTTCCGAAGGAAAATCAGACGTTACAAACACGCAACGACCTTTGATTAAGCACTAAACCGCAATTATTTTTATACGGTGTTAGCAACTGGGCTTTATATATTTATCTGTTTTTCAAATTCAGTTTTATATTCCAAATATTCCTTTTCTGTTGCGATTTCAATTCCTCTTTTAGCAAATTCAGTCGCTTTTGAATTGTCGCCATATTTTTTCCAATATTTAAAAAGAAAATACACAACTCCAATCTTAAATTTTCCAGAAATTCGTTTTGTATAAAAGTCAGGAAAATCCATATAATTTTTAGTGTCTACATTTCGGACATATCTTTGATGGTTCTTAAATTCGTTAAAAAAATCCATTCCATAAGACTCAAATAATTTCCAAATATCATTTACAGTTTCGATGTTTTTTTCAGGCTTTTCATTAAAAATCCAAAACCAAACATTGATACTATTATTCAAAATTTTATGAGGTGATAATCGACGAATAAATTCCGCATTTTCTTGTTTCACAAATCTTGGTTTGATTTCATTTTCTTCGTCAGGATATTTAATTCCTTTGAATTTAATCATTAAATCAACTTGAATTGCTCCACCAACTTTATAAGTCCAAAAGTTTACACATTCAATATAGTCATCTTGTTCTCTGAAATAATTAAAGTCACGACCTTTAAATCCGATTTCTTTTATTTTCGTAGCAAAATGGTCATTAACAAAAACTTTAAAATCTTTGCTAGTTATTGGCTGTTTTCCTTTGTAAATGCTTTTCGGAAGTTCAGTCATTCCTAATCCAATTGGATATTTGGTTGATGCTCTATTTTTAAATAAATTCCTAAACATTTTTAATATTCTCGATGTTTGTTTTGCCTTGTTGCTAACGTGTTTGTATAAGATTAGTTGCGTGTTCTATGCACTAAAGTTAGCAAATAAATCACAGATAGAAAGTCTGTGAAGACTTTCATAAGTAGGGAAAAACCAGCAATTAATTTTATACGGTGTTGGCATTAGTTATTTCCAATTCTAACGCCTTTTCAAATGATTTTACAGATTTAGATATGTCGTTTTCAGTAGTAGCCCAAGAGCATATGCTTACTCTCATAACTTTTTTCCCAAACCACATTGAACCACCAAGCCAACATTCTCTTAACATTTGTATATTACTTAAAACCTGTTCGGTAATTTTGTCCGAATCACATCTAACAATTACTTGATTAAAAACAATATCATTTTCAACGTGAAAACCTTTTGTTTTTTCTATTTCTTCTGCAAATTGTTTTGCTCTTTGATTCATAGTTAGAATCATTTCGTCAATTCCGTTTTTCCCTAGATACTTCATTATTGACCATAATTCAATTATTCTAGCTCTTCGAGACATTTCAGGTGTGTAAAACATTCCGTCTCTTTCGGTGCTTTCTATAATATAGCTTCCAGACATATGAAGAGCAGAAGTCATAGCTTCTTGGTCTGAACAAAGTATGATTCCACAATCATATGGTGTGTTCAATGTTTTGTGACCATCTACAGCCCAAGAAGTAGCATTTCCTATTCCTTTTGTTAAATATTTTAATTCATTTACTGCCTCAGCCCACAAACCAAATGCACCATCGATATGAACCCAAGTATTGGCTGTTTTTGCTTTCTTGCAAATGATTTCAAAGTTATCAAATGCACCACTATTTACATTACCCGCTTGCAAAATTAGAATTGTATCCTCATCTAATTCAGGAATTAAATCAGGAATAATTCTACCTTGATTGTCTACGTCTACCCATTCAATGTTTTCTGTTCCTAAGCCTAATATGCCTATTGCTTTTAAAACTGTTGAATGCGATTGTTTTCCTGTTACAATTCTTATTCTAGGTGAGTCTCTAAGACCTTTTTCATTTATATCCCAATTATTCCTTTTTAGAATACGATATCTTGCAGCTGCCAAACCACATAGATTAGCTGTAGATGTTCCGCTTACAAATCCTGCAGATGTGTTTGGTGGTAAATTAAATAAATCTACGAGCCATTTTTCTACAACAGATTCTAGTTTACTTCCTATTGGTGATAAAACATTCATTGCTGGTGCTTGATCCCAATAAGTTCCTAAGTTTTTGGCTGCTAAACCTACAGGAACTGAACTTCCGCAAACGAATCCGAAATATCTCCCACCTAATGTTGCTGTTGTTGCAGGACTCCCGTATTTATTTAACTGCTCTAATACACTTTTAGCATTTGTAGAATCAGTAGGTAGTTCTTCGTTAAATATCGACAAGTTTTTGACAGCTTCTTCTGTTGGGTATACATTTCGGTCAAAAACACTTTCTAAATATTCAAATGAATACTGTTGGGCTTGGTTAAATATTTCTTTGTTTCTAATTTCTAGAAACATTTTATTTTGAATGTTGTTTTTCATTTTTTATTAATTTATAAATAGGGAATTGTCGAATTGTAAGTATAAAACTTAAAGTTCTTTATTAAGTTGATTAATATATTTTTTAATATTTTGTTCATTTCTTTTAAAATATGTCCATTTACCTAGTCTTGTCGCTGTAACAAGACCTGATTTTTGTAATTGAGACATATACTGAGATATTGTAGATTGTGATAAATTAGCTTTATTTTTAATAAAAACAAGACAAACGCCAAAATCAAAATGACCTAACTCTAAATGAGGCGGGAAATTATCTTCTGGTTTTTTAAGCCAATTTAAGATGTCAACTCTAACTTGATTTGATAATGCTTTATTAATTTCTATTAAATTCATAATGCAAATATAACAAATCTATAAATACCGATATGTTTTTTAATTAATGCCAACGTGATTGTATAAGAATAGTTGCGGGTTTGTATGCGAGGATTTTCCGAAGAAAAATCAGACGTTACAAACACGCAACGACCTTTGATTAAACACTAAACCGCAATTATTTTTATACGGTGTTGTGCCATCGTTGTTTTATTTTTTTCTAGCAATAAATATCATATCGGTTAAAAATGTTCCATCTGGTTCAGGATATTTTTTTCTCTGTAAGTCAATAATTTCATATCCATATTTCCCCAAGCATTCTGATAAAAATTCCGCTTGATGATAATAAATATAAACTCTATTTTCTCCACTAAAACTAGTTAATTCATAACCAGATTTCTCATAATAATCTTCCATTGTACTAATATATAAGAGTCCTGAATCATTTAAGAGTTTAGAAGAGTCATAAATAAGTTTTTCGCACTCTTCTTTGGAAAGATATGGCATACAAAACCCACACATAATTCCGTCAAATTTTTTTTCGATTTCTGAGATTTCTCTGCAATCAAAAACTTTAAAATCTGCATTAGGATTATTTTCTTTTGCTAATTCAACCATATTTGGTGCTAAATCAATTCCGAGTATTTTTAAATCAGGTTTCTTACTCAGTAGATATTTTGTTACGTTTCCTGGACCTGAAGCAATTTCAAGAATTTCAGAATTCTCATGTTCAATTAATTCACAAAAGGTATCAAAAGTATCATTGTATAAATCCATTTTCATAAATTTATCCTGATAATTGCTTGCCGATTTGTTATATGTTTCTACTGATTCTTTATTTCTTTCTATCATTTTTGTGTGTTCAGTTCAATGTGGCACAACGTTGTTGTATATGGTTTGTTGCGTGTTTCAAGCAACTAATTTAGTAAATAATTACCAACCAAGAAAGTCCGAGAGGACTTTCGTAAGTAGGCAAGAAGCCAGCAATAAATTATATACGGTGTTAGCCACAGGCTTTCTTCATTAAATTCGGATTGTACAAATATAAGTCCAAATAATAAACAGAATTTGTAATGGGATTCGAAACCATAAATAGGCAAGACCATTTCCATCAAACGTTCCTTTTTGGTAATTCACATTATTTATAGAAGCATAAATATTTGCAGGTAACATTAAGAGAAGGAAAATAATTAATGTCCATCCAGATATAACTTTTAATTTAGGAATTAAAAGACCTATTGCAAGTAAAACCTCAAAGATTCCTGTTAGGTAAACAAAACTTTCTTTAAAAGGAATAAATTGAGGTATCATCATTGTCATTCCTTTTGTAAAGACAAAATGTCCAATTGCTGTAAACACTAACATCATAGACATTGCAACCCTTGCAGATAATGCAAAGTCATATTCTTTCCTTGTAAACTTAATTACAAAAAGACAGATTATAAAAGTTAATAGAAGTATAATTAATGGTTTCATATTTTTCTAAATTTTGGAAATACAAAGGTTAGAAAAGAATAAATAAAAAGAATGAACCCAAGTTAATTAATGCGTTTTCTTATTCTACTCAAGGCTTGTGGAGTAATCCCAATATATGAGGCAATATATTTTAAAGGAATTTGTTGTAATAATTTTGGTCTGTCAGAGAATAAGTCCAAATATCGTTCTTCGGCTGTTTTATTTAATAAGGAAAGCTCTCTTTTTGATTTTATTAGAAACATTTTTTCAGCCATTTTCCTTCCAATAATATTTCCGTTTTTTGTTTTTTCATAGACTTCTTGTAAGTCGTTATTCGAAATTTTCCACAAGATTGTTTCTGTCAAAGTTTCAATTTGATATTCGGATGGACTTTGGGTTAAAAAAGAGTCATAGGCGGTAATAAATTCATTTTCAAAAAGAAAGCCGAAAGTTAAATCAGATTCTTCTCTTGCAATATAAAGTCGGATTATTCCTTTTGAAATAAAGGATAAATAATTTTCAGTTTTACCTATTTCTAATATTATAGCATTTTTTTCAAGCTCCACTTTTTGTAGTTTCGAAGAGAAAAATTTCCAATCAGAATCGTTCATTGGAGATATATTATCAATAAACTTTCTGATTTCGTTCATATTGTTTTCTGCTTGTGGCTAACGTTTATGTATAAGAATAGTTGCGGGTTTGTATGCGAGGATTTTCCGAAGGAAAATCAGACGTTACAAACACGCAACGACCTTTGATTAAGCACTAAACAGCAATTATTTTTATACGGTGTTGGGCTTAGTTATTCTCCTTCGAAAAAGTCATTGTCAAGTTCCTTAACCTCATAAGTTATTTTTACTTGAATTCCAACATTATATTGATGCATTAAGTCAACTAGTTTTGAACCATCGATTAATATTATCGAATGATGAGCTTCTCTAGCTTTCTTTATTGCTGCATCATCAAAAGTCGAAGTTGTTATAAATACTCCTTTCGTAGTATCTCCACTCATTGCTCCAATGAAATTTCTAATATCTTTTTCTCGAACTTTGTTTTCTGTATATCTTTTCGCTTGAGTGTATATTTTTTCAAGACCGAGTTTGTACTCGTTTATGATTCCATCAATTCCTCCATCTCCTGATTTTGAAGTTTCAATAAAATCTCCATAACCCATTTTTTTTAATAATATTAAAATTACCTTTTCAAAAAAGTATGGGTCAATTTCTTTTAATTTATCTAATAGTTCTGTTTTTACTTCAGTTTCTATAGTAGAAAATCCATTGTCAATTAAGTCTTGTGGAGATGCATTGTCAACATCGATTGTTTCTATTTCTAACTGATTTTCCTTTTTACTTTGCACCGAGGAACGGTGGTTTATAAAATCTGGGTCATTTTGAAGGTCAGATAATAAAAGTTTTCCGCTAATCAAGGTTTGTTTCCCTTTGTCAGCTATTTGAACTAAACCTCTCTTGGGATAAGAAACAAATTTACCCATTTTTAGATAAGATTTCCCCCAAAGTATTCTGTCAATCAATACATTTGCTCCTGAACTTGTCTTTTTGTCTAAAAGTTCTTTTGGAAGTTCTGAATAGTAATTATCTCTAACTTTTCTAGCTAATTCTCTACTGCTTATAACTTCAGCCGTATTCAGTATTTCTAGAATTGGCATAAAAGTTTCGTGATATTTTGGTAATTCCATTTATTATTAATGTTCAGTTTTAATGTCTCGTCCTGAAATATGGCTACAGGTTAAAATTTATTTTTAAGCTGATAATTTATATACCATATTCGGTGTTTTATAACCTAAAGATAAGTGTAATCTTATTTCGTTGTATAAATTAATAGGAACTGATAGTAGAGAGTTTTGGCAACGAGCAGAAGACAGAAATAAAGAAACAGCGGAATTATATGATCAATTAGGATTGTCTCATTACGCAGCAATGGAAGCTTTTGTAAGATGGCATTATTAATAATAAAGTAACTTTAGTAAAAAAATAAAACATGATTCTAAATAAAAAGAACTTTATACTGTTTAGCTTTTTAGCAATATTTACGTTAGTTGGTTGTAAAGAAGAAAAAGAAATTGTAGCCAAAAAACCGAACATCATATTTATTATGAGTGATGATCATGCTTACCAAGCAATTAGTGCTTATGGTCATGGTTTAAACAATACGCCAAATATTGATAGAATAGCAAACGAAGGAGTAATTTTTAATAAAGGGTTTGTTAATAACTCAATATGTGCACCAAGTAGAGCAGCAATGCTTACGGGAAAACATAGTTTTAAAAACGGAAAAGTAGATAATATTCGTCCGTTTAATTGGGATCAAGATAATTTTGCTAAAGACTTGCAGAAAAATGGATATGAAACAGCTTTAGTTGGTAAAATTCATTTAGATGGTTTACCTCAAGGTTTTGATTATTCTAATGTATTACCAGGCCAAGGTCAGTATTATTCGCCAGACTTTATAGAGAATGGAGAGAAGAAAACATATCCTGGTTATATTACAAATGTAACTACAGATATTGCTTTAAATTGGTTAGATAAAAAGCGAGATAAAGAAAAACCTTTTATGTTAATGTATCATCAAAAAGCACCACATAGAACATGGATGCCAGAAGAAAAATACTTGACTTTAATGGACAGTATCACTTTTGACCCACCTGCAAATTTCTTTGATGATTATGAAGGTAGACCAGCTGCTGCTGGACAAGAAATGAGTATTTACAAAGACATGGATTTGGTTTATGATTTAAAAATGCTTGATAAGGAAGGTGAGCTTAAAACTAAGTATAGAGGCATGTTCCAAAGAAAGTATGATAGAATGACTGATGAACAAAAAGCTGCTTGGGATGCTTATTACGATCCTATTATTGCTGATTTTAAATCTAAAAATTTAGAAGGTAAAGAGTTAGCAGTTTGGAAATATAATAGATATATGCATGATTATCTTAGAACAATTCAGTCTGTAGACGATGGAGTAGGTGAAGTTTTAGACTATTTAAAAGAAAATGGTTTAGAAGAAAATACGATAGTTGTTTATACATCAGATCAAGGTTTTTATTTAGGTGAACATGGTTGGTTTGATAAGCGTTTTATGTATGAAGAATCTTTTAGAACTCCTATTTTAATGAAGTATCCTAAAGAGATTAAAGCAGGTACTGTAATTGATGAGTTAGTTCAAAATATAGATTTTGCACCTACATTTTTAGATTATGCGGGTGTTAAAATTGATGAATCTATACAAGGAGAATCTCTAAGGAAATTGGTTAAAGGAGAAGCAAGTGAATGGAGAGATGCTATTTATTATACTTTTTATGAATACCCTGCAGAGCACAAAGTAAAACGTCATTATGGTGTTAGAACAGATAAGTTTAAGTTGATTCATTTTTATTATGATGTTGATAAGTGGGAGTTATATGATTTAGAAAAAGATCCAACAGAAATGCACAATGTATATGAAAATACAGATTATGCTTCGGTAAAAGAAGAAATGCATCAACAATTAGAAAAAATGAGAACTAAATATGGTGATAGTGATGAGTTGAATCAAAAGAACTTAAACAATTATTTAGAAGCAAAAAATATCAAACACTAATATAAAATATCAATTAAATGAAAAAAAGACACATACTTTCTTTACTATTCTTACTCGTAATTAATTTGAGTTATGCTCAAAATAAAGTAAACTATTTAGAAGAATCTAAAGAAGATTTTAAACAAAGAATGCAGTGGTTTTCTGATGCTAAATACGGTATGTTTATCCATTTTGGTTTATATAGTCAGTTAGGTGGTATTTATAAAGGCAATGATAAAGGGCGTTATGCAGAGTGGATTCAAGGAAATCAAAACATTCCATCAGACGAATATGCTAAACTAATTAATACTTGGAATCCTGAAGATTTTGATGCTCGCAAAATAGTAAAATTAGCAAAAAAAGCAGGGATGAAATATTTAGTAATCACCACAAAACATCACGAAGGTTTTTGTTTATGGGATTCTGAATTTACAGATTTTGATATTGCAAATTCACCTATGAAAGGACGAGATTTAGTCCAAGAATTGGCAGATGAATGTAAAAAGCAAGGTATTGTTTTTGGTACTTATTATAGTATCACAGATTGGCATCAAGGATCTCAATATGTAGAAGAAGGTAAAGGTTGGGGTATGATGAAAATGCATGAAGGTAGAAAAGAAGAATACGTTCAATATTTAAAAAATCAAATAAAAGAGTTAATTGTAAACTACGATTCTAACATTATTTGGTTTGATGCCGACTGGGTAGATTGGTGGACTTTAGAAGATGGTAAAGATTTATACCAATATATAAGAGAGTTAAAGCCAAGTATTATAATTAATAATAGAGTTGCTAAAAGAAAAATATTTAAAAAAGATTTTGGTACGCCAGAGCAATTTCATTTAGAAAATGAAGTAGATTATTATTGGGAAGCATGTTATACAATGAATGATTCTTGGGGTTTTAAAATTAAAGATACAGACTGGAAAAGTCCAGAAGAAGTTTATGAGAAATTAAAAGACATTAACGGAAAAGGAGGTAACTTTTTATTAAATATTGGGCCTGATGGAAATGGTGATGTACCAAAAGAATCTGTAAAGATTTTAAAGAAAGTTGGTAAGATGTTAAAAAAGGAAAAAAAAGAGAATTAAAATGATAACGAAAAAAGTAATTTATAGTCTTCTATTTTTATCTTTAGTTTCATTTGGTTGTAAAGAAGCAAAACCGAAAGAGGAGAAAGTAAAACAACCAAACATACTTTTCTTATTTACAGATGATCAAAGAGGTGGAACTATTGGTGCTATGGACAAATACAATGTGCAGACACCAAATATGGATCAATTGGTTGAAAACGGAACATCATTTACAAATTCATATATTCTAGGAGCAACAACTGCTGCAGTTTGTTCACCAAGTAGAGCAATGTTAATGACTGGTCGTCATTATTTTAATATCGAACCTAATGTGTATGCTCAATTTGCTTTTAATAAAGAAGACAAGGGTAAGAGTGATAAATTAACATTTCCTGAATATTTTAAATCGAATGGTTACACAACTTTTGCTACAGGAAAACAACATAATGGAGAACCTTGGATAGAAAGAGGTTTTACTAAAGTTAAATCTGCTTTTTTAGGTGGAATGACAAGACACTTTGGAACAAAAGTTAAAGATTATACACCAGAGACAGGATGGTCTGAAGGATATAAAGATGATGAGAAATTCAGTAGTGAAGTTTTTGCTGATGCTGCAGTTGGATTTTTAGACTCTTATAAAGAAGAAAAACCATTTTTAATGTATGTTGCTTTTACAGCACCGCATGATCCACGTACAGCTCCACAAGAATTTCATGATATGTATCCTGCAGAAGAGATGGCTGTACCAGAAAACTTTAAGCCTCAACATCCTTTTGAAATAGCAGACGATCATATTAGAGATGAAGTTTTAGCTCCATTTCCAAGAACAAAAGCTATCGTTCAAAAAGAAATATCAGACTATTATGCAATGATTACTGCTACCGATACTCAAATTGGTAGAATCTTAAAAGCGTTAGAAGCTTCTGGTGAAGCAGATAATACAATCATTGTATTAGCGGGAGATAATGGTTTGGCTTTAGGTCAACATGGTTTATTAGGTAAACAAAATGTTTACGAACATAGTGTAAGTGTTCCAATGGTTTTTGTAGGTCCAAATATTCCTAAAAATGAAAAGAACGGTGCGTTAGCATATTTACATGATATTTTTCCAACTTTATGTGGTTTAACAGGTCTTGATATACCAGATTCTATCCAAACAGAAGATTTAACAGCTGTTATTAAAGGTGATGAAAAAGAAGTTAGAAACAGTATGTTTTACGCATACAATTCTTGGCCAGGTGAAGGGTATAAACCAAAAGTAAATAATCATGGAGGGCATAGAGCGGTTCGTAAGGGAGATTTTAAATTGATTGTAAGTTCTAAGAAAGATACATATAACTACCAATTGTTTAATCTTAAAAATGATTCTTTAGAGCTTGTAAATCTTTATGATGATAAAAACTATAAGGGTATAAAAGAGGATTTAACAATAGAGTTAGAGAAATTAATAAAAGAAGTTGGTGATCCTGCGGATTTATCTAAAAAAGAATTTGGAATTTTTGATAATCCAGAGGATTATAATTTTAAAAAGTAATTTAAGAATGTTTTCATCTTTAAAAAATAAGCAGACAAAAACAGTTTTTTTAAACTTGGTTATATTTAGTGTATTAGCTTTATTAAATGCTAATGCTACTTTAGCACAAGAAAAAGAATTGTCTTGGGATGAACTTGCAGACCAATACGAATGTCCAGAATGGTTTAGAGATGCTAAGTTTGGTATTTGGTTTCATTGGGGGCCACAAGCACAACCAGAACAAGGTGGTGGTTGGTATGCGCGCCACATGTATATGAAAGATGTTGGTCGTCAAAAATTTGGAAAAATGGCTAATCCTTATCATTTACAGACTTACGGTCATCCATCAGAATTCGGATTTAAAGATGTAATCAACGAGTGGAAAGCTGAAAAATTTGACGCACAAGCATTAATCAATTTCTCAAAAGAAAATGGCGCAAAATATATTGTTGCTTTAGCAAATCATCATGATCATTTCGATTTGTTTAATTCTACACATCATGATTGGAATTCGGTAAACGTAGGTCCAAAAAAAGACATTATCGGTGAGTTTGAAAAAGCAACCCGCAATGCAGGTTTAAAATTTGGAGTTACAAGTCATGATGATCGTTTTTTAAATTGGTGGAAACCTGCTTTTGGTTCTGATAAAGAAGGAAAATATGCTGGTGTTCCTTATGATGCACGCTTAACTAAAGAAGATGGTAAAGGACTTTGGTGGGAAGGTTTAGACCCGAAAGATTTATATGGTCCTGCTCCAGAAGATCGCACACCAGAAATTATTGAAGGTATAAAAAAGAACTGGTTAAAACGTCATTTAGAATTAGTAAATAATTACAAACCAGATTTATTATATAATGATGGATTTAATTTTACATATGGCGATTATGGTAAAGAAGTTACACGTAAACTTTACAATAATAGTTTAGAAGATAATGGAAAAATAGATGCTGTAATGCTTTTAAAAAGAAAAGCAAAAGGTACCGTAAACGAGGTAGAATCTGGTGGTAGTAATACTTTAAGAGAATCTCCATGGCAGTCAGAAATTACGTTTACAGATTGGTTTTACAAAAAAGACCGTCACCTAACACACAATGCGCGTACTATTTTAGAGATGCTAGTTGAAGCCGTTAGTAAAAACGGAAACTTATTGTTGAGTATGGAATTAAGTCCTGATGGAACAATTCCTCACGAAATTAAAAAGAGTGTAAAAATTGTAGGTGATTGGCTAAAAATTAATGGTGAAGCAATTTACAGTACACGTCCTTGGAAAGTTTATGGAGATGGAAGAAGTGTAAGAGGAGAGGAAGTTGAAACTGTAGAAGGCGAATTACGTAATGCTACTGAAAATCAAAAACATGGAGAGCATTTTAACCAGCGTACTACAGCAACCCCTGCTTTTGATCATGATGAAGTTCGTTACACAACAAAAGGAGATGATTTCTATATCATAGTAATGAATCCTAAAGGTGGTGAGTTTTTAATTCCTTCATTAGGAAAATTAAGTGAAGTAAACCCAGGGAAACTTAAAAAGTTAATTCAGATTTATGATGACACAAGAATTTCATTTAAACAAACAGACAAAGGTTTAAGTATTAAGATGCCTAAAGTTAACGGAGATAGTTATCCAGTTGTTTTAAAAGCTAAATTTTAGATGTAATTGGCCTATGGTTTAATTACTCAGAGCCAGTTTAAAAACAGTAATATATATATTAAAATGCATCTAAAAAGAAAAGAAATTAATATTATGAAGCAATACATTTTTTCAGTTTTAGCAGCTTTAGTGATTTCATTATCGCACGCTCAAACCAATTCAAAAGTTTATTATGTTGAACTTATTGAAGGTCAAGATATTGATGCAAATCCCATAAAAGAAAGCGAAGCAAAATCAGAAGGAAAAGGGATTTCTATACGTATCTATCCTGATATTTCATTTCAAACTATAAAAGGTATAGGTGGTGCTTTTAATGAGATAGGAGGAGAAGCCTTAATGTCTTTGAGTAAATCACAGCAAAATGAGATTATGAAAAACTTATTTGATGTTAATGGTGCAAATTTTACAGTTTGTAGAACGGCTATTGGGGCAAGTGATTTTGGAATAGATGCATATAGTTATAGTGAAGTTTCGAATGATTATAAAATGAAAAAGTTTTCTATCGAAAGAGAAAAAACAAGTGTGATTCCTTTTATTCAAATGGCATACAAATATAACCCTGAAATGGAATTATTTGCTTCACCATGGAGTCCTCCAGGTTGGATGAAAGAATCGGGGGTGATGGATAGAGGTGAAGAATTTCCTGAAAAAAACATTTTAAAAAATAACCCTAAGGTATACGAGGCTTACGCATTATATTTTTCTAAATATGTAGAAGCGTATGCTAAAGAAGGTATTTCAGTTGATAAAATCGTAATTCAGAATGAGCAAGATATTAGTACAAAATACCCATCTAACCACATGCCTCCAGAAGAAATGGGTGAGTTTGTAATCAAATATCTACGTCCACAATTTAATAAAGCGAAAACACCAGCAGAAATTTATGCAGGTACCTTTCGTACCGCAAAAAGATTAGATGGTTTAGAATTTGTAAACAATACAAATTATAGAGAAGCAGTTGACGGAGTTGGTGTGCAATACATGAATTCTAGACAAATAGAAAATATGCAATCTGTATATCCTGATATTAATTTTTTACATACAGAAGGCATTTGTTTTGGAGGTAAAAATAGTATAGATCAAGCTTTTTCTCGATTTAATGAAGTCGCTTCTTTTATAAATCATGGTGTACCTAACTTCTGTTATTGGAATATGATTTTAAATGAAGACTCATCTAGTGGTTGGGGATGGAAACAAAATAGTTTAATCAAAATTAATCGTAAAGAAAAAACTGTAACATATAACCCTGATTATGCAGCAATGGCACTTTTTGGTCGTTTTATGAAACCAGGAATGAAACGTGTTGCATCTGCTTCTTGGTATGGTGATACTATTACACTTGCAGATGATGATAATGTTTATTTATTCATAAAAAACGACTCTGATAAGGTAAAGACATTTGATATTTGGTTGAAAGATGATCATGCGCAAGTAGTAGATATTCCTGCAAACACCATTTCAGTAGTCGAAGTAAATTATAAAAAATAATTAATAGTAGTTTTTTAGAATGAAAAAATCAAAAGTTACCATATTCCTTGTCTTGGCTTTGGTTACCTTAATAACTAAGGCACAGGAAAATCTTCCGTATTTAAATCCATCATTATCATTTGATGAACGTGTAGATGATTTAGTGTCTAGAATGACTCTAGAAGAAAAAGTTGGTCAAATGATGAATGATGCACCAGCCATTCCACGTTTAAAAATTCCTGCTCATGAATATTGGAATGAAGCTTTACACGGTGTAGCACGTGCGGGTAAAGCAACGGTTTTTCCTCAAGCAATAGGAATGGGAGCTACGTTTGATGAAGAGTTGATATTCGAATCTGCTACTGTAATTTCTGATGAAGCGAGAGCAAAACATCACGAGGCTTTACGTAACAATTCTTTTAAAAGATATGAAGGCTTAACTTATTGGACTCCAAACGTAAATATATTTAGAGATCCTCGTTGGGGTCGTGGTCAAGAAACTTATGGAGAAGACCCGTATTTAACCTCTAGAATGGGAGTTAGTTTTGTAAAAGGATTACAAGGTGACGATGACAAATATTTAAAATTAGTAGCAACACCTAAGCACTTTGCGGTACATAGTGGTCCAGAACCAGAAAGACATTTTTTTGACGCTGCAACTACAGAACGTGATTTATATGATACTTATTTACCAGCTTTTGAAGCTACAGTTAAAGAAGGAAAAGCATATTCAATAATGGCAGCATATAACAGATATATGGGAACACCATGTTGTGCGAGTCATCAATTATTAGATGAAATTTTACGTAAAGATTGGGGGTTTGATGGATTTGTTGTATCCGACTGTAATGCGATTAGAGATATTCATGATTATCATAATTTTGTAGACTCTAAAGAAGAAGCTGCATCTGTAGCTGTAAAAGCAGGATGTGATTTAAATTGTGGTTCTCGTTACGAGTTTTTAATAAATGCTGTAGCAGTTGGAGATATTACTGAAGCAGAAATAGATGTGTCTTTAAAAAGAATTTTAAAAGCACGTTTTAAATTAGGAATGTTTGATCCTGTTGAAATGGTGTCTTACGCAAGTATTTCTATGGATGTTGTAAGCTCAGAAAAACACAGAGCTTTAGCTTTAAAAACAGCTCAGAAGTCAATGGTGTTATTAAAAAATGAAAATAATACTTTACCACTTAAAAAAGACGTAAAATCGATTGCAGTTATAGGACCTAATGCAAATGATTTAGAAGTTCTTCTAGGTAATTATAACGGTTTTCCATCTAAATATTTTACACCTTTAGACGGTATTAAGAATAAGGTTTCTAAAGACACAAAAATCTATTACGAAGCTGGAACTGAATTAATATCTAAAGAACCAACAATGTCTTTAATACCAGAAGAGTTTTTAAGTTTTAAGGGAAAAATAGGATTGCAAGCGACTTATTACAACAATCACGATTTTTCTGGAACACCAGTTGAAACTAGAGTAGAAAAAGTTATTAACTCTAACTGGAACTTAAATCCTGTTAAAGGATTAGATGAAGCTAATTTTTCAGTAGAATATAACGGAACAATTAAAGTAGATGTTTCAGGTTCTTATAAATTAGGATTACAAAGTCATCACAGAGGTTACACATTAGCTATTGATGGTAAATTAATTGTAGATAATACAGATAAACCAAAAAGAAAAATTATAGAAGGGTCTATTCAATTAGAGAAAGGAAAATCTTATAATGTAAATATAAAATATTTCCATGTTGGTTATCCTGCAAAATTAAAATTTTTATGGGCTTCTCCAGAAAAAACATCTTTTGATAAAGCAATAGAATTGGCTAAAAAATCTGAAGTTGTGGTTTTTGTTGGAGGAATTTCTCCTGGAGTAGAAGGTGAGCAAATGCCAGTAAACTCAAAAGGTTTTGATGGTGGTGATAAAACAAATATTGATTTACCAGAAATTCAAACAGAACTATTAAAAGCATTGCATAAAACAGGTACTCCTGTCATTTTAGTATTACTAAATGGTAGTGCTTTAGCAATAAATTGGGAAGATGAAAATTTACCTGCTATTGTAGAAGCTTGGTACCCTGGTGAACTTGGTGGTAATGCAATTGCAGATGTACTCTTTGGAGATTACAATCCTTCTGGACGTTTACCCGTAACTTTTTATAAATCACATAAAGATTTATCACCTTTTGTTAATTATAGTATGAAAGGAAGAACTTATAGATATTTTGAAGGAGAAGCTTTATATCCTTTTGGTTATGGTTTAAGTTACACAAATTTTAAATATGATAAATTAAAATTATCAAAAGAAAAAATCAATAAAACAGGTACAACAAAAGTTTCTGTAAGAGTTAAAAATATTGGTGATTTAGATGGTGATGAGGTTGTACAACTTTATATAAAAGATGTAAAGAGTTCTGTAAAAAGACCTTTAATGGATTTAAAAGGTATAGAAAGAATTTCATTAAAATCAGGAAAATCAACAACAGTAACTTTTGAAATTACATCAGAAGATTTAGAATTCTTTGACACAGTTCACCGTAAAAAAGTGGTAGAATCAGGAATATTTGAAATAGGTATTGGTGCTGCTTCAAATAATTTTGAAACAGTAAAACTAGAAGTTATAAATTAAATAATTGTTATATAAATGAGAAAATTACTTCAATTTGGTGTTATAGTTTTGTTTGCTATGTTATTAATAACTAGTTGTAAAGATAAACCCAAAGAAGCGCAAGAAGAGGTTAAAGCAAAAAGGCCTAATATTTTATTTATTATGTCTGATGATCATACGGCGCAAGCTTGGGGAATCTATGGAGGTATATTAGAAAACCATGTTCGTACTCCAAATATTTCTAGGTTGGCAGATGAAGGAACTGTTTTAGAAAATTGTTTAGTTTCAAATTCTATTTGTACACCAAGTAGAGCAACTATATTAACAGGTCAATACAGTCATGTAAATGGAGTTAAAATTTTAGACGCTGGATTATCTCCAGAATATAATAATATAGCCAAAGAAATGCAAAAAGGAGGTTATCAAACCTCAATAGTTGGTAAATGGCATTTAAAACAAGAACCTGCAGGTTTTGATTATTATGCAGTACTTCCCGGTCAAGGAGAGTACCATAACCCAATCATTAAAACCGCAGATAATTGGCAAGATTATTACGAAGGTGGAAAACAATACGAAGGTTATAGTACAGATGTTATTACAGATATGACAATCGATTGGATAGAAAATCGTGATCAAAATAAACCTTTTATGGCTATGTGCCATTTTAAAGCAACGCATGAACCTTATGATTATCCTGAGCGTTTTGCAAATTTATATAAAGACGAAGAAATACCTGTTCCAGACTCTTTTTATGATAGTAGCGCATCTACAACAGGACGTTCATTTTTAGGGCAGTCTATGGATAATTTAAAACAAAGATATTTAGCAGCTACTGCAGATCCATCTTTGAGACATGATTTTATGAATTACCCTGGTTTACCTTTTTCTGTAGATGGATTAACAAATGAAGAAGCTAGAGCTAAAACATATCAAAAAATGATTAAAGATTTTATGCGTTCTACTGCAGCTGTTGATGATAATATAGGGAAGCTTTTAAATTATTTAGAAGAGTCTGGTTTAGCAGAAAACACGGTTGTAATTTATACTGCAGATCAAGGTTACTTTTTAGGAGAGCATGGTTGGTTTGATAAACGATTAATTTTTGAAGAATCGATACATATGCCATTTGTAATTCGTTATCCAAAAGAAGTTAGAGCAGGAGCAAGGAATAAAGATTTAATCGAGAATGTAGATTTTTCAGCATTATTTGCAGATTATGCAAATATAGAATATCCTAAAGATATGCAGGGTAAAAGTTTTCGTGAAAACTTAAAAGGCAATACCCCAGGTGATTGGAGAGATTATGGGTATTATAGATACTGGGACCATTCAAAAGATAGACCAGGACACTTTGGTATTCGTGGGCAACGTTATAAATTAGCGTTCTTTTATGGAAATGGATTTGAAGGTGCAGCACAAGATCAATTCTGGGATTTTTACGATTTAGAAGAAGATCCAAAAGAATTACATAATGCATACAACGATCCTAAATACAAAGACATTATAGCAGAGCTTAAAGCTGAAATTTTAAAGAAAAAAGAAGCTGTCGCCGATACGGATGCGGATACACCTGAAGTTCTTGAGATTATTAAAGAACATTGGAACGATTAATTTTAACTGAAAAGTTATTAAAAAACAATTTATGTTTAATAAACTACTTATCATATTTTTTGTTGCAGCAAGTTTAACAAATTGTGCTGCTCAAAAACAGGATAAACCTAACATCATCGTAATTATGGCGGATGATATGGGTTATGGCGATTTATCATGTTATGGTAGTACATTAATCAATACGCCTAACCTAGATAAAATGGCGTCAGAGGGTATTAAGTTTACCGATTTTCATTCTAATGGTTCCGTTTGTAGCCCAACACGTGCCGCAATCCTTACAGGTAAATACCAACAGCGCGTTGGTATTGATGGTGTTGTAACAGCAAAACAACATCGTGATGTTGGACTAGCGACTAGCGAAAAAACATTTGCAGAGGCAATAAAAGATGCAGGCTATGTTACAGGTATGTTTGGGAAATGGCATGTAGGTTATAAAACAGAATTCAACCCAATAAACCAAGGTTTCGATGAGTACATTGGTTATGTTTCAGGAAATGTAGATTACCATTCACATATCGATCAAGTTGGATATTTAGATTGGTGGGACGGCGATAAAATTAAAAATGAAGAAGGCTATTCTACAGATTTAATTACCGAGCATTCAGTTAATTTTATTAAACGTCATAAAGACGAACCTTTTTTACTTTATATTCCTCATGAAGCACCACACGGTCCCTTTCAAGGTCGTTTATCTAAAGCAGAACGTACTGTAGGTTGGAAAGATGGTGCTAAGCAAAAGGGCAAAATGTCTGAGGAAGAACTTAATACCATTTATAAAGAAATGGTTGAGGTTATGGATGAAGGTGTTGGTAAAGTGATGGCAACTTTAAAAGAATTGAATTTAGATAAGAATACCTTAATTTTCTTCTGTTCAGATAACGGAGCTTCTAGAAAAGTGGGAAGCAATGGTGGTTTAAGAGGTTATAAATCTACCTTATGGGAAGGTGGTCATCGTGTATCTGCCATGGCTTGGTACCCTGGGAAGATTAAACCAAATCAGGTAAATAACGAAACCATTTTAACTATGGATTTGTTCCCAACTATTATGGATTTTGTTGGAGCCAAAACACCAGAAGGATTAGATGGTGTTAACCTTAAAAATAATCTAACTACAGGTGAAGCTTTGCAAGAAAGAGATGTGTTTTGGGGTTACGTTGGTAGAAAAGCCATTCGTCAAGGCGATTGGAAATTAATTTTACGAAGCAAAACAGCAGAACCTTTATTATATAATTTAAAAGAAGATATTGAAGAGAGCAACAACCTTGCTAGTCAACATCCAGAAATGGTAGAAACCATGCTTAAAAAATTACAAGTTTGGAGCGACGATGTCAATTCGACTTCAGAATAATTAATAGTCATGAAAGATTCATTTTACATAAATATATTTGTTTTACTGCTAGCTCTAAGTAGTTGTAACGAAACTAAAAAGGAGGAAGTATCGGTTTCTAAACCCAATGTTATTTTAATTGTAACAGACGATCAAGGTTTTGGCGATATTGGTTATTACGGCAATCCACATATAAAAACACCAGTTTTAGATAGTTTAGCAAGTAAAAGTGTACGTTTCGATGATTTTTCGGTAAACCCGGTTTGTGCGCCAACACGTTCTGCAATCATGACGGGTAAATATTCCATGACAACAGGTGTGCATGATACGTATCGTGGTGGTGCAATGATGGCGCCAAGTGAAGTTACTATTGCCGAAATTTTAAAAGCATCAGGATATAGAACAGGAATGATAGGTAAGTGGCATTTAGGCGATAATTACCCAATGCGCCCACAAGATCAAGGTTTCGATTATACTTTAAATCATTTATCTGGTGGTATCGGGCAGTATGGCGATTGGCCAAATACATTAAAAAGAGATAGTAGTTATTTTAATCCAATTTTATGGAAAAACGGTAAACAAGTAAAAACTCAAGGCTATTGTACAGATGTATTTACCGAAGCGGCAATGGATTATATAGAAGACCATAAAAACGATCCGTTCTTTTTATATCTATCTTACAATGCACCTCATGGGCCATTGCAATTACCTCAAAAATATTACGACATGTATAAAGATGTCGATATCGATGCAGGTTTAATAAACCAAGGTAAACCATATCCAAATGTTACCGACCATAGTCGTGAAAACTCAAGAAAAGTTTACGGTATGGTAACGAATATCGACGATAATTTAAGATTGCTTTTCAACAAGCTTGAAAACTTAGGTATTGATGAAAATACCTTGGTTATTTTCATGACAGACAACGGCCCACAACATCCAAGATATATTGCAGGAATGCGCGGTAAAAAGGGTTCGGTATTTCAAGGTGGTGTTCGTGTGCCAAGTTTCTGGTACTTTCCAAAAGCTTTTAAAGAAGCAAGAGATATAAATACACCTGCTGCACATTACGATATTTTACCAACTTTAGCAGAGTTTACTGGTGCTAAAATACCTGAAGATTTAACTATTGAAGGACAAAGTTTAATGCCATTATTAACCAAAAAAACTGATTCCTTACCAGAACGAGTTATTAACCGTTATTGGGCAAGAACAGCACCGGTTCATTACAGAAATATATCTACTAGAAAAGGTGAAATGAAATTAGTTGGTGTTGGTAAAGACGAAAACAATAACGACAAGTTCGAGCTTTTCAATTTAACTGAAGATCCTTACGAGCAAAATGATATTTCAGAAAATAATAAACCTTTAGTTGAAGAATTAAAAGCTGAAATGTCATCATGGGTTGATACTATGGAAAACTCAGAACATATTATTGAGTCTCCAAGACCGATAATAGGAACAGTTTTTGAGAATCCTGTAATGCTGAATCAAAATGATGCACTTTTCTTAAAGAAGGAAGGTTTTAAGAACGAGTTTATTTATTGGGATGTTATTGTAGACGAAACTAAAACCTTCGATATCATCGTTCATTTTGATTGTGAAATCGAAACAACGGGCGAGTTAGAATTGGTTCTAGGCGATACATCTAAAACATTAAAAATTGAAGCTAATGGTAAAACGAGTTTTAGTTTTAATAATATAGAATTGGAAAAAGGCGCATTAACCATAATGCTAAAAACGTATTTAAAAAGAAAAGGTGAATTACAATATGTCTATCCTTTTTATATCGAAATTAAAGGATAAACAACCAAGCCGGTAAATTTAATGAAGACAAGAATCAAAAACAGTATTAAAATATTATCAGTATTAACTTTATGTTTAGCGCTAACATTTTGTGCTAAGCCTAAAGAAGATGTTCAACAAAAAGACGAGTTTAAACTTCAATATTCCGAGCCAGCAGAAAAATGGACGGAAGCCTTACCAATTGGTAACGGAAGTTTAGGTGCCATGGTTTTTGGTGGTGTTACTCAAGAGCGTATTCAGTTTAATGAAGAAACACTTTGGCGTGGGCAACCTCACGATTATGCGCATGAAGGTGCAGGCGAGTATTTAGGAGAAATTAGAGAATTATTAGCTACAGGCGAGCAAATGAAAGCTCAGAAAATAGCTCAAGATAATTTTATGAGCGATCCTATAAAACAAATTCACTATCAGCCATTCGGAGATATTTATATCGATTTTAAAAATCATGATAATTATACAAATTACCACCGCGAATTAAACTTAAATGATGCGATAAGTTCGGTATCATATACGGTTGAAGGTGTAGATTATTCAAGAGAAGTTTTATCAAGTTTTCCAGATCAAATTATAGCGGTAAACTTAACAGCAAGTAAAGACAAAGCGCTTAATTTCGATTTGTGGTTAGATGCTATTCATGAAGATAAATCGGTTGTCACATCCAACGATTCTCAAACGCTTGTTGTTAAAGTAAAAGATGGTGCTTTATGGGGCGTTTCAACGTTAAAAATTAAAACAAACGGAACAGTTACAACCACCGATGGTAAATTACAAATTACTGAAGCGTCAAATGCAAGTATTTATTTATCGGCGGCAACAAATTATGTCGATTTTAATAATGTTTCTGGAACTCCTGAGAAAATAGTTCCAGCTACTTTGGCAAAAGTTGAAAATTCAGATTATGAAGCCGTTAAAGAAAATCATATTTCAGATTATCAAGAACTATACAACCGTTTTCAAATCAGTTTTGGTGATAACGGAAAATCTAAAAATGCCACAAACCAACGTATTTCAGATTTCAGCATAACACCAGACGATCCGCAATTGGTTGCTTTGTATGTTGAATATGCACGCTACTTAACCATATCGAGTAGTCGTCCAGGAACAAAACCTGCAACCTTGCAAGGTATTTGGAACGATAAATTAACACCGCCATGGTTTAGTAGTTATACCACCAATATTAATTTAGAAATGAACTATTGGCCGGTAGAAATGTATAATTTAAGTGAATGCCACGAACCGTTGTTCGATTTAATTGAAGATCTTTCTGTTACAGGAGCAAAAGTAGCCAAAGCACATTATAATGCCGATGGTTGGATTGTACACCACAACGTTGATATTTGGCGTGGTGCTGCACCAGTAAATGCATCGCATCATGGTATTTGGTTAGGTGGAGCCGCTTGGTTGTCGTCTCATATTTGGGAACATTATTTATTTACTCAAGATAAAGCTTTTTTAGAAAAAAGATATCCGCTATTACGCAATGCCGCTTTATTCTATAGTCAGTTTTTATATGAAGATCCTAATACAGGTTTCTTAATAAGTTCACCTTCAAATTCACCAGAAATTGGTGGTTTAGTTGCTGGCCCAACAATGGATCATCAATTAATTAGAGCATTATTTAGAAGTACTATTGAAGCTTCAAAAGTTTTAAATACCGATCAAGATTTTACATCAACTTTAGAACCTATGATTGCTAAAATAGCACCAAATAAAATTGGTAAATATGGGCAATTGCAAGAGTGGATGGAAGATAAGGATAATCCCGAAAGTCATCACCGTCACGTGTCTCACCTATGGGCAGTTCATCCAGGTAATGAAATTAATTACGAAGACACGCCAGGTTTAATGCAAGCTGCAAAACAATCGTTACAATATAGAGGCGATAATGGAACCGGTTGGAGTTTAGCTTGGAAAATTAATTTTTGGTCGCGCTTTCAAGATGGCGATCATGCTTATAAATTATTACACAAATTATTGAGTCCTGCTGTAAAACCAAACGGAAAAGAAGGAGGCGGATCGTATCCAAACCTTTTTGATGCGCATCCACCTTTTCAAATAGATGGAAATTTTGGTGGTGCTTCAGGTATTTTAGAAATGATTTTACAAAGCCATTTAGACAAAATAGAAATCTTACCAGCGTTACCAAGTGCATTGCCAGAAGGTAAGGTGTCTGGTATTGTTGCTAGAGGTGGATTTGAGTTGTCTTTTGAATGGGAAACAGGCAAACTTAAAGAAGTTTCAGTATTATCAAAAAGTGGCATGCCTTGTGTATTAAGGTATGGAGACAAATCTATTGAGTTTAATACGGAAGTGGGTAAAACATATCATTTTAATGGTTTATTAAATAAAAAGTCTTAATGCAGAAATTAACATTCATATTACTTTTTACTATATCCTTTTTTAGCGCTAAAGCCACGTTGTTGGCTCAAGCTAAAAATTCTAAACCAAATATTATTATTGTTTTTACAGATGATCAAGGGTATCAAGATGTTGGTGTATTTGGTTCACCTTTAATAAAAACACCAAACCTTGATAAAATGGCTGAAAACGGTATAAAGTTTACCGATTTCTATTCGGCATCATCCGTATGTTCGCCATCAAGAGCGGCTTTATTAACAGGAGCTTACCCGCCTCGTGTTGGTGTGCCTGTAGTATTATGGTCAAACCTTCCTGGAGGTTTATCAAACGAAGAATTGACTATTGCTGATATGTTGAAAAATGTTGGATATGCTACAGCTTGTATTGGTAAATGGCATTTAGGACATCAACAACAATATTTACCAACTTCACAGGGATTTGATATGTATTACGGAATACCATCTAGTAATGATATGTCTGTAAATCCAGAGTCTAAAGTATCTAAAAATGTTGTTTTTAGAGAAGAAATGACTTTAGATAGTCTTCGTGAAAAAAAATGGCGCGCTTCTAGGGTGCCATTATTAAAACAAGACGAGGTTATTGAGTATCCAGTCGATCAATCGACTATCACCAAACGCTATACAGAAGAGGCGGTAAGTTTTATAAAGGAAAATCAAAATGAGCCTTTCTTTTTATACTTAGCACATTCTATGCCACATGTTCCGCTTTATGCGTCATCAAGTTTTAAAGGTAAAAGTGCGAGAGGATTATATGGTGATGCTGTTGAAGAGATAGATTGGAGTGTAGGCGAAATTTTAAAAACATTGAAAGCACAAGGTTTAGATGAGAATACCTTAGTGATTTTTACTTCAGATAACGGGCCTTGGACATCGAAAGGAGATCAAGGTGGTAGTGCATTGCCTTTAAGAGGACAAAAAAATGAAACTTTTGAAGGTGGATTTCGTGTACCAATGATAGCACAATGGGAAGGGCAAATAAAAGCCGGTGTGGTTACAGACAAAGTCGCATCAACGATTGATATATTGCCAACCATAGCATCTTTAACAGATTCTGAAATGCCTAATAAAACAATCGATGGTGAAAACATTTGGCCTTTATTTAAGGGAGATGAAAAAGCAAAATCGTATCACGATAAAAAAGGAATCTATTATTATAAAGGTTCTACTTTAGAAGCCGTTAGAAAAGGGGATTGGAAATTACGTGTTACAAGAGATTGTGTGGCATTGTACAATTTAAAAGAGGACATTTCAGAAAGCAAAAATCTCGCTGCTGGAAACCCGAAAATGGTGAAAAAATTGGAAAAAATGATGACAGCCTTTGATGAAGATTTACAAGAGAATAAGCGTAACCAAGAACACCTACTTAAAAAATGAGAATAAAATTAATAACCATTCTAACTTCAGTAAGTTGTCTTTTCTTTTCATGCAAGCATGAAGTGAAAAATACAGCCAATAGATCACAGGTTAAACCAAACATCATTTACATTCTTGCTGATGATTTAGGTATTGGTGATGTGTCTATTTACAATGAAAACTCAAAAATACAAACACCTAATATTGATAATTTAGCTTCGTATGGTGCTATGTACACCGATGCGCATACAAGTTCTGCCGTTTGTACACCAACACGATACAGTATTTTAACCGGTCGCTATAATTGGAGAACATCGCTTAAGCAAGGTGTAGTAAGTGGTTATTCAAAGTCATTAATTCAGCCAGAACGTTCAACAGTTGCCGATTTATTAAAAAACAATGGCTACAATACCGCTTTTATAGGTAAATGGCATATGGGTTGGGACTGGGATATTACACAGCCAGATTCTCTTGGTTTAGATATCGATAACTTAAAATCTAGACCAGTAGTAGATTTTTCAACACCAATTAAAAATGGGCCAAATACACATGGTTTCGATTATAGTTATGGATTTTGTGGTTCTCTAGATATGCCACCTTACGTTTGGGTAGAAAACGATATGCCAACTAGCGTACCAACAAAATTAACTAAAGGTAAAACCAAACAAGGCACCTGGAGAAAGGGGTTGACTGCTGATGATTTTGAACACGAACAGGCGTTACCAGAAATCACAAAACATACCGTAAGTTATATTGGTGAAAACGCAAAAAAAGACAAACCGTTTTTTGTGTATATGCCACTTCCGGCTCCACACACGCCAATTCTTCCAACAGCAGAATTTCAAGGAGCAAGTAATTTAGATAATCCGTATGCCGATTTTGTTATTATGGTAGATTGGGTAGTAGGTGAAGTAACAAAAGCTCTAGAAGCAAACGGCATTGCGGAAAATACATTAATTGTGTTTACAAGTGATAATGGGTGTTCGCCAACGGCAAATTTTAAACAATTAAAAACCAAAAACCATAACCCAAGTTATTTGTACAGAGGAACAAAATCTGATATATATGAAGGCGGACATCGTGTACCTTACATTATGTCTTGGAAAAATAAAATTACAGCGTCAAAATCTGATCAATTATTGTGTACAACAGATTTTTATGCTACGGTTGCCGATATTTTAAATGTTGATTTAGCCGATAATGTTGCCGAAGATAGCTTCAGTCATTTATCAACAACTAATTTAAGTAGCGATGCTTCAAAGCGAGAAAGTATTATTCATCATTCGGTTCGTGGTGAGTTTGCATATAGAAAAGGAGATTATAAAGTAAACTTCTGTAAAGGTTCAGGCGGGTGGAGTTATCCAAATAGCAATACTAAAAAAGCAATTTACGATACCTTGCCAGATTTTCAGCTTTATAATGTAAAAGAAGATGTTGCGGAAACGCATAATTTAGAAGCAGAACATCCAGAAATCATCAAAGAATTTAAAGCCGATTTATTAAAAATTATAAACGACGGACGAAGTACTGTTGGAGAAAAACAGCCTAATGACGAGGCTGCCGCATGGCCACAATTAAAAAAAATAAACGATAACAAATTTTAGTCAATAACAATATGAATAAAATAATTAATATAAAACGAGTTTTAATATTGGCCTTTTTAGGAGGGATTCTAACAATTTCGTTAGCTTTTAATACTAAAAAAGATCCGCCATACAAAAACCCTAAACTCCCAACAGAAGAGCGTGTAAAAGATTTGTTAGGGAGAATGACTTTAGAGGAAAAATTCTGGCAAATGTTTATGATTCCTGGTGATTTAAGTATTGGGAAAGATAAATTAAAACATGGTGTTTTTGGGTTTCAAGTTTCTTCAAAAGGGAAAAATGATAATGCTGCAGAACAAATTATGGATTACGGAACTGCCGGAACAGCAGAAAGTATGGCAAACGAAATTAACGCCCTTCAAAAATTCTTTTTAGAAGAAACACGTTTGGGTATTCCTATCATTCCATTTAATGAAGCTTTGCACGGTTTAGCTCGTGGTGGTGCAACTACATTTCCACAGGCTATAGCCTTAGCATCTACTTGGGATACTGAGTTGGTTAGTGATGTTGCAGGAGCCATTACAAAAGAGACAAAAACAAGAGGTATCCGTCAAATTCTTTCTCCAGTTTTAAACATTGCTCGAGATGTACGTTGGGGACGTGTGGAAGAAACCTATGGTGAAGATCCGTATTTAACGACTCAAATAGGTGTGTCTTTTATCAGTCAGTTTGAAAATGCAGGTGTAATTACAACACCAAAACATTTTGTTGCCAATGTTGGCGCTGGTGGTCGTGATAGTTACCCAATTAGTTTTAACGAGCGTTTGTTAGAAGAAATTTACTTTCCAGCATTTAAGGCAGTTTTTAAAGAAGCAGGAGCACGTTCGGTAATGACAGCTTATAACTCTTTAGACGGCACACCATGTACATCAAATTCATGGTTGTTAAGAGACAAATTAAAAGATGAATGGGGTTTTGATGGTTTTGTAATTTCAGATGCTGGTGCAACTGGTGGTGCAAACGTATTACATTTTACGGCTGCAAATTATGCCGAGGCTACTGAAGATGCAGTTGAAGGTGGTTTGGATGTTATGTTTCAAACCAACTATAATCATTTTCCATTATTCTGGGAAGCTTATGAAAAAGGCATGGTAGATATTGATGCCATTGACGAAGCTGTCGGCCGAATTTTAAAAGCGAAATTCGACTTAGGTTTATTTGAAGATCCTTATGTTGATGCTAAAGAAGCTGATAAATGGAACGGACATAAAACACACCGTGAGTTGGCTAGAAAAGCGGCTTCAAAATCTATGGTGTTATTAAAAAACAAGAATAATACACTTCCGGTTAAAAAAACATCTCAAAAAGTAGCGATGATAGGTCAAGATGTTAAAAACGTAAGACTAGGTGGTTACAGCGGACCAGGAAACGATTTAGTATCAATGTATAATGGTGTAGCAAGTAAAATTGGTGCAGAAAACATTACATACGCCGAAGGTGTTTCAATGAAAGAAGAAACGCATAAGGTGATTGCTCCAAAATTTTTATCGACTACAAAAGACGGAAAAGTTGTTGAAGGTTTAAAGGGTGATTACTTCGATAATATTACACTTAGCGGTTCGCCAAAAGTAGAAAGAGTAGATAAAAAAATAGGTTTTGGATGGACACTTTTTTCTCCTCATGAAGATTTACCTTACGATTGGTATTCTGTGCGTTGGACAGGGAAAGTAAAAGCGCCAAAAACAGGTGTGTTCAATATTGGTATTGAAGGTAACGATGGTTACCGCATGTATTTAGATGGTAAATTACTAATTGATAACTGGCAAAAACAATCGTACAATACTATTCTAAAAGAATTTTCTTTTGTTGAAGGTAAAGAATACGATGTAAAAATTGAATTTTACGAATCTGCTGGAAATGCAAAGTTTAAGTTTGTTTGGGATGCAGAAATTAATGATGCTTGGGAACAACAAATTAAAGATGCAGTTGCGGCTGCCGAAAAAAGTGATGTCGCTGTTGTTTTTGCAGGTATTCACGAAGGTGAGTTTAGAGACCGTGCTTTATTAGCGTTACCTGGCCATCAGGAAGAACTTATTAAAGCTGTAGCAGAAACAGGAAAACCAACTGTAGTTGTTTTAGTAGGTGGTAGTGCTATTACTATGGCAAATTGGATTAACGATGTCGATAGTATTATCATGGCTTGGTATTCTGGTGAAAATGGTGGAAATGGCTTTGCAGATATCCTTTTCGGAGATGAAAATCCTGCAGGACGTTTGCCTATTACATTTCCTGTGGATGAAGCACAATGTCCTTTATACTACAACAACAAACCAACAGGTCGTGGCGACAACTATCACAACTTAACAGGGCAACCTTTATTTCCGTTTGGTTATGGATTAAGTTATACGTCTTTTGAATATTCAAATATCGAATTCAGTAAAAATAATATAGGAACAAACGAAGCTATAGAAGTTACTTGTACCATCACCAATTCTGGAAAATTAGATGGTGAAGAAGTGGTGCAACTTTACATTCGCGATGAGTTATCATCAGTAGCACAACCTATCAAATCACTTAAAGGTTTTCAACGTATTGCTTTAAAAGCAGGTGAATCTAAAAAAGTAACATTTACTTTAGATTCTGATGCTTTATCAATGCTTGATATCGATTTAAAGCGTGTTGTAGAACCAGGCGATTTTAGAATTATGATTGGAGCATCATCAAAAGACATTCGTTTAAGAAAAATTTTAACTGTAAAGTAATATAAAAATGAAAAGTATAAAAGGAATTCTGTTAATCGCGTTAGTAGCTTTTTCAGCTTGTAAAGAAGAAGAAAAAGGATTAACTGTAGCATGGAAAAGCAGTACAGAAGATACCGTTTGGAGTGATAAAATTTATAAAGAAACATCAGAAGATATAAAAACTGATGCAACTATTATTGTAAACACAGAAAAGCAACAACAAAATATTACAGGTTTTGGTGGATGTTTTAACGAGTTGGGTTGGGATGCTTTAGGCATGGTAACACCAGAAGAAAAGCAACAAATTTTAAACGATTTATTTAGTCAAGAAACAGGTTGTAAATTTAGTTTATGTAGAATGCCTATTGGTGCCAACGATTATGCTGTAGATTGGTACAGCCATAATGAAACTGAAGGTGATTTTGCTATGGAAAACTTTTCTATAGATCGAGATAAAAAACGTTTAATTCCATACATAAAAGAAGCTCAAAAAATCAATCCAGATGTGGCTGTTTGGGCGTCTCCTTGGTGTCCACCTTCATGGATGAAGCATAGCAAGCATTACGCATGTAAATCGAATCCAAAATTTAACGATTTACCGGAAGAATGGAGTAATACAGAAGAGTTAGTATCTCGTTTTATTACGGAACCAAAATATTTTGAAGCTTATGCTTTATACTTTTCAAAATTTGTACAAGCTTATGCTGAAGAAGGTATTGATATTAGTGCTGTTCATGTTCAAAACGAATATAACTCGGCTCAAAACTTTCCATCTTGCGTTTGGAAACCTGAAGATTTGGGTATTCTTATTTCAGATTATTTGGGTCCAAAATTCGAGTCAGATAATTTAGATACCGAAATTTGGTTAGGTACCGTTGAGCGTCCACAATTGGAGCGTGTAACTAGTGTTATTGAATATGGTAACGCTAAAAAATATGTTGATGGTGTTGGTTTTCAATGGGCTGGAAAAGGAGCTATTGAATCTGTTCATGCTACATATCCAGAGATGGAATTAATGCAAACTGAAACAGAATGTGGCGATGGATCTAACGATTGGAAAGCAGCAGAATACACCTTCAATTTAATGAAACATTATTTTGAAAACGGTGCTAATTCTTATATGTATTGGAATATGGTTTTAGATGAAACAGGAAAAAGTCAATGGGGATGGAAACAAAATTCTATGATTTCTATTGATAGTAATTCAAAAGCCATTACATACAATCCGGAGTTTTATTTAATGAAACATTTAAGTGCATTTGTGGCTCCAGGATCGGTTAAATTAGAAACTGCTGGCGACGATGATAGTGCGATTGTATTCTACAACAAAGCTGAAAACAAAGTGGTTGTTTTAGCATATAATAGCGCAGATGAAAACAAAGAATTTCAATTTAATATAAACGATAAAGAAGTTAAAACATCATTAGAAGCAAAATCCTTTAACACTTTAACTGTAACTTTATAATAGTGATGAACAGAAGAAAATTCGTGAAATATTTAGGAGCTACAGGTGTTGTTATTACTGCATCTTCATGTGGGTCTTTAAATCTTTTTGGAAGCAAGTATGATGAAGAAATCGCTCGCAAAGCATGGAAAAATTTAGCTAACAAAGAAAAAGCATTTGCATATGTAGACCCAGATAAAAACTTACCAAACGTTTTTATCTACGGCGATTCTATTTCAATTGGTTATACAACAACAGTTAGAGAAGAGTTGGAAGGTAAAGCAAATGTATTCCGAATTCAAAAAAATGGAGGGTCAAGCGATACATTCATCCCTAAAATGGAAAAATTGAAGACCACCATGTTTCAACCATATTTAAAAAGTGGTTGGGATTTCGATTGGGAAGTTATTCATTTTAACGTTGGTTTACACGATTTAAAGTACCTAAAAGATGGTAAATTAAATATTGAAAGCGGTAGGCAAGTAAGCAGTATAGATGTTTACAAAGCTAACTTAGATAATATTTGTAAGTATCTTATCAAGGAATACCCAAAAGCAAAACTAATTTTTGCAACAACTACAGCAGTTCCTGAAGAAGGTGCCGATGGAAGAATTGCTGGCGATAGTGTAATTTACAACAAAGCCGCATTAGAAGTTTTGGCTAATTATCCGTCTATTCAAATTAACGATTTGTACGCCTTTACAAAACCAAATGAAAAAGCGTGGTATATAAAACCACACAACGTGCATTATAATAATTTAGGAAAAACGGCACAAGGAAAGCACGTTGCAAAACTTATTGCTGAAAATTTATAATTATATGAATAAAATATTAATTGCTATATCAATCTTTCTTTTCTCAATTATAGGGAAAGCTCAGGAAAACACGTTCATTCCACAACCAGAATCCGTTGTTTTTAACTCTGGCGGATTTCAATTAAATGGCGAAACAAAAGTATATATTCCTTCTAAAAACTTTACCGATTTACAACCCATTGTAGCTTCCGGATTAAAGGATGATACAGGTTTAATTTTATCTATAAATAAAGGAAAAGTAAGAGCAAGTTCAAACTACATTGCTTTTCAAAAAGTAAAAGATGCCTCAATTGATAGTGAAGGTTATATTTTAGAAATTACAGCTAAAAGCGTTGTAATAAAAGCTAAAGATTATGCAGGTATGTTTAATGGTTTTCAAACTTTAAAACAAGCCATTCCTGTTGGTGTAAAGGGAGCAACTGCTATACCGAATATGTTGGTTACAGATAACCCAAGATTTCATTGGCGTGGTGTTTTGTTAGATGTATCTCGTCATTTTCGAACTAAAGAATTTGTGATGAAACAGATTGATGTTTTATCAGCTTATAAAATAAATATTTTTCATTTGCATTTAACCGACGATCAAGGTTGGAGAATTGAAATAAAAAAATATCCTAAGTTAACAGAAAAAGGTGCTTGGAGAGCAGAACGTGAAGGTATTGCATGGTGGAGTAGAGAAGCTGCAACAGCCGATGAACCTAAAACGGTTGGTGGTTTTTACACACAAGAAGACCTTAAAGAAATTATTGAATATGCTCGCGTTAGAAATGTAGAAATTATTCCAGAAATAGATGTTCCTGGGCATAGTAAAGCCTTGGTGGCTTCATATCCAGAATTATTTTGTTCTGATATCGATACTACTGATGTTAATTTTGAAGTAGCTACAGGTGGTAAAGCACCAAACAATACACTTTGCCCTGTAAGTGATTTTACGTATGAGTTTTTAGAAAATGTTATTGAAGAGGTAGCAGATTTATTTCCATCGAAATATATACACATTGGTGGTGATGAGTGTAGTAAAAAAGATTGGAAACAGAGTGCCATGTGCGCTCAATTCATGGAAGAAAATGATTTGAAAGATTATGAAGAACTTCAGAGCTACTTTATCCAGCGTATTCATAAAATTGTTGAAAAACAAGATAAAACCATGATTGGTTGGGATGAGGTTTTAAGCGGTAACGGTGTTCCTGGAGCAACAATTATGGCTTGGCGACGCGGTAAATATTCACCAGAAATACAAGCGCCAAAAGGAGGATATCCAACGATTATGACTTCTTATTTACATTCATACATTAGTAGAGTACAAGGACCACAAATTATGGAACCAGAAGGTCCAAGATCAGTTTTGCCATTATCGGTAGTTTACAATCATGAACCTGTTCCTGCAGAATTAACTGAAGAAGAAGCCGCAAGAGTATTAGGAAATCAAGTAAGTTTATGGGGTGAGTTTACACCAACAGAAGAACATTTTGAATACATGTTGTACCCAAGAACATTGGCAAGTGCAGAAGTATCTTGGAGTGATCCAAAAGTGAAAAACTGGGAGCGTTTTCAAAAAGCATTGGAAACATCGCATTTTGAAAGGTTAAAACAAAAAGAGGTAACTGTTTCTAAAAGCCTATTTACGGTATATCCAGCATTTGGGATTGATGAGTTGCACGATAGAGCTATTGTATATTTAGAAACAGAAGCTGTAGGTTACGATATTTATTATACAACTAACGGAGACGATCCAACGGTTGAAGCTAATAAATACAAAGGTGATTTTAGAGTAAAACCAAAATCACTTTTAAAAGCTGGATTGTTTAATAAAGAAGGTGATTTGCTAGGGGAAATTACAGAAGTAAGATTAAAGTAAAGAAATAAAAGATATGAGAAGTTTAAAATTAGTAGCTGCGTTTTTAGTTTTTGTAAGTTATGCTTCGGCACAACAAAAGCCGAATATCGTTTATATAATTGCAGACGATTTAGGGTATGGCGATGTACAAGTTCTAAATCCAGAAAAAGGAAAAATTTTGACTCCACAAATTGATGCTTTAGCCAAAGAAGGGATGACGTTTACAGATGCACATTCTGCTTCAGCAGTTTGTACACCATCACGTTATGCAGTGTTAACAGGGCGTTATGCGTGGCGTTCTAGATTACAGCAAGGTGTTTTAAGTGGAGGTGATGAGTTAGAACCTTTAATAGCAGAAAATCAATTAACGGTGCCAGCGATGTTGCAAAAAGAAGGTTACAAAACGGCAGCTATTGGTAAATGGCATCTTGGATTTAAGTTTGTTGATGATGAAGGTAACGCAGTGCCAGTTTATGATGGTAAAAAAGTGATTGGACCAGCCATTGGATCGACAGTACCAAACGGACCAATTTCACGTGGTTTCGATTCTTTTATTGGTTTTCACCATTCAAGAGTTATGAAAACCGTGATTCAAGATGATAAGGTAATTGATAAAATGCCTCCAATAAAAATGTTACAATTTTTAAGAGAACATGCTGAAGATTATATAGAAAACGCAGCTAAAACAGAAGAACCTTTTTTTATGTATTTAGCTTTAAATTCGCCGCATAGTCCGGTGGTTCCATCTGAGGCTTGGCAAGGTAAAAGTGGTATGGGTGCTTACGCAGATTTTGTAATGGAAACCGATGATGTTGTAGGGCGCGTACTTGATGCTTTAGAAAAAAACGGAATTGCAGATAATACTTTAGTGTTCTTTACAAGTGATAATGGTTGTTCTGCGCCTGTGGCTAAAGCAGGAAAATTAGAAAAAGAATTTGGACATTACCCAAGTGCAGATTTTAGAGGTTATAAATCTGATATTTGGGAAGGCGGTCACCGTATTCCATTTATTGTAAAATGGCCAGGTCAAATTGAAGCAGATTCAGAAAACGATAAATTAATTTGTCAAACCAGTTTAATGGCTACTTGTGCTGAAATTGTTGGAGTTAATTTAGATGATAATGCTGGAGTAGATTCGTACAGTATCTTACCAATGTTAGAAAACAAGAAGGCTAAAACAGATTATAATTTGGTTGTTCATCATTCTATAAATGGAAAATTTTCTATCCGTAATAAAAAATGGAAATTAGAATTAACACCAGGTTCTGGAGGATGGTCTAATCCAACAGATAATAAAGCTATAAAGGAAAATTATCCAGATATTCAATTATACAACATGAAAAAGGATGTTGAAGAAACGACTAATGTATATGATAAATATCCTAAGCGGGTTAAAAAAATGACAGCCCAATTAATTGAAATTGTAGAAAACGGAAGAACAACTTCGGGTGGTACACAAGAAAATGATGTTACTGTTGATGTTTTTAAAACAGGTCTTACCAAAAAAGCAGGAGCACATTAAGAAAATAGTAGATAAGATTACAGCGAAAAATATGAGAATAAAAAATATGAGAACATCGGTTTATTTCTGTTTAATACTAAGCGTATTATTAGCTGTAGGTTGTTCATCTTCAAAAACAAAAGAAGTTGTAGATGTAGAAGAAGGCAAGCAACCCGTAGATTATATCAATCCAATTATTGGGGCGGTAACTTATGGTAAAAAATCTAAAGATGCTCACGGTTTTGGTAAAACATTTCCCGGTTCGGCAACACCATTTGGTTTAGTGCAATTAAGCCCAGATACAGTTTCAGATGGCGATAATGGTCCAGGATATTCGTATGAGCATTCAACCATGGAAGGTTTTAGTTTTACACACATGAGTGGTATTGGTTGGTTTGGTGATTTAGGAAACTTTCTAGTAACACCAACTGTTGGAAAATTACAAACCAACAGAGGCGTTTCTAAAGATCCTGAAAGCGGTTATCGATCTAGATATTCTCATGATACAGAAACTACAGAAGCTGGTTATTATGCCGTAACGTTAGAAGATTATAAGGTTAAAGCAGAATTAACATCGTCCGCTAGAGCGGGAATTATTCGTTTTACATATCCAGAAAGTGATAGCTCTCGTGTACAAATAGATTTAGCGCGTCGTGTTGGTGGAACATCAACCGAGCAATACATAAAAATAGTAAACGAAAACACGATTGAAGGTTGGATGAAATGTCCGCCAGAAGGTGGTGGTTGGGGAGCTGGCGCTGGTAATGCAGATTATGTGGTGTATTTCTATTGTCAGTTTAGTAAGCCTTTAAAAGATTATGGAATTTGGAGTGCCGATTTGCCAGATGTAAAGCGTAAAATGCGTTGGATAAGAAAAGATAATTACCAAGATGCTATTAAAAACGCAAAAATTTATACAGATAAAACGGAATTGCAAGGCAAGCATTTAGGCTTTTATACAAACTTCGATACTAAAGAAGGAGAAGAAGTATTATTAAAAAGCGGAATTTCATTTGTTAGTGTTGCGGGCGCTAAAGAAAATTTAGAGCACGATATTAACCATTGGGATTTCGATAAAACAAGAGAAGAAGCTCGTGATAGTTGGAGTAAAGCCATTGAAAATATAAAAGTTGAAGGTGGTACAGACGATGAAAAAACAGTTTTCTATACGTCGCTTTATCATACCTTAATCGATCCGCGTGCTTTTTCTGATGTAAACGGAAATTATATAGGTGCTGATAAAAAAGTACACCAATCGAAAGATTTTACATATCGAACTATTTTTAGTGGTTGGGATGTGTTTAGATCACAATTCCCTCTTCAGACTATAATTAATCCAGAGTTGGTTAATGATGAAATCAATTCATTATTACAAATGGCAGAATTTAGCGGTCGTGAATATTTACCACGTTGGGAAATGCTAAACTCGTATTCAGGAGTTATGTTAGGTAATCCAGCAGTTTCTGTAATTAACGATGCATACCAAAAAGGCATCCGTAATTACGATGTTGAAAAAGCATTTCAGTATTCATTAAATACAGTTAATAATACAGGAAATGGTGAGTTGGGATATTCAAATAAGCATATATCAAAAACCTTAGAATATGCCTATTCCGATTGGTGTTTAGCAACTATGGCCAAATCTTTAGGAAAAAGTGATATTGCAGAAAAGTATTTAAAACGTAGTAAGAACTATAAAAACATCTGGAACGATGAGGTTAATTGGTTTAGAGCCAAAGATAGTTCTGGGACTTGGTTACCATGGGAAGGAAAAACAAAACATGGCCAAGGTTGTATTGAAAGTAATCCATACCAACAAGGTTGGTTTGTGCCACATGATATTGATGGATTGAAAGAACTCATGGGAGGTGAAGAAGCTTTTAAAAATGAATTGGTTTCTTTCTTCGATAATACACCAGAAGATTTTCTTTGGAACAATTATTACAATCACCCTAATGAACCAGTTCATCATGTGCCATTTATGTTAAACGAAGCTGGAGTGCCACATTTAACTCAAAAATATACACGAACTATATGTAGTGATGCCTACGGAACCGATGCTTTCGGCTTATGCGGAAATGAGGATGTTGGGCAAATGTCTGCATGGTATGTTTTAGCTTCAATTGGAATTCACCCTATAAGTCCTGGAGATAATAAATATCAAATAACCAGTCCAGTTTTTAAGGATGTTGTAATTAAGCTGGATAAAAAATATTATTCGGGTAAAACATTTAAAATTGTAGCAAATAACAATTCAAAAGAAAATATATATATCCAATCTATCAAACTAAATGATAAACCATTAGATAGATTTTACATTACACACGATGAGATTACAAAAGGTGGACTTCTAGAGATGGAAATGGGGCCAGAACCAAAAATAGATTAACCAAAATATAAAAGAACAATAAAAGATGAAGAAATTATTTTTTCTAACCGTATTAATTTTAACAATAACTGTGGTAAATGCGCAAAAGCAATATTCTTATCCAATGCCACAATATACACCTACAGAAGGAAACTTAGAAGCTCGTAAAGAGTTTCAGGATATGAAGTTTGGGATGTTTATTCATTGGGGGATTTATAGTGTTTTAGCAGATGGAGAATGGGTTATGTTATTAAAGAAAATTAAAGCCGATAACTACGGAAGGTTAGCAGACTTTTTTGATCCAGAAGAATTTAATGCAGAAGAATGGGTGAAGTTAGCTAAAGATGCGGGTATGAAGTATATAACAATAACTACTCGTCATCACGATAGTTTTAGCATGTTTGATACGGATGCAAGTGATTTTAATATTGTTGATGCAACACCTTACGGAAAAGATCCTTTAAAAGAATTAGCAGAAGCTTGTAAAAAAGAAGGAATCAAATTAAATTTTTATTATTCTTTGTTAGATTGGAGACGCGATGATTATAAGAATGGAAAAAAAGGAGATGCAGCAGCTTGGACAAAGTATGTTAATTTTATGAAATCACAACTTACAGAGTTATTAACTAATTACGGTGAGATTGGATGTATTTGGTTTGATGGACATTGGGATCAAAAAGAAGCAGATTGGAAGTATGATGAAATTTACTCTTTAATCCACAAACTAAGTCCTAATACATTAATTGCAAATAATCATCATATACAACCAATACCAGGAGATGATATTCAAACTTTTGAGCGTGACTTACCAGGAGAAAATCATGGAGGTTATAGTGATGGAGTACAAGTAAGTCAATTACCATTAGAGTCTTGTGCAACTATGGCAGGTAAATGGGGATATAGTATTTATGACAAAAAGTTTAAGTCTACTAAAAAATTAATTCACTTTTTAGTAAATGCTGCTGGTAAAAACGGAAACTTATTATTAAATGTAGGTCCTATGCCAAATGGTAAAATTCAACCAGAATTTGTTAAAACCTTAGGCGAAATTGGTGATTGGACAAGTAAATATGGAGAAAGTATTTATGGTACAAGAGGTAATGAAGTAAAATCTCAAACTTGGGGTACAGTTACTAAGAAAGACAATACGCTTTATGTACATGTTTTAGAAAGTACAAATGAGCCTTACATTTTTGTTTCTGGGTTTGAAGGTAAAGTAAAATCGGCAAGCTTATTTGACGGTAAAAAGATAAAATTCAAAAAAGTTAAAGAAGGATTATTCTTATATCCAGGAGAAGATTTTGATACTTCAATAGATGGAATTATAAAATTAACTATTAGATAAGATACAATGAGAACTATTAGTAGAGTAGGAATTTTATTAATCGTTTTTTTTTTTAGTATAAATATACAGGCCCAAGATACCATTTCCTTAAAAAAAGGATTGGTAGTTGGGTCTGTTGCTAAAGGAACACGTTCTATTATTTACACAGATCCCATGTACTATAAATGGGTTACAGAAAGTACTATAAATATTGTAGAAAATGATTCGGTTGGAGTAAATAGAAGAGGAGAGACAGAGCGTTGGAAAGAAATATCTTTAAATAATAAAGGTATTTTTAAAAATAGAAAATTAAGAGGTGGTTACCTTTATATAACTTATAATTCTCCTAAAGCAGAAATTAAAATTTTAGAAATCTCTGGTCATGAAGAAGTATATGTAAATGGAGTTCCTCGTGGAGGAGATGTTTATAACAAACACCTTACTTTTCATCCTGTAGAATTAAAAAAAGGAGAAAACACTTTTTTTGTTAAAGGAGGAAGAGGAGAGGTTTTTATGCAGTTGTTATCTGTTGAAAAACCAATCTTTTTGATGAAAAGAGACATGACGATTCCTGACTTTTTAACAACTGAAAAAGATACCAAAATAGGATCTATCCGTATTTTAAATTCATCATTAAAAACACTAAAAGATCTTAAAATTGTTACCGAAGCTAACGGACAAAAGTTAGAAACTAAAGTACCTTCTATAATTCCTTTATCTATGAGGAAAGTACCTTATTTGGTGCAAGATACTTATACGAAAAAAGATACTATAAGAGTACAAGTACAGTTATTTAAAGGGAATAAATTAATTGACGAATCTTCAGTTCTCTACAAAGTAAAAACACCTAAACAATTTTATTCTAGAACTTTCATCTCTGATATAGATGGAAGTGTTCAATATTTTTCTGTAAAAGAAGGAGATATAAAAATAGAAGATAAACCAGCAATGTTTTTGTCTTTACATGGTGCAAGTGTAGAGGCTAGAAGACAAGCTGCTGAATATAAAGCAAAAGATTGGGGACATGTAATTGCACCAACCAATCGTAGAAATTTTGGTTTCGATTGGGAAGATTGGGGGCGTTGGGATGCGATGGAAGTACAAGCTATTGCAGAAAAAATGTACGACACAGATCCTAAAAGAACTTATTTAACAGGTCATTCTATGGGAGGTCATGGAACTTGGCAAATAGGAGTTACTTTTCCTAGTAAGTGGGCAGCAATTGCTCCTATTTCTGGATGGTATTCTTTATTTTCTTACGCAAATAAGGATAAAAACGAAGATGCAGAGCCATTAGAAAGAATTTTTAATAGGTCTAGCCATGCTAGTTATACATTAGAATTAGCTAAAAATTATTTGCAACATGGTGTTTATATTCAGCATGGAGATGCAGATAATGTGGTTCCTGTAGATCAAGCTAGGTTTATGAGAGATTACTTAGGAGATTATCATCCTGATTTTGCCTATTTAGAATATCCAGATAAAAAGCATTGGTTTGGTATTGATTTTAAAACGATTTTCGATTACTTTAAATGGCATACAATTCCTGATAATGGAGATGTAAAAACATTTGAATTTAGAACAGCTAATCCAGGAATTTCATCAGAAAGTAGATATATTACTTTGTATCAGCAAGAAAAACAATTTGAGTTTAGTAGAGTAAAAGTGAGTCAAAATGTACGTACAGAAAAACAAATAAAAAAAGGAGAAATTTTAAAAAACAGATCTATTGTTGTAGAAACAGAAAACTTAAAAAAGTTTAAACTGAATTTGGCACACGCAACTACATCAGATTCTATTCATGTAAAAATTGATAGTACTTCTTTTAAGAATGTAAAAGCATCTAAACAAAACGATGTTTGGTTTGAAAAGCAAAATGATACTTGGGTGTTAACAGAAAAGCCAGTAGATAATTTTCAGAAAAACCCATTAAGATATGGTAATTTTAAAGAAGCCTTTAAGCATAATATGGTTTTTGTTTATAGTACAAAAGGAAGTAAACAAGAAAATGATTGGGCATTTAACAAGGCGCGTTTTGATGCTGAAACGTTTTATTACAGAGGAAATGGGGCTATAGATATTGTGTCTGATAAAGAGTTTAAATTGTCCAAATATAAAGACAGATCTGTAATTCTGTATGGAAATTCAACTACAAATAGAGCATGGAAACTATTATTATCTAACAGTCCTGTTCAAATAAAAAGAAACCAAGTTAAAATTGGAGATAAAACTTATAAAGGTGCAAATTATGGAGTGTATTTTACGTATTCAAGAATAGATAGTAAAATGGCTTCTGTAGGAGTGGTTTCTGGAACAGGAATTACAGGTTTTAAAGTGGTAACTCCTAATAAATACTTCTCATCAGGAGTTGGAATTCCGGATGTGATGATTTTTACTCCATCACTATATAAAGAAGGAATAGATGGAGTAGAAGCTGCTGGTTTTTTTGGAAATGATTGGAGTTTAGACAAAGGAGATATTCAATATAAAAATTAATATTTAAATGAGTGATTTGATTCAGAGTTTCATAAAAAAAACATTAATACTAATAGTTGTGTTGGGTAGTGTTTTTTCTTGTAAACCTAAAGAAGAAAAAGTAGAGAATAAAAAGCCAAATTTTATTTTTATCATGGTAGATGATTTAGGTAAAGAATGGTTTACGAGTTATGGAGCTACAGAAATAAACACACCTGTTATAGACGATATGGTGTCTAAAAGTGCAAAGTTTAATAACGTATATTCTATGCCACAATGTACACCAAGTCGTGTTGCATTAATAACAGGTCAATATCCATATAATAATGGTTGGGTAAATCATTATGATGTGCCACGTTGGGGATTAGGAGCAAATTTTGATGCTGATAAAAATCCAAGTTTTGCCAAATCATTAAAACAAGCAGGTTATACAACATGTATTGCAGGAAAATGGCAAATTAACGATTTCCGTATTGAACCTAATGCAATACAAAAAGCAGGTTTTGATGAATTTTGTATGTGGACAGGTTATGAATCTGGTAACAAACCAAGTGAAAACAGATATTGGGATCCTTATATTATAACGAAAGAAGGAAGTAAAACCTACGAGGGTAAATTTGGACCAGATATTTTCTCTGATTTTGTGATTGATTTTATGAATAAGAATAAAGAAAATCCATTCTGCATATATTATCCAATGGTATTAACACATTCTCCTTTTGTACACACACCAAATGAACCTAATGTAAAAACAAAGTACCAAAAGCACAAAGCTATGGTGCGTTACACGGATTTTATCATTGGTAAAATCTTTGATAATTTAGAAAAAACAGGTTTGGCAGATAATACTTATTTAATATTTACAACAGACAATGGTACTTCTCCATCTATTATTGGTAAACGAAATGGAAAATATGTAAGAGGTGGAAAAGCATATCTTACAGAAAACGGAATTAATGCACCTTTTATAGTAAAAACACCAGATAGTAAACATTTTGAAACAGATGCTTTGGTAGATTTTACAGATATATTCCCTACATTATTAGATTTAGCAGGTGTTAAAAATATTGATAAAAGCTTAGACGGCCATTCTTTTGCGAATGTATTAAAAGAAAAATCTACTAAAAGTGAGCGTGAATTTATACTTTCTATGGGAGGTTTACCTGGGCATGTGAATAAAGAAGGTTGGTTGGTAAACGCAATAGGATTTAGAGATCGTGTACTAAGAGATGAAAAACACAAAGTTTATATAGATACTTTACAACAAATATATAGATTGTATGATCTGGAAAATGATCCGTATGAAGAGAATAACTTGATTGATGAAACTGAAATGGAAAAGGTTTTAAATGATTTTAAAACCATAGTAGATCATCTTCCTAATACGGATGACAATCCAACTTATACAAAAATAAAAGGTTTACCTACAGATGTTAATCCTACCTTTTTAGATAAAGCTGTAGAACGTTTAAAAAAGCGAAAAAATAATATGATGGGCTTAGCTACAGAAGAACAGTTTTTAAAGCAAACAAATAAAACGAATTAGAACTAATGAGAAAAATACCCCCAATTTTTATTTTTTTGATTTGTTACTTACCGCTAAATGCACAAATAAAATTTTATGTATCACCAAGCGGTAATAATACCAGTACGGGTTCTCTAGATCAGCCTCTTGCTAGTTTAACAGGAGCTCGTAATGCTATTAGAAATCATAAAAAAACATCTAAAAATATCCAGTCTTACACAGTTGTAATAAAAGACGGAAATTATTTTATGAAAGAATCTTTTGAGTTAACATCAGAAGACAGTGGAACAAAAAAATATCCAATAATTTACAAAGCAGAAAAAGGAGCTAAACCAGTTTTTAGTGGAGGGAAAATTATCAAAGGTTTTTCTGTAAACGCAAATGGAATTTGGCAAGTTAAAATTCCTGAAAGTGTATATTACAATTGGCAATTTGATCAATTGTATGTAAATGGTAAAAGAGCAACGTTGGCAAGAACACCTAATAAAGGTTTTTTAGAGTTGACAAAAGTGACTCAAAATATTTGGAAACAAGGAACTTCTAGAGTCGCAGAAAAGGCAGAACAAAAATTGTTTTTTAAAAGAGAAACATCCATAGAATTATCTAAAATAAACAGTGATGAAATCTCTCAAGTAAGATTTAAAGCCTACCATAAATGGGATTATACGCTAAGACACATTGATGAGGTAAATAAAGACAGTTTATCTATTACTACTTCTGGTAAAGGAATGAAACCTTGGAATGCCTTAAAAAAAGGAGGAAGAATAGTACTTGAAAATTATAAGGCAGCTTTAGATGCTGCAGGGGAATGGTTTTTAAGTAAAAAAGGAATTTTATATTACATTCCCAGAGAAGGAGAAACATTAGAGAATACAACTGTAATAGCACCTGTATTAGAACAATTAGTTTCTATAAAAGGAAATGCTTCTAATAATGATTATGTAGAAAATATTAGTTTTGAAGGTTTAAATTTTGAGTATTGCCATTATAAAATTCCATCTACAGGTTCAGAACCTAACCAAGCAGCAGCAATACTAAATGCAGCAATTGATGTTAAAGGAGCAAAAAACATCAAATTTTCTGACGGAGAAATTTCTAAGACAGGGCAACATGCTCTTTGGTTTGGTAAAGGAGTAAGTAATTCTGTAGTAGAAAAATTCTATATGCATAATCTTGGAGGCGGTGGTGTTTACTTGGGTGATTTTAAAGCTTTAGAAGGAAAAGAACATGCACATCATAATACAGTAAAAAATAATATAATTCAGGCAGGTGGGCAAGAGTTTCCTGCTGCTGTAGGAGTTTGGGTAGGTCACAGTTCTGATAGTAAGGTAATACACAACGATATTGGTAACTTTTATTACACAGGAATTTCTGTAGGTTGGGTTTGGGGTTATAAACCAAGTTTAGCGAAAAGAAATACGATTTCTTATAATCATATTCATCATATTGGTTGGGATTTGTTAAGCGATATGGCAGCTATTTATACCTTGGGAGCTTCTGAAGGTACGGTGGTCGAAAATAATTTAATTCATCATATACATTCATTTTCTTACGGTGGATGGGGCATGTATGCAGATGAAGGATCTACCGGAATTGTGTTTAAAAACAATTTAGTGTATAATACAAAAACAGGTGGATTTCAACAAAATTATGGAAAAGGAAACATAGCAACGAACAATATTTTGGCTTATGCAAAAAAGTATCAAATGCAATGTACAGTTGCAGAAAAGCATAAATCATTTACGTTTACCAATAATATTATTTTGTTTAATAAAGGGATGGTTGCTAAAGGAGCTTGGGATAAAGTAATAGCAGATGTTGATTACAATATTTATTGGAATGAAAGTGGAGAAGCATATGATTTTAATAAACATACTTTTAAAGAATGGCAAAAAATAGGTTTAGATAAAAATAGTTTTTTAATCAATCCTAATTTTAAAAATCCTTTAGAAGCCGATTTTAGATTCAAGAATAAAAAAATTTATAAAAAGATAAATTTTCAACCATTTGATTATTCTAAGGCAGGAGTTTTAGGGAGTAAAGAATGGAAAGTAAAGGCAAAATTACCGAATTCAATTCTTAAAAGTTTTGATGAAGCTGTAGAGAAAAATATAGCTTTAGATCCAGAAAGAGGTTAAAAATAACAGATAATTAGAAGCAAATAAATATAAATAAACTACTTACTTAATAAAGAATGAAAAAGTACATAACCTTAATATTACTAACAATACTTTTAGTATCATGTATACAGCCGAATCCTTCTTTTAAAGAAGAAGAAATATCGATACTCCCTAAACCATCAAGTATTCAGATAGATAAAGGCTCTTTTAAAGTTGAAGAAGATACTAAAATTGTTTTTCAAGATAAAACACAAGAAAAGGCAGTTAATTATTTAACAGGGTTATTTAATAAAGCAGCTGGTTTTAATTTAGAAGTAGTAGATAATAAGGTAGAAGATGCTATAGTTTTTGAAAAAATAGAAGGTTTAAAAGAAGGAGCGTATAAGTTAGAGGTAAGTCCAACTTCAATTCACGCAAAAGCATCAGAAGAAAATGGGTTTTTTAATGCCGTACAAAGTATTCGTCAATTACTACCTACAGAAATAGAAAGTAAAGAAAAAGTGTCTATAGATTGGTTTGTGCCATCTGTAACGATAGAAGATGAACCTCGTTTTCAGTGGAGAGGAATGCACATGGATTTTAGTCGTCATTTTTTTAATATTGATGAAGTAAAAGACTTTTTAGACAACATGGCTTTGTATAAGTTAAATACATATCATATGCATTTAACAGATGATCAGGGTTGGAGAATTGAAATAAAAAAATATCCTTTACTAACAGAAAAAGGAGCTTGGAGAACACCAAACAACCAAGATACAATCTGTATGGATAAATCTGTAGAAAATAAATTATTTGCTATAGATGAATCAAATTTTAAAGAAGTTGATGGAGAACGTAAATACGGAGGTTTCTTTACACAAGAACAAATTAAAGAAATTGTTGCATATGCAGATGATAGATGTATTACAGTAATTCCAGAAATAGATATGCCAGGTCATTTTAAATCGGCTATAGATAACTACCCATTTTTATCTTGTAATGGAGAATCTGGTTGGGATACGGTGTTTACATATCCAACTTGTTTAGGTAAAGAAACTACTTACGAGTTTATGAAAAATATTTTGGCTGAAGTGGTAGGTTTATTTCCGTCAGAATTTGTGCATATTGGAGGAGATGAAGTAAATATAGCCTCATGGGAAGTATGTCCTCATTGCCAAAAAGCCATAAAAGAACATGGTTTAAAAGATGAACACGAGTTACAATCTCATTTTAACAGAGATATAGAACAGTTTTTACAATCTAAAGGAAAGAAATTTATGGGTTGGGATGAAATTGTTACAGGTGGTTTAACAAAAAGTGCCAATGTAATGTGGTGGAGAAACTGGTTTCCTAATTCGCCTAAAATTGCAGCAGAAAATGGAAACGGAGTAGTGGTAACTACAACCGCAGCTTATTATTTTGATTATTTAAATGAAGGTACAACGTTAGAAAGAGTTTATAATTACGAGCCAATTCCTGCAGATTTTACAACAGAAGAAGAAGCTAATGTGTTAGGTATTCAAGCCAATTTATGGTCAGAAAGGATTCCGAGTTATAAGCGTTTACAATACCAAGCATTTCCAAGAATGTTAGCAGTAGCAGAAAATGCATGGGCGTCTAAAGAAAATAAAGATTTCGAAATTTTTAATAATAATGTAGAAAAGCAATATAACAGATTAGATGCTTTAGGTGTTTATTATTATGTGCCAGCTGTAAAAGGTTTAGATAAGGAAATCGCATTTGTAGATGAAACAGCCATAAGTTTAGATTTAGCTTATGAGTTAGAAGGAACAGAAATATATTACACTTTAGATGGAAGTATACCAACAAAAGAATCTTTAAAATATGATGCACCGTTTGTGGTAAACGATACTATCGAAATTAAGGCACGCGCTTATAGAGGAGATATTTATAACGATTTAAAATCAACAAAAATACTTCATAAAGAATATACAGAACCTGTAAATGTAACCATTAAAGAAAAAGGATTAAAACAATGGGTATTAAAGGGTAAACGTAAAGAAGTATCAGATATAAAAATACCTAAAACTACCAATTTTACAAAAGTAGATAGCATTGCATTAGGTGATTTAAAAGATAAAAAGAGATTCTCTGTAGTATATCAAGGGTATTTTAAAGCAGAAAAAGATGGTGTTTATGAGTTTGAAACACGTTCTGATGGAGGAGATGAATTATTTATAGGAAAAGAAATGGTTGTAGATAACAGCGGTTGGCACGGACCTAGAAAACGTTACGGAAAAATAGCTTTAAAAAAGGGTTTACACCCTATAACAATTAAATATAGACCAAGTGATAAACCAAGAGTTATAGAAGCTAAATTCGGTTTACAAGGAGAAGAATTAATTGCAATAGACAGTAAGGTAACTGGATATTAATAAATAAAATGAAAAATATATTTAAAAATACATTAATTAGAATTGTAAGTCTTGCTCTTTGTTTAGTATGGGCGAGTTGTTTAAATGCTCAAAATCCAATTTTAAGTAAAAATGATAGTGGATTTGTGTATGCTGCAGACCCTGCTGCCGAAGTTTATAACGGTAAAGTTTATGTGTATTGTTCTAGAGATGTAGAAGACGCTGTTTCTTATAAAACCATGCAAGATTATGTAATTTTAGAGTCATCAGATTTGAAAACATGGGTTAATCATGGAGTTGTTCTTGAACCTAGAAAATATAGTTGGGCAAGCGGACAGATGAATGCACCCGATGTTGCTTATAAAGACGGTTGGTATTATTTCTATTTTCCGTTTGATAAAACACATATTGGTGTATCTAAAAGTAAAACACCAATTGGTCCTTGGGAAGAAGCAGTTACAGAAAAAATAACAACAATTTTTGATCCTACAGTTTTTGTTGATGATGATGGACAAGCTTATATTTATGGAAATGATCATAAGGTAAATATTGGAGAAAAGGGAGCTCATATTATGGGAGCAAAATTAAAAAGTAATATGACTGAACTTGATGGGCCTTGGATTCGATTAAGTGAAGAAACCGTAAGTGAAGCTGTGCATGTTTTTAAAAGAAATGATATTTATTATTTTAGTGCTAGAGTTGGTCCTGTAACTAAATATTGGATGGCAGATAATCCTTTACCACAATATGCTACGTTAAAAGGGCATTTAGCATCAAATGCACCAGATGCTCCAAATCATACGTCTGCAATTGAGTTTAAAAATGAATGGTATTTCTTTTATCATAGAGGAGATGTAAATGATGGCTCTTTTCATAAAAGGTCAGCTTGTTTTGAAAAAATGTCTTTTAGAGAAGATGGAACAATTGTAGAAATAGAATATTCATTAGAAAAATAATTATGTTGAAACTATCACAGTTTAGATTTTATAATGTAATGATTGTCGTATTTATAACAAGCATGTTTTTATTAATAGCTTGTAAAGCTAATACTTTAACTAAAAGCAATACAGAACAATCGCCTTTAGGATTATCTGTAGAATATATACGGGAACCTCAGGAGGTATTAATTATAGATCAAAAACCTGAATTTGCATGGGAATTACCAAATACGATAACGGCACAATCTGCATATCAAATTTTAGTTGCATCAACTCAAGAATTTCTAGAGCAAGATCAAGGAGATGTTTGGGATTCTGGCAAAGTGGTCAGTAATCAATCTATAGATATAGAGTTTAAAGGCACAGCGCTTAAAGTAGGTAATACTTATTTTTGGAAAGTGAAAATTTGGGATGAAAAGAATAAAGAAGCTAAATATTCAGCATATCAAAGTTTTAAAATAGGAACTCAAAAGAATTTTATTACAAGTGCAAATAAATTTCAGATTGAAAAGTTAAATCCTGTTGAATTTAAAAAATTAAGTAAAGACTCTTATTTCTTAGATTTTGGAAAAGACGCTTTTGCTACTCTAGAGTTTAACTACAAAACAAAAATAAAAGATACTTTAATAGTACATATAGGAGAACAGCTTATAGAGGGTAAAATTAATAGAAAACCTAAAGGAACTATTCGTTATCAAAAAATAAAAGTCCCTGTAAATCCAACACAATTAAGTTATTCTATTTCTATAAAACCAGACAAAAGAAATACAAAACCTATGGCGGTTAAATTGCCAGACTCTTTGCCTGTGATAATGCCTTTTAGATATGCAGAAATAGAAAATGTAAAAGAAAATTTATTAGCCAAAGAAATTTATCAAATAGCACATTTTGGTTTTTGGAATGATAAAAGTAGTTCTTTTACAAGCTCTAATTCTCTTTTAAATAAAATATGGGATTTATGTAAATACTCTATAAAGGCCACAACCTTTTCGGGTTTATATGTAGATGGAGACAGAGAGCGAATTCCTTATGAAGCAGATGCTTTTCTAAATCAATTAAGCCATTATACAACCGATAGAGAATATGCTATGGCAAGACAAACCATAGAGTATTTTATGGAGCAACCTACATGGCCAACAGAATGGCAATTACATGTAGCGTTAATGTTTTATGCAGATTATATGTACACTGGTAATACAGAATTGATAGAGAAATATTACCAGGAGTTAAAGCACAAAACTTTGTATGAATTATCTAATGAAGATGGTTTAATTACTTCAGAAAATATTACTCATGAGCTGATGTTAAAGTTAGGTTTTAAAGAAGGTTATAAAAAGCCATTAACAGATATTGTAGATTGGCCTTCTGCAGGTTGGGGAGGCGATCTTAATAATTTAGGAGAACGTGATGGTTATGTATTTAAAAAATACAATACGGTAGTAAATGCTTTTTATTATCAGAACATGAAAATTATGACTGAATTTGCTACTATTCTTAATAAAAAGAATGACGCTAAAGATTTTAAATTAAGAACAGAAAAATCTAAAAAAGCAATTCAGAAAGAATTTTTTGATGAGAAAAGAGGAGTTTATGTAGATGGTATAGGTACAATACATGCTTCTTTACATGCAAATATGTTGCCCTTAGCTTTTGGATTAGTACCTGAGCAAAATGTAAAATCTGTAGTTGATTTTATGAAGTCTCGTGGTATGGCTTGTAGTGTTTACGGAGCTCAATATTTAATGGATGCTTTGTACAATGCAGGAGAAGCAGAATATGCTTTAGAGTTAATAACTAGTAAAGCAGAAAGAAGTTGGTACAATATGATTAGAGAAGGAGCAACCATTACTATGGAAGCTTGGGGATATAAATTTAAAAACAATTTAGATTGGAATCATGCTTGGGGGGCAGTGCCAGCAAATATTATCCCAAGAGGTATGTGGGGTATTACTCCTAAAACACCTGGATACAGTGTAGTTAATATAAATCCTCAATTAGGGAGTTTAAAGACGTGTTCTATTATGGTTCCTACGTTAAGAGGACAAATTAAAGGTGAATATATTTTGCAAGAGGATAAAATTAAAAAGTATATCATTGAAATACCCGCAAATATGAAAGCTGAATTTAAAGTGAATAAGACTTCAAGTATAAAAGTAAATCATGAAATAAAAGCTAATGAAGCAGGAGTTATTTACTTAGAGTCAGGTAAGAATTTTATAGAAATATTTAATTAAAAAAACATGAAAAAAATTTATTGTTTATTTTTTATTTACTTTCTTTTTTGCTCTGTAAAAACAATGGCAATGAAGGAGTTTTTTATTTCGCCTAATGGTAGTGATACCAATTCAGGAACAAAATTGAGACCATTTGCTAGTTTTAATAGAGCAAATGAAGAATTAAAAAAAATAGCAGGTAGAGAGCCAGTTACAATATGGTTTTATGAAGGTGTTTATCATTTAAAAGAAGCGATTCTATTTAATTCCGAAGTTTCAGGAACAGCAGAAAATCCTATCATTATTTCTAGTTTACCAGGAGCTATAGTAAAACTTAAAGGGTCTAAAACATTAAACAATCTTAAATGGAATTTGTTTGATAAAGGTATTTATGCTACAAAAGTTCCAAAAAATATTGATTTTGATCAGCTTTTCGTAAACGGAAATCGTAAAATACGCTCTAGATATCCAAATTACGATTATGAAAATCCTTTAAGAGGAGGAAAAGGTTATTTAGAAGTATTAGATGGTACCGATAAAAGATATGATACTTGGTTTACATTAAAAAAAGAAGACTTTCCAGATAAGAAATGGCAAAATCCAAGCACAGGAATTGTACATGCATTTCAAAGTCATAATTGGGGAAACATGCAATACCGTATTTCTGGGATTAATATTGAAGAACAGAAAATCCTTTTGGGCGAAGGAGGTTGGCAATTACAGCGTTCTTTAGGAATAGGAGGAAAAGGGAAAAATTTATCATTGTTTTTTATAGACAATATTTTTGAAGAGTTAGATACACCTGGAGAGTGGTTTTTAGATGTTGAAAAAAACATGTTGTATTACTATCCAGAAGAAGGAATTGATGTACATAATGCAACGTTTGAAGTTCCTGTTTTAAAAGATTTAATTCAAATAAAAGGAGATGCAGAAAAGCCTGTAAGGCATATTACAATAAATGGATTAGAATTCTCTCATTCAAAATCAACATTTATGGAGTTGTATGAACCTTTAGCACGTGGAGATTGGGCTATACATCGTGGTGGAGCAATTTTTTTGCAAGGAACAGAAAACTGTACCATTATTAATAATAATTTTGAATATTTAGGAGGTAATGGGGTGTTTTTAAGTGGCTATAACCGTAATAATATTGTAAGTAATAGTCGTTTTGTACATGTTGGAGAAAGTGCTGTTGCTTTTGTAGGTCTACCTTCGGCTGTGCGTTTTTATCAAACTTGGGATGATAGAGATATTGATGGAAAAAATTGGGATGATATGCGTAAAAACATGGATTTGGAACCTGGACCAAAATCATTAGATTATCCTAAAAACTGTATTGTAGAAAATAATATAATGCACGATTTTGGTGATTATGGAAAGCAAGTTGCTGGTGTTTATATTTCTATGAGTCATAAAATTAAAGTAGCTCACAATACAATTTATAATTGTCCAAGAGCAGGTATTTGTATCAATGATGGTACTTGGGGAGGCCATGTAATAGAGTTTAATGATATCTGGGAAACGGTTAGAGAAACAGGAGAACATGGGCCTTTTAATTCTTGGGGACGAGAAAGGCAATGGAGAGGTTCTAGAGGTAGTGATGAACATTTTATAAAAAAACTAACCAAGCTTGATGCGATAGATAATGTTATTGTTAGAAATAATCGTATAGCTAACTACCGTAAATCTATTAGTGCAGGAAACTGGACAATAGATTTAGATGATGGCTCTAGTTATTATGAAATCTATAATAATCTTAGTTTAGGATCAACTATTAAATTAAGAGATGGAATGTCTCGTAAAGTTTTTAATAATATAACAATAAGTGCAGTTCCATTAGGATTTCATGTTTGGCCAAAAGATTCTGAAGATGAAATTTATAATAATATTTTTGTAATCTCTGGTGCGCTACCCGGTAAAAAAGAACCTACAAAGATTTTCCTTAGAGATGTTGCATTACCAACCGAAACGAAGTGGAGTAAACATTATGATTATAATTTATATTGGAATATTAATTATCCAAGTAATTCTGAAGTGATAAAAGGTGTTGGTCTTAAAGGTTGGCAAAATAAAGGCTATGATGAACATGCTGTTTCGGCAGATCCTATGTTTGTAAATGTCGGAGAAGCTAATTATCAAGTAAAAGAAAATTCTCCCGCTTTAAAATTAGGTTTTAAGAATTTTCCGATGGATAGTTTTGGACACGAAATGACCCGAATTATACCTTTTGGAGGAGATTTTTCAGATGAAATAAATGTTACATTAAAAAAAGATGCTAGAGCAACTAAAAAAGCTAAAATATACTATACGTTGGATGGTACGGAACCAAATCAGAACTCTATGGTTTATGAGCATCCTATTCAGATAAAAAAATCAAGTATTATAAAAGCAATAACAATAAATCCAAATGGTATTTCTTTAGGATTTACAAATGAAGTTAAATTTAATAAAGTAAACAAAGTTGTTTATCCTAGTTGGTATGATACCTTATTAAAAGGAGAGTATAAAGTAGCAGGAAAACTATCATCAAGTAAAAAAGCACTAGAATTAGAAATTGAAGGTGCTGTGATGATTAACATAGCTGATGATCCAGATCTAATAGATGCTACAGGAGGTTATAATTATGGATGTTATATAAAAGAAATAGATTCAGAAAAAGGGAAGATGTGGTTAGATGCTAGTTTAGATAGAGATTGGGTTATTCAAAAGATTAATGGAAATATCATAAAAGACATCAAAACACTACAGAAATTTATGAGAAAACATAAAGGAGAACAGGTTACATTAATTGCTGTTAGAGATTATAGAGAAAAAGAATTTAAAGTCAATTTTAAGAAAAATTAAAATAATAAAACATGAGTAATTTAAGTTTTAAAAAAAGTATAATTTTATCAATTATTGTTCTTTTAAGTTTTTTAGGAACACAAGTAAGTGCTCAAAATACTAAAGAAAATCCTTTAATTTTAGATATGGTACACCATAACCCTGGTGAAGCGCCATATAAAACGAAATATAATAACCCTGCTACCATAAAAGAAATGGGATATAACGGGAAGGTGTATTTTCTTTTTGAATCTCCAGCCTTAGCAATTAATTGGGAATCTGTAGATAAAGATATTTTGCCTAAAGGATCAGATGATCGTAAATGGGTAGATGAAAAAGCAAACCAAATTAAAAAGATGCACGAAGCATCTAAAGCACAAGGGATGGCTATTTATGCAATGTCAGATCTTGTTTTATTTCCCAAAAGATTGATTGAAAAGTATGCTATGCAAGAAACTTTTGGAGATCCTAATAATCCATTGACAGAAAAATTAATTAGAGCTCAAATTAATGAAATGTTTGATCAGTTTCCTGATCTTGACGGTTTGGTAGTTCGTATTGGTGAAACGTATTTACATGATGCGCCGTACCATAAAGGTGCAATTGACGATAAAACAGACCCAGAGAAAACGATCGTTCCGTTAATTAAAATTTTAAAAGAAGAGATTTGCATAAAAAGAGATAAACAACTTATTTTTAGAACTTGGGGCGCTTTTGATAGAGAAATGGATGATTATATGGCTGTCAGTGATGAGATAGAGCCTCATAAAAAATTGATCATCAGTATAAAGCATGTAGAAGGTGATTTTCATAGATCTAATGAATTTAGTAAAGTAATCGGACAAGGACGTCATCGTCAAATAATTGAGGTGCAATCAGCAAGAGAATACGAAGGTAAAGGTGCGTATCCAAACTATATTGCAAATGGTGTAATTAATGGTTTTGAAGAGCATGTTAGCATGCGAGAAGAACGTATTAATAGTATTCAAGAGTTTGTAGATACAAAACCAGAATTGTATGCTGGTGTTTGGACATGGTCTCGTGGTGGTGGATGGGAAGGTCCGTATATAAAAGACGAATTATGGTGTGATTTAAACTCTTGGGTTATGGCGCAATGGGGACAAAATACAGATAAAACCGAAGAATTTATTTTTAACAGATACGCAACCGAACGTTTACATTTAAAAGCTGATGATGTTGCTAAATTTAGAAAGTTATGTTTACTTTCTGCGGAAGCTGTAGTTAGAGGAAGAAACTCAACATATAGAGATATGAACCCTTGGTGGACAAGAGATCAAGGTATTGCGTGGCCAATGGTTGTAAAAGGGGAATTAGAGCAAAAAAGAAATTTAGCTCAAAAAGATGAATCTATTAAGAAATGGAAACAAATAGTAAAGTTGGCTAAATCTATTGATTGGAAAAATGATGAAACTAAAAATCACGCTATAGGTTCATCGGAATATGGTCTAGGATTATTCCAAATTTACAGAAGTTTGGTGTATATGAAGTATGCAGACGATCATGATGATGCAAAAGGTGTTAAAAAATGGATTAAGGCTTATGATAAAGCTTGGGCAGATTATAATAAATTAGCAGAAGAGTATAGTACAATTGCAACTTTGTATACAGAAGATTATAAAAGACATATTGCCAATAACGCGGGTATAAAAGTAAATAAGTTAAGAAAAGAAAATTAGTAAATAATATTATTTGTTTGTAAGTGTTTTTTTAAATCAGGGTTGAATTTCAATCCTGATTTTTTTGTTAATTTAAATTTTTATAATTAATAAATTTTCAAAAAAAAATAGAAATAGTATTTTAAAAAATAATTTAAATTTTATAAGAGTTAGATAACGATAATTATAGTATAACAATTTTTTTAAATAAAAGTTTACTTATAATGTGGTTTGGAGTGGTTTTTGATGTCTAAATAATTGTGCTATAGGTTTTTGTAATTCAGTTTGCTAATGGATTAGATAATATTACTTTTTTAAAAATGAGAAAACTCTACTATTTATTTTTTGTATGTTTTTTAGCTTGTAAATCAGAAACGAACAAAAAAGAAAATTCTGATTTAAGAAGGAAACCAGAAAACCCAACTGTTTTTATTACAGGTACAAGTGATGAAAAAGGTTTTGATGACAAAATTAGTTTTCATGATGATTCCCTATTTTATGTAGGTAAGTTTGAAAATTTGAAAAAAGAAACATTAAATAGTAAATTAACAAGAACATTACATAATATAAATAGTGCCAAACTTTTAAGAATTAATTCCTTTGGTGAAAATACGTTCTACAGAACAGCGATAATTGCTACCCCAGGGGATAGTGTAAATTACAAATTAAAACAAGGAAAATTAGAATTTTTTGGAAAAAATGAAGCACATTATAATTTTTATCTAGAAATGGATAAAGATTTAGATGCTTGGACTAAACTTTATTTAAATAAATACAATCCTAATTTTAATAGATATAAACAACAATGTGATTCATTGTATAATCAAAGATTAACTTTTTTTAAAAACTATATAAAACAACATCCAACAGTATCTGATAATTTTAAAAAGATAGTAAAAGAGGATTTACGGTTTGAGTATATAGTAAACCTTATTAAACCGAGGTCAGAAATACAATCTTTATGGACAGTTAATACGCAGGAAGATTTAATGGATATTTATGAAAGAGGAGATAATGGAGAGGGTGAATTTTTCGATATTAAAAGTTACTTAAATGATATTAGTATACAAGAAGTTAATAAACCAGAATATGTAAAGAGCCTAAATTTTCAAGTGAGTTTAGTTGCATTATTACGACAATATTTTGTAAAAATTAGAAATTTGCCTTATAGTACTGCTGCACTTAAAGAAGAGTTGACGTTTCTAAAAGAAAACTTTAATCCAATTATAGTCAATATTGTTACTGCAAGATTAATTAAAACTTATTTTGATAATGGATTTGGTAAAGATCAAAAAACTCATCAGTTCTTAAAAGAAACTATTAAAAACTATAAAGAAACCGTGAGTGACCCTAATATTATTAGAGTAATGGAAGATATAGAAACAGAGTTAAATACCATCAATAAAACATTGCCAAAAAACCTTAAGGAGTTTGTCTTAAACTTATCAAAAGATACGGTAAGTTTTGGTGCTACTTTACAAAAAAAGAATATGAAAGTAATTGACTTTTGGGCTAGTTGGTGTATACCTTGTGTTGAAGAAATTATTTTGTCTAAAGATAAAAGACAACGGATTGCTTCTGAATATAATGTTGATTTTTTATATTTTTCTATTGATAAGGATACACAAAAATGGATAGATAAAAGTCTTGATTTGAATCCGTTTTTACAAGATAGTAAACAATATAAAATTCTTGAAACCAAAAAGTCAAACTTAATTAAGTTTTTAAATTTAAAGAGTAGTTTTGGTATAGCTATACCTAGGTATGTGATACTGGACGAAAACAATATGATATTGGATAATAATGCACCAAAACCTTCTAAAGATAATTTTGAAGATTTTTTTAAATAATTTTTCTAATATAGAAAAGACTAAATATTATAATAAAAATAAGTTTTATGAAGAGTCTTTTAAAAATACTATTACGAACAATTATAATCACTTTTTTTATTAGTTGTAATAAAAATAAAGTTTCTAATTTAAAAAAAGTAGATAAGGATACATAAAATTCTTTAGAAACAAGAATTTACAACCAAGATTCTCTGGCGAGTAACAAGGTAGTAATTATAGGTAATACTGATAATATACTTGCATTTAAGGTGCTAAATATAATGAAAAGTTAAATATCTAAGAATTGAAAGATTTCAATTCAATTCTTAAAATAGTCTAAAAGAAAAAATCCATAAAAATCATATGATTTTTATGGATTTAATTTTATTATTAAGTCGGGGTGGAAGAACTAATCAATATATTATAAGACGTAATATATTAGTATTTTAGGTTGTTGTTACACTTGGAGGGGACTGCATATTTAATAGGTTAAAAATAAATTTTAAGTAGCCTTAACTGTTGTAATACTTTTTACACAACAAATGTTTTTTCTGCTCAAGCTTTATAGATGTGTTCTCAGGTTTAAATGAAATATTTCTATATTGTTAGTATAATATTTATCTCTTTTGTGAATAGTTTGTTATTTATACTTACATATGACATCTATTTATCATATAAACACGATTAAGGTTTAATAGTAAGACAGGGTTGATTATATTTAATAGTTGACGAGCTGTTGTATAAATTCATTTTTAAAAGGGGCGTAGTTATAATCATTTTTCCAATGATTAACATTTTTTGAGATATCCTTTATTGCATCACAAATAAACTCAATTTCATTATTTGTCATGGTAGGCTGGATAGACATTCTAACCCAATCTGGACGTTCTAACATGCAACCTTCCAATATTTTTTTTCTATAGCTTTTGATGTTAATTGATCTACATGTAACAAATAATGTCCATAAGTACCTGCGCAAGAACAACCACTTCTTTTTTGAATACCAAAACGGTCATTCAATAATTTTACTATTAAATTATCTACTTTAGATAGTCTTTTAAATACAATACTATTTAATTCGTACTCTCTGTCTAATATGTTTTCAATTCCCATTTGCTCCTTTAATATGATAGAAAGTACAATTCTTATGGCATCTAAATAGTCATCTTCATTTTCTGAATACATATTAATTTGAATATACGGCGCTGAACATGCAACATCATCAAAACACAAACCATTATTTTTGATGCATCATTCGTGCTACTTGATGATAGTTGGTTGTATGCCTGTTATATTGGAGCACCTTGTTATATCTACTATTTTTATAGATATCTCTGCATATTTATAAAAGTTCTTGTAAATGTATTACATGGGAAACCTTCTTTATTTGAGGGTATTACTTCCACTTTAGCAATGGTTTCCAACCAAGAGGTTTGATTGGAATGATGTTCCATGAGATATAAAAATAATAGGACGTAAATCATCCGGTATTTGTGTATATCCTTTTAGGTTCTCGTTAAGTTTAATTTCGAATAAACGTTGAAATTTATTTATAGTACCTGTTATACCTGATCTTACAGTAATTAAAACATCACTTTTCGATGTATTTACATGTGTCTTAATAATGTTTCTAGCTTTATGATATGCCAAGGTCATAGTGGCACTAGTAACCGAAGTTTCTGTATGTGTATTGGCTACAAAAGGTCCTATCTCTTTTAGAAGTTTATCTTCAATATGTCTGTATAATCTACCACTAGCTGTCCAATCTGCATAAATTATTTTTTTTTACCATAAATAAGGCGATTCAAATTCTTGATTTACACCTATAATTCCTTCTCGGAATTGCTTAAAATAATCCTCTAGGTTTAATGTTTTTTGAGGTTTGGTACTAAAAATACTTTTTAAGTATTCTGATGTCGAACTCATTATTTATGATTTTCAATTAAAAATCGGCTAAACAAAGCCAAAAGATTAAGTTATTTTTTAAAATTCGATATACCTTTTTCTAGCCAAGTATTATATTCATCTACATCTGGAGTATACCCTATAGGACTTTGTAAGTTTTCTTCATTGTGATCTATTAACACATAAAATGGTTGCGAATTGGCTTTGTATTTAATGGTTTGCATTTCACTCCACTTTTGACCAATATACTTTAACTGTTTTCCTGGTTTTAATTGAGATTCAGTTACTTCATGAACTTCTAACGGACGTTTATCATCTACATACAAAGATATTAGAACCACTTCATTCTTAAGAATATTTAAAATTTCTGGTTTAGGCCATACATTTTGTTCCATTTTTCGGCAATTAACACATGCCCAACCTGTAAAATCAATCATTACGGGTTTACCAACTTTTTTAGCATATGCTAAGCCTTTATCATAATCATTGAAAGCTAAAATATCGTGAGGTGCTAATAAATGTGCTCCATCTGGCAACCCTTCATGAGCGTTTAAAACCGAAGCTGTTCCCGTTTTTGAGTACCCTACACCATAAGGAGATTCACTATATTCTAATGGAGGTGGAAAAGCACTTATTAAATTTAATGGTGCTCCCCAAAGCCCTGGAATCATGTAAATAGTAAATGACAATACTACTAAACCTAAGCTCAATCTACCCACAGATATATGGGTTAATGGTGAATCATGAGGCAGTTGAATTTTTCCGAAAAGATAAAACGCTAAAACTCCAAAAACAGCAATCCAAATAGCTAGAAATACTTCTCGTTCTAATATATGAGCTTGAAGTACTAAATCAGCTTGTGATAAGAATTTAAATGCTAAAGCCAATTCTAAAAACCCTAAAACAACTTTTACTGTGTTTAGCCAACCACCAGATTTTGGTAACGAGTTTAGCCAACCAGGAAAGGCTGCAAACAAAGCAAAAGGTAAGGCAATGGCTAATGAAAAACCAAACATACCTATAACTGGGGCTAAACCACCTTTTGAAGCAGCTTCTACAAGTAAAGTTCCAACAATGGGACCAGTACACGAAAACGACACAATAGCAAGTGCTAATGCCATAAAAAAGATACCAATAAGTCCTCCACGATCAGCTTGAGAATCTACTTTGTTAGCCCATGAATTGGGTAACATAATTTCAAAGGCTCCTAAAAATGATAATGCAAAAACAACAAGTAATAAAAAGAAAATAATATTAAACCATACATTGGTAGCTAATGCGTTTAGAGCATCTGCACCAAAAATACCTGTTACAGCAATACCTAATAGCAAGTAAATGGCAATAATACAAATACCATAAATAATTGCGTTCTTTATTCCTGCTGCTTTTGTTTTGCTTTGTTTGGTAAAGAAACTCACCGTCATAGGAATCATAGGAAACACACACGGTGTTAGCAAGGCTGCAAATCCCGACAAGAAAGCAATAAAGAATATACCCAAAAGTCCTTGTTCTGATTCTTTAGTAGGATTAAAATCTAATGTTTGTGTTGTAACATTTTGTATAGATGTTTTTGATTTATCTAAATATTGAAATGTCAATTCAACTTCTTTAGGTGGCAAACAACGAGTATCATCACACACCATAAACTCAACAAAACCATTTATAATTGTTAGTTCTTTTTCAACAGTTATTTTTTGTTTAAAAGTAGCCGTATTTTCAAAAAATTTAATTTTCATTTCAAAAACAGAATCGTCTACTACATGGCCTTCATCTTCTAAGGTATTTCCTAAAGTTTTAAAATTCCCTTCACTGTCATCATAAATAAATGTGGTGGGTATGGGACCGCCTTCTGGAACGGTTTGCGAATATAAATGCCATTCTGTTTCTATGGCTGCTTTAGATATTAAAACATACTCGGTATCTGATAATTTCTCTACCGAAGTTGTCCATTTTACAGGATCTAAAATTTGAGAATTTCCTATGGTAAAGACTAGTAAAGTGACTAGAAGGATGATTTTTTTCATTTACGGAAGATCCTTTGAGCTATTGAATATTAAAAACTAAATCTACTTCTGTTGGAGGTAAACATCTACTATCATCACACACCATAAATTCTACAGTGGCATTTACCTTAAATGGTACTTTCTCTTTTATTAAAATGCGTTGTTTAAAAGAAGCTTTTGTTTCAAAAAACTTAATTTCCATGTTAAAAACGGGATCGTTAATAGTATGCCCAACTTCTTCCTTAGTATTACCTTTTTTTAAGAAGCTTGGGCTACTCTGGTATGAAAATATTGTAGCAATAGGACCGTTTTTAGGTACAGTTTGCGAATATAAATGCCAATTTTCTTCTATGTTAGCTATGGCTTCTAACTCATATTCTTTATCTGATATTTTTGTAACTGAGGTAGACCATTTTACTGGTTCAAAAATTTGAGCATTACCAATAGTAAAAACGAATAATGCAAGTAATAATATAAGCTTTTTCATATTTTTTGAATTTTCTATTTATTAAAGGGTTGTTATTTATCTACAACCCTTTTTAGTTTTCTTAATCTCTTTTGTTATGTTAATCTTAAAGTTTTCTAAACTCTATCTTTTAATTTTTATTTACGTAGTTATATAATACGCTTACTGGCACCACCTCTTTTACTACCATTTGTAAGTCTCCATTTCTTTTGGAACCATTTGTATAATGAGAAGATGTAGCACTTACAACACCTACTAAATCTCCATAACTATTAACAACAGGACCTCCACTAGACCCTATACCAAAATCTGCTGTTACTGACATTTTTAGCATATTATTGCTATTTTTAATATATTTTCTTGATACTATTCCTTTAGACATAGAAAAAGTTTTGTTAAAAGGATGCCCCATCACAAATACATCTTCACCTACTAGTTCTTCTTTAGCTAACTCTAAATATTTAAGTTTATCACCTCTCATATCTAATTGTAAAATGGCAATATCATTTGGTTTACTAGCAGACAAAACTTTAGAAACAGAATACACCTTACCATCATGATTAACTGCAAAAATAGCTGACGATTTTAAATTACCTTTAGCGTTAATTACATGATAATTTGTAACGATGATACCATCTTCATGTATAACAAACCCAGAAGCATAAGTTAAATGCATATTAGGACATCTATCACATAAATAAGAATCTGCTATATACAGAGTACGTTCTTTTAAATAATTATATATTTCGTTTCCAGATTTTAGTGTAGGATTACTACTTGTATGTACTAATACTTCTGATCTCTCTTCTGTTTTACTTAACTTTTGTTTTTGTATAACTTCAAAGGGAGTATATTCATTGTTGCTTAATAGCTGTTTTGCTTTTTCAATTGCATTATTAATAAAAACAGAACTGTTTTCAGCTTTATTTATTTCTACCTCAACATTATCAGTCTTGTAATCATCATGTTTACTATTAATAGCTCCACAACTAACCAAGATTAGTGCAATCAAGGTACTTTTTAAATAACTAACTCTCATTTATTTATGTTTTTTAACAGTTGTTATATACCAAGTTTATTAAATAATTGGATTAACTTCTCATCTGTAGGTCTTGGTGCATTTGCATCTATAACTTTTCCTTCGGGATCTAATAAAATGAATCTTGGAATACCAACAATGGCATAATCTCTCATAAATTGAGAGTTAATACTATTGTCAGCTAACAACTGAACACCTCCAAGCTGCTTCTCTTTAATCATAGTTCTCCACTTGTCATAATCCTTTTTTTGATCTATAGAAATACTAATAAATTCTATGTTTTTTTCATGATATTCTTTTTCTATCCTTTTTAAATCTGGTATTTGCCCTAAACAAGGTCCACACCAACTTGCCCAAATATCTATATAAACATATTTACCTTTAAAATCATCTAAAGAATTAGTTCCTCCAGCATAATTTTCATAACCATTAAACTTTGGTGAAAATTTGTATTCAGAAACTCTTTTAATGCTTTGATACATTTCAGTAATTTTAGCATTATTTTTCTTGTTAGTTGAAGCACTCATGTATGTTTCATAAAATGCATCTAACCTTTTTGTATGTGAAATACCCATACGAGCTGCTATATAAATCAACTCATTTTTAATTTTTTGATTTGATATTTCAGCATATGTTTTCATAGAAGCCAATCCTAAATCTAAAGAATCTTTTTTAACTAATTCTTTAATTTGATCTTTGTAATATTTAGTGATTAGTGTATAATAAGAACTTGAAAAAGAATAATCTTCTTCATTACTTAAATCAATTTTCTTTAGTTCTTGATCTAGTTCTTGTGAAACTTCATCAGTATTTTTATTAAAATTTTTATAACGACTTAATTGATATAAATAAGAGTGATTAAGATTTCTATTTTCCAAGGCTTTGTAATTTTCTGAAATTCCTTGCATTGTATCTAACACATAACTAAGCGTTGTTTTAATTTTTTTTGTAGTATTCATAAATTCATCCTCTTCTAACTCGTAAAAAGAGGTTACTCCAGCTCTTAACTTTCCAGATATCTTACCCTTAACTCCTAAATAAATTGTGGCTCCTGCACCTTCTCCAGAAATCTTAAAAGAAGATTTAAAATTATTTGCGTTAGCTATAACTTCAATATCATATCCATTCTCTAAATAAAGATTTATTTTATTTTCATCAGTAATTAATCTATAAAAACCTGATTTAATTTTCATTGAATCTTTAAAAGTACCATCTGAATTAACCGATAATATTTTCTTATAAGTGCGATTTGTTTTTACTAAGGTTATTTCTTTATTTTTAAGATTGTCTATTTTACCTGATAGTAAAACATAATCTAAAGATTTTTTTTGTGCGTAGGATGTAAGGCTAAAAGCCATCACCAAAATAAATAGTACTTTATTCATGTGTTTGTTTTATTGTAAATTATCTTATGTATGTTATAAAATTGTATTCGAAAAAAATTGATGAATATTTATTTATGAAAAGAATATATGTGTTTAGCTTAACAAATATGTTTTTAATTTTATTGCTTAAAGAATCAGAATACAGTTCTGTTTTATAAAAAAGGTTGATGGATATCATCAACCTTTTTTAAAATTTACTAGCGTTCTCTATAGTCTATACTTTTAATTTTACCAAATCCAGAGTAGGTAGCTTGTAATACTATTTGACCATTTACAGGAGGTACATCATATAATTCCATAGTACCCTCAGTACCATCATAACTACAAACAATTAATTGATGTTCTAATTCATCATAAACGGTAGTAGAATTAAAAAAATCATTAAACTTTATTAAAGTAATTTCTTCTGAACCTTTATCTATCATTAATTTTGTAGTTTTTAAAGAATAATCATACTGATATACTTTACCCCCAACAGCATAAAATAAATAACCATAGTTTGGACTCACAGCATAACTTGTAGCTTGGTCAAAATCTGTAGCTAGTACTTCTGCATAATAAGTTTGAGCACTTGTAGTTGCATTAAATAAAGCCAAATACTTTTTACTATTAGCAGGGTCTCTTAATATGGCAAAAATTTGAGTGCCGGCAGTATTGGTAGTAGTTGTATTAAAATCATTACCTACCATATATTCCAAATCTTTACCCGTGGTATAATTAAATCGTGTACCCGTTGGCATTACGCTTGTATTCCCAAAATTTGTTCTTACAAAACGCTTATTGGTGTTATCGTATAATATTGAATTCCCCCAAAAATTTCCTTTTCCAATTAATGTAGAAGCTTCAAACAAAACACCATCTATAGAGTTAATAGGAGCACTATATAACCAGCCAAAAAGACCAAAATAATAGTATACATCTCCATCTACAACGGCATATGACATTTTACTTCCTTTTCCTAATATATTATCAACTTCTAAATCTTCTGGTTGACTAGAAACAAATTCTCCCGAGATATTATAAGATTTATTCCACTCAAATGTATCTGGTTCTAATTTATTGGTGCCATTTCCTGTAGTGGACACATACACTCCATAAAAATCAGAGTCGTAAGGATATGTGTAAACAAACTTTGGAGTACCCGTTAATGTTAATTCTGAATCAAGCAGATCAAGAATGTCTGTTCTAACTTTAAACTCACCCTCAAATAAAGGAACCATATCCAATCGACCTTCTCCATTAATATCACTTAAAACTAACCATCCTTCGTAAATAGTATTTACTATTGTCACGACAAAACTTTGCTGAAATTCAACTCCTGTATTTAGATCTTGAACTGTATAAAAAATAGTATGTTCTCCAGGCAACAGATTTGCAGGGGTTAATAAATTTTTTTCAAGTGATAAAGTGGTTAGTTTATTTCCTCCAGAACCATCAGCTCCGTAGGCTTGCCATTTATAAGTATAGGCGTCCTCATTATCTTCTCCTAGAGAACTCACTAGTTTAGGAGTAATATTAAAATTATAAAACCTATTCACAGTATAGGTTTCTTCTATACCTCCAAATTCTATTTCGTTTATTTCTGTATATTCATAGTTTCCTACATCTTCAAGACAAGAAGACATCAAAGCGCAGGTAAAAAGCACTAAAACAAGTTGTATTTTTATTTTTTTAAACATTTTATATTCATTTAAATTAAATAATAAATTAATTATGCATTAGGTCCTATCCTAAGACCATTTCTGTTCCATCTTCTTCTAAAACGGGTGTACCTGCGTTTCTTTGAGCTTCTAAATACGCTCTAAATATATCGACCTGAGCCCAAAAGGTTGCCCAATCAAATGAAACACTATAATCTGGCAAAGGCATTTCGTTTACTTCTGCAAATAAATAGAATTTTTTTACCGAAAAAGGACCTATATATCTTTCTAGTTGATACCATATATCAGGTTCAGTTAAAATGTCTGAAACTGTTATTTCAAATTCTGAATAGCTTAAAACTCTATCAGAATTATAACTTACTTCTTCACCATATAGATCTACTTTAAAATTTTCATTTTCTAACAATTGAAGTTTTAAAGTTAGCACCTCGTCTTTCATATCGTCTGTTCTATTAAAAGTCACAGGTATGTAACCAACATATGCATTTGCAGGTATCATTATATCCTCTGCAATAGTGTAATGAATGCCTTTTTGAGCTGTAGATTCATCCATTACTTTTACGGTAACAGATCGGTCTGTATCACTCATAAATCCTTGGGCTTTTAAAGGAACTGATATTAAAGAACTCGTTACTTCTGATGGCAATTCATAAGCAAAAGTATAAGCAATACTATCGGTTTTTTGCGTAGCAGATCCTCTTCCGTCTATTGCCCATCTAAAATATACAACTTCGTTACCGTTAAAGATTGCAATTTTTTCTTCTTCACAAGCTGTCATAACTAAAGCTATGACAAATAATGTCATTATTATTTTTATATAATTTTTCATAAAATAAATTTTATTGTTAACGATAATCTGTTTCTGACTCAGGGAACGGAATCACATAGTTATTAGTACCCATCGTTATATTTCCTGTAGCTTCAGAGCCATTAGGAATACTTAACACATTATTTCTTTTATAATAAAAGAATAACTGCCCCTCTCCATAAAATTCTTTTTGATATTCCTTTTGAATTTCATTCTGGATATCTACAGTTGAAGCCAAGTCTCCTAATCCTCTATTATAGCGCACGGTATTTAAGTAATCTATAGCTATTGCTGGATCTGCTTCCGTTTCTGCGGCTATATAATACATTTCACTTATTCTAATTAAAGGCTGTCTATAGCGAAACTCTTTACCACTGCTTTCTACGTCTGCATATTTATAAAAGGTTCTGTAGGCTTTTTCACCAGTAGGCGGTATTATCCATGTAGAAATATAGCGGTAGTCATTTTGATTTCCTTCAAAAACATTGGTCAAACTACTCTCTAAGGGAACTAGAATAGTAATATCACTTAAAGAACTACCAAATAAAACATCTTGTAGGTTGTATAAATTATTATTCTGAATTGCAAATAGCACTTCTGAAGAAAACGTACGGTCTGGGTCTGCACCAGCTGAAATTACTTCCGAAGGAGTCGTCCATTCAAACCACTGTGAAGCTTCTTCAATAACCACTTTTGATGCCGCTAAGGCAGCTTCTTTGTTTCCTGCATATAAATTAACCCTAGCTTGTAAAGCTTTTACAGCATAATAGTTTAATCTTAGATTTCTAAATCTGTAAAAATCTGTTCCATTGTAACCAGTAACGTCATCTTCTTCTTGATATACGCTTACTTTTCCATACGCTCTTACAGGGTCGTTTTCTAATAATTGTTCAGCCATTACTAAATCAGCCAAAATTTTAGTGATAACTTCTGTTGCAGGCAGGACTGGGTTTAGACTAGCTTCAACACCCGTATTGTACGGTATAGCGTCATTAGAAGGACTCACACTGTAAATAGGACCATACAATCTTAATAAATCAAAATGATGCATAGCTCTTAACCCCAAAGCTTCTCCTTTTAAAATATTTTCTTTTTCTTCAGAAATTACATCTTTATATATTTCTAAACTTCCAATAAAATTATTGATGCTTAGAATGTTACTATAAAGGTTTGTCCATATCGCATCAAAAGTGTTTTTAACAGTAGTATTTTCATACGTGTAATTTCCATAATAGTAATATTTATAGCTATCTCCTGAAGCACTATAACGTTGTCCTAAAAGTTCTACAGTACTTAATGTTAAATTACTACCATACGTACTATTACTTGTCATATTAGAATAAATACCGTTTAAAGCAGTTTGTATTCCGTTTTCTGAGGTGAAAACATCTTCTTCTAAATATTTATCTTCTGGTTGCACATCTAAATAATCGTTACAAGAAACCATTAAGATGCAAGCAAAAATTCCTATAGTATTTTTTAAGTATTTTTTCATTGTCTTGATTTTTATATTAAAAAGAAGCATTTAAACTAAATGAAACCGCGCGTGCAAAAGGGTAGTTAATACCTCTTTCTGTTTTAATAGTAGATATGCGGAATATTTCATTCATATAAGCATTAAGCCTTACTCTGCTTAAACCCATTTGACGTACCCATGGTTTATTTTTAAATTCGTAACCAAAGTTTATAGACTCTCCAATAATCACATTTTCTTCTTGAATAAAACGTGAAGAAAGTGGCGTAGTACTAAAATCGGCAATGGATTTAAATCCTGAAATATCACCTGGAGTAATCCATCTATCCGTTAAAGCTCTTACGTCTTGGTTTTGTATTCTCTGAGTTTCGCTAATATTTTCTACTTTATTATACAATGCGGTATTCAAAACATCGCCCCCAAAACGGTAACGTAAGTTAACACCCATTGTAAAGTTTTTTATACGTAGGTTACTACTAATAATACCTTCTACAGTTGGTCTAGAATTACCCATTACTTTTTCATCATTAGAATCATATTCATAGGTTGGCGTTCCTTCTTCTGTTAAAAACACTTCTAAACCATTTGCAGGATCAATTCCAAGAGATTCTACAGTCCATAAATCATCAGGACTATAACCATCACGATACCTAAGTAAGGACTGACTTGCCAACGCATCTTCATTTAAAGATTCTAAGGTTGCGTTAAAACCACCATATTCACTTTTAATGGCACTTGCAGTAACACCAAGGGTCCAAATTACTTGTTGGTTAAGTTTATAAATTGGAGAAAACTTAATAATAGCTTCAAGTCCTTTGGTATTCATATTTCCTGCATTTATAGGATAGTCAACAATACCTGTTGATGAAGGAAGATCTATACGTACTATTAATGGATCCGTATCCTTACTAAAGGCATTTAAAGTTGTATGTAATCTATTGTTAAAAAAAGTACCATCTATACCAACACTTGTTTGTAAAGTGTTTTGCCATTGTAAATCTGGATTGGCTAGGATTGATAAATCTGTTGCTTGTCCAAAAATATTTACATCTTGAATAAATCCATAAATAGATACTGAAGATAAATTTCCAAAACCTTGATTTCCTGTAGACCCAACATTTCCTCTTAACTTAAGTTGTGAAACTTTTCCTGGATCCATATTAAGTGCATTATTTAAATTAATACCTCCTCCTATAGCCCAGAAAGGAGAATATCTTTCATTAGATCCAAAAACGGTTGATCCATCTAAACGATATGTAGCATCAAAAAGTAAGGTTCTATCAAAATCGTAATTAACACTCGCTAATACGTTAACTCTTCTATAGTTACTGTTTATTGCACTTGGGTTTGAATCTGGGTAACTATAAGCAAAAGAAGGATTTCCGCTAGTTCCAGAAGGATAACCAATAGCTGAGAAACTAATTCTTTTATTATCTGTTTCTTCAATTTCACCTCTTAAGTTAGCTGTAAGAGTATGCTTTTCTTTGAATAAGTTAGCATAAGACACCATCATATTCAATTTATAACTAAACATATCAGTTCGCTGATTGGTGTAAGCCCCTCTTTCTAAAATAGTTGTATTTCTAAAACTACTATGCTCTGGTTGTAAAAAAGTTTCTAATGTTGTAATGCTTTTATTTAACTGTAAATTAGACTGTATTCTAAATTTGCTGTTTAAAGTCCAAATAGCGCGCAAGTTGTTTGTAATCTGTAAATTACGAGTGTTATCTAGTGAGTTTAATGATCCATTGTACAATGGGTTTACAATGGCAGTTCCATAATAATCGTCAATATCTAAATACTTTGTAATATTCCCTTCTTCATCAGTCTTTTTAAAATAAGGATTTGCTGTTGCAAAATTTGAAAATGAACCATAAGGAGAGTCATTTGCATCGTATCCATTTATGTATAAATTATTAGATATATTTAGTTTATCTTTTCTGTATCGTAGGTTAAAGTTAGCACCCCAGGTTTCACGGTCTGACCCTTTCATGACACCTTGTAAACTTTTATAATTTAAACCAACTCCGAATGTCACAGCGTCACCACCTCCGCTGGCATATAAAGAATGACTTAAAGTAGATCCAACTCGTACAGGTTCATTTAACCAATAAGTATCCACGCCTCTTTTAATTTCTGCTAAAGTTGCATTGTATTGTTTGTCTAATTTAAATTGATTAAGAACAGAACTGGTATTCCAAAGTCCTGACAACCTTTCATATTCTAATTTCTGAGTAGAATTCATCAAATTATAATCACTTAAATCTGGCATTTCAACTCTAAAATCTGCATTGTAAGTTACTTGCAATTTACCACTAGTAGGTCTTAGTGTTTCAACAACAATAACACCATTAGCTGCTTTTGCTCCATATAACGCTGTAGAGGATGCATCTTTTAATATGGTAATAGATGCTACGCGATTCATATCTAAATCGGTAATAACTCTTAAGGTTGTTTCAAAACCATCTAAAATAAATAATGGTTGGTTAGGATTTGCTCCAAACTCATCTGCTAAACCGTCTGTAGACAAACTAGTTTTTCCACGAACTTCAATATCTGAAAGTTGATTGGGGTCTGAACCTAAAATATTATTTTCAACAATTATAAAAGATGGGTCTAATGTTTTTAAACTTTCTATTATATTTGAATTTCCAATTACTTTTAGATCTTCTGTTGTTACAGTAGTTGTAGCTCCTGTAAAACTTTTTTTATCTCTTTTAACGATACCTGTTATCACTACTTCATCTAGTTCACTAATATTAGCAACCAATTGAACGTTTATTTTTTTGTTTCCATTAACAAGAACTTCTTTTTTTACAAAACCTATATAACTAAAAACAAGTGTATCCGTGTCTTTAGATTTGATAGAATACTTTCCTTCAAAATCTGTAGTAACACCTCTTTTGGATCCTTTTATCATTACTGTTACACCAGGTAAAGGTATTTCACCTTCATCTGTAACGTATCCTCTAACTACATGCACCTGTTCTTGAACAGATCTAGTATTATTACTTTTCACTAGAATCGTATTATTTTTTGCAAACTCATAAATAAATTTCCCATTAGACAGGGTTTTATTTAAAAGCTCTTTTACATTAATAATACCTTTTTCTAAAGATATTTTTGGATAGTTTTCGAACAAATCTGCTCTGTAAATAAACGTGTAATCTGTTTGTTTTTTAATCAATTTAAAGACTTCATCAACAGAAGCAATCTGATTTTTTTCTATGTTAATTTTAGCGTTTTGAGAAAATCCCTCGATAGAAGACAAACTAAAAATCGATAAGGAAAAAAGAAAAATAAATAGTTTCATAATTTGTAATAAAAACCTTTTTAAACAAAATAAAGGAGGTTTTTTAATGTTTCTTTTCATAAATTTGCGTATTGGTTAATTAATCAGTGTTCAAGGGATATTACTAGCTTGAGACGTTATGTTTTATCCCTTTTTTATTTAATTACGATATTAATTTTATATGTTATATCATGTCTTTTTTAATAGTTTTTAAAACCGACTATAGATCAGTGTTCAAGGGGGGGATTACTAGCTTGAGACGTTATGTTTTACCCCCTTTTTTATTTAATTATAATATTATTTTTTTTAATTTCATATGTCATATTATTTGTGGTTTTAATAATTTCTAAAATATAATCTATAGACTGGTTTTTACTTATCACACCAGTAAATCCTATTTTTTTCATTTCTTCATTGGTGATGTGGATGTCTATATTGTACCATCGTTCAAGCACTTTCATAATGTCTTCTAATGGTTTATTGGTAAAACTAAACTCTCCAGTTCGCCAAGAAACTTCATCATCTAGTTCTACTTCATAAATTTCAAAATCACTATTATCTTGTGATAACTTCGATTGCTCTCCAGGATTAAGGATACGTTTATTAATACTATTACTTACAGATACTTTACCTTCAACTAAAGTGGTTAAAATCTCTGTTTCATTTCTATAGGCTTTAACATTAAACATAGTCCCTAGTACGGTTATATGCTGTTCGTTTGTTTTTAAAAAAAAAGCATCACCATTATGTTGTGTACTTTTAGTAACCTCAAAATAGGCTTCACCATAGACTAACTCTACTTCTCTTGGTTTTCCTTTAACAAAACTTACAGGATATTTTAATTTAGATTCTGAATTTATCCAGACTTTTGTACCATCTGATAATTCAACAAAAAATTGCCCGCCTCTAGGTATTGTTAAATAATTGTAAACAACCTTTTCGTTAATTTTCTCTGCTTTATTATATAATAATGATTGACCATTGGAGGAAAGTTTCTTTGAATGATAATCGGTTTCCTTATCAAGAATAATATTGGTTCCGTCTTCTAAGGTCAATGTTGCTTTGTTTGTACCTATTTGTATATTTAGAGGAGCTTCAACACTGGCATCTACAGCCAAAATTTGTTTATATAAACTACCTAAAGCAATACATGCAACTAAGGATGCTGCAACGGCGTATTTAAAAATATTTCTTTTATAAAAAGGAATAACTTTTACAGGAACTTCTGTTTCTATAGCTTCTAAAATATTAAAAAGCATTTTATTCTTTATCATACTTTCAGAGCCCAACTCTTCAACCCATTCGTGCGATTTTTGAAAGCTTTCATAATAGTTTACAAGCTTTTTTACTTCTTCAATCGAAATTTTAGAATCAAGATATTTTTCAATAAGGAACTTAAATTCTTGATTATATTTTTGATTGTTTTCCATATGATGTTATTAAGAAATAAGTGTATATATCCAGTAAGTGTATAAAAAGACATCTACCCCCTAAAAGAAAATCAATTATTTACATATTTTGATAAGAAAAATATTCAAAATAGGTTGAAAAAGAAGCATTATAGTTGTCAGAATAACCAAATTAATGATTAAAATGCAAATTTTTAAAACGGAAGTTATATACTAATTTTAACGGTGTACAAAAAGAGCTATAAATAAAGCTGTCCCTAAAGACGTACGAAGAACACGAAGGGCATTTGTAATATGGTTTTCAACAGTTTTAATAGAAATACCCAGTTTTTCGGCTATTTCTTTATGGCTTAGATGCTCATTTCTACTAAGTTGGTAAACTTTTTTACATTTATCGGGTAAGCTTGCTACAATTAATTTAATTTGTATTTCTAGCTCATCATGCATCATTTTGGTTTCAGGAGTTGAATATTGTAAACGTCTATCTATGTCCTCAAACAATTCAACTCTTATAATTTTATTCTTTCTAAATTCAGCAAAAACCTTATATCTTACACAAGCATAGAGATAACTTTTTAAAGATACTTTAATTTCGAGTTCTTTTTGTTTATTCCATAAGTCTATAAAGACATCTTGAATAATTTCTTCACACACTTCTTTATCTTTCAATAAATTATAGGAAGAAATATAAAGAACCTTCCAATATGTATCATACAACACAGTTAAGGCTCTTTTATCTCCATTCTTTATACCTTGTAAAATATCTTTATCAGAATGATACATGATTTTAAAGTTAAATTTTTGCTAACTTACATTAAATAAATAACCTTATACACTAAAAATAAAAAGAAATAATAAAACCTTAAACTTTTTACAAATCAACAAATTCTAATCCGTTTTTTTTTAAAGAGGCAAAAATGAAAGTGTTTTTTTGCTGCCCAAAGACAGTCCAAAGCTAAAATTAGTTAATACTCTAACCCAAACAGCTTTCTTGTTTTAAATAGAAAATTCAACAGCACATTCCAGTAAAAAAAGAGTAATAACTTCTTCTGTACTTAATATTTTAAAGGCTATTGTAAAGTTATTGTTAAAATAACACACTATTATGTTAAAAAACTATAGGTGTTATCCTTGTAATTAACGTAATATTGTTTCCTAGTAATTATGGTATAGCTTGAGACTTTCTATAATCAGTTGTTTTATAACAAAAACAACAGTCTTAATATACACTTAATTATGCAAAAAAAATCATGGGTTAAACAACTCTTAATATTGCACTTCTTTGCAATAGCAACAACATCATCAATTTTCGCTCATAGCTTATCTTTTGAAAAATCGAATGGCACTTCAGGTACCTTTAATCGAATTGAAGCCTCTTTAATTGGTGTCACCGATTATGTTTCTACAGATACCGTAGAGTTAATAGATCAATTAAACAAAGTTAAAAACCATATTTCAGGTACATCAACATTATCAACAGCAGAATTCCAGTCCATAAGTAATACCATTAATACAGATTACGTCTTATTTGCAGATAATGTTGACGTTATAAAAACAGCATTAGAAGTCATTGAATTGTATGAGTCTAACATGGGGGCTTTATTTACAACAGGCAGCACAACTTTAGGAGGGTTCTCTAGAACTGCAACTGGTTTCGACTTAGAGAACATGATGCTTCTCATTATGCAATCTGTTTTAGATTATTCTTATACAGAATCTAATATTACAACTTACCCCGAAGTATTTAACAACAAGTTGTTTGAAACATCTTCTTTTTTTCCTGGAGCCGTAGCACAACCAACTGATCCTTCAGTAAATTATACTATTAAAATTAATGGATCTCACATAAGAAAGTCAGGAACACAAGCTAATTACGTAACAGAAGATGCTAGAAGACCAACTGGTTGTTATTTAGCACCAGGAAGTATTGCTAAAGTAACGGTTCCTTCTTCCTTAGTTGGTATTGGTGCCTCTATATTAGTAGGTGCTCAAACATGGGATTTAACTAATAAATCGACCATTAAAAGAATGGATCGTGTAACAAAAAAGTACGAAATAAACAACACAACTATTACCATTGCAAATCCTTTAGGAGGTGGTATTTATATCAACATACCTTATTTTAGTGATTATGACGTTATTGATATCACGCTAGAAAATGTAGTCCGTTCACCTTATTATGCTAATACAGTAGCTAATAAAACAAGTTTAAGTGATTGGCAAAATATTGAAAGATTGCGTGCGGCACCTTGGACAGATTTTGAAACAGATAAAATAATGATTCAAGTGCCAACATCTTGGATATATGCTTATGATGACCCTGAAACGGTTTTCAAAGATTGGGATATGGCTATGGATGGAATTTCAGAGCTTTTAGGTCGACCTCTAATCAGATCTAAAACCGTAGTTTATGCGCAAGTAGATGTTATTGCAAGAGGAAGCGCTAACTTTCCTGGATACCCACAATCCAATGTTGCATACAATCCTTATACAGATTATAAAGGAAACCACGATAACTATTTAATAAACGGACCAAGAAATGAACGAGGTTATCTAATAAATATCTTTTTCCACGAACAAGGTCATGCAGAAAAAATATATAAATTTAATGGAGAAATAGAATCGTTTGTAAATTTCTTATGGGTTCCTATTTATAACAAAAAATTTGGTATTGAATTAAATCAAGCATTTGAAGATTCATTTGCTGCTTACGGACTACATCATTCTATTGAGGAAGCTGCTATTAGTTGGATGATTACTGAAAATTTTAGAGAAGGCAATCCAATGAGCACTACAACTGGAGAGAATCGTCAAGAATTCTCATATCAACCAAGGGGTCATGCTAAATATGCTGATTTAGTTAGACTTTTTGATTGGGAAGCTTTAGAGACTTTTTATGCTAATACCAGTGAAAGTTATGAAAATGGAATTATAAATTATGATAGCAATGTAAATTCAGTCCCTACAGATGATAGATTATTAAGAATGTCTCAAGCTGCTGGTTATGATTTACGACCTCTAATTCATTTCTGGGGTATTCAACCAAATGACCCTAGTAGTTTAGCAACTCAAATAGCTAATAGTGATTTAAAAAAATCTACTGCAATTTATGATCAATTATCATTTTATAAAACCATAGTCCCTATGAATAACCAAGCTTTTAGAGACTTTGGATTAGAAGACTATGGTGAAAATCAAATTTTAAATAGTACATATTACGATCATGTATCACAGAGTTATACCAAAGGTTTCTTTAAAAAATGGTGGGATTCTTATGGAACAATAGAAGCAGAAGCTACTGTAAATGAAATACAGAATATTATAGATTTGTATTTCCCTGAAGGGAGACCCGAAGAATATGAAAGTTCTTGTGTTGAAGTCACACCTACATCTGTAGAGGCAAGCTACGCTGCAAATGCAGAAAACACACTAGATAACCAACCCAACACTGCATGGGTTTCTCAAGGTGACGGACAATACCTACTCTATGATTTAGGAAGTCTTTATGATATTTGTAATTTAGAAATAAGTTTTCAAAATAAACAAACAAGGTTCAATTACTTCGATATAGAAGTCTCTAGAGACAACCAAACCTTTTTAGCTGTAAAACAAGGCTTATCAAGCACCAAAACAGATGATTATTATGATGCTTATTCTATATCTAGAAAAGCACGTTATGTTAAAATTATTTGTCGAGGAAATGAAGTTGATGATTCAAATGCAATTAGTGAAGTGAAAATTTATTCTAATAGCGAATCCCTTTCGGTAGATGATGATATTATAACAGACACAAACAGCATTTCTATATTTCCGATTCCAACCGAAAATGTTTTAAATATTAGTGGATTAACTTCTGAAAATACCAAAATCGAAATTTACGATATAAAAGGTTCTATAATTAAAACAGAATACATCAATCCAAATTCTTTTATTGATACTTCAAGTTTAATTTCAGGTATGTACTTTATTAAAATAAAGTTATCTAATACAAGTGTAGTCAAAAAGTTTTTAATTACACGTTAGTTAATTCAATAAAGTCAAACCCCGTTACATATCCTATTAGAAAAATAATTATTAATATATACACAAATGATGATGAGAAAATTACTTAAAAACTCAACTTTTATTGCAATTTTAACTTTAACAGTTGCAACTGTACAAGCACAAGATCCTAGTGCATTTTTAGAAGTACGATTTGAAAACAATTTAAATGCAACCACTACAGATCCTGACGGTGTTACTTTTGCAGTTTCCGATCCTGATAATGAAGGATACACAATCTCTTACAGCGATTATATTAAAATAGAAGGTAATTATGCTATGGACTTCACTTCTATTCTTGCTTCTGATAATACTAGTATAATTGATAATAGTACTTCTGTTCAAATTCAAAGTACGGCTAGTTTAGCTATTGAAGGTAATGCTGCGCGTACTTTTGCTGCTTGGATAAGAATACTCTCTCCAAGTGGAGGTGCAGGACACTGCATGTTAAATATGGGGGATCCGACTTCTGCTTCAGGAGGAAGAGTAAGCTGGTTAATTGATACGAGTAAGAATAGAATACAAATAGCCATAGGTGGGGGTAATACAAACAGTAATTACGATACTACTAGCACCGATTTAAATTTAGAAGATGGTACTTGGCATCATGTAGCATTTACTTACCCTGCAGGAGGCGTTCTGGATGATATTAAATTTTATATAAATGGTGTTCTGACGAGTAATGACGGTGGTACTAATAGCAGTACAAAAAGTTTTGCTACAGTTTCAGACAAACTTACTGTTGCCAGTAATGGTAAAGGTAAAAATTCTCAAAAATGGACTGAAGGTGGTAGTATAGATGACCTTAGAGTTTATGATTCTGTGCTTACTGTAGATCAAATTTCAGATATTTATGATGCTGCTACTCTTAGTGTTGGCGATGTTGCTTTTGGAGAAGATGAACTTATAGCATACCCAAATCCCGTAGAAGACTTTTTATATCTTAAAACCACAGATAATAGTACTTTAGATATTAGTGTGCTTGATATTACTGGGAAAGCTATTATAAGAACCTCTGGTGATTCTGTAGATATGAGTGAATTAACTTCTGGGTTATATATTGTTAAAGTTAGAGAGAATAACAAAGTTACCAAATTAAAAATTCTTAAAAAATAATTAAATACAACAAGTTTATAAAAAAAATCCTGTTATATTTTAGATATAACAGGGTTTTTTTACACTACTGCCACAAGATTCTTTTGCTGTGGTGCTTTACAACACACTACCTTTTAGCTAAAGAATTTTGTTTGCTTTTATTTTTTTGTACTCAATAGTCAAATAAAAATGATTTGACGGATATTTTTAATAGGGCATCTTAGAATCAATATTTATATTAGATAATAATTCTTTAAATGTAGTATTCATATTTTTTAAATTTTAAGTAACTCAATGATTAATAACTTATATTTTTCTGTAAATCAGGAATGCAAACCATAGTTGTTGAATTTTGATAGGGAGTCAAATTTTTTATAGAGACAAAGTGTTTTAAAAATAATCCTGAATAAAAAATTGTTACTATAATTCAATCGCTTTTTCACATTTGAAAGCGTATAGAAAATCGAATAAACTCTGCAACGCAGTTGTATTTTTCCATTCAACCTTTCCATAGAGTCTCTCAATCATTTGGAATGAGCTTTATGTGCTATGACTAGTAACGTATGAACAGAAAAAAAACAATTAACGTGTAATTTTTTTACTTCTTAAGTATTCAAATAACAATTTAGGTATATCTGTTTGTATTATATTAACATGATTTTCTATAAGCCAATCATAAGTCGATAAATCAATATCAGCTTGCTCATCATTATGTCCTACACATCCTACACAATAGGTGTAAGTGAATTTACACAAACTCATGATTCCTTTTCTCGTATTTTTTAAAAACGTTTAAAAAGTTGTATAGTGTCTGAAGGCACTGTAAACTCAAAAGCTACTGGCGTTTTTTTTTTTTTTTTTCAAACTACACTAAAAGGTTATTTCATCACGCTATTATTGGTAAGCATCAGTTATTTGTTTGAGTTTTTATAGTTTTTTAAATAATACTCAAAATCTGTAATGAAACGATAGTTCAATTGCTTAAGGCAAATGTCATCTGCATTTTTATTGACTTTAGTTAAACAAATGTTTTGCAAAGACAAAAGTCAAATTGTTCTTAAAGAACTCTTTAAAATTACGACATTTCTTTATAACAGTTGTTCACCGAATTTTACACCTTTTATTTGGTTTTATTTAAATTCAAATAATACCATATAAAATGAAAAACACTGAAAATCATTAGATTAACAGTGTTTTATATAAGCCTATTAATAGGCTTGTCGGGGTGGCAGGATTCGAACCTGCGACCTCCTCGTCCCAAACGAGGCGCGATGACCGGGCTACGCTACACCCCGAAAATGATTACTCATTTAAGGAGTGCAAATATAGAATAATATTTATATATTGTATCAGTTTTTTTAATTAATTTTTAATGATATGAAACTTTATATTTCTTCACTAATCTTTTTGGTTTTAATGTCTTTATCTTCTTTTAGTCAAAGTAAAGAGTACGAGTTAATTGTACCTGGTTTAACAATTCCGTGGGGGGGTACTTTTTTACCCGATAACTCTATGTTGATAACAGAAAAGGAGGGTAAATTGATTCATTTTAAAAAAGGAAAGAAAACAGAAATCACAAATGTTCCCACAGTTTATCTTAGAGGACAAGGTGGTTTTTTAGATGTAAAATTGCATCCTAATTATAGAGAAAACGGTTGGATTTATTTTACATATGCTTCATCACAAGGAGAAAGAAATGGCGGAAATACAGCTTTAATGAGAGCAAAACTAAAAGGCAATCAATTAGTAAATACTGAAGTTTTGTATAAAGCAAGCCCAAATACTACAACTAGTTATCATTTTGGATCTCGAATAGCTTTTGATGTTGAAAATCACGTTTATTTTAGTGTGGGAGATAGAGGAAGTAGAGATCTTAATCCACAAGATATAACTAAAGATTGTGGTAAGATATACAGGTTAAATGATGATGGAACAATACCAAAAGACAATCCTTTTGTTAATAATAAGAATGCTAAGAAAGCAATTTTTAGTTACGGACATAGAAATCCTCAAGGAATGGAAATGAATCCATTTACTAATGAAATTTGGTCCCATGAACATGGACCAAAAGGAGGAGATGAAATAAATATTATTAAAAAAGGGAAAAATTATGGTTGGCCTAAAGCAAGTTTTGGTGTAAATTATAGTGGTACAAAATTTACAGATAAAACATCAATACCAGGCATGGAAAACCCAATTCATTATTGGACTCCTTCTATTGCACCAAGTGGTATGGCTTTTATTACTAGTGATAAATATAGAAAATGGAAAGGTAACTTATTAGTAGGCTCTTTAAAATTTCAATATTTAAGTAGATGTATTTTAAAAGATAATAAAGTTTTTAAGGAAGTAAAATTACTTAAAGATATTGGTAGAGTTCGTTCTATAGAACAAGGTTTAGACGGTTATATTTATGTTGGTGTAGAAAACTTAGGGATTGTTAAGTTATTGCCTAAATAATAAAGGTTATTAATAAAAATTTTTACTATTTAACAATTTTTTATTCCTATTTTCTTATAATAAAAATTTATAAATATTAACACTCTAAACTTTAAAAAAACGATATTTTTGTTACAAACAATCTTAGAAAAAATGTCAGATACTATAGAGAAAATAAAATGTTTAATAATTGGATCTGGACCTGCAGGTTATACAGCAGCAATTTATGCAGCAAGAGCAGATATGAAACCAGTTATGTATACAGGTATGCAAATGGGTGGGCAATTAACAACAACTACAGAAGTTGATAATTTTCCAGGTTATGCAGAAGGTACAGATGGTACTGCAATGATGACAGACTTACAAAAACAAGCAGAACGTTTTGGTACGCAAGTTCGTTTTGGTCTAGTTACAAAAGTAGATTTAAGTACAGAAGTTGGTGGAGTTCATAAAATAATTGTTGATGAATCTAAAGAAATTGAAGCTGAAACTGTTATTATTTCTACAGGTGCAACTGCTAAATATTTAGGGTTAGAAAGTGAGCAAAGGTTAATTGGTGGTGGTGTTTCTGCTTGTGCAACTTGTGATGGTTTTTTCTATAAAGGACAAGATGTTGTTGTTGTTGGAGCAGGGGATACTGCAGCAGAAGAAGCTACTTATTTAGCTAATATTTGTAAAAAAGTAACACTTTTGGTTCGTAAAGATTATATGAGAGCTTCTAAAGCGATGCAACATAGAGTTAATAAAACTGAAAATATAGAAGTTTTATACAATACAGAAATCGATGAGGTTTTAGGAGATAATGTTGTAGAAGGAGTAAGAGCCATTAATAATATAACAAAAGAAACAACGGATATTTCTGTAACGGGAGTTTTTATTGCAATAGGTCATAAACCAAATTCAGATTTATTTAAAGATGTTTTAGATATGGATGAAACAGGTTACTTAATAACTAAAGGTAAATCTTCTAAAACTAATTTACCAGGAGTTTTTGCAGCGGGAGATATTCAAGATAAAGAGTACAGACAAGCTGTAACAGCAGCAGGTTCTGGTTGTATGGCAGCTTTAGATGCAGAGCGTTACTTAGGTGCTTTAGAATAGCCAAAATTATAATATTGTTAAAAAAAGAGATTACATTTATGTAATCTCTTTTTTTTTAGTTAAAATTCTATAATCTGATATTCCTCATAATTTAACTTTCTTAATTAAATGAAATTTGTAGTGTAATTAAAATATTATAAATATGTTTTATCAGAAAAGAATGAATGTAGCAATTTTAGGAGTAGTTGCAATGTTTTTATTTACTTCAAGTAAATTTTACGCTCAAGAATATAATGTGGATACAAAAAATTCTACATTATTAGTTTATGGAACTTCAAATATCCATGATTGGGAAATTGAAACAGAAAATCAAACAGGAACTATCTCTTTAGATAAGTCTAATGATTTTCAAATTAAAAAACTAAATCTTGTAGTTGAAGCAGAAAGTTTAAAAAGTGGAAAAGGAGGTATGGATAAAAATACTTACAAAGCTTTAAACACAAAAAAATTTAAAACAATAGAGTTTCAATTTGTAAGCTCAAAAGAAATTACAGATTTAAAAGATGGAAATTTCAAAATAAAATCTAAAGGTAATTTAACAATAGCAGGTGTTACAAAAGAAATTTTATTAGATTTTAATTTAAATATTAATGGAGAAACGATAAAACTTGTTGGAGAAAAATCAATTAGAATGACAGACTACAATGTTTCTCCTCCTACAGCATTATTGGGTACCATTAAAACGGGAGATACAGTAACAATCAAATTCAATACAATTTTAAAATAATTTATGAACTTAAAAATAATAAAAATGAATACAATTTTTAAAAGAACATTAATGATAGTATTAACGCTCGCTGGTTTGGGGGTTTCTGCTCAAGAAAATAGAGATTTAGATAATTTTAGATACACAGATAAAAGAGGTGTAAATGTTTTTGAATCACCAAAAACTACAACAACTACTTTTGATGGTCTTAAAGTAAGACTTGGTGGATCTTTTGCGCTTCAATTTCAAGGAATAAGTCATGAAAACTCAGATTTAGCAGGCATAGAGTTACAAGCTATAGGATCAAATTTTAATTTGGCAACTGCAAACTTAGATATAGATGTAGCTTTATATGATGGGGTTAACATGCACTTACGTACTTTCTTATCTTCTCGTCACCACAATGAAACTTATGTAAAAGGTGGTTATTTACAAGTAGATAAATTAGATTTTATAAAAGAAGGTTTTTTAGAAGACTTTATGCAGTATGCTTCTATAAAAATTGGACATATGGAAAATAATTATGGAGATGCTCATTTTAGAAGAAGTGATAATGCACAAACTGTACACAACCCATTTGTTGGAAATTTAATTATGGATTCTTATACAACAGAAGTTGGTGCGGAGTTAGTACTTAGAAAAAATGGCCTTTTAGGGATGATAGGGGTTACAAATGGTAAATTAAACCAATCTGTAGAAAAAAATGCTATAGGAGATGAACTTGCAGAAGATGGAAAGAGTGGAGGAGCTTCTTTTTTAGCTAAATTAGGGTACGATAAACAAATTAATACAGATTTAAGAGTAAGAATTACAGGGTCTATATATAACACAGGTTATGTACCAAACTCTTATTTATATTCGGCGGATAGGGCTGGTTCTAGATATTATGGAGTAATGATTGCAGAATCTGCGGAATCAGATAATTTTAGATCTGGTAGATACAATCCTAATTTAAAAAACAGTATTACTGCAATTATGTTTAATCCATTTATAAAATATAAAGGATTGGAGTTTTTCGGAACAATTGAAACTGCTTCAGGTAAAGCAACAGCAGAAACAGAAGATAGAACTGCAAATCAATTTGCAGGAGAACTTTTATACAGGTTCGGTAAAAATGAAAACTTATATATAGGTGGTCGTTACAATACTGTAGATTCTGAAGAAATGACAGGAGAAGATATTACAATTAAAAGATCTCAATTAGTTGCAGGTTGGTTTATGACAAAAAACATTTTAATGAAAATGGAGTACGTAAATCAAGAATATGAAGGTTTTGCAACAACAAGTACTTTAAACGGTGGTAAATTTAACGGAGTAATATTAGAAGCAGCAATTAGTTTTTAATATCAATTTTATAGTAGAATAATAGTAATTGTTTGTATTTTAGTAGAATAAGCCTCTTATAAATTAGAAAAGTAAGAGGTTTATTTATTTAAAAAATAGTTGCAATAAATAGAAAAGGTAAAAACAATGAAGAAAATAATAATTTTAATAGGGGTTTCATTATTCTTATTTTCTTTCACTAAAATTAATGTATTTAAAAATGATACAATTATTAAGATAGATGAAGAAAGTAAGTTAGAAATTATAGGATCTACTAATGTAAATAAATTTAAATGTGATTTTAATTTTTTAGATTTTGATAAAACAGTTCCTTTATCTTTTCAAAAGAAAGATAATAAAATCTATTTTAAAGAAGCTATTTTAAAGTTGGGTAACTCTTGTTTTGATTGTGGTAATAAAGTAATGAATAAAGATTTTAATAAATTATTAAAATCAAATAAGTTTCCTCAAATTTTACTAAACTTAAAAGAAGTAGAAAAAAAAGAAACAACAACAGAAGCTTTAGTAGAAATGACAATTGCTGGAGTTTCGAAAAAATACAAAGTTCCGGTAACAATAGAAGAAAATGAAGTGTTTTTAGTTTCAGGTAATTTACATTTAAATATAGAAGACTATAACTTAGAAGCACCAAAAAAAATGTTAGGTATAATTGTAGTTTCAGAGATGATAAACATTCATTTTAATTTGATTTTAAAAGAATGTTAAGCATTAAAAGTAAAAAAGAGATTACAAATATTTGTAATCTCTTTTTTTATAATTTTAAGAAAGTAAAATCTTAAACAGTTGTAGATGCTTTCATAGATTTTCTATAAGTAAAAGAATTAAAAATATTTCTTTTACCGAAATTGTTCATAGATCTAGCATTTATAAATTTTCCGAAAAGAACTTTGCTAACACCAAAGTATTCATATTTATTACCATCAGTAAAAGTAACTTCTAATAACATTCCTTTATGATGCCAATCAGCAACTTGAAATTCTGTTATAGTTGTTTTATAAGCATCTAGATTAGCTTCTTTTGTTTCTGGTGCAATACTTACTAAAAAGTGGTAACCATCTATAATTTCTGTACTTTTTATTTCAGCTTCTTCTTTTTCAGCTTCATCTTGAAACTTATCAGGGTGCCATTCCTTTACTAAACTTCTGTAAGATTTTTTTAAATCTTTTAAGTTGATAGCTCCTTCTACGTTAAAAAGTTTTTTATATTGTTTAATACGTTTCATTTCGTTGTTTTCAAATTGCGTGCAAAACTACTGATATTTAATTGATTAAAACCTATTTTTTATGTGTAAAAAAGGTTAAATATTTATTCTAAATAAGTATCGTAATTTTCTATTGATTTTATAATTAATTCAACAGCTTTTATGTAAAATTCTTGATTAATGTTTTCAAAAGTATCAGTTGCTTTGTGATAATCTTTATGATCCTCGACCCCAAAGTAGATAAATGGAATGCCTTCTTTATGAAAAACTCTATGATCAGAAGAATTAGTCCAATCATCTTTAGTTTTATCATCAGGATTATCATGTCCAAATAGTAAGGTAATCGGAGAGTCTATATTTTCTAAGGGCTTTTTTAATTGAGGATAATGGAATAAACCAGAAGCATATAATTGTAAAGAGTCATTATGCGCAATCATGTCCATGTTAATATTTAAAACAATATTATTTTTTTGTTCATATTTTTGTAACCAATAACTAGCACCTAAAGAACCTATTTCTTCGGCATCTACAGCAGCAAAAATTAGAGTATGTTTTGTAGGTTTCATTTTAAAATAATCTGCAATAGCAAAAAGAGCAGCAGTACCAGAAGCATCATCATCTGCTCCATTATAAATTAGACCTTTTCTAATACCTAAATGATCTAAATGACCCGTAATTACAATGCTTTTTTCTGTTTTTCCAGTAATTTTCCCTATAACATTACCACCAATAGCTGTAGTGTCTGGTATTGGAGTAATCGTATCTGTTCTTTCGATTCCCTTTATAGGAAACATTCTTAACCTTTTTTTTCCGGAAAAGGTATATGGAAACTTTTGAATAAACCCTTCTTCAGACATCTTTTCTAATCCAATTTTTTCAAATTGACTAGCAATAAATTTCTGAGCTTTATAATTTCCTTTTTTGGAAAATCCTCGGCCTTCTAAAGAATCATGAGATAAGATTTTGATACTTTCTAGAAGAATTTTATCATTAATTTTTATTGTTTTTTTAGAATTACAACTAACCGCTAAGAAAGTTATTGAAATAAAAAATAGAAGCTTTATTTTCATGATGTTTGTTTTTTACGAAAATAAACTTTTCTATTTAATTCTGTTGATTTACATGATTTTAAAGAAAGAAAACCATCTATATAGATGGTTTTCTTTCTTTAAAAAATAAATTTTAATATTCTTTTGATTGTCAGTTGAGTTTAAGAAAAGCTTAGCAAGTTTAAATAAACTCAATTTGACATCAAGAGGTTTTTAGAAACAATATTTGTTTTCTGACTTTACTTTTTCAGCTATTTCATTACGTAAATCTACAATATCAGGATAGTTAACATATTTTGTAAAACGTTTTAATCCCATTAATAACATACGTTGTTCATCTCCTTCGGCAAAAGAAATAATACTTTCTTTTCCTTTTTTCTCAATAATATCTACAGCGTTGTATAAATATAATTTAGACATTGCAATTTGTACAGATTGTGCGTCTTTACCAAAACGTTTTGCATTTTTTTCAGTTCTTAAAATTGCAGACTCTGCCATGTAAATTTCAATTAAAATATCTGAAGCAGCAATGAGTAACTGTTGATGTTGTTCTAATTCTGTTCCAAATTTTTGAAGAGCAGCACCTGCAACCATTAAAAATGTTTTCTTCATTTTAGAAATCATTACTTTCTCTTCAGAGAATAATTCAGAAAAATCTGGCGTTTCAAAAGAAGGTATTCCCATTAAGTCTTCTTGCACTTTCATTGCCGGGCCTAATAAATCTAAATGACCTTTCATGGCTTTTTTTACTAACATCCCAACAGAAAGCATTCTGTTAATTTCGTTAGTTCCTTCGTAAATACGAGCAATTCTAGCATCTCTCCAGGCAGATTCCATTGGTGTTTCTTCAGAGAATCCCATTCCTCCAAAAATTTGAATTCCTTCATCAGCACAATTTTGTACATCTTCAGAAACCGCTACTTTTAAAATAGAACACTCTATAGCATACTCTTCTACACCTTTTAATTCTGCTTCTTGATGCGTATTTCCGGCTTCTACTCTTAAAGCAATTCTATCTTCTATATTTTTAGAAGCTCTATACGTTGCAGATTCCCCAACATAAGCATTGGTTGCCATTTCTGCTAATTTAATTTTAATAGCACCAAAGTCTGCAATTGGTGTTTTAAATTGTTTGCGTTCATTGGCATATTTTACAGCATGTGTAACAATTCTTCTTTCTGAATCTAAACAAGCTGCAGCTAATTTAATACGACCAACATTTAAGGCATTCATTGCTATTTTAAAACCTTCTCCACGAGCAGCCAACATATTTTCTGCAGGTACAATAGTGTCATTAAAAAATACTTGTCTTGTTGATGAAGCTTTAATTCCTAATTTATGTTCTTCTTCACCTAAAGTAATTCCATTCGGATTTTCTTTATCATATTCAACTATAAAACCTGTGATGTTTCTATCATCTTCAATACGAGCAAAAACAATCATCACACTACAAAAACCAGCGTTAGAAATCCACATTTTTTGTCCGTTAATTTTGTAAGATTTTCCATCTTCGGATAATTCTGCTGTAGTCTTACCAGAATTAGCATCAGAACCAGCACCTGGTTCTGTTAAACAGTAAGCACCAAACCACTCGCCAGTTGCTAATTTGGGTACATATTTTTGTTTTTGTTCTTCTGTTCCGTACAAAGTAATTGGCATTGTACCAATACCTGTGTGTGCGCCAAAAGCGGTACTAAAAGATCCTGTTCCGCTAGAGATATAATCGCAAGTTAAAACTGTAGAAACAAATCCCATTCCTAAACCATCATAAGCTTCCGGAACTGCTACTCCTAAAAAACCTAATTCACCTGCTTTACGCATAACTTCTTCTGTAAGTGCATAATCTTTTGCTTCAAAACGAGCTTTATGCGGAATGATTTCTCTATCATTAAATTCCGTAACCGCTTCTTTCATCATTTGTTGCTCTTCAGAAAAATCTTCTGGAGTAAATATATCTTCGCAATTTGTTTCTTTTATAAGGAATTGTCCACCTCTTAATAAATCTGCCATTTTAGTTAATTGTTTAATTTGTTATTAATTAAGAAATTCAAATACTCCCGCAGCTCCTTGTCCTGTACCCACACACATCGTTACCATTCCGTATTTGTTTTTCATATTTCGCTTACGCATTTCATCAAATAATTGCACAGATAGCTTTGCGCCTGTACAACCTAAAGGATGTCCTAATGCAATAGCACCACCATTTACATTTACAATTTCTTGATTTAAATCTAACTCGCGCATTACTGCTAAAGATTGAGAAGCAAACGCCTCATTTAATTCAATTAAATCGATATCATTTTGTTGTAAACCTGCTTGTTTTAAAACTTTTGGAATTGCGGCAACAGGACCAATTCCCATAATTCTTGGCTCAACACCAGCTGCAGCATAATTTACAACTCTTGCAATTGGTTCAAGATTTAATTCATTTACCATTTCTTCGCTCATCACCATTACAAAAGCAGCTCCATCACTCATTTGAGATGAGTTACCAGCAGTTACACTTCCTCCTGCTGCAAAAACCGGACGTAATTTATTTAAAACAGCAGTTGAGGTTCCTTTTCTAGGTCCTTCATCTTTAGTTACGGTATATTTTTTAGTAGCTTTTTTCCCATTTTCATCTAAGTATGTTTGTTCCACTTCTACAGGAACAATTTGATCTTGAAAACGATTTTCAGCTTGTGCTTTTAATGCTTTCATGTGAGAATTAAATGCAAATTGATCTTGGTCTTCTCTAGAAACTTTAAACTGATTTGCAACTGCTTCTGCAGTATTTCCCATTCCCCAATAATAATCTGCATGTCCAGATTTAATGGTGTCATAATTTAATTCTGGTTTAAAACCTGTCATTGGTACAGAGCTCATGCTTTCTGCTCCACCTGCAATAATACAATCTGCCATTCCTGCACTAATTTTAGCAGCAGCCATTGCAATTGTTTCTAATCCTGAAGAACAAAAACGGTTAACGGTTACACCTGGAACATCCACAGAATTTAATCCTATTAAAGAAATAAATCGTGCCATGTTTAATCCTTGAGAACCTTCTGGCATTGCGTTACCAACAATTACATCATCTATACGTTTTACGTCTAAATTCGGCAATTCTTTCATCATGTGCTGAATGGTTTCTGCACCCAACTCGTCTGCACGTTTAAATCTAAAAACACCTTTAGGAGCTTTTGCAACTGCAGTTCTATATGCTTTTACTATATATGCTGTTTTCATTTTTTTAGCTTTTGGCTAATCGCTTTTGGCTTTTAGCGGTTTGTAATTAAATTATTCGCCAATAGCTAATTGCTAAAGGCTAATTGCTAGAGTAACTTTAGTTACGTAGAGGTTTACCCGTTTTTAACATGTGTTGAATTCTTTCTAAGGTTTTACGCTCTGTACAAAGAGATAAAAACGCTTCTCTTTCAATGTCTAATAAATACTGTTCTGTAACCAAAGTTGGTTCAGATAAATCTCCTCCAGCCATTACATAAGCAAGCTTATTGGCTATTTTTTGATCGTGTTCTGAAATGTATTTAGAATGTTCCATAGAATCTGTTCCTACTAAAAACATTCCTAAAGCTTGTTTTCCTAAAACTCTCACGTCTTTTCGTTTTACAGGTTGTGTGTAACCGCTTTCTGCCATGATTTTTGCATGTGCTTTTGCGGTAGCAATTTGTCTGTCTTTATTAACAACTACAACATCTTTTCCTTTTTGCATTAATCCTAAATCAAAAGCTTCGTAAGCAGAAGTAGATACTTTTGCCATACCTATAGTTAAGAAGTTTTCTTGTAAAATGTTTAGCTCAACATCTCCTTTACTAAAAGAATCTGATGCTCTTAAAGCCATTTCTTTAGAACCTCCACCACCAGGAATTACACCAACTCCAAATTCTACTAATCCCATATAAGTTTCTGCTGCTGCAACAACTTTATCTGCATGAAGTGATATTTCACAACCACCACCTAAAGCCATTCCATGAGGAGCAGAAATTGTTGGTATTGATGAATAACGCATGCGCATCATTGTGTCTTGAAAGTGTTTAATGGCATAATTTAATTCATCATACTCTTGCTCTACCGCCATCATAAAAATCATACCAATATTTGCCCCAACAGAAAAATTTGCGGCTTGATTACCAATAACCAATCCTTGAAAGTTTTTTTCTGCTAAATCAATACCTTTATTAATTCCGGCTAAAACATCTCCACCAATGGTATTCATTTTAGATTGGAATTCTACATTTAAAATTCCATCTCCAATATCTTCAATTACAACACCGGAATTTTTAAAAACTTCGTTTGATTTTCTAATATTATCTAATATGATGAATGATTCTTGACCAGGTTTTTTAGTTTGAGATTTAGAAGGAATATCATAAAAATAAGTAGCTCCTTCTTTTACTGTATAGAATGATGAAACTCCACTTGCTAACATTTCTGTTACCCAAGTTGCAGGTTCCTTTCCTTCAGCTTTCATTAATTCGATTCCTTTTTCTACACCAACTGCATCCCAAATTTCGAAAGGACCATTTTCCCATCCAAAACCAGCTTTCATTGCATCATCAATTTTATACAATTCATCAGAAATTTCTGGAATTCTATTTTGAACATAAGCAAACATTGCTGCAAAATTCTTTCTGTAAAATTCTCCAGCTTTATCTTTTCCGCCAACTAGTATTTTAAATCGATCAATTGGCTTATCAATCGTTTTCGTAAGTTCTAAAGTTGCAAATTTTGCACGTTTTTTAGAACGATATTCTAATGTGTCTAAATCTAAAGTTAGAATTTCACTTTTTCCTTCCTCATTTTTTATTTTTTTATAAAAACCTTGACCAGTTTTACTTCCTAACCATTTGTTTTCCATCATTGTATTGATGAAACCTGGAAGTTTAAATAATTCATGAGCTTCATCATTAGGGCAGTTTTCATAAATACCATTAGCAACGTGTACCAAAGTATCTAAACCAACTACGTCAACCGTTCTAAAAGTTGCAGATTTTGGACGGCCTATAACTGGGCCTGTTAATTTATCTACTTCTTCAACAGTTAATTCTAACTCTTTTACTTGATGAAATAAAGATTGAATTCCGAAGATTCCAATTCTATTACCTATAAATGCAGGAGTATCTTTTGCTAAAACAGAAGTTTTTCCTAAGAATTTTTCTCCATACATCATTAAGAAGTCTGTAACTTCTTGTTTACAATCTGGACCAGGAACAACTTCGAAAAGTTTTAAATATCTTGGTGGATTAAAAAAGTGAGTTACCGCAAAATGCTTTTGGAAATCTTCACTTCTTCCTTCATTCATAAATTTTATAGGAATACCAGAAGTATTTGAAGAAATAATAGTACCAGGAGTTCTATATTTTTCTAATTTTTCAAAAACAATTTTTTTGATATCTAGTCTTTCTACAACAACTTCCATAATCCAATCTACATCAGTAACTTTTGCAATATCATCCTCTAAATTACCAGTGGTAATTCTGCTTGCAAATTTTTGATTGTAGATAGGAGAGGGTTTCGATTTTAAAGAAGCTGTAAGGGCATCATTTACCAAACGATTTCTTACAACTTTATCATCTAACGTAAGTCCTTTTGCTTTTTCTTTGTCGTTTAATTCTCTTGGAACAATGTCCAACAATAGAACTTCTACACCAATGTTTGCGAAATGACATGCAATTCCGCTTCCCATAATACCGGAGCCAACTATTGCTACTTTTTTAATTCTTCTAATCATTAGTTAATTTGTTTTTTACTGTTTTATTACTAACGGTGCCATAAATATGCCTGTCAGCAATTAATTTATTAATTGTAGATGTTACTTTAAAAAAGCCTGCTAACTCTTCTTCAGAAACATTTTCTTTTACAATTTCATTAAACTGTATTACATAAGCTTTAGAAACTTTACGTTTTTCTTTGCCATAATCAGTCAATTTAATTAAAACACCTCTACCATCATTCGGGTTTTTTTCTCTAGAAATAACACCTTTATCTTCCATCGTTTTTAAAATTCTAGATAGACTTGTAGGTTCCATTCCCATTAAAGGCCCCAATGCTGTAGACGGTGTTCCGTTTTGTTTATCAATATTTAATAAAACAAAAGCGGTTGCCATTGTTGTATTATGCTTTGTTGCCTGTTCATTATACATCTTTGCAACGGCTTGCCATGTTGCTCTTAATTGATGATCTATAGATACTTCTTTGCTCATTACATCAAATATATAAAATTTTTACTATGCATGCATAGTAAAAGTGTAAAAAGTTATGCATGCATAGTAAAAATTAACATAAAATTTTATTGTAACGTTTTTGTACATTTTATTACTAATACTTATAAAATATGTAAGTTTGTGATTACCATAAACTTTCAGAAAAACCATTTATATTCAATGAGAAATTTATTAGAAGTTAATAATGTTGTAAAAAAGTATGGAGAATTTACAGCATTAAATAATGTTTCATTAAACATTCCTAAAGGGAGTGTTTTTGGCTTGTTAGGGCCAAATGGGGCAGGAAAAACATCATTAATAAGAATTGTGAATCAAATTACTATGCCAGACTCTGGTTCTATTATTTTAGACGGAGAAGCCTTGGCGCCGCATCATATTTCTCAAATTGGTTATATGCCAGAAGAAAGAGGTTTGTATAAATCTATGAAGGTTGGTGAACAAGCTTTGTATTTGGCACAATTAAAAGGGTTGAGTAAAGCAGAAGCTAAAAAAAGACTAAAATATTGGTTTGATAAGTTTGATATTTCTGCTTGGTGGAATAAAAAAATTGAAGAACTATCAAAAGGAATGGCACAAAAAGTACAATTTATTGTTACCGTAATGCACAATCCTAAATTATTAATTTTTGATGAACCTTTCTCTGGATTTGATCCTATAAATGCACAGTTAATTGCTAAAGAAATATTACAATTAAGAGAAGAAGGTGCAACTATTATTTTTTCTACGCACAGAATGGAATCTGTAGAAGAGATGTGTGATGATATAGCATTGATAAACAAATCTAATAAAATACTTGATGGAAAATTAGATGATATTAAGCGTAAATTTAAAACCCATACTTTTCAAGTAGGTTTACATACAGATAATCCTACGGATGTAAAAAACAAATTAAAAGAAAATTTTGAGGTGTACCCGTCTAACTTTAAATTATTAAACGATAGCTTAACAATGAATGTTAAGTTAACAAACGGTAATTCTGCAAACGATTTATTATCCTTTTTAACAAGTAGCGGAGAAGTGCAACATTTTGTAGAGTTAATACCAAGTGCAAACGATATTTTTATTCAGGCAATAAATAAAAACATTTAAGAAGATGAGTAAGTTAAAATTAATTATACAAAGAGAGTTTATTGCTAAGGTGCGTAATAAATCATTTATAATGATGACTTTTTTAAGCCCTATTTTAATGATTGGTATGGGATTTTTAGTTGTTTTTTTGATGAAAAAAAACGATGAAAAAATTAAGGATATTGTTTATGTAGACAATTCTGGAATGTTTTCTAAAGAAGATTTTAAAGATACCAAAACAATACATTACAAAGATTATACTTTGTTGGGTGCAGAAGAAACTAAAAAGAAAGTTGAGGATGGTAATTATTTTGGTGCTTTAATTATACCCAAAAAAGATAGTTTAGAAATTTTATCAAAATCTATAGAGTTTTACTCTAAAGACTCACCAGGTATGTCTTTAATGGAAGCCTTAGAAAACAAAATTGAACAAAAAATAAGAAACTCTAAACTAACTAATTTTGGCATTGATTTAGCTAAAATAGAAGCTTCTAAAATTAATACAGAAATTAAAATGTATAATTTTTCTGGAGAAGAATCTTCTAAATTAATAAACGGATTAAAAATTGGTTTAGGTTCTATTGCTGGTTATTTATTAATGATGTTTGTTATTATTTACGGTAATTCTGTAATGAGAAGTGTAATAGAAGAAAAAACAAGTAGAATTATAGAAGTAATTGTATCGTCTGTAAAACCTTTTCAATTAATGATGGGTAAAATTATAGGGAATGCATCTGCAGGGTTGTTACAGTTCTTTATTTGGGGTATTTTATTATTGATTTTAACTACCGTAGCATCTGCTGTTTTTGGTGTTAATGTTGTAGAAATGCAAACAGCCAGAGTACCTGCAGAACAATTAGGTGCTGCACAACAAGCTATAGAGCCAGATAAAATGCAGTTGTTAATTCAAGAAATTTTAAGATTACCAATTCTTAAAATGTTTATACTATTTATCTTTTACTTTTTAGGTGGTTTTATGTTGTATAGTTCTCTATTTGCTGCAGTTGGTGCTGCTGTAGATAATGAAACCGATACACAACAATTTATGTTACCTATTATGATGCCACTAATGTTAGGTGTTTACGTGGGTTTTGCTACGGTAATGAATGACCCCCATGGTTCTATGGCAGTGCTATTTTCTTACATTCCATTTACAAGTTCTATTGTTATGTTAATGAGAGTTCCGTTTGGGGTATCTTGGTATGAGTTAGCAATTTCTATGACTATATTATTACTTACATTTATTTTTATGGTGTGGTTAGCAGCAAAAATCTATAGAGTTGGTATTTTAATGTATGGTAAAAAACCAACTTATAAAGATTTATATAAATGGATAAAATATAAAGGGTAAACTTTATGGATAAAATAAAGAATTTTTTAAATTACTCTTTTAATTTAAGTGATAGTATTCATTTAGATGTAAAAACTATATTGTTTTTAATTATTGTAATTATAATTACAAGTTATATTCTTAATTTTGTTAAGAAATTAGTAAATAGAAAGCTAAACGAAGAAGATAAAGGTAAGTTTAAAGCTATCTTTTCTTTTCTACAATATTTTATATATACAGTAGTTTTAATAATAGCATTAGAATCTTCGGGTATAGATGTTAGTGTTTTGTTGGCAGGTTCTGCAGCTATATTAGTTGGTATTGGTTTAGGTTTACAAACACTCTTTCAAGATATTATATCGGGTATTTTTATTTTGTTAGATAAGACCCTTACTGTAAATGATATTGTAGAGGTAGATGGAAAGATTGGCAAAGTTCTTGAAATAAAATTAAGAACAACTAGAGCGGTTACTATTGATGATAAAGTTTTAATTATACCAAACCATAAGTTTTTAACCCAAAGTTTATTTAATTGGACACAAAATGGTATACAAACAACAGAAGGAGTAGAAATAGGAGTTGCATACGGGTCTGATGTACAATTGGTGAAAAAGCTGTTAATAGAAGCAGCAAAAACACATACATTAATTATGCAAAATCCAGAACCTAAAGTTTTATTTACAGATTTTGGAGACAGTGCACTTCAATTTAAATTACTTTTTGTTATTAGTAATAGTTACGCACACAATCAAATTAAAAGTGATTTACGCTTTGAAATTGATAAAAAATTTAGAGAAAATAAAATATCAATTCCATTTCCGCAAAGAGATATACATGTGTTTACAGAAAAAAAATAATGTTGTAATGAAAAGAATTGTCTTAGTGTTTTTCTTGTTTTCGGTTGGTTTTATAAATGCTCAGTTAAGTGATTTAGCGAGGATAGAATATTCTTTTATCCCCAAAAATAAATCCGAAGACCAGTTTACAAGAATTAGAGCCTTATTTAATTATCCTATAAAACTTAAAAACGACAAATATATTTTTGTTGGTACAGAGTATAATAATATTTATACAAATTTAAATGATAACTATCCTTTTGATAACTCTTTGATAGAAACATTAACTATTTTAGATATTAATGTAGGGTATACTTTTAAAATTAATGAAGATTGGAGGGCAGGGTTTCAAATAACACCAAGATTAGCTTCTACATTAACAGAAAAAATTACTGGGGATGATTTGTTTTTAAACGGAGGTACATTTTTTATAAATGATAAAACAGATGATAAATCATTAAAAAGACCTTATCGTTTAATTTTAGGTTTAACCTATAATTCAACTACAGGTATTCCTTTTCCTTTACCTTTTGTAAGTTATTTTAGACAAGTAAATGACTCTTGGTCTTTTAATGCAGGTGTACCCAAATCTAATATAAAATATAAGATTAAAGATAAAAATTTTCTACAAGCTTTTGTAGGTATCGATGGTTATTTTGCCCATTTACAAAGACCAATAATTATTGATGATAAACAAGCAGACAATGTTTCTTTATCTGTAGTAGTTTCTGGCTTAGGTTATGAATATTTACTACGTGATAAATTAGTTTTATATACATATTGTGGGTATAGTCTTAGAATTAAAAATGTTTTAAGAAATATAGACAGAGAGCATGTGTTTACTTTAAACAACGTAAATACATTTTATTTAAGAACGGGAATAAAATTTAAGATTTAGATGGCAAAAATATTAATCATAGAAGATGAAGCTGCAATTAGAAGGGTTTTAACTAAAATAATATCCGAAGAAAATGATGCTTATAATGTAGAAGAAGCAGAAGATGGTTTATTAGGCATCGAAATGATAAAAAATAACGATTATGATTTGGTTTTATGTGATATTAAAATGCCAAAAATGGATGGTGTTGAGGTATTAGAAAAAGCAAAAAAAATAAAACCAGAAGTACCAATTGTTATGATTTCTGGTCATGGAGATTTAGATACAGCAGTAAATACAATGCGTTTAGGTGCTTTTGATTATATTTCTAAACCACCAGATTTAAACAGACTTTTAAATACGGTAAGAAATGCTTTGGATAAAAAAACACTTGTTGTAGAAAATAAAAGGCTAAAGAAAAAAGTAAGTAAAAATTACGAAATGATTGGTGAGAGTGATGCAATTTCTCACATAAAAGAAATTATAGAAAAAGTAGCTGCTACAGATGCAAGGGTTTTAATTACAGGACCAAACGGAACAGGAAAAGAATTAGTAGCACATTGGTTACACGAAAAATCAGATAGATCTAAAGCTTCTTTAATAGAAGTAAATTGTGCTGCAATTCCATCAGAATTAATAGAAAGCGAACTTTTTGGACATGTAAAAGGTTCTTTTACAGGAGCAAATAAAGATAGAGCAGGTAAGTTTGAAGCTGCAAACGGAGGAACTATTTTTTTAGATGAAATTGGTGATATGAGTCTGTCTGCACAAGCAAAAGTGTTACGTGCCTTACAAGAAAACAAGATACAGCGTGTAGGTTCAGATAAAGATATCAAGGTTAATGTACGTATTGTTGCTGCAACAAATAAAGATTTAAAAAAAGAAATTGAAGAAGGTAGATTTAGAGAAGATTTATACCATAGATTGGCCGTGATTTTAATTAAAGTACCTGCTTTAAACGATAGAAGAGAAGACATACCTTTACTTGTAGATTTTTTTACCACAAAAATATCTCAAGAACAAGGCACTCCTAAAAAGAGTTTTTCATTAGAAGCTGTAAAATTGTTACAAAAGTATGATTGGACAGGGAACATTAGAGAATTAAGAAATGTTGTAGAACGTTTAATTATTTTAGGAGAAAAAGAAGTCTCTGCAAACGATATCAAGCTCTTTGCTAGTAAATAGTGTAAAGCTATTTAAAAGATGTTTTATTATAAATAAAGTTGATGGAAATATAAGAAGTTACCATCAACTTTTTTGTTTTTATAATGTATTCAATTCTATATTTGTGGTATCAAAATAAGAACAAACATTAATTATAAAAAATAAAAAAAATGGCAACAGCAGTTGGTAAAAAATTTCCAGATTTAAATGTAGACGCAATGAATGAAATGGGTGATACATTTAAGTTAAATGTATTAGAAGAAGCAGTAAATAACAAAAAGAAAGTGTTATTGTTTTGGTATCCAAAAGATTTTACATTTGTTTGTCCTACAGAATTACACGCTTTTCAAGCAGCTTTAGGTGAGTTCGAAAAAAGAAACACAATTGTAATTGGTGCTTCTTGTGATACACCAGAAGTACACTTTGCTTGGTTAAGTACTTCTAAAGATAATGGTGGAATTGAAGGTGTAACTTACCCAATTTTAGCAGATTCTAACAGAAACTTATCATCAATCTTAGGTATTTTAGATATTACTAATGAAACTTTTGATGAAGCTACACAAACAATACAAGTAGAAGGAGATAATGTAACTTATAGAGCTACTTATTTAATTGATGAAGAAGGTACTGTTTTTCATGAAGGAATTAACCACATGCCAGTTGGTAGAAATGTAAATGAATTTTTACGTTTAATTGATGCTTATGCTCACGTTCAATCTCATGGAGAAGTTTGTCCTGCAAACTGGGAAGAAGGAAAAGACGCTATGTCTGCAAATGCAAAAGGAACTAAAGAATATTTAGCATCTCACTAATAAAATTAAAATAAAGAGTTCGTTTATAGGTTCGAGGAAATTTATCTACGAGCTCTTTATTTAAAAAATAATATTATGGTACAAGAATTAAGTCAAGACAATTTATCAGAAATAATTGCTGATAACCAAAAAGTAATTGTACAATACTCTGCAACTTGGTGTGGAAACTGTAGAATTATGAAACCAAAATTTAAAAAATTATCTACAGAAAACGAAGGTGTTGCTTTTGTAATTGCTGATGCAGAAAAATTTCCTGAAAGCAGACAATTAGCAGATGTAAGTAATTTACCAACTTTTGCAGCTTTTGTAGATGGTAAAATAGTAAATCAAACACAAACTAATAAGTTTGATGTTTTAAAAGATTTAGTAAACGAAGTTGTATAAATTTATACTAAAGTATTAGAAAGATTTTAAGTTTAACATATAATCTTTTTAACTTTTAAATAAAAAAAATGAAACTACCTGTAATAAAACACCTAACTAATTTTATCGAAGAAAACGATCAAGATTATGTTTTAGAAACAATTGAAACGTTAGAAGCTTTAACAGAAGTTCCTTCTTTAAAAGATGAAGAATTAGATGTTATTGGTGAGTTAATTTCTAACATGTATGGTGCCGTAGAAGTTGATAAAATGATTAAGGATGGTACACCAAAAAAAGAAGCGTTAAATAATTTTATGAAACGTGTTTTAGGTTCTATTGATAAATAAATAGTTCTCTTTTATAAAAATAAAAATCCCAAGTTTTTACTTAGGATTTTTTTGCGTTAATACAAATTACTCTCTTACTTTCTTCGGTATAGCCACCAATTCATATCTCGGGTTAATTTGTAACCTAATTTTTTATAAAGCGGAATTGCTTTATTTCCTTTATTGGTGTGTAAAATAGGTAACTTATTCTCTTTAATAATTTCTTTTGTTGTATAAGAAATAAGTTGTTTTGCAAAACCTCTTTTTGTATAATTAGGGTGTGTAACAACAGAACTTATTTCAATAAAATCATCAGTTTGCATTCTTTGTCCAGAAATAGCAACTAATTTATTGTCTTTAAAAATTCCGAAGAATTTCCCCATTTCAAAACCTCTTTTTTGGTAAAAACCTGGCATTACTAACCATATTAAGTCGTAAACTTCATCAATATTTTTATCGGTTAATAGCACAATTTCTTCTGTAGATTCAATATCTATAAAGTTATCAAGCACCATTTGGCAACCGTCAATTTTTCTTTCTAGTAAAATATGATCGTTATCAATTTCTGGTGTTTGATTCTCAGAAACTAAAAAAAAATGTTCTGTTAACTTAGAATATTCATTTAAAGCCTTGGCAGTTTTGTTAGTATCAAAAAAAGCACCAAAATTATTTATTTGAGGGTTATAAAACTGTACACCTTCTATTTCTATAAGGTGTTTATTATGAGTTTCTTGTAGAGAAAACCAAACAGGGTTTTTTAACTTTTGTTCTAAATTGTTCATTGAAAGAAAATTATAAGCTTTATTTTTAATTATTTAAAAAAACAATAAAATATTACTTATTCGTTTTCTTTAATTTTAGATTCGTTAGCCTTTTTTATAATTGCTTTTAAACGTTCTTTATTTTGTAGTTTTTCTAATTTCACCTTATTAATTTTTCTATTCATTAATTTGGTATGTTTGGCTTTATTTAAAGTGTTTTTTTCTTTTCCTTTTTTAGACATTGCATTGAAATATTTAACAAAATTAAGAAAAAATAGCGAAGTATAAATTGTTGTTTATTTAAGAAGTTAATGCTGATATTTTAATTTGATAAGTTCAGGTTAAAACTTACATAAAAAAGTAAGCGTCGTTTTGTGTAAAACGACGACTTACCAAGTAAACTAATAAAACCAAGTATTAGTACTAATATTAGAAGTTAGCTTTCTAATAAGTTTTTATTCAGAAAAAGGTTTGTGGTTGTAACTTAAAACCCTTTTTAATTTCCATTGATTGTTTTCTAAAATCCAGAGATGTGTAAAATCGGCAATACCAACTGTTTTCATTTTACCATCAATTTTTTGCTGAAAAGTGTGTTTTCCTTTTTGGATTGCACCGTATAGTTTGTTATTGTTTTTCATAGGAAAAACGGCTAAAGAATTTTTAACTAATGTTCTATTATTTACACTAGGATTAGCACAAAGATTTTCTTTTACAGCGTTTATAAAATCTTCTTTATTTTGTGATCCACTAACGTCATGATAAAATTCAAAATCTTCAGAAATAATAGTTCTTATTTTTTTTAAATCACAATTATCAAACGAGCTTTTAAAAAGAATACTGTCTTTAGATTTTAGAACCTTGTATAAATTAGATGTTTTTTCTACTTGAGCATTGCTAAACAGACTGTAAAGAAATAGAATAATAGCAATTATTATTTTTATTAAATAAGATTCTTTAAAAGGAGTTAAAAAGTCTTGCATAGCATGGGTTTTTTAAATAACCTTAAGGCTTTGGAACCTTAAGGTTATAAGGTTTGGTTGATTTAATTAATTCTAATTACTTGGCAGATACACTTCCGCCAGAAGAAGAAGTTTTATCTACTTTTTTAGGGTTTCCTTTAAAATCGATATCTCCACCGCTTGTTGCTTTAGCATCTATAGTTTCTGAAGCAAATAAATTTATGTCTGCGCCACTTGTTACTCTTGCAGTTGCATTTTTACTTCTTAATTTATAAGCTTCTATAGATGCACCACTTGTAGCACTAGAAATATGATTGTTAGCAATACCAGAAACCTCTATGTCTGCGCCACTTGTAGCACTTGTTTCTATCGTATTTACATCAACACTAATTTCAACATCAGCACCACTTGTTGCTCCAACTATAAGATTATCTAGTTTTAAAGTATCTTCTGTATAAACTTCTGCGCCACTTGTAGCACTTATAGATTCTAAATCTTTTACGGTTACATAGACTTTTCTAGCTTTAGATCTCCAAATGTTTTTTTCAGCATAAATTTTTAAAACACCATTATTAACTTCTGTTTTAATAATTTCTTGTAAATTTTCATCGGCTTCTACAATAATTTTGTTTTTAGAACCTTGTGAGATATAAAGGTCTAAACCATTATTTATTTTTATTGCGGAAAAGTCTTCTTTAGTGCTTCTATTTTCTGTAACAACATTTTTGTTACCGCTAATACTGTTAAACATTTCTGCAGAGCAAGAACTTAAAAGTACTGTTACAAGTAATAATGTGATAATTTTTTGAGTAGCTGTTTTCATAATAGTTGATTTTTAATTTGATTCAAATGTCTTTTAATAGACGCTTAAAATGAAACTTTGGTTACCGAGTTGTTGTATTTTTATGTTGAATTGTATCTTAGATTGTTGCTTCTTGCATTTCTACTTCCGTTTCTTCTTCAATTTCATCAACACAATCGGTACATTTTAAAGTTTTATCTGTCATTATAAAATGATGATTTACCATATCTTTATCATAGATATCTCCTTCATTTTTAACATCATCTAAAAAGTGTTTTACAGAATTATCAAAATAAATAGTAACATTTTCTGGTATAAAAATGGTAATATCTACTTCTTCATGTTTCCACATATTTTTAAAATTTGATAAATAATAAGCATCTAAAACAAGTGTATTACCTTCAATTTTGTATTTGTAATTTATTTTTTCTGCATTAAAACTAGCATTACTTTTGTTTTGACCTCTAGATTCTTTTACAATAACTATATAGCTCTCTTCAGAATTACTTTTTTTGACTTTAATGTTTACATTATTACTGTAAACCATTTGTTTATGATCTATGTAAACCTCTTCTTTATGCGAAGTTGATCTTAAATTATGTCTGTAAAAAATTTCGTCATCATTTACAATTTTTAAGTTAAGAGTATCATTTTTAACAATATTAATATTGCTTCTACCTGATGATTGACCATAAGTAGAGTGAGAAGACCCAAACTCTATTCCTCTAAAAATTACTACAAGTAAACAAACAATCCAAATTCCAGTTAAGGTTAAAGAGGTTGGTTTGCTTATCTTTTTTACATTACTAGATAAAATTCTTAATCCTAAAATAAATAAAAGTAAAAACGGAATTCCAACAAGTACAAATCCACATAAAGTAAGTAACCAAATTGGTAATTCAGAATCATAGAAAAAAGGTGGGTATTGTAAAAATTCTCCATCAACATTTAACCACTCTAAACTTCCTAAAGAAAACCCTCCAATTATTAGAGATAAAATAACAGCAGCAGAAACAAAAATTATAATTACACCAATAATCTTACCTATTACTTTAAAAATAGCAAGTATTACTTTACCTAATGTATCTATAAAATCCTGTAATCCGTTATTTTTTTTTGTCTTTCCCGAGAAAGTCTGGTTCATTTTTTCTGAAAACTCACTAGCACCACCTTTTATTTTTTCTGATGCATTGTTAGCAAAATCTTTTACGTTTTCAGAAACATTTGTAAACTCTTCACGAATCTTTTTTTCTATATTATCAATATTTACAGGTTCACCCTCCATCTGCAATTTTTCTGCAGTTGTTTTAGCTTCTGGTAATAAAATCCAAAGAATAATGTATAAGATTACTCCAAAACCAGCACCAAAGAAAAGAGCTAATAAACCCAGACGAATCCAAATAGTATCAATATCAAAATAATGCGCAATACCAGAGGCAACACCTCCTAAAAATTTATCTTCTCCATCTCTAAATAGTTTTTTTCCATTACTATTATTTCTTGAGTATGAGTAACTAGATTCGTTGTAAGTTTCTTCTGCTTCTGCATAATCTTCTGGTTGTCCCATAATTTTAATGATATCATCAATATCACCTTCATTAACAACCTGTCTTGCATCAGTTATTTTTTCTGATAAAAGTTCGCTAATTCTAGCTTCTATATCGGCTATAATTTCGTTTTTACCTTGCGGATCATCACTTAAAGATCTAGAAATAGACTCTAAGTATCTTTTTAATTTTTGATAGGCAAGTTCATCTATATGAAAGAAAAATCCGCCTAGATTAATATTAATAGTTTTATTCATTGTTAGTTGGTTTTGTGCTAATTACTTGGTTTACTGCATTTACTAAATTACCCCATGTTTTATCTAATTCTTTTAAAAACATGCTGCCGTTTTCTGTTAAAACGTAATATTTTCTTGGTGGTCCAGAGGTTGATTCTTCCCATCTGTATGTTAGTAAGCCAGCGTTTTTTAAACGAGTTAATAACGGATAAATGGTACCTTCAACCACAATCATCTCTGCACTTTTTAGCGTAGATAGTATTTCAGAAGTATAAGCATCACCATTTTTTAAGATGGATAAAATGCAATACTCTAAAACACCTTTTCGCATTTGTGCTTTTGTGTTTTCTATCTTCATTTATTGTGGTTTATAATTATTTTATAAATTTTATTGTAAAAGGATATTTGTAGTTTTCTCCTTCTCTTGCTTTTAAAGAGGCAATGATTACTAATGCCATTCCTATCAAATAAATTAATCCAGTTATAGATCCTAAGCCTATAAAACCAAAAGCATTATTAAAACTAAAATCTAGGTCTAAATTATAATGATTACCATTAAAAAAACCATTATGGTTATTAAATATAGAACCAAATGCAAAAGGGATAAATGCTATTGATAAAAGAAAAACATAAAGTGTATAACTTATATTAAAGTTTACTGCTTCTTTACCTTGTTCATCTAAAAAAGGACTTCTGTCTTTTAATGTTTGCCATGCAATTAAAGGAGTTATAATATTACCAAAAGGAAACATAAAGCCAGCAAAAGCACAAATGTGTATTAAAAAAGCGTTGGTGTTATCGTTATTTTTTTTCATGATTATAAAATGTATAATACTTTCTTATGCAAATATATATCTTAAAAAAGGTATTATGCAATACATAGTACTATAATTAACGTTTTTTTAACATTTTTAATTTGAAAATTATTCTGATAAAAAAGTGGTAAATTGGCATTAAATAGAAGGAATATGCAGATTACACCAAAAAATATAAATAGATTTATGATGTTTAAATTACCCTTAGGTTATTTAAGCGGAATGAGAGTAAAGGAGATTACAGATACTTTTTCTGCTGTAAATATTAAGTATAAATGGATCAATCAAAACCCATTTAAAAGTATGTTTTGGGCAGCACAAGGTATGGCTGCAGAAATGTGTACAGCTGTTTTGGTAATGAAAGCAATAGAAAAATCTAAGAAAAAAGTTTCTATGTTAGTTACACATCAAAAAAGTGATTTTTTTAAAAAAGCTACAGGCAAAATTGTATTTACTTGTAATGATGGAACTCAGGTTGCAAATGCAATTAAAAAATCTATAGAAACAAAAGAAGGACAAGTTATTTTTTTAACATCCGAAGGAAAAAATGAAGATGGAATTGTAGTTTCTAGATTCCAGTTTCAATGGAGTGTAAAAGTAAAACTATAAATTAGCTTCTTTTTTATATAGCTTCGGTCTTTCTTCGTTATAGTCACATTCTTGAAAAATACCACAAGATACATTTGTACGAGCCAAAGATTTTGTTTTTTCAAATTTCTTAGACAATGCTTCAATTTCTGGGGATAAGTAGTTCATAATTAGTTGTTTTTTAATTAGTCTTTAAATTATTTATTTACTTATAAGTACTACAAAGTTAATATATTAAAGAAAATAGAGTAATAATTAAAAGTTAATTTAGTTTTATTAAAAGAGAACTTAAAATTAACATGGCAATTATTGTAACAAAATAGCACTTAAGACTTCTAATAATTAAAACCTAAAAAATAGATTATGTTTCAAGATAAAATACCAAATCCATCAAATAGAAATGCGCACGAAATAGATTATAAAATATTTGGAGAAGAAATGCAGTTTGTAGAAATAGAATTAGATCCAGAAGAAGGAGTTGTTGCAGAAGCAGGAACTTTTATGATGATGGATGATAATATTAGTATGAATACCATTTTTGGAGATGGTTCTAATCAAGAAACAGGTATTTTAGGAAAGATTTTTTCTGCAGGAAAAAGAATTTTAACGGGAGAAAGTTTATTTATGACTGTTTTTACAAATGCAGGAGTAGGTAAAAAACAAATTTCGTTTGCATCTCCTTACCCAGGTAAAATTGTTCCTATTGATTTAACTGCTTTTGGTGGTAAATTTATTTGCCAAAAAGATGCTTTTTTATGTGCTGCAAAAGGAGTTTCTATAGGAATTGAATTTTCTAAAAAATTAGGAAGAGGGTTATTCGGTGGAGAAGGTTTTATCATGCAAAAAATGGAAGGTGATGGTTTAGGCTTTATTCATGCAGGAGGAACTTTAGCTAAAAAAACATTACAAGCTGGAGAAGTTTTAAGAGTTGATACGGGTTGTATTGTTGGTTTTACACAAGGTGTAGATTATGATATTGAATTTGTTGGAGGAATAAAAAATACGGTTTTTGGTGGTGAAGGAATGTTTTTTGCAACTTTAAGAGGACCCGGAACTGTTTATATACAATCTTTACCGTTTAGTAGATTAGCAGGTAGAGTGTTGGCTATGGCGCCAAGAACAGGTAGCGGAACAAAAGGAGAGGGCAGTATTTTAGGTGGTATTGGAGATCTTTTAGATGGAGATAATCGTTTTTAATACTTGAAATATAATTAGAAAAATAAAAAAAGCCTTCATTATAACTTAATGAAGGCTTTTTTATTCTGTAGAACTAATTTAATTATTGTTCGTTTTCTTTAATATTAGAAACAAATTTTTGGAAACGTTTACCGTAATCTGTAGTTTTTACTCTATCTGTTAAAGAGTTGTTTAATGTATCTAACATTTTTATACTAGCATCGTACATTTCTGTTAAACCGATATATGGTGCTACTTCAGAATCTGGATTTGATATTGCAAAGTTAGTAGTAAATAAAACTCTCCTTTTAGTTAGTTTTAAATAATCTTTTTCTAATTGATTAACTAATTCTAAATCATTTGCTTGTTTAGCATCAAAATCTTTTTTGATAAACTCTAAACGTTCATTCTGAAATTTACTTTTAACTTTATTGTAGTTTTCTAAAATTTCTTGGTTTTTAGAACCAGAAATTTCTGGTTTATAACCAAATTGATCAATTTTATCATTAATTGTAATTGTTCCTTTTTCACCAAAGAAAAGGATGCTTTTGTTAGACGTGTTTCCATCAAAAGTTAAAAAATATACAACAGAAGATTCTATATTATCAGTTAAAGTAAATTTATCTGTACCTAATAATTTTACAGAATCTACAGAAACTAAAACAGTATCTTGCATTTTTTGTAGGTATAAAGTACCTTTTTTTAAACCTTTAATTTGCCCTTGTACAGTCATGTTTCCATTTTTTTTAGAGAAACATGCACTAATTAAAATTGATACTACTAAAAGAGTAATAATTTTCTTCATAAATCTAAATTTTCGTCTGCAAATATGCTCATTTTTTTATAAAGTTGCTGATAATTCCATTAAAATAGTACATAAAATTGCACCTACAGTACCAATTGCATAACCAAAAACAGCTAATAAAACACCTACAGTAGCTAATGATGGATGAAAAGCTTGTGCAACAATAGGGGCAGAGGCTGCACCACCAACATTTGCTTGACTACCTACTGATAAAAAGAAATAAGGTGCTTTTATTAATTTTGCAACTATTATTAATAAACCAGCGTGGATAGACATCCAGACAAGACCGATTGCGATTAAACCTAAATTATCAAAAATCATAGCTAAGTCCATTTTCATACCAATAGTTGCCACTAAAATGTAAATAAAAATGCTACCCAATTTACTTGCGCCAGCACCTTCGTAATTTTTCGCTTTTGTAAAAGATAAAATAATAGCAACAATTGTAGAAATGCTAATCAACCAAAAGAAAGAAGAAGTTAAAAAAGTAAAAATGTTTCTCCAAGTTTCAGAAGCTATACCAGATACTAAATTACTAAAGAAATTGGCTAAATAACTAGATACAAAATGGCCAAAACCAACAGTACCAAAGGCTATTGAAAGCATAATCATATAATCTGTTAACGTAGGGTTTCTTTTTACTTTTTTAGAAAAAGAAGATACTTTTTCTTTTAATTGCTCAATGGCGGTTGTATCTGCACCTAACCATTTGTCTATTTTTTCTTTTTTACCAATTCCTATTAATAAAACAGCCATCCAAATGTTAGCAATTACAATATCAACAAAAACCATTCCTCCGTATTTTTGAGGATTGTATTGATAAATTTCTAACATAGCGGTTTGGTTTGCACCACCACCAATCCAACTTCCTGCAAGTGTAGAAAGTCCTCGCCAAACAGCATCAAAATCTGCTCCACCAACAGTTTCTGGAGAGAAGATAGAGATTATTAGTATGGCAATTGGTCCTCCAATAATTACCCCAACAGTTCCTGTGAAAAACATAATTAAAGCTTTAGAACCTAAGTTAAAAATAGCTTTTAAATCGATGCTTAATGTCATTAAAACTAATGCTGCTGGTAATAAAAATCGACTAGAAACATAGTATAATTGAGAGCTGTTTTTTACAACTTCTCCTGTTGTATTTACGGTTTCCCATTCCGGAGAAATAACACCAGTTGTAGTAAAAATTGCAGGGATAAAATACGCCATAAATAAACCTGGAACAATTTTATAAAATTTTGGCCAAAAGCCACTTTTAAGGTTTTCTGTATAGAATACAAAGCCTAAAGAAATCATTAAAAGTCCAAAAACGATGGCATCGTTTGTAAGAAAAGGTTCTGTCATTTTTTAATTTTTATTTCGTAAAATCGGTGTATAATAAAATTCCGATTTGAAGTCTATGAAGACTACTTTCTGAAAATTTGGTATAAAAGTAGCCTGTTTTAAGAGTCAGTTTATTATTTATTTTAGTGTTTAAGCCTGCTCCAATTCTGTTTTGATCAAAAGATTTTGGTTCAAATTTCATAAAAATTTCATTAAAACTATAAAGTTCTAAATTTCTAGTAATGGTATGTTTTAAAAACAAACCATACCTTATTCTATGTTTTATTTGATTTTCTAAATTTTGTCTTTTAAACCGTTGCGCCAATCGAATTCTATGATTCACTTTCACTTTATTCCAATTTGCTTTTAAATTTACATCTTGATAAAATCGATATTCGTACAAATTAGGAGATTCCGATTTATAAGATTTATCAGTAACAGAATAAACAAAACCACCTGTAACATTTACTTTTTTGTTAATGTTGTAATTAAGACCTAGTCTATATATTTCTTGTTGATATTCCGAAGCAATTTCGTAATATCTAAAATGAGCATTCGTTATCAATTTTATATCTTCTGATAACTGATGATTTCCATTAAACATATACCAAGAACCTAATTTGGTTTCTACAGGTGATTGTGCTTTAATTTTAACACATAAAATACATAAACATGAAAAAAGAAATATTCTTTTCATATAATACTTTAATCTATAGTATAAATTTTAGTTTCTTTAAAAGGAGAAATATAGATTTTTTCAGCTGATGTTTTATACGTTGGCCATTCATTTTTATAAAATAAATTAGTTTCAGAAACCGCTTTTTCAAAAGCTTCTTTAAACTGTTTTGTTAGTTGTGTTTCTGTAGCTGTTTGCTCTCCAAAACGAGAACTAATATATCTACTAGCACTACTTAATCTTTGGTTAACGGTAACTTCTGCATTTCTTACAATTCCTTGTCTTTTATCTTCTTTACCTAAGTAAATGGCAATTAAATCATCAATTTTTTTAATAATATCTGTTGATGCTTTAATTTCTGCTTTGTATTTCTTTTTATCTTCTTTACTTAATTTAGATTTTATAGAAGTAGCTGTAGTTTTACTTTCTACCAATTGCTTTACAATAGCAGCAATTTTTTCTTGATAACTTTCTAATTCTTTACTAGCAGTATATTTTTGATCGATAGCTTCTTTAGAAATTTGTAATCTAGGGTCAAACTCTACTTTAATTTCTTGCTCAGAAACAACATCACCAAAAGTCATTTTTAATTTATAAGTTCCTGGTTTTACAGAAGCACCTCTTGGTTCTCTTCTTGACGGTCTGTTAGATCTAGAAGCTCTAGCAACACCTTTTTCTCTTAATCCCCAAGAAGTTTTATGAATTCCGTTTTTTTTAGGAGCTTTTGTTTTTAAGGTTCTTATTAATTTAGTTCCATCAAAAATTTCTAGCTTAATAGAATCGTATTTAATTTTAGCTTTTTTATCAACCTTTGGTTTATTTATGTAGTAAGAGATAATAGCACCATTTTTTCTGTTTTCTCCTTGGTAAAGTGCATCTGCACCAAATCTACTTGCAGTTGGTTGTTGTGTAGCAACTTGGTAAGCTGTTGGTGGAGTAAAAAGTTCTAATTTTTTATCATTGATATCTCCGTTTGCAATAGCTCTTAACGGGCGAATATCATCTAAAACCCATACAGCTCTACCAAAAGTACCAATTACTAAATCATTTTCTCTTGGATGAATTACTAAATCTTTTACAGGAACAGTAGGGAAACTATTTGTCCATTTTGTCCATTTATTACCAGCATCTATGGAAATGTACAAACCATCATCTGTACCTAAAAATAATAAATTTGCGTTTTCTGGATCTTCAATAATACTTAACGTGTAACTTTCTACATCATTTTCATCAACAATACGTTCCCAAGATTTACCGTAGTTTTTTGTTCTATAAGCGTAAGGCGTATAGTTAAAACGTCTGTAATCATTAGCAATTAAAAGTGCTTCTCCTTTATTTTTATTGGATGCTTTTATTTGAGTAACCCAACTGTTTTCTGGTAAACCTTTAATGTTTTTGGCAACGTTTGTCCAAGTTTCTCCATCATTTTTTGTGATGTGTACTTGTCCATCATCTGTTGCAGCCCATAAAACACCTTGTTCTAAAACGGTAGGTTCAATTACTAAAACGGTACAATGATTTTCTGCACCAGTAGCATCTAAAGTTAAACCACCACTTTCTGATTGTTTTAATTTTTCTGGATTATTGGTTGATAAATCAGGAGAAATAACAGACCAAGTTAATCCTTTATCTGTAGATTTATGTACAAATTGGCTACCAAAATATAATGTAGAATTGTCAAAAGGATCAATGTTAATAGCAGAATTCCAGTTAAAACGTAATTTAACATCTGGGTCTTTATGAGTTGGTTTTACAGAGTAATTGTTACCAGTTAAATAATCGAATCTAGAAACAGAACCTTGCTGACTCATTGTCCATCCGTAACGAGCATCATCTTTATCAGAAACTACATCAAAACCATCACCAAAACTAATTTCTTGCCAATAAGCATTTCTAATTCCTTGCGCTTTCCAAACGTAAGCAGGTCCTCTCCAAGAACCATTATCTTGTAAACCACCGTAAACATTGTAAGGGAATTCATTATCCACATTAATGTGATAAAATTGGGCAACAGGAATATTATCCATAAATCGCCAAGTTTTACCACCATCTCTAGTAATATTTAAACCACCATCGTTACCATCCATCATAAAATTACCATTTTTAGGATGAATCCACCAAGCATGATGATCTGGATGGATACCATTATCTGCTCCATAAGCAGGCATTAACTGATTAAAGTTTTTACCACCATCTTCAGAAACATTTACATACGTAAAAACGGTATATAATCTGTTTTCGTTATCTGGAGCTACATAAATTTCAGAATAATAAAAAGGACGATTCCCAATACCAGGTTTATCGTTTATTTTTTTCCATGTAAAACCACCATCTTCACTTTTATACAAAGCATTTTTTTTAGCTTCTACTAGAGCATATACTATTTCTGGATTGCTAGGCGCAATGGCAACACCAATTCTACCTAATTCTCCTTTAGGAAAACCTTCTTTTTCTGTAATTTGTTTCCAATTATCACCACCATCATATGTTATGTATAAACCACTTCCTGTTCCTCCAGATTTAAAAAACCAAGGATCACGTTTGTGTTCCCACATGGCAGCAATTATTTTATTAGGATTGTTAGGGTCCATAATTAAATCTGCAGTACCAGACTTATCATTTGTAAACAAAATTTGTTTCCAAGTTTTACCTCCGTCAATTGTTTTGTAAACACCACGTTCTTTATGTTCTCCCCAAGGAGAACCAATAGCGCCAGCATAAACAATGTCAGGGTTTGTAGGGTCAATCAATATTCTGTGGATGTGTCTCGTTTTTTCTAAACCCATAGAAGTCCAAGTTTTACCGGCATCTAAAGATTTGTAAATTCCAAATCCACCATTTAAACTATTTCTAGGATTTCCTTCACCTGTTCCTGCCCAAATTACACTTGGGTTAGATTGTTGTATTGCAACAGCACCAATAGAGGCGGTTAATTCTTTTTCAAAAATTGGTTCCCATTTAATTCCACCAGAAGTAGATTTCCAGATTCCACCAGAAGCAGTACCAACGTACATAGTTTCTGGGTTAGATTCTACAACATCAATAGAAGTTACACGACCAGACATTCCACCAGGACCAATGTTTCTAGGTTTCATGTTCTTTACTAAATCCATAGAAAACTCTTGCGAAAAGAGTAGGGAAGAAGTACATAAAAAAAGTAAAAAGTAGAGTTTTTTCATAATTAAGTATATTTATTTGAATTTGAAGCCAACAATATACAAAATAGAAGATACCCGTTATAAGTGAATTGTTTTTTTAACAGTTGGTATGTACACATAAAATAAACTTATTTTTATTGGTTTAAATATACTTTACCGATCGTTTGGTAAGGTATTGTTTTTATTATAGCTTTGCCCCATGAGACCACAAAAAGTATTAGATAAAGAAATGCTAGTTAGTTTAAGCAAAGTTTTTCGTGATAAAGGATATGAAGGAGCTAGCTTACAGGAGTTAGCAGAAGCTTCAGGATTAAAAAAAGCAAGTTTATATCATAGATTTCCTAAAGGAAAATATGAAATGGCTAAAGCTGTTTTTACTCATATTGATCGGTGGGTTGAGGAAAATATTTTTTTAACATTAAAAGACGATTCTAAAACAGCAGAAATAAGACTTAAAGATGGGTTAACTAATATTAAAATACTTTACGATGAAGGAAATGAGAGCTGTATTTTTAATTCGTTTTCAACACAAACAGGGTTGTCTTTATTTGAAGAAAATATAAAGAATAGTATGATAGAGTGGATTAATTCTTTCATGGAAATAGGGCTTGCTTTAAACATACCTATTAAAGAATCAAAAGAATATGCTTTAGAAACCTTAATAGAGATTCAAGGTAGCCTTATTGTAACAAAAGGATTAAATGATATAAGTGTATTTGAAAAAACTTTAAAGAATATTGAGTCAAAATATTTGAGAGGACAATTATAAAGCTAACATATATTATAGTATATAAAAACAATTAAATAAACAAAATGAAATTTATTTTTAAAACATCTGTATTTTTATTATTAACTGCTATTTTTTTTCAATCTTGTACAGATGAACAGGAAGTTGAAGATACAGAAGATACACAAACAATATCGATAGAATTAACTGAAAAAATAATTACTACAGCAACTTCTCTTAACGATTATAACTTCTTTGTAACTAATGCTGCAAAAACTAACTGTAACTTATTATCTATTACTAGTGGTTATTTTAACAATCCTGAAGGAGATTATTACTCTTTTGTATTTACTAATACTGATGTTTTTACTAATACAGAAACATTAGATATGTGGCTGACTCGATATAATAATGCTAAACAAGAAGCTTTTAATGCTACTGGAGTTACTTTTTCTGATGAAGATTTTTTTATAAGCTATATAAGCAACCCTACTGGATTTAGTGGTCTATCAAAACGTGAATCAATGTTAGATTACTTTGAAAATTGTGAATTTGGTTTTGGTGATACAACTGAATATGGTTTGGCTTTTTCTGATATTCCTGACAATTGTAATATAAACACAGGTAATATAACTGTATTTATATACGATGATATAAGTATTCCAAGTGCTTCAGTATATGATTTTACTACAACAAGTTTATTTTTAGTAGAAGATTTATTAGCTAATTATAATTTACAGAACAACACAAACTATGGCTTAGAAAATTTAAAAATATATGGTTTTCAATATGCTACTCCTAATGGAGAAGAATTAAGTCTTTATACAACAAAAGATTTAAAAAATTATTTTGAAAACTGTATGCTTTCTAGAGATGCTTCTGAAAATGATTGTTTAAATTTTTCATATCCATTAGAAATAAAACGTATTAATTTACAATTAGATGAAACTGTAACTATAGAAAATAATGAAGATTTATTAGCCGCTTTTACTACACAAGGAGATGAATTAGAATTTATGTACCCTATAAATTTAATAGATTTAGATGGCAACATGATAGAGATTAATACCAATAATGCTCTTGATGCTATTTTAGACGATTCTTATAATTATTGCCAATAAATTATTATTAAAAACAAAAAAAGGTTCAATTAATTAATTCAACTTTTTATAAAAATTCTTTGTTACATAATAAATTTAACAAAGTATAAAAAAAATGAAAAACATTTTTAAAACATTTGTATTCTTAAGTATTATTTTTTTTCAATCTTGTACAGATAATCAAGAAATTGAAAATGTAAAAGATACTCAAATAATATCTGTAGATTTAACAGGAAAGATAATAGGAACTGCAACCTCTAGTAAAGACTTAAACTTAATTAATTCTGATTGTTTTTCTTCTATAGGGGCTATAAATACCCCAATTTTACAGGGTTACTTTTTGAATAATCAAGGTGATTATTATCCAGCACTTCCAAAAATGGATGAAAATTGGGAAAACAATTATCAAGAAAGCAAAAACGATGCTTCTCAACAAGTTGGAGTTGAATTTACTGATGAAGATTTTTTCATTCGTAATATTATCCAAAATGATAAGTTTACAGAAATATTCGGACATGATAATATAGTAGATTATTTTGATGATTGTAACTTTAATGGAGATCTTAAAAGAACCTATTTTGATAATAGCGTACCAATATCTGAGGTAAATTTTAACTGTGATGCTGTTGTTACTTACATTTTAAACAACAAGACAATTTTAAACCCTTACACTCCAGGTTCATTAGATAAAGGTTTAAGTTCTGTAGAAAGTCTTTTAACTATCTACAACACAAATAACAATACCAATTATACTATAGATGATGTAAGTGTTTGTGATGTTATATATTCTTCTACTACTGGTAATACAGCAGGAGTTCTTAATACAAGAGAACAAATCTTAAATTATTTTGAAGATTGCTCATACGAAAGAGATATTGATGATGCTCTAAATTTTGAATATCCGTTAGAAATAAAACGAGTTAACAATATTGTAACTATAAATAACGATGAAGAGCTTATAACTATTTTTAGTATAAACCCAGAAGAGCTAGTGTTTGAATTTCCCATCAGTTTATTAGGAGAAAATGGAACTATTCTACAAGTAAGTACTAATGACGCTCTTGAAGATGCATTAGATAATTCTCATGTATATAGTAATTAAACAATATCAAGAAAAGTCCACGAGGTATTTAAAGAATTAATAGTTTTTTTTTATAAAATCCTATTTATTAAAGTTTGTAAAGGCTTTAAAATACCTACAAGTAGGTATTGTTGAGAGATGTTTTTCTCTTTATGTTTGGACTGGGAAAAGTTAGAAAAAGAAAAAGTAAAAAATTAATTAGTAATTTAGTTAAGTTGAGATTACCTCGTTTACATTTTGTAGCGAGGTTTTTTTATTTTATTCCTCTTTATTTTTAGGTTCTCTTTTTGCTTCTTTTAATTTTTGCATAAGCATCCATTCGATTTGTCCGTTTGTAGAACGGAATTCGTCTGAAGCCCATTTTTCAATGGCTTTTATCATGTCTTCATTTATGCGAAGTGCAAAAGCTTTTTTCTTTGCCATTTTTATTTTCTTACAAATTTTATAATGGTTTCTATTAATTTTTCTGAAATAGGAAAATCAGCAGAAAAATAAGAAGCCATATTATCTTCTTCTTTTTCTATGTTTTTTAAAACATGATTCATGTTTTCTATAATAACCAATTTAGATTTAGGGTTTGCTGCATGCAATAATTTTGCATCTTCTATTTTTACTTGCAAATCTTTATTGCCATTAATAATTAAAATAGGAATGGCTAATTTCTTAATTTCTTCTGTAGGATTTATTTGCATCCAAGAATATAAAAACGCTTGATTTTGTTTTGCAAAAACACTCATTAAAAATGGATTTACAGTTTCAATTCTTCCTTTTGCTTTTAAAGTGTCAAATTGTTGTTGAGCCGCTTCACCTAAAGTCGGATTATTTTTACCAAATTGTTTTACAATAGTTTTATCTATTGTTTCTCCTGCGCCAGCAAGCGAAATGTATTTGTCAATATCATTAGATGCTAACATGGCAACCAAAGAGCCTTGACTATGACCGATTAAAGTGATTTCTGTAAAACGTTTATCATTTTTAAAATGAGATATTACAGCATCTAAATCTTTAGCAAAATCAGAGAAATTTATATTTTTAGAAAATTCCCAATTCTTTTTATTAGCCGTTCTTTTATCAAAACTAAAAAATGCGATATTTTTTTTATTCACAGCATCTCTAATCTGTTTAATATAATTCGCATTTACATTTTGTGCTGGTTGATTTCCGTTTCTATCTACAGGGCCAGAACCGTGAACCCAAATGATTAAAGGGGAATTTTCTTCCGAAAAAGTTAAAGTTCCTGGTAATTCTATTTTATCATTTGTAATTAGTATTTCTTCGGATTTTATTTGTGCAAAAGAAACCGTAATACTAAGTATAAATATTGTTGAATATGTAATTACTTTTATCATATTATCTTGTTTTTGTAGGTTTCTAATACTTGTTTAGCTTGGTTTTCTTTTTGGGTACCAATTAATAATTGTTTACCGTTTTTTAATACAAGTTGAATGCCAATATCACCAGAAATGTTGATGCATTTTCCTTTTCCTTTATTCCAAAAAGCACCACCTTTTAATCCCCAACCGCCATATTCTCCAATAGGGTCATAGGTTCTAACTTTTGCGGCAGTAATTTCTGACCAAGAAATCTTTTTTAAAGAAAAATGAAAAGGAAAAAACTGATAGTGAATACCAAACTCATCAATTCTGGTAATCAATTTAAAGAAGAAAATAATTGATACAGAGCCTAAAACGCCAACCAAAGTTATAATTAAATCATTGGTTGTCATGTTAGAGTTTTTCTCTAAATATTCTTGTACAACCAATGTAATTGGTACAATTACACTAATAGCTAAAAGTAAAATTAACCAAGTTTGCGTAAAACGTTGTTCTTCTTTAAAAACTTTCATTTTTAACGGTTTTTATCTCTTACAAAAATCAACCTAGAAGAGTTTTCTGCAATGTCTTTTAAAACCCAGCCTTCTCTTGCGTATTGATTTAATGTGTCTTCTAATTTTTGATTATTTTTAGAAAAACCCATTTTCCAGTTTACTACTTTATATTCTTTCATAACTTAGGTCTTTTTAGTTCTTTTTTTTAGAATCTTTACTTTTATTTGAATCGTATAAAACTCCAAAAACGATCCCTAGGCTAATTCCGATTGCAATATTATTTAATGCAGTTCCTAAAGCCACACCAATAGCGATACCTATTGCAATACCTGTTCCTTTTTTATATGATTTGTTTTTTTCCATGTTTAATGACTTAAAGTACCTGCATTAACAACTGGAGACGCTTCTTTATCTCCACATAAAATAACTAATAAGTTACTAACCATTGCAGCTTTTCTTTCTTCATCTAATTCTACAATTTGTTTTTTATTTAATTCCTCTAAAGCCATTTCTACCATTTCTACAGCACCTTGTACAATTTTATGCCTTGCTGCTACAATAGCAGTTGCTTGTTGTCTTTTTAACATGGCAGAAGCAATTTCATTTGCATACGCTAAATAACCAATTCTAGCTTCTAAAACTTCAATACCTGCAATTGTCAAACGTTCATCAATTTCTTTCTCTAAAGCTTCAGAAACTTCATTTACGCTAGACCTAAGCGTAATATCTTCTGTTAAACCTTCATCAGCAAAATTATCATAAGGGTACATACTAGCTAATTTTCTAACAGCAGCATCTGTTTGTACACGTACAAAGTTTTCGTAATTATCAACATCAAATGCAGCTTTGTAGGTATTTGTAACACGCCAAACTAAAATGGTAGAAATCATTACTGGATTACCGAGTTTATCGTTTACTTTTAAACGCTCACTATCAAAATTACTAGCTCTTAAAGAAATTGTTTTCTTTTTAAATAAAGGGTTTGCCCAAAACAACCCATTTGCTTTAATAGTACCTACATATTTACCAAATAATAAAATAACCTTAGAGTTATTTGGGTTCACTAAAATAAAACCGAAAAAACCGAAAAAACTTATTATGGCAGGAATAATGTAAATAGCATTTGCTTTTACAAAGGCAAAAGCGATACTACCAAAGAATAGAACTAAAACAATTAATAACATTAGATAACCGTTGGCCGGTTTAATAATTTTTTCTGATTTCATTGTGTTTGATTTATAGTGATATTAAAATGATATCACAAAGATATATTATTTTTGTGTTAATTTCCAAATATTTAGATATTTATTTTATACTTTCGCTAAGAATTAAAATTATTATTTTACAGATGAAAATTAAATTATTTTTAATGATTACAATGTTGTTCTTCTCTAATAAACCAGAAGAAAAAATAACATATTGGGGTAAAAATGGTCATAGAGCAACAGGGCAAATAGCAGAAGTTTATTTAACTAAAAAGGCAAAGAAAAATATTGATAAGATATTAAAAGGCCAGAGTTTGGCTTTTGTATCTACGTTTGCAGACGAAATAAAATCGGATAGAGCTTACAGAAAATATTCGCCTTGGCATTATGTAAATATGGATTTAGATCAGACGTACGAAGAAGCTGAAAAAAATCCGCAAGGAGATTTAGTCACAGGTATTGATACTTGTATTAAGGTTTTAAAAGATGAAAATAGTAGTGAAGAAGACAAGGTTTTTCATTTAAAAATGTTAGTACATTTTATAGGAGATTTACATCAACCAATGCATATTGGTAGAAAAGAAGATAAAGGAGGTAATGATGTGCAAGTACAATGGTTTGGAAAAGGAACAAATTTACATAGTGTTTGGGATAGTAAAATGATTGATGATTATGGGATGAGTTATTCTGATTTAGCTGATAACGCTAAAGATTTATCAAAAAAACAAGTAGAATTAATTGAGCAAGGCTCAGTTGTAGATTGGGTAAATGAAGTACACAAAATTTCTGTTGAGGTTTATAAATCTGTAAAAATAGGAGAAAAATTAAGTTACAGATATAGTTATGATCATTTTGGCACTGTAAGAACTCAGTTACAAAGAGGAGGAATTCGTCTAGCTAAAATTTTAAATGAAATTTACGGATAAAGAGTTTTTATAAATAATAAAAAAGCCTCATAAATATAATTTTATGAGGCTTTTTTTTGTTAAATAAATTGAGGGAATAGAGAGTGGACATTTTTAAGATGCTTTACTAAGTAACATTCTGTTATAGAGCTTTTCTATTTTGGTCATTATATTTTTACAAAGAATTGTGGTTCTAGCATTTACTTCTATAGCAATGGTTAAGTTTTGATTATCAGCTATTTTAATGTAAAAATATCCGTTAGGAAAATATACCGTTAAAAATGTTGTCTTTTCTTGAAGATAAAGATCAAATTCAGAAGAAACCCAATTAATAAATTTGTTATAATTATCTATAGTTTCAATAGATTCTAATTTAATAAGTTGAGTTTTACTAGATGTGTTTTTTAAATTTTTTGCATCCATATTAAATGACATTTTGTAATCGTTTAAGACTGTAAAACAGCATTCTCTTTTTTTATAAATTCAATTAAGCTATCTATAGGTTTTTGTATAAACTTACCAGCATTTAAACCTTGCTTTTTTAATTGATTAGAAATGTAATTTTGACCATGAAATGCTATCGATCCAACAAAATGAAGTGGTACAGTTTTTAGCTCATCAGTATATTGTAAGATGTGATTTTTAATAAAAAGATTAATTACATCATTTATCAAAGTTTCCATAAAAGAATGTTCTTTATTATCAAAAACAAACGGAGCAAAACTGGCTAAGTACTTGTTAGGTGTTTTAGATTGGTAAAGTTTTTTAATTACTGTTTTTTCACTTAGATCGTATTTACTTTCAAATAAAGCTCTAAGGTTTTGCGGCATTTGGTAGTTATAATATGCCTTTAAAAGCTCTTTGCCGAAATGATTTCCGCTTCCTTCATCCATTACAATATATCCTAAAGAAATAGATTTGTTTATAATTGATTTTCCATCATAATAACAACAATTAGAACCTGTGCCTAAAATACAAACAACAGCAGGAGTAGAGGTTGTGGCATAAACAGCAGCCATTGTATCTTCTTCTACAATTGATGTTGAATTTTTAAAAAAAGAATTTAAAACAGAATGAACATTATTCTTGGTTTTAGATGTATTACAACCAGCACCAAAAAAGTAGATTTTTTTTATTTCTTTTTTATATTCTGATAAGGTTTCATTATCGGATATAATGTTTTTAAACTCCTTCTTTTTTAGGATTGCAGGATTTAATCCTTTTGTTTTTGTATTAATTCTCTTATCATTTAAGGTATCTAAAAGTACCCAGTCACATTTTGTAGAACCACTTTCTGCAATTAAAATCATTTGTTTTATTTTTTATTTAAATATGTTTTTTTACAATAAAAGATGATGTCTGTAAAAGAATCTACAACAGCTAACTCTACATCTGCATAAGTTTTTTTTAGCTCAACAATTAATGCATCTAATTCTATAATATTGTTAGTATTAATTTCTTTTTTTGTGATAATATTTAGCAATAATTTTGATGTTATTGATAAATTTTTAGACAACTCTTTTAAAGGTTTTATATTCGGATAATTGATGATAGGTTCTAATTCTGTGTAGTTATTAGACCATTTTTTTAGATGATTATTAATAGCATCAAAATCTTTAATTGCTACAAGTTTATTAAAAGCATCAGCTTCTATAGCATCAGCTATACAAGCATCAGCAAATAAGGTGAAAGGAGAAAACGTTTTGTATTCTGTGCCTTCTTTGTTTCTAGAATAAACTTTTAATGGTTCGCATAAATTAGACAATGTTTTTAAAGCATCATTTTCTTGATGATTGCTAATGTTTCTTAAAATTACATCTCTATTTCTAATGTGAGTAATGCCTAATTCTTCTAATTGAAAATTAACAACTTTTAATCTTCTTTCCATGTCATCTAAATCATTAATTTCTTTTACAGACCAAAATCTTTCTGCAATAGCAGCAGTTCTTGGCCAAATTCTAGAATCTATGGTAAGCGGAGTAACAAGCTCACTCCACATGGTAGTTTCTGCGCCTAATATTCTTTTTCTTTCTTCTTTAGTTAACACTGCATCTGCAATAGGATCTACCAAATAATGCTCTTTTACAGACAACATTCTGTCTATGTAATAACCATTAGAAAGTACAGATTGATATCCTTTTTTAGCAGCTTCTATTAATGTACTTTGTGCTAAACCTTCGTGTTTTCCTCTCCAAGAATGAATAACAGCTGTTTTAGGTGTAGATGGAGTTAAAATTTCATCCCAACCCATTAATTTTTTATCTAACTTACTTAATATTTTTTCTAATCTGATATTAAAATATGTTTGTAAATCGTGATTGGTTTTTAAATTATGTTGCTTTTTAAAATCTTGAATTTCTTTACTTTCATCCCAGTGTTTTCCTTCGTTTTCATCACCACCAATATGAAAATATTTATCAGGAAATAAAGGGGCGATTTCTGTGAAAAGGTTTTCTAAAAAAACGTATGTTTCTTCTTTTGTAGGGTTTAAAGTTGGGTCAAAAACTCCAGAAAAACGTTCTATACTATAATCGTAATTATCTTTACTACCTAATTCTGGGTAAGCAGTTAAAATAGAAGAAGCATGACCCGGAACATCAAATTCTGGTACAACTCTTATTCCTAAATCAGAAGCATATTTTACGATTTCTTTAATTTGTATTTGTGTGTAGAATAAACCATCAGAAGCCAATTCCTGTAATTTTGGATATCTTTTAGACTCAAATCTAAATCCTTGATCGTCTGTTAAATGCCAGTGAAAAACATTTAATTTAACAGAAGCCATGGCATCTAAATTTCGTTTTAAAACATTTATTGGTTGAAAATGACGCGCTACATCAATCATTAAACCACGCCAAATAAATCTTGGAGCGTCTTTTATATTTACGCCTTCAAAATAGTAGCCAGTATCATTAAAATTAACCAATTGTAAAAGCGTTTCTAACCCTCTTAAAGCACCAACATCTGTTTTTGAATTGATAGTAATTTGATCTTTATCAATAGATAAATCATAAGATTCATCACTTTCTATAGATAAATCAGAAACACTTTTAAAATTAATTTTGATGGATGCATTTTCATCATTTACAGGAAAACCATTGTTTATAAATACACCTGTTCTATTGGCAAGTCTTCTTAAAAACTTTACAGAAGCTTTTTCAACTCTTTGTTCTTTATCATCTCCTAAAACCGAAATTAAAATATTTTCATCAATAATAAATGACGAATTATTTTCTTTTATTTCTTGTGGCCAAGGCATTAAATTATATTTTAAATTTAATTCATTTTGACAAAATAAAGACAAATTAAAAAAGGCTACAAATAGTATAAAAACAATTTTTTTCATGAATTTTATTTTAGAAATGATATCTTTTAAATGCTTCTATAGCTGCATAATCTGTTAAACCTAAATCGTTATATTTTTTTGCAGTTAACCTATTTCTATCTTCTGCTCTTACCCAAAACTCTCTAGAATCATCTCCTTGAAACATTACTCCATCTTTTTGAGATTGGTGGAAGAAAATAGCGTGTCTTTTTCTTAAAACCTGATCCGGACTCATTGGTACTGCCATTTCAATTTCATGAGAATCCCACTCGTGCCAAGCACCTCTATACAACCAAACCCAACAATCTTTCATGTATTCTTTTTCGTTTTTCATTTCTTCTAATGCGGCAAAAAGGGCATCTAAACAAACTTTATGAGTTCCGTGAGGATCCGCTAAATCTCCTGCAGCATAAATTTGATGAGGTTGTACTTTGTCGATAATACTTTTCATAACAGTAATATCATCTTTTGTTAAACCACCTTTTTTTATGGTTCCTGTTTCGTAAAAAGGAAGGTTTAAAAAGTGTACATTTTCGTCAGGTAAATCAAGATATCTAGTCGCTCCTAAAGATTCGCTTTTACGAATATCTCCTTTTAATTTTCTAACGTCTAAAGAATCTATTATGTCATTAGCATGTTTATTTTTGATAAACTCAATGATGTCATTAACTTTTGTAGATTCTGGATTGAAAATTTTTGAAATTTCAGCAAATTTTAAAGCTTCTTCATCAGAAACAGCAATGTTTCCAGAAGTTTGATATGCAACATGTACTTCGTGTCCTTGTTGTATTAATCTATCAAAAGTACCACCCATAGAAATTACATCATCATCTGGATGAGGACTAAAAATAATGACTCTTTTTTTACTAGGATTAGCTCTTTCTGGTCTCTTAGAATCATCAGAAAAAGGTTTACCTCCTGGCCAACCAGTAATTGTATTTTGTATTCTATTAAACATTTTAATGTTTAAATCGTAAGCAGTTCCTTCTTCGGTTAAAAGTTCAGACATTCCGTTGTTATTATACTCTTTGTCTGTAAGTTTTAAAATAGGTTTGTTTAAAAGTTTGCTTAACCAAGTAACTGCTTTTAATTTAAGATCATCATTCCAAACACAAGGTTTAACCAGCCAAGGTGTTTTTACACGAGTAAGTTCTGAAGAAGCACCTTCATCCATCACAAAAGTTGTATTGGTATGTTCTTGTAGATAAGTTGCAGGTACATCAGCACTAATTTCTCCTTCTATAGTTTCTTTTATAATTTTCTTTTTGTTTTCACCCCAAGCTAAAAGCACAATTCTCTTGGCTTCTTTTACAGTGTTAATACCCATAGTAATTGCTTTTTTAGGCACGTTTTCTATACCTAAAAAAGAAGGAGCTGCATCTATTCTTGTAATATGGTTTAAGGTAATAACTCTTGTACCAGAGTTTAGGTGAGATCCTGGTTCATTAAACCCAATATGACCCGTTCTACCGATTCCTAAAAGCTGAAAATCTAAACCACCAACAGATTTAATTTTCATTTCGTAATCAATACAATATTGGTAAATGTCTTCTTTAGAAATAGTTCCATCAGGAATATTGATGTTTTCTGGTAAAATATTTACATGATTAAAAAGATGCTCATGCATAAAATAAAAATAACTTTGTATGTTACTTTTATCCATTGGTAAGTATTCGTCTAAATTAAATGTTATCACATTTTCGAAGCATAAACCTTCTTCTTTGTGCATTCTAACCAATTCTTCGTAAACCTTAATAGGAGAAGAACCTGTTGCTAAACCTAAAACACAATTTTTATTTTGTCGTTGTTTTTCTTTTATTAAATCGGCTATTTCTAATGCAACAAAATTTGAGGCTTCTAGAGATGATTTATAAGTAACGTTATGAATTTTTTCAAACCTTGTATCTTCAAATTGACCAACAGGTTGGTGTTTTGTATGTAATTGTTTAAGCATAATTTGTGGTTTTAAACAGTTTTATTTTGATATTATAAAAGTAATGTTGCTCTGTTTTATACTATAATTTAATCGACCAAAAACAGAAATGAGCACATAAAAAACAGCCAGAAATATATTTATATAACTGGCTGTGATTGTTTAAATGTAAAATATTAAAAGTTTGATGCTCCAGTATCCCACCATAATCTAGTACCACCGTTGTCTGATCCTTTTAAAAGAGAAGTTGCAGTAGTTACTCCAATAGCATTTGTAGATTTTTCACTATCAACAAAAGGTATTCTTCTAATTTGAATATCTGTATCTATAGTACCACCACTTTGGTTACTAACTACAGGAAAAATTTTAGGGTAACCTGTTCTTCTGTATTCACTCCAAGCTTCTTGCCCTTCTGGGAACATTGCTATCCATTTTTGAGTGATGATTTTTTCTAATTTTTCTTCATTAGTTACAGCTTCATCCCAAGCAATTGTAATTGCACTCATTGCTGCAATATTATTTGAAGGGTTAATAGGGTCTACATAGTCTGCAGCAGTAGAAGTGTTGTCTGCAATGTAACTTGCAGCTCCACTTGCTCCGTGTTGTTGAAAAGATAAGGAAATACCTGTTTCGTAATTTGCTTTTGCCTCTCCGGCTCTTGCCCAACCTCTTAATGCTGCTTCTGCTTTTAAGAAATAAACTTCTGCAGTTGTCATTAATTGTACTTTTGGTGTATGAATATTATCATTTATACCAGAAAAACCTGTGTAATCTGCTTTTTGAGCTAATTCATCTGCATAACCACTTAACAAAGGTAAACCATTTCGGATACCTTTTACAGTTCCAGTAACACTAGTAGGAGCATCAAAATAAGCAGTTGCTCTAGCATCATTATAACCAGTTAATATAGATTCCATAGAAGCATTCATTCTAGTATCTGCCCAAGAGTTATCTAATACAGATAATGGGTGATCTAAAGAACCGTTTACAAAAAATCCATCATCATTAGCAGTCATTAAACCTAAAGATTGACTTAAAGCTTTTTCTCCTTCAATTTTTGCTTTTTCTGGATCTACCTTAGAGATTCTAATTGCTAATCTTAATCTTAAAGAGTTTGCTAATTTTACCCATTGAGTATAATTACCATTATAAGATAAATCGAAAGAAGCAAATTTAGGACTATCTATATCTGCCATTAAGTTTGCAACAGCAGTATCTAAATCTATAAAGAAAGCATAATAAGCTTCTTCTTGAGAATCATAAACACCAGGATTTGTTAAATCTCCAAAATTAGAATATACAATTGGTCCAAATACATCAGCAACTCTGTGCATTGCAGTAACTTTTAAAATTAAAGCTGTTGCGTGTAGTGTAGGGAAATCATCTTGTGTTAACTCGCTAATAGATTCTACATTATTCATTACGTTAGAATAAGGTACAGACCAAATAAAGTCATTCCATCCGCTTACTAAACTATAAGTAGAGTTATTTGCTCCAGCAACAAAAGGTCTTGGATTTGTTAAATATCCAGAAAATACATCTGCATTTAAATTTTGTTGTAATTGATAAGACCAAGCAGGCGAGTATTGATAAATGCTTTCGAAAATAGGTTTATATTTAGAACCTACGTGTTGAAAATCAATTTCTAATTGTTCGTCTGATATATTTTTGTCGTTTACATTATATTGTTCTAAATCATTACAAGAAGTAACAAATAAGGCTAATATAACTACATAAAAAAGTAATTTATTTATATTTTTCATCTTGTTATTTTTAGAATGTTAAATTAATATTTAAACCTAAACTTCTAGAAGAAGGCAATCCTAAAATATCTACACCTTGTAGTGAATTACCTGTACTTAAAGAGATATTAGGGTCGTGCGGAGCATCTTTATAAAAGAAAAGTAAATTGCTACCGATTAAAGACATTTTTACTCTTTTAAAGAAAGCGTCTTCTGATAGGTTAAAGTTATACCCGATAGCAAGTTCTGCTAATCTTACATTGGTAGCGCTATAAACGTACTCTCCTGTAAAACCATTTCTACCACCAACTTTACCATAGTATTCTTGTGCAGATAATGTAGATGTGTTACCAGATAAGTCTACAACAGTAACATCATTATTTGCTGTTTCTCTAGCTGAGTTGTTACTAAACCCTTCTACAATTGCCTCTGTCATACTAACAGTTTCTCCACCAAATTTTCCATCAATTAAAAAGTCTAAAGAGAAGTTTTTGTATTCAAAAGAGTTGTTCCATCCTAAGTTAAAATCAGGGTTTGCATTACCTACTTTAGATAACCCGTCTATTAAGTTTGTGTCATCTGCTATAACAGCTCCGTTGTCTACAATCGGAGTTCCGTTTTCATCTCTTTTTACAACTTGTGCATAAATATCTCCAAAAGAACCACCTTCCACTAAATAAGATCCGAAAGTATTTACACCTTTAGCCGAAATTGTAAAGAAATCTGTTGGAATTAAACCCTCTATATTACTATCTGTTATCGATAAGATTTCATTTTTGTTAGCAGAAAAGTTTAAAGAAGTTGTCCACTTAAAGTCTTCGTTTTGAAAAGGAGTTACAAAAACAGAAGCTTCTATACCTTTGTTAACAATATCACCAGCATTTAAACCAGCCTCACCAGATGCAACAATTGTTGTAGATACTGGTACACTAAAGTATTGGTTTACTGTACTTGTGTAGTAGTAACCAAGATCGAAACCAAATTTGTTGTCAAAGAATTTCCATTCTGTACCAATTTCGTAAGATCTTTGTCTTTCTGGTTTAGGAGTAGTTCCTGGAAAAGGTCTTAAAGGATCTGTACTACTTACACCACCGCCAAAATTAATAGATCTGTTTGGGCTAATTTGATCTGCACCAAAACCGTTACCAACTTCTGCATAAGAAACTCTAGCTTTAGCATAAGAAACTTTATCACCTAAATCAACTAAATCACTTAAAATACCTGTTACACCAACAGAAGGATAGAAGAAGGAATTGTTAGTTTCGGGTAAAGTAGAAGTCCAATCGTTTCTGGCAGTAAGATCTACAAAAATATTATCATTAAAACCGATAGTTGCACTAGCAAAGATAGAGCTACCTCTAGTTTCGTAAGAATTCTCTGTAAAAGCTACAGATGCATTTGCATTAAAGTTTTGGAAAGCAAAAACATTTGCGAATTGTAAACCTCCGTTTGTGCCAGAATCTGCAGAAAAAGTTTCTGTAGTTGTTCTAGTTGTACTTAAACCAACAACACCATTTAAAGAAATTTTTTCAGAAAAATTAGTGCTAATATTAGCTAATACATCTCCATAAACTTGTGTGTAATCGTTTTCGGTTGATATATATCTACCATTTGCAGGCGCTAATGTAGCATTTGTAGTTGCGTAAATCTTTTTATCAAAACTTAATAAAGATTTATCATAAGTACCTCTTGTTTGTAGAGATAACCATTCGTTTATTTTAAAGTTTAAGTTTAATGAAGCTACAATTTTTTTGTTGCTGTCTTCAGATGCATTTCTATTGATAACCCAATAAGGATTTTGTTCAATGTCCGAAGTTTCTCTAAACCAACGTTGTGCCATTATATTCCTATCAGAATTAAACTCTTCGAAGTCAGCATAATCAGATAAAGATTCTGTAGTAGATTCAAAACCATACACACCAACTAAAGGATTAAAATACAAACCAGAAATTGGTCTGTTTTTAATGTCTTGTGTAGACGCCATAACACTTGCGTTTAATGTTACTTTATCGTCTAAAAACTTAGCCGTTTCTCTAACATTAAAAGTATGTTGTTTTAAACTGTTTGTTGGCAAAATACCAGTAGCATTTGTATTGCTGTAAGAAAAGTAAGTTTGTGCTTTTTCTGTACCACCAGAAACAGATAAAGAGTTAATACTTGTTACACCTGTTTCGTAAAAAGAATCTACATTATCTTGACTTTCCGAATTAAAGTCCATCATGTAAGCAGCATTTTCTACTGTTAAGTTAGAAGAAAAATCTACTTTAAAAGCGCCGTTTTTACCTTTTTTGGTAGTAATTAAAATAACACCATTTAAACCAGCACTACCGTATAATGCAGATGCAGAAGCTCCTTTTAAAACAGTTAAAGATTCTACATCATCTGGGTTAATTAAAGATAAAGCATCACCACCATCTCTGTTACCTCCGTTAATATCTCCAAAAGATTCAGATGGTTGACCAGAAGTAGGATTAGATAACGGAATACCGTCTACGACATAAAGAGGTTGATTGTTTCCTATAGAAGAGTTACCTCTTAAAACAACTTTAACAGATCCTCCAGCTCCAGATGAGCTTTTAGTAATTGCAACACCAGACACTTTACCAGATAAACTAGTTACTGGGTTGGTTTGTTTTACCTTGTTTAATTCATCTGCATTAACGTCTTGTGCAGCATAAGTTAAAGATTTTCTTGATTTTTTAATACCAAGAGCAGTAACAACAATTTCATCTAATTGATCTGCGTCTTCTTCTAAAACAACATTTATTGTGTTAGAATCACCTACTTTAATCGTTTTTGTTTTCATTCCTAAGAAAGAAAAGCTTAAAATTTCTCCTACAGAAGTTTTAATAGTGTAATTACCATCAAAATCTGTTTCTGTACCCTTTGTTGTACCTTGTACAACAACGCTAACTCCTGGTAATGTAGCATTATCTAATTTAGATGTTACAGTACCAGAAATACTTTTTTCTTGTGCACTTACATTTATTGTAGAAATAAATGCAGAAACAACAAATAGTATTGTGTAAATTTTTTTCATGAAAATGAATTTAGTTAAACTAATTTTTTTGTTAAAAATAGATTTATATACAGGTTAAAAAGAAATTTAATATATAAACAACATTAAAATAACAACGAATGACAAAAAAATAGATATTAGTTGTTTTTTTAATTAATTATTGGTTTTTTTATTATCTCTTATATAAATACTTTACTATTAAATAAATAAAATTTTAATTTGAGAAATACCTTTAGAAATACAAGTTATAAAACACCCGCTAAATATCATTTTATATTTTGGATAAGTTATTTCTTATTAAATACAATACGGTGGGGGAGTTATTTTAATGATTATTGGTACTCCTTAAAATCTAATTTAGTAGAATTTCCCCTACATATTATTATAGTATACTTTAATATTTACTATTTGTTTCCGCATTTTATTTTAAAGAAAAAGTATTTTAAGTTTTTAATCTACTTTGTAGGATCTCTGTTGTTGCTATATTGTATAAGAACAGCTTTTAATTATTTATTAGTTACAGAAAATATTTGGCCAGAAGCAGAAGGGGCACAAGAAGCATTTACTTTTAACCATGTGTTAGCTGTAATTATTGGAGAAATTTATGTGATAGCTTTTGTATCTACAATAAAATTAATCTTAGATTGGATTTTTGAAAGAGGTAGAGTAAAAGAATTAGAAGGAATACAATTAAAAACAGAACTTCAGTTTTTAAAAGCACAAATACAGCCACACTTCTTTTTTAATACCTTAAATAATTTATACGCTCTTACTTTAGAAAAATCGAAACAAGCTCCAGAAGTAGTTCTTAAGTTATCAGAAATTATGGAGTATATATTATATGACGCTAAAGAGCCTAAAATAGATTTGATAAACGAGATTAAATATATTCAAAATTATATTGGTTTAGAAAGATTAAGATATGGAGAAAGGGTAGATGTAGAATTAAATATGGAAGGTGATATTAGAACTTTAAAAGTACCGCCATTATTATTTTTACCTTTTATAGAAAATTGTTTTAAACACGGTACAGTAGAAAATGATAAGTTAGATGTTGTTATAGACTTTAAAATTAGTGAAACTAACGTGTTAAATTTTGTAGTTGTAAATAATTTTAATTCTTTTACAAATAAAACTACCAAACACGGTATTGGTAATAAAAATGTTTTAAGAAGATTAGAACTATTATATAAAGATAAGTTTACCTTAGACATTAAAACCGAAAAACAAAATTATATTGTAGAATTATCCATACAACTATAATTTATATACTTAATTTATGAAAATAAAATGTATTATTATTGATGATGAACCTTTGGCTATTAAAGTTGTAGAAAATCATTTAAAAGAATTTCAAAATTTTGAAGTTGTTCAAACATTTAACAATCCATTAGATGCATTGTTGTTGTTAGAAAAAGAAGAAATTAATACACTTTTTTTGGATATTAATATGTCTAAGATGAATGGGTTAGAATTTGCAAAGAATCTAAACCCTAATATAAATGTGGTAATAACTACAGCTTACAGAGAATATGCTGTAGAAAGTTTCGATTTAAATGTTTTAGATTATTTAGTAAAACCAATTCCTTTTAATCGTTTTTTAAGAACCATAAATAAAATTACTCAGCAAGTTTATTTACAAAGAGGTGTTAAAAAAGAAGAAGATAATAATGACTCTTTTATTTTTCTTAAGGTTGATAAAAAACTAGTTAAAGTTAAGTTTGATGACATTTTATATATAGAAAGTTTAAAAGATTATATTAAGGTGATTACTACTACAGAAAATCACTTAGTGCATAAATCTTTAACAAGTATTACAGAAGAGTTACCAGAAAAAAATTTTATAAGAATACATAGGTCATTTACCATTGCAATAGATAAGGTAAAAAGTGTTGAAGGTAATTTAATAGAAATAGCAACAACAAGAATACCTATCGGAAGAAAATATGTAAGTCATGCCAAACGCATCATTTTAAATATGGATTAAAAATTTAACACTTATATTCCAAAATAATTCTGTTTAGCACTTATTAGATGTTATTGGTAGAATTAATTTTACATATAGTTAACACATTCAGTACATTTCCCAAGACTTTTTAAACTAACAAATTTTAATAAATATAGATATTATGTCAACTACCATCGAGCAACAACCAAAAGCGGAAAAAAATACGCTTGTACCAATAATTATTATTGCAGGTTTATTCTTTATTTTCGGGTTTGTTACTTGGATAAACGGAGCCTTAATTCCGTTTATGAAAACAATAAACGAACTTACAGATGCACAATCTTACTTAGTAGCATCCGCATCTTATATTTCTTTTGTAGTAATGGCATTACCAGCATCTTACATTATTAATAAAGTCGGTTATAAAAAGGGAATGTCTTTAGGTTTAATAATAATGGCTATTGGAGCTTTAATTTTTATTCCGGCAGCATCTGCAAGAACTTATTGGTTGTTTTTAGTTGCAATTTTTATACAAGGAGCAGGTATGACATTGTTGCAAACAGCATCAAACCCATACATAACAATTATCGGTCCTATAGAAAGTGCTGCAAAACGTATTTCTATAATGGGGATAGCAAATAAAGTAGCAGGTTCTTTAGGTTCTGTAATTTTTGGTGCAATTTTATTGTCTGGTATAGGTGATATTAAAGAAAAATTAAACGTTGTTGATAATGCCGAAAAAGAAAGTTTATTAAATACAATGGCAGACAGCGTTGTTACACCTTATATTGTAATGGCAGTTGTTTTATTTTTATTAGGTATTTTAATAAGAAAAGCACCGTTACCAAATGTAGAGGCAGAAGAAACAGAAGCTGCAGATTCAAATGAAAAAACAAAAACAAGTATATTTCAATTTCCTCATTTATGGTTGGGTGTTTTAGCATTGTTCTTATATGTAGGTGTAGAGGTAATTGCAGGTGATACAATTATTTCTTACGGAATTTCATTAAACATACCTGTAGAAGACGCTAAATTCTTTACCTTATTTACACTAATGGCAATGGTTGCAACTTATGCTCTAGGAGCAGTTTTAATACCTAAATATATTAGTCAATCTTTTGCCTTAAAAGCAAGTGCGGTTTTAGGTATTGCATTTTCTTTTTGTATTGTATCTACAACAGGTTTTACATCGGTATTATTTGTAGCCGCTTTAGGTATTGCAAACGCATTAGTTTGGCCAGCAATTTGGCCTTTAGCATTAGGTGGTTTGGGTAAATTTACCAAAACAGCTTCTGCTTTATTAATTATGGCTATTTCTGGTGGAGCTGTTATTCCGCCTTTATATGGTGCTTTGGTAGATAGTAAAAAAGAAACATTAATAGCAACAGGTATAGATGAGTTAGGTGCAATGGCAGAAGCTGCATCTTTTGGTTATTGGATTCTGTTACCTTGCTATTTATTTATATTATATTATGCTTTTTTTGGACATAAAGTTGGCCAAAAGAAAGCTTAACTTTCTTTTAGTGTTGAATTGGAAAACCATCAGTAATCATTATGATTGCGGGTGGTTTTTGTCTTTTAGAATAAATTACATGGAAGCTTTTATCATTCTTTCATTACCAAATAAATCTTTTTTTAGATTGATGTTTTTAAAACCTTTTTGATCTAACATTGTTACAGTTTCTTGGCCTAAATATTGATTGATTTCAAAAAATAATAAGCCATTTTCTTTAAGATAATTTTTGGCTAAATCAGCAATTTTTGAATAAAAAATCAAAGGATTATCATCGTCTACAAACAAAGCAAGATGAGGTTCGTTATCTAAAACATTATTTTTTATTTCTACTTTTTCTAATTCTCTAACATAAGGTGGATTAGAAATAATGATATCATATTTTTTAGGTAATTTATCCGTTTGTAAAATGTCTTTTTCTAAAAAGTTAATTTTAACCTTGTTTAAAACTGCATTTTCTTTGGCTGTTTTTAAAGCTTCTGTAGAAACATCAATTGCAGAAATAGAAACATTATTTAAGTTTTTAGCTAAAGAAATAGGTATACAACCAGAACCTGTACCAATGTCTATAATTTGTAATTTTTTAGTTTTATTATTGTGTAATTTAGCAACTTCATTTATAACCCATTCTACTAATTCTTCGGTTTCTGGTCTTGGTATTAAAGTGCTATTATTTACTAAAAATGGTAAACCGTAAAACTCTGTATTCCCTAAAATATATTGTATTGGTTCTTCATTAAAAAGTCTTTTTGTAATGTCTTTTAATTCTGATAAAATTTCATCAGTAATTAAAAAATCTGGTTTTAAAACCGTGTCTATTCTTTGTAAGTTAAGTTTTTCATCTATCAACAAAAAAAAGAAAGATTCTATTTCTGTTTTAGGGTAAATAGTTGATAATTGCTCGGTTAAAAAAACACGAAAATTTTTGAGTGTCATATAATTTATAATAAAGGACTTAAAAACCTTGCTAAACGTTCTAATGTTTTTTGCTTGTTAGATCTGTTTAAAAAATCTTTTAGATTTAATTTATTAGCCAATTCTTTTCTTTCGTTAAATTCATCAGAAATATCAGAAATTATTTCTTTGTCAAAAATTAATGCATTTAACTCATAATTATGTTCAAAGCTTCTGCAATCAAAATTTGTAGAACCAACAGAGATTATTTCATCATCAATAAAAATCACTTTACTGTGAGAGAAATCTTCTCTTAAATAAATGTTTACACCTGCTTTCAATAAATCTTCAAAATAAGAGTACATACCATAAGTTGCCATTTTAGAATCTGTAACTTTAGGGAGTAACAAAGTTACATTTATGCCACTTAAAGCTGCAATTTTGAAAGCTTCTAAAATAGAAACAGTCGGAATAAAATACGGATTTAAAACACAAATACTTTTTTCGGCTAAATTAATAAGACTTAAATATTGTTGCATTACAACAGATTGGTCATAGTCAGGGCCGCTAGAAACAATTTGTATCTCAATATTTCCATCGGCATTATAAGCCTTGTTGTATTTTTCTTTATCACTTAAATCTATGTCTGTTGCATAGTAATAATCTTTTAAAAAAGTGGCATGTAAATTAGCGACAGCACACCCCGTAATTTGTACGTGTGTGTCTTGCCAAATACCTAAATTAGTATCTTTTGTAATGTATTCATCAGAAATATTTACACCACCAGTAAAACCAATTTTATTATCTATAATTGCAATTTTTCTGTGATTTCTATAGTTTAAAGAAAAAATAAAACTACCAAATTTAAAAGGAGTTTCTGGGTAGATTTCTACACCAATTTCTTTCAGTTTGCGTTTTGTTGATTTTTTTAAATTAAAACTACCAATGGAATCATATAAAATACGAACCTCTACATCTTCTTGTCTTTTTTCTTCTAATAAAGAGATGATTTTAGATAAAATTTCTCCGTTTTCAAAAATGTAATATTGTAAATGAATAAATGATTTTGCACTTTTTATAGCCTTATAAAGCGCTTCAAAAGTTTCTTTTCCATTTTTTAAAACAACAATATCATTATTTATCTGTAGAGGTAAATTGGTATTATTAAAAACTAAATTAGATATTTTAATTGCTTTGTTACTGTTAAGCTTATTAATATTTGTATTTGCTTTGTTTGTGAAATTTTTCTCAATATATTTTTTTCTTTTTTTAGTTTCTTTAAGCTCAAAGTATTTTATTTTCCTTCTATTTATACCAAATAAAATAAAAGCAAAAACACCTATAAACGGAAATAAGAAGGTGATTAAAATCCAACTTAAAGATTTAGAGGGTTTTACACCAAAATATAGAATGTTGTAAAAAGCCCAACTAAAAAGTAAAAAGTGAACCGAAAAAAGAATAATGTAAATCAAAATTTTATATTTTTTTTAGCATCCAAACGTCACAAGAATAATGGCAAGTGTTTCCTATAGCGCTTTCTAAATCTGTAAAACCATTTTTTCTATATAATTTTATAGCAGATTTCATGTAAGGTAGGGTTTCTAAATAACAATTTTCAAAACCAAATTCTTTGGCTTTGTTTAAACAAATAGAAATCATTTTAGAGCCTAAACCTTTACCCCTGGCAGTTGGCAAAAAATACATTTTTTGCAGTTCGCAAGTTTTTCCTTCAAAATTATCAAGCTGTGCAATTCCTGCGCCTCCAACAACATTGTTATTATATTCTAGAACAAAATAAGCAGCATTTTCTTTCTGATAATTTTCAAACATTAGATCTGTAGCCTTATCCTCGTATGCGGTACCAATTTTTGGAGCACCCATTTCTAAAATAACTTCCCTAATTACAATAGCCATTTCTGCATTGTCTTTTGGTTGAATTTCTCTAATGATAAAATCTTTACTTGTCATTTATTACTGTATTTTTGCAAGAGCAATTTAACTATTATTTTAAAAAATTAAGATGAAAAACTTTTTATATTTTACATTTATATTTGTGTTGTTAACTAGTTGTTCTGTAAACGAACAACCCATTTTTTTAAAGGTAGATAATATAGAAGTTACTAGTTTTAGTGGCGGAGTAGTTAATTTAAAGGCAAATGCTTTTTTTGAAAACCCAAATGATGTTGGTGGCAAAATTTCTACGGATGAGGTTAGTGTTTTTGTAAATGAAGTAGAAGTTGCAAAAGTTTTTTCTGATGAATTTGAAGTTCCTGCAAAAAATAACTTTACAATTCCTTTAACGGCAAGTATACCAACTAAGAAAATTTTTGAAGCAAACAAAGGAGGTGATGCTATAGGAGGTTTATTAGGGTCTTTATTATCAAATAAAATTAATGTTAGATTTAAAGGAAACTTAAAATACACTGTACTTGGTTTTAATAGTGAATTTTTAATTGATGAAATTGAAGAAGTAAAAATTAAATTTTAGATTATTACTCATAAAGCTTACATAAAACGTTGTTTGCAACTTGCTAAAAACGGAATTGGTACTACGCGTCCCAATCCTTCTGTTGGTGCAGTTGTTGTTTATCAAGATAAAATTATTGGAGAAGGTTTTACATCTCCTTACGGAGAAAGTCATGCCGAAGTAAATGCAATTAATGCTGTAAAAGATAAATCGCTTTTAAAAAAATCTACAATTTATGTAACCTTAGAGCCTTGTTCTCATCACGGTAAAACACCACCTTGTGCAGATTTAATTGTAAAAAACAAATTAAAAAATGTAGTTATTGGTTGTGTAGATTCTAACAGTTTGGTGGCTGGTAAAGGTATAGAACGATTGATAAATGCCGGAATTAATGTAATAGTTGGTGTTTTAGAAGAAGAATGTAGAGCGCATCATAAACGTTTTTTTACAGTTCAAGAAAAGAAAAGACCTTATATTATTCTAAAATGGGCAGAAACTTCTGATGGATTTATAGCTCCGAAAGAAAAAGATGAACAAAAACCTGTTTGGATTTCTAATAAATATTCGCAACAATTAGTACATAAGTTTAGGAGTACAGAACATGCTATTTTAGTAGGTACAAATACGGTTATTTCAGACAACCCTAAATTAAATATAAGAAGTTGGTCTGGGCAAAACCCAATTAGAATTGTTTTAGATAGAAATTTAAGGATTGATAAAAATGCAACTATTTTTGATAAAAGTGTAAAAACGATTGTAATTACTAATGGTGTAGAAAATACAAAATCAACCGAGAATTTAATTTTTAAAAGGATTGATTTTTCTAAAAATATAGCAAATCAAATTTGTGATGTTTTGCAGAAGCAAAAAATTCAGTCTGTTATTATAGAAGGGGGTGCACAAACTTTACAAACATTTATAGATGAAAACTTATGGGATGAAGCACTTGTTTTTGTTGGAGAAACAAAATTTAAAAAAGGAGTGAAGTCACCTAATTTTAATAAAGTAGTTCAAGAAAAAATAAACATCAAAACAGATATTTTAAAAATATATAAAAATGATTAAGAATATTATTTTCGATTTTGGCGATATTTTTATCAACCTAGATAAGCCTGCTACGTATAGAGAAATGGCAATTTTAGGAGTGACAAAGATTACGGAAGAAATGATAGAGGTTTATCATAAGTATGAAACAGGTCTTATGAGTACAAATGATTTTGTAAACTTTTTTCATGATAAATTTGGGTTAGAAAAGCAAGATTTAATTAATGCTTGGAATGCTGTTTTGTTAGATTTTCCTAAAAAAAGATTAGATTTCTTAAAAGAATTAGTTGCAAGTAAAAAATACAGATTGTTTTTATTAAGCAACACAAACGATTTACACATCAGTTGGATTCAAAATTCTTTAGGAGAAACATTTTTTAATGAATTTAAAAATTGTTTTGAGCAATTTTATTTATCGCACGAAATCAATTTAAGAAAACCAGATACAGAAATTTATGAATTTGTGTTGAATGAAAATAATTTAATTGCAGACGAAACTTTGTTTGTAGATGATTTAAAAGAAAATACAGATTCTGCTAATAAATTAGGTATTCATACTTGGAATTTAATTCCGGGAGAAGAAGAGGTTGTAGAGTTGTTCACAAAAAATAAAATGGATTGATCTATTTATTATTAAGTATTGTTTTTGCAACTTCATTATTTGTAATTTTTAAGTATTTTGATGTTTATAAAATAGATACTTTAAAAGCAATTATTGTTAATTATATAGTTGCTTTTTCTTTTGGTATTGGCTTGTCTGAAGTTGAGTTTTCTTTTACAGAAATACCACAAAAACCATGGTTTTTTGGCGCACTGTTTTTAGGAGCATTATTTGTTGCCATTTTTTTTGTGATGGCAAATACAGCACAAAAAAACGGATTATCAGTTGCTTCTGTTGCTGGTAAAATGTCTGTTGTAATCCCTATTATATTTGGTGTTTTTTTGTATAATGAATCTGTTACTTTTTTAAAAGTATTAGGAATCATTTTTGCTTTAGCTGCCGTTTATTTGGCATCTGTTAAGGACGAAAAAAGCGATTTTAAAAAGAAAGGATTATTGTATCCGATATTACTTTTTTTTGGATCTGGTGTAATAGACACAACTTTAAAATACGTAGAAGTTAATTTTGTGACAGAAAAAGAAGTATCTCTTTTCTCGGGAAGTTTATTTGGTTTTGCAGCTATTTTTGGCTTACTTATTTTATTGATAAAAACCATTAAAAAGAGAGAATCTTTTGGTGTTAAGAATATAATTGGTGGTATTGTTTTAGGAATTCCTAATTATTTTACCATTGTTTTTATAATAAAAGCTTTACAAACAAAAGGTTTTGAAAGTTCTACAATTTTTACCATAAACAATGTAGCTGTCGTAATTGTTTCTACAATAGTTGGTTTAATTTTATTTAAAGAACAGTTTAGCATCAAAAATAAAATAGGTATAGTTTTAGCTATTGTAGGTATTATTTTAGTAACTATTGCATAATTATGTTAGAAGACGTTTATAAAACCATAGACAAACCATCTGAAGAAACACTTTTTAAAGAAAAGGGTTCTAAATTTTTTGGATATGCTTTTCCTGTTTTATCAGAAGATGATGTAAAAGATTGTTTAGAAGAACTAAAAAAGAAACATCATTCTGCTCGTCATTTATGTTATGCTTATCAATTAGGTATAGAAAAGATTCGATTTAGAGCAAATGATGATGGAGAACCAAATAATTCAGCAGGTTTACCAATTTACGGACAAATACAATCTTTTGAAGTTACTAACATATTAATTGTATCTGTGCGTTATTTTGGTGGAACAAAATTGGGTGTTGGCGGTTTAATTTCTGCTTATAAAACCTCTGCTCAACTGGCTTTAGAAGCATCAGATATTTTAGAAAAAACTATAGACATTCATTTTAAACTTATTTTTAATTACGAGTTGATGAATTCTGTGCAAAGAATTATAAAAGAGAAAAATATTGATATTATCAATCAGAAATTAGAAATGAATTGCGAGTATATTATTTCTGTTAGAAAAAAAGACGCAACATCAATTTTTAATATTTTTGATAATCTCTATAAAGTTGATATTAAAGAATTAGGATAATTTTTAAAACCCTAATCCTTTTAATAAATAATCAGGACAACGAGTAGGTTTCATCGTTTTACTGTTCACAAAAACCAGAGCAGTACTTCCTGTACATATTAATTCATCATTTTGATTAGTAATTTCATAATCAAATTCAATTTTTACCATTGGTTGCTTTTTCAAAATTGTTTTTATTGTTAAAACATCGTCATATAATGCGGATTTAATAAAATTACAGTTTAAAGAAATTACAGGAAGCATTATTCCCTTGGTTTCCATATCTTTGTAAGTAACGCCTAAAGAACGTAACCACTCAGTTCTTCCTAATTCGAAAAATTGAGCGTAATTTCCGTGATAAACCACCCTCATTTGGTCAGTTTCAGAATAACGAATTCTTGTTTTTGTTAAATAGCTTTTCAAAAGATGTTAGAGTTTAAAATTTTAGCATTCTACGTAAAAAATAATTAATAATCAATAGGGAATGCATTTTTTTATACTGAATTTTATTCACACTTTTGTAGCACTCAAAAAAGGATACGGGAATGTCTTTTTTTATTCGATTTAATAACCAAAAAAACTGCTAAAAAATAAATGACTATAACTGCTGACTCAGTTTGGAATGAATGCTTGGCTTTCATAAAGGACAACATAAAGCCACAAGCCTATAAGACTTGGTTCGAGCCAATTAAGCCGGTAAAGTTATCAGGAGAAGCTTTAACCATACAAGTACCGAGTAAATTTTTTTACGAATGGTTAGAAGAACATTATATTAAATTATTAAGAGTTGCATTAGTAAGACAATTGGGTAGTGATGCCAAATTGATTTATGATGTAAAAATGGAAAATAATTATAGTAGTAACAGACCACAAATAGTTAAAATACCGAGTTCTAATAGAAACCCGTTAAAACCACAAAAAGTTACTGTTCCTTTAGAATCTGACAAACGAGAATTAAGAAATCCGTTTGTTATTCCTGGTTTACAGAAAGTTAAAATAGAATCTCAATTAAACCCTAATTATAGTTTTGCTAATTTTATTGAAGGAGACTCTAATAGATTGGCTAGATCTGCGGGTATGGCAGTAGCAAATAAACCAGGTGGTACCTCTTTTAATCCATTATTAATTTATGGTGGAGTTGGTTTAGGTAAAACACACATAGCACATGCAATTGGTGTAGATATTAAAGATAAATATCAAGATAAAACAGTTTTATATATTTCTTCAGAAAAATTTACACAGCAATTTATAGATTCTGTAAAATCGAATACAAGAAACGATTTTATTCATTTTTATCAAATGGTAGATGTGTTAATTATTGATGATGTACAATTCTTATCTGGTAAAGCGGGTACGCAAGATGTTTTCTTTCATATTTTTAATCATTTACATCAAAATGGTAAACAGGTAATTTTAACTTCGGATAAAGCGCCTGTAGATATGCAAGATATAGAACAACGGTTATTATCTCGTTTTAAATGGGGATTATCAGCAGAATTGCAAGCACCAGATTACGAAACTAGAATTTCTATTTTACAAAATAAATTGTATAGAGATGGTGTAGAAATGCCAGAAGAAATTGTAGAATATATTGCTAAGCATATAAAATCTAACGTTAGAGAATTAGAAGGTGTTATTATTTCTATGATTGCACAAGCTTCTTTTAATAGAAAAGAATTTTCTATAGAATTGGCTAAGCAAATTGTAGACAAGTTTGTAAAGAATACTAAAAAAGAAGTCTCTATAGATTATATTCAGAAAGAAGTTTCTAAATATTTTGATATGGACGTTGCTACTTTGCAATCTAAAACACGTAAGCGTCATATTGTACAAGCTAGACAATTAGCGATGTATTTTGCAAAAAGACTAACAAAATCTTCTTTGGCTAGTATTGGTAATCAAATAGGGCAAAGAGATCATGCAACTGTGTTACATGCATGTAAAACCGTAGATAATTTAACGGAAACAGATAAGCAGTTTAAAAAATACGTAGAAGATTTAACTAAGAAGTTAACTTTCTAACTATTTACTTTAGCTTCTCTATTTATATTCTTAGAATTATTTTCTCTCTAAGAAAATCTAAATAAAACTTTTTTTGAAACATATATTTACTCTCTTAATTTTTTAAGAGAGTAATAGTTTCTTATTTTTAACAAAAATATTTTATATGCGTAGAGTTTTAATGGTGTGTTTAGGTAATATTTGTCGTTCTCCATTAGCAGAAGGGATTTTAAAATCTAAAGTAAATAACGATGAAGTTTTTGTAGATTCTGCAGGAACTGGTGCTTATCATGTTGGTAATTTACCAGATGCTCGTTCTATTGAGGTTGCGGCTAAATATGGAATAAATATTAAAGATCAAAGAGCCAGAAAATTTGTTGTAAAAGATTTTGATAAATTTGATGCTATTTATGTGATGGATGATAGTAATTATCAAAATATATTATCCTTAGCTAGAAGCATAGAAGATGAAGAAAAAGTAAAGCTAATTCTAAATGAAGCATACCCTAATAAAAATTTAAATGTTCCAGATCCATATTACGGAGGAGACTCAGGTTTTGAAAATGTATATAAAATGTTAGATGAAGCATGCAATTTCATCAGTAAAAAATTATAAAATGATTGGTAAACTTTATTTAATTCCTACTACTTTAGGAGATACTGAGCCCTTAGAAGTAATGCCTTTATCAGTAAAAAAAGTAATTGAAGAAATTGATTATTATATTGTTGAAAACGAAAAATCAGCAAGAAGATTCATAAAAAAAATTGCACCTAAGAAATCGCAACCATCTTTACAGTTGATGCTGTTAGATAAATATGCAGAAGAGATAGAGACAACAAAATATTTAGATATTTGTAAAGAAGGTGTTAATGTTGGTTTATTATCAGAAGCAGGAGTGCCTGCAATTGCAGATCCAGGAGCAAGTATTGCTAAGTTAGCGCATGAAAAAAATATTAGAGTAGTTCCTTTAGTTGGACCTTCGTCTATTTTAATGGCAATGATGAGTTCTGGAATGAACGGACAGAATTTTGCTTTTAATGGTTATTTGCCAATTGATAAATCTGAAAGAAAAAAAACAATAAAAGATTTAGAAAAAATATCTAAGGATAAAAATCAATCTCAAATTTTTATTGAAACGCCTTATAGAAATGAAAAAATGCTTGCAGATTTAAAGGCAACTTTATCTCCAACTACAAATTTATGTATTGCTGCAGATATTACATTGCCAAGTGAGTATATTAAAACGTTTATGGTAAAAGATTGGAAACATCAACAACCAGATTTACATAAAAGACCTGCTATTTTTATCATTCATAAATAGTTTTATTTAGAAATTTACAAAAAAAAGTTATAAAAAAAGCTTCATTTATTTATTAAATGAAGCTTTTTTAAATGAAAATCGAATGTTTTCTAATAATAAATTTTAGGCTGTAGCATTTTTTTCTGCTTCGATGTTAGATAGATCGTAGCCAGCAAACTTTTTCAAGTAAGACTGTATTGTAGATCCGTAAGCATCAGAAAAGCGAACACTACCATTACTTCTCAAGAATTTTTTTACATTTCCTGCACCACTTAAATGGGCTGCTGCTAATATTCCTGATTCTGTAATTTTAATTCCGTTTATAGTTTTACCTACAGAGCGTCTAATATCTTTTCTTAAAATCCATTTGTTAACTTTACATAAAGCTACAAATGCTTTTTCTTGCAACTCAGGATTTTTTAAAAAACCTTGAGTGTTGTAAATATTTAATCGATGTAAAGTAGTTCTACCAAATTGGTATTTTCCTAAATAACCTAAAGTATTTACAACCGTATATTTTCCTTGAGATTCTTTAAACGCTAACGCTTCTTTAAAACCTACAAAATCTTTTTGTAGATAAGGAATGTTAAAATCTACGAATTTCGGAAAGGTAATCTTGTTGTTAGTATCTATTTTTTTATCGATGCTTGTGGCATTAATAAACCCTAAAAATATAATACTTAAAAATAAAAACTTTTTGATAAATATAATTTTTCTGTTTTGCGGGTGCAAATTTATAATCAAATTTTAAATATACTGATAATCAGTACGTTAAAATTTATTAAAAATACAGATAATGAAGCTTTATTCCATTTTTGGTATTAATTTCTAGAGTAGGAGCAGGAATCTTTACGAAATTTATAACAGAAAACACAGATTTTAAGAATTCCGAATTTGTTGTTATTTTTGTTAAATCTACATCTAAACTAAGGTAAAATTGTCTGTAAGGCTCTTGTATCATTGAGTTTGCTACATTTGAGTTTCCAAAAATCATGCCTTCTGCTCCATAACCTAAAGCAACATTTAACCATTTAGGAAACGAACTTTCTTTGTTAAAAGACCAAATATTGGCAGATAACCAATAAGTTTGACCATTATAATCTTTTAAAGTTTGTTGTAAAAAGTTTTCACCTAGCGTATTAGGTCTTTCTTTTGCAAAGTGAGTTTGATGAAAAGAATACTTTACAGTAATTCTTTGTTCATCCCAAAGTAATTCTTGTCCAATTAATAAACCTGTTCCGGCTGCATTAGCAAGAATATCTCCAGGTGAGGCTCCCCATTCTTCAGAAAAACCATCAAAAATTTCAACAGCAGTTAAAAAGCTAAAACCTAAAGTGGCTCCATAAATTAATTGATTTTTTTTTGAAACACCAGTCCAGTCTAAAAGTTCCATACCAACTTTTCCGATATAGTAAGAAGTCATAAAATGACCCGCTTTATCCATCTGGTTCCAATCATTATTGTCATTTTTTAAATGAAAATTAGATTGAGGATAGTCTGCATACCAAAGTTGATTTAAAGCTAATAAAGTACCACCAGCTAAAATACTTTCAGATAATATAACTGCATTTCTTCTTTTTAAATTTAAAGTATCAGATTTTTTATAAAAAGAAGATGTTTGAGAATAGGTAGTTATTGTAAAAAGAGAAAATATTAATATGAATAATTTTTTCATTATTATCTGTTAATTCTCTGTTTGTTCATCCATTGATGATATTTTGCTGCATTTCTATTATGTTGAGACAAGGTTTTTGCAAAAGCATGATAACCTAATCTTTCTACATTAGCACACATATAATAATAGTTATGTTTTTGTGCATTTAAAACTCCATCAATTGCAGAAATATCTGGCATAGATATTAGAGTAGGAGGCAAACCTCTATTTTTATACGTGTTATAAGGAGAATCTATTTCTAAATCTACTGTTAAAACTCTTTTTACAACATAATCTTGTCCCATTTTTTCTTTGATACTATATATAATGGTAGGGTCTGCTTGTAATGGCCAACCTTTTTGTAATCGATTTAAATACAAACCAGCAACAATTGGTCTTTCTACTGTTTTAGCAGTTTCTTTTTGTACGATAGAAGCTAAAGTCATTACTTCACTTTTTGTTAAGTTTAAAGCTTTGGCTTTACTAAGTCTACTATCATTCCAAAATCGATTGTATTCTTTAAAAATTTTGTTTCTAAAATTATTAGCAGAAGTTGTCCAATAAAATTCGTAACTATTTGGAATAAATATTTGTAATACAGATTTTTCTGTCAAGTTGTTTTTTGATAAAAAATCTTTGTTTCTAAAAGAGTTTAAGAGAGATAAAGAATCTGTTTCTATTTGCTCTGCAATTCTGCCAGCCAATTTTTCTAAAGTATCTTGATTATTAAAAGAGATTTTTAACGGGGTTTGATTCCCGCTTCTTAATAGATTTACCACATCATTATTAGACATATCTTTCTTTAAAATATATCTTCCTGGTTTTGGTATAGAAAAATTCTTTTTTGCAGCTACAAATAAAAAAGTGTTTGAGCTTGTAGAAAACTCAGCTATTTTATCTTTAACATCAATTAAACTATCCGAAGAATATATAAAGAGAGTTCTGTCTTTTGTAATCGATTTTCCAAATATTTTTTGATAATATTTATATCCAATAATTCCGGATATAACGATAATAGTGGCAATAACAGCTAATATAAATTTTTTACTCAATGTACTAAGATTTTAGAATGGTAAAATTAGTCTTTTATCAACTGAAATAAAACTTCATCTTTAAATTTTCCTTCAGAAAAAATCCAATCTTTTTTTATACCAATTTTTTTAAATTGATGTTTAGAAAAAAGAGATATGCTTTTTAGATTATCAGTAGTAATATTTGCAAAAAGTTGATGTAAATCTAAATGAGAAAAAGAGTATTTAATTAAAAGCGATAAAGCTTCTGAAGCAAAACCATTTTTTTGAAACTTTGGATGAATTAAAATACCAATACCTGCTCTTTTATGTTGAGGATTAAAATCAAACAAATCAATCATACCAATTTGTTTTTTGGTTGATTTTTCTTCTATGAGTAAACGTAACTGCTTTGCTTCATAAATGTCTAAATGAGCATTTTCTAAATATTGTTTTAAAATATATTTAGAAAACGGAGTTTGAGTGTGACTAATTTCCCAAAAAGATTCATTATTTTCAATTTGATAAAGAAATTGTAAATCTTCTGGTTCTAGTGCTCTTAGATTTATTGTTTGACCACTTAGAGACATAGGAAACATAGTTTTTTTAAATTTTAATTTTTTTAAAAAGAGGTTAATCTGTATTAAAAAGAAATATTTCCTTTAAAAACAAAAGCAGCAGGTCCTTTTAAAAATACATTGGTGTAATTTCCGTTATCTTCTTTAAAAGAAACTTCTAAATTACCACCTTCTACAGGTAAAGCAATTAAGTTACTTGTTGTTTTCTGTGTTTTGTGCATGGCAATTGCAACAGCTGTTACTCCGGTTCCACATGCTAAAGTTTCATTTTCTACACCTTTCTCATATGTTCTAACTCTAAAAGTATTCGCATCAATTTGTTGAGCAAAGTTCACATTACTTCCAGGGTCAGAATAAGAATACCTAATTTCTTTTCCTTTCTCAAAAACAGGAAAGGTATCAAGATTTTCAACCAATTCTACATGATGTTGTGTTCCTGTATATGCAAAAACTGAATTCTCTTTTACTTCAATTTCATTAACATCAATCATTTTTAAAGAAATAACTCCGTTTTCTATTTCTGCAAAATGAGATCCATCAACAGCTATAAAATTTGTTTTTGTATTTATAATTTCTAATTGTTTTGCAAAAGCAACGGCACATCTTCCTCCATTTCCACAAAATGTTTGGCTTCCATCTGCATTAAAATAGATCATTCTAAAATCATAATCATCATCATTTTCAATTAAAATAATACCATCTGCACCAACACCAAAATGTCTGTCAGCCAAGTAAGAAATAATGTCAGTATTTTCTTTTGGAAAGGTTTTTGTTCTGTTATCTATCATAACAAAGTCATTTCCGGTTCCTTGATATTTATAAAAAGTTAAATCCATATACGAGCAAAGGTAATAATTTATAGGTTAAAATAAGTGTGTTAAAAACCGGTTAAAGTCAGTTAAAAACAAGTTAAACAGATTTTTTGAAAATGTTAAAATTGTATATTTGAGTAATTAAAAATTTAGAAACATGAAGAAATTTTTTGGTTTAGTAGGAATGGCTGCCTTAGGTGGAGTTCTTACATTAGGTGGCTATAAAACGCTATTTGATAATGAAACGGTTGTAGAAAGAACAATTTCTCAGCCAATGAAAACAGTTACAGCAAATTATAATCCGGTATTAAATAAGGTAAATTCAGTAGCAAATTCTATAGATTTTACTGTTGCCGCAGAAAACTCTGTACATGCAGTTGTACACGTTAAAAATACAGCAATAAGGACGCAATCTAACCCATGGGCAGAATTATTTTATGGAGGCGGAAGCGGAACAAGAAAATACGAACAAGTAGGTACAGGAAGTGGTGTTATTATTTCTCCTGATGGTTATATTGTTACCAATAATCACGTAATTGATGGAGCATCAGAATTAGAAGTAACCTTAAATAATCAGCATAAATTAAAAGCAGAATTAATAGGTACAGATACAGAAAACGATATTGCTTTATTAAAAATAGACACAGATATCGATTTACCTTATATACCGTTTACAGATTCTGATAATATTAAGATTGGTGAGTGGGTTTTAGCAGTTGGTAATCCTTATAACTTAACATCTACAGTAACTGCAGGTATTGTAAGTGCAAAAGGTAGAGATTTAGAAGGTAATACAGCAATAGACTCTTTTATACAAACAGATGCAGCGGTAAACCCAGGAAACAGTGGTGGTGCTTTGGTAAATTCTAGAGGAGAATTGGTAGGTATTAATACCGCAATTAGTTCTAAAACAGGATCTTTTGTAGGGTATTCTTTTGCAGTACCATCTAATATTGCAAAGAAAATTGTAGATGATTTAATTGAGTTTGGTAAAGTACAACAAGCAATATTAGGTATTAGTGTAGATACAAGATACCAAGAAGAAGGTGTAAAAGTTGCGGGAGTTACAGAAGAAGTAGAAGGAGCAAAAAAATCTGGTTTAAAAACGGGTGACATTATTAAAAAGGTAAATAGTGTAAAAATTACTAAGTTTTCTGATTTAAAAGGGCAGTTAACAGCAAAAAGACCTGGAGAATTTGTAGATGTAACGATTGATAGAGATGGAGAAATTTTAGTTAAAAAAGTAGAATTATCTAAATCTATAGAAAGATATATTTCTTCTGTTTTTCAATGGCAATTAAAAGACTTGTCTAGAGATGAGTTAAAAAAGAAAGATATTTCTAAAGGAGTAAAAATTATTAGAACCGGTAAAGATGATGATGATGAGAACTTAAAAAACTACATTATCACAAAGGTTAATAATAAAGAGGTTGGTAGTGCAAAAGAAACAGCACAACTTTTAGATAAGTTAGTAAGTAATAGATATAGAGTGGCGGTAGAAATGATAAATTTAGAAGGAGAAGTAGAGAGGTATATTTATAGATAATAGTTGTAATTTTTGTTAATAGTGATAATCCTGATAGAAATATCAGGATTTTTTTTATTTACGAAAATTTTACGAAATCGATTTCGTAATTCTAAAAAAAGGAATACTTTTACTCAAAAATATTAAATCAAGTTATGTCAAAAACTTTAAATTACGAAGAAGAAGTATTAGCTCAAGCTAAAAATAGAAGAGTTGTTGTAGAATTTATGACAATTATAAATGATTTATGGTACGATAAATCTATAGAGTTAGTATTATTCAGAAATCCTTTAGTAGATAAAAGAGCTAGTGAAGTTTTAAAATTAATAAACCATGCAAAAGTATTTGTAGGTAAAACTATTACGGTACAAGATGCGTTAGATATTGCAAAAGCAATTCAGCAAATAGATTTACCTTCCTCAAAATTAGATATTGGTAAATTGGCATACGAATGTCATTTAAGTGCTCAAAAATGTAATGATAAAATTGCTTTTGTTAAGAATAAATTAAAGCATGCAACTGCTTCAAAAAATATAGAACCTAAAGATGTAGTTCTATATGGTTTTGGTAGAATTGGTCGTCTTTTAGCAAGAGAGTTAATGACTAAAATGGGTAAAGGTTCTCAATTAAGATTAAGAGCTATTGTAACTCGTGGAGAAATTACAGAAACTGTTTTACAAAAAAGGGCTTCTTTATTGAGTATCGATTCTGTTCATGGAGACTTTTTAGGAACTGTAGAAACAGATATGGATAATAAGGCATTAATTATAAACGGAACAACAGTTTATATGATTTCTGCAAAACAGCCAGAAGATATCGATTACACAGAATTTGGTATTAATAATGCTTTAATTATAGATAATACAGGTGCCTTTAGAGATGATGTTGCATTGGAAAGACATTTAAAAGCAAAAGGAGCTAGTAAAGTGTTGTTAACGGCTCCGGGTAAAGGAATTCCTAATATTGTACATGGTGTAAATCATAAACTATACAGTCCAGAAAAAGTAGATATTTTTTCAGCCGCATCTTGTACAACCAATGCTATTACACCTGTTTTAAAAGTTTTAGAAGACAATTTCGGAATAAAAAAAGGGCATTTAGAAACGATACACGCTTATACCAATGATCAGAATTTAGTAGACAACATGCATAATAAAAACAGACGAGGTAGAGCCGCAGCTTTAAACATGGTAATTACAGAAACTGGTGCTGGTAAAGCAGTATCAAAAGCAATACCAGAGTTAGAAGGCAAATTAACGTCTAATGCAATTAGAGTACCCGTACCAAATGGGTCTTTAGCTATTTTAAATTTACAATTAAAAGTTCCTACAAGTACAGAAGCAGTAAATGCTATCATAAAAAAATATGCTTTAGAAGGAGATTTGGTAGAACAAATAAAATACTCTTTAGATTGCGAGTTGGTTTCTGCAGATATTGTAGGTACAACAGCTCCATCAATTTTTGATAGTAAATCTACAATTACAGACAAAGAAACTATTGTAATTTATGTTTGGTATGATAACGAATACGGGTATTCTCATCAAGTAATGCGCTTGGCAAAACACATCGCAAAAGTGAGACGTTTTACCTATTATTAAAAATCTCTTAGTGCAAATTCATTCAATAAAAATTGAATGTAAAAACCTCGGAATATTTTTATTTCGAGGTTTCTTTTTTTTAGAAGCTACTTCCTGCTTTCACTACTCGCTTTTTTTCGTTACTCAAAAAGAGCTCAAACATGCGTTCAATCAGGGCTAAACTTATTTGCCAACTTTTAGTCTACTTAAAATTATAGAAAACAATTGTTTCATGTACCGTTTTTAGTATTTTTACCATTGCAATCAAGTCCTTTTTTAAAATGAATTCACAAGAAAAACTTCCATATTATCAAATACCAGAATCAGCAAAAGAATTTACAGCAGGTTCAACAGCAAGTAGAATGGTAGATGGTTTAGGGTTTCGTTATTACTGGGCAACAGAAGGTTTAACCGAAAAAGATTTGGCTTTTAAACCAAATTCAGAAGCAAGAACAACAGAAGAAACCATAGATCATATTTATAATTTATCAATAAGAATTTTATATGCTACTTTAATAAAGGTAAATGGAGGAGAACAACCAGAAATGACCTTTGCAGAAAAAAGAAAGCAAACATTAGAAAATCTATTACAAGCAAGCACAATTCTTAGAGAAAGTAAAGATGTTTCTCAATACAAAATACTATTTCCTAATAGAGAATTGTCTTTTTGGTGTGTAATTAATGGTCCAATTGCAGATGCAATTTGGCATGTTGGTCAATTAGTTTCTTTTAGACGATGTTCTGGCAATCCTTTGCCAAATGGAGTAAATGTTTTAACAGGAGAGAAGAAGGATTAATTTTTTATTTTAGAATGACAAATCAACAAAAAATACAATCACTTCGTGATGAATTAAATACACATAATTATAATTATTATGTGTTAGATAATGCTTCAATTTCAGATTACGATTTTGATATCAAATTAAAAGAATTAGAAAAATTAGAAACAGAAAATCCAGAGTTTTTCGATGCAAATTCGCCAACACAAAGAGTAGGGGGAACCATCACCAAAAATTTTGATACAGTTGTACATAAAAATAGAATGTATTCTTTAGATAATTCTTATTCTAAAGAAGATTTATTAGACTGGGAAAAAAGAGTTCAAAAAGTTTTAGGAACAACAGAAACCGAATATTCTTGCGAATTAAAATTCGACGGGGCTTCTATCAATTTAACGTATGAAAATGGTCAATTTATAAAAGCTGTTACACGTGGCGATGGTTTTCAAGGTGATGAAGTAACCAATAATATTAAAACCATTCGCTCAATTCCGTTATCAATAAAAAAAGACTTTGTCTCTAATTTTGAAATGCGTGGAGAAATTATTTTACCAATTGATGGTTTTAATAAAATGAACGAAGAGCGTGTAAAAAATGGAGAAGAAGCTTACAGAAATCCAAGAAATACTGCAAGCGGAAGTTTAAAATTACAAGATAGTACAGAGGTTGCAAAACGTCCTTTAGATTGTTTGTTATATCAAGTTGTAACAGAAGAACGCAAATATAAAACGCATTTTGAAAGTTTAGAAAATGCAAGAAAAGTTGGTTTTAAAGTTCCAGAAACAATTACGTTAGCAAAATCTATTGATCAAGTTTTTGAGTTTGTAAATCATTGGGATACAAATCGTCATAATTTACCTTACGAAACAGACGGAATTGTTATAAAAGTAAATAATCTTCAGCAACAAGAAGAGTTAGGCTACACATCAAAAGCACCAAGATGGGCAATTGCATATAAGTTTAAAGCAGAACAAGTTTCTACAATTTTAAATGAAATTACTTATCAGGTTGGTAGAACTGGCGCAATTACTCCGGTAGCAAATTTACAACCTGTGCAATTAGCAGGTACAACGGTTAAAAGAGCGTCGTTGCACAATGCAGACCAAATTGCAAAATTAGATATTAGAGTTGGTGATACTGTTTTTGTTGAAAAAGGAGGAGAAATTATCCCAAAAATTATTGCTGTCGATTTTACTAAACGCCCAGAAAATTCAGAACACACAATTTACGCAACACATTGTCCTGTTTGTAATACAGAATTGGTAAGAACAGAAGGAGATGCAAAACATTATTGTCCAAACGAGTTTGGATGTGCGCCACAAATAACAGGAAGAATTCAGCATTTTATTTCTAGAAAAGCCATGGATATTGATGGTTTAGGAGGAGAAACAGTAGATTTATTACGTAAAGAAGGATTAATTGCAAATTATGCAGATTTATACGATTTAAAAGTAGAGCAAGTAATTCCGTTAGAAAGAATGGCAGAAAAATCTGCCCATAATATGATTGATGGAATAGAAAAATCAAAAGAAATTCCGTTTGAAAAAGTATTATTTGCACTCGGAATTCGTTTTGTAGGAGAAACAGTTGCAAAAAAATTGGCAAAACATTTTAAATCGATAGATAATTTAATGACTGCGGATTTTGATACTTTAATTGCTGTTGATGAAATTGGAGATAGAATTGCACAAAGTATCATCGATTTTTCATCAAACTTAGGTAATATTCAATTAATAAATCGCTTAAAAGCATCTGGAGTTCAGTTAGAAGTTTCTGCAGAAAGTTTAGAAAATCAAACCAATAAATTAGAAGGACAAATTTTTGTGGTTTCTGGTGTTTTTCATCAAATGAGTAGAAACGAACTAAAGAAAGCAATAGAAGATAATGGAGGAAAAGTAAGTTCATCAATCTCTAAAAAGACAAATTTTATTATTGCTGGCGATAATATGGGACCAGCCAAATTAACAAAAGCAGAAAATTTAGGCATTGAAATTATTTCTGAACAAGATTTTATAGATAAGATTTCTTAAGACAAAAACTTGGCCTAATTAATGATGATTATATAAAGATTTGAAAAAACTACTTTACATATATATAGTAACAATTTCGTTTCTTTCTTTTTCTCAAAAGAAAGAAATAGATTCTTTGCCTACAAATATAGACGAGTATGTTTTTGTGAAACCAGGAGATACTTTAACGGTTAATCTAGATGAGTTCTCATTAATACCAAAACCAAAATTTAAGTCTAGAAACGATATTCGTTATTATTTATGGTTTCGTAGAAAAGTTTTTAAAGCGTATCCTTATGCTCAAATGGCATCAGAAAGATTAGATTCTTTAAGTGTTAGAATAGAAAAGATTGAATCTAAAAGTAAGCGAAAAAGATATATTAGAATGGTTCAAAAATATATTGAAGGTGAGTTTACAGAACAAATGAAAAAAATGACGACTACCGAAGGTCGTATTTTAATAAAGTTAATTCATAGACAAACGGGAGAAACAGCATTTGATAATATAAAGGTGTTAAGAAGTGGCTGGAAAGCTTTTTGGTACAATACAACAGCCAATGTTTTTAAGCTTTCATTAAAAACAGAATATCACCCAGAATCTGTTAACGAAGATTTTTTAATTGAAAATATCTTGCAAACAGCTTTTCAGAATAATAAATTAAAATATCAACCTACAAGATTACATTTCGATTTTACTAAAATTATTCTAGAAAGAAAATCTGAAATAGATGTAGAAGAGTATAAATTGATGTTTGCAAAAAACGCAAAGAAAAAGAAGAAGAAAGAAAAGAAAAGTTAAAAAAATTATTTTAATTCTTTAAAGTTTTTTCTACCTAAAGCAAAATATTGCCAAACAACGCTTGTATGTTTATTGTAATCTAATTTCTTTTTAAGTTTTTTTCGTTTTTTTAAGAATTTAAAAAAGTTTTTATAAAAACTAAAATGTGCTTTTAAAATAGCCAAAGTATGTATTGGTCTTAATTCTAATAAAAACTTTAAACCAGCAATTCCGTCTAAGATTAAACGAGAAAAAACAACAAAAAGAAACCATTTTTTAGGAATGTTTTTAACTACGTTTAGTAAACTATTTCTAAAGTTTAAAAAGGTTTTATGCGGATTTGTTTCTTGCAAAGTTGCACCACCAACATGATAAACAGTAGAGGTGCCAACATATTTAATTTTGTAGTTGTTATTTTGAACTCGCCAACATAAATCTATTTCTTCTTGATGTGCAAAATAATCTTCATCAAAACCATTTAGCTGATGATAAACTTTAGAACGAATAAATAAACAAGCTCCAGAAGCCCAAAAAATATCAGTTTCGTCATTAAATTGTCCTTTATCTGTTTCTAAATTATTAAAAACACGTCCTCTACAATAAGGATAACCATATAAATCTACAAAACCACCACCAGCACCAGCATATTCAAACTTTGTTTTGTCTTTAAAATCTAACAATTTAGGTTGAATAACGGCTGTACTTTCATCCTTTTTAAAAGTTTCAATAATAGGTTTTAACCAGTTTTTTGTTACTTCAACATCAGAATTCAATAAACAATAAATATCTGCATTTACAGATTTTAAAGCATCATTATAACCTTTTGCATAACCACCGTTTGTAGTGTTTTCTATAATTTTAATAGCAGGAAAAAAATCTTGTACATATTTAATAGAAGTATCTGTAGATGCATTGTCTGCAATATAGATATCTGCTTCTGCAGCACTAAAAGCTACAATAGATGGCAAGAACTGTTGTAAAAGTTTTTGCCCATTCCAATTTAATATGACGATTGCTATTTTCAAGGTGGCAAATTTACATTTAATAAATTACTTAAAGCTTAAAAGTAAACTTAATAAAAAAGAAGTTTTTTACTATTTATAATCAGGTATTTCTCTTAAAAAAATATAGGTTTCGTTTTCAAAATCCATTTTGCAATAAAAATGTTGAAATCCATTGGTAACAATTAAAAAATTGGCTTTTAATTTTAAATTATAACGTGCAATTTGATCAAAAGTATCTTGTGTAATTTTTATAGAAGGCGCTTTACATTCTACAATAATATCTGGTTTCCCTTCTGCATTAAAAACTAATATATCCGTTCTTTTTTTTCGATTGTTTATCGTTAACTGTTTTTCTAAAGCAATTAAAGAAACAGGGTATTTTTTTTGATCGATTAAAAAGTAAACATAATGCTGACGAACCCATTCTTCTGGAGTTAAAACCAAATATTTTTTTCTTAATTTATCAAAAATAAGCGTCTTATTTTCGCTACTTTTGAGTTTGAAATTATACGAAGGTAGATTGAGTTTTTGCATCAATCAAAAGTAAATAAAAATCAGACATGATACATTTATTAGTGGGTAATACTGGGGCAGGAAAATCTACTTATGCAAATAGTTTAAAATCTGACACTAAAGGAATTATTTTTACTTTAGATAAATGGAATAAAGTACTGTTTTTAGATGATAAAACAGAAAAAGATGGTTTAGATTGGTTTTTAGAAAGAATAGAAAGATCAGAACTTTTAATGCAAGATTTAATTTTACAGTTAGAAAATGCTAAAGTAGATAGTATTTTAGATGTTGGCCTTTCTAAGTTTTCTCACAGAGAAAAATATAGAAAATTTGCAGAAGAAAATAATTTAGAAGTTAAAATTCATTTTTTAGATATTTCTAAAGAAATAAGAAAAGAAAGAATTTTAAAAAGAAACTTGGAAAAAGGTGAAACTTTTGAGTTTGAAGTAAGTGAAAACGATTTTGAATTTATGGAAAAATGGTTTGAAGGACCTACAGATTCAGAATTAGAAAAGGCAATAATTATAAAAGAGTAAATGAACGAGATTAGAAGCATTGTTGCAGATATAAAAAATGGAAATATAAAACCGATCTATTTTTTAATGGGTGATGAACCTTATTATATAGATAAAATTTCTGATTTTATTGAAGAAAGTGTATTAGATGAATCAGAAAAAGGATTCAATCAACAAATAATGTATGGTAGAGATGCGAGTATAGAAGATATTGTTTCTTCTGCAAAGCGATACCCAATGATGGCAGAAAGACAAGTTATCATTGTAAAAGAAGCACAAGATTTAAGTAGATCTATAGAAAAATTGGTTTCTTATGCAGAAAATCCGCAACCAACTACTGTTTTGGTTGTAAATTATAAGTATAAGAAATTAGACAAACGTAAAAAACTACACAAAGTAGTATCTAAATCTGGATTGGTTTTTGAAAGCAAAAAGTTATATGAAAACCAAGTTGCAGACTGGATTCGTAGAGTTTTAGGTGGAAAAAAATATCAAATAGAGCCTAAAGCTGCACAAATGTTGGTAGAATTTTTAGGAACAGATTTAAGTAAGATTTCTAATGAATTAGATAAATTAATGCTAGTTTTATCTAAAGAAACCATTATAGAAGACAAGCATATAGAAGAAAATATTGGTATTTCTAAAGACTACAATAATTTTGAATTAAAGAAAGCTGTTGGAGAAAAGAATGTTTTAAAAGCAAATAGAATTATCAATTATTTTGTAGAAAATCCAAAGAACAATCCTTTGGTAATGACGATTTCTTTATTAAACGGTTTTTTTACACAATTGCTTTTGTTTCATGGTTTAAAGGACAAATCTAAAAGCTCTGTTGCAAAAAACTTAGGCGTTAGTCCTTATTTTGTTGATGAGTATTTCTCTGCGGCAAGAAATTATCCGATGCGTAAAGTAGCACAAGTAATTGCTACTTTAAGAGATGCAGATGTTAAAAGTAAAGGTGTAGGAGCAAGCCAATCTCACAGAGATATTTTAAAAGAATTATTATTTAAAATATTGCATTAAAATGGATGATAAAAAGATCTTGTTAGAAGAGTTAGGTACAATCGGTTTAACAACGGATGAATTTGAAAACCTTGTTAAAGGATATGAAAAAATAACAATTAAAAAAGGAGATCTTCTAATAAAAAGCGGTTCTATAGTAAAAGGATATTATTTTGTGATTAGTGGTTTTCTGCGTTCTTATGTTATAGATTTTGATGGAAATGAAGTAACTACTAATTTTTATGGTAAAGATGCTTTAATCTTAGAAGGACGTTCTTTTTTTATGCAAATACCTACAAAAGAAGATGTACAAGCGGTAGAAGATTGTGTTTTATGGATAAAAAAAATAGAAACTTTTAACAAAGATTTTAATTTATATAAAGCATACAGAGATTGGGGAAGAGCACGTTTGGTAGGTGATTTTTTTAGTTTAAAAGAAAGAACTTTAAGTATGATTACCGATAAGGCGTCTTATAGATATAAAGAGTTGATTAAAAACCATCCAGAAATTATAAAGAAAGCATCTTTAAAACACATTGCTTCTTTTTTAGGAATAACAGATACTTCTTTAAGTAGAATTAGAAAAGAAATATTATAGTTATATTTCTTGTCATAAGGCAAGTTTAAGAAGATAAATGAATCGTATTTTTGACGAAAATAATTAATATTTAAAGCATTAGATTAAAATGAAAAATATTTTTGAAAAAGAAGTTACAGAAGAAGTAATAGCAAGAGTTAATAGTTTATCAGCAACATCACAACCTATTTGGGGTAAAATGTCTGTATCACAAATGCTGGCACATTGTTCGGTAACTTACGAGATGGTTTATACAGATAAACATGTAAAACCTAATGCTTTTACAAGGTGGATTTTAAAAACATTTGTTAAAAACATTGTTGTGTCAGAAAAACCATATGCTAAAAATGGTAAAACAGCTCCACAATTTATAATTACTGATGAAAGAGATTTTGAAAAAGAAAAGAAGCAATTAGTAGCTTACATTGTAAAAACGCAAGAATTAGGTGAGTCTTATTTTGATGGAAAAGAATCTCATTCTTTTGGTAAATTAACAACCCAAGAATGGAATAATTCTTTTTACAAGCATATAGATCATCACTTAACTCAATTTGGGGTTTAGTTTTATATTAGAAAAAACTTTAATACCAACGTTTTTTATTCTTTTTAGAAGCTTCAGATTTTCTTCCTTTACTATGTTTGCTAACGGTATTGGGTTGTTTCTTTTTATGTTTTGGTTTTGCAATAGGGTAAGGATGCTCTGTAATAACCTTAATTTGTTTTTCAATTAAAGTTTCAATTAACTTAATATAAGCGTTTTCATCAGGAGAACAGAAAGAAAATGCAATTCCAGATTTACCAGCTCTCCCCGTTCTACCAATTCTATGTACATACGTTTCTGGTACATTTGGTATGTCAAAATTAATAATTGCATCTACATTTGTGATGTCAATACCACGAGCAGCAACATCAGTAGCAATTAAAATATTGGCTTTTTTATCTTTAAAATCTTCAATAGCCTTATTTCTTATTGCTTGTGTTTTATCACCATGAATACTTGTTACTTTATATCCATTTTTATTTAAAGATTCTTCTAACTTATCAACACCAAATTTTGTACGTCTAAAAATAATTATTTTACCATTTATGGTATTTCTTAATAAATGCAGACATAAATCTGTTTTATTTTTCTTTGGAAGATAATACAATAACTGACCAATATTTTTAGCAGTTGTTTCTTCTGGATTTATTTCTACTTTAATCGGGTTTTTTAGAATCCTTTTTGCCAATTCATCTATCTTTTCTGGAATTGTAGCAGAAAAAAGTAATGTCTGTTTTTTCTTTGGGCAAAGCGCTTCTATTTTTTTTACATCAGCAATAAAACCCATATCTAACATTAAATCGGCTTCATCTAATACAAAAATCTCTACAGCACTTAAATCAATGTTTCCTTGTAATTGTAAATCAATTAATCTACCTGGTGTTGCAATTAAAACATCTACACCTCTTGCTAATATTTCTTTTTGTGGTTCTAAAGAAACGCCACCAAACACAGCAGTAGTAACTAAATCTGTATACTTGCTATAGTTTGTAAAGTTTTCTAAAACCTGTATAGCCAACTCTCTCGTAGGCGTAACAATTAATGATTTTATTTTTTTAGTTTTTTCTTCTTCATTTTGTTTATCCAACAAAAGTTGAATAATAGGCAATGCAAAAGCGGCTGTTTTACCAGTACCTGTTTGTGCAGAAACAATTACATTTTTTTTAGCCAAAACTAAAGGAATTGCTTTTTGTTGTACTAAAGTTGGTCTGTGAAATCTTTCTTCGGCAACTGCTTTTAAGATAGATTTATGTAAAGGTAATTCAGAAAACTGCATCTATATATTTTTATTGCAAAGGTAGTTTAAAAGACATTATAGTGTTTAATGAATTTTAGATTTAAAAATATGTTATTTAACTTTTATTTAACGTTTTTAAAATTAAACTATACAGTGCATTATCTGTCAAAAAAGTAACCTCTAAATAAAACCAAATTGAAAAAAATTCTACTATTACTTATATTATTTATTTCTACATCATTATTTTCTCAAACATTTACCGTAGAAGGTGTTCTTAAAGACCAAGACTCTATTTTATTAAATGGTGCAACTGTTTATTTACAGAGTGTAAAAGATAGTGTTCCTATAGCTTATGGTATAACAAACAATAGCGGAGAGTTCTCTTTAAGAGTAAATTCTGGTGATGATTCTAAAGTTATTTTTAACATTGCATCTTTGGGTTACGAACCTTATGTAAAAGATATTAATGTGCCATCTGGAGGTAAATTAAATATGGGATTAATCGTTCTAAAAAATCTTACAGAGCAATTAGATGTTGTTACAATTATTGCAAGAGCTCCGCCTGTTTTAATTAAAAAAGATACTGTAGAATATAATGCGGATAGTTTTAAAACACTGCCCAATGATAAAGCAGAAGATTTATTAAAAAAATTACCTGGTGTAGATATAGATATTGATGGAAATATAACCGTAAACGGAATAGAAGTAGAAGCAATAAATGTTGATGGAATGAAGTTTTTTGGTGAAAAAAGTGGTGACATTGCCTTAAAGAATTTACCAAGTAACGTAATTAGTAAAATACAGGTTACAGATTATAAAACAGATAATCAGAAATTTACAGGTGAGGAATCGGATTCTGGCACAAAAGAAATCAATTTAAAAATTAAAAAAGGGAAAAACAGAGCAAGTTTTGGTGATGTTAAATTAGGTTATGGTACTGATGATAAATACCAAGTAAATGCAAATATATTTAAACTAATTGATGGAAAACAAATAGGTCTTATTGCTGGAACTAACAATATAAATTTATCTAGAGGTTTTAATGCTTTACCAGATACAGATACAAGTAACGGTTATATTGAATCTGATTTTATTGGAGCAAATTATACAAAAGGTAAGTGGAATGAAACAAGAGTAAACGGTAATTATAGATATAGTTCTCAAAACAGAGATTTTGATCAACAAAGCCATAAAGAAACTTTTTTACCAGACTTTAATTACATTACAGATTCTGATAGTGATAGTTATACAGATTCTGAAAGCCATACAGCAGGTGCAGATTTAAAATTTATTATCAAACCTAAAAAGAATAAATCTAATAATAAAATACAGTTGTCTAACGAAACTGATTTTAAAAGTTCTAATGAGGATTCTGGTTCTGTGGTAGATAAAGAATCATATTACAGTAACGGAGATTTAGTTAGTGATTATAATTCTAAAAGTGAATCTACATCTTCTGATAGTGAGCTAAAAAATGTACTTGGAATGACTTCTGTTTTAAATAATAAAGGTGATTATTTAAGGGTAAGATTAAATACTAATTTTACAAAAGAAGAATCAGATAGCCAAAACTATTCAGAAAATACACTTGTTAATAGTAATGAAACCACTGTGCAAGATCAAATAAATATTGCAGATAGTAATAGTAGTAATATTAATTTAAATGCATTTTGGAGTAAAGAATTGTTCACTAATTTTAGATTAATGCCTAGTTATAGTGCTACTTTTTATTCTGAAAAAAATGATAAAGATATTTATGATTTTAATGAAGATACAGAAGAATATGATAGTTTTAATGATGTTTTAAGTTTAGAAAGTAAATATGTAACTACTACATTAAGACCAGCTTTAAAATTAAGATATCAATTTAAAGATATTCGTTTTGAGTTTGAAGGAGCTTATATAAATACCTCTAGAGATTATGAAGATAAACTGGTAACAGATCGTAATTTTAAAGCAGATTTTGATTATTTAACATATTCTGGTAGAATTCGTTATAGAGATGAAAACGGGTATAAAAACATTACTTTAAACTATGGTCAGAGCGTAGATTTACCATCTGTAAGTCAGTTGCAACCTGTAGAAGATCTTAGTGATATTACCCATGTAATAGTTGGTAATCCTCTTTTAGAGCCAGGAGTTACACATAATATACGTTTTCAATATCAAAATAATTTGGCTTATAATAACATCAATATTTCTGGAAATGTAAGGGCTCAGTTTGTTCAAGATAAAATTATCAATTCAACAATTACAGATGCAAATTTAAATAGATATACTACATATTCTAATATAGATGGCGATTATTCTTACACAGGTAATTTAGCAGTTTCTAAATCTTTTTTTAACAGAAAAACGAACATTAATTTAAATGCAAGTTTAAACGGAAGTTTTAGTAACAGTTTGTCTATCCAAAATGCTGTAACATTTACAGCTAAAACTACAATTATAAAGCCTTCGGTTTCTTTTAGATATTCTTATGATAATAAAATTGATGTAAGTACAGCGTATAGTTATTCTAAAAATAAGAGCGTTTATGATACAGATGCCTTTAATGATAATAACTATTTTGTACAGAATGTTAATGTAGATACCAACGTATTTTTTCTTAAAAATGCGTTTTTATCTAATAAGGTTGCTTACCGTTATAATAGTAGAGTAGGAGATGAGTTTGATGGAGATGCTGTTTTTTGGAATGCAGGTTTAGGTGTTGAGTTATGGAATAATCAAGCAACATTTTCTATCGTTGCTTATGATATGTTGGGTAAAAACAATGGCTATAGAAGATCTGTAACAGAAACTTACATTCAAGATGTTGAAAATAAAATTTTAGAACAATATTTTATGGCAACATTTGTGTATAAGTTTGGTAGTTTTGCAGGACAAAAAATGAATGTACAAGGAGGAAATAGAGGAAACGGCGGACGCTCTAGGAGAAATAGATAAAACTCATTTTCTTAATCCAATAAATATAAAAGATTCTTACTAGATAATATTTAAATTATTTAGTAAGAATTGTCTTTAAAAGATAAAAATAAGTTTATTTAGTATTCTAAGATTTCTTGTTGTTCTAGAATATGTGTTCCTGATTTTAGTTTTTTCAGAGCATTTATCATCGATTGTGCTAAAACTTCTGTAGAAATAGGTTTGTTCTTTTTAAGAATACCAAATTTATTAAAAAACTTAATTGCTTTTACAGTCCAAATTTCAGTTGTTCTTTTACTATCTTTTCTTTCTAAAATTGGTGGCTTAAAAATTATTGTATTTTCAAAATCGAGCTTTTTTATATCATCGTCTAATTGTCCTTTCATTTTTGAGTAAAAAAAAGAAGAATCAGCAGAAGCAAATGCAGAAGAGATTAAAACATAATTTTTTACTTGATTTTGTTTTGCTTCTTTAGCAAAATCATATTGATATTGATAATCAATTTTCCATTGTGCATCTTTGCTTCCTGCTGCTTTTAAGGTTGTGCCTAAGCAAGAAAACAAAACATCTCCTTTTACCAAGTTTTTCCATTGATCAGTTTTGTCAAAATCAATTACATTAACCTTTAGCTTATCGTTTGATATAGAAATATTTCTTCTAACAAAAATTTCAACTTTATCAAAATAATTGTCTTTAAGAATTAAGTCTAATAACTCTTTTCCTGTAGAGCCTGTTGCTCCAATAATTAATGCTTTCATCTTAGCTTGAGAATAATATTAATATCTTACTTTTTTATAAGGTAATCAATTTAGTTAATTAATTGTAACTCTTTTCTTTTAGCTTCATCAACAATCTTTTTTTGATTCCAATAAGGTTCTTTCAAACTTTTTTTCAACTTGGCTTCAGTTATTAATCCATCTCCATTATCTTCTGTCCAAGAAAGAATTTTATAAGGAAATTCTTTTTCTACGTCAATAGTAATCGTTCTATCGTACTTTAGGTACTCAATTTTATATTTTATAACACTTTCAGATTCTGTTTTACTAATTTTTGCTTTGGTAGCTTGTATGTCTTTATATGCAAAACGGCTATAAATTGTAGAAAAAATTAAATCGATTTCTCCAAGAGGTAATTGTCCTTTATTAATACGAATACGCGTCATCAACTCTTCCTCTAAAAGGGCAGTTGGTATCTCTTTTTCTGTATCTCCATCAGCTTCAAAGTAAGAAAATTGTTTAAATTGATAGTTCTTTTCTCTTAGATTTAACTGTGTAAAAGTGTGTCCGCACCATTCTTGAATACTCGTATTTAACTTTAAAGTATTAGGATGTCTTTGTGTATCAATAGGTGTAAAAGTAGAACTTACAATAGAATAGTCATAAATACCAGTAGTAAATTTTCTAATATTATTTAATTTCATAACAGAAACATTATCGTTTCCTGCTGCTTTAGGATTGTCTAATTTAACTTGCTTACTAAAAGAAAAAGGTTCTGTTACAAAGACTAATACAACTTCACCTTTACGGATTTCTCCATACCTAGATTGTTTTAATTCGTAACTATTTAATTCTGCTTTACCAGCATACCAATAATCATTAAATTGGTTTTTAGTATCCATAACTTCTGTTTTTGTAACAGAAATTGATTTTGTATTTTCAGGAGTTTTATCGGAGCTACAAGCAAAAAGTAGAGTAATGTATAGGAAAATAAATATTCTTAAAATTGAATTCATAATTTTTAAAATTGATTGAACAGATAAAACTTGTATATTTCTTTAGTTTTATGTCGTACCAAAAAGAGAATACTTACTATTTTATAATTAAAAATAGAAGAGAAGAATCAATATAAACTTATTCTTGAAAAATAAAAAAATAGAATATTGTCTGATTTACAAACGTTCTTCAATCCATTTTTTAAAACTGAAAAAATTCTGAGGAGCAACTCCATGACCAACAGGATATTCTGAGTATTCACTGTTAAAACCTAAGTTGTCTAAAAAAGGTTTGCTTTTTCTTGCCCATTCTATCGGTAATACTTGGTCTACAGTTCCATGAGAAGAATAATAGTTGGTTTTAATTTCTTTAGAAATAGATTCTGGTAATAATTCTGTATTAATATAACCGCTTAAAGCAATTACATTTTGTACTTTATTAGGGTAGAAAAAACTTAAAGAATAGCTTAAAATAGCTCCTTGGCTAAAACCTAATAAAAATGTTTTATCTGGATCTGTTTTGTGTTTTTCTTTTATTTCATCAATAAAAAGAGCAATTTTATCTAGAGATTCTCTAGCTTGGTCTAAGTCAGAAAATTTACCATTTATTTCATCAAAATTTATGGCAAACCAAGCATAACTTCCGTAACCTAAAGTGTAAGGAGCTTGTGCGCTAATAATTAAAAATTCATCTGGTAACTCTTCTGAAAAAGAAAATAAATCTTGTTCATTACTTCCGTATCCGTGTAATAGAATTAATAAAGGGGGATTTTCTGTTACTTTCTTAGGTTCTCTAATTAGATATTGTAAATCACTCATTTGTATGCTTTTTTAAGTTTTATTAAACGTTTTTAAACCATTCTTGAAATTGTTCCCCAACTACAGGTACTAGCTTTTTTTCTCCTTTAAAAGCACCAATTAAAGAAATAATCCATAAAACAAATATGATTACGCCTACTATGTAACCAGCTGTAGAACCTAAAAACTTATAAATAATCCATCCGTTTAAAAGTTGAAATAAATTTAAACCAATTGTCTGTCTAATATAAAAACTGGTAAAGTAATTTCTTTTATTATTATTCATAAAAAAAGCAATTATTAAACCAATTACCCATAAATGACTGATAATTGCAGCTGTTTTTCCTTCTTTAACAGTATAGTTTTCCATGGTTTTTTTATTTTAAAATAAGCTGATTGTTTGCATAAATACCATATGCTTTCCCTTTTAAATTTTTATCTAAAAAAGCGCTGTTTTTAGAAGTTGATAAAATATGTTCTTTGATAAAAACATAATTATCATTAGGGTTAAATAAAGTAATATCTACTGTATTATCTTCTTTAATCGAATAATTTTCTAAACCAAAAATAGTTTTTGGTTTACTTGTTATATTTTCTATAAAGTCTTCTAAACTTAAAACCGAATTAATTGCACCAAAAGCACTTTCTAAACCAATAGATCCGTCTTTAGCTTCGCTAAATTCTAGTTTTTTATTTTCTATATCAATAGGGTTGTGATCTGATGTAATAATGTCTATAACGCCCGATTTTATTCCTTCTTGTAAAGCAGTAATATCTGTTTTAGTTCTTAAAGGAGGATTTACTTTAAAGTTACTGTCAAAACCATGTAATTCGTCATCAGATAGCACTAAATGATGTACAGAAACGCTACAAGTTACGTTTAAACCTTTCTCTTTAGCATCTTTTATCAATGCAACAGATTTTGCAGTAGAAATTGTTGGTATGTGTAATTTTCCACCAGTATATTCTAATAAAAATAAATCTCTTGCTATTTGAATTTCTTCAGCCAAACTAGGTATTCCTTTTAAACCTAATTTAGTACTATTAATACCTTCGTTTGCAATTCCCTCTCCTGCAATTGCTTTGTTTTTTGGAAAACTAAATACCAAACCATCAAAGTTCTGTGCATACAAAAGTGCAATTTTCATCAAATTATCGTTGGCAATTGGTTTGTTATAATCAGCAAAAGCAATTGCACCAGATTGTTTCATATCATACAATTCTGCCATTTCTACTCCTTTACTATTTTGTGTTAAAGCAGCAATTGGGTATAAGTTAGTTGCAAATCCGTTTGCTTTATTTATTAAAAACTCTACAGCAGATTTGTTATCAATAACTGGGTTAGAATTTGCATTTACAGCAACAGAAGTAAAACCACTTTTAGCAGCAACTTCTAATCCTTTTTTTATAGTTTCTCTTTCTTCGTAACCTGGTTCTCCAAAAGAAACACTAGTATCAAACCAACCACAAGAAACGTGTAAATTATCTAGTTCTACAACTGTATAATTTTCTTTTGTTTCTATAGAATCTTCTATTTTATTAATGATTCCGTTGGTAATTAATATGTCTTTTTGCTGATTATTATAAGGACTTGAAGAGTCTATAATCGTTGCCGATTTTATAAGAATGGTCATTTTTTAAAGAATTTTAAAATCAAAATTTCTAAAAACAAAGATACAATTGCCAGCGCTAAAAACCATTTCCAAAGTGAATGAACTTCGTTTTTTTTGTTCATTTCTTTAAAAACATTTTTTACTGAAGTAGAAATTGTAATGTTTTTATTGATTTTTTTAAGTTCGTTTAAGTCTAAAAAGTTTAATAAACTTTCTTCTTTTGGATAATTGTAAGCTAATTTTTGTATTGTATCTGTATTTTTTAAGACGCTATAAAATCCAGATTTTAGAGGTTGATTATTTGTAGTAATGCTTACTTTATTTTGAAATTTTTGTTGCAGCGGAATAAATGAAATTTCATCATTCATAATTTTTAGAACATTGTCTTTTTTTAAGTTTGTTTCAACATCAATTTTATTTTCAGAATCTACTCTGTAAAATAATTCTGATTGTTTAAAACTCCATTTTCCGATATTGTAAAAAACAGGAACAATAAGAGGAGAGTTTGTAAAATTACTGTTCTCTTTTTGTAGTGAACCTGCTACCCAATAAACCTTATTTTTTTCGTTTTTAATTTCTGAAATAAAAGCAGAATTATTTTCGAAAGAAATAATTTTACTTGAATTTTTTAATGAAATAGAGAAGTGACTTTTTACAAACGGATATTGAAAATTTGTGATTTTTTTATAGAAAACATTTTTAAAAATTGGGTGTTCAAAATTGATATTTGTAATTTTTAAACTGTCTGTTTTTTTAGAAATAATTTTACCTAAATTCAATTTTTTTAAAAGCAAATTGTATGAACTTATTTTAGAGTTTTCATTCGGAATGATTACAACATTTCCTCCTTTATTAGAAAAGTCTATAATTTTATTTAACAAGATTTCTGGTATTTCTTCAAGCTCATTTAATACAATTAATTGCTGTTTTTCTATGTTGTTGTAGTTAATGTTTTTTACGGAGTATTCAGTAAAATTAAACTCGTTTTTAGTATAGATTTTTGATAAGAAATTAGACTTGTTTCCTATTGCTAAGATGTTTGTTTTTTTGTTGTTTTTTAGAGTGAAGTAAAAGGTGTTGTCAAAGCTAAAAGTATCGCTAAAATTGATGTCTATTTTTCCGTTAAATTTTTCTTGATTTTGGATTGTGACTTCAATTGTTTTTTCTGAATCTTTCTCGAAAGAGGAGGAGAGTTTACTAACTAATTTAGTTTGGTTGTAAATAGCTAAAGGAATGTTGTTTTTTGCTTTTCCTTGGTTTTTAATGGTAATGTTTAATGTAAAATTATCAGTGTTTTTGTTTGTGATGAAAATACTGTCTATAGAAATGTTGTTTTTTGTAGCGCTTTCTAATTTAATAACAGAAAAAGAGGGTGTTACATTTGTAAACTCACTTTTATAAGTGTTCTGAAAATCAGATATTAATATTATTCCATTTAAAGTGTTTGTTTTGTTTTTTTGTTCTGTGCTAAATTTGAGTAAAACATTAGATAAATTTATTTTTTTTGAAGTTTCTTTAATGTTTAACAACACATTTTTTAATTCAGGTTTTGTGATTTCTGAATAAAAATCTGAATTTGTTTGCAACGAATATACATCTTTTTCAGAAACATTTTCTATAATTTCTTGCGCTGCATTTTGTAGTAAATTTCCTTTTTCTCCTTTTGTATTTGCACTTAACGAATTGTCTAAATAAATAAAATTATGTTGTTTTATTTCTATGTTTTTATTACTAATATAAGGTTGTGAAAAAGCTAAAAGTATCGCTAAAAATAAAAGTAATCTTGTAGCTAAAATTAACCATTTTTTTATGTTAGAACTTTTACGAGTTTGCTGTGTTATTTTTTGTAAAAAAGCAACGTTTGTAAAAGGTGTTTTTACAAACTTTTGTAGCTGAAAAAGGTGCACTATAATCGGGATAATTAGTAGTGCTAAAAAGTATAGAATTTCAGGATTTTTAAATTGCATTTATTTTTTCGAATAATTTATAAAGCACTAATTTATCATAAATAAAAGAAACAGAAAAGAGGTTGTTAACTACTAATTAAAACTTTTCGAAAACCCCTAAACCAAACAATGCAAAATCATATTTTACAGGGTCATTTTTATCTAATTTTCTTAAATTTTTATCGAGTTCAGAAAGTGCTTTCCAATCGTTTTGTTTTCTTAAAAGAAGTTTTAATTTACGTGCAACATTGCCAGAATGTACATCTAATGGGCAAGATAGATTTGCAGGTTTATGTGTTTTCCAAAGACCAAAATCTACACCGGATTTATCATTTCTAACCATCCATCTTAAATACATATTTATCCTTTTTGCAGCCGAATTTTTTAACGGATCTGAGACGTGTTTCTGTGTTCTTTGTTGATGTGGAATTTCGAAAAAAACTTCTTTTAAATGATGAATAGCATTCTTATAATCGGTCTCTTTTTCATCAACAAGTAATACATTTTCTAACCCTTTATGATGTGTGTAAATGTGTTTTAAGGAAGTAATAAATTGCTGTAAATCGACAGAATTAAATGTTCGGTGAACAAAATTATCAAGCGATTTTAAGTCTTTTTTAGTATGATTCATTACAAAATCATGAGGAGAATTATCGAGTAAATCCATCATTTTAGATGCATTTTTAATAATCATTTTTCTGTTTCCCCAAGAAATTGTTGCTGCTAAAAAACCTGCAATTTCTATATCTTCTTTTTTAGAGAATAAATGCGGAATTTGTATCGGGTCAGATTCTATAAATTTAGGATTGTTGTACAAAATCACCTTTTCGTCTAAAAATTCTTTCAGCTCAGATTTTTTCATTTTTTGCTATTCGAAGATAAAACTCATTAAATATAAAGTGCCGTTATAAGCACCATGTAAAAATATAGACCAGATTAAACCAAATTTAATTCTAATGTATCCGAAATAAAAACCAACAAGCAATTGAGGTAAAATTAATATAGGTGATAGTAAGAGTACGTTTTTGGTAATTTGATAATTTGTAATATGTATAAAACCAAAAATTATAGAAAAAAGATAAAAACTTAATTTAAATAAAATGGGTTTCTTTAATAAAGTCATAGGTGCTCTAAATAGAAGTTCTTCTATGATGGGGCCAACTATTACGGTTATTAATATCGTTTGAAGAATACTCATGTCTTTAAACATTTCTTCTAACTTATGTGTATCAAAATCTACAAGTTGTAATTCTTCTAAAAAACCATATATAGGTGTTAAAACGATACTTGTTAAAATGGATATAATTAAGAGGTGAAAAAATATTTTAAGTCTGTAAGAAAACTTTCTATTAGTTTCTTTTTCTAAAACAGGATTCTTTAAATAAGTAATTAAATCGAAAAAAGTTTCTTTCATGTTAATTGTTATTTATTTGTTTTAGACGTTGATAAGACTAATTTATAAAGCGATAATTCCGTCTTTCATGGTTAATTTTCTGTCTGCCATATTTGCTAAATCTTCGTTGTGAGTAATAATTACAAATGTTTGCCCAAACTGATCACGAAGTTTAAAAAATAATTCGTGCAGATTTTTAGCAGATTCACTGTCTAGATTTCCACTAGGCTCATCAGCTAAAATAACAGAAGGATTATTTATTAAAGCTCTTGCTACAGCAACTCTCTGTTGTTCTCCTCCAGAAAGTTCATTAGGTTTATGGTTAATTCGATGAGATAAACCTAAAAATTCTAACAATTCTGTAGCTCTTTTTTCTGCTTCTTTTTTTGATTTTTTAGCGATAAAAGCAGGAATGCATACATTTTCTAAAGCTGTAAATTCTGGTAATAATTGATGAAACTGAAAAATAAAACCAATGTGTTTATTTCTAAAAGAAGAAAGTTCTTTATCTGCTAAGTTTTTTAAAGAAGTGTTGTTAAGCTTTAATTCGAAATTTTGTTCTTTTAAAGGTTTGTCTAAAGTACCTAAAATTTGAAGTAAAGTTGTTTTTCCTGCTCCAGAAGGACCAACAATGGCAACAATTTCTCCTTTTTTAATATGTAAATCAACTCCTTTTAAAACTTCTACATCACCATAATATTTGTGAATGTTTTTACCAATTATCATACTTAAAACTTTGTAACGAATGTATAAAAAAGAAATCAGAAAAACCGTTAAGCTTTTCTGATTTCTATTTAATTGATAAGAATGTATTTTACTAAAAAATACTTTTTAGTTTGTTATAATCTATAAAGTAAACCAATCTCATAGAAAAAGTATGATTTTGTGATTGGTCGAACAAATTATCTAGATTTTTATAAAAATTTAACTTAGAGTTATTATCCTCATTAAAAATAGAATTTCTATAAAATGCAATTAATTGACTACCTGGAGCAAATTGCCAGATATAGTTTAAATCTAGATTCCAACTATTAAAATTTAGATTGTCTCCTGTATAAGAATCGTTTTTAGCTAAATTTCCTTGGCTATTTAAGTTATAATAATCGTTATAATTTACAGCGCCCCAATAATGTCTAAAACTTAAAGATAGAGAAGATTTTGTACTAAAACTATATTTACCAGCAATAGTGTTTGTGTAATTTTTTCGATCTCTCATTCCAAAAACAATGTTATTATTAGTTTGATCTACATAACCTTGATCATCATTAAATTTATTAAAATTTAAACTATATTGTAAAGAGAATTGATTGGTAAAACGATAACGAGGAGCAACACTAAAACCATAACCTACTTTAGGGTTTTTAGAGTAACCAGTATACCAAGCATCTGCGTCTACTTGAAACTTTTTTTGTGAGTTTGTAGAAATCCACCCATTTACATTCTTTCTTTCTGGTTGTAAAAAATAAATACCGCTGGTTGTACCTTGTCTAGGTTCAAAAAAGTCTTTGTTTTCTGTTTCGTAATTTAAATTTCCACCAAAATAAAATCTTTTTCTTGTTTGTGCACTTGCGCCAAAACTAGCTTGATAACCTGTGTAAATACCAGAGTAGTGCTGAAATTCTGCATCGTTATAGAAGTAAAAATTATAACTATTAAAGTTTTTAGTTGGTTGTAAGGTTGTCCAACCAGCACTACCATAAATAGTTTGTTGGTTGTTGCTAAAAAGGATTCCTAAATCATTTGGGTTAAAGTCTTTATTCTCGAAACTATAACCTAATTCCCAGTTCCAATGCCCAGAATTGTATCCAAAGCTATTATCAAAAGTATAACCTGTATTTGGATTGTTTATATCATCGGAAATAGTACTCATTTTAACAGAACCATCAGCATTATATTTACTGTCTTTGGTTTCTATATGCCAATCTAAAGCTGTAACATTTGCATCTCTAAATTTACCATCTCTTGTTACATTAGTATTTATTAATGTTACAGTAGAGTTTTGGTTAAATTGCTGATCTAAAACCAAAATATTGTAATTTGTAAATGGACTTGTTACTTCTTTTCTGGTTTCATTGGTGCTATTATTTCTAATAGTAGCTTCTGTTTTTTCTGTAATAGCATTAAAAAAACCAATTCCTAAACCATTTTTTGTTCTACCAGAAATTTTTATTGCATTTAACATGGTCACTTTTTCTGGGTAGTCTGTAATTTCTTCATCATCACTAAGATTTTCATAAACATTAAATTGATCTATGGGAGCGTCTCCAATCCTTCTTGAATAAAACAAATTTGCTTTGTTAAAAAGTTCTGTTCCTTCTGTAAAAAATTGTCTTTGTTCTGTAAATTGTTGTTCAAACGGACCTAAGTTTAATTCTACATCATCAAAACCAACTTGACTAAAATCTGGAATTAAAGTGGCATCCAACGTAAAATTTTCTGTTAAACCGTATTTTACATCCATACCAACACTCCAATCAAATTCTGTTTTGTTTTCAAAAATATTGGTAGTTGTAGAAGCGTAAGGGTATAGGTTTAACCTTGTGGGAGGTTTAATATTTGTAAAGTCTGTAATTAAACCGTCATATTGTGTCCATCTTCCAACGGAGTTGTCAATATGCGTCCAAGTATGTTGTGCGTTTAGTTTTTCTAATCTTCTGTGAAAATTAAATCCCCAAGATTGCACAGGTCTGTTTGCAAAACGTAAAGCTCTGTACGGAATTTTCATTTCAACATTCCATCCTTTATCATCTGTAGAAACAGCGCTTTCCCAAACGGCACTCCAATCTAAATCTTCATCTCCGTTGGAAACTTTAGCATCTGCTTGGTTTCCGGTTGCTTGCACAATAAATTCAAAAGGATTTTGGCCATCATCATTAGGGTTTATGGTTACTAAAAAGAAATCTGCAATACTAAAATTATCTCTTGTAGAAAACTCTTTTGGTATTCCTTCAGGATCAGGATCATTCATTTGAGCGGAAATATAAATAGCATCATCATCGTAAATTACTTTTACGGTAGACTGATATTCGTTAGTAACAATTTTACCGTTAGAAGGTCTTAGTTCTACAAAATCGGTAATTAACTCTGCATTTTGCCAGGATTTATCATTTAAAATTCCATCAATTTTAGGAGCATTTGTAATTCTGGTAGTTTTAATTTTTTTTCTGTTTTTTTTGTCTTGAGCAGTTATTTGTTGCATTGATAAAAAGACAACAAATATTAAAAAGGCTTTTTTAAACATGTAATTTTGGTTGATTAATTATAGTGTTTTGGTTGATATAATTCTCATCATTACAAAAAAGACTTATGTAAATTTAAAATGTTACACTTTTTAAAAATTAAACTTTTTTTATTAATGTGATAAATAAAAAGCATTGATAAATTTTTAATGAAAACTATGCGAGGTTTTATATATGAATTTGTATTTTTGAATCCGTTAATAAAATTTTACAAATGAATCTACACGAATATCAAGGAAAAGAAATTTTAAACAGTTTTGGAGTTAGAATTCAACGAGGAATTGTTGCAAGTACTCCTGCTGAAGCAGTTGAGGCTGCAAAAAAGCTTACAGAAGAAACAGGTACAGGTTGGCATGTAATTAAAGCTCAAGTACACGCAGGTGGTCGTGGAAAAGGTGGTGGTGTTAAGTTGGCTAAAAACTTAGACGAAGTAAAATCAATTTCTGATGATATTTTAGGAATGATGTTAATTACTCCGCAAACATCTGCAGAAGGAAAATTGGTAAATCAAGTTTTAATTGCTGAAGATGTTTATTACCCTGGAGATTCTGAGCCAGATGAATATTATATGTCTGTTTTATTAAATAGAGCTACTGGTAAAAACATGATTATGTATTCTACAGAAGGTGGAATGGATATTGAAACTGTTGCAGAAGAAACTCCGCATTTAATTTTTACTGAAGAAGTAGATCCATTATTAGGGTTAATGCCTTTTCAAGCTCGTAAGGTTGCTTTTAACTTAGGATTATCTGGTGTTGCTTTTAAAGAAATGACAAAATTTGTTACAGCTCTTTATACTGCATACATTAAGTCTGATTCTTCTATGTTTGAAATTAACCCTGTGTTAAAAACATCTGATTCTAAAATTATGGCAGTTGATGCTAAAGTTTCTTTAGATGAAAATGCATTATATAGACATAAAGATTATGCAGCAATGCGTGATTTACGTGAAGAAAATGCAATTGAAGTAGAAGCTAAAGCTGCTGGTTTAAACTATGTTGATTTAGACGGAAATGTTGGTTGTATGGTTAACGGTGCAGGTTTAGCAATGGGAACAATGGATTTAATTAAAGAATCTGGAGGAGAGCCTGCTAACTTTTTAGATGTTGGAGGTACAGCAGATGCTGCAAGAGTAGAAACTGCTTTTGGTATTATTTTAAAAGACCCAGCAGTAAAAGCTATTTTAGTAAACATTTTTGGAGGTATTGTACGTTGTGATAGAGTTGCACAAGGTGTTGTAGATGCTTACAAAAATATGGGAGACAAAATTACTGTGCCAATTATTTGTAGATTACAAGGTACAAATGCAGTAGAAGCAAAAGAATTAATAGATAACTCTGGAATGGAAATTATTTCTGCTACAGAATTTCAAGAAGCTGCAGATAAAGTAAAAGAAGTATTAGCTTAAGCTACTACCTTTTTCTTTTAAAAATATAAAACGCCTCATTTTAATGAGGCGTTTTTTTTATTTTTTAGTTTAAGAATGATTTACAACTTATCGTGTTTATTGCATTCTATGTTACATAAATTTAGCAAATAAATACTGAATAGAAAACAGTGAAGATTTTTGTAAGTTGACTAAAAGAAAGCAATAAAATATACACGTTGTAGGTATTAGTTTTTATCTAGAAAACGTTGGAACATAATCAAAACAGTTTCCAAAAGTAAATGCTCTAGAAAACACTTTTAGGTCATTATGTTTTAACTACGTGTTTAATTTCATTATATCTAATCAATGCAATTATTTTTATAAGTTTAGTTATTGGTCTTTATTTTAAGGAGAATAATTTATAAACGTATTTTAATTTTTTCTGATGCTCCATATCTCATGTATTGGAGCTCCTTTACTAGAAAATCCAGTATGATTCCAGTTGCCATCAGTAAGCTCGTAATTAAAGTCTAAACTAAGGCCTACTTTTGTATTATCTTTAGAAAAGAATTCAATATTTTCTGTATATTTTCCATCTATTGTAGTGTAAGTTCCACCACCGGTTCCCATGAATTGTTTTGTTTCTGTATTATAAGCTATCCACTGAAATCGAGTTCCCGATAAAATTTTCATAGTCTTTCTTGGTCTGCTAGTATCTCGTAATTGCGTTTTACCATCTTTAATTCTACCAGACATTAACCAAGCTCCTTGTAGTTCACCAGGTTTGCCATTATCTATTCTATTAAGCTCTATATTTTGGGTAAGTACTTTAATTTTATTCTTGGTAATAATCACTTTAAAGCTTGTTTCAACTCCTATTAATTCAGAGTTATTTGAGTTAAACTCTAAGTTCTCAGTCATAATATCATTGTCTAATTTCCATTTACCTCCCTGAGTATGGATAAATTTACCTGTTTTAGCATTGTAAGTGGTTAATACTTGATAAGCTTCTGTAAAAATAACGACATTTTTAATTTCTTCTCCATTTTTAGAAGTTGTAAAAGTTTCCCACGCACCAATAATACTTTGTGCTTTAAAAGAAATTGTAGATAAGATGCAAATAAGAAAAATTATTTTTTTCATGACTTTTTTTATGAGTAATAATTCAACTAATTTAATAAATAAAAATTGAATTGATTTCTTTAATTGGTTGTTCTTTTTTTAATTTTTTTAAACAAATAATAAATGAATGAATATTTATTCATAAATTTGTGTTTTCAAAAAGGAAAGATGGCACGTAAAATAGATGAAGATAAAATAGCAAGAATTAAAGAGGCAACAATGCAAACAATTGTAGAAAGAGGTATAGAATCTACTACAATAGCAATGATTGCTAAAAACGCCAATGTAAGTGGCGGTTATTTGTACAGAACTTATGCTGGTAAGCAAGATTTAATAAATGAAATGTATCACGATAAAGTACATTCTCTTTATCAAGAATTAGAAACCTTATTGTCTTTAAATAAAACTAGTATAAAACCATTAATAGAAACATTTATAAAAAATAGAATTACTTATTTTTTAAATGAACCAAATGCTTCTAAGTTTTTCTATCAATTATTACATAATGAGAATTTTTTTGCATCAGAAGAAATCAAGATAAAAAGTGCAGAGTTAATGCAGAGTATTAAAAGTATTGGTGTAAAATCTGGTGAAATATCAAAAAACACAACAGTTTACCAATTACATTATCACATATTAGTATATGCTGTAGATTATATAAACTTTACAAGAAAAAATATTTTTGAAGAACAAGAAGTAACTATAAATGATGTTAAAAAGTTAACTGAAAATATTTTAAATATTTTAAAATAAATGAAAATTAATTTAAATTTTAATTAGATGAAATTAAATAAGAAAGATATAAAAATACTCTTGTTTTTATGTTTTATAACAACGTTTTCTAATGCGCAAAACATAACTTTAAAAGAAGCTTATAATTTGATGTTATCTAATAATGGAGAAGCTAAAGCTTCTAGTTTTGAGGTGAAAGCTATGGAAGAAGAACACAAAGCAACAAAAGGATTGCGTTTGCCAACGATTGGTGTTTCTGGTACCTATATGCATTTAGATAATGATATTGCAGTAGACTTAAATGAAGAAAGAAATATGGTTGGTAGTTTATTAGGAATTACAAATCCTGTGGATGTTTTAGGTGATTGGAATTTTGAATTACAAGAAAGAAATTTAGGATTTGCAACTGCAGATATATCGATGCCAATTTTTGCAGGAGGAAAAATTAATGCAGCTACAAAAGCATCAGAAATAAAGTTAGCATTAACAGAAACTAAGCATAAAATTAAAGAAGACGAATTAACTATAAATTTAATTAACTACTTTTTTAAATTAAAATTAGCAGAAGAAGCGGTTCTTTTAAGACAAGAAGTGTATGATGTTATTTTATTACACAACAACCAAGCAAATAAATTTTTTGAAAACGGAATGATTCCCGAAGTAGAAACTTTAAATGCAAAAGTGGCTTTGTCTAATGCAAAAAGAGAATTATTAGGAGCAGAAAAAGATGTTGAATTAGCAAAAACTGCTGTTAAAAACTTAATAGGTGCAAATTCTATAAAAGGTCTTAAAGGCAATTTTAATACACCAACAATTGTAAAACCTTTAGAAGAATTTAAAGAAGAAATGTTGGCAGAAAATAATCAGTTAAAAACAATTGAAAAAAATCAACAATTAGCTGGTGTAGGATTAAAAGTAGAAAAGAGTGATTATTTTCCTAAAGTAGGTTTTTCTGGAAAATATATATTGGGTACAGATAATTTGCCACTTGTAGATACAAAGTGGTTTGTTGGTCTTGGTGTTGAATGGGAGCTTTTTAACGGTTTTCAAAGAGAACATAAAGTAAAAGCATCAAAATATAAAATATCTCAGGTTCAACAATTTGAGAAACAAGCAAAGTTAAACTTAAGTACATATACAGAAAAGTTGTATAACACTATGCAAAAAGAATTAGAACAGTATGAGAGTTTAAATGCTGATGAAGAATTTGCGAAAAAATTAAAATTTATGAGAACGCGTGCTTTTGAAGAAGGTACCGGAACTTCTTTAGAAGTAGTTGATGCAACTCTTAAATTATCAGAAATTAAAATTCATAAAATAAAAGCTTTGTGTGAGTACAGTATAGCTTACGGAGAGTTAATGGTACTGACAGGTAAAACAAGATCTTTCTTAAATCAAAATTAATATAAAAATGAGAAATCCAAAATTTATAAAATCATTAATAGGTATTGTAATTATTGCAACTTTAGTACTTACAGGTATATGGTTTATAACAAAACCTAAAGTAATTATTTTACAAGGTAGAATAGAGGCAAAAGAAATTTATTTGTCTTCTAAGTTACCTACTCGTATTAATTCTTTTGAAGTAAAAGAAGGAGAAAGTGTAAAAAAAGGACAATTATTAGCAACGCTTTCTAGTCCAGAAATAATGGCTAAAGAGCAACAAGCTTTAGCTTTAAGAGAAGCTGCCAATGCTCAAAAAAATAAAGCCGAAAATGGTGCTAGAACAGAAGAAATTAGAGGTGCAAAAAGTGTTTATGAAAAAGCAACGGCAGCAGTAAATGTAATGAACAAGACTTACACTAGAATAGAAAATTTATACAAAGATGGTGTAGTTTCTGAACAAAAAAGAGATGAGGTTTTTGCAAAAAGAGAAGTTGCTTTAAAAGACCAAGAGGCAGCATTAAGTGTTTATCAAATGGCCAAGAAAGGAGCAAGAAATGAAGATATACAAGCTGCAACGGCTATGGTTAAGCAAGCAGATGGAGCTTTAGTGGAATTAGAAGGTTATAAAAATGAAAGAAATATTATTGCACCTATTGATGCAGAGGTTCTTAATTTTTTACCAGAAGAAGGAGAGTTAATTGGTGCTGGTTATCCTGTGGCACATTTAGTAGATTTAACTAATAGTTATGCAATTATAAATGTAAAAGAAACAAGCCTTTTCAATTTTAAAAAAGATAAAATTTTTATAGCTACTGTTCCTGCTTTAAATAATAAAAAGGTAGAATTTAAAATTTATTATATAGCTGCTTTGGGAGATTATGCTACGTGGAATGCAGCAAAAGCTACGGGAGATTTTGATATTAGAACTTTTGAAATTAAAGCATCTCCAGTAAATAAAGAAATAGAATTAAGACCAGGAATGAGTATTTTAATTGATTATTCTCAATTTAATGAGTAAAATGAAACCCTCTTTAAGAATTGCAAAAAGAGAGATAGCTTTGTTATTTAATACAAAGTCTTCTTTTATACTTGCAATTGTATTACCGTTTGTGTTTATATTATTCTTCAACTCACTTTTAAGTAAAGGAGTTGCAAGAGATTTGCCTGTTGCTGTGGTAGATTTAGATCAATCGGCAACTTCTAGAAATATAATTGCTCAATTAGATGCAGCACCAGAAATAGAAATTGGTTTTTTTCCTGAAAATCAGCAAAAGGGAGAAGAGTTAATTCGTTTGGGTAAAGCTTATGGAGTAATTACAATTCCTAAAAATATTGAGGCAGATTTAAAAAGTGGAAAGCAAGTAACAATCATTAATCAATATAATAGTAATTTATTATTAGCAGGAGGTTTAGAGAATAAAGCTTTTAGAAAAGTTATTGGTACAATTTCTGCAGGTATAAATATAGAAAAACAACGTAAACAAGGGGTTTCTAAGCAACAAGCTATTATAAATTATAAACCAATTATTGCAAATAATCATACGTTATCAAACCCTTATACAAATTATTCCTATTATTTAAACACAGGATTTTTAACAATGTTTTTACAATTATTTGTAATGTTAACTACTATTTATTGCTTTGGGTCAGATTTAAAATATAGTAAAGGTGATAAATTGTTAAATATTACAAAAGGTAGTTTACTCGCAATTATTTTAGGCAAAGTTTTACCTTATACATTTTGGTTTTTTCTAATTGGTATTGTTACATTATTAAGTATGTATGTCTGGCAAGATTTTCCTTTTTTTGGAAGTAAATTAACCGTTTTAGCAGGTTTACTGTTATTAATTATAGCAAACCAATGTTATGCTTTATATTTTGTTTCGGTTAGTAATAGTTTTAGAGAGGCATTAACTTTTGGATCTGGTTTTGCTGCTGTTAGTTTGTCTTTTTCTGGAGTTACATTTCCTATTTTTGGAATGCCAACTGTTTTACAATGGGTGAGTCAAATTTTTCCTTTTACACATTTTTTCGAATTATTATTAGATCAATCTCAAAGAGGATTTCCTGTATTTTATTCTTTAAAGGCTATTATTATTTTAGTTGTTTTAAGTATTGTATCAATATCTTTAAGTTGGTTTAAATTAAAAAGATTGTTTTTAAAAGGAAATTTTAATCATAATATTTAAAAGATGAAGAATTTATATAAACTATTTTATAGAGGAATAATTTCTTTTAAAAATACTTTTATTACAGAATGGAATTCAATTAAATCTGATAAAGCAGTTTCAAGTACTTTTTTGTCAGTTACGTTTATTATTTTAATTGTATATACCTATATATATTCTAATCAAGTAATAAAAGAAGTTCCTGTGGCGGTTGTAAATCAGGATGGTACAAAAATGAGTAGAGATTATATTTCTATGCTAGAATCAACCGAAGGGATAAAAACTATTACATCTTTTGTAGACTTAAAAGAAGCAAAAAAGGCTTATTACTCAAAAGAAGTACAAGGTATTGTTATTGTACCAAAAAATTTTGGAAAAAATATTAGAAGTGGTAAACAAACAACAATTACTACATTTTCTGATGCAGCTAATATGTTATTTTATAAACGTGTTTTAGGAGATGTTACTGTTGTTAATGGATATTTTAGTGCAGGTATTTATATAAAAAAAGAGTTAGCTAAAGGTGCTTCTTATGATCAGGCACAAAAGAATTATTCTCCTATAAAAACAATATCTACTAGCTTATTTAATACAACATCAGGTTATGCAACTTATTTAATACCCATGTTAACAGCTTTAATTATTCAATTAGTTTTGTTGATGGGAATAGGTCTTTTAAGTGGCTCTAGACGAGAAGTAATATCTACACATACAGAGTTTCCGAGAATACTGCATAAAGGAGGTGTAATATCTGTTTTATTAGCAAAAGCTTCTTTGTATACTTTAATCTACATGGTTATTATACCTGTTCAAGTAGGGGTAATTTATGCATTGTTTGGTATACCTGTTCGTTCTTCTTTACTTTCTATATATGTATTTATAATACCTTATGTGTTTTCTGTAGTATTTTTAGGAATATCAATCAGTTCTTTTTTTAAGAGAAGAGAAGATTCTATTGTCTTTTTGGTGTTAATATCAATTCCGTCATTAATGTTAAGTGGTTTGTCTTTTCCGGTAGAAGGATTTACTATATTTTATCACTTAATGTCAGATATAATACCATCAACACCAGGTATTTTGGGTTTTGTTAAGTTAACGCAAATGGATGCTTCATTTTTAGAAGTGATAAATCAATGGACTCATTTATGGGTATTGACTTTTATTTATTTTGTGATTGCTGCTGTATCATTAAAAATAAGAGCAAAAAAAGAATTAAAATTAAAGAAAGCTTAATTTTTTTGAATTTTATAATTAAAAAAATCCGCTTTAATAAAAATATGGTTTAAACATTTTAATATTAAAAATAACAAATCCTTTTTTCTTTAAAATTATTTTATCTTCGTTTTTTTAAATAAAAATAGAAGAATGAAAAGGACAATTAAAGACTACGTTGTTATCGGTTTAAAAGGGATGGCAATGGGAGCTGCAGATGTTGTACCAGGAGTTTCTGGTGGTACAATAGCTTTTATATCTGGTATTTACGAAGAACTATTAGGTTCTATTAGTAATATAAAGGTTGGTTTGTTTAAAACCTTAAAAGATGAAGGATTTAAATCTGCTTGGAAAGAACTAAATGGTAGTTTTTTAGCGTCTTTATTTATAGGAATTTTTATAAGTATTTTATCTTTAGCAAAAGCAATTAAATATCTTTTAGAAAACCAACCAATTTTATTGTGGTCTTTCTTTTTTGGTTTGGTGTTGGCAAGTATTATTTACATTGCAAAACAAATTACAAAATGGAATTTCATTTCTGTATTGGTATTAATATTAGGTGCTTTTTTAGCTTATTATATAACTACTTTAAATCCTTTAGTAACAGAAAATTCTTCTCCATTTTTTATTCTAATAGCAGGCGCAATTGCAATTTGTGCAATGATTTTACCAGGGATTTCTGGGTCTTTTATTTTAGTTTTATTAGGTGCTTATAAACCTGTTTTAGACGCTTTAAATAATAAAGATTTTAAAACAATTTTAGTCTTTTTAGTTGGTGCTATTGTAGGTTTATTAACTTTTTCTCGTGTATTAAAATGGTTATTTAAACACTATAAAAATTTAACTTTAGCAGGTTTAACTGGTTTTATAATTGGCTCATTAAATAAAATTTGGCCTTGGAAAGAAACCCTAACTTGGAGGACAAATTCTCACGGAATAGAAGTGCCTTTTAATCAACAAAGCGTAAGTCCTTTTTCTTTTGATGGAGATGCTCAATTAACAATGGCAATTGTATTGTCTATAGTTGGTTTTGTAATTATTTTAGGAATGGAAAAATTTGCGAATCAAAAAAAATAAATGCAATTAGAAAGAACTTTTTTACAGAAACTTAGTCTTTTTTTTAAAGGATTAGCAATGGGAGCTGCCAATAAAGTTCCAGGAGTTTCTGGAGGAACTGTTTCTTTTGTATTAGGGTTCTACGAAGAGTTAATTTATTCATTTAGAAAGGTAAATTTAAAAGCAGGTAAGCTTATTCTTAGTGGCCGCTTTAAGAGTTTTTTTGAATATACAAATGCACAGTTTTTAGTACTTGTAATGGCTGGTAGTATATTTAGCTACTTTAGTGTTTCTTTAGTATTAGATTATTTTTTACAGCATTATGAAACCTATGTTTGGAGTTGGTTCTTTGGGATGATTATTGGATCGATATACTATATCGGAAAAGATTTTGGAGAATGGAATACTAAAAATATCATTTCGTTAATTGTTGGAGCTTCTGTAGGTATTGGTATCAGTTTTTTAACACCGGCAAGAGAAAATGACAATCTTTGGTTCGTTTTTGTTTGCGGAATTATTGGTGTTTCAGGTATGACGCTTCCTGGACTTTCTGGATCATTTATCTTAATTTTGCTAGGTAATTATGTGTTACTTTTAGTAGATTCTGTAAACGTATTGTTTAATGTAATTACCAGTCTTATTTCTGGAGATTTTAAAGTTTTATCAGATCCAATTAAAGTAAGATATTTAAAAATAATTAGTGTTTTTACAGCAGGTTCTGTTTTTGGTTTAATTTCAATCAGTCATGTTTTAGGTTACGTTTTAAAACGCTGGCATCAAATTGTAAATGCAATTATTATTGGTTTTATAACAGGCTCTTTAGGGATTGTTTGGCCTTGGAAAAAAGCGATTTATGTAATAGAGGATTCAAATTTTTTAGTAGATAAAGAAGGTAATAAAAGAGTTGAAAATTATGAACGATTTATTCCTGACTTTTCTAGTTTAGATACTTGGATTGCCATTTTGTTTATATTTGTTGGTATTGGTTTAATTTTGGTAATAGATTATTATGGAAGAAAAAAAAAATAAAGTTTTTGGTCTTTTAGGTAAAGACATTTCTTATTCATTTTCTCGTGGATATTTTACAGAGAAGTTTAAAAAAATAGGACTTAAGAATTATAAGTATGTTAATTTTGATATACCTAAGATTGAAGATTTCCCTTCTATAACTAAAAATAATGAAGGTGTTAGTGGTATTAATGTTACAATCCCTTATAAAGAAGACGTAATGCGTTTTTTAGATATTATTGATGAAACAGCTAAAGAAATTGGTGCAGTAAATACAATTAAGTTTACAAAAAGAGGTAACTTAAAAGGATATAATTCTGATGTTGTTGGTTTTGAAAAATCAATATTACCGTTAATAAAAGAACATCATAAAAGAGCATTAATTTTAGGTACTGGTGGCGCTTCTAAAGCTATTGCTTATGCTTTAAAAAAGAACGATATCAAGTTTAAATTTGTTTCTAGAAATCCAAATGGAAAGAAAGAAATTTCATACCAAGATTTAACAAAAGAAGTAATGGAAAAGCATCAAATTATCATCAATTCTACACCAATTGGTACTTCTCCCAATATAGATCAATCACCTAATATCCCTTATCAATATATTACAGAAAAACATCTCTTATACGATTTAATATACAATCCAGAAGTAACGGTTTTCTTAGCTAAAGGAAGAGAAAACGGAGCTGCTATAAAAAACGGATATGAAATGTTAGAATTACAGGCAGAAGAATCTTGGAGAATCTGGAATAATTAAAAATTTACATTCTTTTTTTATTTAATGTTTTTAGACTTGTAGCTTTTGTTGGATGTCAGTATCTTTATAGATAAATAATAAGGACCTTAAACATTGTAGATATGTTAGACAAAAATGAAGAAAGCGTTGAAAACGTGAAAAAAAATGAAACAGAAGTAATTAGTACTCCAGAAATTAAAGAAACTTCTACAAATGTTATTGATGAAACAACTGAAGCAGTAAATGAAGTTGAAAAATCTGTAGCAGAAAATGCAGAAGAAGCTAATGAAGAAAGTAAAGAAGAAGATACTACTGTAGATTATTCAGTTTTGTCGTTAGATGAATTAGTAGCAGAACTTAAAAAAACATTAGCTAATAACCCTGTACAAAAAGTAAAATCTCAAGTTGATGGTATAAAAAATGCTTTTAATCAAAAATTTGGAGCATTATTAGCTGAGAAAAAAGCTGCTTTTTTAGAAGCTGGAGGTAACTCAATAGATTTTCAATTTTCTAGTCCTATAAAATCAGAATACAACAAATTACTTTCTGAGCATAAAAGGCAAAGAGATGCTTATTACGCAGATCTAGAAAAACAATTAAAATTAAATTTAGAAAAACGATTAATAGTTATAGAAAATTTAAAAAGTTTAATACAAGAAGCTGATACTGCTACTATGTATAAGATTTTTAAAGGTTTACAAGATGATTGGAGAGCAATTGGTCCTGTTTCTAAAACTCATTATAATGATACTTGGAAAACATATCATCATCATGTAGAGCGTTTTTACGATTTATTACATTTAAGTAATGATTTTAGAGATCTAGATTTTAAGCATAATTTAGAAGAGAAATTAAAAATCATAGAAAAAGCAGAAACTCTAGCAGAACATAACGATGTAAATTTTGCCTTTAAAGAGTTACAAGATTTACATAAAATCTGGAAAGAAGATATTGGTCCTGTTTCTCAAGAGATGAGAGAAGAAGTGTGGCAAAGGTTTAGTGCTGTAACTAAAAAAATTCATGATAAAAGGCATGAACATTTTAGAGAATTACGTTCTAAATTTCAAGAAATTATTGATGTTAAATTAGCTGTTGTTGCAGAAATTAATGCTTTTGACACATCTGGTAATAAAACACATAATGATTGGCAAAAAAGTATTAAAGAAATAGAAACTTTAAGACAAAAATACTTTAATGCAGGTAAGTTACCTTATGCTAAAAGTGAAGAGGTTTGGCAACAATTTAAAGGAGCAACCAAGAAATTTAATGCTGCAAAAAATGTTTTTTATAAGCATGAAAAAAGCGAGCAACAAGATAACTTAAAGAAGAAAATTGCTTTAATAGAATTAGCAGAATCTTTAAAAGAAAGTGATGATTGGGAATCGGCAACGAATACTATGAAAAAAGTACAAGCCGATTGGAAGAAAATAGGTCATGTTCCGCGTAAATTTTCTGATGATATTTGGAAACGTTTTAAAAGTGCATGTAACCATTATTTTGATAGATATCACCAACAAAAGAATTCCTTAAACAAAGAACAACAAGTTGTAGTTGATAATAAAAAAGAGTTTTTAGATTCTTTAAAAGAATTAGAAGAACCTACTAAAGAAGTTGTTTTAGAGGCGATTGATAAATGGAGAGCATTAGGTAGTTTGCCTAGAAATGCGCGTCATTTAGATGGTAAATTTAATAAACAAGTAGACCGTTTGTTAGAAGGTTTGTCTTTAGATAAAAATGAAGTAGCTATGTTAAAGTTTACAAACGTTGTAGATGGTTTACTCGCAGAAAATGATGTTAGAAAATTAGATTCTGAACAAATGTTTGTTAGAAAAAAGATTGATGAAATTGTAAGAGAAATTCAGCAATTAGAAAATAATTTAGGCTTTTTCTCTAACGCAAAAGCAGATAATCCTTTAGTTTTAAATGTTAAGAAACAAGTAAGTAAGTTTAAAGAAGATTTAGCTATCTGGAAAGAAAAACTAAGCTATATTAAAAAGTTAGATTACTAAAAGTAGATTATAAAACAAAAAAAATGCGAAACTTAAGTTTCGCATTTTTTTTGTTTTATATCTTAAAAAGATTAAGAAAATAATTTATCCATTTTTTCTTTTTCTTCTTCAGCTAAAGCACTGTCAACTAAAATACGTCCACTGTGCTCATCAATAGTAATTTTCTTTCTATTAGCAATTTCTAATTGAATCTGTGGTGGAATCGTAAAATAAGAACCTCCAGAGGCTCCACGCTCAATAGCAACTACAGCCAAACCATTTTTAACTTTATTTCTAATTCTAGAATAAGCAGAAAATAAATGAGTATCTAAAGATTCAGAAAATTCAGCAGATTTTTTAATCAATAATTCTTCTTCCTTTTCAGTTTCTTTTAAAATAGCGTCTAATTCAGCTTTTTTGTGTCCTAAATGTTGTTCTTGTTTTGCTAACTTTTCTTTTGTAGCATCAATAACTTGCATTTTTTGAGCAATCTTGGCTTTGTACTCGATAATTCTTTTTTCTGATAATTGAATTTCTAAATCTTGATATTCAATTTCTTTAGATAATGAGTCAAATTCTCTGTTATTTCTAACTTTCTTTTGTTGCTCATCATATTTTTTCATTAACGAATTAGATTCTTCAATAGCTAATTTTTTATTGTTAATGTCAGTTTCTAAATTAGCAACATCTTGGTTTAAGTTACCAATACGTGTATTTAATCCGGCAACTTCATCTTCTAAATCTTCAACTTCTAAAGGTAGTTCACCTCTCACATTTCTAATTTCGTCAATTCTAGAGTCTATTAACTGTAAATCGTATAAAGCTCTTAATTTTTCTTCAACCGAAATTTCTTTCTTTTTTGCCATGGTTATATATAATATATAGGATTTGTACTTTTTTCTGATAAAATGACTGCAAAATTACTAAATTTTTTCGTAAGATAATCAACCAAAAGATTTTTTGTAAACTGTTCACTCTCATAATGTCCAATATCTGCTAATAAAATGCTGTTTTCTGCTTTAAAAAACTCATGATATTTAAAATCGGCACTTACATAAGCATCTGCACCAGCTCTTTTTGCATTAGAAATAGCAAAACTACCCGATCCACCTAAAACAGCTACTTTTTTTATTTTTTTATTGATTAAATTAGAATGACGAACGCAGTCGGTTTTCATTGTTTTCTTTAGGTATAAAAGAAAGTCTTTTTCATCCATTTCTTCGGGGAATTCGCCAATCATTCCCATTCCAATATTTTGATGAATGTTTTCTAATGTTATAATTTCAAAAGAAACCTCTTCATAAGGATGGTTCTCTTTTAAAGCTTTTAAAATTGGTCCTTCATTTTTACTCTCAAAAATCACAGAAATTTGTGTTTCCTTCTCAGAATGATTTTTGTTTTTTTCACCTAAAGTCGGATTCGAATTATGATTACCTCTAAAAGTTCCTTCACCTAAAATATTAAAAGAGCAATTATCATAATTGCCAATATTTCCTGCACCAGCAGAAAATAATGCATTTCTTAACTCCTGGACGTTTTTTGTGTTAGGTACATAAGTAGTTAGCTTTTTAATAATTCCTTTTTTAGGAATTAAAATTTGTGTATTTTCTAGACCTAAAACCTCACACATTTTAGCAGAAACACCGTTCTTAGAATTATCTAGAGCAGTATGAGTAGCATAAATAGCAATGTCATTTTTTATTGCTTTTAAAACAACTCGTTCAACATAAGAATTTCCGTTTAGTTTTTTTAAACCACCAAAAATAATAGGATGAAAGCTTACAATTAAATTACAGTTTTTGGCAATAGCCTCATCTACAGTTTCTTCTAAAGTATCTAGAGTAACAAGTACATTGGTAACTTCTGTTTGATAATTACCTACTAATAAACCAACATTATCAAAATCTTCAGCATAATTTAAAGGAGCTAATTTTTCAATGTAATTTGTAATGTTTTTAATTGTCATTTATAAAAATATTGAAAATCAAAGTTAACAATTTTAATGTATTTTTACACGGATGAAATTAGTAAGATTTTTATTTTTTCCGTTTGCAATAATTTATGATTTGATAACCTCAATTCGTAATTTTTTCTTTGATACAGGTGTTTTTAAAGAAACTTCTTTTAAACTTCCTGTAATTGTTGTTGGAAATTTAAGTGTTGGAGGAACTGGTAAAACTCCACAGATAGAATATTTAATTAGGTTGTTAAAAGATAGTTTTAAGACAGCTGTTTTAAGTAGAGGTTACAAACGTAAAAAAGAAGGTTTTGTACTCTTAAACAATACGCATTCTGCCGAAGATGTAGGTGATGAACCTTTACAATACTTTAATAAATTTTCTAATATTGATATTGCAGTAGATGTAAATAGAGTAGAAGGCATTACTAAATTAATTACTGATAAATCTCCAGAAGTTATTCTTTTAGATGATGCATATCAACATAGAAAAGTAAAAGGGAGTTTTTATATTTTACTTACAAAATATGATGATTTATTTATAGATGATTTTTTATTACCAACAGGCAATTTAAGAGAAAGTAGGAGTGGAGTAAAAAGATCAGATATTATTTTAGTAACTAAATGTCCTGAAAATTTAGACAAAAAATCTAAAAATGATATTATTAGAAGTTTAAAAAAGTATAACAAAAAAGTTTTTTTTACGAGAATTTCTTACAATAAAACAACTTCGGGAAGTAAAAGTATTTTAGTAGATGATTTAAAATTGCATGAAGTTTTATTAATTACAGGTATCGCAAACCCTACACCATTAATTTCTTTTTTAAAAAATAAAAAGGTTGATTTTAAACATTTAAAATTTCCTGATCATCATAACTTTTCAAATAAAGAAATAGAGATAATAAAAGAGGAATATTTAAAGCTAAAATCCACAAATAAAATTATTTTAACTACAGAAAAAGATTTTGTTCGATTAGAAAGTAAAATTGATGATATTTCATTCTTAGGTATTGAAACTTTATTTTTTGATAATCAAGATATAGAATTTAATTCTATTATAAATACTCATGTAAAGCAAAACCAACCTTATTAGACGTTGGTTCCTTTTTTTGATTTTAGTTAGTAATAGCTTTTTTTAAGCTATCTAACATTTATAAGATTCCATAAGTCTAGTTAAGTTACAGTAGTGTTTTTATTTGGTACTATTTTTGATACTTTTGAATAAATTAATTTACATGAAAAAAAACATAATCAATATTATATCTTGTTTTTTCTTTGTTGGTTCATTATTGTCACAAGATGTGATTGCTAAAAATGAAACCCTACTTCCAAATTGGGAGTCAACTTATAAAGGAGCTTTAAAAAAAGCTAAAGAAGAAAATAAACCAGTTTTAATTTATTTTACAGGATCTGATTGGTGTGGACCTTGCATTGTTTTGGATGAAAAACTATTTCATTCTTCAAAGTTTAAAGAAATAGCAGATAAAGATTTAATTTTGTATGAGGCAGATATGCCAAGAAATAAGGATATACTTTCGCCTGATAAATTAGAAGTGAATAGTGATTTAATCAAAAAATTTAAAATAAGATCTTTTCCAACGTTGGTTTTTGTAAATCATAAGGGTAAGATGCTAACTTATAAAAAGGGTTTGATTTTAACGGAATATTATTATCCTTTTATACAATCTGTAATAGAAAATTATTAAGCATAAAAAAACCAAAGCAAATTTGCTTCGGTTTTTATTTTTTTAATTCTTTGTTAGAAGAATATTTTTTATTGATTAATTACTCTAAAAGTAGTTCTTCTGTTTGCTCTATGTTCTGCTTCTGTACAAGAAACTCCATCAGCACATCTATTAGTTAATTTTGTTTCTCCGTAACCATTACCAGTTAATTTACTAGCATTAACTCCTTTTGAAATTAAGTAGTTAGTTACAGCTAAAGCTCTTCTTTCAGATAAATCTTGGTTGTTAGCTTTAGTTCCTCTAGAGTCTGTATGAGATTCAATTGCAATAGCTACACCTGTTTCTAAAACTGGTAATAATCTAGCATCTATAATTTTTTTAGCTCCAGTTGTTAAAGTTGCACTTCCTAAATTCCAGTTAATTGGTAATGGAGTACTAACAGTTAATTCACATTCAACTTCTTTCCAAGTAGTTAAACCACCTTTACTTACTAAAATTTCTTTTGTAACATTTTTGTATTCTGCAGGTACAGTAACTTCTTCTTGCCAAGCATCTTTAACTAAAACTGTTTTTTCTACACTACCGTAAACAGCAGGAATTTCAATAGTTTTTGTAGTTGGTGGCGTTACCATAACTCTTTTTGTATACGTTTTTTCGAAACCAGGAACTGGAGCAGAAGTAGTTGAAGCATCTGCGTCTAATTTAGTTAAAGGTACAGTTACAAATTGAGCAGGAACCGGAACAAAACACCAATATCTACAATCGTTAGGATCACTAGACTCACAATCAGGTGCTTTTTCGCTCATTTGCCAGTTTGCAGAAGCAGCCTTAGTTTCTATAGTTTTAGAATCTTGGCTAAAAGTAGCAGCAATAACACTTAATTTGTTAGCATCTTCTTTTGCAGTATAAGAAACTTCTTTGTTTTCCCAAACAGCAGGTACAATAACTAATTGTTGTCCAGCTTCTTTTGTTAATACTCTTTCTGTAACAGTTTTATATTCTGCTGGGTGAGTAACTATTTTCTTGTATGCTGGTGCAATTTCAATAGTTACATCTTCGTTTTTCCAAACTTCAGGAGTAGTACAACGTACATAACATTTTCCTGGTTCTGGGTTTTGTGGTAAATCTTGGGCAAGTGCTACAGCTCCAAACATCAAAAGTAATCCGCTAAATAAAATTTTTTTCATAATTAATCTATTTTAAGTCTTTTTAACTAATTTTTATGACACAATATTTTTTTGTAAGTCACATGCAACTTAAAGAAAAGTTAAGAAAAAGTTAAAAAGAGAAAATTAAATTAATGTTATCATTATAACTTATTGTAAAACAGGCTTTTGATTATCCCGTCTGAAAGACCAATTTTAGGGACATATATTTTTTTTGCTCCACTCCATTTCATAGCTGATATGTAAATTTTTGTAGCAGGTATAATTACATCAGCTCTATCTTGGTTTAAGCTTAATTCAGATACTCTTTCATTAAAAGACATTTGCTTTAAAAACTGATACTGAGCATTTAAATAGATGTAAGAAATAGGTTTTCCTTCTGTTCTACCAGACATTTTAAATAACTTATTAATGTTACCACCAGAACCTATTAGAGAAATATTTTTTAAATGACTTGTATTTTTTTTAATCCATTTTTCAACATCGGCAAAAATCTCTTTGTTTTTAGATTTTTTATTGTTTAATAAACGAACCGTACCCATTTTAAAAGATTTTGAAGTAATAATTTTCCCTTCAGAGAATAAGGTAAATTCTGTACTACCACCACCAACATCTACATATAAATAAGAGTTGTTACCTTCTATTAGTTGGTTTAAATCTGTTGATGAAATTATTGCAGCTTCTTCTTTTCCTCCAATAATATCTATTTGAACTCCAGTTTTATCTGAAATTTGTTGTACAACATCTTGTCCATTTTTAGCTTCTCTCATAGCAGAAGTAGCACAAGCTTTGTATTTTTCTACATTATGAACATTCATTAATAATTTAAATGCCTCCATAGCATTTATCATTCTTGTAATGTTTTGTTCACTAATAATACCTTCTCCTACAAAAGCATCTGCACCTAAACGAATAGGAACACGAACTAAAGAAGATTTTTTAAATTGAGGATCTTTATCTTCGGAAACAATTACATTAGATATAAGAAGTCTAATTGCATTTGATCCAATATCTATTGCTCCGTATTTTTTTATTTCTAACAAATTGATTATTTATGATTTTTTGGAAAATCAATTAGAAAAGTCTTTCCTTTTTTGATATTTTTCCAATGTTTTTCTTCAAATTTAATACCAATAACACCACATGTTGGCACATGAGAAATTGGTTTATTACCAAATTTATTGACAAAAGTATTTATACCATGATCGTGGCTAAAAATGATAGCAGAATTAAAACCATCATCTAAAGCATTTACAGTTTTTACTAAATAACCATCACTAAAACTATAAAGTTGCCTTTTTATTTTTAAGTTTGATAAAGGGTATTCAAAATTTTCACAAAAAATAACAGCTGTATGCAATGCTCTATTAGCACTACTTGATACAAAAACGTCTGGCCTATCTACTTTTTTAGATAAATATTTAGACATTATGTGAGAATCTTTAATTCCACGTTTTTTTAAAGGTCTGTCAATATCTTCAATACCAGAGTATTCCCAAGAAGATTTTGCATGTCTAACAATGTATAAAGTTTTCATCTAAATTTAATTGTTGATTTGTAAATATAAAAATTTATGGAGCCAATCGTTCTATTTTCCAAGAAAAATCTTTTTCTAATGTATATCTTATTCTATCGTGCATTCTATTTGGTCTACCTTGCCAAAACTCTATAGAAATTGGTTTTACTAAATAACCGCCCCAATGTTGTGGTCTAATTATCTCTTTACCTTCAAATTTCTTCTCAAAAGAGAATAGGTTTTTATCTAATTCTTCTCTTGAAGTAACTACAGAGCTTTGATTTGATGCCCAAGCACCTAATTTACTTCCGTCTGGTCTAGATTCAAAATAACCGTCAGATAGGTTTTCTGCTAATTTTTCTGCGTTACCTTTTATAATAATTTGTTGTTCTAAAGCTGGCCAAAAGAAAGATAAACAAATGTTACTATTGGCTTCAATAGCTTTTCCTTTTTCTGAATTGTAATTTGTGTAAAAAATAAAACCTTCCCAAGTGTATTTTTTAAGTAAAACAACTCTACTTTTAGGAAAACCATCCAATCCGATAGAAGAAATTGTCATGGCATTGCTTTCATCTACCATATTAGAATTGTCTGCATTTAAAAACCATGTTTGAAATAATTCTAAAGGGTTTTCTGGGCAAACATTTTCTAAAAGTTCTTGTTTTTCGTAAGATTTTCTGTAATCACTTAGGTCTTTAGCCATGACATTTATTTAATGCTGTAAAAATACAAATGTTAATTGAATATTATTAAAGAAAAAAGACTGCTTTTCAGCAGTCTTTTTTTTATCAAAAAAATATAATGATGTTATTTAACAATAATCTTTTTAGAGATAGTATTGTTAATTTTAAAGATATAAGTTCCTTTTGATAAATTAGGAATTTTAACTGATTTTGTATCAGTCTTTTCTAATATTTTTCTTCCTTGAATATCAAACAAAATAAGATTCACTTTTTCGTTAAAGTATACTGTTTGATTTACTTTTGCAGGATTTGGATACATAGAAATTGATTCTTCAATTGTAGAAAAATCATCGTTACTTAAAACATCATTATCTAAAGAATATACACTAACTGTAGAGCTAACTTCGTTAGATAAAACAATTAAACCTGTAGCTGTTGGGCTATTATTAGCATTAATATAGATAACTCCTTCTGGGCCTAAATCTCCACCTTCATCTTCATCTAATACTCTATTGTTAATGTATTTTTCAAAAATTGGGTTTGTAGGATCTGTAATATCATACGTCATAAAACCACCAACTCTTTCTAAAGTAATAAAAGCATAAATCTTGTCGTTAATAGTAGCAACTGTTACGCCTTCTGGTTCTGGGCCTTTATTATCACTTCTATTTTTTAATGTATTATTACTATTACTTGCATTAAATAAAGAAGCATAAGTAGGGTCGTTTGCTGTAATTCTTTCAAAATCGTCTCCACTATCGTACACTAAAGCTTTTGTAGTTGCATTAAAAATACTGAAAGAACGAGCACCAAAAACATGAATCTCATCAAAGTCTCCATCACCATCAATATCTCCACTTTGGTTTGTAATAGATAATTTACCTAAATTACTGTCTAATTTTAAGAATGCTGCATTAGGAAAAACTATAGCATCTAATTCGTAATCAGAATCACCAACGCTAACTTCTTCTTCTAAAGCATCATATTCTCTTGCATCACCTTCGTTAGCAGTAACAATGTAAGTTGTTCCGTTTACGGTATAAGAAGCAATTGCATCTGGCATAAACATACCTTTTATTGGCCAATTAGCATGAAAAACAAAATCAGTATCGTTAGAAGTGTCAATTGTGTTATTTGCTAAAGAATGATCTTTTAAACCTAAAGGAAAAACACTTGTAATTGTATTAGATGTTAAATCTATTTCTGCAATTGCATTGTTTTCTTGTAAAGAAACCCAAGCAGTATTAGAATCGTCTGAATATGTAATATATTCTGGTTCTAAATCTTGAGAAACAGAAGAACCTGGACCAAAAATTCTAATTCCAGAAGATTTTAAATCATCAATATTTGCATCAAATGCATTAAAGTTAATGTTTGTTACATCTGATTGTGTAATGTTACCAAAACCAGCAGTAACATCTATTACAGAAATACTTCCTTCTGGATCAATAGAGTAATCAGAATTTGGTTGACCTTCATTAGCAACCACAACTTTTGTTCCGTCTGGAGTAAAACTTGCATTGTCTGGTAAATTACCAACAGTTACAGAAGAAATGTTCTCACCATTTTTGTCCATAAATATAACAACTCCATTGGTATCTGGTCCGTTAGAAACAGCAGCAACTACAAAATCTCCATAAGTAGCAACGCTTGTGGGTCCTTCTGTACCATAAGCAGAAAGGTCTATAGATTTAATTTCTGTAATATTATTTGGATTAGAAAAATCTAAAACATTTACTTTTTTTGCTATAGAATTTAAAACATACAAGCGATTAACATCTGATGCAAATGCAGATATTTCTGCAGAACCACTAGCATCTACCAGGTAACTTGTTAAGAAAGAAATTCCTAAATTATCTGTTGCAGTTGGTATTGTAGTATCATTATCTAAAATATAAACTCCAGCTGTTAAATCTTCGTTTAAAACTGCATTTGTAGGATTAGAAATCTCTAAAATAAACATTTCATCTGCCTCTGCTTCTGTATCATCAGTAATATTAATTGAAATATCTGTTGATGTTGAGCCAGCAGGAATTGTAGCAGTTTGGCTTGTAAAAGTAAAGTCAGAATCTACTGTAGCTGTCAATAAACTTGATACTAAACTAACATCTACTGTTACATCAGAAGTAGTTGCTTCAGAAATTTCTAAAGTTACTGTTACAGATTCATTATCTTCAGAAACATTGTAAACGGTATCTTCAAACCCTAAATTAGGAGTAACTGTTGTAATAGCTGTAAAAGAGCCAGGAGAAGCGTAAACATTTTCACCTAAAGATTCTCCAGCTAAATTTACTGAAGCTATCCAGTTGTTTCCGTCGTTTACATCTTCGTTAGGGTTTAATAATTCTAAAGAAGGTCCATCTCCATCTGCAGCTGTAGACCAACCGTTGTCTTTATCGTCATATTCAAACTCAAAAATAGTAATTGCATCAGAGTTGATAATCTTTATTAATTCACCACCATTTCCTAAAGCATTAGAAATTTCTTGTGGCATATCTAAAAAAGTTTCACCGTAAAAAGCATCCGCAGTAGTTTTATCCGTTGCTAATAAAACAATTTCTTTTGAAGCTAATGTTTGTTGCGGAAAAGTAAATATAAAATCTCCTTCATCTAAAACTTGAATTCCACCTAATTCGATTGCATCATCTGAGTTGTTGTAAATTTCTAAAAACTCTAAAGCATCAGAATCATCAGATGGCGCATTGTACATTATTTCTGTAATTATTAAACCAGAAGTAGTATTGTTGTAAAAAAGAGTTCCGCTAGTAAAAGCAGTTTCTTGTGTGTTATCTGCTAAATCTATAACGTTACTAACAGAAATAGTGTAAGCAGTTCCAACAGTAAAACCGCTATGTGTAATTGTCGCAGTTTTTGTACTATTATCATAACTAATAGTAGAAATTGTTAAGCTGTTATCTAAAACATAGTTTGATATATTTTCTGCTGAAACTTGAGTAACTTCTTCAGAAAAAATAACTTCTATTGTGTTTTGAGAAGTTGCAATTGCGTTTGATATTGATGGAGCAGTAACATCATTAGTAGAAATTACAAATGAAGTTGTGTTAAAAGGTAAGTCTGGTGCTTGATCATCTGCACTTTGATCTCCACTTCCAGATTGTAAATCGTAATTATCCATGTCATTTAAAGCAGCTAAATATCCGTTTGCATCTAAGCCAGTTTTAAGTCCTTTGTATTGAGCAATATCTGTACTAGAAGGATATGTAATTGCAGTAGAGCCATCAGTTAATCCTGTTCCTGTTAAATCTCCGTAAGCAGAAGAAGAATTTGCAACTGCAGCAATAAAAGTAGTTGGAGTTCTTGGTGCTGTACCTAAAAAGGCAAAAATAGCTTCTGCTGTTGCCGATGCTCCACCAGGTTCTCCTGTAATAGCTCCAATAGAAACAGAAGGAACGTCTGCACTAATTGTGTTAAAAGTAATAACAGTTCCTGCTGCTATTGCATTATCGCCAGAATTCCAAGAAAAATCATTTTCGTCATCTCCAAAAGAAGTTCCATTCCATTCAGAATCTGTAAAGTAAATAGTTGTGTTTGCAGGGATTTCTACAAAAGTTACCATTGCAAAATCATCATCTGCATCTGCATTAAAAGCAATAAATGCCATATCTCCTGTAGAAATTTGAGCAGATAAAATGATTGTAAATAATGTAAAATAAATTGATAGTAGTGTTTTTTTCATGAGTTTTAATAGGTTTGTTTAAAGACATGAAAAATACCATCCACTATGGTTTTTTAGATTAAATTAGAATTGTTTAAATGTTAATTAAAGGTTTTTAATTTTTTAAAAAATGATTAGATTAGGTTTTAAACTTTTTAAATGCTTAACAATTAAGAGTTGTTATCTAAACAATTGATTTGTTATTTAGTAAGTTATTTTGTTTTAAGAAAATATAAACCTGTAAAAGTTAAAAACCCGTTTAAGATTAAAACGAAAAACCCAAAATCGAAACCTAACTTTTCTTTAGAATAGAAGCTAATTAAATAGGTTAAAATAGGAGAGATTATACATAAAAAAGGAACCATTTTATCTTTTACCTTTAATTGAGTAAATAATCCAAAGGCATATAAACCTAGTAAAGGACCATAAGTATAACCTGCAAAAGTGAATATTTTGGCAATTACACTTGCATCTGCAATAAAATATTTAAAAATTAAAATGGTAGCAATTAAAACTAAAGAAAAAATAATGTGAATTTTCTTTCTAATTCTTTCTTGTTCTACAACATCTTTCTTTTTATCAATTTCTAAAATATCAATACTAAAAGAAGTCGTTAAAGAGGTTAACGCAGAATCGGCACTAGAATAAGCCGCTGCAATTAAACCTAATAAGAAAAAGAGTGCAGTTGCCAAACCTAAATTACCTTGCGTTGCAATTATAGGAAATAACTGATCTTTATGTGCGTCAATTCCGTTTTTTTGAGCATAATCTGTTAATAAAACACCTAAAGCTAAAAAGAAAAAGTTTACAAATACTAACACAATTGTAAACCAAAACATGTTTTTTTGAGCATCTTTTAAGTTTCTACAAGTTAAGTTTTTTTGCATCATATCTTGGTCTAAACCTGTCATAACAACAGCAATAAAAGCACCAGATAAAAATTGTTTCCAAAAGTAATTACCGGCATTTATATCATCAAAAAAGAAAGTTTTAGAAAGTTTACTATCTGCAACATAAGTAAATAAATTGTCTATTTCCATTTGGTTAGAAATGGTGTAAATACAAACTCCAACAGCAATTAACATAAATAAAGTTTGTAAAGTATCTGTCCAAACAATGGTTTTAATTCCGCCTTTAAAAGTGTATAACCAAATTAACAATATGGTAATAGAAACTGTTGCCCAAAAGGGAACTCCATAAGCATCAAACAAAATAGTTTGTAACACATTTGCTACTAAAAATAATCGAAAAGCAGCACCAACTACTCTAGAAAGTAAGAAAAAACTAGCACCTGTTTTGTAAGAATAATTACCAAACCTGTCTTGTAGATAAGTGTAAATTGATGTTAAATTTAACTTATAATAGAGTGGAAGCAATAACAAACCAATAACAGCATAACCAACAACGTAACCCAAAACCATCTGAAAATAACTCATGTTTTGAGTTTCAATCCAACCAGGAACGGAAATAAATGTGACACCAGAAAGCGAAGCGCCAATCATGCCAAAAGCCACTAAATACCATGGTGATGAATTGTTTGCTTTAAAGAATGTTTTGTTATTTGCAGATTTACCGGTGATGTAAGAAATTAGAATTAATACTGTAAAATAAGCGATTATTAATAATAAAATATAAAGTGGTTGCATGCAGTAATTACGAGTTAAAATTTTTGAATTACGAAGATATACTTTTTAAAAATTTTAATGGATTAATTCGTAATTCAAAATTGATAATTAGTAGTTTTGCAAACTATGGATTTTTCATCAAAACTTTTAGAAAATGCGGTAAATGAAGTTTCTCGTTTACCAGGAATTGGAAAAAGAACTGCATTGCGTTTAGTTTTACATTTATTAAAACAACCTTCGGATAATACTAAGTTTTTATCTGAGGCTCTACTGCATTTAAGAAATGATGTAAAAACTTGTAAAAAATGTCACAATATATCTGATACTGTTTTATGTGAGATTTGTAGTAACCCTAAAAGAAACGTAGAAATTGTTTGTGTTGTAGAAGATATTAGAGATGTAATGGCTATTGAAAGTACATCTCAATTTAATGGATTGTACCATGTTTTAGGTGGTAAAATATCACCGATTGAGGGGATTGGCCCTCAAAACTTACAAATAGATTCCTTAATAACTAAAGTAGAAAGCGGAGAAATTAAAGAATTAATTTTTGCACTAAGTTCTACAATGGAAGGAGATACAACTAACTTTTATATTTTTAAGCAAATAGAAAAGTTTGAAATTAAAACAAGTACCATTGCTCGTGGAATTTCTGTTGGAGATGAATTAGAATATGCAGATGAAGTTACTTTAGGACGATCTATTGTTAATAGAATTCCGTTTGAACAAAGTATAAGAAGCTGATTTAATTTTAAATATTCAGTTGCAGTTTACAATAATAAACTGCAACTAAATACTGAGAGTGTTTACTGATTGTCTTCCAAAGCTTCTTTCTCAGCTTTTTCCCAAGATTTCTTTTCTCTTATTTTTTTGTAGAGTCTAATACCTAACATTAATAGAACTCCAAAAAGGATAATTCCTATAACACCCCAAATCCAATTGATAGCACTTTGTAATGTTACTAAAAACACAATGGCAAAAAGGATTATCGTGGCAACTTCGTTCCAAATTCTAAGCTTCAAAGCAGAATATTTTATAATATCTTTTTGAAGTTGACTGTATATTCTTTGGCAAGTGTAATGATAAAAATATAAGGCCAAAACAAAAGTTAGTTTTACGTGCATCCAAGGCATTTCTAAATAATAAGGATTTTTAATTAACATCCAAACAGCAAAAAAACTAGCTAAAATTGCAGATGGCCAAGTAATTATGTACCAAAGACGCTTACTCATCAATTTGTATTGAGTTTGCAAAATCGTTTTAGCAGGTTGTGGTTTCTTTTCTGCTTCTACATGATATATAAACAAACGAATAATATAAAATAAACCTGCAAACCAGGTTACTACAAAGATAATGTGTAATGCTTTTACGTATAAAAAATCCATAATTTGTATATTTTTTAAGTTTTACTATTCGTTTGCAAATAAGCTTAACCTTGGTTGAAATGGCATCTTTTTTTATGTCAGTTCGAATAAATTTGCTCTTTTGCAAATTTGTATTGAGAACAAGTAAAAAAAGATATAATGGAAAGTAGGAAATAGCTTTTAATTATTTTTCCAATCATTAATCCATTTTACCATAACATCTACCCAATCATCATTATCATTCATACAAGGGATGTGTTTGTAATCTGTACCACCAAATTTTAAAAACTCATCTTTACCCTCCATGGCAATTTCCTCTAAAGTTTCTAAACAATCTGCAACAAAAGCAGGTGTAATAACAGCTAATTTTTTCTTTCCTTCTGATGGGAATTTCTCTAATTCAAAATCTGTATAAGGTTTTAACCAAGGATCTTTTAGTAATCTAGATTGAAAAGAGTTGCTCCAAGTACCTTCTTTTAAATTTAATTTATTTGCAATTTCTTTTGTGGTTTCAAAACATTGATGTCTGTAACAAGTATGATGTGCAACTGAGTTACGTTCGCAACAAGAACCATCTATTTTACAATGAGAGTTGGTTGGGTCTGATTTTTTTATGTGACGTTCTGGTATTCCGTGATAAGAGAATAAAATATGATCGTAATCAAAACCTTTTAAATGATTGGCAATATTATTGCTCATAGCTTCAATATAATCTGGCTCATTATAAAATGGAGGCAAAGTGTCTAATTTTATTTCTGGGTATTTTTCTGCTAAAATTTCTTCGGCTTTTGTAACTACGGTTTCATAAGAAGACATAGCGTAATGTGGGTATAAAGGGGCTAAGAATATTTCAGTAACACCTTTATCTACTAAATTTTTAATACCTTTTTCTATGGACATAGATCCATAACGCATAGCAAGTTCTACAGGAATATCTGTTTTTTTCTTAAGTTTATCTGTAAATCTTTGAGAAATTACAACTAATGGAGAACCTTCTTTCCACCAAATTTTTTTGTAAGCAGCTCCAGCTTTTTTAGGTCGAGTTTGTAAAATAATTCCATTAATAAGCAACCAACGTTTCCAATACGGAATGTCGATTACACGCTCGTCCATTAAAAATTCGCCTAAATACTTTTTTACGTCATTTGTTTCTGTAGAATCTGGTGATCCTAAATTGTTTAGTAAAACTCCTTTCATTTGTGTTGATTATAAAAGTTGAAAGTTTCAAGATTTTTAAGAATGAAACTTTAATGTTTATTTAATTTTTTATTGAAATTTGATTGGTAACTTCATACAGAGTAATTGCCAAACTATGTATTACATTCATGCTAGAATTTCTACCAAACATAGGTATTGCAATAGTTTCGTCTATTAAGTTTACGTTTTCAATTCCGTTTCTTTCACTACCCAAAAGTAGTACGATTTTCTCATGATTTTTAAAATTAAAATCTTGAATATTGATACTTTTATCAGTAATTTCTATGCCAATTATAGTATTTCCTTCGTTTTTTAATTGATGAATAAGTGCGTCAAAATCACTATAAAAATCATGGTTAATTTGGTTGATTGTGTTTCTGGCTGTATTTATTACCTTTCTGTTTTCTGTAGAAGGAGAACTTTGATGAAAATAAATTTTATCAACCCCAAAGCTTTCAGAAATACGAAAACACATTCCTATATTTTCTGGAGTTCTAATAGCATCGCAAACAATAGTTATAGGGAATTGTTGTTTTTTGTTTTCTATATCGTAATGTGTAAGTTGTTCCAATTTTTATTACTGATTTAAACTTGTAACATATTTTTTTGGCGTTGTACCAAATTTCTTTTTAAAAGCAGCTATAAAATGACTTGCTGTACTATAACCAATTTTTATACCCACTTCATTTACATTAAATTGATTGCTTTCTAATAATTTTCTAGCATGTTCCATTTTATAGTCTAACAAAAAACTATATACGGTATCGCCATAAATTTGTTTAAAACCTTCTTTTAGTTTTTTAAGATTTAAACCAATTTCGTTAGATAATTCTTGCAAACTTGGTGGTTCTGCCATTCTTGCAATAATAATTTCTTTGGCTTTTCTAATTTTTAAAACATTTTGTTCATCAACCAAAAACGGGCAATATTCTCCGTTTGTATTTTCTTCTTGTTGAAAATGTAGGCTCAATAACTCATAAACTTTACCTTTTACATATAACTCTCTGATAGAGCTATTAATAGTAGAGTTTATAATTTGATGTAAGACAATTAATACAGTTGGCTTTATTTCTGTATCATCATAATATTTTTTATTACTGTTTTCATCACTTAAAAAAGGAATGTAACCAGATTCTTTAGAGAATAAAGAATGAAATTTTTCAATAGATATTAATAAAGTAACCAATGTGGTTTTTGGTTGAATTTCTAAATTAATAGGCAACACTCTTTGCGGGTTATATAAAAGTATAGATCTGTTGTCTAAAACATCAAAAGAATAAGTACCATTATTAAATAAAAATTTAGTTTTACCACGTAAACAAAAATGAATTTGAATAAAAGTACTATTTATTTCTCTTTCAAAATTTTCAACTTCTATGCTTTCGTTCTGAAAATGAAGTACATAAAAACCCTTACCTAGGGTTATTTCTTCAAAAGTACTTTCTCCGACATTTTTAAACATATATTTTTTATTGATTGTACGTGTTTTATTTAGAACGATTCTATATTACTAGATTGTAAAGCCTTAATATTACTACAAAAATAAGGTTTTTGTATCTTTTTAGGGTAAAAAACAACTAAAAAACTGATATCGTTATTAAAAATACTTTTAGCGATACTTTTTTCTAATTGAAGTTTTTACTTTTGACGCACTTTTACAATACGATGCAAGAGGACAGGCAAGAGCACTTTTACAATATTGGGGTTAGTTATAAAAAAGCTGATGCTAAAACACGCGGAAAATTTTCTTTATCTAAAGAGAATCAAACTGCGTTGTTAGAACTTTCTAAAGAGAGAGGTTTTAGCGGAGTTTTTATTATTTCTACATGTAACAGAACCGAGATTAGCGGTTTTGCAGAACGCCCATGTCAATTAATAGAATTATTATGTGAATTTTCTGAAGGTACAATTCAAGAATTTGCTAAGGTTTCTAATGTCTATAAAGACCAAGAAGCAATACAGCAATTATTTAGAATGGGTACAGGTTTAGAAAGTCAGATTTTAGGAGATTATGAGATTGTTGGGCAGTTAAGACAATCTTTTAAACTAGCTAAATCCTTAAACACTACAAACGCCTATTTAGAGCGTTTAATAAATAGTGTTTTACAAGCTAGTAAGCGTGTAAAAAACGAAACAAGATTAAGTTCTGGTACAACTTCTGTTTCTTACGCTGCTGTGCAATATATTATTAAAAATTTACCGAATTATAATTCTAAAAACATTTTGGTTTTTGGTTTGGGTAAAATGGGAAAACATACTTGTAAAAATTTAGCAGAATATACGCAAAATAAACAAGTTTGTTTAATTAATAGAACAGAAGAGAAAGCAACAGAATTTGTTAGAGAACATGCTTCTATTAGAAAATCAGTAATAGAAAATCTTAGTGAAGAAGTAAATAAAGCGGATGTTTTAATTGTTTCTACAGGTGCTAATAAACCAACAATAACAAAAGAACATATTTCTAAAAATAAAGATTTATTAATTTTAGATTTATCGATGCCAGAAAATGTAGCAAAAGATGTTACAGAATTTAAAGGTGTTTCTATTGTAAATGTTGATGAACTTTCTAAAATTACAGACGAAACTTTAGCAATTAGACAGCAAGAAATACCTTTTGCAGAAGCTATTATAGAGACACATAAAGCAGAATTTAATGAATGGTTAAATCACAGAAGATTTACACCAGCAATTGCAGCTTTAAAAAAATCACTAGAAAATATTAAAAACGACGAAATTAATTTTCAGAAGAAAAAAATTACAGATTTTGATGAAAATCAGGCAGAAATCTTAACTTCACGTTTTATACAAAAGATAACCACACAATTTGTGAAGCATTTAAAAGATGAAGATACATCTGTTTCGCAAAGCCTTCAAGTAATTAATAAGGTTTTTCAATCTTAAACAGAACTCCATGCAGAAAATAATAAGAATAGGAACTCGCGATAGCCAATTAGCGCTTTGGCAAGCTAATAAAGTACGTAAAGAATTAACGGAATTAGGCTACGAGTCTGTTTTAGTTCCTATAAAATCTTTAGGAGATATTGTTTTAGATAAACCTTTATATGAGTTAGGTGTAACAGGTGTTTTTACTAAAAATTTAGATATTGCTATGTTAAATGGTGATATTGATATTGCTGTACACTCTTTAAAAGATGTACCAACAGTATTGCCAGAAGGTATTGTACAAGCAGCAGTTTTAAAACGTGCTAATTATACAGATTTGTTAGTTTTAAAAAGTAACGAAGAGTTTTTTGGACAACCAGGAGGCGTTATTGCAACAGGTAGTTTACGAAGAAAAGCAATGTGGTTAAACCGTTACCCAACGCATAAAGTAGAAGATTTAAGAGGAAACGTAAATACTCGTTTAGAGAAATTAGATAATAGTGAAACTTGGGATGGAGCAATTTTTGCTGCAGCAGGTTTAGAAAGATTAGGTATAAGAGATAAAGGTGCAATCCCTTTAACTTGGATGCTTCCTGCACCAGCACAAGGAGCAATTATGGTTACAGCTTTAGAGAAAGATAGCTTTGTAAAAGATGCTTGCGAGCAATTAAACCATTATGAAACACAAGTTTGTGTAGGTATAGAAAGAGCATTTTTACACGAATTAGAAGGTGGTTGTACAGCACCAATTGGTGCTTTGGCTTATGTTGATGATAAAACTGAAGAAATTAATTTTCAAGGAGTTTTATTAAAAAAAGATGGTTCTAAAAAAATTACAGTTAAAAAAACTGCAAAAATGGGTAGCCATAGATATTTGGCTAAAGATTGTGCAGATTATGTAATTAACAGAGGAGGTAAAGAATTGATGTTAGAAGACGAAGAAGTTTCTTCTGCAAAGTATTCAGTTTATTCAACTAAAAAACTTTCTGAACTTCAAAAGAAAAATTTACCATATACAATTGGTATAGAAGATAGTGATTTTATTAAAATTCGTTTTAATAGAATTGCACCAAAAGTGATGAAAAACGAAATTGAAAACGTAGTTATTACGAGTCAAAATGGAGTAGAAGCACTTTTAAATTCTTTTACAAAAGACGAAATGAATTTTAAAAATATTTATTGCGTTGGTAGAAGAACCAAAAAATTGATTGAAAACAGAATTGGTAAAGTAGCTTTTGTTGCTAAGAATGCTAAAAAATTAGCAGATTATTTAGCAAAAGAAATTGCTGTAGAAGAAGTAACTTATTTTTGTAGTGATGTAAGATTAGATGTTTTGCCTGCTTTTTTAAAGGCACACGATGTACTTGTAAATGAAGTAGAAGCTTATAAAACAATGCTAAGTCCAGAAAAGTTAGATGATTCAGTTGCTGCTGTTATTTTTTACAGTCCATCAGGAATTGAGAGTTATTTAGAAGAAAATTCTACTGATAAAGTAGCATTTTGTATTGGAGAAACTACGGCAAAAGAAGCAAGAAAACATTTTAATAAAGTAGAAGTCGCTAATTTACCAAGTGTGGATAGTGTTTTAGAATCAGTTAAAGAATATTACTCAGAAGAATAAAAGTCATTTTTCTCATAATGACATAAACTAAAATTTATGTTTCGTACAAGAAGATTAAGAAAACACGAAGGAATAAGAAGATTAGTGAGAGAAACTAAATTGTCTATTGACGATTTAATTTATCCACTTTTTATTGAAGAAGGAGAAAATATAGAAACAGAAATTGTTTCTATGCCAGGTATCAAACGTTTTTCTTTAGATACAATTTCTAAAGAATTAGATGAAGTTGTAGATTTAAAGATTCCAGCAGTTTTATTATTCGGAATTCCATCAGAAAAAGATGATGAAGGAAGAGAAACTTGGAATGATAACGGAATTATGCAACAAGCAATTCGTTTTATCAAAAAGAATTACCCAAGTTTATATGTAATTACAGATGTTTGTTTTTGCGAATATACTTCTCATGGTCATTGTGGAATTATACATGATAATGACGTTGATAATGATGCAACTTTAGTAAACATTGCTAAACAAACAATTTCTCATGCAAAAGCAGGAGTTGACATGGTTGCACCATCAGGAATGATGGATGGAACAATTGATATGATGCGTCAAGCATTAGATAATTCTGGTTTTGTAAACTTGCCAATTATGGGGTATTCTGTAAAATATTCATCGGCTTTTTATGGTCCTTTTAGAGATGCCGCAGATTCTGCACCAACTTTTGGCGATAGAAGAACATATCAAATGGATCCAGCAAATAGAGATGAAGGAATGCGAGAAGCTACTTTTGATGATCAAGAAGGAGCAGATATTTTAATGGTGAAACCAGCACTATCTTATTTAGATATCATCAGAGATTTAAAAAATAATTTTGACAGACCAATTGCATGTTATAATGTAAGTGGAGAATATGCAATGGTAAAAGCTGCTGCAGAAAAAGGTTGGATTGATGGTGAGCGTGTAATGATGGAAAGCTTACTTTCTATGAAAAGAGCAGGCGCAGATATTATTATTACGTATTTTGCAAAAGAAGCAGCGAGAGTATTATTAAAAAAATAGCCTTTCGTTTTTAGCTGTTAGCATTTTGCGAATAGCCAAAAGCCAAAAGCCAAAAGCTAAAGAAATGAAATTCAAAAAATCAGAAAAGTTATATAAAAAAGGATTAAAAAACCTTGTTGGAGCAGTAAATTCTCCAGTAAGAGCATTTTCATCAGTTGGTGGAAATCCTTTATTTATTAAAAAAGCAAAAGGAACTAAAATTATTGATGTTGATGATAATGAATATGTAGATTTAGTACTTTCTTACGGACCAATGATTTTAGGTCATAGACATAAAAAAGTACAAAAAGCAGTTACAAAAGCATTAGAAAATGGATATTCTTTTGGAGCATCAACAGAAAACGAAATTAAATTAGCCAAAATAGTTTGTGATGCTTTTCCAGGAATGGATAAAGTTCGTTTTGTAAATTCTGGCACAGAAGCTGTTTTAAGCGGAATTCGTTTAGCAAGAGCTTTTACAGGTAAAGATAAAATTATTAAATTTTCTGGTTGTTACCATGGACATCAAGATGCATTATTGGTTGCTGCAGGTTCTGGTTTGGCAACTTTAAGTTTACCAGGTTCTAAAGGAGTTCCTGAAGGCGCTGTAAAAAACACCTTAATTGCTACTTATAATGATTTAGAAAGTGTAAAAAAACACTTTGATGAAGATGATAATATTGCAGGAGTAATTATTGAGCCAGTTGGTGGTAATATGGGAGTTGTAATTCCGCAGAATGATTTCTTGGTTGAGTTAAAAGCATATTTGGAATCAAAAGGAGCTTTGTTAATTGTTGATGAAGTAATGACCGGTTTTCGTTCTAAATTTGGTGGCGCACAAGAATTATTAAGTGTAGAAGCAGATATTACATGCTTAGGTAAAGTTATTGGAGGAGGTTTTCCGGTAGGAGCTTACGGAGCAAGAGAAGAGATTATGCAAGAAGTTGCGCCTTTAGGTGGAATGTATCAAGCAGGAACGTTAAGTGGAAATCCGATTGCAATGGCAGGAGGAATTGCAACTTTAACAGAATTAAAAAGACAAAATCCGTATCAAAAATTTGAAGAAATAGGAAGTATTTTAGAAGTTATTTTATTAGAAACTGCTAAAAAATACAATGTAGATATTACAGTAAATAGATTTGGGTCTATGTTAAACCCGTTTTTTACAAAAACAAATGTTACCAATTTTGAAGAAGCACAAACTTCCGATACAGAAAAGTTTGCAGTTTTCTTTTGGGAAATGATTAAAAACGGAGTTTTCTTGCCTCCAAGTCAGTTTGAAGCTTGGTTTTTATCATCAGCATTAAAGGATAAGGATATTAAAAAAATAGCAGAAGCAGTAGATAAAGCAATGAAAAAAGTTTCTAAAATGTAAAAAATGAATTGGATAAAAATAGTAAGTATTGTTTCAATATCATTACAATTTATGTCTTTTTGGTTTGCTGCACCTGAAGTTTTAGGGAGTGAATGGTTAAAAAAAGCAGATGCTATTATTAGAAAAGGAATTAAAATAATTCCAACTTTTTTAATGTTTATTTTAGGAGCTATTATTGGAGTAATAATCGCTAAAACTATTGGGGAGTATAATTTAAAAATTATAATTCCTTTAATCTTAATTTTGATAACAGTTCTTATCTTTTCAAAAAAAATGGAAAAAGCTCTAGATGAAAAAATATCTATTCCTTTGTTAAGTAAATTAATTATTAATCAAAGTTTTAGATTTTCATTATTAAAAACTGCAGCGTTATTATTTACGTTAGGGTTTATTTTACAAATTTTTACAATTATTTATTCATGATAAAAAACGATTTATTTTTAAGAGCATTAAAAGGAGAAACTGTAGACCGTCCACCAGTTTGGATGATGCGTCAAGCAGGAAGGTATTTGCCAGAGTTTCAGGAAATCAAGAAAAAATATGATTTTTTCACACGTTGTCAAACTCCAGAATTAGCTTCAGAAATTACTGTACAACCAATCCGTAGATACGGAATGGACGCAGCCATTTTATTTTCTGATATTTTGGTAATTCCGCAAGCAATGAATATTGAAGTGGAAATGAAACCAAATTTTGGGCCATATTTACCAAATCCAATTCGTACTCAAAAAGATTTAGATTCCGTAATAATACCAGATATTCAAGACACTTTAGGTTATGTTATGGATGCTATTAAAGCAACCAAAGAAAAACTAAATGATGAGGTTCCGTTAATTGGTTTTGCAGGTTCACCTTGGACAATTTTATGTTATTGTGTACAAGGTCAAGGCTCAAAAAACTTCGATAAAGCAAAAGAATTATGCTTTACAAACCCTGTTGTTGCACATTCATTATTACAAAAAATTACAGATACTACAATTGCGTATTTAAAAGCAAAAGTAGAAGCAGGAGTTAATGCTGTTCAGGTTTTTGATTCTTGGGGAGGAATGTTATCTCCAACAGATTATCAAGAATTTTCTTGGCAATATATTCAGCAGATTATAGATGCTTTAAAAGATGAAATTCCGGTAATTGCATTTGGTAAAGGTTGTTGGTTTGCTTTAGGTGAGATGTCTAAATCTGGTGCTTCTGCATTGGGTGTAGATTGGACGTGTTCTCCAAGAAACGCACGTTATTTATCTGGCGGAAATATTACTTTACAAGGTAATTTTGACCCTACAAGATTGTTTTCTCCACCAGCAGTTATCAAAAAAATGGTACATCAAATGATTAATGAATTTGGTAAAGACAAGTTAGTTGTAAACCTTGGTCATGGTATTTTACCAAACATTCCGTTAGAAAACGCAAAAGCATTTATTGATGCTGTAAAAGAGTACAAAGCGTCATAAAATAAAAATTTGGGCGTTACCTAAAGGTCGCGCTTTACATTATATCTTTTTGCAGAAAAGCAAAAAGGATGCCATTTCAATCGCTAACGCAAGCCAACGCTAATGATTAAAAATATACTTTCGGCAATAAGAGCTTACGCAGGTGCTTTGGGTTTAATAACAAAACTAAAACTCTGGCAATACTTTGCAATTCCAATAATAATTAGCTTAATAACAGCAACAATTATTGGTTTTTCTGCTTACGGATTATCAGATAATATTGGCAATTTTTTATCAAAAATATGGATCTGGGATTGGGGAAAACAAACAGTAACAACAATAAGTTCTTTTATTGGCGGAATTTTTGTGTTAGTAATTGGCTTAATATTATATAAACATATAGTTTTAGCTTTTTCTGCGCCATTTATGAGTCCTGTTTCAGAAAAAATAGAACATCATTTAAACAGAAACTTAAAACATCAACATAGAAAAACAAGTTTTCAAGAACAATTAATAAGAGGAATTCGAATAAATATCAGAAATTTATCAAAAGAATTATTGATAACAATTCCTATTTTATTATTAAAATTTATACCCGTTGTAAATATTTTTTCTACAATTTTGTTGTTTGCAATTCAATCTTATTATGCTGGTTTTGGTAGTATGGATTATACTTTAGAAAGGCATTTTAACTATAGAGAAAGCATTAATTTTGTTGGTAAAAACAAAGGAATTGCAATAGGAAACGGAATTGTTTTTATGTTGTGTTTGTTAATACCCGTAATAGGAATAATTGTTGTTTTACCGTTATCTGTAACTGCAGCATCTGTAAAAACAGTAGGTTTATTAAATAAAGAAAATGAAAGAACAGTTTTATAAATACATAGAAAATTTACAAGATACCATTACTTCTAAATTAGAAGAGGTTGATGGATTAGCAAAATTTGAAGAAGATCTTTGGGAAAGAAAAGAAGGTGGTGGTGGTAGAACTCGTGTTATAGAAAACGGAAATGTTTTTGAAAAAGGAGGTGTGAATATTTCTGCAGTTCATGGGGAATTACCAGAAGCGCTAAGAAATCAATTTAAAGTAAAAGAGGGCAATTTTTTTGCCTGTGGATTGAGTTTGGTTTTACATCCAATAAATCCTTTTGTGCCAACTGTACATGCAAATTGGCGCTATTTTGAAATGTATGATGAAGATGGAAATATTGTTACACAATGGTTTGGTGGAGGTCAAGACTTAACTCCTTATTATTTGTTTGATGAAGATGCTATTCATTTTCATACAGTTTGTAAATCTGCCTGTGATAAGCATAATTCAACATTTTACCCAAAGTTTAAGAAAGTTTGTGATGAGTATTTCTGGAATTCACATAGAAACGAAGCTCGTGGAATTGGAGGTTTATTTTTCGATTATTTAAAAGAAACTGAAGAGTTTTCTATAGAAGATAGATACAGTTTTGTTACAGAAGTTGGTGATAGTTTTTTGGAAAGTTATGTGCCAATTGTAGAAAAAAGAAAAGAAATCCCTTTTACTAAAGAAAACAAAGATTGGCAAGAAGTTAGAAGAGGGCGTTATGTAGAGTTCAATTTAGTACATGATAGAGGAACACTTTTTGGTTTAAAAACAAACGGAAGAATAGAAAGTATATTAATGAGTTTACCACCAATTGTTCAATGGAAATACAATCATCAACCAGAAGAAGATTCGGAAGAAGAAAAACTTGTTAAAGTTCTAATGGAACCTAAAAATTGGGTTTAAAAAAGATAAAACAGTTAGTTTTGTCTTTATTATTTTATTCTGTATAGTTATTTATAGTTTTAATACTAATTTTAGTAAATTAGTATTTTATGGTATTCTTTTCCATAAGACAAAGATATTTTACAATGTTTTATAAAATTATAATACTTTTTTTATTTCTAACTTCTTTAACCATTAATGCTCAAGATTTAGATTCTGTTTTTGCAGCAAAAAAAGAAGTTGTAAATTTAATAAAAACAGATGAAGAAAAAATAGAGTTTTTATATGAGTGTGGAGAGTTCTTTTACGATATAAACATTGCTAAATCAGAATACTTTTATGCTAAGGCCTTGTCTTTAAATAAAGACAAAGATAATTTGATGAAAGGTAGAACTTTGTTTAAACTAGGTTTAATAGAAAAAAAGAAAGGAAATTTAAGTACCAGTTTAAGGTATTTAAATAACTCAAAAGATATATTTGAAAAAATAAATAATATAGAGCGTTTGGCATCTGTAACTTTTGATATTGCTTCTGTTTATAGATATAAAAAACAAGAAAAAAAGGAATTTGAGTATTATAAAAAGGCATTTAAATATATTAAAAAAGGAGATAAAAAAAACTTAGGTAAAGGTTATTTGTATCTTGGTAATTACTATACAAGGCTTAAAAAACTAGATTCATCAATTTATTTCTATGAAAAAGCATTAAATATTTTTAAAATATTAAATAGAGATGATAGAGTTTATAATGTATATAACAATTTAGCAAACACCTATTATAAACAAGGCAGATACAAAGAAATTATAGATTTAAGAAGCTTAGTTTTAAAACACGCAAAAAAGGAAAAGAATCAACTATTAATCACCGTTAATTATCATAATATTGCTGCTGCGTATATTAAAATGAGAAAATTTAATTTCGCAAAAAAATATTTAGATTCTGCAATTACAGTTGCAAAAAAAGAGAATTTAAAAATGAGAATATCTAAATCTTATAATTCACTTGCAAAAGTGAATTTTGATTTAAAAAACTATAAACAGGCGTATTTATATAATCAAGAGTATAAAATTTATTCAGACTCCATTTTTAAATCACAAATATTAAATACATTAAAAGAAACAGAACTTCAAAATAAACTTAAAATAGAAAATAAAAATTTACAAATTTTAAAGCAAGAACAAGCTTTTGAGAAAACCTTGTATCTAATTATAATTTTTGTGTTTTTATTATTAGGTATTCCTCTTGTATTCCTCTTTCATAGAAACTCAGTTAATAAAAACAAAATAATACAAGGGAATTTAGAGAAAGAGAAAATAAAAAAAGAAGTTTTATCACAAAAATTTAAAAGATCTGAAGCTGAGGTTAAAAATTTAGTTGCAGAAAATTCTATGAAATTAGAATTCTTAAAACAACTTTTAGTACAGCTAAAGAATCAAAGAAAATCTATTAAGTCAGTTGAAGTAAGAAGCTATATAAAAGATTTGTCTTTTAAGATTCAACAGCAAATTACTACAGATAGCAAATTAACACTACTCAATAAAAAAATAGATTCTATTAATGATGGTTTTGATAAAATGTTAATCAATAATTATAAAGATCTTACTAAGACAGAAAGAGAAGTTTGTGCTTTGTTAAGGTTAAATTTATCAATTAAGGAAATTGCTTCAATTAGAAATTCAAGTCCAGATGCAATAAAAGTTACTCGTTATAGGATTCGAAAAAAAATGAATGTGCCTAAAAATAAAAATTTAGAAGTTTTTATTCAAGACTTATTAATTTAATGAGTGTTTTTTTGAGACTTTAAAAGGGTTTAGGTAAATATGATGAATAAAATTAAATTTTACGTTAAGTTCTTTATTGGTTTTTAAAATATTGTTTTTTAGGATGTTAATTATTTTTTGTTACTTTTTGTTACTTTTTTAAAATAGCAATATCACTTTTTGTTACCCTTAAAATAAAAGAATTTTTATATTATAGAGTTATATTTGAATATGATATAGAAGTAAATCATCCCTCAAAATATATTATTCCCCCAGAATGTTTTAATTAACATTAATAAAAGTAGCTCTAAAAAGCTACTTTTATTATTTTATAGCTTTAGTTAATTAAATTTAGTTTTAAAAATTGTAAAGTTTTTTTTTACTAATAAATATGAAATATCTTTTTTTTAGCTCTTACATTCTTTCTTAATTTTTATTGTTTGTCCCAAGCAAATATTTACCATAATTATAAGGTTGAAGAAGATTATAATAAAATAATCTAAGATTTATCTAATTATTATATTTATTTAAATGATAAAAATGTTGATTTTAATTGTATAAAAATACTTATTCAGAGAAATTAGATCAACTAAAATCAAATGAAGAAATAACTCTGTTTTTTGAATACCTTTTAGATGAATCTTATGATAGCCATTTAATATTAAATACAACTTTTAAAAATTCTTTTAGGCTGTATTCTCCATTATTTGTTACTTTAATTAATAATAAAATTTTTATAAAAAATATCTAGACATCCCAAATAGAAAATCCACAGTTTAATATTATTGGATCAGAATTTTTAAAAATAAATGGACTTGATTTTAACAAAGTTATCAATAATTTTCCTCCTCAATGTAGTCATAAAAATACAGAAGAAGTTAGAGAATGGATAGCGAATAAAATTATTTCAGGTCGTTATAATCAATCTAGAATTTTAACACTAAAGTTAAAGAACAACAAGGATATTTCTTTAGATGTAGACAGAATTATAATTAAAAAAGAAACAAGCCTTTTATCTAGTTATGTTAAAAATAACATTAGAATTCATAATTCTTTAGGAAATAATAATTTAATTGAGGTTTTTGATAAAGAATTACCGTATTAAAAACATATTTCTAAAGAGCAATTTGGTAACAACTCTAGAATAGTACAAAGTTGGTTTAGAGGTAAGCAATATAAAAAACCAGTTATAATTTTAGTTGGTAGATGGACGGGAAGTATGGGAGAAGCTTTAACGCCTTGGTATTGTGTTAAGCAACAAAACAATAGTTATAAAGATGAAGTTTTGTTAAAAGCTACAGCTATTAAATTAAAAGCTTATTTCCAAATAACACTTTGTTTTGTCAATTTTTTATCTCTATTATGTATGTGAGCTAATCTTGCTTTTAATAATAATCGTCTACCTATTTTATTTCTAGTATAAATCAATTTTGATTTTCCTAAATTTTTTAACCATTTTTTTTGAAATAATAAAGCTTCTTTTTTGTTGTTAGAAAATACTTCTGGTATTGCAAAAAAATTAGATATATTAAATTTACTCTTATACCAATTAGTTTGTATAATTAAGTATTTAGCATTTTCAATTGGTTGTAATATTTCATTTAAAGCATTTACAAATAACTGACTTTCTAATTTGTTAGTACCACGTATATTACAAGAAATATTTCCATTACTTAATTTTTTAGTATCTATAAAAATATTATTTCTGTCTGTTATAACTAATTTTAAATCAATTAAAGTATCTAAAACAGTTAAAGACATTTTATGAATCTTTTTATATATAAAACCATAACGCATGTACAATTTTATAATTTTAAAAATTTTGTAACCAAATGTAAATGCTAAAGCAGTTAATAGAGAGTAAAGAAAAGTAATTATGTTTTTACTTAAAAAGATATCTAAATTTCTGAATAAAAAATTTGGTAAAAAATAAGATAAACCAATAATAATTTCAATAGATAAATGTTTTACAAGATCTTTATAAAAAACTGTTTTTTTAGTTTTTGGTGTCTCTTTTTCTTGATTTAATAAAATTACTTCTTGTGTAATACCTTTACCAATTGAGATTGCATTATCCCAATTATCTTTTATTTGTTTTCTGTTTTTAGCTTTTTCAAAATTATTAAGGTTGTATCTTTCAATAGATTCAGATTCTAAAATAGATGGAATTTGCAAACGATCAAATCCATTTGTGATAATTATTTTTTCAGAATATGTTATTCCTAGAAAGGCGGTAAACCTTCTTGATAAAATTTCTAAATCTTTTCCACCATTTTCTTCTGATAAATCAACACAAGCTAGGTGCCAAATAATACCAACTTTATTCGGTTTTAAGAGATTTATTCTAATAGCTCTACCACGCATTTGATTAGAAGTAACAAAAGAACCAACAACAGAAGCAAGAATTAAAGAGTTTATAGAAGGTGCATCCCAACCTTCTCCTAATAAAGATTTTGTGCCTATTAATATTTTTATAATTCCAGATTCAAATAATTCAGTAATACTAGTCACAATTTGGTTTTTAGAGTTTGATGTTTTAATAATTAAAAAATCTTTATCGGACGATAAAGGTGTTCCGTTATATAAGCTTAAAGGTTCTTTTTCTTGTAATTTAGATAAAACACTTTTATGTATAATTACTAACGTTCCTGTTAAAACCCCTATTGTATTTTTATGAGAAATAGTTTTTCTTAACTGATGAAAAATAGGAACAATTCCCAATTTATTAATGCTTTTAATTTTTGAATCCAGAGTATCTAAATACTCTTTTCTAATATAGTCTGATAAAATTACACAACGCAAATTATCTTTTAAATTGATTTGCTCTTGTTTTACTATTGTACAAATACTCTTTAGTTTACTTGGGCTAGAACTTAAAGATTTGTAGAGCGTTTTGTTACCTGTTAGATTAACTTTATTTTGGTTGTAAGCAGATATTTTACGTAATTTTTTTTCTAAAATTTGTAGATATGTCTCATTTTGATGTTCTACTTCTCTAGTATTTGTTAATAAATTTTGAAGTAGAATCTCTATCCATTGATTAGTTATTTTAGGGAATTGAATGTTTTCATTTTTATTAAAACCTAAAACACTTAATTTTTCTTGAGAAATATGTTCATCAGCTTGATTTAAAAAAATTAATATAGATGAAAAGAATTCTATATTTTGATAAATTTCATCAATAGAGTTTTCTGTATTTTTATAAAAAGGATGCTCTGTTAAAAGAAGAATAAAATTAGCATCAATTAATAGTTCATCAACAAAATTTGCTATTTTAAATCGATAATCAGCAATAAAATTTATTTCATAATCTAAAGGTTCAGATAAATAAACAAGATCTTGATGAGGGCAAAGGTTATTTTCTTTAATTAAATCAGGAACAACAATTTCATCATCTACTTCTCCACATAAACTAAAATATTTTTTAATTTCAGAGTTAGAGCTATCATAAGGAGGTGTTGCTGTTAAAGAGATTACTGTTTTATTATATTTATTTTTTAGTTCAAACAAACAACTCCACCAAGCTTTTTTAAGATGATGAGCTTCATCTAAAACTAAAACATCTATATTATTATCTTCAAAAAACTGAAAATAATCATTTTTATTTTCAAACGATTTGTAAAGTGAGTGTAGAGATTGATAAGTAGAAAAGGTAAGGGTTTTAGGTCTTTTTATGTTAAAAGAATAGTCTGTAAAATTAAAATCTTCAGTAAAATAAGATTCTAGTCTATTTTTCCATTGATTTCTAACAGTAATTGTAGGTGTTAATACAAGAGTTTTTTTATTGACTCTTCTAATCAATTCTATACCTAAAATAGTTTTACCAGAACCAGGCGGAGCAATTACATGAAAATGATTGTCTTTTATAGAGGTATCAAAATTGCTTAAAACTTTTTCTTGGTAAGGTCTCCAAGTTAACGTAAAATTTAATTTGTTTAAGTTAGAGTTCAATTGATTTTTATTCTGTTATCAAAGATAAAGTAAAATTATGCAATGTTTTTAAATATAATTTTAAGAGAGTTATATAAATAGGTGAAAAATTATAGCTCATTAATACAAATAGCTCTCAAAATTAATTTATATTATATAAATGTTATTAAAATAAGTATTTCATTCTATTTAATTTATAAATATTGTTTTTAAAAAAGATTTAATTACGAATAATGTAAATTGATTTTAATTTTAATTTATATTTTAGGAATTAATTTTATAGAGAAACCAACCATTTTCACTACTTTTGTTTTTGAAAAAAGAGATAAAAATGGCAAGATTTGAGTTGAAATTACCTAAAATGGGAGAAAGTGTTGCAGAAGCAACTATAACTTCTTGGTTAAAAGAAGTTGGAGACACCATTGAGTTAGATGAAGCTGTTGTAGAAATAGCAACAGATAAAGTAGATTCTGAAGTACCATCTGAAGTAGAAGGTACTTTAATAGAAATAGTATACCAAAAAGATGATGTTGTAGCCGTTGGAGAAACAATTGCTGTTATAGAAATAGAAGGTTCTAATGACGAACCGGTTCAGGGTATTAATACTTTTGAACAACCAGAAGTAAAAGAAGTAGAAAAAACAATTGAAAAAGCTCAAGAGATTGTTTCTACTCCAATAGAGAAAAATTCTAATTCGGGTAAATTTTATTCTCCTTTAGTTAGAAATATAGCACAAACGGAAGGTATTACTATGGATGAATTGGAAACAATAATAGGCTCAGGTAAAGACAATAGAATAACAAAAGAAGATATTCTTAGTTATCTAGAAAATAGGGGTAAAGAACCTCAAAAAGCGTTAAATCAACCTATAAAAGTTGAAGTTGCTAAAGTGCCACAAAAGACAGTAACTAAAGCAACACCTGTTTCTGTAAGTGGAGATGATGAAATTATAGAGATTAGTAGAATGGGTAAGTTAGTTTCTAAACACATGATAGATTCATTACAGACTTCAGCTCATGTGCAATCTTTTATAGAAATTGATGTTACAAATATTGTAAAATGGAGAAGCAAAGTTAAAGATGCCTTTTTAAAGAGAGAAGGAGAGAAATTAACTTTTACGCCAATTTTTATGCAAGCAATTGCAACTACTATAAAAAAGTATCCGTTAATTAATATCTCTGTAAATGGAGATAAAATTATAAAAAAGAAAAATATTAATTTGGGGATGGCAGCTGCTTTACCTGATGGTAATTTAATTGTACCAGTTATCAAAAACGCAGATCAATTAAGTTTAGTTGGCATTACTAAATCTGTTAATGATTTAGCTAATAGAGCTAGAAATAATGCTTTAAAACCAGATGAAATACAAGACGGAACATACACAGTTACTAATGTAGGTAGTTTTGGTTCAATTACTGGTACTCCAATAATAAATCAACCACAGGTAGCTATTTTAGCTTTAGGTGCAATTAGAAAGTTACCTGCTGTAATAGAAACTCCAGAAGGAGATTTTATAGGTATAAGACAAAAAATGATTGTTTCTCATTCTTATGATCATAGAGTTGTAAATGGTGCTTTAGGAGGTATGTTTATTAAAACATTAAAAGAAATTTTAGAATCTTGGGATGTAAATCAAGATTTTTAATAATATTATTAGATATAAAAAATGCTTAGAATTTTCTAAGCATTTTTTATTTTAATCCATTATATTCGTAGGATATAATAATATAAATAAAATATAATGAAAAAATTGTTAGTATTGTTTTTAGTAGTTTCTTCTACTATTACTTTTAGTCAAGAGTCTGTATTGTTAAGATTAAATTACTCCAAAGGAGATGTGTACAAAGCAAATATGACGATGAACCAAGATATGGGGGCAATTATGTCTATGGCTATGAATGTTGATATGAATATGAGTATTACCGAAGTTAATGGTGATAGTTTTACTAGTGAAATGAAATTTACTAAATTAACGATGAATATGTTGCAAGGTGGTAATGCAATGACTTTTGATTCATCTAAGAGTGAAGAAGAACTAGATCAAACAGGTAAGATGATGAAAGCTCAAATGGATCCGATGTTAAAAGCTCTTATTGTTCTTAAAGGAAATAATTTAGGCGAAATTAGTGAGGTTAGTGTTACACCAAGTGTACCTGGAGTAGAAGATATGGCAAAACAATATAGTAGCGTTGTTTACCCTAAAGAATCTGTTAAAGTTGGTAGTACTTGGACAATGAGCCAAGAACAAAAAGGAATGAAAATGAATTATACTTATACGGTAAAATCAATTTCAAAAGAAACAGTTGTATTAGATGTTGCAGGTGATGTATCAGGAATGGGAACTGGTAAGATTACTGGGGAAATGACTGTTGATGTAGAAACAGGAGTTCCTTCAAAGTCTTTAGTTGATATGAAAATGTCTGTTCAAGGTCAAGAAATGATTTCTACAGTTACTATGAATATTACAAAAAGTTAATTTATTTAGATTAATAAATAGAATATAAAAAAGCCTTGATAATTAATATTATCAAGGCTTTTTTATATTGTTACTTTTTATATAATTAGCTAGTTATATTATAATTCTTTTTTATAAAGTCTAGATATACCATCAAATTTATCTAAGATTATCTGAGCGTTCCCGTAAATACTTATTTTACTTTTATCTGATGAATAAATTTTAATTTCTTCAGAAACTTTTACGGTTATTTCACTATTATCTTTTGTTGTAGAAAAAACATTTTTTAGGTTTAAGTCTTTCGCATCTAAATTACTAGATTCTGTTATAATAGACTCTAAATAATCTGCATTTCCTTCAATATTTAACTTAGAGTTTCCTTTCATTATAACGTTTAAGCTATCGCTTTTTATTATTATTTCAGAATTACTAGATTCATTTAAAGCTAAATTTATTGTATTACTATCTATATTTAATTTTGATTTAGAACGTAATTGAATTCTTGATTTATTATTATTTGTTAGTGTAAAATTATTTGATTTTACAGATATGTCTGTCTTAGCATAATCATTTATTTTAACTAAAACATCAGGTGCTTCTAATAAATTAAAACTTTCTATTTCAGCATCATCAAATAATTCTATTTCAGTTATTGGAGTTTTGTAAAAAACGGTTATTAATAATTTTTTACTTTCTCTAATTTTCATTGAAGTAGAAATTGTAAGAGTTTTATTAATAACGTTAAACTCTATTATAGGATGTATATTTTCATCTGTTTCTATTTCTATAGAAGATTTTTCTGCTTTTTGTAGAACAACCTTAAAATCGTTTTTAACAGATATTTTGTTAAATGAATTTAACTCTGTTTCTATAGTGGTTATATTTTTGTTTCCTTTTATTTTTTCTTGACTTTGAGCTTGATTAATAATAGAAAATAAAACAAGTAGTAAAATAATTTTATTTTTCATGTTTTTATTCTTTTTAATTTATGTCTAAAAAAGAAAAACCATTTCAAAATAATTATGAAATGGCTCTCTTTACTTTTGTATTTATAAGAAAAACTACGCTAACATAGTAACAGGGTTTTCTATAAATGTTTTTAAAGTTTGTAAAAATTGAGCACCAACAGCACCATCAACAGTTCTATGGTCACAAGTTAATGTTAAGTTCATTGTATTTCCAACAACAATTTGCCCATCTTTAACAACTGGTTTTTGTACAATTGCTCCAACTGATAAAATAGCTGAATTTGGTTGATTAATAATAGAATTAAAATTCTGAATACCAAACATACCTAAGTTAGAAACTGTAAAAGTACTTCCTTGCATTTCTGCAGGAGTTAGTTTTTTATTTCTTGCTTTACCAGCTAAATCTCTTACACCAGCACCAATTTGAGTTAAGCTTAATGAGTCTGTATGTTTAATTACAGGAACTAATAAACCATCTTCTACAGCTACAGCAACACCAACATGAATATGACTATGGTAAACTGTATTTGCATCTGACCAAGAAGTATTAACTTGTGGATGCTTTTTCAAAGCCATAGCACATGCTTTAACAACCATGTCGTTAAAAGATACTTTAGTATCTGGTATAGCATTTATAGTTTTTCTAGAAGCCATTGCATTGTCCATATCTACTTCAATATTTAAACTGAAATCTGGAGCAGTAAATTTAGAATTACCTAAAGATTTAGCAATTGCTTTACGCATTTGAGAGTTTTTAACCTCTTCAGAACTTTCTACATTAGAAGTAGAACCGCTTACTAATGGAGCAGCTGCTTCAACTTTAGCTACAGGAGTAAAGTTTTCAACATCTTTTTTAATGATTCTTCCGTTTTCACCAGAACCAGTAATATCAGCTAAATTATAACCTTTGTCAGAAGCAATTTTCTTTGCTAATGGAGATGCAAAAACACGTCCATCAGAAGTGTTAGCAGTTTTAGTAGCAGGTTTTGCTTCTTCTGTTTTTTTAGCAGCAGGTTTTGTTTCTTTTTTTTCTGGGGTTGCGGGTTTTGCTTCTTCTTTAGTAGGAGCACTTGTAGTTGCTCCTCCGTTAGCAACAATTGCAGATACATCTGTTCCAGCAGGACCAATAATAGTTAGTAAACTATCTACAGGAGCAGTTTCTCCTTCTTGCACACCAATGTAAAGAATAGTTCCTTCATAGAAACATTCAAATTCCATTGTAGCTTTGTCAGTTTCAATTTCTGCAAGCATATCTCCCTCAGAAACTTCATCTCCAACTTTTTTTAACCATGTAGCAATGGTTCCGTCAGTCATTGTATCACTTAAACGAGGCATTGTAATAACTTGCACTCCTTCAGGGATTTCTGTAGACTCACTTGTGGGAGCTTCAGAAGTAGTCTCTTCTTTAACTTCTTCTTCAGCTTTTTCTGGAGCTTCTTCGGAAGATTCCCCATTTAAAAGTCCAGAAATATCTTCTCCTTCTTCACCAATAATTGCTAATAAAACATCTACAGGAGAAGTTTCTCCTTCTTGAATACCAATGTGTAATAAAGTTCCTTCGTAGAAAGACTCAAATTCCATTGTTGCTTTATCAGTTTCAATTTCGGCTAAAATATCACCTTCTTCAATTTTATCACCAACATTTTTTAACCATTTTGCCACAACACCTTCTTCCATAGTGTCGCTTAGTCTCGGCATATTTATAATTGTAGCCATATTTTATCTTAACTTATAAAAGGATAATCTTCTTGTTCATAAACCATATCATATAATTGTTGAGTTTCTGGATATGGAGAGTCTTCTGCAAATTGTTCGCACTCTTTTACCATAGCCTTAACTTCTTTATCTATAGCAGTAATCTCTTCTGCAGTAGCATACTCTTTTTCCTTAATTATATCTAAAACTTGAGTAATAGGATCTATTTTTTTGTACTCTTCAACTTCGTCTTTAGTTCTGTAATGTTGAGCATCAGACATAGAGTGCCCTCTATATCTATATGTTTTCATCTCTAAGAAAGTTGGTCCATCACCACGTCTAGCTCTTTCTAAAGCTTCATCAATAGCTTCTGCAACTTTAATAGGATTCATTGCATCTACAGGTCCACAAGGCATTTCATAACCTAAACCAAGTTTCCAAATATCTGTATGACTTGCAGTTCTTTCTACAGAAGTACCCATTGCATATCCATTGTTTTCACAAATAAAGATTACAGGTAATTTCCATAACATAGCTAAGTTAAAAGCTTCGTGTAAAGAACCTTGTCTAGCAGCACCATCACCAAAACAAGTTAAGGTAACTCCTCCTGTATTATTATATTTATCACCAAATGCAAGACCAGCTCCTAAAGGGATTTGACCTCCTACGATACCATGCCCTCCGTAGAAACGGAATTCTTTAGAAAAAATGTGCATAGAACCACCCATACCTTTAGAAGTTCCAGTAGCTTTACCGTATAATTCGGCCATAACTCGTTTAGGATCTTCTCCCATACCAATTGGTTGAACATGATTCCTGTAAGCAGTAATCATTTTATCCTTAGTTAAATCCATTGCATGCAATGCACCTGCTAAAATTGCTTCTTGTCCATTATATAAATGTAAGAAACCTCTAACTTTTTGTTGAATGTAAACAGAAGCAAGTTTGTCTTCGAACTTACGCCAAAAAAGCATGTCTTTGTACCAATCTAAATAGGTTTGTTTGGTGATTTTTTTCATTCTATTAATTATTGTTTGTTTAAAAGTTATTTATAAAGATACTAAAATAACTGTATTACAAAAATAGCTGTTTTAAATAGAATAAAAAAGTAAGGGATTAAATATTTTTAACGTTAAAAATATTAATTAGTAATTATTTATCTTTTGCTACAATTAAAGTAGCCTTGGCATCTGTAGCTAAATTCCATTCGTTAGAAGAAATTAAGTTGCCAGTATCACTATACACTTTAAAAGCAGCTGTATTTGGCCCTGAAGTTCCTTGATTTAAAGCTTTAAATGCAATTTTATTAATACCAACTTCTAAAGGAATTGTAAATTTCTGATAATTCTGTTTAAGAACTATATTAACTACAGCAGGAATATCATTTACCAAAATCGTAACTCTATCACCATCAGGATATTGGAAATCTCTACAAATAATATAGATACTTTTTGCAGAAGTTCTAATACTACCTAGATCTTGATCAATTTTTGGATAAATATATTGTCCATTTATTTTTTTGAAAGATTTTAAAAATTTTTCTTCTCTCAATTTAGCTGCACTAATAATTCCTTTGTTGTTTAAATTTTGTTCCTTTTGTTGTTGTTTTAGTTTTTCATTTTCTTTATCAAAAGCATTTTTAAAACCATCAGAACCATTTAGTTCTATAGAGTTAGGTTTTTTTACTTCTTTAGCACTACTTAAAATGGTTGTTTTAACGGTTCCTTTTTTATCGCTACTACCAGTGTTAGTGTCTAATTGAGCAGTTATTTTTAAAACTGATAAAAAAATAATAGGAATGGTAAGAAGTTTTGTTTTTACTCTCATTGATAAATTCTTTACTGAATAATAAAAGTAACAAATATAATGCCGATTTTTACGGAAGATGTTGTGGTTTTGTTAAAAATTAATTATTCTACAGGAAAATTAAAATATTTTTTAGGAAAAGGTTCTTCTTTTAATGTAAAGTGCCACCATTCATAATTATAAGGTTTAAAACCATTTTCTATCATTATTTTTCTTAAAAACAATCTATTTTGTTTTTCTTTTTTATCTATTTTGTCATAATAAGTATGAGATTTTTCGCCGAAAAAATCATAAGGACTTCCCATATTTAATTCTTTTCCTGATTTTACATTTATAATTGTTAAATCGACAGTACTCCCTCTGGTATGCCCTGATTTTGTGGCAATATAACCTTGTTCAAATAACTTGTTTTTAGGAACATCAGGATAAAATTCATTTTTCATTAATGTGTCTTTTAAATCTTTAGCCCAAAGGACAAAATGATCTACAGCTTGTTGTGGTCTGTAAGCATCGAAAATTTTAAGACTTAATCCTTTTTTTAATAAAATTTGTTGAATATTTTTTAAAGCTTCCGCTGTTTCTTTGGTTACAATAATCTTACTTTTGTAATAACCGTTAATTGGTTTTCCTATAAAATTGTGATGACTTAAATATCGTAATTCTAGTTGAATAGTTTGATCAATGTCTGATAAGTAAACAAATCCGTTTTCTAATTTTTGAGAATAAGAAAAGGAATTGAATAATATAAATAGAAGTATGATTATTTTTTTCATACATCAAAAATACATAAATTAAACTTTAATAATTAATCTTAGATTTTAATAATGGAAGAACTTTCTCTTACAACACCAACACTTTTATTTTCGGCAATTTCATTGATAATGTTAGCTTATACAAACCGTTTTTTAGCGTATGCAAGTGTAATTAGAAATTTGCATGATATTTATTTAGAAAAGAAAGATACATCTATTCTAAGACAAATTAAGAATTTAAAAATGCGTTTGCAATTAACAAGGTGGATGCAAGTATTTGGTATTTCTAGTTTGTTATTTTGTGTTGTAACAATGTTTTTAATTTATGTTAACTTTTTTACGATTGCAATTTGGGTTTTTGGTGTTGCTTTAATTTTATTAATTATTTCTTTAGGTTTGTTAATTAAAGAAATTCAGATTTCTACAGAGGCTTTGCAACATCATATAGCGGATATTGAAGAACATTTAAAAAAGAAATAATTAGACCTAAAAAAAGCTTCAGAAATATCTGAAGCTTTTTTTTATAATGAACTTGCGTTAAAAGTATCTCCTTGGTTAACATCTCCGGTATCGAATCCCTTTTTAAACCAACGCATTCTTTGTGCCGAAGTTCCGTGTGTAAAAGAATCTGGTACAACTCTTCCGCTATATTTTTCTTGTAAAATGTCATCGCCAGTTGCGTGAGCTGCATTGAGAGCTTCTTCTAAATCGCCATCTTCCATTTGCATAGAATTATTTACTTTTTGAAAATGATGAGCCCAAATACCTGCATAAAAATCGGCTTGTAATTCTAGCATTACAGAGTACTTGTTATATTCTGTTTGACTTATTTGTCCACGTAAAGATTGTACCTTTTTATTAATTCCTGTAATTGATTGTATATGATGCCCCACTTCATGAGCAATTACATAAGCTTGAGCAAAATCTCCTGGAGCATTTAATTTTCTGCCCATTTCTTCAAAAAAACTTAAATCTATATAAATTTTTTCATCACCAGGGCAATAAAAGGGGCCTGTTGCACTGGTAGCACCACCACAAGCAGAAGTTACAGAGCCGGAAAAAAGTACTAAAGAAGGCTCTCGGTAATTAGGTATTATTTGTTTCCAGACATCTTCTGTATTTGCTAAAACAGTGGCTGTAAAATCTGCCAATTCATTTTCAGATTCAGTTCCGTTATAGGTAGAAGTAGATTGAATTTGGTTGTTGCCAGTAATAAAATTTAATGGATTATTCCCTGTAAAATACATTACAGCTAAAACAATACCAACTATAATTAACCCTTTTTTAGAAGTTACTAACTTTAATAAAAGCCCAATAAGCATAGGGTTTAATCCACCACCAGAATTGCTGCCTCCAGAAGATGTTCCTCTTCTATCTTCTATATTGGTACTTTTTCTACTTCCTCTCCATTTCATTTTACGATGGTTTTAAAAACATAAACATACAGTTTATTTTTTAGTTAATAAAATTGAGGTTTAAAGAAAAATGAAAACTTAAATATTAAATATTAAAGATTATTTTACTTAATTCTTTTAGATTGTGTAGAAAAAGATAAACCTTGTTGCCCTTTGGTAGAATTCATAATTCCTTCAAACAAAGGTTCTGGGCAATCTTTTGGCGTTTTCCATTCAAAGATAAAGTTAGAACCTGTTCCGCCTTCTTTATCAACTTCATCAATAATAATTTCGGTAGTTTCTAAAGGAGCTAAAAATATGGTTTTATCAAAATAAGTACGTACAGATGTTCCTTTAGTATCAAAATATTCTGCTTTTAAAAGGTAAATTGTATCTGTATCACTTGTGTTTCTCATACTAACCATTGCGGTTAAACTATGTGTTTTATGTTCGGAAACACTGTAGATTTGAGAGTAAATAGAAAGGTAAGATTTACCGTATTCTAGAGAATCTTTTAGTTGTGTAGTTAAATGTCTTTTAGACCAAGTTTTAAAATCGGTAGAGCTTACTTCTTTGTCTTTATTACAAGCAAATATTAAAATACTGAATACAAAAAGTAGTATATATTTTTTCATTTTTGGTTTATAAAATGTAATAAATCTAAAGTTTAATTTCGTTTCAACGAATTTACTCGTTTTTATCCTTAAAATCAAAACTAAGCTAAAAATTTACTTTTATTTATCAGTTGCAATTCCGAAATAAGTCCAAGTTACATCCTCTAAAAACGGATTGTTCATAGAATGAAATTCCCCTTGTTCTATGGTAATACAATCACCAGAGACTACTATTATTTTTTTATCATTAATCACAAATTCTGCTTTGCCAGATTGTATGTAGAAAATCTCGTACATGGTATCGTGTTTATGGGTTTCTACAGCTTGCCCAGGAGTAAAAGTTGCAGAACCAAACATCATTAATTGAGGAACGATTCCTTTACCTAAAAATACTTTTTTCTTAATTGCTTCATCATGACTTGTACCAATTTTGGGTAATTGATCTGTGTGGACTAGTTTCATTAATGTTTATTTTATAATTCTAATTTACAAAAACTATTAATTTAATGGATAATGTTTTCGAAATATTGAAACTATAAATATTCTATCATTCTTTTTTATCTTGTTGTTCTATGTAATGTTGATTACTAAAAATAGATTTATCCTCTTTATTTATTGAGTTATAAAACCCAAGCATTAAGGCAGTTATAGTTAAGATTGTTTTTCTTTTAATCCAAAGTAATAAGTGTTTGAACTTTTTTGAATAGTTGTTTGTTTTATACATTTATATAATGATAAATAGTGAAACTTAGTTTTTTATCATCGATTGCTTTTCAGCATTTGCTTAAAAAAAGAGTTTTAAGCTATGTATAAATTTGATTTTAAATTACTAACAGTAATTTTCTGGAGTAAAAAAATATGTTGATTATTCTGATAAGCAATTTCTAGAAATAATTGCTTTTGAAGTTTTAAAATAAGTCTAATTTTATTTTGAAAAACATTTTTAAAATGAATGTTTTCTAAAATAAAAGCAAGAAGATATTCGTTAGAACCGTTTTGCTTTAAAACTATGTATTTAGTTTTTTTAAGACTAAGTTTTTTATTCTGAAATGATTTTGAAGACTGATAATATTCTGATGAATTACTATGAGAATAAGCAGGAGATTCTACAACTGATATTATCAGAATCAATAAAAAAACGAAAAATTGTTTCAGTTGCATATTATATTTATTTATTAAAAACAAACCTCTTTGAATCTTCAAAGAGGTTTGTATATTTTCAGCTTTTACACTACTTAATCAATTCGTAAGAACGTTTAATAAAATTGGTTAACTCTTCACCATGTAAAAGGTTTTGAGATAATTTAGCTAAATCAAAAGCTTGAGAAATTAATCCTTTTTGAGCTTCAGCGTCTTTATTATTTAAAATTTCTGAAACTAACGGACTGTTTGTGTTAACGATTAAGTTGTACATATCAGGGAAATTACCCATTCCCATCATTCCACCACCACCAGAAGCTTGCATTTCTTTCATTCTACGCATAAATTCTGGTACAGTAATTAAGAAAGGAGAAGCAGAAGAATCCATCGCTTCTAATTGTACTGTATATGTTTTTGTAGGAACAGCAGCTTCAATAATTGGCTTTAATGTTTCTTTTTCTTCATCAGATAATTTAGAAATTACGTTTTCGTCTTTCTTAATTAAATTATCAATAAAATCAGCATCTACTCTTGTAAATTTTACTTTAGCATCACCACCTTCTAATTTTTGCATTAAATGCGAAATAATTGGCGAATCTAATACTAAAACTTCGTAACCTTTTGCCGTTGCATCTTGTATGTAACTGTGTTGTGCTTCTTTGTTAGAAGTATATAAAATTACGTGATTTCCTTCTTTATCAGTCTGAGCATCTTTTGTTTTTTCGATCAATTCATCAAAAGTGAAAAAAGTATCTGCAACTGTTGGATATAAGGCAAATTTCTTTGCTTTATCGAAAAATTTATCCTCAGACAACATTCCGTATTCTATAATAACTTTAATGTCGTTCCATTTTGTTTCAAAATCTGCTCTATCCTTTTTAAATAAAGAAGATAATTTATCAGCTACTTTTTTAGTGATGTAACCAGAAATTTTCTTTACAGCACCGTCTGCTTGTAAATAAGAACGAGAAACGTTTAAAGGAATGTCAGGAGAATCTATAACCCCTTTTAACATCTGTAAAAAGTCTGGCACAATTCCCTCTACATTATCCGTTACATATACTTGGTTTTGGTACAGTTGGATTTTATCCTTTTGCATATCCATGTTTTGAGACAACTTTGGGAAAAATAAAATTCCTGTTAAGTTAAAAGGATAGTCTACATTTAAATGAATGTGGAATAAAGACTCTTCAAATTGCATTGGATACAATTCTCTATAGAAATTTGTATAATCTTCATCATTTAAATCTGCAGGAGCTTTTGTCCAAGCAGGATCTGTGTTATTGATGATATTATCAACCGTAATTTGTTTATGAGGCTCTGTAGTTTCTTTACCTTCTGCGTCTTTAGTAGTTGCTGGTGTAAATTCTGGATCGTTAATTTCTTTTGTTCCAAATTTAATTGGCACTTGGTTAAAACGATTGTATTTTGTTAATAAACCTTCTATTTTACTGTCTTCTAAAAATTCTAAAGAATCTTCTGCAACGTGTAAAATAATTTCTGTTCCTCTATCAGATTTATCATGTTCTACCAAAGTATATTCAGGAGAACCATCACAAGTCCAATGAGCAGCAGGTTCATCTTTAAAAGATTTTGTAATAATTTCTACTTTATCAGCAACCATAAAAGCAGAGTAAAAACCTAAACCAAAATGACCAATAATACCAGATTCGTTGTCTTTATATTTGTCTAAAAACTCTTCAGCTCCAGAAAATGCAATTTGATTGATGTATTTTTCAACTTCATCTGCAGTCATTCCTAAACCTTGATCTTTAATAGTAATTGTTTTACCATCTTTATCAATACTTACTTCAATTTTAGCATCACCTAATTCAGTTTTTGCTTCACCAATAGAAATAAGGTGTTTTAATTTAGAAGTTGCATCTGTTCCGTTAGAAATCAATTCACGTAAGAAGATTTCGTGATCAGAATACAAGAATTTTTTAATTAACGGAAAAATATTTTCTACCGATACATTAATGTTTCCTTTTGCCATTTTATCAAAATTTTGTTTATTTTATTATTAATGATAAACTAATAGTCAAAAAAAATACCAAACCTTTTTTTGTGACAATATGACATTTTTAATGACATAAAAACTGTATATTTATGTTAAAGTATCTATTTTAATATTGATATATAAAATTCCCCTAAAAACTTCAATCATAAAATTATGGAACTAATTAAAGATAAATTGAATTTAGATGTAATTACGTCTATTTTTAATGCACAAAAAGAAAATCAATTTACTGTTGCCAATAAATCGATAAAAGAACGTAAAAAGAAATTATTAGCTTTAAAAAAAGCGGTAGAAATAACTTATAGAAATGCTATTGTAGAAGCTTTGCATAAAGATATGCGAAAGCCAAAAGCAGAAGTAGATTTAACAGAAATATACCCAGTAACAAGTGAAATTAAACACACTTTAAGACATTTAAATTCTTGGACAGATAAAGAAAGAGTAGGCACACCTTTGGCTTTTTTTGGCTCTACTTCTTATATAAAATACGAACCAAAAGGAGTTTGTCTAATTATTTCCCCTTGGAATTTTCCTGTAAATTTAACTCTTGCGCCTTTGGTGAGCGCAATTGCAGCAGGTAATACAGTAATTTTAAAACCTTCGGAAATGACACCACATATTTCTAAGGTGATGAAAACAATGATTGCTTCAATTTTTGATGAAAATGAAGTAACGTTAATTGAAGGAGCTGTACAAACATCAACAGGTTTATTGTCTTTACCGTTTAATCATATTTTTTTTACAGGATCTCCAGCAATAGGTAAAGTTGTAATGTCTGCAGCAGCAAAACATTTAACTTCTGTTACATTAGAATTAGGAGGTAAATCACCAACAATTATAGATGAAACAGCAAACATAAAAATGGCTGCAAAACGAATTGCAGTTGGTAAGTTTGCAAATGCGGGGCAAGTTTGTATTGCGCCAGATTATATTTATGTTCATAAAAGTAAAGAACAAGAATTGTTAGAAGAGTTAAAACAAGTACTAATTAGTTTTTATAAGGATGATGCAAATCAATCAGAAAATTATACTTGTATTGTAAATGAACATCATAAAAAAAGGATTTTGAGTATTGTTAAAGATTCGGTGGAACATGGTTCAGTTGTTTTTTATGGAGGAAATATTGCAAAGAAATCGAATTCAATAGAACCCACAATTTTAACCAACGTTAAAATGAAGTCTAGAGTAATGCAAGAAGAAATTTTTGGACCAATTCTACCGGTTATCTCTTATGATAAAATTGATGAAGTTATTGATACAGTTAATGATAAAGAAAAACCGCTGGCATTATATGTTTATAGTAAAAAGAAGAAAAATGTAAATTATATTTTAAATAATACTAGAGCCGGTGGTTCTTGTATAAATAATAATGCAATTCATTTTTACAATAATAATTTACCTTTTGGAGGTTCTAATAATAGTGGAATAGGAAAATCTCATGGATTTTTTGGTTTTCAAGAATTTTCGAATGCAAGAGGGGTGTTAAAACAATTTATGCCTGGAGCTTTAGATCTATTAACTCCACCTTATACTGGTTTAAAAGAAAAAATTATTAATTTAACAATTAAGTGGTTGTGATTAATAGGTACAAATTTAAAAACTAAATTTTTAATAGGTATTTTTGTTGAATTAATAAAAAATAGATTTTGTAAGCCGATTAAATTATTACTATTTTAGCTAATACAAAACTAACCAGAAGATTAAAAAAGACTTAATATATGTACAATTCTAAAATTACTGGACTTGGTCGATATGTTCCAGAAAATGTTGTTACAAACAACGATTTAAATGAGTTTATGGAAACTTCAGATGAATGGATACAAGAGAGAACAGGGATACAAGAAAGAAGATGGATTGATCCAAAAACGGATGATACAACTGCTGTTATGGGAGCAAAGGCTGCTAGAATTGCTATTGAAAGAGCTGGTTTAACAAAAGATGATATCGATTTTATCGTTTTTGCTACGTTAAGTCCAGATATGTATTTTCCTGGGGGAGGAGTACAAGTGCAAGAAATGTTAGAGATGCCAACTATTGGAGCATTAGATGTGCGTAACCAATGTTCTGGTTTTATTTATGCAATGTCTGTGGCAGACCAGTTTATTAAAACAGGTATGTACAAAAATATTTTAGTAATCGGAGCAGAAAATCATTCAGGAGGATTGGATAAGTCTACACGAGGAAGAAATGTTTCTGTTATTTTTGGTGATGGAGCAGGAGCTGCAGTTTTATCTAGAAGTGAAGAAGAAGAAAAAGGAATTTTATCATCTCATTTACATTCAGAAGGAAAACATGCTAAAGAATTGGTTTTAGAAGGACCATCAACAGGAAAATGGGTTCCAGAAATATTAGAAAGAAATGATCCTGATGATGTTTCTTATTTCCCTTATATGAATGGTCAGTTTGTATTTAAACATGCTGTAACTCGTTTTTCTGAAGCAATTGTAGAAGGTTTGGCTGCAAACAAATTACAAAAAGAGGATATTGATATGTTAATTCCACATCAGGCAAATTTACGTATTGCACAATTTATTCAGAAAAAATTTAGATTACCGGATAGCAATGTTTTTAATAATATTCAAAAATACGGTAATACTACAGCGGCTTCAGTAATTATTGCTTTAACAGAAGCGTGGGAAGAAGGTAAAATAAAAGACAACGATTTAGTAGTTTTAGCTGCTTTTGGTAGTGGTTTTACTTGGGGTTCTGTTATTATACGTTGGTAATAAATATATTACAAATAGATAGAAAAGTCACTAAATTATGTAGTGGCTTTTTTAGTTTAAAATGAATGGTTATACGCTATGTTTTTTTATGTAATTATGTTAAAAAGAGTTAATAAATTTATATATTTGTAATAATCACCAAAATTAGTTTATTATATGAAAAAATTAACACTTGTTATTGGGGCATCTACAAATCCAAACAGATACTCTAATATTGCTATTAAAAGATTAATAGACAAACAAATTGATGTTGTTGCTTTGGGTAAAAGAAAAGGTAAAGTTTTTAATGTTATTATTGATAATGAAAAAAAAGCTTATAAAGATATTGATACAGTTACCATTTATTTAAATCCTAAAAATCAAGTTGAATATTATGATTACATAATATCTTTAAATCCAAAGAGAGTTATATTTAACCCAGAAACGGAAAATATAGAATTTATAGAGTTGTTAAAAGCAAATGGTATAGAGGTAGATATTGCTTGTACATTGGTTATGTTAAGTACAAATCAATATTAAAAAAGTAAATTGAATTAGCGAGTTTTTATTTTCCTTTTTCAAAATATTGTAAACTCTAATAAAGCTTTTTTGTTTACTAGATAATGCCAATTCAATCTACTTGTGAACAAAAATACTTTATTAAGAAATATTGCACAATACTCATTATGAGTATTTATTTTAAACATAAATATTTTAAATTAAGCTTAAATTATTTTTAAAATAATTAAGTAACTCATAAGTAGAGTTTAAGCTTAGTTTTTTAAGAATATTTCTTCTGTGAGTATCAACAGTGTGTTTACTAATATTTAATGTTTTAGATATTTCATTACTTGTTTTACTTAAAAGTAATAAGCGTATAATATCTCTCTCTCTATTGCTAATAGCATTTAAAAGCCCTTCACTAGAAATGTTTTTATAAAACAAAGTTTCATATTCATTATCACTATTTAAATACTTTGCTGTTGCAGAAATATCCATATTCAGGTCGCCAGGTAAAACTGTGTAATGAGCTAAACCTATAATTGGCTTTTCTTTTTTATCGAATTGTAAAGGAGTAGTATTTTGAATTATTGTAATATATTCTCCTGCTTGATTTTTTATTCTATAGTTCCATGTATAACTCATTTTTCTACGTTTTTGATCATCAAGTTCATTCATCGTAAAAGTCATTAAACTTTTTAAACAAGCTAACCAAGGTTGTAAATCATCTGGATGAAAAAGTGACCAAAAATAATTCATGCCGCCTTCATTTAATTTATTCTTAGGTATTCCGGTACAAGCAGTAAAGTTTTTACTGATGTATTCAAAATTTTGAGTAGCAGTATTAGTAATACAAAAAAAGGTAGAATTGTACGGATAATAGAAATCAAGTTCAATCAATTTTCTTATATGTTCTTTAATTTCTACTTCTGGGTAAGTGTTAAAGATGTCATTGTAAATAGTATTGATATCTATGGATTCCAAATTAATATAATTTTAATTATACATTAAATATTTTTCCTGGTTCGGCCAAATTAGTGTTTTCAAAAATCTCTTCAGCTTCTTTTTTAAAGATAGAAATATCTTTATATCTGCCAGAATAATGACCAATAATTAATTGTTTTACATTTGCAGCTTTTGCAATTTTTGCAGCTTCTATTGTTGTGGAGTGTTTTGTTTTTTTAGCTAAATCTTCTCTTTCAGCTAAAAAAGTAGCTTCGTGATATAGTAAATCAGTATCTTTTATAATAGGAACAATATCTGGTTTATAACAAGTATCACTACAAAAAGCAAAGCTTAAAGCTTTTTTTGGAGGTAATGTTAGTTCTGCATTAGAAACAACTTTACCTGTAGATAAAACAATATCTTTACCCGCTTTAATATTTAAATAATCAGCTTTATCAATTTCTGGATACCCGCTAATGTTTAACATATTAAGTTTTCTTGGTTTTTCTTTTTCTTTAAATAAATAACCATTTGTGTAAACCCTATGTTTTAAAGGAATTGTTCTAACAGAAACTTTATCATCTTCAAAGATAAGTTCACTTTCTTTAGAGGTTAGCTCATGAAAAATTAATTGATATTTTGCATGAGATTGAGAAGTTTTTAGTTGTAATAAGGTTACTTCTTTAATTCCTTTAGGTCCGTAAATATGTAGTTCTTTTTCTCTATTTAAAATTCCGTAAGTAGATAATAAACCAACCAAACCATAAAAATGATCTCCATGTAAATGAGAAATAAAAATATGATTTATTTTAGAGAAACCTACTTTATACTTTCTCATTTGACGCTGTGTACCTTCTCCGCAATCAATTAAAAAATGACTGTTGTTAATTTCTAAATATTGAGAGGTTGGAAATGCATTTGCTCGAGGTGTTGCAGAATGACAACCTAGAATTGTTAGTTGGATACTCATTATTATTTAATAACTAACCTTTTAGAGATTACCTTTTTCTTATCTTGAATGCTATAAATATACATGCCAGATGGTAAATCATTTTTATAAAAGGAAATATTATTTTTGCCTTTATTTGTTTTAATATTTTTTCTAAATACAGTTTTACCTAAGACATTTTTAACAGTAAAATAAATCTCAGAATTAGTAGTAGACGTAAAACTAATTTTAGTAGAATTAGTAAACGGATTTGGGCTAGCAGATAAAACATCAATAGATTTTTCTTGAGAAAAACCTATTTGTGTTATCGTTAAAAGTAAAATAAAAAGTATTTTTTTTACCATATATTTAGCGGTTTTAAAATCCTAACTCTCTTTCCATATTCTCCATATCTATAACATCTATAGCCTCTTGTAATGTAGGTGTGATGTTTAAGTTTTCAGGAAGATCGTCAATGTTAATATTGCTATTAATAACAACAAATGACGCGCCATTTCCTTTTTTTTCTTGAGCTATTTCCAAAAATAATAAAAAATTCTCGATAGAAATGTTAATATTATTAGAAATTTGAACTATTAAGTGCTCTTTGGTTCGATTTTTCTCTTCAATTAAGAAAGAATTATAGAATTCAGAAAATGAGTTTTCATCACTTGTAATAAGTGTATATGTATCTTTTTTTTCTATTTGCATTCTTACCTTTTTATCTGTTGTGCTAATAAATAGATAACAGCCATTCTAACTGCAACTCCGTTTTCTACTTGGTTTAGTATAATAGATTGATTAGAATCAGCAACATCACTTGTAATTTCTACACCACGATTTATTGGTCCTGGATGCATGATTATAATTTTTTTATCCAAATTATCTAAAATTTCTTGATTTATACCAAAAAGTTGTGTGTATTCTCTAGTAGAAGGGAAGTACTTAATATCCATTCTTTCGTGTTGCACACGTAAAACATTAGCAACATCACACCATTCTAAAGCCTTTTTAAGGTTATTTTCTACTTCTACACCTAAACTAGAAATATATTTAGGTATTAAAGTTGTTGGACCACAAACTTTTACTTCTGCCCCTTGCAATTGCAAAGCAAAAATATTTGATAAAGCAACTCTAGAGTGTAAGACATCACCTACAATTACAATTTTTTTCCCTTTTACGCTTCCTAATTTTTCTCTAATAGAATAAGAGTCTAATAAAGCCTGTGTTGGGTGTTCATGTGTACCATCACCAGCATTTATAATTTTTGCATCTACATGTTTAGATAAAAAAACACCAGCACCAACACTTGCATGTCTCATTACAACAATATCAACTTTCATAGCCAAAATGTTGTTAACGGTATCAATTAAAGTTTCTCCTTTTTTTACAGAAGATTGTCCTGCAGAAAAGTTAATAACATCAGCAGAAAGTCTTTTTTCTGCCAATTCAAAACTTAATTTTGTTCTGGTACTATTTTCAAAAAATAAATTAGCAATAGTAATATCTCTTAAAGAAGGTACTTTTTTAATAGGTCTATTTATTACTTCTTTAAAATGATCTGCAGTTTTAAAAATAAGGTCAATATCAGTTTCTTTCAGATATTTTATTCCTAATAAATGTTCTACACTTAATTTTGACATAATTACTTAGGTTCTATATAAACTGCGTCTTTTTTTTGTGTTTCTGTCCAAGTTACTAAAACTTTTTCATCATTAATAGCATCTACTTGTCTACCTCTATAATTAGGTTGTATTGGTAAATGTCTGCTAAAACGTCTGTCAATTAATACTAATAACTCTATATTTTCTGGTCTTCCGTAAGATTGCATTGCTGTTAAGGCAGCTCTAACACTTCTTCCAGAATATAAAACATCATCAATAATTACTACTTTTTTACCTTCAACTAAAAAGTCCATTTTAGTAGCAGTTGCAGCTAAAGGTTCATCTCTTCTTCTAAAATCATCTCTAAAAAAAGTAATATCTAAAAGACCTAATTGTAAGTTTTTTATCTGATATTCTTCTTTTAATAAATGAGCTAACCTATTGGCTAAAAAGCTACCTCTTGGTTGTAAACCAATTAAAACGGTATTAGAAAAATCATTGTGATTTTCGATTAACTGGCACGCTAATCGATGTAGAATTATTTCAATATCTTTTGAGTTAAGTAAGGTTTTTTTGCTCATAAGAAAGCTATCAAATTAGCTTGATAGTTATTGAAAATCAAAATTACTGCAAATAAATGTATATGCAAAATTTATAATGATTAATTACGTTTTAGATTTAATGTTAACTAAATTGTTAAAAACAAATTCATATTAATTAAATGTGTTGTAATAGATATATTACCTTTAATATACTAATTCAAATACCATAGTTATGTCTCTATTAAAATTTGAATCCATGCTTAAAACCAATGCAGTTTATTTTTTTGATTTGGTTGAGTTTGAAGAAATTATTGTACATTATTTAGATGCTGGTAAACATGCTTTAGCTAAAAAAGCAGTAAAATTAGGATTACAACAACATCCTGCATCTGTAGAATTAAAACTACTACAAGTAGAAATTTATATATTTGAAGATGAGTTAGATAAAGCGTCTGTTTTACTGAAAGTTATTGAGCGTTTAGAGCCAAATAATGATGAAGTTTTTATACAAAAAGGAACAATTTGTTCTAAAGAAGGGAAGCATAAAGAAGCTATAGAGTTATTTATAATAGCTTTAAAATTTACCGATGATAAAGTAGATGTTTGGTCTCTTTTAGGGATGGAATATTTATATTTAGATGATTTTAAAAACGCTCGTTTAACATTTATAAAGTGTGTAAATGTAGATGTAGAAGATTATCCTGCGTTATATAATGTTATTTATTGTTTTGACATGGATGAAGAACATGAAGAGGCAATAACATATTTAATCAATTATATTGAAACAAATCCTTACTGTGAAGTTGCGTGGCATCAATTAGGAAGACAGTATTATATTTTAAACAAATTTAAGGATGCACTGTCTGCATTTGATTATGCTGTTTTGATTGATGAGTCTTTTATTGGAGGTTATTTAGAAAAAGCAAAAACTTTAGAACAATTAGAACTTTATCAAGAAGCAATTGATAATTATTTAATTACATTAGAATTGGATGATGCTACAGCTTTTGTTTACATTAGAATTGGTGAATGTTATGAGAAGTTAGAACATTATAATAATGCAATTTCTTTTTATAAAAAAGCTGTGCATGAGGATCCTTTGTTAGATAAAGGTTGGATATTATTGACTAATTTATACTACATACAAGAGAATTATGAAAAGGCATCTTATTACTTGTCTAAAGCGTTAAAAATTGATGAGGATAATTTTCTGTATTGGAGAAGTTATTCTGAAATTAATTTAAAATTAAACTTTTTTGAAGAAGCTATTTCTGGGTTTGAGAAATGTTTACAATTAAATGATGATGAATTAGAAATATATATAGGTTTAGCTGATGTACTTACTTTTGTCGGTAAATTTGAACGAGCAATAAACGTTTTGGTAAATGCACAAAAGAATCATAAAAATGCAGCAGAAATAGAGTACAGGTTAGCTGGTTTATTTTTTACATTTAGTAAAGAAAAATATGCTATTGATCATTTAATTAAAGCATTAAAAATAGATTTTGAATACCATATGGTTTTACAAGATTTATTTCCAGTTTTTCATGAGAATAAAAAAGTACAAAAACTTTTAAATGATTTTAAAAAGGGAATAGAATAAGCCTTTAATATTTATAAAAAAGCCTCAATATTATTGAGGCTTTTTTTATAAGATAAACATAATTATTTAAAAGAATTAATTACGTATTTGTCCTTCTCCAATAATATAATATTTATTGGTAACTAATTTTTTTAAACCTAAAGGACCTCTGTGATGCAATTTATCTGTACTAATTGCTAATTCTGCACCAACACCTAATTGACCACCATCTGTAAAACGAGTAGAAGCATTTTTGTAAACAGCAGCACAATCTACTTGCTGCATAAAGCTCTCTGCATTTTCATTGTTTGTAGTCATTATAGTTGCAGAATGGCCTCCAGAATATTTGTTAATTATTTCTATAGCTTTTTCGACATTTTCTATAGCACCAATACAACATTTTAAAGCTAAAAATTCTTTTTTCCAGATGCTCTTATCAGAAATGATAGCTATAGCTTCATCAGATAATACATTTTTAATACTTTCATCAACCAAAATAGTTACGTTGTTTTCTTTTAAAACAGATTGTAACTCTTTTAATTTAGCCTCATAACCTTCTATATTTTTATTGATAAGAATTTTATCTATGGCATTACAAGCAGAAATTTTAGCTGTCTTAGCATTAATTATAACAGATAAAGTTTTTTTCCAATCTGTACTTTCATCAACATAGATAAAATTATTTCCTCTTCCACTAACTAAAACAGCACAGGTTGCATGTTCTTTTACAAAGTTTATTAATTGCTCTCCACCTCTTGGTACTATTAAATCGAGTTGCTCAGAAGGATTTTTAAGAAAAGATTGTGTTTCTTCTCTGTTGAGTTGCATTAACTTTATATAATCTGTACTCAAATTATTATCTTGTAAGGCTTTGTGCCAAAAATCAACTAAAATAGTATTACTATTAATAGCTTCTTTACCACCTTTTAAGAGAATTTTATTATTTGCTTTAAAAGCTAAAACAGCTGCTTCAATAGTTACGTCTGGTCTTGATTCGTAAATTATCATGATGGTTCCAAAAGGAGCCGTTTTATTAGTAACATGTAATCCGTTTGCTAAAAGGTCGTCGCTAATTATTTGATTTACTGGGTCTTCTTGTGCTTTAACTTGGTTGATGGCTTCTATCATTCCATCAATTTTTTTATTGTTTACAATTAAACGATCATACATAGCTTGATCTTCTTTTTGAAATGCTTCTAAATCTTTTTTATTAGCATTTAATAAGGATTCTCGATTTTTATCAAGAATTCTTATCATACTTTGTAATACGTTATTTTTTGTAGTTATATCTAGTAATTTCATTATTTAAAATTTAAAGTGCCACTTTTGTACCAACAGACTTTCCGTCTATAATATCAATAATGGTGTTATCTCTTTTTCCGTTTGCGATGTAAGTAGGGATATTGTTTGAAGCTGCTTCTTGTGCATAATCTAATTTAGAACCCATTCCGCCTCTTCCTTCTCCAGGTTTTTTATTATTATCTTTTATGTACCTATCTAAATCTTCATTCGGATTTACATTGGTAATTAAATTACTGTTTTCAGCTTCTGGATGTCCTGTGTAGAGTCCGTCAATATCAGTTAAAATGATTAATCTATCTGCATTTATCAACTGTGCAATTAAACTAGCTAACTCGTCATTATCAGAAAACATAGACATGGTAATGGAAACAGCATCATCTTCATTTGCAATAGGAATAACACCTTCGGCCAATAAACCTTCACAACAATTAATCATATTTTGTCTATGTACACCTGGAGTAAAATCTCTCTTTGTAGGTAAAACCTGTGCGCATTTCATACCATAATCATTAAAAAGATTATAATAGTGACGCATCATTCTTGGTTGCCCAATTGCAGAATATACTTGTCTTCTTTGGGTATTGTTTTCAATACTAGATTCTCCTAAAATTTCTTTACCTGCAATTACAGACCCAGAAGAAACTAAAATAGAGATAATTCCACGTTCGTATAATTCTGCAACTTGTTTTACCAAGCGTTTTAAAACAGGTCTAACAATTCTGTTATCTCTGTTTGTCATTACATTAGTACCTACTTTTATTACGATTCTTTCTTTATACATTTTAATTTTCTTTTCCTAATTCTACAGCCCTATTAAAAGCAGCAAAAGCAGCATCTTTTATTAATTCGTTTACATTATTGTCTTCCATAGAATCTAAAGCGGCACGTGTTGTACCTCCTTTAGAAGCTACTTTTTCCATCCAAGAATTTGGAGACAAGTTATTTTGATTAAATAATTCTATTGCACCTGTAAAAGTCTGACTTACTAAAACAGTTGAATCGTTTTTTGAGAATCCCATTTTTAATGCAGCTTCCATCATACTTTGCATAAAGTAAAATACATAAGCAGGTCCGCTACCAGAAATTCCTGTAGAAGCGTCAATTAACTTTTCACTACTTACTTCCATAGATTTTCCTGTAGTATCTAATAAACTTTCTACAGTTAATTTTTCTATTCTAGATACTTCATCGGAAGTTACGTAAGAGGTTAAACCTTTACCAATTTGAGCTGGTAAGTTTGGCATTGCCCTAACTATTTTGGTTAATCCAGAATATTTTTTGATGTTCTCTATGTTAACACCAGCCATAATAGATACAATAACTTGTCCTGGTTTTGTAAAGGGTTTTAATGCTTTAAATAGATTTTCTGCATGGTACGGTTTTACGGCAATAAAGATAATGTCTGCTTTAGGTACACAATCTTCTAATTCTTTAAAAGCATCAAAGTGAGATATCTCGTTTAATTCTTCTAATTTTTTTGTAGAATTATCTAATACCATAATGTTTTTTTTCTTTAACAATCTAGATTTAGACATTCCTTGGGCGTACGTTAGCCCCATATTTCCTGCTCCAATTACTAATATTTTCATTTTATAAAGGTTAAGTGTTACTGTTAATTATTGATTTTTATTTTGAATATTATTTGTATAATGTCATTTGAATTTTCTTTGATACAAATCCATTTTTTTTAAACAATTCAATAGCATTATTATCTTTGTTGATGTTAAGAGAGAGATTTCCGTTACAATAGTTAGCGGCTTCTTTTATTAATTTTGTTGCAATTTTCTGATCTCTATAATCTTTGTGAACAGCTAAATAAGTGATAAGGTTTTCTGATTGATACTCACTCATACCTGTTTTATTGACTACAATTGCGCCAATTATGTTGTCTTTTTCTTCTAAAAGAAAAGTATAACCACCTAAGTTAGATGTTTCTTTTGCTGCATATAAAAGTGATTTACGAATAGCACTTTTGTCTTCTTTACAACCTTCTAAATGTTCGTGTAAAAAATTTGAAATTTTATTTATATTAATATAGGACATCCTTGTAAAGGCGTCATAAGTTTTAATCATCATCATTATTTCTATTGATTTGATTTGTCTTAAACGATAAGTAATAAAAAGAAAAGCTTAAAAAGCTTTAAAAAAAGAGGTAAAACGGCAGAGCGTTTATTTACAGAAAAGAGTGAGGGGGTATGAATTTTTTAGGTTGATTTTTAAACACTAAAAAATTAAAGTTGAATATTCTAAAGTTACGCTGTTTGTGTATCCTTATTTTCATAGGGGCAAACTTACAATATAGTTAGGGCTAATACAAGTTATCTTTATTTTAATAATTTTTGATTTACAAACTTTCTTTTAAAACAGCAATTTCATCACGTAATTGAGCAGCTACTATAAAATCTAAATTTTTTGCAGCCGCTTCCATTTGTTTGCGTTTTTCTCTAACTCTTTTTTCTATTTCTTCTTTAGGTAAATATTGTAAATCTTGTTCAGCCGCTTTTTGTATTGCATTATCATAATGATAACTAGAAACAGCAGATTTAGATAATGTATCATCAATTTTTTTATTGATTTGAGTAGGAGTGATGTTGTTTTTAGTGTTGTATGCTATTTGTTTTTCTCGTCTACGTTCTGTTTCGTCAATGGTTTTTTGCATGCTCTTGGTCATTTTATCTGCATATAAAATAGCCAAACCATTTACGTTTCTTGCAGCTCTACCAACTGTTTGTGTAATGGATCTGTGCGAACGTAAAAAACCTTCTTTATCGGCATCTAAAATGGCCACTAAAGAAACTTCGGGTAAATCTAAACCTTCTCTTAAAAGGTTTACACCAATTAAAACATCAAATAAACCTTTACGCAAATCTTGCATAATTTCTACACGTTCTAAAGTGTCTACATCAGAATGAATGTAACGACAACGAATATCAACTCTTGTTAAATATTTGGTCAATTCTTCTGCCATTCTTTTGGTTAAAGTGGTTACCAAAGTACGTTCGTCTTTTTCTACTCTTAGTTGAATTTCTTCTATTAAATCATCAATTTGATTTAAACTAGGACGAATTTCGATAACGGGATCTAATAAACCTGTAGGACGAATTACCTGTTCTACAAAAACACCTTCTGTTTTTTCGAGTTCGTAATCTGCAGGTGTTGCAGAAACATAGATGGTTTGATTTTGAATTGCTTCAAACTCTTCAAACTTTAATGGACGATTGTCCATTGCCGCGGGTAAACGGAATCCATATTCTACTAAGTTTTCTTTTCTACTTCTATCGCCACCGTACATGGCATGCGTTTGCGGAATTGTTACGTGACTTTCATCAATCACCATTAAATAATCATCCGGAAAATAATCAATCAAACAGAAAGGTCTTGTTCCGGGGTTTCTTCCGTCTAGATAACGCGAATAGTTTTCGATTCCCGAACAATAACCCAATTCACGAATCATTTCTAAATCGAATTCTGTGCGTTCCTTTAAACGTTTTGCCTCTAGATGTTTGCCAATTTCATTAAAATAATCGACTTGTTTTACCATATCTTCTTGTATTTGATGAATGGCATTTTGTAATACATCAGGAGAAGTAACAAACAAATTTGCAGGATAAATAGTAAGTTCTTCGAACTTTTCTAAAACGGTATTACTTTCTAAATCGAAAGATTCGATTTCTTCAATTTCATCACCAAAAAAGTGAACTCTGTAACCATTATCTCCGTAAGACGGATAAATAGTTACTACATCTCCTTTCACCTTAAAAGTTCCGCTTTTAATTTCTACTTCGGTTCTAGAGTATAAACTTGTTACTAATTGATGTAAGAATTTTGTTCTTGCAATTTGCTGATCTACATGAATTGGTATTACATTTTTCTTAAATTCGATAGGATTACCAATACCATATAAACAAGAAACGGATGCAACAACCAGCACATCTCTACGACCAGAAAGTAGGGAAGAGGTGGTGCTTAAACGCAATCGCTCAATATCATCATTAATAGATAAATCTTTTTCGATGTAAGTTCCTGTTACAGGAATGTAAGCTTCTGGTTGGTAATAATCGTAGTAAGAAACAAAGTATTCTACGGCATTATCAGGAAAAAATTGTTTAAACTCTGAGTATAATTGTGCTGCTAATGTTTTGTTGTGTGCTAAAATTAAGGTTGGTTTTTTAACCTCTTTCACCACATTGGCAACGGTAAATGTTTTACCAGAACCTGTTACCCCTAATAATGTCTGAAATTTTTCTCCGTCATTAATACTTTGTGTAAGTTCTTTAATTGCTTGTGGTTGGTCTCCTGTAGGAGAGAATTCTGATACTAACTTAAATTCCATACTGTAAAAATACGTAATGAAATAAGAATTTTAATTTCTAATTAAGCTAAAGTTACCGTTTTCTTTAATTAAGTTATCATTTATATCAATTATTTCTGCTGTAAACCAATAATTATTAGAAGGTATAAGTTTTCCATTAGTAGTTCCGTCCCAACCAAGAGAAGAAAAATTAGTTATAGTATGTAAAACCTTTCCGTATCTATCAAAAATTATAATTTTTACAGATTTAAATTGGTTATCAGTTAATCCTTCTACAGTCCAATAATCATTTTTACCATCTCCATTAGGAGTAAAAAACTTTTTAAAACCAATTACAGTAATGTTTGTTTCTGTAGGTTGTTCGCAATTATTAATATCTCTAATATATACAGTATGTAAACCAGGATTAACTTTGGTAAAGGTATACGAAGTATTACTACCAAAGAAGTTATTATTGTCTAAAGAAAATTCATAATAACTATTTCCGTCAATAATAACTTCTATAGTATTGTTATTTTTATCTTCTGTATTTGCCACTACCGAGTAAAAAGTTGGTGGTTCTGGGTTTATAACGTTAAACTCTTTATAATTAGAGCATTTTATGCCGTTTACGGTTTTATAAACTGTAAGAGAAAATAAACCAACATTATCTAATGTAAAGTCTTTATTTGTACTAACAATATTATTGAAACTGTTTCTCCATTCAAAAGAATCGTTACTAGCATCTGCAGTTAATGTAATTGGGTTTACCATAGGGTCAAAACAAATTGTGTAACTGTCTTGTAAATTTATAATAGGTGCAGTATTTACTATAACATTAAAAGGCTCAATACCACCACAACCAGTAGGAGTATCTGCCCTAACCCAAATCGTTGTATTTTCTGAAAAAAAATTACTATCCAATTCGTTTTGATTAATTTGAGCACTATGAGAATCTGGATAAAAGCGCAAACTTATATTACTAGATAAATTTAAATTACTAATTATTTCGGCTTTTTTAAATTCTAAATTAAATTCCCCATTAATTTCACTTGAATTAATATTTGGTATTTGACAAGAAAACATACTGTTTATAGTCCCTAATTCTACAAATGCAGATTCTATAAAAAAACTTTTTATAACATAACAATTATTTTGATTATAAATTCTGATAAAAATTTCTTTTCTACCGCTACTTTCATAACTAGTAGGGGTACTTATTTCATCAATATCATTTTGAGCATTTGCTAAAGTAGTATAAAAACTCATTTTAGCTATAAGATCATTATTATCAATACTTTCTGATATGTCTGTTAAATTAAAAAAATCGATACCATCATTATCTACATCACATTGTATTATATTTTGATTATTGATTGTAAAATCATCAACAGTAAATACTTCAATTTCTTTAGACATAAATACCTCCCTCTTATTAATTGTTATCGTACAAGTTGCCGTATATAAACCTGGTGTAGTATAGATGTGGATGGGAGTAATTTCTGTTGAAGTTGTACCGTCACCAAAACTCCAACTAGCAGAGGTTATTGGTGCGTAAGTATCTACATTAAAAATAGTATTATTACCGACACAACCACTTTCAGATATAATTCTAGATCTAAAATAAGATTGGATAAAATTGGGCAAGCCAATACTAGATTTTTTATTTTCTAAAAATATTGCATTTTCTGTATAAGTTGCAATTGAGTCTTTTTTAGTTTCTGGAGGGGTAATTATACTTAGGTACTCGCCACCAATAGTTTCTGTTACAGCAGTAGTTACATATATTTTTTTGTCTTTTGCAAGTTGCATATAATTTTTAGCATTGGTAGAAGTATAGATTTCTTTTCTATTATCTATATCGTTTATATTATATTGAAATATTATGTTTTCACCTTTCTCAATGCTTTCTACATAAAAATATTCAGAATCTTGAGAAAACTCTATACCATAAGTGTTTGGTCTAGATTCTATAGATGCCATTCCTTCTCCGTGTGCAATGTTTACAAAATTAGAATTATTAATCTCACCAGTTTCATTATTAAAATCAGTTAAATTTACGTTGGTTAAATTAGATGCAAGTAAAAATTGACCATTAGGAGATGCTTTAAGGGCACCTTTATTTGTTAGAAATTCTGTTGATAGGTAAGATAATACAGGTGTTGTATTAACACCTGTATTATCTATTTTGTATGCAAAATATGTATTGAATTTTGTAGCATTTTCTGTTTCTTTACCAAAAGAAATTACCCATATACTTTTACCATCTTTAGCGTGCACAGCAGTTAATTTTTCTGATGCTAATGATGTTAAAAGAACATTTTTTTCTATGACTTCTCCTAAACCATCATTTAAACTAATGTCTATAACAGAATAATACAAACCAGAAGGAATTAACTCTCCTAGTCTTGGTGGATTATTTGAGTTTTTAAGTGTAATTAGATAATAAATATTAGCATCGTTTGGTTTAGGTATTATTATAGAGGATTGTAAAACCTCTGTGTCGCTTGCAAGTAAGTCTCCATTAACCATTTTATAATGTTCTTTATTATAAATAAAAGTACCAGAAGTGTAAAATAGTAGTTCTCCATCTTTGCTAGAAATTGTTGCGCTTCCGTAAGGGGTATATAATTGACTATCTAATAAAGGTGTTGGTTGGTTGTAATAATTAAATCTTAAAGCAGCGTCATAACCAAAATACCAATGATCTGTTTCTCTTTGGGCATTAATACTTAAGCTTATTAAAAGTAATATTAAAAGAGATTTTTTTACAGTCATAGTTTATTTTCTTATTAACGAGAAGTGTCCTTTTTTATAAATTATATTACTTGTGTTATCTATAGAAGTTAATGTAGTAGTAAACCAATAATCATCAGAAGGTAGCATTTTGCCGTTATAAGTTCCATCCCAACCATTACTATCAATTGGTATTTTAGAGATTAGTTTTCCATATCTATCAAATATATTAATATCACTAGAAATATATAAATTATTTATAAGTCCTTTAATATACCAAGTATCATTTTTGCCATCTCCATTTGGAGTAAAAAATTTAGGAAATTGAAGAACAGCAACTATTAGTTCTGAAGAACCACAACCATTTTGGTTTTCTACTAAAATGGTATAAATCCCACCTTCTACATCATCAAAAATATTACTGTCTTGAAAATTTCTAATAATAGTTCCATTTTCATTTTTTAAGGCATATTGAAATTCTTCATTTATCAAAGGATTAACAGGTATGTTTATTTGAATGCTTAAACTATTAACACTAACACCAGAAGTATCATCTATAATGGTTACATAACTTTCTTCTAAAGTTTTAAAATCAGATTTTAGAACAGTAATTGTTCGTTCTTTAGAGCAAGGGCTTCCTGTTTTACTAATTGCTATTACAGTATAATCTCCACCTTCTGTAATTTCTATTTCTTGTGTGTTTTCATTTAAAGAAACTCCGTCTTTACTCCATACGTAATCATAATCGTTTGTAGTATTTGCAACTAATGTATATGGAATGTTATTTGTGCAAATAATTATTGGGTCGTTTGGATATTCTCCATCAACAGAAAAATCTGGAATTTCATTTGTTTTTAAATAGAATTGACCAATTCCTTCACAATTATTATTGTTTATATTTTTTACCTTAAAATAAATAGTTTGATTGTAAGAGTAAGAATTATTGTTGTTGTTTCTGTGATTAGAAATATCAGGAATAGCGTTAATTGCAGCATCTCTGTCTGTTGTTGTTTCATAAAAAAAGATTTCGATATCATCTTGAATATTTGTAGGTATTGTATTTATTATTTCTTGATTTGCTGCGCTAAAATCAAAAAATGTAATTCCGTCTGTCTCAGAGTTATTTATAGAGTCATTTCCATCTTCATCTAAAAAATCATCACATTCTTCAAAAGTTTTATCATAAACTACATCGTCAGCAAAAGAAGCTATAACTGTAATTTTAGCAACAGAATAACAACTTTTGTCTGAAATAACTCTTACACCTGCTTCTGCAGAACCATTTGTTACTGGATAGTTTGTTGTGTCTGATATTAATGCTGAAGTAGTACCGTTTATAGCATCTGTTTCTGTTAAATAATACTCAAAAGTAATATTAGAATCTGTAGAAATATTAATTTCTGCTTCTGTAAGATTTACAATAGTATTTTCGTTAGGATTGTCTGTACATTGTTGTAACTCTACCAAATCATTTAGAATTTGTGGTGTTGAGTTTACAGTTAATGTAATTGCATCTGGTGTTATTAAATTACAGGAATTTCCTTGTTTTTTTAGAAACACTTTAAATTGATAAGTATCTAATGTTTTTGATGCATTTGTAATTAATAATTTAGAAGTATTTACATTGTTAAAAGTTGTACCATTTATTACTGTATTTTCTATTATATCTATAAAATTATTACCATTATCTGTAGATATTTGCCATTGAAATTCATCGGCATTTGCTTCTATTTCTAACTGATTAGTATCATTTTCGCAAAAAGTAATATCATTAAAATTAGTAATAATAATTGGAGCATCAACTATATAATTATTGTTAGGAGTTGTGTAACCATCAGAATTTTTAACTTTTCCGTTAGTATCTACATCTAAATAATTTGGTGATAATCTACCAGAACCATCATCTGTAAAACCAGCTTCGTAAACATCAAAACAATCATCACCATCAGCATCTAAATCGACAAAGTCGAATAAATTATCTCTATTTGCTTCTATTATGGATAATGCATCTGAGTTTCTAATAGGAGCTTTTAAAATACCTGAATCAGTTGAGGTTTCTAAGTCGTCTAACAATCCGTTTGTTCCAAAATTTGATGTGTCTATAATTCCATTTTTATCAGCATCTAAATCTCCATAACCAACTTCTTCAATATCGTAAATCCCATCGTTATCAGAATCAACATCTAAATAATTTGGTATTCCGTCGTTATCTGTATCTTGATTTGCGGTTATTGTATTAAAAAGGTCATCTAAACCATCTAAATTACTGTCAATATTTGTTAAAGAAACATCTTGAGCAGTAGATTCATAAAAATCAGGAATTCCATCGTTATCAGAATCTAAATCAAACATGTCTTCAATTCCATCTCCATCAGAATCTCTAGAATAACAAGTTATTTGCATGTTACCATTAAATGTTGAACTGGTTGTTATTCCTGTTGATTGATGTTTAAAATCGAATTGTGTTATTTGGTTTGCAACAAATTGAAAGGTACTAGAAGAACCTGTAGTATTTGCTTTGTATTTAAATTGTATTTCTGAAGCGGAAATGTAGGTAATACCTGCTTCGTATTCTTCCGTAGAAAGATTGTAAATTAATAACTGATCATCAGGGTCTAGTAAAGTAACGTTCTTATCTAAATCTACTTTTAAGATAAAATATTCGTTATTAACGATTGTGTGATTTAACGTTGTGTTTTGGGTGAATTTAAAATTTATTTTATCAGTAAAATTTAGCTCATATTTTAGTTTAGAATCTGTTGCAGGATTAATAGTTGATGTAAAGTTTCCGTTTGTATCTCCTGTAAATGTATTTGTAGGTTCAGAAGGTTGGTAAGTAACTACAATATTATTGTTTGTAGAATTATCGTTAAAAACAATATTAGGGCTGTTAATATCAGAAATATTTAAGTTTACATCTCCTAAAGATTCATCACAATTTAAAATTCCATCATTATCTATATCCACATCGATGTTGTCTATTATTAAATCATTATCAAAATCATCCGGACAAATACTAATTGGTATTTCTGTAGAGATAAATTCAGTATTTGTACAAACTATTTTACCAATAAGTCTATATCTACCAGGTTCTGTTTCTAAAGGTTTGTAACTACTATCTATACTTCTTTCCTCCCAAACAGAAGTAGTTTCATTATAATATTCCCATTTAATTCCACCATCAAATAATTCTGTATTTGCAGCTTGTAAAGTAACATTAGGTATACAGTTACCCAAAGTACTAACTGTAGTGTTTAAGTTTATTTCTGGTACAGAGGGAAAACCAGAATAAAAACCACCAGAACTAGCAGAACCATTTTGGTTAAAATAAGCACAATATAATTCGCCACTACTTTCTATAGAAATATTACCAGATAAACTGGTAACTTTATACGTGTCATAAGTTCCAGAATTTGTAGTATTTATGGTAAAAGGACCAGAAACACCACTGTAAGTACTAATTAAATTTCCGTTTATTTTAACTTCTGCACCGGTATTTGTTACAATAGAAACACCACCGTCAAAAGTTGTAGTTCCAATATCTTCAATATTAGGAATGTTGTCAACTTTTCCTCTGCTTTCACAGCTTAAAGGAGGTACAAAAAATAAACCTTGATTTGCTTCATTATTGTTAGCTCCTACACCTTGGTAGGCAAAAGTAGGGTTAGAGGTTTGCACATACATATTTCCGTTTGTATTGTAAACATTTCCCTCAATTAAATAATATTCCCCAGCATTAAGATTGGTTGTTGCTGTTGTATTTTCATTTATAAAAATTTCGGTATTATTTTCATTAGCAACGATCAATACATTTTCCCAATTATCAGAGCCATCACCTTTTACAAAAATATATTCAGAGCCAATTTTATCTAAACCTACAATTTGATCTATACCATAATCTCTACCATTTCCATTATGAAAACTTCCGTTTGCAGAACCAATATTAGTAACAATAGGTTTGTCTGCTTCTATTAAAGTACCAATTAAACCATCTCTATTTATAGTGTTTTCTGCAGAATTTGTAGCAACAATATAGCTTTCTCCTTCGTTTAAGGTAATAGAAATTGGTAGAGAGCCAGTGTAATTTTTTATTGAAATTCCTGTAGGTAAATCATCAAAAGAAATAACAGTATTATCTTCTGTGGCCATTACAGAAATAAAATTTAAGTAATTGTCTTGCGGATTTTCATTTGTAAACATTCCTGCTCTAAATGTTGTACCTAAAGCAGAAGCTCCCTTACTAACTAAAGCACCAGCTTGTGCGCTACTACCTGCTAAAACACGTATTGAAACATATATTACGTCACTAGCTTCAATAATATATCCTTTATTGTTGTGAATATCACTTGTGGTATTAGAGTCTACAAAAAGTTGGCTATTACCATTGCCTATATAAATCTCTTGAGGAGAGGAATTAGAAACAACACCTGTAATATCATTACTAGAACCAATTGGTGTAATTGTATAATTTACATTTTGATTGCTAGGTGTAGAAATATAAAAATATTGATTTTCTGGGTTTGCATTTCCTGTTTCAGCATAAGTCAATGGAGGTATAAAGTGTGTTTTACTTAACTGAGCTTGTGTACTTTTAACATTTACTAAAGTAATTAAGAAAATAAAAAAGATAGATAATTTATATTTTAACATAAATGCTTTTAAAAGAGGAATTAATGATAAAAGTAATAATAAAAGTAGTAAAATGTAATATTGTTATAAATTTATTAGACTTTTGTTATGAAAAAAGGTTTAATGTTAAAAAATATTTAAAAATAAATTTGTTTTTTAATCAAGAAAAAAATATCGAAATTGCTTGTTTATTTTTTAATATAAAATTGAAAAATAACAATTGATAAGCTTAAATTTAGTACTAGGTAACGAATGGAAATTAAAACAAGAATAAGTAATGTAACATCAAAAGTTGTGTCTAATATTTGGGCAAAGTTAGAACGAGTAAGTTTTGATTTTACATTCAAAAACGGAAAAACAGAAAGATTAACACATGAAGTTTATGGAAGAAATGATGGGGTTGCCGTTTTGTTATACAATCCGTTGTCTAAAAAAGTGATTTTATCAAAACAATTTAGAATACCTATTTATGTTGCTGGTGTAAAAGGAGGGTTTTCAATTGAAGTTTGTGGAGGAGCAATAGATAAAAATGAATCGCCAGAAACAACCGTAATAAGAGAAACAAAAGAAGAGGTTGGTTATCATATTAAAGAAGTTAAAAAAGTATGTACAACTTTTTTATCACCAGGTTTAATGAAAGAGCAAGTACATTTATTTGTTGCCAAATATAAAGATGAAGATAAACTTGAAAAAGGTGGAGGTTTGGCTTCTGAACATGAAGAAATAGAAGTTTTAGAACTTCCTTTTTTAGAGGCATTAAGATTAGTAGAAAATGAAGATATTATTGATGCAAGAACAATAATGTTATTACAATATGCACAAATAAATAAAATTTTAGAATGTTAGAAGAGTTTGAAAACTATTATACAAAATTAGAGAAAGCAAATATTGGTAGAAGAATATTAGCTACCATAATTGATTTTTTTATTTATTATTTTTCTGGAGTTATATTAGGTTTGTTATTTTACCCAAATAATGAGAATATTTTTAGTTATAATTTAGAAGGAATATCTGCATTAATAAGTTTTTCGATAATGTTTTTTTTATGGCCAATAAGCGAAGGTCTTTGGGGACAAACTATTGGTAAACGGTTACTAGATATAAAAGTAGTTTCTAAGAAAAATGAGCCTATAAATATGGGACAAGCATTTATTCGATTTTTGTTAGGGATTGTAGATTTTATGTTTTTGATAGGAATTATTGTTGCAGCTGTAAGTAAAGATAATCAAAGAATAGGAGACGCTGCTGCAAAGACATTTGTAATAAAAAGTAATTATAATCAATAAGTTAAGAGTATAATTTTAAAGATAATTAAGGAATAATATTATGATTAAAAATTATTGGAATAAAGGAGCAAAACAGAAAAAGAGACTTATTATACTTTTTATAATTTTAATAGTATTATTATTCTTTTTTAGAGATAATTATCAACCAGCATTATTATTTATCCGAAAGTATATATTTATTTTTTTAATATGTTTTACAGTAATTTTCTTTGGTTTTAGAGGGCTTTTAAAATCATCAAGCTTTCTTAAAAAAATATTAAGTGTATTATTAATGGTTGTGTTTTTTGGTGTAATTTATTTTATAGGATTTCCTTATAAAATGTACGATTACATGAGATTGTATAGTGTTTTTAATGATTTAAATAGGATAGAAATTGTAGAACTTCCGTTAACACAAAATGAAAGAATTCAACCTTTAAGAAATGTTTTTTCTATGGCAAATGAGTCTGTAGGAGAAACCAAAGATGTTTCGTTGCCTAAATTAGTAAGAGTAGATGGACAAAACAAATGGACCATGGCAATACAGCCAACGGAAAAATATGTTTGGCAAGGAATAAAAGACAACACAGAAGAGGTTTTTTCGGTATCTAGCACAACACCTTTTCCTCGCTTTTCATCCGAAAACAGAATTCCGGTTACGTTTTCAATTGGTGAGTCTTTAAAATTTAGTAGAAATACGTACAATGCAGTTGTGCAGCGTTTTAATCCTTGGATGTTATTTAATTATGAACCAAGCGAAACTTTTTACATGAAAAATGATAAAGGTGATTGGGTTGAGGTAGTAAGTTTAATAAAATGGAAAGGTTTCTTTTTTCCTCACCCAACTTTTGGAGGTGTAATGGTTATCGAAAATGGAGAACATGATATTAAAGATTATTTTGAGCGAATTATTATCGGTAAAGGAACTTATATTTCACCTAAAGAAATCAAAAATCATAAATATTTAACGAAACAAAATACTTTAGCTCAAAAAGTATCTCGTTTACAAGCAGAAAGTTTAAAATTTTTATCAGGATTTTATGACCCATTACCTTGGAATAAGAAGTCGGCAGTTAAGATTCCTAATTTACCAAACGATCAAAATCAACAACCATTTGTTACCGATTTTAATTTTTCAGAAACTAAAATAGACGCAGATAACGGTTTATATCATTGGTTTGGTTTAGAGCCAATTAGCGAAGAAAGAACGAGTTTGGCTTTTAGTGTTTTTATACCAGCAGATGGTACAGATGTACTTTATTTTTACGATCATGCTTCTAAAAAACAAGGTTATGCAGGCGTTTCTGCAATGCCTTTAAAAGTAAAAGAATCTAAAAAAGAATATGATTGGAACTCGAATACGCCTGTTGAGTTTAGACCTTATATTAAAAACATTGCGGGTAGAAATCGTATGTTTTTTATGGGAACAATTTCTACAATTAATGCTAATAACCCTGGGCAATTCGATGGTGCTGCAACACCAGATTTAGCTTTAGTAGACAGCGAATATAGAGATGTTGTTTGGATTAATGCTAAAAAACCAAGTACTTGGGACGAGGAAGTTTACAATCAATTAAACGAAGCTTGGAGAACAAGTGAAGGGAAAAATGTGTATTTCGAAAAAGAAAAAACAGTTTTAGAAAAGAATCAGCAAATATTAGACTCTATAAAATTAATTTCTAAACAAGAAAAAGACAACTTAGCTATAGAACGACTACAGAATAAAATAGATTCTATTAAATTTAATCAGTAATTTTCAAACTATTTCTCGCTTTCTATTCGGTTTTTTTATGTAAAAATATTATTTATTAACTCTTTTTGAATTTTTTAGTTTATAAAAAGGTTTGATTGTTTCCGTGGATTTATTTTCCTTGGTAAATATGAGATTATTTTGTACTTTTGTAAAAGAATTTAAATTCTTAAGATGAAAACAACTAAAATTATATATTACATTTCTACAGCATTATTATCAGTAATTATGCTTTTTTCTGCAGGTATGTATCTTTTTAACTATGAAACAGTTTCTGGTTTTTTTACAAATTTAGGTTATCCAACATATATTATTTATCCGCTAGCAATTGCTAAAATTTTAGGTTTAATTGCAATTTGGTTTATCAATAGTAAATCTTTAAAAGAATGGGCATATGCAGGTTTTTTCTTTGATTTTGTTTTAGCTTTTTTTGCACATTATATGGTAAAAGATGGTGGATATATGTCTGCTTTAGTAGCAATTATTCTTTTAGCAATATCATATATTACATATAAAAAAATTGCAAATGGCCAACGCTAAGAAAGCAGAAGTAGTTTTATCAAATAAAAACTATTTAGCAGAAGCAAAAACAAGAAATCATTTTTTAACATTAGATCAATCTGTAGCTGCAGGTGGTGGAGATAACGGGCCAACGCCTGTAGAATATTTATTAACAGCCATTGGTGGTTGTGTTTCGATGACGTTAAGAACCTTTGCGCAAAGAAAAGGTTGGGATGTTGGAGAAATAACAGTAAATGTTACTCAAAGAGAACAATTAACAGCAACCGGAATTAAAAAATGGTTAACAGAAGATATTTCTTTTGAAAAGGAACTTACAGAAGATCAAAAAAGAAAATTATTAATATTTGCTGGTAAATGTCCTGTTGCTAAAATAGTAAAAGGAGAAACAGAAATAATAAGTAATATTCAATAAAAATTAGTTGTCAATTTTATAAAAGTTGAAAAACTTATCAAAACATAAAAAAAATGAAAAAAATATTAGCATTTGCAGGAAGTACAAGTTCTACTTCTATCAATAAAAAATTAGCAACATTTGCTGTAGAAAATTTAGAAAATACTTCTTTTGATGTGGTAGATTTAAGAGATTTTACGCTGCCAATTTATAGTGAAGACGAAGAGAAAAAAGACTTCCCAGAAGACGCAGTAAAATTTTCTGCTTTATTAGATAATTACGATGGATTTATCTTGTCTTTAGCAGAGCATAACGGAACATATACGGCAGCTTTTAAAAATATTTTTGATTGGATTTCTAGAGTAGAAGTAAAAGTTTTTAGAGACAAACCTTTATTATTAATGGCAACATCACCAGGCGAAATGGGTGGTCAGTTTGTTTTAGCAGCAGGAGAACAACGTTTTCCTAGACAAGGGGCAAAAGAATTAGTTACTTTTTCTTTACCTAATTTCTACGATAATTTTAAAGAAAATAAGATTGTAGATAAAGAATTATTAGCATTATTAAAAGTACAAGTAAATAAGTTCGAAGCTTTATTAAATCAATAAAAAATGAAAATAGTTTTATACGGTAGAGCGGGCCATGCATATACAGTTGCATTTAAAAATTTTTTAAATTCAACGGATGTTCCTTATGTTTATAAAGATATTTCTAAAGATGTAGAAGCTAGAGAACATAGCAAAGAGTTATATGGAGGTGTTGCTAAATACCCTACTTTATTTATAGATGAACAAGTGTATTTAACACCAACAACAGAAGAATTTAATAAAATAATGCAAGATTTAAAGTTAAGAGCATAATTATGGGTGATATTTCTAAAGACATCAATTCTAAGTTTGTAAACGATAAAGTAAAAGCTTTAATCAATATAAAATATACAGCTAATTGGTTAAGTAGTAAGGAAAATGAGTTTTTTAAACCTTACGGAATTTCGCCACAACAGTTTAATATTTTAAGAATTTTACGCGGAGCAAAAGAAAGAATTAAGGTGCAAATTGTTAAAGATAGAATGATAGAAAGAGCACCAAATGCTACACGTTTAATGGATAAATTATGTGATAAAAATTTAATAGAAAGAGAACGTTGTGAACACGATAGAAGAGTGGTTTATGTTAAAATTACCACCCAAGGTTTAGAACTATTATCTACGATTGATGAAAATAAAAGTGCTCCTTTTTTAAAAAAATTATCTGATGAAGAAGCTGTTATTTTAAGTGATTTGTTAGATAAATTAAGGTAAAAAAAATTGTTTTAATATTTTCCTTGGAAAATAAATTAAAAGTAATATTTATGAAAACACTAAAATCAATACAACATAAAGTAGCAAGTCCTTTGGTAAATATGGGACCAATAAAATTGCGACAACCTTTGCCATCAAACGGAATAGAAAATGTAGATCCTTTTTTGCTATTGCATCATTATGGTCCTTACGCAATTTCAGAATTTAGTAATCCGTTTGATTTAGGTCCGCATCCTCATAGAGGTTTTGAGCCAATAACTTTAATGTTTAAAGGAGAACAATTCCATAGAGATTCTTTAGGAAATGAAATGGTAGTAAAAGCAGGTGATGTACAATGGACAACAGCTGGTCGTGGAATTATTCATGCTGAAGGTCCAACCAAAGAGTTTATAAAAAAAAGAGGTGAGTTAGAAGGAATACAGCTGTGGTTAAATTTGCCTGCAAAAGACAAAATGATAACACCAAATTATCAGTATTTAGAAGAAAAACAGATTCCTAAATTATTTTCTTTGGACAAAAAAGTACAATTAAATATTATTGCAGGACAACAGCAAGATACTTTTGGTTTGATAAAAACACAAACAGAAGTAAACGTATTTACGGCAAATGTTGATGAAAACGGAGAAATAGAAATAGAAATTCCACAGAATCACCAATCATTGATTTATTTATTAGAAGGAGAAGTTTTAGTAAATAATGAAGCTACTTTGTTAAAGGGAAAAAACCAAATGATAACTTTTAATCAAGATGGAAATTCATTTCTGTTTAAAGGGAATAAACCAAGTACTGTTTTAATTTTATCAGGAAAACCAATTGAAGAAAAAATTGCTCAATATGGACCTTATGTGATGAACTCTCAAACAGAAATTTTAGAAGCGATGAGAGATTATCAAGCAGGAAAAATGGGTTATTTATATTAGAGTTTTATTAAAATAGAAATAATAAACAAAAAAAATCGTCTTAATTAAGACGATTTTTTTATCATTTAGTTCAATATTATTTACTAAAAGTTACTGCTTTTATATTTACAAATTCTTTCATTCCAAAGCCTCCATGTTCTCTACCAAATCCGGAGTCTTTAACACCTCCAAAAGGCATTACAGGATCTGCGATTCCGAATGAGTTAATAAAAATCATACCAGTATCAAAATAATCTTGGGCTAATTTTGTGGCTTTCTCTTCATCTTTAGAAAAAATTCCACCACCTAAACCAAATCTACTATCATTTGCAATTCGCATTGCATCTTCTGTATCTTTAGCTTTTATCAAAGAAGCTACTGGGCCAAAAAGTTCATCATCATAAGCAGGTTGTCCAGGTTTTACATCGTCTAAAACGGTAACAGGGTAATAATATCCTTTACCTTCAGTTATTGTTCCTCCACATAAGATTTTAGCGCCTTTTTCTACACTTTTTATAACTTGATCATGCAAAGTTTCTCTTAAATCTTCTCTAGCCATTGGCCCCATTTCATTATTGTCATCCAAAGGGTTTCCAACTTTTACATCTTTCATAGCTTTTACAAAAGCCTCTTTAAATTTATCATAAACGGCATCTACAATTACAAAACGTTTGGCCGCAATACAAGTTTCACCATTATTGTAAATTCTACCTAATACACATTTTTCTACAGCCAATTCAATATCAGCATCCTCTAAAACAATGTAAGCATCATTACTACCTAACTCTAAAACTACTTTTTTAAGTTCGGCAGTAGCTTTTTGTCCAATATTTCTTCCGGCTTTAGAACTACCAGTTAAAGTAACACCTCTAATAGATTTATGTTTGATAATTTCATCGGATTGATCATGAGAAATTAATAATGTTTTAAATAAGTTTTTAGGCAAACTAGCTTCTATAAATATTTTCTCTAATAATAAACCTGTACCTGTTACATTGGATGCATGTTTTAAAAGAACCCCATTACCTGCCATTAAATTAACAATTGCATATCTAATAACTTGGTAAGAAGGATAGTTCCAAGGTTGGATACCGTAAATGATTCCTATTGGTGAGTAGGTAACAATTCCTTTGCCGCCTAAAGCCAATTCTTTGTTTTCATCTTTTAACTCTATAGGACCTGTTTTTGCTGTGTATTCGCAAATACCAGCACATAATTCAACTTCATCATAACTTTGCGATAATGGTTTCCCCATTTCTTTTGTCATTAATTCAGAGAGTTCATCTTTATATTCAACTATTTTTTTACCAATAGCATTAATAACTTCTGCTCTTTTTTCTAAAGTTTCATGTCTCCATTCTAAAAATGCTTTTTGGCATTTTTCTATATTAGAATTTAATTCTGAATCTGTAATATAATGGTAAGTTTCTATTTTTTCTCCTGTTGCAGGGTTAATTGTTGTTATTGTTTTATCTTTTGTCATAGTATAAGTTTTATTGTTGTTCACTCGGTAAAATGTGAATATTATTAATATTAGCTCTTTTAGGTTGATTTACTGCATAAAATATTGCATTGGCAATATCTTCTGCTTGTAAAGATGTCATTTTTTTCATGCCCTTTAATTCTTCTAAAATGTCTTCATCTGTAATTGTTTCAAATAGAGAAGTATCTACAGCACCAGGTTCTATAGAGGTTACGTTAATACCATGTTTTGCAGAAATTTCTTTTCTTAAACCTTCAGAAAACATTTGTACTGCAGCTTTTGTAGCACAATACACAGCTCCACCAGGAAAATAATTATAGGCAGCTGTTGATGAAATATTAATTATATGTCCATTTTTGTTTTCAATTAAAGTTGGTAGAACAGCTTCAACACCATTTAATACACCTTTAATATTAACATCAACCATTTTATTCCAATCACCAGTTTTAAATTTTTCTACATAAGATAGAGGCATTAAACCAGCATTATTAATTAGTATATGTACGGTACCAAATTCTTTTTTAGCTTTTTCTACAACCTTTTTAAACTCATCTATTTTTGTAACATCGGCTGTAATAACTAAAGCTGTTCCTTTTCCTTTTTCAATTTCTTTTGCTAGATCTTTTAATTTATTCTCACTTCTTGCAGTTAAAACAACCTTAGCACCTTCTTTAGCCATTTTTAAGGCTGTTGCCTTTCCAATACCACTAGATGCACCTGTTATTATAACTACTTTATCATTTACATTCATAATTTAAATTTTAAGTTCGATGCAAAATTCGATGATTTGAAAACTATATTTTGGTGCTATCGATTGACATTTTAGCTGAAATGATATTATTATAGTTAAAGAAATCTTAATAGGTTTTAACTGATTTATTGTGATGCATTTTTTTGATAAATAAAACTTATATTGCATAAGTATTATGCGTGCATAATAAATTAACTAAAAAGAATATGAAATATAAGCACATTTTTACACCTTTAGACTTAGGATTTACTATCTTAAAAAATAGAATTTTGATGGGTTCTATGCATACAGGTTTAGAAGAAGAAAAAAACGGAGTTGATAAAATTGCAGCTTATTACGCAGAGAGAGCAAAAGGAGGAGTTGGTTTAATTGTTACAGGTGGAATATCTCCAAATATACAAGGTTGGACTGCGCCATTTTCTGCAAGAATGTCTACAGAGAAACATGCTATCTATCATCAAAAAATAACAGAAGCAGTACATAAAGAAGGTGGTAAAATATGCATGCAAATTTTACATGCTGGTCGTTATGGTTATCATCCTTTTAATGTAGCACCTTCAAAAATAAAATCGCCAATTACACCATTTAAGCCTTTTAAATTAACAAAAAGAGGTATTAAAAGAACTATAAATGATTTTGTTAATTCTGCGGAATTATCTAAGATGGCGGGTTATGACGGTGTAGAAATTATGGGGTCAGAAGGATATTTAATCAATCAATTTATAGTAAAAAAAACAAATAAGAGAAATGATGATTTTGGAGGTGAATATGAAAATAGAATTCGTTTAGCTATAGAAATTATAAGACAAATTAGAGAATCTGTTGGTACTAATTTTATTATTATCTATAGATTATCCATGTTAGATTTGGTTGAAAGCGGAAGTAATTGGCAAGAAGTAGTTCAGTTAGGTAAAGAAATAGAAAACGCTGGAGCAACAATTATAAATACCGGAATTGGTTGGCATGAATCTAGAATACCTACAATTGCAACTTCGGTCCCTAGAGCTGCTTTTACTTGGGTAACAAAGAAAATGAAAGAAGAATTGTCAATTCCGTTAATAACTTCTAACAGAATAAATATGCCAGAAACAGCGGAGAAAATTTTATCAGAAGGAGATGCAGATATAATTTCTATGGCTCGCCCTTTTTTGTCTGATCCAGAATGGGTAAACAAAGCTAAAGAAGAGAAAGATGATGAAATAAACACGTGTATTGCATGTAATCAGGCTTGTCTAGATCATGTTTTTCAGCAAAAAGTTGCCAGTTGTTTGGTAAATCCTAGAGCTTGCCATGAAACAGAATTGAATTATCATCCAACAAAAAATAAAAAGAAAATTGCAGTTGTAGGTGCAGGTCCTGCAGGTTTATCTGCAGCAACAATTGCCGCACAGAGAGGTCATTTTGTTACCTTATTTGATGCGAATAATGAAATTGGAGGACAGTTTAATATTGCAAAACAAATTCCGGGTAAAGAAGAGTTTTATGAAACCTTGCGTTATTTTAAAAGACAAATAGAGATCAATCAAGTAAACTTAAAATTGAATACCAAAGTTTCTATTGAAAATTTAAAAGATTTAGATTTTGAAGAAATAATTATCGCAACTGGTATAGAACCGAGATCATTAAAAATCGATGGAATTAATCACTCAAAAGTGTTAAGTTATATTGATATTTTAAAACACAAAAAACCAGTAGGTAAACGTGTTGCAGTAATTGGTGCGGGTGGAATTGGTTTTGACGTTTCGGAATATTTAACGCATCAAGGACAAGTAACATCAACAAATATTGATGCTTGGTTAAAGGAATGGGGAATTGACAAATCTTTAGAAGCAAGAGCCGGAATAGAAAATGTAAAACCAGAATTTGAAGCATCACCTAGAGAAGTTTTTATGTTTAAAAGAAGTAAAGGTAAGTTTGGTTCAAAATTGGGTAAAACCACCGGTTGGATTCATAGAGCAAACTTAAAAAAGAAAAATGTACAGTTTATTAGTGAAGTTTCTTATTCTAAAATAGATGATATAGGGTTGCATTATATTCAGAATAATGAAACAAAAATATTGGAAGTAGACAATGTGGTTATTTGTGCGGGTCAAGTTCCGTTAAAAGAATTATACCAACCTTTATTAGATTTAAATAAAAATGTACATGTAATTGGTGGTGCAGATTTTGCAAGTGAATTAGATGCAAAAAGAGCCATAAATCAAGGAGCGAGGTTGGCAGCAGAAATCTAATTTAATAGGTAATAAGACAAAAAGAATACAAGTTTTTTATTGGATTAGCATCTAATTAATAAAACTAATTACAATTTTTATTATGAAGAATATCTTATTTATTGCTGTATTATTATTAAGTATCCATTTTTATGCGCAACCTCCAGGAGGTGGTGGAGGCAGACCATCTCAAAATGAACAAAGAAGTGAGAGTGATGAAATTAAAGAGTTTAAAGCAAGTGATGTTGCAGGGGTTTTTTATTATGATGAGAGTGAAATTATAAAAAAATTAAAAGTTAAAGATGAAGAGAAGCAAAATTTAGTAAAAAAATCACTTAGAAATTATAATGCTAAAGTAAGAGAAATTTCATTTTTAAATTCAGAGAAGTTTTCTGACTTAGATGTTGTTGTAAATGCTACAATGAGTGCCGGTAATAGAGAAGCAGGAACAAAAATTAGAGAAAAAGTAGAAGAGGTAGTTAAACCAGTTAAGGAAGAAATTCTTATATATGAAGAAGAATTAAATAAAGAAGTAGAAAATATTTTATCAGAAAAACAATTTAAAAAGTGGATGAAATATCAAAATAATAAGAAAGAAAGTTTAGAACCTAGAGATTCTCAAAATAACGAAGAAGGAGGTAGACCTAGTAGAGGTGTTAGACAATAATTTAATGTAGCAAGAGGTGTTAAATTCTTAATTATCTGAGTTTAATAATAAAAGGTTACATTTAGCAAAAATTAATAAAAGAACTATGAAATTATTCGATGTTGAAGAAATAGCATCACTCGTAAACGGTGAACTTATTGGTAATTGTAACGAAAAAATATTTGCCCCAGAACAGATAGAAAAAGCAAAAAAGGGAAACATTACTTTTATAGGGAGTCCTAAATATGTTAAGTTATGGCAAAATTCTAACGCAAGTGTTGCAATTGTTTTTGAACAAATAAAAATTTTACCAGAGGATGGTAAAGCATTTATAAAAGTAAAAAATGCAGATTTAGCAATGGCAGTGCTTTTAGAAGCTTTCGAACCAAAATCTCCTTACTTTGAAACCGATATTCATCCAACAGCAGTTATAGACAAATCGGTAAAATTAGGTAAAGGTTGCAAAATAGGAGCTAATTCTTATATAGGTAAAAATGTAGTTTTAGGAGATGGAGTTACTGTGTATGCTAATGTTTCTATTTTTGATGATACTACAATTGGAGATTTAACAACAATTTGGTCTGGTACAGTTATTAGAGAAAGAAGTGTTATAGGTAGTCATTGTATTTTTCATACAAATGTTAGTATTGGAGCAGATGGATTTGGTTATAGACCAAGTAGTGATGGTAGAGGTTTGGTTAAAATTATACATATTGGTAATGTTATTATTGGTAATGCTGTAGAAATTGGCGCAAATTCTTGCATAGATAGAGGTAAGTTTAGTTCTACTATTTTAGGAGATGGTTGTAAGATTGATAATTTGGTACAAATAGGGCATAATTCTGTATTAGGGAGATGTTGTATTATGGCAGGAAGTAGTGGTTTAGCTGGTTCTGTAACTTTAGGAGACGGAGTAATAATTGGCGGAAGTGCTTCTATTAAAGATCATGTAACTATACATTCTGGCGCAAAAGTAGGTGCTGGTTCTGGTGTTATTGCAGATGTTGCAGCAGGTAAAACAGTTGTTGGGTATCCTGCTTGTGATTCTAGAGAAAAAATGAAACAATGGGTTGCATTACGTAAACTTGCTAGAAATTAATAAATTTACTTTTCTTTAAAAATTATTAAATATAAAAGCTATGAGAAAAATAATTTTTACATTAATAATTTTGTATTCAATTTCTATAAGCTCTCAGAATTATAGTAACATAAAAAGTTTACCAAAAAATGAAATAGGTCAAGGTATTCTTCATGTCAATGCAAGTTCTATCGCTGGTATTTTTTATTACGGACAAGAAAAAGTAATTAAAAAAATAAAAATAAAAGTGAAAGATGGAAGTAAAAAAACTTTAATAATTAAAGGAATAAAAAAGTATAATGAAGCTATTAAAGAATTATCTGATTCTAATGCTAAAGAACTTTCTGATATTGATGTTATAATAAAATCTACAGCTACAATAAAAGACAATAAAGTTAAAGCTGGAGTTTTAAAAATAGCAAGTGTTTTTATAGAACCAATTAAAAATGAAGTTGATATTTTAGAAAAAAAATTAAATGATAATTTTAATACTTTCTTGTCTGAAAAAGAGTTCAAAAAATGGATGAAATATCAAAGTTATTTAAAGGAAAAAAATCAACCAAAAATTGCAGTAAAAAGAGTTTTACGGTATGAACAGCAAACAAAAGTGATAAGAAATTAAACCGTTATTTAAAACTGATTAATAAATTAAAGATTTGATGGTTTGATAAAAAGAATAATTAACGATATTTGCGTCTGAATAATTAATTTAGAAATATGGGTATGAACAAAAACACTGTCTTAGGTTGGGCAACTATGTTAATGTTAATGATGGGAGTTATTTTAATTTTATTAGGTGCTTATAAATACCAAGATGTTGCAGGTTGGGGTTTTGCCACTGTAGGTATTGGTTTCTTCTGTATTGCTTGGGTTTTTAATGCCTTAAAAGGAAGAGTATAAAGTCTACAATTTTTTCTAGTAGCAATTTTTCAAATTAAATTATAAAAATAGATTATAATGAGTGACGATAAGAAAGTTATCTTTTCGATGAATAAGGTTTCTAAAACCTATCAATCAACAGGTAAACAAGTTTTAAAAGATATTTATTTAAGTTTTTTCTACGGAGCAAAAATTGGTATTCTAGGTTTAAATGGATCTGGTAAATCAACTTTATTAAAAATTATTGCAGGTGTAGAAAAGAATTTTCAAGGAGATGTTACTTTTTCTTCAGGTTATAAAGTAGGTTATTTAGAGCAAGAACCGCAATTAGATCCAGAAAAAACAGTATTAGAAATTGTTAAAGAAGGGGTTGCAGAAACGGTTGCTATTTTAGATGAGTACAACAAAATTAATGACATGTTCGGTTTAGAAGAAGTATATTCTGATGCCGATAAGATGGATAAATTAATGGCTCAGCAAGCAGATTTACAAGATAAAATTGATGCTGCAAATGCTTGGGAATTAGATACCAAATTAGAAATTGCCATGGATGCGTTAAGAACGCCAGATTCTGATAAAAAAGTTGGAGTACTTTCTGGAGGTGAAAAAAGACGTGTTGCACTTTGTAGGTTATTATTACAAGAACCAGAAATTTTATTATTAGATGAGCCTACCAACCACTTAGATGCAGAATCTGTACATTGGTTAGAGCATCATTTAGCACAATATAAAGGAACTGTAATTGCAGTAACGCACGATAGATATTTCTTGGATAATGTGGCTGGCTGGATTTTGGAATTGGATAGAGGAGAAGGAATACCTTGGAAAGGAAACTATTCTTCTTGGTTAGACCAAAAATCGAACAGAATGGCGCAAGAAAGTAAAACAGCTTCTAAACGTCAAAAAACTTTAGAACGAGAGTTAGAATGGGTTCGTCAAGGAGCAAAAGGTCGTCAAACAAAACAAAAAGCACGTTTGAAGAACTATGACAAATTAATGAGTCAAGATCAAAAACAAGTTGATGAAAAATTAGAAATCTATATTCCTAATGGACCTCGTTTAGGAACCAATGTTATTGAAGCAACAGGAGTCTCAAAAGCTTTTGATGATAAAATTTTATATGAAGATTTAGCATTTAACCTTCCGCAAGCAGGAATTGTAGGTATTATCGGGCCGAATGGTGCTGGTAAAACCACCATTTTTAAAATGATTATGGGAGAAGAAAATCCTGATGGAGGAAGTTTTAAAGTAGGGGAAACAGCAAAAATTGCATATGTAGATCAAGCACATTCTGATATAGATCCTAATAAAACAATTTGGGAAAACTTTTCTGAAGGTCAAGATTTAGTAATGATGGGAGGAAAACAAGTAAATTCTCGTGCTTATTTAAGTCGTTTTAACTTCTCTGGTAGTGAGCAAAATAAAAAAGTTTCTACTTTATCTGGTGGAGAAAGAAATAGGTTGCATTTAGCAATGACGCTAAAAGAAGAAGGAAATGTTTTACTTCTAGATGAGCCTACTAACGATTTAGATGTAAATACATTAAGAGCTTTAGAAGAAGGTTTAGAAAACTTTGCTGGTTGTGCGGTAGTAATTAGTCACGATAGATGGTTTTTAGATAGAATTTGTACACACATCTTAGCTTTTGAAGGTGAGAGTCAAGTGTATTTCTTTGAAGGTTCTTTTTCTGATTATGAAGAAAACAAAAAGAAACGTTTAGGTGGAGATTTAATGCCAAAACGAATCAAGTATAAAAAATTGATTAGATAACTTTTTTTTTTATAAATAAATATTAAAAGCCTATTTTCATTATTGAAAATAGGTTTTTTGTTTTGTTTAAATATTGATTTCAGAAAAAATAATAAATAAATAAATTAATAGATTATTAGGTGAAATTAGAATAACAAATAGACTAAATGTTGTTTAATTTTATTATGCTTAATAAATATTCAATGAAAAGTAAACTTAATTGCTAATACAGCACAAAACCAATCTAATTAATGATGTATTAGCAGTTAAGTTTTCATCTTTAATTGTTAAATTTGTTTCGCTAAAATACGAAAAGGATTTCGTACGAAGTAATAATAAAAAATTCTACAATTATATAATATATTTTTATGAGCAAAATAGCTAAAATCGTATATACAAAGACAGATGAAGCACCTGCTTTAGCAACACGATCTTTTTTACCAATAGTAAAAGCTTTTACTAAATCTTCAAGTATTGAATTAGAAGTTAAAGATATTTCTTTAGCGGCAAGAATTTTGTCTAACCTTTCTGAATATTTAACAGAAGAACAAAAAGTAGAAGATGCTTTAGCTTTTTTAGGAGATTTAGCTAAAAAACCAGAGGCTAACATTATTAAGTTACCAAATATTAGTGCATCTGTACCACAGCTTAAAGCTGCTATTACAGAATTACAAGCATTAGGTTATAAATTACCTAATTATCCAGAAGAAGTAAAAACAGATGAAGACAAAGCCGTTTTAGCATTATATAATAAGGTAAAAGGTTCTGCTGTAAACCCTGTTTTACGTGAAGGTAACTCAGATAGAAGAGCACCAAAAGCAATTAAAAATTACGCTCGTAGAAATCCACACTCAATGGGTGCTTGGGGTTCTGACTCTAAAACTCATGTAGCAACAATGAGTGAAGGAGATTTTGCTCATAATGAAAAATCAATCACACTTTCTGATGCTACAGATGTTACTATAAAACATATAGATTCTAACGGTTCTGAAACTGTTTTAAAAGAATCTTTTCCTATTTTAGAAGGAGAAATTATTGATGCTACTATAATGAGTAAAAAAGCATTACTTTCTTTCTTAGATAAAGAATTTACAGACGCTGCAGAACAAGGTATATTACTTTCATTACATATGAAAGCTACAATGATGAAGGTTTCTGATCCAATTATTTTTGGTTTAGCAGTAAAAACATATTTTAAAGACTTATTTGAAAAACATGCAACTATTTTTGAAGAAATTGGGGTTGATGTCAATAATGGTTTTGGTAACTTGTTAAGTAATCTTGATGAGGTTTCTGCAGATAAAAAAGCAGAGATTTTAGCTGATATAGATGCTGCTTTTGCAAAAAATGCAGATTTAGCAATGGTAAATTCTGATAAAGGAATTACAAACTTACATGTACCTTCTGATGTAATTATAGATGCTTCTATGCCAGCAATGATTAGAACTTCTGGTAGAATGTGGAATGCTAAAGGAGAGTTACAAGATACAAAAGCAGTAATTCCTGATAGTTCTTATGCTGGTATTTATTCAGCAACAATTGATTTCTGTAAAAAGCATGGTGCTTTTGATCCTACAACAATGGGTACTGTACCTAATGTTGGTTTAATGGCCCAAAAGGCAGAAGAATATGGTTCTCATGATAAAACTTTTCAAATAGCTTCTGCAGGAACAGTAATCGTTGTAGATGCATTAGGAAACACACTTTTAGAACATGCTGTTGAAGAAGGTGATATTTGGAGAATGTGTCAAGCTAAAGATTTACCAATTCAAGATTGGATTAAATTAGCAGTAACAAGAGCTAGAGCTTCAGAAACTCCTGCCGTTTTTTGGTTAGATGAAAATAGAGCACATGATGCTGAAATTATTAAAAAAGTAAATAAATATTTACCAACGCACGATACAGAAGGTTTAGATATTAGAATTTTATCACCAATAGAAGCAACTGAATTTACTTGTGAAAGAATAGCAAAAGGAGAAGATACTATTTCTGTTTCTGGTAACGTTTTACGAGATTATTTAACAGATTTATTCCCAATTTTAGAAGTTGGTACTTCTGCAAAAATGCTTTCTATTGTTCCTTTAATGAATGGTGGTGGATTATTTGAAACTGGTGCTGGTGGTTCTGCTCCTAAACATGTTCAACAATTTTTAGAAGAAAATCATTTAAGATGGGATTCTTTAGGAGAGTTTTTAGCACTAGCAGTTTCATTAGAGCATTTAGGTACTACTAATAATAATTCTAAAGCTTTAATTTTAGCAGAAACATTAGATGATGCAACAGATAAGTTTTTAGTAAATGATAAATCACCATCAAGAAAAGTAGGTGAATTAGATAACAGAGGTAGTCATTTTTATTTAGCAATGTATTGGGCAGAAGGTTTAGCTAACCAAGATAAAGATGCAGATTTAAAAGCTTCTTTTACTAAAGTAGCAGCTGATTTAAAAGCAAATGAAGATAAGATTGTTGCGGAGTTAAACGAAATTCAAGGTAGAGCAAATGCTATTGGAGGTTATTACAAACCAACAGATAGTTTAGCAGATGCTGCAATGCGACCTATTAGTACTTTTAATACTATTTTAGAGTCTATCTAATTTAAAGTTATAACTATATAGTTATAAAAAGGTCGATGTTAATTAACATCGACCTTTTTATTTGTAAAATAATTAAAGACTATTTTTTTTTATAATATTCATTTAAAACGGTTTTTCTACCAATTGTTTTAGTAATAATATCTTTATCTAAATCCCAACCACGAGCAGGAGAATATTCTCTACCATACCATATAATTTGTAAATGTAAATCGTTCCATAATTCTCTAGGGAAAAGACGTTTTGCATCTTTTTCTGTTTGAGCAACACTTTTTCCGTTGCTTAAATTCCAACGATACATTAATCTTAAAATATGCGTATCAACAGGAAAAGCAGGAACTCCAAAAGCCTGACTCATAACAACACTTGCAGTTTTATGGCCAACGGCAGGTAATTCTTCCAAACCTTCAAAACTTTGCGGAACTTCTCCGTTATATTTTTCAATCAAAATTTTAGACAAACCATAGATTCCTTTGCTTTTCATTGGAGATAAACCACAAGGACGAATAATTTCTTTTATTTCTTCGACAGACATTTTTATCATATCAAAAGGATTATCTGCTTTTTCAAATAATAAAGGTGTAATTTGATTTACACGAACATCTGTACATTGTGCAGATAATAAAACAGCCACTAAAAGAGTATAAGGGTCTTTATGATCTAGAGGAATAGGGATTTCTGGATATTTTTCTTGTAACGTGTCAATTACAAACTGTACTTTTTCTTGTTTGGTCATTGTTTACTTTTAAGAGTAACAAAGATACAAGTTGAAAAGTAATTTTAAAGGTTAGTTTTAGGGTTTTATTATTAGACTTTGTAACTTGCATACTTTGTAATTTAGAAAATTAATAAGAAAATGACATCACTAAAAATAGGAGATAAAGCTCCACAATTTGAAGCAAAAGATAATGCAGGAAACACGATAAAACTTTCTGATTACGAAGGTAAAAAATTAGTATTGTTTTTTTATCCAAAAGCTAGTACACCAGGTTGTACTAATGAAGCATGTGATTTAAGAGATAATTATCAAACTTTTTTAGCAAAAGGATATGATGTTTTAGGTGTAAGTGCGGATTCAGCAAAAAGACAACAAAATTTCATCAATAAAAACGAATTACCATTTCCGCTTTTAGCTGATGAAGATAAAGCTGTAATAGAAGCTTTTAATGTTTGGGGACCAAAGAAATTTATGGGTAGAGAATATGATGGAATTCATAGAACAACTTTTATTATTGATGAAAATGGTGTAATAGAAGATATTATTGCTAAAGTAAAAACGAAAGCACACGCTGCTCAGATATTAGAATAAAATTTTAAAAATAGATTAAAGTTTTTAAAAGAGTTGATTTTTATCAGCTCTTTTTTATTGTAAAAAATACTCATATATAGGTATTGTACATCATTTTCATTTTCATTTATTTTAAACACTAATTTAACTTATATAAAAGATGAAAATAAAACTACTTCTTGTCACATCATTATTATTTTTTAATCTTAATTTATTATCTCAAACGATTTCTGTACCAGATGAAAATTTTGAACAAGCTTTAATAGATTTAGGTCTAGATACCAATGGATTAAATGGAACCATTCTTTTGTCAGAGGCGGAAGCAATAGACAGTTTAGATATTCAAGATCCTTTAAATAATACTTTATTACCAAATGTAACGGAAAAAATTAAGAGTTTAGAAGGAATAGAAGCTATGGTTAATTTAGTTTCTTTGGAAGCAGGAGTTAATGAGATTTCTTCTGTAGATTTCTCTAAGAACTCACTTTTAAATAATGTATTTTTAAATGACAATTTATTAACAAGTATTGATGTTTCTAAAAATTTAGCTTTAAAACGTTTTGGTGTTATGAGAAATCAAATTACAACTATAGATGTTTCTATGTTGGTTAATTTGGTAGATTTATTTGTACATGAAAATCTAATAACAAGTTTAGATGTTACAAATAATAAAGAATTAGAATGGTTATATACAACTAATAATCAATTATCAACAATTAATTTATCAAAAAATACAAAATTAAGAAGAATAGATATTTATGGTAATTTATTATCAGCTATAGATGTTTCTATGTTGCCAGATTTAGAAGATTTTAGAGTGGGTTATAATCAATTAACCTATTTAGATGTTTCTAAGAATAGTAAACTATTTTCTTTTAGTTCTAATGATAATAACTTAGAAGTGTTAAATGTAAAAAATGGGAATAACTCAAATTTCACCTATTTTTCTGCCAACAATAATGCTAATTTAACTTGTATTCAAGTAGATAACGTAAGTTTTTCTAACGAAAATTGGACTTTAATTGATGCATCAGTAAGCTTTAGTACAGATTGTAATATTCCTGCCACTGCTAATATTCCTGATTATAATATGAAAGCTGCTTTAGTTGCAGATACTACTATAAATACCAATGAAGACTCAGAAATACAGGTTTCTGAGGCAGAAGCCTTTACCGGAACTTTAGTTTTAGAAGCATTAGACATTGCAGATTTAACAGGAATAGAGGCTTTTAAAAACATTACGGGTTTAAATGCTAACGATAACAACTTAACAATAATAGATTTATCTAATAATACTAAACTTTCTTACTTAAGTATTGATACAAATCAATTAACAGCTTTAGATATTACTTCTCTAGTTAATTTAGAATCTCTATATGCAGGTATTAATCAGATAACAGAAATAGATGTAACAAATAATTTATCATTAAAAAAATTATGGTTAAACATAAATAACTTAAGTGCTTTAGATATTTCTAAAAATACAGAATTAGAAGAATTAGAACTAGATTGGAATTACGATTTATTATCAATAGATTTCTCAAATAATTTAAAATTATATAGAATCCATTTATGGAAAACGGCAATTTCAACTATAGATGTTACTCAACTATTAGATTTACAAAGATTGTATGTTTCTGAAACTAATTTAAAAACTATAGATATTTCTAATAACGTAAAATTATATGATTTTAGATCTACAGATAATCCAGGAATACCTACTTATGATTTTTCTAATAATACAGCATTAAATAGAATAGATTTATCAAACTCTGGTGTAAGCGATTTTGATGTTTCTAATAATATAAATTTAACACAACTGTTATTAGGACAAAACAATTTAACAACTGTAGATATTTCTAAAAACATATTATTACAAGAAGTTTATTTAAATAATAATAAACTAGAAAATATTGATATTTCTAAAAACACAAATGTTACAAAGTTATTTTTAAATGACAACGTGCTAGAAAGAGCTTATTTAAAAAACGGAAATAATACAGCAATTGTTGAGTTTGATATTACTAACAATGCAAATTTATCTTGTATTGCTGTTGATGATGTTACGTTTTCTACTAATAATTGGACAAGTATAGACGCATCTGTAAACTTTAATACAGATTGTAGTGCAGAGTGGGAGGTATATACAGAAGATGAAAATTTTGAAACAGCTTTATTAGCAGTAGCTGGTTTAGATTCTAATAAGGATGGAGTAATTACTTATGAAGAAGCTCAAGAATTTACTGGAGATTTAGATTTAAGTGGTCAAAATATTACATCTGTAATAGGATTAGAGGCTTTTACAAATGCAGCAAGTATTAATATTTCAGAAAATAGTATTACAGATATTAGTAGTCTTTTGAATGGAGAAGCCGTTATACTTTCATCAAAAAGAACAGGAGAAAAAAGATCAGTTGCTGTAGACGCAACTATTAAAGTTTTAAATGTAGCTAATAATTTGATAGAATCAGCAGATTTATCTCTTACAACAAGTATTACAGACTTTGATATATCTAATAATAAATTAACGTATTTAAACTTAAAAAATAATTCAAATGCTAGTTTAACAACTTTTAGTGCTACAGGTAATCCTGATTTAACATGTATACAAGTTGATGACGTTGCTATTGCAACGGCCAATTCAAATTGGCAAAAAGATACAATAGCAAATTACAGTACCGATTGTTCTTCTACTTTATCTAATGATAGTTTTTTGAAAGAGAATATTGTTATTTATCCTAATCCAACAACATCAAGTATTCAAATTTCATTATCAAATAGTATACAGTTACAAAGTGTAGAAATATATAATTTGATGGGAAAAAAGTTGTTACAGAGTAAAAAAGAATTGATAAATGTTACAACTTTATCTTCAGGTATTTATTTTCTAAAAATATCAACAGATAAAGGGTTGTTAACCCAAAAAATTATAAAAGAATAATTTAAAAGTGTTTTTAACTAAAAAGCGAGTTGATGAAAATCAACTCGCTTTTTTTATTTAAAACTTCATGCCTACTTTAAAGTTTAAAACTCTACCAGTCATATAATTTGGTATTCCGTATTGGATTTTAGAATATACATCTCTAACCCAAGTATTGGTAATTGAGTTCTGTATATCAAACATATTAAAAAGTTCTAAACCAGCTGATAATTCTTTAAATTTAGATAGCCAACCTGTGGTGTAATTTTTATTAGCATCCACAAAAATATAAGAAACACCCAAATCTGCACGTTTATAATCTCTTAATCGATCTTGAAATTGATATACATCTGCATAAGAAGGAGCTCCACCAGGAACACCTGTATTATAAACTAAATTTAAATATGCTTTTAAATCCGGTAAATTAGGTACGTAATCTTGAAACAAAATTCCGAATTTAATTCGCTGATCAGAAGGTCTAGCAATATAACCTTGATTGTCTATATTTTCTTCGGTTTTTAAGTATCCTAAACTCACCCAACTTTCGCTTCCTGGTACAAACTCTCCATTTAAACGAAGATCTAAACCATAAGCATAAGCAGTAGTTAAATTATCTGCTCTGTAACGTATTCTTACATTATCAATAGAATAAGCGTTAACATCTGTTAAGTTCTTGTAATAAAGTTCTGAGGTTAATTTAAATGGTCTTTCCCACATACTAAAGCTATAATCCATCCCAGATACAAAATGAATCGATTTCTGTGCTTTTACATTCACATTAATATCGCCATTAAAATCTCTTAATTCTCTGTAAGAAGGTGGTTGAGAATAAAATCCACCAGAAATTCTAAATAACATGTCTTTTTCCCAATCTGGTTTGATGGCAAATTGCGCTCTTGGACTAAAAATAAATTGATTCTTAGAAGCAACCTCATTTCCTTTTACAGACCAGTTATGTGCTCTAATACCTAAATTATACCAGATTTCATGTTCATTTAAAAACGAACGTTGGTTAAATTGTACATAACCAGAAACTCTATTAATAGCTACATTATTATCTTTTCTAATATTTTGATATGGAGTAATCGGTCCTGTAAAAGGTTCGTAAGGTTGATTATTATTAATACTATTTGGCGGTCTTATAGAAAACCCTAAAGAATCTATTATTTCCCATTCTCGAATACGATCTTTAATATCTTCTTTTTGATATTTAGCACCAAAACTCCATTGAGTTTGGTCTTTTTTAATAGTCCCTTTAACTTGTACATTGGTAATTAAGGCGTCTAAATCGTTTCTTGCATGATTTAATTGCGATCCAATTCCTTGAGAAAAATCTACTTCTCCAAAACTTTCAGAACCAATATCTGTATCAACTTCACCTAAATTATAAGAGGCAGCAATATCAAAATGTTCTTCTTCTTGTGTGTTGTATCTAGAGGCTGTTGTAGTAAGCGTAAAATTATCATTTACTTCATAATTAGCAGACAAAGCTCCAAAAAGAGTTAGATATTTGTCTTTTTCTTGTCCTGTATAAAAAACAACTAACTCTAAAGGATCTGCAACAGTACCAAAACGGGTTCTTCTTGATAAAGGTTGATAATCGTAATTATTTAATGAAAAATTACCTAAAAAATTTAAAGAGATTTTTTCTGAAAACTCATAAGAAAGATAAGTTTGTACATCCGTAAACCTTGGTTTAAAATTAGTTTCTATTTGTTTACTATTTACAAATAAACTGTTATCTCTATACCTAACACCAGTAATTGTACTTAGCTTTTTATTTAAGAAACTTCCTTCAAAAGTTAAACTAGCACCTAGTAAGCTAGCATCTATAGATGTGGCAGTTTCGTTTGGTTTTCTGTAAGCAATGTCTAAAACCGAAGATAATTTATCGCCATATTTTGCTTGAAAACCACCGGCAGAAAAATTAATATTCTGCACCATATTAGAGTTGATAAAACTTAAGCCTTCTTGCTGACCAGATCTAATTAAAAAAGGTCTGTAAACTTCTATACCATTTACATAAACTAAATTTTCATCAAAATTACCACCTCTAACATTGTATTGTGTGCTTAACTCGTTGTTATTACTAACACCTGGTAAAGTCATTAAAACATTTTCTACACCAGCATTAGGACCAATTACATTTTTAACAACATTAATGTCTATTTTTTGTAATCCTTGAGCGCTTTTTTTATTGTCTTTAATAATAATTTCGTCTAATTCTTCTGTTTTAGAGGTCATTATTATAGAATAACGTACGCCATTTCTACTATTGGCAATATATTTCTTGGTAAAAGTTCTATAAGAAATATGGCTAAAAATGATTGTTATTTCTTTTTTATAGGGAATTCTTATAGTGTAATTACCATTTTCATCGGTTGTTGTACCACTAGTATTATATTTTATAGAAACGTTCCTTATGGGTTGTTTGTTTTTATTTTTGACGGTTCCTTTTAAAATTGTCATTTTCTGAGCAAAAGCAATACAAGGAAATAAAAATAAAAAGAAGAAAGTTTTTTTCACGTAAGTTAGTTTACTTGTTTTTTAAAGAACGTTGCAGAAAGGGTATTCGTATTCCCAACATTGTCCGAGACTACAATTTTAAAGATATGTTTGCTACCAACCAATTTTTTATCATTAAAATTATAAGTTAATATTCTTTTCTTATGATTGTATTCCATCAAAATCCATTCTCCGTCTATAAAAGCACTATAATTTTTAATGCCAGAACCTACATCAGAAATTTTAACTTTTAAAGTTTTTAATTTAGAAATCCATTGTTGGTCTTTAAAGTACAATAAGTTTATTTTAGGTTTTTGATTATCTGTTTTTAAAGCGTATTTACCTAATGTTTTTGTAGTTGTATAAAAAGTACTGTCTTTTTTTCTAGTAAATTGATATCTAGGATATTTGACGTTGTCTACATTAGCAATATACATTTGCTGTTTTTCAGCATCAGAATATTTAGAAACATTAAAAGTTAATGTAAAGTTTTTATCTAAAGGAATTGTAGGATTATGCACTTTTGCAACGCCATTATTAACATCAAAATCTAAATAAAGGTTATTGTAAAAAGTATTTTTAGGAAATGCAACCGTAACATTTTCTTCACTGAATTTATGAAATTTAGAAGCAACTATTTTATAATCTGTACTGTCTTTTGGTTTAGAAAAGATAGTGTTGCTTTCTTTACCTGTAACTGAAAAAGTGATAGAACTCTTGTTATTATTATAATCTCTAGCAATAATTTCTATGTTGTAATTGAGCCCATTTTTAATATTAATGACACCGTTATTTATTAATCCTTTGTAAGTAGAAAGTTTATTTGCATCTTCTTTGTAGGTTTTTTGATACTTCTTTTTATATTTTTTATAATGGGGGTAATCTGTATATAAATTGATGTATTTACTTTCGAAAAAAGAAAAAGTTTCTACATCATGATAAAAATAACGCTTGCCATTTACTAACATCTCTAAACTAAAAATTCCGTTTTTGTTATAGGCATCGTTCAATTGGTCGTATACATAAGCACCAAAACTAATATCACCAGAAGCAGAAATTTTAGTAACGGTGTATTTGCCATTTCCTAAATTTTTTAAAGGAAGAACAAAACTTCTATTTTGATTATTTACTCTAGAATCATCATTTATAGGATACACTTTTAAAGATTGAAACCTTGGTGGTTTGGTGTCTGTAGGATTTAAGCCAAAAAATAATGGATTGATTACATTTTCAGATTCCGTATTTCTAATTTCATAATGCAAATGTGGCCCTCCAGAACCTCCTGTATCACCAGAAAAAGCAATTACTTCTCCTTTTTTTACAGGAAATTGATTTTCTTTAAAAAATAAATTTCCCGTTTCATAATTTTCTTTTTTGTATTGAATATCTTTTATATAATCTTGAATTTTATCTGCATATTTACTCAAATGACCATAAACAGTTGTAAAACCGTTGGGATGTGTAATATAAATAGCTTTTCCGTAGCCATATTGCGCCACTTTTATTCTAGAAACATAACCATCTGCAACAGCATACACTTTTAAACCTTGTACTCCTTGGGTTTTAATATCTACACCTGAGTGAAAATGATTACTTCTTAATTCACCAAAAGTTCCTGATAAAATAATGGGAATATCTAAAGGATTTCGAAAATAATCATCAGGATATTTTTTTTGTGTAAAGCTGCTGAATGTTGATAAAAATAGGGTTAATATAAGTATTTGCTTCAAAATGGTTTTTATTTTTTACAAAAGTAGTAAAAATGATTTTTTTAGTTAAAATAATGTAAACCATACCGTTAGTAAAAAAGCAATTAAATGTTGTAAAGTTTAAAACAGAATGTTAACTTTGTAGCTATAGTTTTATTCTTTAAATTAGATGAGTAATACAATCGAAGCAATTCATTTACTGGAAAATAAGTTAAAAAATTTAATTTCTAATTATGAATTTTTAAAAAAAGAAAATGAAATATTGCTTCAGAATACCACAAAATTACAACATCAATTAATAAAAAGAGAACAGTTATTTGCAGAACAGAAAAAACAGTATGATTTGCTTAAAATTGCAAAAACTATAGAGGGCAGCGGGGAAGATACAAAAGATACAAAACTCAAAATAAATACATTAATTAGAGAAATTGATAAATGTATTATTCAATTAAACGAATAGCGTTCTTTAAATAGTGGGTAAACTAAAAATTAATATTGTAATAGCAGGTAGAACTTATCCTTTAAGTGTTAATAACACAAAAGAAGAAGAGGGGATGAGGAAAGCAGCAACTGCTATTAACAAATTAATATCTATTTATGAGCAAAATTATGCAGTTAGCGATAAACAAGATGTTTTGGCTATGTGTGCATTACAATTTGCTTCTAAAGTAGAAATATCTGCATTAGAAAGAGATTCGACAGATAGAGAAGTAGTAGATAAATTAAATGAATTAACTAATTTAGTTGATTCTCATTTAGAATAAGTTCTTTAAAATATACATTAACAACACACTGCCTACGTTAGTAAATTGTTTATTAAACTCAACACGATTCAATTATGAAGGATGAGTCTTAACTACTAAAGCATGCCGCCTCGAGTGGATTCTTGAACAGTTAGTTAGTCCTATAAGTAACCATATTTGGAGTTTAAAAAACCTCACTAATGTAGGCTTTTTTTATATATTAAATTTAAATTATGAATGGAGAAATAATACTCTCAATTATTGTGGGAGTTTTAATAGGTATAGCAGTTGGATATATAATTGCTAAAACTTTAGAGAAGTCAAAAGGAAAAAAACACCTTAGTGCTACCAGAAAAGAGGCTGATACAATTTTAAAAGAAGCTAAAATTGATGCTGAATCTGTAAAAAAAGATAAAATTTTACAAGCTAAAGAAAAATTTATAGAGTTAAAATCTGAGCATGAAAAAGTAATTTTAGGAAGAGAAAAAAAGATTTCTGATGTAGAAAAACGTATTAGAGATAGAGAGTCTCAAGTAGCATCAGAAGTTGATAAAAATAAGAGATTAAACAAGTCTTTAGCTCAAAAAGAAGGCGAGTTTAATAAAAAATTAGACTTTTTAGAAAATAAAGAAGGAGAAATTGAGAAATTACACAAACGTCATGTAGATATGTTGGAGCAAATTTCTGGTTTGTCTGCAGAAGAAGCTAAAACAGAATTGGTATCATCATTAAAAGATGAAGCTAAAACTGAGGCAATGGCTTACATACAAACCTCTGTAGAAGAAGCTAAATTAACAGCAGAACAAGAGGCTAGAAAAGTTGTTTTAGGAACTATACAAAGAGTTGGAGTAGAACAAGCGGTAGAAAACTGTGTTTCTGTTTTTAATTTAGAGTCTGATGACGTTAAAGGACGAATTATAGGTAGAGAAGGACGTAATATTAGAGCTTTAGAAGCTGCAACAGGTGTAGAAATTATTGTTGATGATACTCCAGAAGCAATTATATTATCTTGTTTTGATCCTGTTCGTAGAGAAATTGCTCGTTTGTCTATGCATAAATTGGTTACTGATGGAAGAATTCACCCAGCAAGAATTGAAGAAGTAGTAAAGAAGACAGAAAATCAAATTAATCAAGAAATTATAGAAGTTGGTAAGCGAACTGTCATCGATTTAGGAATTCATGGATTGCATCCAGAATTGATTAAAACTGTGGGTAGAATGAAATACCGTTCTTCTTATGGTCAAAACTTATTGCAACACTCTAGAGAAGTAGCAAACCTTTGTGGTTTGATGGCAGCAGAAATGGGACTAAATGCAAAAGTTGCAAAACGTGCAGGATTGTTACATGATATCGGTAAAGTACCAGATACAGAAAGTGAACTACCTCATGCTTTATTAGGTATGCAGTGGGCAGAAAAATATGGAGAAAAACCAGATGTTTGTAATGCAATTGGAGCTCACCATGATGAGATTGAAATGAAGAGTTTAATTTCTCCTATTGTTCAAGTTTGTGATGCAATTTCAGGAGCAAGACCAGGAGCAAGACGTCAAGTTTTAGATTCTTATATTCAACGTTTAAAAGATTTAGAAAATATAGCTTTTGGTTTTAACGGAGTTCAAAAAGCATATGCTATTCAAGCTGGTAGAGAATTACGTGTTATGGTAGAAAGTACAAAAGTTAATGATGCTAAAGCTGCAGAGTTATCTTTTGGAATTTCTCAAAAAATACAAAATGATATGACGTATCCTGGACAAGTTAAAGTAACTGTGATTAGAGAAACTAGAGCGGTTAACGTGGCTAAATAGTTTTATTTTTATATAATAACAAAAAAAACCTTGAGTATTTACTCAAGGTTTTTTTTATGCTTTACCTTCTTAAATTAACGTTAATTTTTTGAGTATATTGATGTTTCTCATAACCAAATCATAAGCTTATTCTAAGTTTAAGCATCAATTCCCTAATATTTATTAAACGTTAATTTTACTTAATAACTTTTCTTTTGTGGTTAAATAATCAAACCAAACAAACACAAAATGAAACACAAGTTTTTAAGTAAATTTTTAATTTTAATGTTATTTTTTCTCAGTACAGCTGCTATTAGTCAGCAAGTATTATCAGGAAAAATAATAGACGAAACAGGCGCTTCTTTACCAGGAGCAAGTGTAAATTTAGTAAATGGTACTAAATGGACTACATCAGATTTTGATGGAAAGTTTAGTATAGAGTTTAAAGACGAAAAAAGTAAAATTAAGGTAGTTTACCTTGGTTATATTAGTCAAGAAATTGTAATAGGTAATAAAAATAATATTACAATAACATTGTTACCCGAAGTAAATTCTTTAAATGAAGTTATTGTAACAGCTTTAGGGATTAAAAGATCACAAAAAAAAGTAGGTTATGCAACACAACAAGTAGAAGCTTCTACAATTAAAGAAGTTGTTGCACCCAATGCTGCAGGTTTAATTACAGGTAAAGTAGCGGGTTTAACCGTAAGTAACCCAACAGGTTTATTTCAAGCTCCTTCTTTTACATTAAGAGGTAAAACACCTTTAATTGTTGTGGATGGAATTCCTGTTAGTACAGATTTTTATGATATTTCTCCTGATGATATTGTAGATATTACGGTTTTGAAAGGTACTTCTGCATCTGCTTTATATGGTTATAGAGGAGGAAACGGAGCAATACAAATTACGACTTCTAAAGGCGAGAAATCTGATGGATTAGAAATAACAGTTTCTCATAATACCATGGTTAGTGCTGGTTTTACTGTTTTTCCAGAAACTCAAACAGAATATGGAAATGGTTCTAACGGGCAGTATGAATTTTGGGACGGACAAGATGGTGGTATTTCTGATGGCGATATGATCTGGGGTCCAAAATTTGAACCTGGAGTAGAAATAGCACAATGGAATAGTCCTATAAAAGATAATGTAACTGGCGAAATTACTCCTTGGTGGGGAGATGTAAGTGGTACAAAATATGATGATAAATCTCGTTATTCTAGAGTACCAATTGCTTGGGAATATCATAATAATTTAAAAGATTTTTTAAGAACAGGTGTTATAAATACAACTTCTTTTTCTGTAACAAACTCTACAAAAAATGGTTCATACAGATTATCTGGTAATTATAAATCGCATACAGATAGAGTGCCAAATGCGAGTTTAAAAACAGGAGGTTTAACTTTTAATTCATCAACAAAATTATCAGATAAATTAACCTTAGATAGCAAATTAGCGTATAATAAAGTGTTTTCTCCAAATTACCCAAGACATGGTTACGGACCTAAAAACCACATGTATACTATTTTAATTTGGATGGGAGATGATGTTAATGGTCAAGAATTAAACGAACATAGATATATTACTGGTCAAGAAGGATACAGACAAGCAAACTTTAATTATGCTTGGTACAACAATGTATATTTTGCAGCTCATGAGTTAACTCAAAAGTATGATTCTAATGTTTTAAATGGTCAATTAAAATTAAATTATCAAATTTCAGATGATTTTAGTGTACAAGCAACAGGTTCTGCTGTAATTAAAGATCGATTTGAAGATAGAAAAAGTCCTAAATCATATTTAAATTATGGAGATCCAAGAGATGGAGATTACAAAACGTGGAATACAAATACGGTTGATGTTGATTATAATGTATTAGTAAATTATAACAAAGAAATCTCGGATAAGTTTTCTTTAAATGCAAATGTTGGTGCATCATCAGAATATCATAAATATCAACAAGAATATAACGCTACAGATGGTATTATTGTACCAGAGTTGTATAGTTTAAATAATACAAAAGGAAATGTTATTGCAAGTACCGATTTTTCTGAAAGATCTGTAAATAGTTTGTACGGAATGTTAGAATTAGATTTTGACAATAAATTATTTTTAACATTTACGGGTAGAACAGATAAACACTCAACGTTACCAACAGACAATAATTCTTTATTTTATCCTTCAGTTTCATTAAGTTCAATGGCATCCGAATGGTTTAAATTACCAGAATCTATTAACTATTTAAAAGTATTTGGTTCTTGGGCACAAGTAAAACGATCTTTAAGTGCGTATCAAATCAATTCTTATTATGACAATGCAGGTTCTTTTGATGGAAGTTCAGAATTATCATATTCTGGTAGTTTAGTGAATCCAGATATAGAAGGTTCTTTAACTACCAATGTAGAGTTAGGATTTAGTGCAGGATTTTTAAATAACAGAATTGGTTTAGATTTTGCTTATTACAATGCAATTGATGAAAATTCAATTATAGATTTACCAATTTCTTTAGGATCTGGTTTCTCATCAAGAAAAGAGAATGCACATCAATTTACAACCAACGGATTTGAAGTTTCTGTTAGAGCAACGGCTATAAAAAACGAAGAATTTAGATGGGATGTTTTAGCAAACTGGTCTAAAAAAGTACAACGTTTAACAAGATTAGATGAAGGTGCAGAGCAATACAATAGCTTAAGATTAAACGATAGAACAGATGCTTATTATGCAACAGTTTGGGAAAAATCTGCTGATGGAGATTTAATTATTGATGCCAATACAGGTTTACCTACAAGAAACCCATATCAACAAAATATTGGAAATAAAAACCCTGATTGGAGATTTGGTTTAGAAAATACATTTAAATACAAAGGCTTTTCTTTAAAAGTTGGTATAGATGGTGTTTGGGGAGGTTTAATGAGATCTTTAACTGTAGAAAAAATGTGGTGGGGTGGTAAACATCCAAACTCTACAGAGTATAGAGATTCAGAATATGCAAACGGAATTGGAACAGTTTATATTCCTGATGCCGTAAACGTAACTGGTGGTTCTGTACAAAGAGATTTAAACGGTAATATTACTTCAGATACTAGAACTTACGCAACACATTCTACGCCTGTAAGCTGGCAAACTTGGTCTCAAAACTATCCTTATAGAGCACAAGTTACTGAGAAAGAAAGTAAAAAGTTTGCCAATGTTTTTGATAGATCTTATTTAAAATTAAGAACAGTGTCTTTAAGTTACGATTTAACCAAATTAGCAAACATAAAAGGTGTAAAACAATTGAATGCAAGCTTTAACGGGTACAACTTATTTATCTTGAAAAAAGCAGATATTATTGATCCAGATTTTGGAGATGATGATAATTTACAAGATCCTTCTACAAGATATTTAGGACTTGGTTTAACTTTTAAATTTTAATAAAAATGAACAATTTTAAAAAAATATTTTTTCTGATATTGGTTGTTGCTTTTTCTTCTTGCGAAGATTTAGATATAAACGACAATCCTAACAATGTAAGTGAAACTCACCCAGACTTATTATTAACAAACATTATAACAACAGCTTTTCAGGTAGAAGGAAGAGACGGTATGTATGCTTCTAGAATGATTGTGCAGACTGACGGAGAAAATACTTCTCAGTTTTATAAATGGGACAGAGCAGGTTTTGGAGATTATAATAACTTAAGACAAGTAACTAAAATGATGGAAGAAGCAGAAAGAATTTCTGATGATTCTTACTTAGGTATTGGTTATTTTTTTAGAGCATATTATTTCTATAATTTAGCGTTAACTTTTGGTGATGTTCCTTATGCAGAAGCTTTAAAAGGAGAAACAGAAAATGTTTATCAACCAAGTTATAGCACACAAGAAGACGTTTTTGTAGGGATTTTAAATGAGTTAGAGCAAGCCAATTCTTTATTAGATGGTACAAATATTATTACAGGAGATCCTGTTTTTAATGGAGATGTTAGTAAATGGAAAAAGTTAGTAAATTCTTTTCGTTTAAAAGTTTTATTAACCCTTTCTAAAAAAGAAGGAAGCTCTTCTGTTGCTATTAAAAGTCAGTTTGCATCTATTTATAATTCAGAATCTATTATTGAAGCCTCAGAAGAAAGTGCAAGATTAGAATTTGTAGACGTTGTAGATTCTAGATATACAGAATTTAATTCTAGTAGTTATGGTTCTGGTTTATACATGGCATCTACTTTTGTAGATATGTTAAAAGAAAGAGAAGATGCAAGGTTATTTGCAATTGCTGGTCAAACTAAAAATGCAAAAGAAGCAGGTTTAGCTATTAATGATTTTTCTTCTTATGCCGGTGGTAACCCAGTATTACCTTATAATGAGGTTAATTTATTAGCTGCTGCAGGAGAAGTTTCTAAGGTAAATGATAGATATACAGCAGATCCAACAGCAGAAGCGCATAATTTGTTAAGTTATTCAGAAGTTCAATTTATTTTAGCAGAAGCTGCAGTAAAAGGATGGATTTCTGCAAATGCACAAACTTTTTATGAAAACGGAATTAAAGCTAATTTTAAGTTTTACAATACATATGCAAAAGGTTACGAAACATATTACACAGAAACTGAAGCAACTAGTTATATTTCAGGTGCTTCTGTAAATTTTGAAAATGCAACTACAGATGCAGAAAAAATAAATTTAATTATTACACAAAAGTATTTAACTTCGTTTTTACAAGGTGGATGGAGAATGTATTTTGATCATTTAAGAACTGGTTATCCATTATTTCCTTTAGGTGTTGGTACGGCTCCAACAAGATGGATTTATCCTTTAGACGAATACAATAACAATTCTGTAAATGTAACAGAAGCAATAACAAGACAATTTGGATCTTCTAATGACGGAATTAGAGAGCTAACTTGGTGGTTAAAGTAAATATAAAACACTAATTTATAAGACCGTAATTTTATTACGGTCTTATTTTAATTTATAAAAAAATGAAAAAAAATTACATTTTAAGTTTTGTTTTTCTGTTTTTAACTCAATTTTTATTGGCTCAGAAAATTGAAATTAAACCTTATTTACAAGATGCAGAACCAACATCCATCAAAATTATGTGGCAAACAGATTCTGGAGAAGAATCTATTGTGCACTGGGGTTTAAGTAAAAATAAATTAAAAAATAAAACAAAAGGAACTGCTTTTGATATCAATTTTACAGATAAAAGAGTTCATGAAGTTTCTTTATCAGAATTAAAAAGATTTACCACTTATTATTACAAAGTACAAACAGGCAAAGCAGTTTCAGAAATTTATCAATTTAAAACGCCTCCGTTTTCTGGTGTTACCAAAAAGATAAATTTAGTGGCGATGAGCGATATGCAATACGATTGGCAACATCCAACGAAGTTTAAAGAAGTTGTAGAAGAAGGAGTATTGACTTATTTTGATGAAAATTATGAAGGAGATATTTCAGATAATTTAGCAATGGTAGTTATTCCTGGAGACTTAGTAGAAAGAGGAACTAATTTTAAACAATGGGAAGAACATTTTTTTAAACAATCAGAAAAATTATTTTCTAAAGTGCCAGTGTATCCAGTTCCTGGAAATCATGAAAGAAATTCTGAATATTATTTTAAATATTTTCAATTGCCTAAAAACGGAAATCCAGAATATCCAGAACATTGGTGGTTTAAAGATTATGCAAATACCAGAATTATTGGTTTAGACTCTAATGATGGTTATAGAAATATGAAAGAGCAATTAGTTTGGTTGCAAGAGTTATTAGAAAAAACAGCTAAAAATGATGCTATTGATTTTGTTTTTGCACAATTACATCATCCTCATAAATCAGAATTATGGATTCCTGGAGAGGAAAATTTTACAGGAAAAGTAGTAAAGCTATTAGAAGAATTTACTAAAAAAGCCAATAAACCAAGTTTGCATTTCTTTGGTCATACGCACGGATATTCTAGAGGGCAATCTAAAGAACACAAACATTTGTGGGTAAATGTAGCTTCTGCTGGTGGAGCCATTGATAATTGGGGAGAATTTGAAGGAAGAGATTATGACGAATTTACAGTTACACAAGATGAATATGGTTTTGTGTTGGCAACGATAGATCCAAATAAAGAAAATCCTTCTTTTACTTTAAAAAGAATTAGTAGAGGTAATAATATTGAGTTTAGAGACAATCAATTAAGAGATAGTATTACTGTATTTAAGAAAACGATTCAACCTAATCAACCAATTTTAGCTGATTTTAGTAAAGAAAATCAACCTATTTATAAAGTAGTTTTAAAAGCAAATTCTTTTAAAAGTGATAAAAAAGATGCTTTTCATGCAGCTTCTAATTGGCAAGCATCAACAACAGAAGATTTTTCTAAAATAATATACAATTCTTGGAAACAACACGAAAATTGGTATTACAGAGAAAACAGACAAAAGGATGATGATTTATCTGATGAAATTTTAGATAGAAAATTAGAAAATAATACTACGTATTTTGTACGTGTGCGTTATAGAGATCAGTTTTTAAATTGGAGTGATTGGTCTACAGTAAAAACGTTTAAAACCGCTAAATAATGAAAGCTATAAAATTTACATCTGTAGTCTTTTTTATTTTATTAATTGCTGCTTGTTCATCAGAAAAAAAGGAAAAAGAAGCTTTAGAAAAAGATGACACTTCTAAAGTTTTTATAATTACTTTGGATGGTTTACGTTGGCAAGAATTATTTTCTGGAGCTGATTCTTTATTGGTCGAAAACAAAGAATATGTAACGAATACAAAAGGTTTAAAAGAGAAATTTTGGCGTGAATCTGCAGTTGAAAGAAGAGAAGTTTTATTCCCTTTTATTTGGGGTGAAGTTGCTGTAATGGGACAAATTCATGGTAATCGTTTACAAGCAAGTAAAATAAATTTAACCAACGGGATGCATTTTTCGTATCCTGGTTATAGTGAAATTTTAACGGGTAAAGCAGATGATAAAAACATTTTTAGTAACGATAAAATTCCAAATCCGAATACAACAATTTTAGAAATTGCAGAAAAATCAGAAGCTTATAAAGGTAAAGTTGCTGCTTTTGGTAGTTGGGATGTTTTTCCGTCTATCATTAACGAAGAAAGAAGTGGTTTGTATGTAAATGCTGGTTTTAGAAAAGCAAAAGGAGATGATTTGTCAGATAAAGAAATTTTTTTAAATGAATTACAAGATGAAACCCCAAGTCCTTGGGGAACTGTTCGTTTAGATGTTTTTACACACCATTATGCAATAGAAACTTTAAAGAAGAAGCATCCAAAATTAGTGTATATTTCTTACGGAGAAACCGATGATTTTGCACATGATGGCGAATATGATTCGTATTTAGAATCGGCAAATAGAACAGATAATTTTATTAAAAAACTTTGGTATTTTACACAACAAGATGCTTTTTATAAAGGTAAAACTACTTTTATTGTTACAACAGATCATGGTAGAGGTACAGAACCTTTGGCAACTTGGAAACATCACGGAAATAATGTAAAAGATACAGACCAAGTTTGGGTAATTGCTTTTGGCGATAAAATTGAATCAAAAGGAGAAATTACTAAAGAAGAACAATTGTATACAAACCAAATAGCAGCTTCTGTTACAAAATTATTAGATTTAGAAATTGCTACAGATTCTATAGGAAAACCTTTCTCTTTTATAAAAGAAGAGTAGTAAAAATTCAGTTTTCATAAAAAAAAGTTAGTAAGAATATTTGTTATTTCTTACTAACTTTTTTGTCTTTTATAAGTAATATTTAACGCAAACTTACCTATGTGTTTTGTTAAAGTACTAGTATTTTTGTATAACTATTCTAGTATTTATTTTAAAATAAACTAGTATAATTTTAGAAAAGTTGTAGTATTTTTTAAAAACAAGTAAATTGAACTTTTTGTTTATACTTGTGATAAGAGCAATTTAAAGTTACAAAAAATAATTAGAAGGTAGCATGTAATAATGTGTATTCCATTTTGAAGCCTGTCTTTTATTTTCTAGGATGATAAGTTTCTACAATTTCTTTTAAATAACTTCTATCTAAATGCACATATATTTCTGTCGTTGTAATACTTTCGTGTCCTAATATTTGCTGAATTACGCTTAAATCTGCACCATTTTTTAATAAATGAGTCGCAAAAGAATGGCGTAAAGTATGCGGACTTATTTTTTTATTTAAATCGATTTTAATGGCTAAATCTTTTAAAATTGTAAATATCATTTGGCGGGTTAACCCTTTTCCTCTTCTGTTTAAAAATAACGTATCACTAAATTCTTTAGCAGGTTTTAAATGAGTTCTAATTTCATTAATGTAAATAGAAATATATTTTTGTGCATTGTAATGTATGGGTACAAAACGCTCTTTATTTCCTTTTCCTGTCACTTTTATAAAACCTTCATCAAAAAATAAATCAGAAATTTTTAGAGTAATCAGTTCACTAACACGCAAACCACAACTATATAAAGTCTCTAAAATAGTTCTGTTTCTTTCTCCTTGCGGATGACTTAAATCTATAGCAAAAATGAGTGCATTTATTTCATCTTCCGATAAAGTGTCGGGCAATTTTCTTCCAATTTTTGGAGCTTCAATTAAATCTGTGGGATTAGTTTCTCTGTAATCTTCAAAAATTAAATAATCAAAAAAACTACGTAAACCAGAAATTATTCTTGCCTGACTTCTGGGGTTTACTTTTTTAGCTACCTCATAAATAAATTGTTGAATAGAAAGTTTATCAATAGAAATAGGAGAGAGGCTCATTTTATTTTCATCTAAAAATAAAGTGAGTTTTTCTAAATCTCGAGTATAACTATCAATCGTATTTTGAGATAAACCACGCTCTATTTTTAAGTAGTGCTTAAAATCTTTTATTGCATCAATCCAAATCATAAATGAATATAATTAAATCAAACAAATTAGAGACTAAAAATGGATTTAAATTGAAAAGATTAAAAATCATTTGAGTTAATTTTTACATCTATAAAGCGCATTAAGACCTTTTTGTTACTATAGTTTTGTGATCGAATTTAAAAATATAAACAGTATGAAAAAATTAGTTTTTATTGCTTTATTGGCAATTGTTAGTTTAAATGAAGTGAATGCACAAGAAGGTGTTTTAAATGGAGGTTTTAATTTAGGAATTCCAACAGGAGACGTTAGTGATTATTCTGGTTTTGCAATGGGAGCAGAGTTAAATTACATGTTTCCTGTTTATGAGGGAGTTACTGTTGGTCCTTCTGTGCAATATTCTCATTTTTTTGGAAAAGAATATGATTTAGGAGGCCTTACTATAGAAGGTTCAGATACGTCTTTCTTACCAATTTCTGGTGCCGCAAGATTTAATGTTTCAGAGGATTTTGTCTTAGGTGCAAATCTTGGTTATGCAGTTGGTTTAAATGAAGGTAACGATGGTGGGGTTTATTACAGACCATTGATTGGATATAAAATAGGAAGTTCTTCTCAGTTAAATTTATCTTACTCAGGTATTGATAACGACGGATATAATTTTTCTAATGTAAGTTTAGGTGTAATGTTTGGACTTTAGAAAAAAAATAAATTTAAATTTAAAAAAACGGAAGCATTTTGTTTCCGTTTTTTTATGTAAAAAAAATTGTAATTTAGCTATATGAAAATTATAATTATAAACGGGGCGAATTTAAATCTTTTGGGAAAGAGAGAACCAGAAATTTATGGTTCTTTAACTTTTGAAGAGTATTTTAAATCTTTAAAAGAAAAATATACTGATATAGAATTAGAATATTTTCAGTCTAATAGTGAAGGAGCTTTGATAGATAAAATTCATGAAGTAGGATTTTCTTATGATGGGATTGTAATGAATGCAGGTGCTTATACACATACTTCTGTGGCTATAGCAGATGCTATTAGTGGTGTAACTACTTCTGTTGTAGAAGTACATATTTCAAATACACATAAAAGAGAGGTTTTTAGGCATAAATCTTTTTTATCTCCCGTTTGTAAGGGGGTTATTTTAGGGTTTGGTTTAAAGAGTTATGAATTAGGTGTTAAGAGTTTTTTGTAGAGAAAAAGAGAATAACGTAACTTTCTATAAAGTTGATATTATGTATTAAAATTAAGGTTTTTTAGTATATTTGCCCATAATATAACAATACTTCCCTCTTGTAATTTTAGTAAAGTCATTATTTTAAATATAATTTATGACTTCACTCATTAAATTTAATTATATTTATTTACAACTATAAATTTAATAGATGGAAAAAAAAGATTGGCTTTTTGAAATAACTCCCAAAAATAATTTATTAGACTTAAACTTAAAAGAAGTATGGAGATATAGAGATTTATTATTCCTTTTTGTAAAAAGAGATATAGTAACAGTATATAAACAAACTGTTTTAGGACCACTTTGGTATTTAATTCAACCGTTATTTACTTCAATAATTTTTACATTAGTTTTTAATAATATTGCAGGTATTTCAACAGGGAATATACCTCCTTTTTTATTCAATTTAGCTGGTATAACAATTTGGAACTATTTTAAAGAATGTCTCATTGCTACTTCAGATACGTTTAAGAAAAATGAAGCAATATTTGGTAAAGTCTATTTTCCTAGAGTAATAATGCCAATGTCTGTTGTGATTTCTAATTTATTAAAGTTTGGTATTCAGGTCTTTATATTTGTTTGCTTTTATATTTATTATTACTATAAAGGATCTAGTATATCTCCTAATAAATACATTTTATTTTTACCATTCTTGATTATAATAATGGGTATGATTGGTTTAGGATTAGGGATGATTATTTCATCTATGGTTACTAAATATCGAGATTTAACTTTTTTAGTATCTTTTGGAGTTCAATTATTAATGTATTTATCTGCGGTAATGTATCCTTTGGATTTAATGAGAGAGAAACTTATAAGCATTAAAGAAGGTACTGATTACTCTTGGATTGTAGACATAAATCCAATAGCACATTTAATTGAATTTGGTCGATTTATTCTTTTAGATAGTGGTACTTTTTCTTTTTTTGGAATTATTTACACAATAATATTTGCAATTATTATTTTTTTTTTAGGAATATTAATCTTTAATAAAACAGAAAAAACTTTTATAGATACGATTTAATGGATAAAAAAAATAATATAATATTAAAGGTTGAAAATTTATCTAAGCAATATCGTTTAGGAACTGTTGGAACAGGAACTATTAGTCATGATTTAAATCGTTTTTTTTCAAGAATAAGAGGTAAAGAAGATCCGTATTTAAAAATTGGAGAATCTAATAATAGAGGAACAAAAGGTAATTCTGAATATGTTTGGGCGTTAAAGGATATCAATTTTGAAATAAGAAGAGGAGAAGTTCTTGGTATTATAGGTAAAAATGGTGCAGGGAAGTCTACTCTTTTAAAAATACTTTCAAAAGTTACGGGACCAACAACAGGGTCTATTAAATCTAAAGGGCGTATTGCTTCTTTATTAGAAGTAGGGACAGGTTTTCATCCAGAAATGACAGGGAAAGAAAATGTGTTTTTAAATGGGGCTATTCTAGGAATGAATAAAAAAGAGATTCAATCTAAATTAGCTGAAATTGTTTCATTTTCTGGTTGTGAACGTTACATAGATACTCCTGTAAAACGTTACTCTAGTGGTATGAAAGTGCGTTTAGCTTTTGCCGTAGCAGCACATTTAGAACCAGATATTTTAATTGTAGATGAGGTTTTAGCTGTAGGTGACGCCGAATTTCAAAAGAAAGCTATAGGTAAAATGCAGAGTATCTCTAATTCAGAAGGTAGAACAGTATTGTTTGTAAGCCATAATATGGCAGCGGTTAAAAGCTTATGTAAGAGAGGAGTTGTTTTAGATAATGGAGAGTCTGTTTTTGAGGGGTCTACAAACGATGCTATTGAGTTTTATAAAAACAATAATGGACTTAATAGTATGGGGTCTCAAGGAGTATTTGATTTTTCAAATAATAATATAGGAGATGATGATGTAAAACTTATAGAAGTTTCTTGCTCGGATTCTAAAGGTAGAATTAGGTGTAATTATTTTCATGATGAAAGTTTAACAGTGAAGATTACTTTAAAAATTTTAAAAAAAATAGAAAACTCTAGATTTGCCCTTATAGTTAAAACATTATCAGATGATATTGTATTTGTAAGTAGTTCCTTTGGGGTTACTAACACTGGTATTGATGTCGGAATTAATATTCTTACTGTAAAGATACCTAGCTTTCTTTTAAATAATTCAAATTATATAATTGCTGTTAGTGGAGCAATACCAGGTAAGAAATACTTTTTCGAGACTACTAATTGTTTAAATATAAAAGTAGAAAGTATGGAAAATAAAGGTTTTGGATTTAATGAAAAATGGCCAGGTAGTGTTCACCCTGTTTTAAATTGGACTTTAAAATAATACTAAAGTAGCTTTTTAAATGAATATTAATAGTTTAAAAAAAATTTACAGTCAGCTTAAAGAATTAGTTAAGTTAAAAAGACAAGAAAAGTTTATTTTAAATATAGATAAGAAACCAAAAGTTTTAAATCTAAACATTATTGATAGCTGTAACTCTAAATGTACGATGTGTAATATTTGGAGAAGAGATGAAGAGTTAGAAATATCTCCAGATCAATTAGCGGTAATCTTATCAGACCCATTATATTCAGAGTTAACACATGTTGGGGTAACAGGGGGAGAACCTACTCTAAGAGAAGACCTTTTAGAGGTTTATGAAAAATTAATTAAAGTATTACCCAATTTAATAGGTCTTAGTATTATAACTAATGCAATTAAAGAAGAGGATGTAAAATCTACTGTTAAAAATATAAATAATTTATGTAAGGAAAATGGAATTCATTTTTCAGCAATGGTTTCTATAGATGGAGTTAATGAGGCACATGATAAAGTAAGAGGTGTAAAAGGAAATTTTGAATCTGCTATTAGAGTATTAAAATACTTTAAAAATGAACTAAAAATCCCTGTAGCTTTTGGAGCTACTATTTCTAAAATAAATGCTTGGGATGCAGATGATCTTTTATATTATGCAGAAAAGAATGGTATTTATGGTAGGTTTAGAATAGCAGAAACAATTAATCGCTTATATAATCAGAATAGAGGAAAGGTAATACGTAATTTTGATGAAGATGAAGCTTATAATCTAGTTATATTTTTTGAAAAAATTAAATTTAGATTTGAAAAGAATGCAGATTATAAAAGAACATATAGTAGTATACAAAACTTATTGTTAGGAGGTGATCGTTTAATTGGTTGTCCTTATCATAATAATGGTATTGTTTTAGGATCTAAAGGACAGATTAATTATTGTGCACCACAAGCAGCAGATATAGGTAATGGACTTGAAGATTCTTCATTAAAGGTTTACAAAGAAAATTTTTCAAAAAAAGAAAAAATTTTTGAAGATAAATGTAGTAAATGTATACATGATTATCATGCTCCGATTACTTATAAAGAAAAGTTAGAACAAATTAAAGATTACTATTACAAAAAGATATTAACAGTTTCTAAAGCAGATTTGGCAACAAACCTATCATTCTTTTTAAAAAAAATACCCAAAGTTAATTATAACTATAGAGTCTTTATATTTGGGTGGTATGGTACTGAAACTGTAGGAGATAAAGCTATTCTTGGAGGCATATTAAATTATTATCAAGAAAAATTTAATGGGCGAATAGAATTTATTATAGGTAGTTTATATCCTTTTATAACTCATAGAACTTGTAAAGAATTAAATATTGATGCGAAAGTAGTTTCAACAAGTAATTTAGATTTATTAAGGTATTCTGCAAGTTCAGATGAAGTCGTTATGGGAGGGGGACCATTAATGGATTTAAATGAATTATACGTTCCATATATAGGTTTTAAAGTAGCTAAAAAATTTGGAAAAAAAACAACAATTTTTGGTTGTGGTATTGGCCCTCTTAAGACTCATTTGTTTTCAGAAGCGGTTAAAGAAATTTGTCAATTATCTGATGATACAAAGTTAAGAGATAGAAAAAGTATTGAAATATTTGACAACTATAATTTTGATAAACAAGCAACTTTTTTTGGAGATCCAGCTAAAGGTTTTATAAAAAAAATAGGAGATAATTTTATAGAAGAAAAAGAAAATATATTAAGTTGTTATTTAAGGGATTGGACTTTTGAATATTTTTTAGGTGAAAGAAAAGATTTTGATGAAAAAAAGATGCTTTTTGAGTTATCTATTGCTAATTTAATTAAAAAAGAAGCAGATAAATTAAATGTAGATAGAATTGAATTTCATCATATGCATAATTTTGTTGTAGGTAGCGATGACCGAGATTTTTCAAGGTATTTTGTAGACAAATATTTTATTAGTGATAATAGAGTTTTTATAAATAAAAAACTTTCTACTGTAGATAGTATTGTACAGGTAATGAAAAAATCTAAGTTAAATATTTGTATGAGATTTCATTCTGTTTTATTTGCACATACTCTTAATACTAATTTTGTTGCTATAGATTACACATTAGGAGGTAAGATACATTTGTTTTTAGAAGAAATGAATATGTTAGAGAACAAAAAAACTTTAGAGGATTTAATCGAAAATTACAGTGAAATATAAATAATTTGAAGGTACTTATAGTAAATACATATGATAACGGAGGTGCTGCTAAAGCAAGCTTAAGGCTAGCAAATGGTTTAAGAGAAAGAGGTACTGATGTTAATTTTCTTTTAAAAAGAAAAAATGATTTAACTTTAGATACACATGTTTTAGAACCAAAAAAATATATAATTTTCAAAAAATACCTTTTTAAAATCATAAGAAAACTCAAGAAATATGATTTTTTTAAATCTGATTATGATAAATTTTTAAAAGAAAGATCAAAAAATTTAGAATTATTTAGTTTTCCAAACTCATCATTTGATATTACTTCATCTCCTTTATACAAAGAAGCTGATATTATTAACTTACATTGGGTTTCAGATTTTTTAGATTTTTCAACTTTCTTTGAAAAAAATTCAAAACCTGTTGTTTGGACTTTGCATGATATGAATCCTTTTTCTGGAGGAGAACATTATGAAGAAATATATTTAGATATTAATGAAAATGGATTTCCGAAAAAAAGAATAATATCATCTAAAGAAGTTTATGTTTTTAGAAAAATTAAAAAAATTAAAAAAGAAGCTTTATTAAATGTAAAAAATTTACACATAGTATCACCGTCTATATGGTTGGCAAATAAAGCAAAAGAAAGTGATCTTTTTAAAGATAGGCCAATACATTGTATTCCTAACAGTATAGATACAAGTATATATAAACCTAAAGATATAAGAGAAGCAAAAAAGCACTTTAAGATACCTCAAGATAAAAAAATGATACTTTTTGTGGCAGATTCTGTAACTGCTAATAGAAAAGGCTTTGTTTTTTTAGAAAAGGCTATTGAAAGTATAAATAATAAAGATGTTGTTTTATGTGTGATAGGTAAAAATAAATTAAAATCTAATTTTTCTAACATTATACAATTAGGTGTTTTAAAAGATGATAACTTAATGAGTTTGGCTTATTCTGCTGCAGATGTTTTTGTAATACCTTCTTTAATGGATAATCTACCAAATACAGTTTTAGAATCAATAATGTGTGGTACACCTGTAATAGGGTTTCCTGTAGGTGGAATCCCAGATATGATTACAAATGGATTTAATGGTTTGATAACTAATGAGATTAGTGTTGAGTCATTAGTAGAGAGTATTAATCAATTCTTAGAAGGTATAGATAAATATAAAAGAAAAGATATTTATAAAGAGGCTTTCAATAAATATAACTTAAGTGTACAAGCAAAAGCATACGAAGATTTATATAAGAGTATTTTATATAAATAATATAAACGTTAAATAATGAAAATTAGTGTTTTAACTCCAAATTTTAATTCAGGAAATTATATAGAGCGTAGTATTCAAAGTGTGTTATCCCAAACATATAAAAATTGGGAACACATAATTATTGATGGCGGTTCTACTGATGATACTGTAAAAGTTTTAAAAAAATATAATCATATAAAATGGGTTTCTGAACCAGATAAAGGGCAATCAGATGCAATGAATAAAGCTTTTAAAATGTGCACAGGGGATTTTATTGTTTATTTAAATTCGGATGATTATTTTTATCCTAAAGCTTTTTTTACTTTAATTAAGGCGTTTGAAGAAAATCCTAATACAGATATAGTTGTAGGAAATTTACATGTAGAAAAAAAAGGTATAAAAGAACCAAGAACAAATGTTACAATCTCTTGGAAAGATTTATCTATACTTAAAGGAAGGTTTCCTTTAAACCCTGTTAGTTATATGTACAAAAGAAAAGTACAAGAAAAAATAGGAAATTTCCCTGTAGATGAGCATTATACTATGGATTATTGGTTTCTGTTAAGAGCTTTTTATTTCTTTAAAACTATAAAAATAGAAGAGTTTTTAGGGTGTTTTGTTTTTGTAGAAAATAATAAATCAAGTATGATAGTTGGTGAGTATGATGTACAATCACCACATGCTTTAAAGTTTTGTTTAAGATATACACCACTAAGGTTTTTTTATGTTTATGCAAACCTTTTAATTCATTATAAAAACCCTAATCCAAGTAAAGTAGTATTATATTTAACAAAAGTATATGTTGGTTTAAAAAAAATAATAAAATAATAAAATTGAAAAAGATACTTTTTATTACTCATGAGTCAAGCCGAACAGGAGCTCCTTTAGTATTACTAAACTTTCTTAAATGGTTAAAATTATTTGAATCAGATATACAAATAGATTGTTTAAGTCTAGCATCTGGAGATTTAGATAACGAATTTAAAGAGGTTTCAGACAATTTCTATCTATTTAAGAAAAAAAAAGAATCAATTTTTAATAAAGTTTTCTATAAAATTAAAGGAACAACATCCAAAAAAGAAAGTAAAAAAGGTTTAATAAATGTTTTAAAAGCACAGGGTTATGATTTAATTTTTGCAAATTCTATTTTAAGTTTAGAGATTTCATCTCAATTAAAAAAAGAATTTACTAATGTTAAACTTATTTTGCATTTACATGAATTAAATGTAAGTATAAAGTTATATAGTCCAAGTTTTTTAAAAGATAATAAATCAGTAGATTTATTTATTTGTGTTTCTTCTATTGTCCAAAAAAATATTATTAATAATTATAATGTTTCAATTGATAAGACAAGAATTATTCATCCTTTTTCAAAATTAAGAAGAATTGATTCTTTAGAAATACAAAAGAAAAATAACAAAGAAAAGTTTATTGTAGGAGCTTCTGGTAATATGAATCATAGAAAAGGGTATGATTTATTTGTTTCTGTAGCGAAAGAAGTGATGACAAGATTACCAAATTCTGATATTGAATTTCATTGGATAGGAAAAAAAGCGAATAAAAATTTACTTTTAGAATTAGAGGCTGATATTATTAAAGCAGATTTAGAAAAAGTAGTATTTTTTAAAGGTGAATTTAAAAAACCAGAAGAAGAGTTTACTCTGTTTGATATATTTTTAATGACATCAAGAGAAGATCCTTTTCCATTAGTGTGTATAGAAGTTGGTAATTTAGGAAAGCCAATAATATGTTTTAAAGGAGCTACTGGGACAGAAGAAGTATTATTAGAAAAGGGAGGAGGAAAAATTGTACCTTATATAAGTGTTACTAGTATGGCAGAAGAAGTTATTAATTATTTTAATGATCGCCAAAAAATAATAGAAGACGGTTTAATTGCTCATAAAAGTTTTAAAAATTTTACGGTAGAAGAACAATCACCTAAAATTTATAATGTTATAAAAGAATTAGTTTAAAATTAATACTCAATTTAGGTTTGAAAGAAGTTTATATTATTATTGTTACCTATAATGCAATGACTTGGTTAAAAGATTGCTTAGATAGTTGTATTAATTATAAGGTTATTGTAGTAGATAATAATTCTTCAGATGAAACGGTTAGTTATATTTTTACAAATTATCCAGAAGTAATTCTTTTGCCTCAACAAGATAATTTAGGGTTTGGTAAGGGAAATAATATAGGAATATCTTATGCAATAAAAGCAGGCTGTGATTATGTTTTTTTATTAAATCAAGATGCGTATATTGTAAACAATGCTTTAGAAAGACTTTTAGAAATACATTCTAAGAATCCAAATTATGGGGTTCTAAGTCCAATACATACTAATAAAAATGGAAATTTATTAGATAAGAAATTTTCATACTATTTACATAGTTCAAGTAATAATTCCTTTTTTTCAGATTATGTTCTGAATAATAAATTACAAGAAATTTATGATGTTCCTTTTGTAAATGCAGCAGCTTGGTTAGTTTCTAAAAAAAGCTTGTTAGAAGTAGGTGGATTTGACCCTATGTTTTTTTTATATGGAGAGGATGACAATTTATGTCAAAGAATGTTATTTCATAATTATAAGATAGGAGTGGTTTCTAAAACAGAGGTAATTCATGATAGGGAGTTTAGAAAAAAAACTTATTTAAAAGAATATTCAGAAGTATATTACAAGCAATTAGTAAATAGTTTTAAAATAAATTTTGGAGATGTTAATAAAAAAAACATAGATTTTAAAATAAGAAATAAAAAGTTATTTATTTGTAAACAAATACTTAAAAATATTTTTACTATTAGATTTAGCTCAGCCTTTGGTGAGTTAGAAAAATTTAAAATATTAAAATCATCAGAGAAAAAAATCATAAAAAGTTATAATACAAATAAGTCTAAGGGATCTCACTATTTAAAAGTATAATAGTTTATTATGAAAAATCATGACTCATTAATTTCTATAATTATACCTGTTTATAACAGAGCTAATATAATTCATGAAACTTTAGATAGTATTAAAAAACAAACATATTCTTATTGGGAATGTATTATTGTTGATGATGGTAGTACTGATAATTTAAATGAAATAATTGATAATTATATAAAAAGTGATTTTAGGTTTAAATTTGATAAAAGACCTAAAGAAAGATTAAAAGGAGGTAATGCATCTAGAAATTACGGATTTGAAATTAGTAAAGGGGAGTTTATTAATTGGTTTGATAGTGATGACATAATGCTTCCTGATTTTTTAGAAAATAAAATATCAGTTTTAAATAATAATAAAGAATTAGATTTTTGTGCTTGTTATAGTAAACTTTTTTCAGGCTCTGTGGATAATATAAAAAAAACAGAAAAACCTTTTGTTTTAAACTCTAACAATTATTTAGAAGATTATCTACTTAATGGGCTATATTTTGATACAGCATCACCACTTTGGAGACGTAGTTTTTTAAATGAAAATAATTTATTATTTGATGAATCTTTATTAAGATCTCAAGAAAGAGATTTTCATCTTCGAGTTTTATCAAAAAAACCTAAATATAACTACTTAGATGAAGCATTGTTTTTAAGTAGAGAAGGAGTTGGAAATAGTATTACAAAAAACTTTACAAAAAATTTTAAGCTTCAATTATCGAATTTTAAATTTTATGATAAAGCTTTTAGTGTAGTAAAAAAAAGAGGTATTAATACAAAAAAAATACTTTCTTATATTTTTTATAGACAGTCTGTAAATTATTATTCTTTATTTCAAGTTAATAAAGAAAATACTTTAAAGAAAGTAGTTTTTGCAATTAAATATTTTAAATACTTAATTAAATATTGTTTTTATAGTAACTTAAATATCATGTATTTTTTTAAATTATTTTTAGGGTTTTTTAGCCTTCTTTTTTTTAAAAGAGGATATAAGTATTTTTATTTTCCAGAATTTAATTTTAGAAGTTATGATGAACAATAAAGTTGAAACAATTTTAATAAGCCCAATTCCATTACCTTATGATAAAATAGGTAGTTGGACGGTTATGTATTCGAGTTATTTAAAAAACAATAATTCGTTCAATTATATTATTTGTCCAGCACCAAATGGAAAATTTAAAGTAGAGTATAGTTTTTTAAAAACTCAATCAACTTTAAATAAAATAAAAAATAAATTATTTGGACTAGATAGGTTTTCAAATTATTTTGATGCTCTAGAAAATATTATTGATAATTCTGATAAAAAATATTTGATTCATATTGTAGATAATTCGGGTCTTATAATTCCTTTAAATAATTATTTAGAAAATAATTATCATAGAAAAAATTTTTATATTCAATATGCTTACCATGGCTATGATATTATTTATGGAAAATCTAAAGGAGAAGAATTTTTTAGTTGTATAGAAGAAATGTTTTTTTTAACAAACTCGTCTTATAATGCTTTTTTAAATTATTATAATGTATTTACACCTAAAGTTAGAGTTTTACATAATGGGATAGATAGTAATAAATTTAAACTTTTAGAAAATAATAATGAAAATAATGTTAAGAAGCAGTTAAATATAGAAAATAAAACTATTTTTATATGGTGTTCACAAGATAGACCAAAGAAAGGACTTGATTTTATTTTAGAGATTTGGATAGATATTTATAATAAATACAATAACAATATTGTTCTGTTAATTATCGGAACTAAGCGTACAATAAATATACCAGGGGTAATAAACTTAGGAAGTGTTGCTAATGACTTATTACCTAAATATTATCAAATATCAGACATTTATTTATTTCCTGCTTTATGGAAAGAAGGTTTTGGGTTAGTGTTAGCAGAAGCATTAAAATGTGGTTGCTATTGTATTGCTTCTAATCAAGGAGGAATACCAGAAGTTTTACAATACGGTAGATTAGGTAGACTAATAGATGGACCAAATAAAAAAGATAATTGGATATTTGCAATTGAAGAAACAATAGAGAATTTATCGTCTTTAGGGAAAAAAAAATCTGATGAAAATATAGATTTAAACAGTCTTTATAATCTTGATGATTGGTGTAAAAATATTACTTTATATATAGAAGAAGCAAAAGAAAGTTTAAGTAATAGGTATTTATTGAGTTAAATTATAATAGAAAAAGTAAACTTTTAATCGTATTAAGTTTTTTATTTAATAAGGTTCATAAACATTTTTTAAAAAAAATATATATTTTGAAAAACACTATTGAAATTCAAGGAAGAAAAATTGGAAATGAATATCCTCCATTTGTTATAGCAGAAATAGGTATCAATCATGAAGGTTCTTTAAAAGTCGCTAAAGAAATGGTAGATGCTGCATTTAAAGCAGGTGCAGAATGTGTAAAACATCAAACTCATATTGTAGAAGATGAAATGAGTGGAGCAGCAAAAAAAGTAATTCCAGGTAATGCAAACGTTTCTATTTATGAAATAATGAAGCGTTGTGCTTTAAATGAAAAAGATGAACTTGAATTAAAAGAATATGTAGAAAGTAAAGGGATGATTTTTATTTCAACACCTTTTTCTAGAGCAGCTTCCGAAAGGTTAGAAAGAATGGGAGTTTCTGCATATAAAATAGGATCTGGAGAATGTAATAATTATCCATTATTAGAACATATAGCCTCTTTTGGTAAGCCAGTAATATTAAGTACAGGTATGAATACAATAGAAAGTGTTTCTATAGCTGTAGAAATTTTTGAAAAAGCAAAGGTTCCTTTAGCATTGTTACATACAACTAATTTATACCCAACACCAGTACATTTAGTAAGATATGGTGCTATGCAAGAATTAGCAAAAGCATTTCCTAAAAATGTTTTTGGTTTATCAGATCATACATTAACAAATCATGCTTGTTTGGGTGCTGTTGCATTAGGAGCATCAATTTTAGAACGTCATTTTACAGATCATAAACAAAGAACAGGACCTGATATTGTTTGCTCTATGGATGAAAAAGATTGTAAAGAGCTAATAAACGGAAGTAATTTAATTTGGCAAATGCGTGGAGGAACAAAAGAGCCAGCTAAAGAAGAACAAGTTACCATAGATTTTGCATTTGCTACTGTTGTAACAATAAAACCTATAAGAAAAGGAGAAATTTTTACAAAAGAAAATATTTGGGTAAAAAGACCAGGTACAGGAGAGATTTTAGCAAATAAGTTTAATGAAATTTTGGGAAAAAAAGCGAATAAAGATATTGAATCTGATACTCATTTAAATTGGAATAATATTAATTAAATATGATAGATTTTGTTGAATTTTTATTAAAAAAAGTATATAATAGCAAAAATATACCTGTAGAAATTATTAAATCAGCATTTAATAATACAGTTAAAGATATTCAATATCATTTTCCAGAATTAACGAATATAAATGTTAAAGAAAGAATACAAAATAATAGTAATGAATTAGCTGTTTTTCTATTTCGTCTAGGAAATGAAATACATTCGAATAAATTAGAAATTTTAAAACCGCAAATTCATTGGTTATTAAAAGAGTTATGTTCTTGTGAGATTTATTTTAATAATAATATTGATGTAGGCTTTTATATTGTTCATGGATCGGGAATTGTAATTGGTAGTAGAAATAAAATCGGAAAAGGATTTATAATTCATCAAGGTTGTACTATTGGACATAAAAAAAATGGTGAAGGCAATGGAAATAAAATACATAATAATGTTAAAATGTACTGTAATTCTTCAATCATAGGAGGTCTAAAGATAGAGGATAATGTAATTATTGGAGCTCACTGTTTAATAACTTCTGATATAGTATCAAATACAATAATTACAAATAAAAGGGATTTAATATCAAATAAAATTAAGTAATTTGTCATTTAAAAAAATAGTATTTCTAACAGGAACTCGTGCAGATTTTGGTAAATTAAAGTCCTTAATAAAAATTACACAAGAGAATTCAAATTTTGACGTTCAAATATTTGCAACTGGAATGCATTTGGATGAGAAATATGGTTCAACTGTAAATGAAATTTATAAAAGTGGATTCAAAAATATTCATACTTTTCAAAACCATGTTGGCGCTGAGTTTATGGATCGAACCTTAGCCAAAACTGTAACTGGATTTTCAGAATATATCGCAAATCAAAAACCAGATTTAATTGTTATTCATGGTGATCGAGTAGAAGCTTTGGCAGGAGCAATAGTGGGGAGTTTGAACAATATTTTAGTATCACATATTGAGGGAGGTGAAATTTCTGGTACCATAGACGAACTTATTCGTCATTCTGTAAGTAAATTATCTCACTTACATTTAGTTTCCAATGAAGAAGCCAAAAAGAGATTAATACAAATGGGAGAATTAGAAAGTTCTATTTATGTGATTGGTTCACCTGATTTAGATTTAATGAATCCTTCTAATTTACCAAATCTAGAAAAGGTAAAAGAATATTACGAAATTCCTTTTGATGCGTATGCTATTGTAATGTTTCATCCTGTTACTACAGATCATAAAAATATAAAAGATAGCGTTAAGGCTTTAGTAGATGCTTTATTAAAATCTGATGAGAATTATGTTGTCATCTATCCTAATAACGATTTAGGAACAGGTGAGATTTTAGAAGAATATAAACGTTTAGAAAATAATATTAGATTTAAAATTTATCCTTCTTTACGCTTTGAGTATTTTTTAAGATTATTAAAAGAAACTAAATTTATCATTGGTAATTCTAGTGCAGGTATTCGGGAAGCACCTTATTATAAAGTACCTTCAATAGATATAGGAACGAGGCAGCATAACAGAGGACAAGCAAATTCTATTATAAATGTGGCTTATAATTCTAATAAAATTTTATCAGTAATAAATAATATTCAATCTAAAAAGCAGGAAATTATTGATGTAACTGAATTTGGAGAAGGGAATAGTAATGAGCTTTTCTTACATTTGTTAATGTCAGATGTAATTTGGCAAGTAAACTGTCAAAAACAATTTCAAGATTTATAAATGAAAGTTATTGCAATTATACCAGCAAGAGGAGGTTCTAAAGGAATTCCTAGAAAAAATTTAGTTAATTATTCTGGAAAACCTTTAATGCAATGGACTATTGAAGCAGCTTTAGAATCAAAATATATTACAGATATTATTGTTTCTTCAGATGATGATGAAATTTTAAATGAAGCTCAAAAAAATAAAAACGTTTTAGCTCTAAAAAGACCTCTAGAATTAGCGCAAGATACCTCTAAAACAGAACCTGTTTTAACACATGTTTTAGAAAGTTTAAATGGAGTAAAGTATGATTATTTAATTCTTTTGCAACCAACCTCACCTTTAAGAACCTTTAAAGATATTGATACAGCTTTAAAAAAAATTTCAAATACGGAAGCTACTTCATTAATCAGTGTTTGTAAATTAGAACATCATCCTTATAAAAGTTTTAAGATAAATGAAAAAGGTTTTTTAGAAGGGATAATTAATAATAGTTTTCCTTTTTTTCCGAGACAAGAATTACCAGAAACGTATAGAGCAAATGGAGCTATATATATTGTAAAGGTAAGTGAGTTTTTAAAAGAAGGTAGGTTGTTAACTCAAAAGACAATACATTTTGAAATGTCTAAAAAACATAGTCTGGATATAGATTCAAAAAAAGATTTAAAATGTTAGTATGAGAATTATTATATTAGTTCCTGATGGTGTTGGTGTTCGTAATTATTTGTTTTCAAGTTTTACAAGTAATTTAATAAAAGAGAACAATGAAGTTTTAATTTATCATAAATTATCAGAATCGGCTATAAATGAGGTTAAAATTCATAAACCAGAAATTCATAATTTTAAAGAAATTCCAAATTTTATTGAAAATATAAAAGCTAGACTTTTAAGAGAAAGTTTAGCATATGCTAGACTTTTAAGAAATAAAAAAACTCTTAATAATAAAACAATATTAGATTTTTGGTCGCCTAATAAAAAAGGTGTAAAAAAGAAATTTTTATATATTTTAGCAGAGATATTAGGTTGTTTTTTATCTAAATCTTATAGGTTAATTAGAAAATATGATGGTTTATATGAAAAAGAAATTTTAAAGAATAAAAATAATCTATTTATAGAAGAAACTTTACTTAGTTTTAACCCTGATTTAGTTTTAAACCTTCATCAAAGATCACCTTTAACATCTCCTGTTATAGAAATTAGTAAAAAATTAAATATTAAGACATCAACAGTTATTTATTCTTGGGATAATGTTCCTAAAGCAAGACTTATTTCTAGATATAATTATTATTTTGTGTGGTCTAATTTAATGAAAAAAGAACTTAATCTACTATATCCAGAAATAAAAGAAGAGCAAGTTAAAGTAATAGGAACTCCTCAATTTGAATTCTATTCTAATGAAAATTTAATTGTAAATAAAGAAGATTTTTTTAAAAGATATAATTTAGATATTTTAAAAAAAACAATATGTTTTTCTGGAGACGATGTTTTAACATCTCCTAATGACCCTATTTACTTAGAAAATATAGCAGATGCTATAGCTACTATGCCAAAAGAAAGTCAATATCAAATTTTATTTAGACGTTGTCCTGTTGATTTATCTGGCAGATATGACAGTATAATTGATAAATATTCAAATATAATAAAGACTGCTCCACCAATATGGAGTTTTGATAAGTCTAAAGAAAACAATTTTACACTTATTTATCCCAAATTTAATGATATTAAGTTATTAGTTAATACTGTTAAATATTGTGATGTAGTTATAAATTTAGGCTCTACAATGGCACATGACTTTTCTGTTTTTGGCAAGCCAGCCATATATATAAATTATGATATACCTTCAAATAAAAGTTGGTCTGTAAAAAAAATATATAAATATCAGCATTTCAGGAGTATGAATGGGTTAAAAGCAGTTTTTTGGTTAAATAATAAAAAAGATATTTTAGATTGTATTTCAGAAAGCTTAAATAACTCATCAGAAATAATAATAGACTCTAAAAAGTGGTTAAATATTATAGCAAACCAAGATCAAATAAAAATTAATAATGTTTTAAAAGAATTGTTGAATGGATAAAAAACTTCATATTGTATTTTTAACAAATGAATATCCTAAAAAAGGATTAAATGGTGGTGGAATAGGTTCTTTCGTTCAGTTTTTAGGACATGGTTTAATTTCTAAAAACGTAAAAGTATCTGTGATAGGAATTAATAATACATATAAATATGAATATGAAAAAGATAAAGATATTGAAATATATAGATTAGCTAAATCTAAATGGAAATTCGGTAAGTTTCATCAAAATACAAAACGTATTTTATCAAAAATAAAAGAGATAGATAAATTACTTAAAGTTGATGTTGTAGAAGGTAGTGAGCTAAATTTTGCTTTTTTTCCTAAAGTTACGACTTACAAAAAAATGATTCGTTTACATGGAGGACATCATTTTTTTGCTATAGAATTAGGTAAAAAACCTGCATTATGGAGAGGTTTTCAAGAAAAGAGGTCTTTTAAAAAATCGGATTTTTTTGTGTCAGTAAGTAATTATGTTGGTAATCAAACACAAAAACATTTAAAAATAGATTTTCCATTTAGGACTATTTATAATACAGTTAATACTCAGGAGTTCAAACCGAATCCATTAGCATTAATAAAAAAAAATCAATTACTATTTGTAGGTACAATTTGTGAAAAAAAAGGTATAAAACAATTGGTTGAATCATTAACAATTATTAAAAAAGAATTTAATGATGTTCATTTAAAAATAGTTGGTAGAGATTGGATTTCTAGAAAAGGCTTATCTTATGTTTCTTATTTAAAAACAATTATTCCAGAAGATTTAAATGTTAATGTAGAGTTTGTAGGTGCTGTACCTCATAAAACTGTTGCAAATTATATTGATGAAGCACATTTATGTGTTTTTCCATCTCATATGGAAGCTATGCCAATAGCATGGTTAGAAGGATTAGCTAAAGGCAAAACTGTTGTAGCTAGTAATATTGGTCCAGGTAGAGAGTTAATTTTAGATAATGTAACAGGCGTTTTAGTAGATCCATATTCTTCTAAAGATATTGCAAGAAAAATCATTTCACTACTAAAAAATAATGATAAAGCAAAATCTATATCAATTGAAGCTAGAAAAGATATTTTAAATAGATTTTCTCCTGAAGAAATTTTAACTAAAAATATAACTTTTTATAAATCTATTATAGCTAGGTAATTTTAACTTTTTGTAAAATAATTATTATTGTCTTTATAAACCTAAAAAAAGAAATGAAATTTTGTATTATAACCCATGCAATTCATAAACAAAGTAAACAGAAAATTTTTGCTTATGAACCTTATGTTAGAGAAATGAACTTGTGGGGGAAATATATCGACGAAATCATTATTTTAGCACCTGTTTCTAAAGATAAAGTTGAAAATATAGAATCATCCTATAGTCATTCAAATATAAAAGTAGTAGAAATTCCTAACTTTAATATTACTTCAATTAAAAATTTATTAAATTCCCTTTTAGTAATTCCTAAAATATGTATGTCAATTTATAAGGTAATGAAAGAAGTAGATCATATCCATCTTCGTTGTCCTGGTAATGTTGGTTTGTTAGGGTGTTTAGTCCAGATATTATTTCCTTCTAAAAATAAAACGGCAAAATATGCAGGTAATTGGGACCCTAAAAGTATTCAGCCTGCTACCTATAGATTTCAAAAATGGTTATTAGGGAATACTTTTCTAACAAAAAAAATGAAGGTTTTGGTGTATGGAGATTGGCCTAATCAAACTAAAAACATTCTTCCTTTTTTTACTGCAAGTTACTATAAAAAAGAAATTGAAGAAATTGCTATAAAAGATTTATTAAAACAAGTTAAGTTAATTTATGTTGGAGGTTTAACTGTTAGTAAACAACCTTTGTTAAGTGTAAAAACTGCATATGAATTGATTAAAAAAGGATATAATGTTTCTTTAAATATGTATGGTGATGGAGTAATGAGAGATGATATAGAAGATTATATAAAATTACATGAATTAGAAAATAATATTTATTTGCATGGAAATGTAAATAAAGAAGGAGTAAAAAAAGCATATAAAGATTCTCATTTTCTTGTATTTGTTTCTAAATCAGAAGGTTGGCCAAAAGTAGTTGCAGAAGCAATGTTTTGGAAATGTTTACCAATTTCTTCAAATGTTTCTTGTGTTAATTATATGTTAGGTAATAATACTCGTGGTAGCGTATTAAAAGCTAATACAAAAATAGAAGAAGTTGTTAAAGAAATAGAAATTTATTTAAATGATAATAGTATGTATCAAAAAAAGGTTTTAAATGCTCAAAATTGGTCTCAGAATTATACTTTAGATAAATTTGAAATAGAAATTAAAAGTTTGATAAATGAGTAAGATCAAAGGAGTTATTCAAGTTATAGATTCTTTAAATGCAGGAGGTGCAGAAGTGTTGGCTGTAAATATTGCTAATGGATTATCAAAGGCTGGGGAGAACTCTCATATTTGTGTAACAAGAGAAGAAGGGGAGTTGAAAAATAATATAAGTAAAAAGAATAATTATTTATTTTTGAAAAAAAAAAGGACTATAGATTTTTTTGCAATTTATAGGTTTATTGTATATATAAATAAAAATAGTATAAATATAATTCATGCACATGCATCTTCTTATTTTTTTGCTTTTTGTATTAAATTATTTTATCCTAAAGTTTCTATAGTTTGGCATGATCATTATGGAAAAAGTCAAGATTTAGATTCTAGAGAATTATTTCCTTTAAATATTTGTTCCTATTTTTTTCATTCTATTGTTTCTGTAAATTCAGATTTAAAAAAATGGGCAGAAAAAAGTTTAAATTGTAAAAGGGTGGATTTTTTAAATAATTTTGCTGTATTTACTAACACAGAAAGCATTACAAATTTAAAAGGAATTTATGGTAAGAGAATAGTGCATTTAGCTGCTTTTAGAGAACAAAAAGATCATTTAAATTTATTAGAAGCTTTTAAAATTATTAATAAAAAATATCCAGAATATACATTACATTTAATTGGTAAAATTCATGAAAATAAATATTCAAAAAAAATTAGAACTTTTGTGAAAAAAGGAAACCTGACGGGAAGTGTTTTTTTTTATGATGTTTGTTTAGATATAAAAAATATTCTTAATCAATCTAATATAGGTGTGTTGTCATCTAAATCAGAGGGTTTGCCAGTATCGCTGTTGGAGTATGGTTTGGCTAATTTACCAGTATTGGTTACAGATGTTGGAGAATGTAAAAAAGTAATTAATCATAACAAGGCAATTGTTGTTGCTGAGAATAGTGATTTTTTTGCAACTCATATGATTGAATTAATTGAAAACTTAGAATTAAGAAATGAAATATCTACAATTTTAAATAAAAACATAAATGATTTTTTTTCCGAAAAAAAATTTATTAATAAAATTAAAAAGGTCTACTTAAACGAATGATAAGTACAGTTTTTAAAAATAAATTTTTATTTATTTGTATTCATATACTTTTAGGAGTTTTGGTAATTTATATACCTATTTCTAAACTTTATACCCTTATAACGATAATAGGAGGAATATTTTTAATATATAGAAATAAAAATAAAAACGAAGAAGCGTTATATTTTGCTGGATATATAGTAGGAACAGAAGTTTTTATAAGAATGTCAGGTGGACTTTTAGTCTATGAAACAGGTAAATATGGCCTGATTATTTTTACTTTATTAGGTCTTATTATGGGGCCTATAAAACATAAGTCTTCTGTTTCTATATTATTTTATGTTTTTTTATTACTACTAGGAATTATATTTACAGAAGTACCACCTGGAGAGTCAATAAGAAATGCTGTAGCTTTTAATTTGAGCGGACCAATAGCTTTAGGAGTTTTTGCTTTATACTGTTATAAAAGAACAATTAAAGTAAGTCAATTAAAAGAACTACTCTTTATAAGTTTATTACCAATTTTTTCAATTATAAGTTATCTTTATTTTAGAACACCAAATTTAGAAGAAATGGTTTTTGGAACTGCTTCTAACTTTAAAACATCAGGAGGTTTTGGCCCCAACCAAGTAGCTACTATTCTTGGCTTTGGAGCCTTTATTTTAGCTGTTTTTTTTCTTATTAAAGTGAAATTAGCCAGATTTATTATAATAGATGCTTTTTTCTTAATTTATTTTACTTATAGATGTCTACTAACTTTTTCAAGAGGAGGTTTATTTACAGCAGCAATTGCATTTATTTTATTTGCATTTTATATGTTTTTATATAAAAAAATAACCTTAGCGAAGATTACTAAATATATTTTTGTTACTTTTTTATTGTTTTTAGGAATTTGGTTATACACTTCAAATATAACTGGAGGAATGATAGCAAACAGATATGCTAATAAAAATGCTGCAGGAGTTGAAAAAGATGATATATCCGCAGGAAGGGGTGATATTATTAATACTCAATTAGAAAGTTTTTTGGAGTCACCATTTTTTGGTATTGGTGTGGGAAATGGGAGGTTTAAGAGGATGGAAAGTAATCAAAAAATTACAGCTGCATCTCATAATGAACTTGGTAGATTAATTGAAGAACATGGCTTGATGGGAATTATAGCCTTAATTATATTATTAATACTGTCTTTAGAGAATATATATATTAGTAATAATTATCAAAGAGCATTTTTAACTGCTTTTTTTATATTTTGGTTTTTAACAATTAATCATACTGCAATGAGAATCGCCTTTCCTGCATTTGCTTATAGTTTAAGCTTAATTAGAATAACAGAAAATGATAAATATGAATAGAAGAATTTTATATATTGGAAATAATTTAACAAAAAAAACAAAATACAATTCAACTATTATAGTACTATCAAATCTGTTAAAAGGTGAAGGTTATTCTGTAATTGTTTCATCAGATAAAACAAATAAGTTATTAAGGTTAATTGCAATGTGTTTTTCTTTGTTGAAAAATAGGAACAAAATAGATTATGTTTTAATAGATACTTTTAGTACAATAAATTTTTATTACGCACTTATTATTTCACAATTATCAAGAATTTTTAAGTTAAAATATATTTCCATTTTACATGGAGGTAATTTGCCGAAAAGATTATCTAAGAATAAGTTTTTTAGTGATTTAATTTTTAATAATTCTTATAAAAATATAGCACCTTCTAATTACTTGAAATCATCTTTTGAAGATAAAGGTTACAAAACAATATTTATTCCAAACGTAGTCGAAATAGAAGACTATAAGTTTAAGTTAAGAAAATCTATAGGACCTAAGCTTTTTTGGGTAAGAGCTTTCAAAGAAATATATAACCCTACGTTAGCTATAAAAGTTTTAGATATACTAAAAAAAGAATATCCAGAAGCTAAGCTATGTATGGTAGGTCCTTTTGTAGATGATAGTTATCAAAATTGTTTACAATTAGTATCTAAGTTAAAATTAGAAGATTCTGTAGAGTTTACAAATGTTCTTTTAAAAGAGGATTGGCATAAAAAATCTGAAAATTTTGATATTTTTATAAACACAACAAATTTTGACAATACACCAGTAAGTGTTATGGAGGCAATGGCCTTAGGTTTACCTTTGGTAAGTACCAATGTAGGAGGGATGCCATATTTAATAGACAATGAGATTGATGGTTTATTAGTAGAGAAAGATGATGCTTTAAAAATGACTAGTAAAATTTTAGATGTTTTAAAAGGGGATTATCCTAAAATGTCAGAAAAAGCAAGAGAAAAAGTAGAAACTTTTGCATGGGAGTTTGTGAAAAATAAATGGTTTAAAATATTAAAATGATTTATAATAAAATTTTAGAAAAAATAATCCTTCCATTAGGAGATGTAATCTTAAATACTAGTTATATAAAACGTCTTAAATATTGGAGGAGTATTGATGAATTATCTTTTAAAGAAATTAAAAAAGTACAGGAAAGCAGCCTAAAAAGAGTATTAAAATTAGCTAGTGAAAAATCATCATTTTATGAGAATGTTAAATTAGAAGGATCTAACCCTTATTTATGGTTAGAGAATTTTCCTATTCTTACAAAAGAAATATTAAATGAGAATATTGATAACCTTTTAACAGAAAAAAAAAATAATCTTATTAAATTTTCAACAAGTGGATCTTCAGGTTATAGGACAGATATTTATATGAATAAAGAAGACTTGTCTTCTTTTAGAGCTGGTAATACTAGATGGTGGGAATGGTGTGGATATAAAATAGGTTCAAATTTATTACAAACAGGAATGACACTAAATAGAAAGGTTATAAAAGGTGTTAAAGATATCTTGTTTAATACAGTATATATAAATGCTTTTTCATTATCGGAAAACGAAATGCGAAAAGCTTTAAATAAAGTTAAGAATAAAAAATTTTACTTATTAGGTTATGCTTCGTCATTAAATGTTCTTGCAGAGTTTACTTTAAAAGAAAATATTAAAGTTGAATTTAAAGGGGTTATAAGTTTAGGAGATAAATTATTTGATCATTACAAAAAAAATATAAAGAAAGCTTTTAACGCAAAAATAATTGAAACATATGGAACTTCAGAAGGATTACTTATAGCATGCCAGTATGACTTAGAATATTTATATATTAATTCAGCACAAGTATATTTAGAAATATTAGACGAAAATAATCGTCCAGTTTTAGATGGAGAAATTGGATACGTTGTGATTACAAGATTAGATAATTCTGGTATGCCTTTAATTAGATATAAAATAGGTGATTTAGCAATTAAACTACCCAAAGAAGAATACCCAACAGATAGAAAATTAAATTATCCTCTATTAAAAAAAGTAATAGGAAGAGATACTGATGTTGTAGTTTTACCAGATAACAGAAAATTAATAGTCCATTCATTTACAGGTATTTTTGAATATTTTGAAGAAATTAAACAATTTAAAGTTATACAGTATAATAACTTAGGCATTATTATTGAATATATTAAAGGTGATAATTTTCAGGTAGAAGTTCTTAATAGAATATTAAAAAAACTTCAAAATATAATAATTGACCTTAACTTCAAAATTGAATTTAAAGAAGTTTTTGAGATAAAGGCAACTAAATCTGGTAAGCCACAAATTATAGAATCTCATATAAAAAATACTGATGAATAAACTAGTATCAATTATTACGCCTAACTACAATTCAGAAAAATTTATTTCACAGACTATTAATAGTGTTTTAAATCAGACTTATAAAAATTGGGAAATGATTATTGTGGATGATGTCTCTAATGATGATAGTGTCGAGATTATTGAGTCCTATATTTTAAAAAATAATAGAATTAAACTTTTTAAATTATCAAAAAACTCAGGAGCAGCAATAGCAAGAAACAAAGCAATTTCTTTAGCTAAAGGAAATTTTATTGCCTTTTTAGATAGTGATGATTTATGGTTACCTAAAAAATTAGAGCAACAATTAAAATTTATGATTTCTAATAATTATAACATTAGTTATACTTCTTATGAAATTATAAATGAAAATGGAATTTCAAAAAATAAAATAATACATTGTAAAGAAAAGTTAGATTATAAAAGGATGTTATATTCTAACGAAATAGGTTGTTTAACAGCGATGTATAATTCTGATGTTTTAGGAAAGGTTTTTATGCCAGAAATTAGAAAAAGACAAGATTATGGTTTGTGGTTAAAACTTCTGAAAACCGAAAGTTATGCATTTGGTTTACCAAAAGTCTTAGCTAAATATAGAGATCAAAGTCAATCTATGTCTAATAATAAAGTAGAAATGCTTAAATGGAATTGGAATTTATATAAGAATGTTGAAAAAAAATCTTACTTTCGATCTTTTTATTACACATTGTTCAATGTTATTAATAAATTACTGAAATGAATTCAAAATCACATTATGATATATCAGAAAGGAGAATATTATTAAGGGTTTTTGATATCCTATTTATAATTTTCTCTTTAGTTTTTGCTTCTAAGTTTTTAAGTTTTACATATATTAATTTCTTAGACTTTCGTATTTTTAAATGGCTATTTTTATTAGCTTGTTACTATTTGTTATTTGGAGAAATTTTTCAATTATATGATTTAAATGTATCTAATAATAGATACAAAGTATTAAGAAGTTTAAGCTTAACAGCTGTTATTACTACTATTTTTTACATTTTTACACCTTTTATAGCACCTTCTTTACCAGAGAATAGGTTGCAAATAGTCTATTTTTTGTTAATTCTTTTTTTACCTGTTTTTATATGGAGATTAATGTACATGTCGTTATTGTATTCTCCTAAATTTTTTAAAAGTGTTGTGTTTATAGGGCAATCAGATTTTATAGCAAGTCTAATAAAAGAAGTTAAGAAAGATAATATTCATAATTTAAGAGGTTATATCACTGATAAAAAAATAGAAAAAATTGATGGATTTCATGACATTTCTAAGGAAAAACTAAATTCTATAATTTCTAAACAGCATATAACAGAAGTAGTGGTTTCTTTAAAAGGTTTGTCACCAGAAATTATCTCAAAAATAAATAATGAATTAATTCAATTATTTGAAAAAGGAATAAATATTGTTAGTTATGAGACTTTTTATGAAAATTTAATAGAAAGAATTCCACCTGGTTATTTAAGTAGCAGTTTTTATAAATATATTAATTTTAATAAAAATAATAGTAATCGATTTTATCTTTTAGGTTTAAGAATAGCTGATATTTTGTTAGGTGTAATAGGTCTTATTGTTTTTACAAGTTTTATTCCTTTTTTGTTAATTGGTAATTTTTTGGGTAATAGAGGTAAGCTGTTTTATACCCAAAAAAGAGTTGGACAATATGGTGAAGTTTTTAAGATTTATAAGTTAAGATCTATGGTTACCGATGCTGAATCTAATGGAGCTGTTTGGGCAAAAAAGAATGATAGTAGAATTACTACTTTTGGTAAATTTTTAAGAAAAACAAGGTTAGATGAACTTCCTCAGTTTTATAATATTTTAAAAGGAGATATGAGTATTATTGGACCAAGACCAGAAAGACCAGAATTTGTAAAAGATTTAACTGAAAAAATTCCTTTTTATTCCATTAGAAATGTAGTTAGGCCAGGATTAACGGGATGGGCACAAGTTAATTACCCTTATGCCAATACAATTGAGGAGCAAGAGATTAAATTACGTTACGATTTATATTATATTAAGGAAAGAAGTACTTTTTTAGATTTTCAAATTTTAATAAAAACAATTACTACTGTTTTATTTTTTAAAGGTCAATAATTTTCTAGATAGATAAAAATACCTTATTAATAAAAGTATTAAAATTGGTATTATAACTAATGGAAATTGCTGAATCTTAAAAATCCATAAGAAAGGAATTGCAACAATAAGTATCGATAAAGACAATAAATATTTTTGTAACCATATTGATTGTTTTGTTTTTAGTAATACAAAAGAAGCTATTAAATTAGGTGCAAATGCCCATAAGATATTAAAGTTATTAGGCGCAGTAGAATGACTTGAAAATATCCAAAGGAAAAGTAAAATTACACCAATAATACCTGTTGTAAAAAATATAATAAAATCTAAAGATTTAGTTCTTTTATTTTTTTTGATATCTCTAAAAGTAATAAGAAAGACTAGAAGTGCGAAAAAAGTGAATACTAATAAAGGATTTAAAATTGAGATTTCGAGATTTTTTTCTTCAAATTTTAAAAGATTTTTTTCTTGCTTTATTAATTTATTTGGTTGATTTTTTATAAATAAGTCAGCATTTTTAAAAGAAGAATATACGTAGTCTGGTAAGAACATATATTGTTCATAAGTAGCAGATTTGTCTAAAATCGTTCCTGCTATTAGGTTTAAGCCAAAACTCCCCCAAGTATTCCAATGAATCTCTTTGTTAGTTAATTGTCTTAGGGTTTGATTTTCAACTGAATTATCATAATTAAAAGAAACTTTATTACCCAAAATCAATTCCGTAATATCTCTTAATTTGGTGGCACAATTATCAAAATAAGGATCGTATCTATATTCACTATTTTGAGGTAATGCATTGTTTTCTAAAAATTTGAAAAAATTTTGTTTTTCTTGTTTGTTTAAATTTAAAACTTGTTCTTTTAACCAACGTTTATCTCTTCTATAGCTTGTAATAAAATATTTAAAATCATAACGAGCTAAACTATAAACCATGTTTCCTTTTGCAAAATTGGTGTAAAAATTAGGTTGATTAAAATCGAACATACCATAGTTGTAAATTAAATCAAAATTTAAAACAGGATCTTTAATTCTTATTGCAGAATGACCAAAAGCTTCATATAATTCTTCTCCAGGTCCTGCAGTAATAATACTCACTTCTGCATATTTAGAGAGTTGTAATTGTGCTTTTAGTGGAAAATAAATAGAAATAATAAAAAATAATAAGAAGATTTTTTTTTTCATAAAACTTAAGGTCTAAAAAAACGATAATCTATCGTGATAGAAAAAATATTAGAATATAAAGCATTACCAATACTACCAATATTAGTTAAGGCATAATCTATTTTAATGCCATTATACTTAAAACCAACACCAAAATTGGGTTGCATAGAAAGTGATTGAGAATCATCAAACTCAGTGATATATTGAAAATTACCAATACCAGCTCTTAAATATACAATTTGGTCATAATCTAATTGAAATCCCATAGCAGGATCTATACTTATAGCTTCAGAAGAAAAAATATCATTTGTTTCTGTAAAACGTACATTGGCATTTACTTCTGTAAGCAAATTAAAAAAGCGACTAATATCCCAATATTTGGCAACACCTAATTGTAATTTCGGTTTTGTAATTTCGGTTGTTTCTGGTAAGTCTTCATTTTGTCCAGGTATGGCGTCTTTAATTTTATTAAACTCATCTTCATTAATTGCCCAACTATTAAAAGTTGTCGTAATATCTCTAGCCATTAATCCAAAGTGCCAAGAATTACGTTCAAATTGTATTCCGGCATCAAAACCAAATCCCCAAGAAGAAGCAAAATCACCAATAATTCTTCTTACAATTTTTGCATTTACTCCAAATTTAACATCTTTAAATATTAAGTTTCTAGCATAAGCAAAATTAAAAGCATAATCTACAGAAGAAAAAAGCTGAATTCTATTAAAATCTATATTTCCTTCGTTATCAATTAATTCTGTAGTGTTTAAAATATCATCTACTCCAAAACGAATTAAAGAAAAAGCAACAGTACTTTCTCTATCAATAGGTATGGCAAAACTAGCATGATTGTAATTAGCGATACCAGCAAAATAAGAAGCATGCATTAAAGAACCTTGATAATCTTTTATACCAACCAATCCAGCAGGATTCCAATAAATAGAATTTACATCATTTGTTGTGGCAACAACACTTTTACTCATACCTAAACCAGCTGCATCAACACCTATTGATAGAAACTCGTTAGAGTAACTTCTAAAAGCTTGTGCAGTTAAAAGTAGTGGCGTAAATAAAAAAAGAAATAATAGTTTGTGTTTCAAATTGATGAAAAATTATCAGTAACAAATATCTAAAAACATACTAAAATAACAGTAGTTTTTTTAAGTTATTGTTTACAATATTAGATTCTGTATGTTTTCCATTATAAATTTTTCAATTCTATCTTCTAACCAACTATTTTTAGAATTATCAAAAGAAGAGATAAAACCACAATGACCGCCATAATTTGTAACTTCTAAAAAGAAGCTGTTAGAGCTATTAGCTTCATCAAAAGGATAACATTTTTTTGATAAAAAAGTATCGTCTTTAGAATTTATTAATAAAGTAGGGATTTTAATTTTAGATAAATGAGGTTTAGAACTCGCTTTTGCCCAATAATCTTCTGGATTTTTAAATCCAAAAACAGGAGCAGTGTACACACTTTCTAAATGTTTAAAACGTGTTGCTTTAGAGATTTTCTCTTTGTCTATATATAGTTCTGGGAATTTTTCTGATTTTTCTAAAATTTTGGTTTTCATACTTTTTAGAAATCGATTTAAATATATTTTGTTTTTAAATTTTTCTAACTCTAATTCGCCAGTAGCAATGTCTATAGGAACAGAAATTGCAATTCCGACTTTAATTTTGGGTGATATCTTTTCAGCTTGTTCTCCAATATATTTTAAAATTAAATTACCACCTAAACTAAAGCCTAAAATAACTATACTGTCGTAATTATAATTTTTTAAAAGGTGATTTATTACAAAATCTACATCTTCTGTCTTTCCACTATGATAAGTTCCTAAAAGTAGATTATCATCACCAGAACAGCCTCTTAAATTAAAGCAAACAGCATCTAATCCTTTTTTATTTAAATGATTAGTGGTTGATATTATGTAGTTAGATTTAGAACTTCCTTCTAAACCATGAATCAATAATACCAAAATTTTAGAACCAACTAAAGAAAAATCTAGATCTATAAAATCGTTATCCCAAGTAGTAATTCTTTTTCTTGAATAATTGTTAGATTCTTTTGTGAAAACAGACCTATAAATAGTGTTTAAATGTGCATTTTTAAAAGGAAAAGAAGGAGAAAAATCAGATATTAATACTGGCATATAAAAGTGTAATTATAGCAAATGTCTTAAAAAAAAGTTGATAAACCTCTTCTTGAATGTATGATTTCTTATTTTAGCTTTTTAAATTAATTATTAAAAAATGACATTAAAAAAACACATTCCTAATTTAATAACACTTGGCAATCTTTTCTGTGGTACAGTTGCAACTATTTTTGCTGTTGAAAGTAATTTTGTTGGTGCCGGTATATTTGTTGTTTTAGGAATTGTATTCGATTTTTTTGATGGATTTGCAGCAAGATTATTAAATGTTTCTGGAGAACTAGGGAAACAATTAGATTCTTTGGCAGACATGGTTACAAGTGGGGTAGTACCCGGAATTGTAATGATGAAATTAATTCAATTGAATATATTTAATACTCCACATTCTTTTTTTCAAGATTCTATATTAGGTATTTCACTTTTGGGCTTAATTCTAACTTTAGGTGCTTGTTATAGACTTGCTAAATTTAATATTGATACAAGACAGTCTGATTCCTTTATAGGTTTACCAACACCTGCAATGAGTTTATTTGTAATTTCATTACCTCTAATACAAGAATATTCTACAATAGAATTTGCGCAAAACTTAATTACAAATAATTATTTTTTAATAGTAATTACAATATTATTAACTTATTTAATGAATGCAGAATTACCATTATTTTCTTTAAAATTTAAAGATTATTCTTTAAAAAAGAATATTGTTGTTTACCTTTTTCTTTTAGCATCATTAATTTTAATTTTGTTATTTAATTTTCTTTCTGTCCCAATTATTATTATATTGTACATTCTTATATCGCTAATTAAAAAATAATTATTTAAAACTTAATTTTATGGAAGCCCCTCAGATTCCCGAAAACGAAGATAAAAGGTTAGAAGTTTTAAAAAGTTATAGCATTTTAGATTCTTTACCAGAAGAAGAATATGACGCAATTACAAAAATAGCTTCTAGTATATGTAATACTTCTATAGCACTTGTTTCTATAGTAGATGAAGATAGACAATGGTTTAAATCTACTTATGGTATAGATGCTACAGAAACACCAAGAGAAGTCTCTTTTTGTGCTCATAGTATTTTAAATCCAAATGAATTGTTTGTTATTAATGATGCGAGAAAAGATAAGCGCTTTTCTGATAACCCTTTAACTGTAAATGCACCTAATGTAATTTTTTATGCAGGTGCTCCTTTAAATTCTTCAGAAGGTTTCCCTTTAGGAACTTTATGTGTTATTGATAGTAAACCTCATGAATTAAGTGAAAATCAAAGAGAATCTCTTTTATTGCTATCGAAACAAGTAGTAGCTCTCTTAGAACTTAGAAAAAAAAATAAACAGTTAGAATTATCTAACCAAAAAGTAACTAAGTTAAACGAACAATTAAATAATTTTGCTAGTCGATTAACTCATGATTTAAAATCGCCAATAAACGGTATTAGTTTTTTATTGGATGTTTTAAAGCAAGATTATATTTCTATTTTTGAAAATACAGAAGCCGAAGAATACCTTACTTTAATTTCCGATAGAATTGTTTATGTTGATAATTTAATTAATGAAATTTTAAACTATTCTAAAGTAACGAGTGAAAATATTATTTATGAAAATGTAAAATTAAAAGATCTTTTAGATAAGATTGTTAAAAATATAGATTTCGAGAATAAAATATTTTTAAACACTAGTAATTTAAATATAGAAGTGTACAGTTCTAGTATAGGATTGGTGCAAGTTTTTCAGAACTTAATTTCTAATTCTAGAAAATTTTATGATGAAGATAGATCAGAAATTACAATAAAATATACAGAAGATTTAGACTTTTATTATTTTACATATGAAGATAATGGACCTGGTATAGAAGAAAAATACTGGAAAAAAGTATTTGATATGTTTGAAACATTAGATTCTAAAAATAATAATAGTACAGGAGTAGGATTAGCAACTGTAAAATCTATAATAAACAGACTTGGTGGTAAAATAGAGTTAAAGAAAAGAGATAATGATGAAAAAGGCGTTTGTTTCTATTTTTATATTTCTAAAAAAGAAAATATTCTTTTAACTAAAAAAGACTAAGAAAACTTTCTTTTTTTTAATTCAAAGTCTTTACCAAGATATACTTTTCTTACCATTTCATCTGCAGCTAACTCTTCTGGCGTTCCGCTTTTTAAAATACTACCTTGGTACATTAAATAAGTTTTATCTGTAATTGCTAAGGTTGCTTGTACGTCATGATCAGTAATTAAAATACCAATATTTCTATCTTTTAAATGAGCAACAATATTTTGTATATCTTCTACTGCAATTGGGTCTACACCTGCAAAAGGTTCATCTAATAATATAAATTTAGGGTCAGAAGCTAAACAACGTGCAATTTCTGTTCTTCTTCTTTCTCCACCAGATAATAAATCTCCTCTGTTTTTACGAACATGACCAATATTAAATTCTTCAATTAAAGACTCTAATTTTATTTTTTGTTCTTTTTTTGATAAACCTGTAAATTGTAAAACAGACATAATATTATCTTCTACAGAAAGTTTTCTAAAAACAGAAGCTTCTTGTGCTAAATAACCAATCCCTTTTTGTGCACGTTTGTACATGGCATCTTCGGTAATTTCTTGATCATTTAAAAATATTTTACCAAAATTAGGTTTAATCATTCCCACAATCATATAGAAAGAAGTTGTTTTACCGGCCCCATTAGGCCCTAAAAGTCCAATAATTTCACCTTGCTGAACTTCTAAAGAAATTCCTGTAACAACTTTTCTACTTCCGTAGATTTTTTCTATATTTTCTGCTTTTAAAATCATATTTTAAAATATGGTGTAATTGTTTAATTGTTGAAAGGTGTAATTGTAAGTTGTGTAAAAGTAATAAATTATGTTTTTTTAAATCTTAAGAGATTCATAACATTCTTTTTTTACTACTAAAAACAGTTAGTTATTTTCTAACGCTTCCCAATATTCTACAGCTCTTCTTAAGTGAGGTATAACAATTGTACCACCAACTAAAGTAGCAATAGACATAGTTTCCATCATTTCTTCTTTAGTAACTCCACTTTTCATTGCGGCTTCTAAATGGTATTGTACACAATCATCACACCTTAAAACAGCAGAAGCAACCAAACCTAAAAGCTCTTTTGTTTTAATTGGTAAATGACCTTCTTTAAAGGTATTAGTGTCTAAATTAAAAATTCTTTTTATAACTTTATTATCAGAATTTAAAATTTTACCGTTCATTTCTTCTCGGTAGTCGTTAAATTCTTTAACTTTTTTGTGCATCTTTTTGTTGTTTTTTGATTACAATCTTAGAAACTTTAATACTGATTTCATATAATATAAGAATAGGAATTGCTACAATAACTTGGCTAGCAATATCTGGTGGTGTTATAATAGCTGCCAAAATTAATACAACTACTAAAGCGTGTTTTCTATATTTCTTTAAAAACTCTGGTGTAACTAAACCTATTTTAGTTAAAAAATAAATTAAAACAGGTAATTCAAATAAAATTGAAATTCCTAATAACATATTGGTAACAAGACCTATATGAGAGTCCATTGTAAAGTTATTCTGAATTAAATCTGTAATTTGATAATTATATAAGAAATGAATAGAAATAGGGGCAATTACATAAAAGCTAAAAGCAATTCCGATAAAAAAAAGTAAGGAAGCAATAAATATAAAACCTTTAGATTTATTAGCTTCTTTTTTTGTTAAACCAGGCGCTATAAATCGCCATGCTTCCCATAAAATATAAGGAAAAGATAAAATGATACCTAAAATTAACGAAGACCAAATAGCGTTCATTAATTGCTGTGTAGGTTTTAAACTAATTAAATTATCTTTAAAACTAACATTACAAAAATCACTATCTACACCTATAAAAGTAAAAAAATCACAAAATAGTTGATAAGTTATAAAATCTGGTTTTCTATGTGCTAATAAAAAACTCTCATATACTTGTTTTTGAAATACGAAAAGCACAATTGCAATAATAAAAATTGCAGTTACACTTCTTACAAGGTGCCATCTTAATTCTTCTAAATGACCTAAAAAGGACATTTCTTTTTGTTGTTCTGCCATTAGAAAATTCCTTCTTTAATTAAATCATGTATATGTATTACACCAATATAATTGTTGTTGTTATCAATAACTAACATTTGGCTTATACTATTGTTCTCCATTATATGTAGGGCATCTATAGCCATTGCATCTTCTAAAATAGTTTTTGGAGTTTTACCCATTATATCTTTTGCTGTAAATTTAGAAATCTCTGTAGTTTTAGAAAGCATTCTTCTAATATCTCCATCGGTAATAATACCTGTTAAGTTATTGCTATTTAAAACAGCAGTAACTCCTAATCTTTTTTCAGAAATTTCTACAATTACTTTAGCAATGCTATCTGTTTCTTCTACTTTAGGGATTTCGTTATTTTTTACTAAATCAGCAACTCTTAAATATAAACGTTTACCTAATGTGCCTCCTGGATGATATTTAGCAAAGTCTTTACTTGTAAAACCTCTTAGGTTTAATAAACAAACAGCTAATGCATCACCTAAAACCAATTGAGCAGTTGTACTTGTTGTTGGAGCTAAATTATTGGGACAAGCTTCTTTTTCTACATATGCATTTAAAGTAAAGTCTGCATGTTCACCTAAAAAAGAGTCTATATTGCCAGTAATAGCAATAATTTTATTTCCATAATTTTTAATTAACGGAACTAAAACTTTAATCTCTGGTGTATTTCCGCTTTTAGATAAACAGATAACAACATCATCTTTCTGCACATTTCCTAAATCTCCATGTATAGCATCTGCAGCATGCATAAAGATTGCAGGGGTTCCTGTAGAATTTAAAGTTGCTACAATTTTAGTAGCAATATTTGCACTTTTACCAATACCTGTTACAACAACTCTTCCATTAGAATTTAAAATAAATTTAACGGCATCTTCAAAATTTACATCAATTAAATTCGCTAAATTAGCAATAGCATTGCTTTCTATTAATATAGTTTCTTTAGCTGCTTTAATAATTGTATTTGTATTATTCAATAGTTTCGTATTTTATTGATAAAAAAAAAAGTTATATCTTTAGATTAAGAAATGGGCAAATTTACTATAAAAAACAGTTAGTGCAAATATTAATAGTATGTTTGTGTGTTGATTTTAAGGTTAAATAAATATTTACATAAATGGATTTATATAGTCCTCTAAAAAAATTCTTTGGTTTTAACAAATTTAAAGGATTACAAGAGCAAGTAATTAAAAGTATTGTAGAGAATAATAATACTTTTGTAATAATGCCAACAGGTGGTGGTAAATCACTTTGTTACCAATTACCCGCTTTAATGGCAGAAGGTACAGCAATAGTAGTTTCTCCATTAATTGCTTTAATGAAAAACCAAGTTGATGCAATTAGAGGTATTTCTGAAAACAATGGGGTCGCTCACGTTTTAAATTCATCTTTAAATAAAACAGAAGTTGCACAGGTTAAAGAAGATATTACAAACGGCATTACAAAACTTTTATATGTAGCACCAGAATCTTTAATAAAAGAAGAATACGTAACTTTTTTAAGAACCCAAAAGATTTCTTTTGTTGCTATTGATGAAGCACATTGTATTTCTGAATGGGGACATGATTTTAGACCAGAATACAGAAATTTAAAACATATAATTAAAGCGATAGATAATGTACCAGTTATCTGTTTAACAGCAACAGCTACAGAAAAAGTACAAGAAGATATCTTAAAAACTTTAGGTATTACAGATGCAAATAGATTTAAAGCTTCTTTTAATAGAGCTAATTTGTTTTATGAAGTAAGGCCTAAAACTAAAGAAGTAGAAAAAGATATTATCCGATTTGTAAAGCAAAGAGAAGGAAAATCTGGAATAATTTATTGTTTAAGTCGTAAAAAGGTAGAAGAAATTGCTCAGATTTTACAAGTAAACGGTATTAAAGCAGTGCCTTATCATGCAGGTTTAGATGCAAAAACTCGTGTTAAGCATCAAGACATGTTTTTAATGGAAGATTGTGATGTAGTTGTAGCTACTATTGCTTTTGGTATGGGAATTGATAAACCAGATGTTCGTTTTGTAATTCATCATGATATTCCTAAAAGTTTAGAAAGCTATTATCAAGAAACAGGTAGAGCAGGTAGAGATGATGGAGAAGGATATTGTTTAGCTTTTTATGCATACAAAGACATAGAAAAGTTAGAGAAGTTTATGGCAAGTAAGCCAGTTGCAGAACAAGAAATTGGTCATGCACTTTTACAAGAAGTTGTTGGTTATGCAGAAACTTCTATGAATAGGCGTAAATATTTATTACATTATTTTGGTGAAGAATTTGATGTTGAGAATGGAGAAGGGGCAGACATGGATGATAACTCTAGAAACCCGAAGAAAAAACACGAAGCTAAAGAAGATGTAGTAACTTTATTAGAGGTTGTAAAAAAATCTTTACAAAAATATAAAGCCAAAGAAATAGTTAATACATTAATTGGTAAGGAAAATGCTCTTTTAACATCTCATAAAACACATTTACAACCATTTTTTGGTAGCGGTAAAGATAAATCTCCGCTTTATTGGATGGCTTTAATAAGGCAAATTTTAGTTATTAACTTAATCAGAAAAGAAATAGAGCAATACGGAGTTATTAAGTTAACAGAACAAGGAGAAAAGTTTATAAAAAAACCGACTTCTTTTATGATGACAGAAGATCATACATATAATGAAGAAAATGATAATGCAATTATTACAAATTCTAAATCTTCTGGTGCTGTAATAGATGATAAATTAATAAAATTATTAAAAGATTTACGTAAAAGAGTTGCTACTAAACAAGGAGTTCCTCCTTTTGCAGTTTTTCAAGATCCATCTTTAGATGACATGGCTTTAAAATATCCAATTACATTACCAGAACTTTCTACAGTACATGGGGTTGGTGAAGGTAAAGCAAGAAAATTTGGTAAAGATTTTGTAAAGTTAATTGCAACATATGTAGAAGAAAATGATATTTTAAGACCAGATGACTTAATTGTAAAAAGCACAGGTACAAATTCTGGATTAAAACTTTTTATTATACAAAATACGGATAAAAAATTACCTTTAGAGGATATTGCAAAGTCAAAAGGGCTTGAAATGAGTGAGTTGATAAAAGCAATGGAAGGAATTATTTTTTCTGGTACAAAGCTAAATATTGATTATGCTGTAGATGATTTATTAGACGAAGATCAACAAGAAGAAATTCATGATTATTTTATGGAAGCAGACACAGATAATATACAAGAAGCTTTAGATGAATTTGATGGAGATTATGATGATGAAGAATTGCGTTTAATGCGTATTAAATTTATTAATGAAGTTGCAAATTAATTTCTAGTTATAATTAAAAAATAAAAGAGGTTGAATATATTGATATTCAACCTCTTTTATTTTTTTAAAACGATATTTAAAACTGATATTTCATATCAATAGCATATTTCATTAACTCATTGGCAGAAGATAAATTAAGTTTTTTTATCATATTTTTTCTGTGTGTATCTACAGTTGTTTTTGCTATAAATAATATTTCGGAAATATCTTTTGATGTTTTTCCGTTTGCAATTAAACCTAAAATTTCGATTTCTCTTTTAGACAAAATTACGTTATCCGATTTTCCGATTGTAACATTATCATCAATATAATTATTCATAAAATTAAAAGCAACATTAGGGTCAAAGAAAGTTTCTCCTTTAGTAACAGATGTAATAGCTTTTGATAACATTTTAATACCAGAATTTTTTAAAATATAACCAGTTGCACCAGCATCAATCATTTGTTTTATGGCATCTGGCTGATCAAACATTGTCATGGCTAAAACATTTATGTTTGGGTTGTTTTGTTTAATAATTTTTGTAGCTTCAATACCATCCATTTTTGGCATTCTTATATCTGTAATAACCAATTTTGGCTGTTTTAAAGCAACTACTTTTACAAGTTCTTCTCCATTGTTTACAGAGTCAATTATTTTAATATTATCATCAAATTCAAAAAAAGATTTTACGCCATCTATTAACATTTGATGATCTTCAGCCATTATAATTGTAATCATAGTTTCTTTTTTATAAAAATAGTACTTTTTATTAAAGTAAAAATACCTATAACTAAGTATTTATGAAACAGGAATATCTATAATTATAGAGCTTCCTTTACCTAGAGTAGAATCAATTTCAAAGGTTCCGTTTAAGTGTTCTATTCTAGTTTTTATAGAACTGATGCCCATTCCGTTATTTAAATTTACTTTTTTAATATTAAAACCTTTTCCATCATCCTCTATAATTATGTTCAGGTTTTTATCATACAAAGAAATATTTATAGTTGCATTTTTAGCATCTGCGTGTTTAATTATATTGGTAACCAATTCTTGTATAATTCTAAAAAGTGTAATTTCTAAAGTATTTTCTAAGCGTTTGTCTAGACCAAAATGTATAACCTCAATTTGAATTTTATCTGCTGATGAAATCTTTTCAGCCATCACTTGTATAGCTAATAACAAACCTTGATTTGCAATAACACCTGCATTTTTTGCATGTGCAATCCTACGTACTTTTAAATAAGCTTCATCAATTAAATTTTCTGTTTTATTAAAAAGTTCTTTTTGATCTATTTTCTTTTTTTCTCTGTTAATTTTTAAGTTTTCGAAATGTAGTTTTAAAGTAGCTAAAACAGAACCTAAATTGTCGTGTAAATCTTCTGCAATACGTTTGCGTTCCTTTTCTTGACCATCTACCATGGCATTTATGGTAGTAATTTCTTGTTCTTTTAAAAGTGTTAGGTTTTTTATTGTTTCTAATTCTTTTTCTTGTTCTGCAAGTTTTCTTTTTCTTTTGGAGTTTTTTAGTGATAAAGTTGCAATAATACTTATTAAAATAAGTGAAGAAAGAGTGACAATTAAAAAGCTTAAATTTTGTTTTCTTTTAGTATCTAGTTCAAAAATTTGCTTCTCTTTTTCTACTGTTTTATTCTTAATTTCTAAGGAAGAAATGAGATTGTTTTGATTTTTAAAATTTAAGGAAATACTATTTTGAAACCCTAATTTCATAGCTATAAACGCCGAATCTTTTTTGTTTAAACCATAATACATTTCGCTTATATATAAATTATAGACAAATTTATTTCTTAAAGGCGTTATTTTACTTTCAAAAGTTTTACTTTGATTTAAATAATTAATTGCTTCTAAGAATTGTTTTTTTTCAGCTAACTTTCTGGCCAATTCTTTTAAATTTTCGTACTTGTATTTATTAAAAAAAATATCCTTTTTGTTTTCTAATAATTTAAGTTCGTATTTTAAATTGGTTAAGGATAGTTCTATATCATTATAAGAGAGTATAAGTGCTTTTAGATGATAATATTCTATATTTATACTGTTATTTTTATCGAAAAGAATAATTAAACTTTCTAATTTTTTAAAACAGTCAAGACTTATTTTAGTTCTTTTATCAATTTTTGATTTAAAATCTGTTTTTAACAATCCTATTTCATTTAAATAAATTTTGTACTCGTAATATTTAAAAAGGTATACCTTGTTATTTTTACTTAATTTAAATAGTTGATCTAAATATTTTTCTACATTATCATCGTTATTTATAATACCATTTTTAAATATATTCAATATTAAAATTAAAAACTCTCTTTCTAAAAAATCGGTATTTAATTTTTTGGAAAGTTCTAATCCTTTATATGCATAATCAAAGGCTTTTAATCTATCATTTTTGTAAGATATTTCATTTTCAGAAAGAATTAATAAATCTAATAATAACTCAAGATTTTCTTCCCTATTTTTTATAACAATATTTTTTAAAATACCATCTGCGTTGTGTTGTTTAAAACCATTACACTTTTTAATTTCGAAATAAATTCTAATTTTATTATTTAAACTAGTATTTTCTATCTTGACTATTACTTCAGAGGCTTTATTGATTTTTAACTGTTGAATATCTTCAAAAAAACTAGATAATAGATCTCTATCATTAATACTATTCCTTGTTTTTTGAGTACTTAAAGAAATATTTAATAATATAAAAAGGTAAAATAAATTAAAATACAAACTTATATTAATTTATTATTTCCAACAATACATAATTTTGCGCTTGCAGATGTTATTGATTCAGAGTTTTTAATTTCTTCTTTTATTTGAGCAATATAAGTATCTGCTTCTATCGTTTCTATCTCATATGGCGTTTTATATGAGGTTGTAAAATTAGGAAGCTCATATTCAGAAACTAATAAAGATGATAATTCTGTCTCTTTTGCGCTTACTCTCTGACAAATTAAATATTGTCCCTTTTTTAATTTTGTTTCTATACAATCTGTACCTTTTTGGGTAGATGTATATATTTTAATATGTATACAACCACTGGTTTCGTCAACTTTAACGATTTTCTTAATTTTAATTTTTACGGGTCCTTTATAATTTACAATTGAAAATACGATTTTGTATTTATCATTTTCAATGTTTGTAAATGATGCATAAACGCAATAAAAGGTGCCTAGTTCAAATGAAGCTAATACTAATTGTTTTTCTGTTGAATCCAATTCAATTGATGTTCTAAAATCCATTCTTTAAGTTTTTATTTGGTTAGTTATTTTCCGAATGTCAAAAATATTTGTAGCAATCTATTTACCTATAAATAAGTAATTATAGGTAGTTAAATATAGTTAAAAATTATAACTTAAAAACTTAATTTACAGGAATGTCTAAAATAATAGAGCTTCCTTTTCCTAAAGTAGAATCTACTTTAAAATTACCATTTAAATGCGTTACTCTGGTTTTTATAGAACTAATACCCATTCCATTATTTAAATTTACTTTATTAATATCAAAACCTTTTCCATCGTCTTCAATAATTATGTTCAGGTTTTTATCGTACAAAGAAATATTTATAGTTGCATTTTTAGCTTCTGCATGTTTTATAATATTAGTTACCAATTCTTGAATAATTCTAAAGACACTAATTTCTAAACTATTATCTAAGCGTTTATTTAATCCAAAATCAACTACATCAATCTGTATTTTATCTGCAGATGATATTTTTTCTGCCATCATTTGTACAGCAGTTAATAAACCTTCGTTTGCAATAACTCCTGCATTTTTTGCATGTGCAATACTGCGCACTTTTAAATAGGCTTCGTCAATTAATTTTTCAGTTTTATCAAAAAGTACTTTTTGGTCAATTTTTTTCTTTTCATTATTAATTTTAAGATTATCAAAATGGAGTTTTAAAGTTGCTAAAACGCTTCCTAAATTATCATGTAAATCTTCTGCAATTTGCTTGCGTTCTTTTTCTTGACCATTAACCATGGCATTAATAGTGCTAATTTCTTGCTCTTTTATAAGCGTTATGTTTTTTTGAGTTTCTAATTCTTTTTGTTGTTCTGCTACTTTTCTTTTTTTGGTTGAGTTTTTAAAGAGTAAAATAGAGATAATACTTCCTAAGAAGATAATAACTAAAGATGCGATTAATTGATTTTGTTGTTTTTCTTTATCAATTTCTAATTGAAGATTTAATTTCTCTTTTTTTTCTGTTTCGTATTTTATATTTAAATCTGAAATTGCAATATTTTGTGCCGTATTGTTTAAACTATCTCTAGCAATATTATATTTTTCGTAATATTCGTAAGCATTTTTGTGTTTGCCATATAATTTATAAGTATTGGCAAGATTTCTGTAAATTATTTTATTATATTTTAATTTGTAATGTTCAATTTCTATAGCTTCAGCTTTTTTTAAGTATTCAATAGCTTTATTGTATTTTTTTTGGTTTTTTAAAAAAATCGAATAGTTTATATATGTTCCGGCTAATACATCATTATTCATAAATTTTTTTAATTCTAATGCTTTATTGTAATACCGTGTTGCAGTATCTGGATACTTTTTAGTATGTAAATACGCTAAATTAGAATAAATGCTTACTTTATATTTTGATAATTTTTTATTCTTGGTCAGCTCTAAACCTTTTAAATAATAACCTTTAGAAAGGTTAACAGAATCAGCATTCCAAAAATATTGAGCATATCTATTTGCTGCTTTTAATAAATTTAGAGAATCTTTTTTTTCTAAAGCATAATTATAATATTCATCAAGATAAGGTTTAGAGTTATCTTCTAAATTATTTTGAGAAGTAATGAGTTCAAATAATTCTAAATTACATTTTGCAATACTATCTTTTAAATCTAAATTTTTATATAAATCTAGCGATTTTATAAAATTACTATACGATTTAAAATGTTTATTCTTATAATCAAATTCTTTTCCTTTTTTAAAATAAAAATAGGCAGAATCTAATTTAGTATTTTGACCATAAGAAAAACTACAAATTAAAAAGATGATAATTTGTAGTTTTTTAAATTTAAAATATAGATGAATTAGCATTTTATGGTCCAGTAATAATTACGCCACCTCCTTCAGTTTCATCAGGATTAAAACGTGATTCCTTATTTTCTTTAGCATATAAACCAGGATAACTTCCTTTATCATTATATATAAAAACATGTAATTTCTCACAAGAACTTAAATCAAAGTTATTAGAAATTGTTTCTAAGTTTTCTTCTTTAATTTCTAATGTGACAATTTCATTTTTTTCCTTATCTCTTATTCTAGCTCCTTCAGAATTTGAAATATGGATTACTAAAATTTGACCGAAAAAAAGATTATAAAAATGTACTCCTTCAATATTTATTTTTTTATCAATGGGAAAACATACATTTAAAGTGTTTTTATTAGTAAAATAACTATCAAATTTTTCTATATCTAAATTTTTTTCATATTTTATTTGTTCACTATATTTAATTCCTCTGTAGCTAGGTTTCGGTGGGTTCGTAAAATTAAGGTTTTTCATGATATTTTACTTTCTAGTTGGTTATTAATTATCCAAATATCCAAAATTTATATAAGTTTTCATATACCTATATATAGGTATATTAATATCATTAAGAATAAGTAAAAAATATTATAAAGTAAAGATAGTAAGTAAAATACCAAAAAGAATGGCAATAAATTTTTGTAAATTAAATTTATGATTTTCAGAACCCTCAAAAAGAATAATTGTAGAAATGTGTAAGAAAACACCAATTATTAATGCGGTTATTTCTGTTTCATAGATAGTAAAAAAAGGAATTTTATCACCTAATAACAATCCTAAAGGACTCATTAATGCAAAAACGGATAAAAAAAGAAAAGTAGTTTTTTTAGAATATTTTGTATTAATTAAAAATGTTGTTAACACAACAGCAATTGGCATTTTATGCACAATAATTGCCCAAAGTAAGTTACTGTCAGAATTATGGATGGGTAAACCTTCCGAAAATGCATGTAAACATAAACTTATAAAAAGTAATGTTGGAAATTTTTTTTCATCAGAATGAATATGAATATGACCATGTTCTGCTCCTTTAGAAAAAGATTCTAACACAGACTGAATGATAAGCCCTATTAATATGAAAATACCAACTTTTTTGTAAGCTGTAGTTTCGGTATACACTTCTGGTAATAAATGTAAAATAGTTACAGATAATAAATAAGCACCACTAAAAGCTAACAATAAACGTACAACTTTTTGTGATGGTTTTAAAATAAAAACTAATATAGAACCAATAAAAACAGATGCTATTAAAAGAAGGTAACTCATTTTGCAACCAAAATTAATCTATTAGAAGTCTCAATATTAAAGTTGGTTAAATTATAATCGCCAAAAACATTTGTAATTGCAAAACCAGCTTCATTAAAATAGGCTTTCATTTTATCAAGGTCTAAATATTTTACTCTTTCTGTAAAAGAATGATTTTTACCATCTGCATAAAAAGAAATATTTTTTAAAATAAATCCATCGGTAATTTCTCTTGTAATATAAAAGGTAATATCGTCTACCACTTTGGTTTCTTTGGCAACTAAATTAGCCTTAACAAAAGCGGCATTTAAAAAGTCGAAAACAAAAACACCATCTTTTTTTAGTCCGTTTTTAATGTTTTTAAGAATTAGAATATCTTCTTTATCTTCATCAAAATAACCAAAACTTGTAAACAAATTAAAAACAGTATTGTAGGTGTTTTTAAAAGGTTTACGCATATCGTGTACTTTAAATTTTAAAGTGTCGTTTTCAAATTTTTGTGCAGTTTTAATACTGTTTTCAGCCAAATCACCTCCGGTAACTTTATATCCTAAAGAATTTAAAAAAACAGAATGTCGCCCTTTGCCACAAGGTAAATCTAAAATATGGGTGGTTTTTGGTAAATTTAAAAAAGCAGTTATGTTTTTCATAAATAACTGTGCTTCTTCATCATTTCTATCTTTGTATAAAATATGATAATAAGGGGTGTTAAACCAATCTGTAAACCAATCTTTTGTTTTCATAAGTACTTTGAGTCTGTAAAAGTAACTAAATCTTACGTTTCTTAAAATGAATTTCGTAATTAGTATAAAACCTATTTTTTAATAGTATTTTTGCAGTCAATTTTACAAGTATGGAAAGAGATTTTAAAATGACGGCAACAACCCTTTTTGGTTTAGAAGGTGTTTTGGCAGAAGAGTTAAAGAAATTAGGAGCGCAAGATATAAAAGAAGGTATTAGAAGTGTTTCTTTTAGAGGCGATACAGGTTTTATGTACAAAGCAAATATTGCTTTAAGAACTGCGGTAAGGATTTTAAAACCGATTAAAGTTTGTAAAATTTACGATGAAGAGGATTTATATGAGGCGATTCAAAAAATAAAATGGGAAAACTTTTTAGACGCAGAAGGTACTTTTGCCATAGGAGCGGTTGTAAATTCTAAGAATTTCACATCAAACTCTCATTATATCTCTTTAAAATCGAAGGATGCAATTGCAGATTATTTTCGTCATAAATACCATAAAAGACCTAATGTAGATTTAAAATATCCAGATGTTAAAATTCACGTTCACATTCATAAAGAATGGTTAACAGTTTCTTTGGATTCTTCGGGCGATTCTTTGCACAAACGTGGTTATAGAACAGCAACAAATATTGCCCCTATTAACGAAGTTTTAGCAGCAGGTATGGTTTTATTATCTGGTTATACAGGCGATGAAAATTTTATAGACCCAATGTGTGGTTCTGGTACAATTTTAATAGAAGCCGCAATGATTGCCAATAATATTCCTGCAAACATCAACAGAAAATTATTTGCTTTCGAAAATTGGAAAGATTATGATGAAGATTTGTATTTTACAATTCAAGAAGCATTGTTAAAGAAAATTCGATCTTCTCATTTTAAAATAATGGGTTTCGATAAAGCACCATCTGCCGTACAAAAAGCAAAAGATAATATAGAAAATGCCAATTTAGATGAATTTATTGGCGTGCATCATGTAAATTTTTTCAATTCAACCAAAGAAGTTTTTGGTAACACCACTATTTTATTCAATCCGCCTTACGGAGAGCGTTTAAATATAGATACAGAAGAGTTTTACAAAAAAATTGGCGATACGCTTAAACACAATTATCCAGGTTCTACGGCTTGGTTAATTACATCAGATACAGATGCTTTAAAGTGTGTAGGTTTACGTACTTCTAAAAGAATTGCACTTAAAAATGGAGACTTAAATTGTAAGTTTGTAAAATACGATTTGTATGAAGGAACACGTAAGTTTAAAGAAAATAAAGAAACAACAGATTTAGATTCTGAAGATTAACTTTTTTTAGAAGCTATTTCCTGCTTTTCGTTGTATCTTTTTGTGAAAAACAAAAAGGACGTCACTACAATCAGGGCTAAACTTATTTGCTAGCAAAAGTACAATATTAAATTTATTGTAAAATTTATGATAATATTTTATAAAATTAACTAAATTGCAAGGTTAAAAATTAGAATATTATGACTAATTGCGAATTAGTAAAAAAATTTTATACGGCATTTTCTAATGGTAAAGCATCAGAGATGGTAGAATGTTATCATAAAGAAATAGTATTTAAAGACCCTGTTTTCGGAACATTAAAAGGAGAAAAAGCTATTAACATGTGGCAAATGTTGTTGTCTAACAGAAGTGAAACAACAGAAATATTTTTTAAAAGTGTAAAAGCAAATGAAGAAGAAGGTTCTGCTGTTTGGATTGCAAAATACACTTATGGAGAAAAGAAACGTGAAGTAACTAATGTTGTAAATGCTAGTTTTAAATTTAAAGACGGTAAAATTATAGAGCATACAGATTTTTTTAATATATGGTCTTGGTCTAGACAAGCTTTGGGTTTCACAGGACTTTTATTAGGTTGGACTGCTTTTATGAAAAATAAAATTCAAAAGACTACAAATCAAAAATTATCAGAATTTATGTCTAAAGATAATTAAGCATAAATCAGTAATTAATATTTACTTTCATTCATTAAGTATTTAAACTTCAGTTATTATTTTTCGTAATTTTAATATTTGTATAAAACCATAATCTTATACTTTTTTTTATCACTTTAGTAATAGTATTGTACTTTAATTTTATTATTGTAGATTTAGGCCTTTTTTGAAAAACAATTTCATAAATAAAGGATTACAATTAATTAAATTATTTTAGTAAAACAATATTATGTCTAAAAACAAGTCTTACAAAAGTGCATTTATATTTTTAACCACCTTATTTTTTCTTTGGGGGTTTATAACCGTTTTAGTAGATAGTTTAGTACCTAGATTAAAAGATGTTTTTGAAATGTCTTATGCAAAAACAGTTTTAGTTCAATTTGCTTTTTTTGTTGCTTTTTTTGTGTTTTCATTACCATCTGGTTTTATTTTATCTAAAATTGGTTACAAAAAAGGAATTGTTTTAGGTTTATTAACAATGGCTTTAGGTTGTTTGTTATTTTACCCTGCAGCATCTTTTAGATCATTTCCTGTATTTTTGATTGGTTACTTTACGCTTGCTGGCGGAATTACAGTTTTACAAGTAGCAGCAAACCCTTATGTAGCATTACTTGGTAGTGAAGAAGGGGCAAGTAGTCGTTTAAATTTATCGCAAGCATTTAATGCTTTGGGTACAACTATTGCACCTGTTGTAGGTGCATTATTTCTGTTAAGCGATTCTGTAAAAACATCAGAAGAAATTGCGATGTTAAGTGAGATAGAGAAAAAAACGTATTATATATCAGAAGCATCTACAGTACAAACCCCATTTTTATTTATAGCAATTTCAATTGCGGTTTTAGCTTTTATTTTTGCATTTATAAAGTTACCATCTGTAATGCAAGAAAGCCCAAAAGGAGGATATTTTACATTATTAAAAAATAAATTAATGTTAATGGGAGCATTAGGTATTTTTGTTTATGTAGGAGCAGAAGTAACTATTGGTAGCTTTTTAGTAAATTATTTTTCTGATATGAAATTGGCTCCAATTATTTTAGAAAGTAAAATGATGATGAACATTGCCAATACAATTGCAAGCACTTTTAACAAAACCTTTTCTGGTTCAGACCCTAAATCTTTATTAGGTATTTTTGTCATTTTTTATTGGGGAGGAGCAATGGTAGGTCGTTTTATTGGCGCTTATTTAACTAAGGTTTTAGCACCAGCAAAAGTGTTAAGTATTTTTGCTTTTTTAGCTATTTCTATGATTTTAATATCAATTAACACAACAGGTTTAGTTTCTATGTGGTCTATTTTGTCTGTTGGTTTATTTAATTCTATTATGTTTCCTACAATCTTTTCTTTAAGTTTAGAGGGTTTAGGAGATTTAAAAGCGCAAGCCTCTGGTCTATTATGTATGGCAATAGTTGGTGGTGCTGTTATTCCGTTTATTTTTGGAAGTTTAATTGATGGTTTTGGATTTAAAATAGCATTTATTTTAGCCATTTTATGTTATGGATATATTTTGTTTTTTGGACGTTTTAAAACAAAAAATAAGGTTTAATGTTTTAGTGAGAAACAATTTTTAAGCCAATTATTGATGCAATTAAAGTTGTTATAAAAAATAATCGCCAGTAAGTTGCTGGTTCTTTAAAAACAAATATTCCAACTAATACAGTTCCTACGGCTCCAATACCTGTCCATACTGCGTATGCTGTACCGATTGGTAGTTCTTGAGTTGCTTTTACTAAAAGAAGCATACTAATACTTAAACAAGTTAAAAAGCCAACATACCAATAAGTTGCTGTTATTGCTGTAGTTTCTTTGGCCTTTCCTAAACATGCTGCAAAAGCAACCTCAAAGAGACCAGCTATTATTAAAAGAATCCAATTCATTTTTAATTGTATTTTAAATTTCATAAAAAAACCGAAACTATAATTAAGTTTCGGTTTTTTTATATTTAAAGAGTTATTTATTTTCTCTTTTTTTGCTTTTGTTGCACAGCTTGTTGTTCTTGAGCTTGTTTCATAGCATCGTCTATACGCTGTCTAAACTTACTTTTTTTCTTTTCTGGTTTCTTTTTGTTCTCTTCAATTTTAGCATGAATTTTATCTTCATCAATAACAAAATTCTTAATAACTAGCATAATTGCAATTGTAAGTAAGTTAGAAATAAAGTAGTATAAACTTAAAGAACTTGCATAGTTATTAAAGAAGAACAACATCATAATAGGAGAGAAGTAAATCATGTACTTCATCATTTTTCCCATATCAGGCATACCTTCTTGTGTTGGTGCTTGCATGTTTGCTTGCTGACTTTGGTTCATTTTCATGTAAAAGAAAATGGCAACAGAAGCCAATATTGGAAATAAACTTACGTGATCTCCATAAAAAGGAATGCTAAAAGGTAGTTTAAAAACAGTATCATAAGAAGATAAATCATTTGCCCATAAAAAGCTTTCTTGTCTTAAAGCTAAGTTTGTAGGGAAAAATTTAAATAGCGCAAAGAAAACAGGCATTTGTAATAATGCAGGTATACAACCAGATAACATACTAACTCCGGCTTTACGTTGTATTGCCATTGTTTCTTGCTGACGTTTCATTGCGTTTTCTTTACCAGGATATTTTTCATTAAGAGCAGTTAATTCTGGTCTAATCACCTTCATTTTTGCACTTGATAAATAAGACTTATAAACTAGTGGAGACATTATTATTCTAACCACAATTGTCATTAAAATTATAATTAATCCGTAGTTAGATAAAAATCCTTGTAAGAAATTAAATACAGGGTAGAATACAGTTCTGTTTAAGAAACCAAAAATTCCCCAACCTAAATCTGCTGTTTGGTCTAAATCAGTATCATCATAAGTTTTTAATAAATTATAATTACTTGGTCCGTAAAACCATTTCATATTATAATTTAATTCTCCAGAAGTTAATGCCAAAGGAGTTTGTAACTCGTAACGTTTAGTAAAAACAGTATCAATTTCTTCATTTTTTACTAAATCAGTAGAAGTTATAGTTGCATTATTAAAAGGAGTTTCAGATAGTAAGTTTGATGTAAAGAAATGCTGTTTGTAAGCAACCCATTTTAAATCATTTAAAACTTCACTTTTATTAGGGCTTAAATCCTCAACGTCATCTTCTGCTTTGTAATAAAGCTTAGAATACATTGTGTTTTCTGTTTTTAAACTTTTTTCATGTCTATAACCATCTAAAGCCCAATTTAAGTTTATAGGATTAGAAGAGTTAATAACACCACTTAAACCTTGAGAACGTATAGCAAAATCTACCATATATTCATTAGGTTTTATCTCGTATCTATACTCTAAAAATCTACTTTCAGAAACTTTTAATTTCATAGAAACAACAGTATTGTTTCCGTTTTTAGAAATTGTAGGAGCAAAAAACAAATCTCTAGTATTTAAAATTCTGTTATCTGTTGTACCAAAATTAATATTAAAAGAAGCATTTTTATCTTTTATTAGGTATAAAGGTAAAGAATCATGAGTTTTATAATTTTTAACTTGTGCTTCTGTAATTTGTCCTCCTCTATTATTAATGGTTAGTTTAACAACTTCATTTTCTAAAACAGAAGTTCCTTCAGAACCATTAATAGCACTTTGAGCAAAAGCACCTAGTTTAGTTTTTGCAGCAATTTGCTTTAGAGAATCATTCTCATAAATAGGGTTTTCTGTTAAAATATTTTGATTTGAAGTAGAATCAGTCTTAATTACTTGCTCTGTATTCGTAGAATCATCAACAGTTTCATCTGGTTTTTGAGTATTTATCCAGTATAATAAAATACCTCCTAATAAAACCATTCCTATAAAAGAATTGACATCGAATTTTTTTTGTTCCATATGTTATTTAAAAATGTCATTTTGTCATTATATCAAAAGAATTTTTCTGATAAAAAGGCGACAAATGTTGTTAAAAAGCAGTTTTGTTATCTTTTTAACTGCTTTATATTTTATACATTATATAATTCAAATAGTATTCCACTTTTTACTAAAATAATTTTAGTTTTTAGACTGTTTTAGAGCTGCCTTAATAAAATCTACAAATAAAGGATGCGGATTTAAAACAGTACTTTTATATTCTGGGTGATATTGTACCCCAACAAACCAAGGATGACTTGGAATTTCTACCACTTCTACCAAATCTGTTTTTGGATTCGTACCAGTAGCGATCATTCCTGCATTTTCAACTTGTTCTAAATAATCGTTATTAAACTCAAAACGATGTCTGTGACGCTCACTAATCATTTTAGATTTATATGCATTAAATATTTTAGATTCTTCTTTTAATTGACAATCCCAAGCACCTAAACGCATTGTACCACCTTTTTCAGTAACGTTTTCTTGACTTTCCATCAAATTAATAACTGGGTGTTTTGTGCTTTTATTCATTTCTGTAGAACTAGCATTTTCTAGATTTAAAACATTTCTAGCAAATTCTATAACGGCCATTTGCATACCAAGACAAATTCCGAAGAAAGGAATGTTGTTTTCTCTTGCATATCTTACAGCTCTTATTTTTCCTTCAATACCTCTATCACCAAAACCAGGTGCAACCAAAATACCATTAACTCCTTTTAGTTTTTTCTCAGCATTCTTAGGTGTTAAGCTTTCTGAATGTACCCAACGAACTTTTACCTTTGTTTCATTAGAAGAACCTGCATGTATAAAAGCTTCTGTTATAGATTTATAAGAATCTTGTAATTCTATATATTTACCTATTAAAGCAATTTCTACTTCATGTTTAGGATTTTTATGTTTTCTAACAAACTCATTCCAAACCTTTAATTCTGGTTGTTTTTCTGTAGATAAATTAAATTTTTTAAGAACAACTTCATCTAATCCTTCTTCTAACATCAAGTTAGGCACATCGTAAATAGTTTCTGCATCTATAGATTGTATAACGTCTTCTTGTTTTACATTACAGAATAGAGCAAGTTTACGCTTTATGTCTTCAGAAATTTCATGCTCTGTTCTACAAACTAAAATATCTGGGCTTACTCCACTTTGCATTAAACTTTTTACAGAATGCTGTGTAGGTTTTGTTTTTAATTCTCCAGCAGCAGCCAAATAAGGAACTAAAGTTAAATGAATAACAATTGCATTTTCTTCTCCTTTTTCCCACAACATTTGTCTAACAGACTCTACGTAAGGTAAAGACTCTATATCACCAACAGTTCCACCAATTTCTGTAATTACTATATCATAATCACCAGTTTCACCTAAAATTTGGATTCTATGTTTAATTTCATCTGTAATATGAGGAATAACTTGTACAGTTTTTCCTAAAAACTCACCTTTACGCTCTTTATTTATTACAGATTGATAAATTCTACCTGTAGTAACATTATTAGCTTGACTTGTTGGTATGTTTAAAAAACGCTCGTAATGCCCAAGATCTAAGTCTGTTTCTGCACCATCATCGGTTACATAACATTCTCCATGTTCATATGGGTTTAAAGTTCCTGGGTCTATATTAATATATGGGTCTAGTTTTTGTATTGTTACAGAAAAGCCTCTCTGTTGTAGTAACTTAGCTAAAGAAGCAGCAATAATTCCTTTTCCAAGAGATGATGTTACGCCTCCCGTTACAAAAACATACTTTGTATTATTCATGGTATTCTTAGGTTTGCGCAAAAGTACTAACTCTAAAATTTGTGTCAAATAAAAAAGGGTAAAAGATTTCTAAAATCATGTATTTTTATAGCTGTAAAAAATATTTTAATTTTTTTTCAAATACTATTTGCCATAAATAAAAACAGTTGTATATTTGCACACGCTTTTAATAAGGTGTAAACTGTTGAGCAATAAAAAAATAATACAAGACTTTTAAAAATACATATAATGCCAAAAAGAACTTACCAACCGTCAAAGAGAAAGAGAAGAAACAAACATGGTTTCATGGAGAGAATGGCTTCTGCTAATGGTAGAAAAGTGTTAGCTCGTAGAAGAGCAAAAGGAAGAAAGAAGATTTCTGTTTCATCTGAAACTAGACATAAAAAATAAATGATTAACATTTGTTAATATATTGTTAGTATAAGGTGTTGCTTTTGTTTAGTAACACCTTTTTTTATACCCAAAAGCTAACTATTTTTGTAAAACTAAATAACACAACAACTTACAATGCCAAAAAGAAAAGACCTAAAATCAGTATTAATTATCGGATCTGGACCTATTGTTATTGGTCAAGCTTGTGAATTTGATTATTCAGGCTCACAATCTTTACGTTCTTTAAGAGAAGATGGTATAGAGACTATCTTAATAAACTCTAACCCAGCAACAATTATGACAGACCCATCTATGGCTGATCATATTTATTTGTTGCCATTAACAACAAAATCAATCATTCAGATTTTAAAAGAACATCCACAAATTGATGCAGTTTTACCAACAATGGGAGGACAAACTGCTTTAAACTTGTGTATAGAAGCTGATGATAAAGGAATTTGGAAAGATTTTGATGTACAATTAATAGGTGTAGATATTGATGCTATTAATATAACAGAAGATAGAGAGCAGTTTAGAGAATTAATGTTAAAGATTGATGTGCCAATGGCGCCTCAAGCAACAGCAACTTCATTCTTAAAAGGAAAAGAAATCGCTCAAGAATTTGGTTTTCCATTAGTAATCCGTTCTTCTTATACATTAGGTGGGGCAGGGGCTTCAATTGTATATGAGAAAAAAGATTTTGATGAATTATTAAGTCGCGGCTTAGAAGCATCACCAATACACGAGGTGATGATTGATAAAGCGATGATGGGATGGAAAGAATACGAATTAGAGTTATTACGTGATAAAAACGATAATGTTGTAATTATTTGTTCTATCGAAAATATGGATCCGATGGGGATTCATACCGGAGATTCTATAACAGTTGCACCAGCAATGACGCTTTCTGATAAAACATATCAGAAAATGCGTGATATGGCAATTAAAATGATGCGTTCTATTGGTGATTTTGAAGGTGGATGTAATGTACAATTTGCAGTTTCTCCAGATGAAAAAGAAGACATTATTGCTATAGAAATTAATCCACGAGTTTCTCGTTCATCTGCTTTAGCATCTAAAGCAACAGGATATCCTATTGCAAAAGTGGCTACTAAATTAGCTATTGGTTATTCTCTAGATGAATTAGAAAACGGAATTACAAAATCTACATCAGCTTTATTTGAGCCAACATTAGATTATGTAATTGTAAAAATACCACGTTGGAATTTTGATAAATTTGAAGGTTCAGACAGAACTTTAGGTTTACAAATGAAAGCGGTTGGAGAAGTAATGGGAATTGGAAGATCTTTTCAAGAAGCATTACACAAAGCAACGCAATCTTTAGAGATTAAAAGAAATGGTTTAGGTGCAGATGGTAAAGGTTACACCGATTATAACCAAATTATTGATAAATTAACCAATGCAAGTTGGGATCGTGTTTTTGCTATTTATGATGCAATTGCAATGGGAATTCCATTAACTCAAATTTATGATATCACGAAAATTGACATGTGGTATTTAAAACAATACGAAGAGTTGTTTCAATTACAGAAAGAAATTTCTACCTATAAAATTGATACAATTCAAAGAGATTTATTGTTAGAGGCAAAGCAAAAAGGATACGGAGATAGACAAATAGCACATATGTTGGGCTGTTTAGAAAGTGAAGTTTATACAAAAAGGGAAGAATTAAAAGTACAACGTGTTTTTAAATTAGTAGATACTTGTGCTGCAGAATTTAAAGCAAAAACGCCTTATTACTACTCAACTTTTGAAAATGAAATTGAAACTGCAGAAGGAGAGATTGTAATAGCAAACGAAAGTGTTGTAACTGATAAAAAGAAAATTATTGTTTTAGGTTCTGGGCCAAACAGAATTGGACAAGGAATTGAGTTTGACTACTGTTGTGTCCATGGAGTTTTAGCAGCTGCAGAGTGTGGTTACGAAACGATTATGATAAACTGTAATCCAGAAACGGTTTCTACAGATTTTGATACGGCAGACAAATTATACTTTGAACCTGTTTTTTGGGAACATATTTATGATATTATTCGTCATGAAAAACCAGAAGGTGTTATTGTACAATTAGGAGGTCAAACTGCTTTAAAGTTAGCTGAAAAGTTAACTAAGTACGGAATTAAAATTATTGGAACTTCATTTGAAGCATTAGATTTAGCAGAAGATAGAGGGAGTTTTTCTGAGTTATTGAAGAAGAATAACATTCCTTACCCAGAATTTGGAATTGCAGAAACTGCAGATGAAGCTTTGGATTTAGCAGATCAATTAGATTTTCCTATTTTGGTAAGACCTTCTTATGTATTAGGAGGACAAGGAATGAAAATTGTTATCAATAAAGAAGAATTGGTAAAACATGTTGTAGATTTATTAGGAAGAATGCCTAATAATAAATTGTTGTTAGATCATTATTTAGATGGAGCGATAGAGGCAGAGGCTGATGCTATATGTGATGCTGATGGAAATGTATACATAATTGGAATCATGGAGCATATAGAACCTTGTGGAATTCACTCAGGAGATTCTAACGCTACTTTACCTGCCTTTAATTTAGGTGAATTTGTTTTACAGCAAATTAAAGATCATACACATACTATTGCGAGAGAATTAAAAACAGTTGGTTTAATAAATGTTCAGTTTGCAATTAAAGATGATATAGTTTATATCATTGAAGCAAACCCAAGAGCATCTAGAACAGTACCTTTTATAGCTAAAGCATACAAAGAACCGTATGTAAATTATGCTACAAAAGTTATGTTAGGAGAGAAGAAGGTTACAGATTTTGATTTTAATCCACAGTTAGATGGTTTTGCAATTAAACAACCTGTATTTTCTTTCAACAAGTTCCCGAATGTGAATAAGAAACTTGGGCCAGAAATGAAATCTACTGGAGAAAGTATCTTATTTATAGATAGCTTAAAAGATGATGAATTTTATAACTTATATTCAAGACGTAAAATGTATTTGAATAAATAATACTCTATTTAACCTTGATAAATAAAAAAGCATCCAAATTGGATGCTTTTTTATTTATAAGAATGCTTTTAATTAAGGTTATATTTTAATTGTAATTTTAGACAATGTAAATTGATATTCTCCTTGTATTTCTGTAATTTCTACTTGATATTTACTATTAATTTTAGAAATTTCTTTATTATATTTTTTCTGATGGAATATCATTTTAAGTTGCTAGAACCATATTTTTCTTCTAATTGGTTCAATTCTGTTTTAGCATTAAATGATAGTTTGTTTATTTTCTGTGTGGTAACATGGTATAAACTATCTGTTTTTGTTTTAATTAAATACTCTAAAGTATGATACTCTTTCTTAAATTTAACCATTTTTTTTGATTGAGAATAACCAAAAGAAGAAACTACTAAAAAGCAGATAATTAAGAATAATTGTTTTATATTTTCATATTAAGCAATTTAAATTTTATCTAAAATACAAAAATCTGTTTAGAAAGTATCTAAACAGATTTTTTACTTTTTTTAAGAAAAGAAGTTTTTATGTTAGTTACTAACTATAACCCATTCTCCTTTTTCAATTAAAGGAATTGCTTGCTTAAATTTCACTTGTTTTTCTTCACCACTCATTACGTTCTTGATTGTTACACGTTCGTTTCTTCCAATTTTTGGTTGATCGCGAACAATTGTTTCAACAGGTTCAGATTTTGGTTGACGAGAATTTTCAATAGCTTGCTCTGTAGAGTTTTGTACGTCTTCTTTACTTGTATTTAAACGTTCTCTTTTTTGTTGTTGTGCTTCAGATATTTGTGCTCTGTCTTGTACTGGTAATTCTCCTTTAAACAAGAAAGATAATACTTCTTTATTTATTTCATCAACTGTTATTTTAAACAACTCAAAAGCTTCAAACTTATAGATTAACAAAGGGTCTTTCTGTTCATAAGATGCATTTTGTACAGATTGTTTTAAATCATCCATTTTACGTAAATGATCTTTCCAATTCTCATCAATAATTGCTAGAGTGATATTTTTTTCAAAATCTGTGATTAAACTTTTACCTTCACTTTCGTAGGCATCTTTTAAATTGGTAACAACTTGTAAAGATTTAATTCCGTCTGTAAAAGGTACTACAATTCTTTCGTATCTATCACCTTCATTTTCGTATACCTCTTTAATAACAGGATAAGCTAAAACGGCATTTCTCTCAATTCTGTTTTTATAATGTTCTGCTACAAAATCATACAACTTATCGGTTAACTCTTTTTCTGTTAATTTATTAAAATCTTCTTCAGAAATAGGAGAAGTCATTGAAGAGAAACGGATCAATTCAAATTCAAAATTTTGAAAGTCTTTAGAAGCTTTATTTGCCATTATGATAGACTCGCAAGTATCATAAATCATATTTGCAATGTCTACTTTTAAGCGTTTACCATCTAAAGCATGACGTCTTCTTTTGTATACAAACTCACGTTGAGAGTTCATAATATCATCATATTCTAATAAACGCTTACGAATACCAAAATTATTTTCTTCAACTTTCTTTTGAGCTCTTTCGATAGATTTGGTAATCATAGAATGTTGAATTACTTCACCTTCTTTTAATCCCATTTTATCCATCATTTTAGCAATTCTATCAGAACCAAATAAACGCATTAAATTGTCATCTAAAGCTACATAAAATTGAGTTGATCCAACATCACCTTGTCTACCAGCACGACCTCTTAACTGTCTATCTACACGTCTAGAATCATGGCGTTCTGTACCAACAATTGCTAAACCACCGGCTTTTTTAACTTCGTTAGATAATTTAATATCTGTACCACGACCCGCCATGTTTGTTGCAATCGTTACAACACCGGGTTTACCAGCTTCTGCAACTACATCTGCTTCACGCTTGTGTAATTTTGCATTTAATATATTGTGAGGAATTTTACGCATTTGTAACATTCTACCTAATAATTCTGATATTTCTACAGAAGTTGTTCCTACTAAAACAGGACGATTTTGTGCAACTAATTTTACAATATCTTCTATGACAGCATTGTATTTTTCTCTAGCTGTTTTATAAACTAAATCTTCTTTATCGTCTCTTTGAATTGGTTTGTTTGTAGGTATTTCTACAACATCTAATTTGTAAATTTCCCATAATTCACCAGCTTCTGTAATCGCAGTTCCTGTCATACCAGAAAGTTTACGATACATTCTAAAGTAGTTTTGCAATGTTACTGTAGCAAAAGTCTGAGTAGCGTCTTCAATTTTACAATTTTCTTTTGCTTCAATTGCTTGGTGTAATCCATCAGAATAACGACGACCGTCCATAATACGACCCGTTTGTTCATCAACAATCATTACTTTATTTTCCATAACAACATACTCAACATCTTTTTCAAAAACAGTGTATGCTTTTAATAGTTGATTCATTGTATGAATACGTTCGCTCTTTATGCTAAAGTCTTTGTATAATTCTTCTTTTTTAGAAGTTTTTTCTTCTACAGTTGCATCGGATTTATCTATTTCTCCAATTTTTACACCAATATCTGGTAAAACGAAGAAAGTATCGTTTTGTGTTTTTTCTGATAAATGAGCAATCCCTTTATCGGTTAAATCGATTTGATTGTTTTTTTCTTCAACAACAAACCATAAATCTTCATCTACTTCTGGCATCAACTTATTGTTGTCTGCCATATAATAGTTTTCAGTTTTCTGTAAAATTTGTTTGATACCTTCTTGAGATAAGAATTTAATTAAGGCTTTGTTCTTTGGTAAACCTCTATAAACTCTTAGTAATAAAAAGCTTCCTTCTTTTTCATTACCTTCTGTAATTAATTTTTTAGCTTCGGCTAAAACACCAACCAAATGCTTCTTTTGTAAAGAAACAATATCTGCAACTAAAGGTTTAAGTTCTGTGAACTCATGTCTGTCTCCTTGTGCTACTGGCCCAGAAATAATTAAAGGAGTTCTTGCATCATCAATTAAAACAGAATCAACTTCATCAATAATCGCATAATTTGGAGCTCTTTGTACTAAATCGTCTTTAGAGCTTGCCATATTATCACGTAAATAATCGAAACCAAATTCGTTGTTTGTACCGTAAGTAATATCTGCGTTGTATGCTTTTCTTCGAGCATCAGAGTTTGGTTGATGATAATCTATACAGTCGGTAGAAAGTCCGTGGAACTCAAAAATTGGTCCCATCCAAGCTTTATCACGTTTTGCTAAATAGTCGTTTACTGTAACAACATGTACACCATTTCCTGTTAGAGCATTTAAGTATACGGGTAAGGTAGACACTAATGTTTTACCTTCTCCAGTCATCATTTCTGCTACTTTACCTTGATGTAAAACAGATCCACCAATTAACTGAACATCATAATGAATCATGTCCCAAGTAACAGGTTTACCTGCAGCATCCCAAGAATTAGCCCAATAAGCTTTGTCTTCTTCTAAAGTAACATTATCTCTTTCTGCAGATATTTCTCTATCAAAAGGAGTTGCTGTAACTTCTATTTCATCATTTTTAACAAAACGTTTGGCAGTTTCTTTTACAACAGCAAAAGCTTCTGGCATTATTTCTAATAAAGTATCTTCAGATATTTTGTAAGCTTCGTCCTTTAAAGCATCAATTTCTGTATAAATATCTTCTTGACGATTTATATCTGCATTTTTTGCTTCTTCTTCTAAAGCAGTAATTTTATCGTTAAATTCTTTTGTAGCAGATTTAATTTTGTCTTTGAATTCTATTGTTTTAGCTCTTAATTCATCATGAGTAAGTTTAGACAATACTTGCTCAAATTTTTTAGCATCTTCTACTACAGGTTGTAAACCTTTTAAATCTTTTTGTTGCTTGTCGCCTACAAAAAGTTTAATTACTGAATTTAAAATATTCATTTATATATGTGTTTTTCAGTTATTTATATAACTGCGTTAATTCAATTGAAAATTAAATTTTATCGACTAGTGTAAAATACTTTCTTAAATTTAAGACAAAAACAAAAAAAAAGCCTCCTTAGAGACTTTATATTTTTATGCTGTTTTTTTAGTATTCATCCTCATTCCAAAGATAATCATCTTCTTCTGGATAATCAGGCCAAATTTCAACAATTGAGTCATATGCATCACCTTCATCTTCTATATCCTGTAAGTTTTCTACAACTTCTAAAGGAGCTCCAGTTCTAATAGCATAATCAATCAATTCGTCTTTACTTGCTGGCCAAGGTGCGTCTGCTAAATATGATGCTAATTCTAATGTCCAATACATTTCTTAATGTTTAATTTTGTGCAAAAATAATTTTTTTACTGAATTATACAAGTCTTTTTTAAGAAATTTACTGTTAAGTAAATTTTAAATTTTAAAACAGACTATAAATTACTGATTTTTAGGCCAAATTAAAATTTAATTTTTATTTAAATCGATAAAAAAAGAACGTGTTATTTTTTTTGAGGAATCCATTTAATTTCCTCAACTGATAAGTCTTTAGACAACTTTCGTGCCAACACAAAAAGGTAGTCAGAAAGTCGGTTTAAATATATTATAATGTTATCGTTTATTGTTTCTTGATCTTGTAACTCAACAGATATGCGTTCTGCACGTCTACAAATGCATCTTGCAATATGACAGAATGACACTGTTTGATGACCTCCAGGAAGAATAAAATGAGTCATTTGCTCAAGGTCTTGATTCATTTTATCAATTTCTTCTTCTAAAAAAATAATAGATTCATCATCAATTTTAGGAATATTTAACCTTTCTTTTCCATTTTTTAAAGTTTCTTTTTCAATTGGTGTAGCCAACATTGCTCCTAATGTAAATAATTCGTTCTGAATTTTTAATAGAGAATTTTTAATAGAATTATTTATATTTTGATCTTTAATTAAACCGATATAGGAGTTTAATTCGTCCACTGTTCCATAACTTTCTATGCGTAAGTTGTATTTTTTTACTCTTGTTCCTCCAAATAGAGATGTTAAGCCAGTATCACCGGTTTTTGTGTAAATTTTCATGTAAAAGAGATATAGTATTTAGCAAAGTTACAAAGTTTAAGATTTTATAAATTATTAAACTCTAATTTTAAAATGTTCTTTTGCTTGTTCTTTTCTGAAAAAAACAATTCCGAAATGAAAAACATCTATTGTAACAGTAACTCTAGAATGTTTTTTTATTTCTGCCCATGCCTCTTTCATTTCTGTACTCCAATAAATATCATCAAAAATCCAAACGGAATCATTTTTTACTGTTTCTAAGCAAGTTTTAAAATAATGTAAGGTTGATTTTTTAGTATGGTTACCATCAAAATAGATGAAGTCAAATTGATTATTTTTTACAACATCAGGAAGTGTTGTTTTAAAATCACCACTAATAACATTTATATTACTAAATTTATTTTTATTAAATAAATCGTTCGCTATTTTACTAGTTTCTGTGCAACCTTCTAATGTTTTTATAGAAGCATTTTTGTTAGCAATTTTAATAGCAGAAGTTCCTAACCCCACAGAAGTACCAATTTCTAGAATATAAGTAGGTTTAAAGTAACCTACAATATTAATTAAAAGTTGTGCTTTTCTATTTGAGATACCTGCTATTTTGGTAATTTTAGATATTTTTCTTTCATTTGATTTAAAAATTTTAGAACCTGAGCCAAAATCTGTGACTTTTATAACTTTTTTATTGTCTAATAATTGTTTCTTCGTTTTTTTGAATGAATACAATAGGTTTTTGTTTGTTTTTTTGTAAAAACATTTAGTTATTAAATGGTATACAAAAGGAGAGTGAACTCCATGTTGATTTGATGATTTCAAAAGAAACTTTAAGTAAGTTATTGTAATATGTATCATATTATAAAAAAAAACGAAAGTAAAATATTATTATAAAATATCACTTTTAAAAAAGTATATTTGTCACTATTTCGAAGATTACTTTAAAAATGAAAAAATACTTTTTATTATTCTTGGCTATGTTTTTAGCCTTTTCCTGTGTGCCAAGTAAAGATTTAATTTATTTACAAGGAAAACCAATTGAAAAAAAAGAAATTAAAAGAATAAATGACATTCCTTATAAATTACAAGTTGATGATATATTAAATATTGATATTAAATCAGATGATATGGAACTTGTTTATATTTTTCAAAAAGAAACCAATATTGCATCTCAATCAATTTCTGGTCAGAGTTTTGAGTCGGGTTCTAGTTATTTGTTAGATTATAGTATTGATAGTTACGGAAACATCAGGATGCCCACTTTAGGTGAAATTAACGTTTTAGGTTATACTGTTTTAGAAGTAAGAAAAAAAATAGAAAACGAGATTAAGAAATATATAAAGACAGATAAAAGTATATTTGTTTCAGTTAAATTATCAGGTATTAAGTATACTATCATAGGAGAAATAGCAAATCCAGGGCCAAAAATTATTGCTCAAAATAAGGTTTCTATTATTGATGCAATAGCTAATTCAGGAGATATTACAATAGTGGGTAATAGAAAAAATGTAGAAATTATTAGGAATTCAGTTAACGGAACAGAAAAGTATTATATTGATTTAACCGATATAAATGCTTTCAATTCAGAAGTATTTTATATTAAACCTAATGATATCATAAATGTTGTTCCTTTAAAACAAAAATCATGGGGAACAGGTACAACAGGACTTCAAACTGTAACAACAATAATATCAGTCTTTACATTATTAACTTCTACTTTTGTTTTAGCTAGGAATTTATAATTACTTATATGGAAAACGAAATAAAAGATAACTTTGATATTGGTCATAATACATTTGATATAAAGGGTTATATATATAAGGTTATTTCTCATTGGAAACTTTTTTTTGTAACTATAGTAATAGCTTTGGTCATAGCTAATTTTATGAATGGATACAAACAAAAGAGATATAGCTTAGAGACAGTAATTTCTGTTAAAAAAGAGAGTAATCCATTATTTTCAACTGGTACAAACATTGCTTTTAATTGGGGAGGTTCTAGTAACGAAGTTGAGACTATAAAAGTTATTTTAGGCTCTAGGTCTCATAATGAAAAAGTGGTGAAAAAATTGAATTTTTTCATTAATTATTTAAAGGAAGGAAGGTATAGAAAAGAAGATGTATATGGATATACACCATTTGTGGTAAACCTTAAAACTGATAAACCACAGTTATATGGTAAACTTTTAAAAATTGAAATTACTGATCAAAATAAATATAATTTATCATTTAACTTTAATGAATCTGGTATGGATGATTTAATAGTTTATGATAGTAATATTAAAAGTCAATTTAAGTCTAATGAATTAAGTTTTTCTAAAGAATATATAGTTGATGAAGATGTTGATACCCCTTTTTTAAATTTTTCAATAAATAAAATTAAGAAGTTTACTAAAGGAGAAGTCTTTTATATAAGTTTTGGTAGTTTTGACGGAACTGTAGCTTCATACAGAAATGTAAGCGTCCAGGATTTAGTTGATGGAGCATCTCTTATAAAATTATCTTTAAAAGGTTCTAATAAAAAAAGAATTGAAACTTATTTAAATACAACTGTAAAAGTTTTAGAAATTGATAAGCAAGAGCAGAAAATTTTATATGCAAGAAGGACTAAAAGCTATATTGATGACTTGTTTATAAAAGAACAAGATAGTCTTGCTAGAATAGAACAGGAATTAGGTGTTTATAAAGAGAGTAATAATATTTTTGATTTATCTGCAGAAGGAGCAAGAATTTATGAGGAAACTTTAGAGTTAGAAAAAGAGAAAAAAGAAATTATACAATATAATGATTATTTAGATAATTTAAAAACATACATTTTATCACATAATCAGTATTCAGAAGGAATACCTATTCCTGCATTAATAACTATTCAAGATCAAAAAATAGCTTCTGAAATTACAGTTCTTATTGAAAAATCTACATTAAGAGAAAGTTTAAAAAGAACGGTTACTGAAAATTACCCTGGTTTAATTAAATTAAATTCAGAAATTTCTATTGCAGAGAATAATCTATATGAAAACATTTCAAATTTAAAAACAATAAATAACAGTAAACTTAAAAAAATTAATAATAATTTATCTAAATCTAATAATCAGTTAAAAAAGTTTCCAAAAAAAGAACAAGGACTTATAAAATTTCAAAGAAATTATGAAATTTCAGAAGCTAATTATAATTATCTCAAGCAAAAAAGTTATGAAGCAGGTACAGCAATAGCAGCAAATGTATCAGATGTAAAAATAATAGATGAGGCTAAGGATTTAGGACAATCTCCAAACTATCCAATACCTGAGTTTAACTATTTGGTAGCTTTAATGATGGGTATAATTATTCCTTTATTTTATATAATTATTAGAGAAATTTTAGATAATAAAATTCATACAACTGATGATATTCAAAATAATTATGCTATACCTGTTTTAGGTGTTGTTGGCAGAAATGAAGGTGAAAATAATTTAGCTGTTTTCGAAAGGCCAAAATCTTCTGTAGCAGAATCCTTCAGAGCTTTAAGGTCCAATATTCAATTTTTATTTAAAAATGCTCAATCAGACGACTCGAAGACTTTAGTGTTAACATCTTCTGTTAGTGGAGAAGGAAAAACGATGATTTCAATTAATATGGCAACAGTATTTGCTATGAGTGGTAAAAAGACAGTACTTTTAGGTTTAGATTTAAGAAAACCAAAGATTTATGATGATTTTGACTTTACTAATGAAATAGGAGTTGTAAACCATTTAATTAATCAAAAAACTTTAGATGAAATTATTTTACCAACTAAAGTACCAAATTTAGATTTAATCTTATCAGGCCCTATACCTCCAAATCCATCAGAATTATTATTAAATGATATTGCTGATAAAATGATTAAAGATTTACAAAAAAAATATGATTATATAGTTATTGATACTCCTCCTGTAGGTTTAGTTTCTGATGCATTAGAATTATTTAAATATGCTGATGCTATTATGTATGTTATTCGCCAAGGATATTCTGAAAAAGGTATGATGAGAATGATTGATAATAAATATAGAAATAGAGAGGTTGCTAATATTAGTTATGTTTTAAATGATTTTTCACTTAAAAATAAATATGGTTACGGTTATGGCTACGGTTATGGCTACGGCTACGGTTATGGAAAATACAGTAATGGTTATCATGAAAATGAGAAAAAGAAAAATGTCTTTTCTAAAATTACATCCATATTTAAACGTTAAATAAAGGTGTCAATTTAATATTGACACCTTTACTACTCTTATTTGGTATCTTATATATATATTTAATATTCTGTTTTATCTTGCTTTTCTGACCATTTATTAAATGGTTCTAAGGCAATTTCTCTACCTATTTGTTCAAAAGAAATACTTCTTTTTTCATATGGCAATGGAATTTCTTTGTAGATAAACTCATCATCAAAACCAATATTAGCAGCGTCATGCTGATTACTTCCATAAAAGACTTTATCTGGCCTTGCCCAATAAATGGCGCCTAAACACATAGGGCAAGGCTCGCAAGATGTATAAATAATACAGCCATCTAGTTGAAAAGAACGAATATTTTTACAAGCATCTCTAATAGCAGTTACTTCTGCATGTGCCGTTGGATCATTTGTAGAAGTTACTTTATTGTTTCCTCTACCAATTATTTTTCCATCTTTTACAACGATACATCCAAAAGGTCCCCCCTCGTTATTATTCATTCCTTTTAAAGCTGCTTTTACAGCTTCATTCATAAACTCTTCGTGTGTATTCATCATCATTTTCTAATTTTATGATTATTTATTTTAGCCAAAAAAAAGCTGCATATATTATGCAGCTTTTAAGAGATGGTAAAATTAATATTTTTATTTTAAACTACCAGTCATTTCTTCTGGTTTTACCCATTCATCATATTGTTCTGGAGTAACATAACCTAAACGTACCGCTTCTTCTTTTAGAGTAGTTCCGTTTTGATGTGCAGTGTTTGCAATTTCCGCAGCTTTGTAATAACCTATTTTAGTATTTAAAGCTGTAACTAACATTAAAGAATTATTAACTAATTCTGTAATTCTTGAGTGATTTGGCTCAATACCAGCAGCACAATGCTCATCAAAAGATTTACAAACATCACCTATTAGTTGAGCAGATTGTAAAACGTTTGCAGCCATAACTGGTTTAAAAACATTCAACTCATAATGACCTTGAGCGCCACCAACAGTTACAGCAACATCGTTACCCATAACTTGTGCACAAACCATTGTCATGGCTTCACATTGAGTTGGATTAACTTTACCAGGCATAATAGAAGAACCAGGTTCGTTTGCAGGAATAATAATTTCTCCAATACCAGATCTTGGTCCAGAAGCCATTAAACGAATATCATTTGCAATTTTATTTAAAGACACTGCAATTTGTTTTAAAGCGCCATGAGTTTCTACTAAAGCATCATGTGCAGCTAAAGCTTCAAATTTATTTTCAGCTGTTACAAATGGTAATTTTGTAAATTCTGCAATATATTTAGCAACTAAAACATCGTAACCAGAAGGTGTGTTTAAACCTGTACCAACAGCAGTCCCTCCCAAAGCTAATTGAGATAAATGTTCTAAAGTATTATTTAAAGCTTTTAAACCGAAGTTTAGCTGAGCTACATAACCAGAGAATTCTTGACCTAAAGTAAGTGGAGTAGCATCCATTAAATGTGTACGTCCAATTTTAACAACATCTTTAAATAATTCTGATTTTGCTTTTAAAGTATCTCTTAATTGTGTGATACCTGGAATTGTAGTTTCTACAATTTTTTTATAAGCAGCAATATGCATTCCAGTAGGAAAAGTATCGTTTGATGATTGCGATTTATTTACATCATCATTTGGCTGAATCGTTTTTTCACCTTCTCCGATTACTTTACCAGCAATTTCGTGCGCCCTGTTTGCAATTACTTCATTAACATTCATGTTAGATTGAGTACCAGAACCTGTTTGCCAGATTACTAAAGGAAATTGATCGTCTAATTTTCCTTCTAAAATTTCATCACAAACTTGTGCAATTAAATCTCTTTTTCCTGAAGCTAAAACACCTAATTCTGTATTTGTATATGCAGCGGCTTTTTTGAGATAAGCAAAACCGTAAACAATTTCTAATGGCATAGACGCAGAAGCACCAATTTTAAAGTTGTTTCTAGAACGTTCTGTTTGTGCTCCCCAATATTTATCTGCAGGAACTTCTACGTTACCCATAGTATCTTTTTCTATTCGATATTTCATAATTAGTGTGTAAATTTTAGATAAACAAATTTACAAAAAACAATTATTACTCTTGGTTGATAATTGTCATTTTTAGTTTATAAAAAAATATTATTTTGATGCTTAATTATTAAAAATAAATATTATTTTTGCTATTATAATTTTTCAAAATATACAAATGTTAGATTTTTCAGAATTTTCAGGATTAGTTTTATTCATGTTTATTTTTACAGCTGGTTTTTGGTTGTTAATATTCTTATTAACATTTGTAGTTCCTTACTGGATAGGTGGAACTATTTGGGAAAATATGAAGTTAAAAAAAGAAGCTAAAAAAGCTGCAGAGGGTAAGTAGTTTTTTTTGAAACATATTTTATAAAAAAACTCGCTCAATTAAATTGAGCGAGTTTTTTATTTTTATAAGAAACTACTATTATTTCTTTTGATAAAGGACTTGTTAATTAAAAAAAAAGGCTTATCAACTAATTAGTTGATAAGCCTTTTTTTTTTGATGAATACTTTTTAAGTAATCATCAGAAAAATTTATTTCTCAGGTTTAGAAATCTCCATCTCCTTCATTTTCTTCTCTCTCTTCTGGATCTCCTTTTTTCTCCATTTTCTTTTGTTGATTGAATCTGTAAGTAAAAGTTAAAGAAATTTGACGCATTCTTCTTTGAAACGTTTGATTTGAAATATTTGTAGGATCTTCTCTACTTGGTGAGTAAGCAGAAACTTGGTATTTTCTAGAGTTAAAAAGGTCACTTACATTAAGTACAAGTGTTCCTTTGTCTTTTAAGATGTCTTTACTAAAAGCAAGGTTTGCAGATAAAATTCCTTCTGTATCATTTTGAGCGTCATTTTTAGGACCTCTATAAAATATTCTTGTTTGAGATTGAATATCCCAAGGTAATGTGATTTTTGCATCGAAACGTGTAAACCAAGAATCACTTTTTGTATCAAAGTCTTGTGTAACAGTTGTTATTTCTCCTGTTGTAAGATCTGTTAAATTGTAAGAGTAGTCCCCTTCTGTTTCAAATTGAAAGAAGTTAAAACTACCAGATAATTTTATTTTTTGTGTAGCATTATAGTTTGCTGTAAATTCAAATCCGGCTCTATCTTCTGATGCTAAATTAATAGGTTGTCTTACTAAAACATTGGTAATTTCATCATTAATAATTCTTGTTTCTTGTCTATTAACTCTTTCTATATTGTTAATAGAGTGTTGATAATAAATAGATGAATTTAAAGTGAATTTCCCCCATTTGTTTAAATATCCTAAATCGAAAGAATTTGTATAAGTTGGATCCAAGTCTACATTACCTTTAGAAAAAATAACTTCACTTTCTCTACTTTCAAAAGGGTTTAAATATCTAGATCTAGGTCTTCTTAATCTTCTACTGTATCCTAAAGTAAAACTTTGATCTTCGTTTAATTCGTATCCGAAATTTAAAGTAGGAAATAGATCTGTATATTTCTTATCGTAGTTTTCGTTTGTGTTAAGTAATTTAATGTCAATATTTGTAATTTCTGCACGCAAACCTAATAAATAAGAAAACTTATTAATTTTACTCCCAAATTGTGTATAAAATGCATTTACATTTTGATTGAACTCTAAGTTATTAGAAGGATTATATTCAGGATCTAAGTTAGGTGCTATTACAATATAATCTGATGTTAATTCTTGAAAACTACCGCGATAACCAGCTTCAAATTGAGAGTTTTCTCCAAGAGGTAAAACATAATCTGCCTGAACAAGATCATCATAAGAAATTTCATCAGTTGTATTTGTCTCTGGATTTGTATCTGTAATAATTGCAGATTCAAATTCTTCACTTTTACTGTGTTGTAGATCTACAGATAATTTATGTCCTTTATCATTAAAGTTATTTACGTAATTTAAAGAGAATTGTAGAGTTTGGTCTTCTTCGTCTTCATCCTGTATACGAGTAGAATTGTATAAATTAATTCCATTAGGATCAAAAGAACTTATATTATTAATAGAAACGTTGTCTCCGTCAGAATCTCTAGCAAAAATGGTTCCAGTAATAGAACTATTATCATTAATAAAATATTCTAAACCAAGACTACCATTAAGACCTTTTTGATATCTATTGTTATCTCTATTTTCAATTCTAACACTATCTATGCTTCCGTCTGTTAAATAAGTAATATCAGAATCGTATACACCAGGGCTACCTGTATCTCTGTAACCTAGGTTAGAAAAAAGATTTATTTTATTTGTACGAAGATTTAAATTAACACCTGCTTGATAATTTCTTGGGTCTCCAACAGTTGCGTTAACAGAACCATTAAAACCGTTAGCTTTACCTTTTCTTAAAATAATATTTAAAATTCCGGCAGTTCCTTCAGAATCATATCTTGCAGAAGGAGAAGTAATAACTTCAACTCTTTCAATAGCATCAGAAGGTAATTGTCTTAATGCATCTGCACCACTTAAACCAACTAAGGCAGAAGGTTTTCCATCAATTAAAATTCTAACATTTTCGCTACCTCTTAAACTTACAGCTCCTTCTGCATCTACATCCACAGAAGGTACATTATCCAAAACATCAGAAGCAGAACCACCTTTTACAGTCATGTCTTTACCAACATTGTAGATTTTTTTATCTAAACGAATATCTACAGTAGATTTTTCTGCAATCAATACAACTTCATCTAAGCTACTCGCATCTTCTGCTAGTTTTATAATACCTAAATCTTTGTTAGTTGTAATTGATTGTACAGGAAATTTTTGAGTTTTAAAAGAGATAAACTCAAAACTTATTTCATAATTCCCTTTGGCAGTATTTACTTTAAAAGATCCGTCCATATCTGTAATGCCACCAGATACAGCTTGTGTTTTGGTGTTTTTAACAACTACAGTTGCGTATTCTAAAGGTTGATTTGTATTAGCATCAATTACTTTACCTGTAATGGAAATTTGATCTCCTGTTTGAGCTAATAAATAGGTTGATGTTAATAAGAAAAATAATAGTAGTGTAATTTTTTTCATTTGTGTCTTTTGGCTGATTATCTCATATTAAGACAGCAAAGTTCATATTAAGTTTAATCTTTATTAGTTAAATAAAAGTTAAAGAAAATTTAAAAAAGTTAAAACTAAATTATAGAATCAATATTTTCGGTAGGTCTGCCAATTACTGCTTTGTTATTATTGATAATAATTGGACGTTCGATTAGTTTAGGATTTTCTATCATAGCAGTAACAATTTCAGAATCAGAAAGCTCTTTGCCTTTATAATTTTCTTTCCATATTTTTTCATTTTTTCTAACCAACTGAATAGGTGTAGAACCCAATTTTTTTATGATTTCTGATAAATCTTTTTCAGTCGGAATTACATCTAAATATTTTACAATTTCAAATTCTTTTCCTGTATTTTCTAAAAATGCTACACCTTGTCTAGATTTAGAACAGCGTGGATTATGGTATATCTTTATCATTATTGTAAAGTTTTGATTATTGATTACTAGATTTTTGCCCATTTAACATTAAATAAGCTTTTAGAAATGGATTTATATTTCCGTCCATAACTGCATCTACATTTCCGGTTTCGTGAGCAGTTCTTACGTCTTTTACTAACTTATAAGGATGCATTACATAATTTCTTATTTGACTTCCCCATTCGTTTTTCATTTTATTAGCCTCAATATCATTTCTTGCAGCTTGTTGTTTTTGCAACTCAATTTCATATAATTGAGATTTAAGCATTTGTAAAGCAGTTGCTCTATTATCATGTTGTGAACGAGAATTAGAACATTGAATTTGAATTCCCGATGGTTTGTGGTGTAATTGAACTTTTGTTTCTACTTTATTTACATTTTGTCCACCAGCACCACTAGAACGTGCTGTTGTAATTTCTATATCTGCCGGATTTATTTCAATTTCAATAGAATCATCTGCAACAGGATAAACGTAAACAGAAGCAAAACTTGTATGACGTTTTGCATTAGAATCAAATGGAGAAATTCTTACCAATCTATGTACACCATTTTCACCTTTTAACCAACCAAAAGCATAATCTCCATCAACTTCTACGGTAACCGTTTTTATTCCAGCAGCATCTCCAGCTTGGTAGTTTAATGTTTTTAGTTTAAAACCTTGTTTCTCTGCCCACATTGTATACATTCTAAACAACATTTCTGCCCAATCGCAACTTTCTGTCCCTCCAGCACCAGCGGTAATTTGTATTACTGCAGAAAGAGAGTCACCTTCTTCCGAAAGCATGTTTTTAAACTCAATATCTTCTAAAAAAGTACTTACTTTTTCAAACTGCTCTCCAATTTCATTTTCTTCAACTTCACCTTCTTTATAAAACTCATATAAAACATTAATATCCTCATTTAAAGAAATTGCTTTATTGTAATCTTCAACCCACTTTTTCTTAAAACGTAATTCCTTCATGATAACTTCTGCAGCTTTTGGATCATTCCAAAAATCTGGATTTGCCGTTTTTTCTTCTTCATTGGCAATTTCAATCAGTTTTTTATCAATCTCTAAGTAAGATTTTAGTTTTTCAATTCTTGTAGAAATATCTTTAAGTTGGTCTTGTGTAATCATAGACTTGCAAAAATAAATGAAATTTTAAGATTTCTAGTTTTAAAACCTAATAGTTATTTTATAGATTTATGCAAAATATATTTAATTCATGAAAAAAATACTACTTGTCTTACTTTTTTTAACCATTTCTATTAATGGTTTTTCACAGTTTTTTACAGAAAAAACTAGTAACAAATTACAAAAAGGAATTACCAAATACGAGGGGTATTTTACTTTTTATTATGATGATAATTCTGATAAATTATTTCTTCAGATTGATAATTTAGATTCAGAGTTTCTTTATGTGCGTTCACTTTCAGAAGGTATTGGTTCTAACGATATTGGTTTAGATAGAGGTCAATTAGGTGGAGGAGTTGTAGTTCATTTAAAAAAAGCGGGTAATAAACTGTTATTGGTTCAGCCAAATTTAGATTACAGAGCAATTACCGATAATAAAGAAGAAAAACAATCTGTAAAAGAAGCTTTTGCTAAATCGGTTTTACACGGATTTAAAATTAAAGAAACTAAAAACGGAATCTATTTAGTAGATGCCACAGATTTCTTTATGAGAGATGCACACGGAGTGGCAGCAAAATTGGCAAGAAGTAAACAAGGTAGTTTCTCTTTAGATAAAAGTAAATCGGCTTTTAATTTAGACAGAACAAAAGCATTTCCTAAAAATGTTGAGTTCGATGTTTTGTTAACTTTTAAAGGAACAGCAAAAGGTTCTTATATAAGAAGTGTAACGCCAAATTCTGGTTTGATAACGGTTCATCAACATCATTCTTTTGTAGAATTGCCAGATAATAATTACAAACCAAGAAAGTTCGATCCTCGTTCTGGTGGATATCCAATGTCTTATTTAGATTATGCAACACCGGTAAATCAATCGATAAAAAAACAATTTATTCGTCGTCATCGATTAGAAAAGAAAAATCCTGATGCGGCAATATCAGAAGCTAAAGAACCAATTATTTATTATTTAGATAGAGGTACTCCAGAGCCTGTACGTTCTGCTTTATTAGAAGGTGGAAGTTGGTGGAACCAAGCTTTTGAAGCGATCGGATACAAAGATGCTTTTCAAATGAAAATGTTGCCAGAGGGCGCAGATCCATTAGATGTTCGTTATAATATGGTGCAATGGGTGCATCGTTCTACAAGAGGTTGGAGTTATGGTTCTAGCATTTCTGATCCAAGAACTGGCGAAATTATTAAAGGACACGTAAGTCTAGGTAGTTTAAGAATTCGTCAAGATTTCTTAATTGCCCAAGCATTACAAGCGCCTTATACAAACAATAATACAGAAGATGATTTTGCATTACAAATGGCAGTTGCAAGAATCAGACAATTATCTGCGCATGAAATTGGGCATACCTTAGGATTTGCTCACAATTTTGCAGCAAGTACAAATGGCAGAGCTTCTGTAATGGATTATCCACATCCAAAATTTACATTAAAGAATGGTAAAATAGATTTTTCGAATGCTTACGACAATAAAATAGGGGATTGGGATAAAGTAATTGTGTCTTATTTTTATCAAGATTTTAAATCTGATGAAGAAAATCAACTAAATAAAATTATTGAGGATGCTACTGCAAAAGGATTCAAATATTTATCAGATTCTGATGCAAGGTCTCAAGGTAGCGCAAGTGCTTCTGCACACTTGTGGGATAATGGAGGTAATATTTACGATGAATTATACAACTTACTTAAGATAAGAAAAATGGCAATTGCTAACTTTTCTACAGACAATATAAAAACAAATCAACCGTATTCTGTTTTAGAAGATGTGTTTGTGCCGTTATACTTTTTCCACAGATTTCAAACCGAAGCAACTGTTAAATTAATTGGTGGTTTAGAGTATAGTTACGCTGTAAAAGGTGGTAAAGAAACAGTGGTAAAACAAGTTTCTGGTGTTACCGAAAAGAAAGCATTACAAGCTATTTTAAAAACAATTGCAGTAGATGAAATTGCTATACCAAAAGAAAAGTTATCGTTGTTTCCGCCAAGAGCAATGGGGTATAACAGAACTAGAGAATCTTTTAAAAGTGATTTAGGTGTAGAATTTGATGCTTTTGGAGCCGTAGAAACAGCAAGTGAAATGACATTGAATCTTTTATTACATCCGCAGCGAGCATCAAGATTAGTGGCGCACAAAAGTTTACAGAAAAATCAACTTGGTTTAGACGAATTGATTGATGAGTTGGTAGCAAAAACAATCAAGAAATCACATAAAGATACCTATTATCAAGAATTGCAAAATGTAATTAATACAAAGGTTTTAGAAGGATTATTTTATTTAGCCTCTTATGAAAATCAATACAAACAAGTAAATGCTATTGTTTTGTTTAAATTAGATGAAATCAAATCGATTATGGAAAGTAAAAAATCTTCTGGAGTTCAGAAAATTTATGAGGCTTCTCTAATCAAAATGATTGATGGCTTTGTTAAAAATCCAACGAAATTTAAAAAATCAGCGGCACCAACAATTCCAGATGGGTCTCCAATAGGAAGCGATTATCAATATTAATGATTAAAAAAATAATTATAACAGGTACAACTTGCACAGGAAAAACAACTTTAGGTAAGAAATTATCTAAAGAATTTTCCTTAAAACAAATCGATTTAGATGATATTCACTTTTTGCCTAATTGGGTAGAAAAAGAGAAAACTCTTTTTGTAAAAGAAGTAAATGAAGAGTTGAATAAGTATCAAGAATGGATTGTATCTGGGAGTTATCAATCACTATTAAAAGACACGCTTTGGCAAGAAGCTAATGTAATTATTTGGTTAGATTATCCTTTAAACTTAATTCTTAGAAGATATTTTATAAGGACTTACAAAAGAATTTTTTTAAAACAAAAATGTTGCGGAGAAAATTATGAGACATTAAGTAAAACTTTTTCAAAAGAAAGTTTATTTCTATGGATTTTTAAAACTTATTGGAAAAGAAAAAAAAGAATGCATCACTGGAAAGAAAACTTATTTCCTCATAAAAAATGGATTGTTTTAAATAATCCAAGAGGTGAAAAAACATTAAAAAGTTTATTGTACTTAGAGTAAAATTTCTCGGAATTACTAAAATTAATAAACGAGTTTTTATAGTTAAACATAAAAAAAATAAATGATTATAGATTTAATATCAGATACAGGAACAAAACCAACACCCAATATGTTAGAAGCAATGATGCAAGCAAAAGTTGGTGATGATGTTTTTAAAATGGATCCTACTGTAAATGCGTTAGAAGAAAAAGCGGCAAAAATGTTTGGTATGGAAGATGCTCTTTTTTTTCCATCCGGAACAATGGCAAACCAAACTGCCATAAAATTGCATACACAACCAGGAGATTTAATTATTGCAGATAAATATGCACATATATATAATTATGAGAGTGGTGGAGTTGCGTTTAATTCTGGAGTTACTTGTAAGTTAATAGATGGAAATAGAGGGATGTTTACTGCAAAACAAATAGAAGAATTTGCTGCTGTAAAACCACAAATCTATTTACCTCTTACCAAAATGATTTGTGTAGAAAACACAACAAATAAAGGAGGTGGAGCTTGTTGGGATTTTTCTGAATTAGAAGAAATTAAACAAGTTGCGCAAAAAAACAATTTAGCTTATCATTTAGATGGTGCAAGATTGTTTAATGCAATGGTTGCAAAAAATGAAACACCAAAACAATATGGAGAGCTTTTTGATACTATTTCTATTTGTTTGTCTAAAGGTTTAGGAGCTCCTATTGGTTCTCTTTTATTAGGTTCTAAAAAAGATATAGCTTACGCATTAAGGCTTAGAAAATTACTAGGTGGTGGTATGAGGCAAGTTGGTTTTTTAGCTGCAGCAGGTATTTATGCTTTAGATAACCATGTAGAAAGGTTGGCAGAAGATCATAAAAGAGCAAAAGAAATTGCGGCTGTTTTAGAAACTTGTAGTTATATTACTAAAATTGAACCTGTAGAAACTAATATCCTTATTTTTTATGTAGATGATAAAATTGGCGCAGATAATTTTATTGATAAAATGGCAGCAAAAAATATTCTTTTAACACCTATGGGTGAAGGTAAAATAAGGATTGTTACGCATTTGGATTATACAGATGAAATGCATCAATTTTTATTAAAAGAATTGAAAGAGTTTTAGAAGTAGAACCTAACTATTGGAGAAAATGCTGATGCATAAATGTTGCTATTATCATACAAAATATCATATCTAAAACCTACAGCAAAATTTCCTGTATTATATGCAGCACCTAAATATAGTGCAGGAAAACTAGTATTTAAACTACCAAAACTATCGGTTTGTTTGGCAAAAGATTGTTCAAACTCCCCAGAAAGCTGAATGTCTACTTTAGGTATTTGATATAAAGAAATAAGACTAACACCGTAAACATTGGTTTTGAAATTATCAATTTTACTATAAACATAGTTTAAGCCAGTTCCCAAAGAAAAGCCATTATCAAAGTCATAAATAGCACTAGGAGAAATACCAATATTAGTTTGAGAACCAAAATTCATAGAAAAACTACCTCCAAATCTTACATTATCCCAAAACTCATTTTTTTGTTGAGAAAACATAGTTAAGGTTAAAAATGTAAATAAAAGAAAACTAAACTTTTTCATGATATTAAGAATTTAGATCCTCTAATTTAGCTAATTCTTTATGATTTTTATTTAATTTTCTTAATAAAATACCATAAAGTAATTGGTAAAATAAGAATAAAATACCTAAAAATACTAAGGTAACAACTACAGTTAGTAGAATAATTAAGAGTATTTGTTTGGTATTTAAATCCTCGAAATTTAGGTTTATTTCTGCAACCATAACAATAAACATCATTAAAGCCATATAGCCTAAATTAAACAATACATAGTTACGAACTGTTTTTCTAGTTCTCAAAATCTTTTTCATCAACTTCTTAGTTGAATCAACAGTAGAAATATTTTTATAGTTGATGTAAAACATCGCTAAAAAATAAAACAAAATAATGTATGCTAAAATCTGAGAATAGGTAACAAAACTCATTAATCCAAGTTTATCATATTCTGCGTAAGCTGTTTCCATATCTACAAAAAAGTACATAGAATTTAAGACCACAAATTCTATAATACCAATAATAAAAATCCATTTTACTATTGATGATGATCTAGATTTTGCCATTTTGTAAATTTCTACAGCAGAAAATTTACTAGTCTCTTCTGGTTGATTGTCCCAGGCTTTTTTATAATTATCTAATAAATCCATAAGTTATGGGTTTAAAATATTTTTTAATTTTTCTTTTGCTCTATTCATTTTTACCCTTGCATTAACAGAAGATATTCCTAAAGTTTCAGAAATTTCTTTATAAGGTTTATCTTCTAAATACAAGAAAATAAGCGCTTTGTCAATATCATTCAATTTATGTATTGCCTTATACAAAGCCTTTAATTGAATTTCTTCTGTGTCGTCATAATCCGTCGCTTTAATTTTATAAGCAAAATCACTAATATCTTGTGTTTTAACCGTTCTTGTAGATTTTCTATACAACGATATTGCTGTATTTAAAGCTACTCTATACATCCAAGTACTAAATTTAGCATCACCTCTAAACTTTGGGTAATTTTTCCAAAGTTGAATGGTAATTTCTTGAAACAAATCATTATGATCACTTTGGTTTGTAGTATAAACTCTACAAATTTTATGTGCTATATTCTGGTTTGTTTCAAAGTCTGATAAAAATTTAGTCTCTAAATCTCTTTGCACTTGTTAGTTTGGTTGGTTACTTATTAGTAGGATAAAAGTATGAATTGTTACATTTTTTATGAAAAATATTTAATTATCTATTTTTTTTATAACTTTGTTGAATAAAATTTAGAATAAATTGAACAATATTAAGCAAAATTTTACCATCAAAGACTTAGAGAATATTTCTGGTATAAAAGCACATACCATTCGTATTTGGGAGAAGAGGTATAATTTATTAGCACCAAAAAGAACAGAAACAAATATCCGTTTGTATTCTAATGATAATTTGCAGAAATTATTAAATATTGTTTTATTGAATAATAATAATTTTAAAATTTCTAAGATTGCTAAAATGACTGATGAGGAGTTGCTTTTACAATCTAGAGAAATGGCTTTTGAGACAGCAACAAATGACGAGGCAATAAATTCTTTTAAACTATCTATGTTTCAGTTTGATAAGATTTTATTTAATAATACTTACAACAAGCTTTTACACAAAAAAACATTTAGAGAAATTTTTAAAGACGTTTTTATTCCATTTTTAAATCATATTGGTTTATTGTGGCAAACAGACACACTATTACCAGCTCATGAGCATTTTATTTCTAATTTGATTGCTCAAAAAATACAGACAAATACAGAAAAATTAGAATATAATATTGTTACTTCCAATAAAAGTTATGTTTTATTTTTACCAGAAAATGAAATACACGAGTTAGGTTTATTATATTTAAATTACGAATTAGTTTTAAGAGGGCATCACACTATTTATTTGGGACAAAGTTTACCATTGAATAATTTAGATTATTTCTTTAAAAACAAAAGAGATATTTGTTTTATAACTTCTATGACGGTAATGCCTTATGATGATAAAGTTGAAGAATATTTTAAAGAAATAGATGTTATTTTAGAAAGTACAAATCATCAATTAATTGCATTAGGACGCAAAACAAAAATAGTAAATAAAGATAGTTTTAAATCAAAAATATCACTTTATAACTCAGTTTCAGACTTGTTAAAAGATCTATAATATTTTTTATTTTAATGTTTTGTTTATTTTTTTTATATATTTGTTAAACAAAATTAAAAATGAGTAAAAATATACACATAATTGGTTCTGGTTTTTCTGCTTTGTCAGCATCTTGTTATTTAGCAAAATCAGGTTATAACGTTACTGTTTTAGAAAAGAATGATACTTTAGGAGGGAGAGCAAGACAATTTAAAAAAGACGGATTTACATTTGATATCGGACCTTCTTGGTATTGGATGCCAGATGTTTTTGAACGTTTTTTTGCAGATTTTGATAAGAAACCATCTGATTATTATATTTTAGATAAATTAAATCCGGGTTACGAAGTTTATTTTGGTAAAAAAGATTCGTTAAAAATTTCGAGCCAATTAGAAGAAATTTATCAACTTTTTGAAAAAACAGAAAAAGGAAGTGCAAAACACTTAAAAGCATTTTTAGATTCTGCAAAAGCCAATTACGATACTGCAATTAAAGATTTGGTATATCAACCAGGGGTTTCTCCTTTAGAATTGGTAAACACAACAACTATTGCAAGAGTTTCTCAGTTTTTTTCTACAATTAAAAGTCAGGTTCGTAAAAAAATAAAGAATACAAAATTAATTAAGATTTTAGAGTTTCCAGTTTTGTTTCTAGGTGCAAAACCAAGTAACACACCAGCTTTTTATAATTTTATGAATTATGCAGATTTTGGTTTGGGCACTTGGCACCCAAGAGGTGGAATGTACTCAGTTATTGAAGGAATGATTTCTTTGGCAGAAAGTTTAGGTGTAAAATTTGAAACCAATGCCAATGTAGAAAAAATTATAACTGATGATACTAAAAACGTAATAGCATTAAAAGTAAACGGAAAAGAAATTAAATCGAATTTAGTTTTAAGTGGTGCAGATTATCATCATACAGAAACTTTATTAAATGATGAGGTAAAACAATATTCAGAAAAATATTGGGACAAGAAAACATTTGCTCCATCTTCATTATTATTTTATGTTGGTTTTGATAAGAAAATAGAGAATGTAAGTCATCATACTTTATTTTTTGATTCAGATTTTGATTTACATGCAAAAGAAATTTACGATAATCCAAAATGGCCAACAGATCCTTTATTCTATGCCAATTTTACATCAATTACAGATAAAACCTCTGCGCCAGAAGGTAAAGAAGCTGGTTTTTTCTTGATTCCTTTAGCACCAGGAATTGAAGATACACAAGCATTAAGAGAGGCTTATTTTCATAAAATTTTAGATAGATTTGAGGAATTAACAAACCAAGAAGTAAAAAAATACGTATTATTTAGTAAGTCGTTTTGTGTAAACGATTTTAAGAGTGAATACAACTCTTATAAAGGAAATGCATACGGAATGGCAAATACGCTTTTACAAACCGCATTTTTAAGACCAAAGATAAAAAGTAGTAAAGTAAAAAATTTGTATTTTACAGGACAGTTAACAGTTCCAGGGCCAGGTGTTCCCCCAGCCTTAATCTCTGGAAAGTTAGCTTCTGAGTTAATCATTAAAAATCAATAATAGTATGAAAGAATTATTTGACAGCGTTTCTAATGATTGTAGCAAATTAGTTACAAAAAAATACAGTACCTCTTTTTCTTTGGCGGTAAATATGTTATCACCAAAAATTAGAAAAGATATTTACAATATTTATGGTTTTGTTCGTTTTGCTGATGAAATTGTAGATACTTTTCATGATTTTGATAAAGAAAAATTAATGGCTAATTTTGAAAGTGATTATTATCTTTCTAAAGAATTAGGGATTAGTTTAAATCCTATTTTAAATTCTTTTCAGCAAACGGTAAATAAGTATCAAATTCCTGATGAAATGATACAAGCTTTCTTAAAAAGTATGAAAGCAGATTTGTACAAAGCAGAATATCAAACTAAAGAAGAATACGACGCATATATTTATGGTTCTGCAGATGTTGTTGGTTTAATGTGCTTAAAGGTTTTTGTTGATGGTGATGAAAAAATGTATAACGAACTAAAAGATGCTGCCATGCGTTTAGGTTCTGCTTTTCAGAAAGTAAATTTTTTAAGAGATTTAAAAGATGATTTTGAAGTCTTAAATCGTTCTTATTTTCCGAATATTAATTTAGGAGAATTAAATGCTGCTTCTAAGCAATTAATTATTGATGAAATTGAAGAAGATTTTAATTATGCTTATACAAACGGAATTCTTAAATTGCCAGTAGAAGCTAAGTTTGGCGTTTATATGGCTTATAGATATTACAGAAGATTGCTTAAAAAATTAAAAAATGTTCCCTCAGAAAAAATTATGGATACAAGAATCCGTATTTCTGATCCTATGAAAATTAATTTGTTAGCAAGAAGTTACGTAAAATATAAATTAAACATTATTTAATGATTTACGCGTTAATTACTTTGGGTGTTTTTCTTTTAATGGAATGTGTAACTTGGTTAACACACAAATTTGTGATGCACGGTTTTGGATGGTATTTGCATGCAGATCATCACCAACCAAAATATCAAGGAATTTTCGAAAAAAATGATGCTTATTTTATAGTTTTTGCAGTGCCAAGTATTTTACTTTTTTATTTTGGTACTTACACAGAATACACTTTTTTATTTTTTATAGGTTTAGGTATTTTGTTTTATGGAATTGCCTATTTTATGATTCATGATGTGTTAATTCATCAACGTTTTAAATGGTTTAAACATACTAATAATCGTTATTTAAAAGGATTAAGAAAAGGTCATAAAATGCATCACAAACATTTAGGTAAAGAAGAAGGAGAATGTTTTGGTATGTTATTTGTGCCTTTAAAATACTTTAAAAAACCAAAAATTTAGCTTTTCTTAAGACTTATAAATTAACATCATTAAAGTAGCTGAACTGAATACAATTATTATGGATTATTACGATTATATAATTGTTGGAGGAGGCGCTTCTGGTTTAATGATGGCTTACAGAATGTCAAAAGATACTTTTTTTGATGACAAAAAAATCTTAATTTTAGATAAAGAAAAGAACTGCACAAATGATAAAACTTGGTGCTATTGGGATTTTAAAACTGATGAATGGCAAGATGTTTTAACAACTTCTTGGAATAAAGTATTATTTAATAGTGATATTTATAAAGGTGAAGAAAACATAAAACCTTATGAGTATAAAATGATTCGCTCTAAAGATTTTTATCTAAAAATCTGGAATCAAATAAGACAAAAAGCAAACATTAGTTTTCAAAAAGGAAATGTGCTCAATATTCAACAACGAATTGATTGTGCAGAAGTTGTTACTAGTGAAAAAGTATTCAAAGCAAAAACTGTCATCAATAGTGTTCTTTTAGATGCTGATTATAAGAAAAATCTTAAATATCCTGTTTTACAACAACATTTTGTAGGCTTTTTTATAAAAACAGAGAAGGATTATTTTGATGATTCAGTTGCTACTTTTATGGATTTTACGGTTGCTCAAAAAGGAAATACACGTTTTATGTATGTTTTGCCAGTCAGTAAAAACGAAGCTTTGTTTGAATATACATTGTTTTCAAAAAACTTATTGACTTACAATGAGTATACATCAGAAATAGAAAAATATTTAAGAGATAATAATATTATCAACTATAAAATTGTAGAAAAAGAACAAGGTTCCATTCCGATGACGTCTTATCCATTTTGGAAAAAGAATTCAAAAAATATTATTCATATCGGTACAGCAGGAGGTTGGACGAAGGCAAGCACTGGTTATACTTTTAAAAATACGACTAAGAAAACTATAAAATTAATCGATCATTTAAAACAGCATAAACCTTTACCAAAATTTCAGAAAAGAGATAAGTTTTGGTTTTATGATTTGTTATTATTAGATATTTTAAACGAAAAAAATCATTTAGGATCTTTTCTTTTCTCTAATATGTTTAAACGTTCTTCAACAAAAAAAATATTGAAATTTTTAGATGAAGAAACTTCTATTTTTGAAGACTTACAGGTAATTTTAAAAATGCCTCCAAAAAATTTTATTATTGCTCTTTTTAAAAGAATCTTTTAATTTTATAAATAAATTTTAACCATCTCTCTCCAATATCTTGCTTTGTGTGCTTCTCCTTCCCATTCAAATAATTGATGAGAAATTCCTTTTTCGTTTAAAATAGTACAAAGTTTGTAGTTGCTTTCTAAAAAAGGATCCGTTTTACCAATCGTTAAAATAATATCCATTTTTTCAATTTGCTGAATTAAATGAGAATCCTCAATATTTTTTAAAAATTGATTAGGCATATTAAAATAGACAAAATCATTGTGGAAACCACTTAGTAAGTCTTTAAAATATCCTTTAGATTTGGTTAAATCGTAGCGACCACTCATTCCTACAACTTTACAAAATAAATGCGGATGACGCATAGCTACATTTACTGCATGATAAGCGCCTAAACTACAACCTGCAGAAATTACATTTTTGTTTGTATTAATTGAATTGGCAAGCGGTAAAACTTCTTCTAAAACATACTTCTCATATTGTATATGTCGATGAATTCGATAATCTGGATGTACAAAACTATTGTAAAAAGATTCTAAATCTACACTATCTACACAAAAAATTTGTAAGTCTCCATTGGTGATTTTTTCTTCTAAAGATTGAATGATTCTCCAGTTTTCATAATCATAAAAACGCCCCATTCTTGGAGGAAAAAATAAAACTTTTGCACCAGAATCACCAAAAATGAGTAATTCCATGTCTTTTTCAAGATTAGGACTATACCATTTATGATATTCTCTTTTCATTGGGGTTTTTGTTGTAAATATAATCCCTTTCTCTATATTTTAACGAGTGTTTTCTTAGGAAATATTACAGAATTTGATTTTAAGGTATTTATTATCAACTCGTAACCCAATTGATTAAAGTGTAATCTGTCTTCTTCAAAATAAATAGCATCAGGATTTCCGTTTTCATCCAAAAATTTATCATAAATATTTATAAAATAAAGATGATCATCTTTGGCAGCTAATTCTTCTATTTTGGTATTTGTATAGCGAATGCTATTTATTAAATGCAAACGAGCAATACTTGGTTTAATCGAAATAACGCTACACTTTATATTACCATATTTAGCTCTAATTCTTGCAATTAAATTTTCTAAATATAAGATTACTTCTTCAGGATGTCTACCATCACCTAAATCATTATCACCAGCATAAATTACAATAGATTCTATATTATCTAAGTTTTTAAAAACACGATCAAAATACCAAGTACAAGCAGCTAAAGTAGAGCCACCAAAACCTAAGTTTATAGGATTGTAATCTTTAAAAACGGTTGTTAATTCATTCCATAAAGTAAATGTAGAACTCCCGTAAAAAACCATTTTGGGTTTATAATCTAACTTTTCAATTTCATTTTCTAAGCGCACTATATCGTCAAGATACCAAAACATGTATTATTTTATTTTAAAAAAATTAATGCGCAAAGATAAAATTTTATTTTTAATGCGCATTTTTGAGTGAAATTAGGCTTATTTTGGAAACTTTTCCTTAATTTTTTCTAGTGATAAATTATGGATACTTCCTACGTGAGAATGTTGTTTTCCTAAATCTGGTTTGTAAGTACCTGCTTGAACTTGACCACCAATTTTTTGATAAGCTTCTCTAAAACTCATTCCTTCAACTACTAAATTATTAATGCTATCAACCGTAAATAAGTATTGATATTTTTCATCATTTAAGTCAATATCTTTTACAATTACTTGCTGAATTGAATAATTAAAAATGTCTAAAATATCTTTTACATCTTCAAAAGCTGCAATAATATTTTCTTTTAATAATTGAAAATCTCTGTGATAACCGGTTGGTAAATTATTGGTAATCATGACCATTTCTGTATGTAAAGCCTGAATTTTATTACATTTTCCACGGATTAACTCAAAAACATCAGGATTTTTCTTGTGAGGCATAATGCTACTTCCGGTTGTTAATTCATCAGGAAAAGAAATAAATCCAAAATTCTGACTCATATACAAACAAACATCCATTGCAAAACGAGACATGGTGTTACACAATCCACCTAAAGCAGAAGCAATAGAACGTTCACTTTTACCACGACTTAATTGTGCAGCAACAACATTATATTTCATTGTTGCAAAGTCTAATTCTTTGGTTGTTAGTTCTCTATCAATAGGAAAAGAAGAACCGTAACCAGCAGCAGAACCTAAAGGGTTTTGATCTACTACTTTAGAAACCGCGTTTAAAACATACACATCATCAATTAACAATTCTGCATAGGCAGAAAACCACAATCCAAATGAAGACGGCATCGCTACTTGTAAGTGTGTATAACCTGGTAATAAACTTTCTTTGTGTGTTTCTGCTAAACCTAAAAGTGTATCAAAAAGTGTCTTTGTTTTATCATTTATAATTGCTAAGTTTTCTTTATAATACAATTGTAAAGCCACTAAAACTTGGTCGTTTCTAGAACGTGCAGTATGAATTTTCTTACCAACTTCGCCTAGTTTATTGGTCAATTCCCATTCAATTTTAGAATGTACATCTTCAAAAGATTCTTCAATAACAAATGTTCCGTTGTCAATATCAGCAGCCAATTCTTCTAGACCTCTTTTTAAATCTTTTAATTCATCAGCAGTAATAATACCAATAGATTCTAGCATTATTGCGTGTGCTAAAGAAGCTTGTACGTCATATTTTGCAATATGAATGTCAATTTCTCTATCGTTACCCACTGTAAAGTTTTCTATTTGTTTGTCTATTGAAAATCCTTTATCCCAAAGTTTCATAATTTCTATATTTTGATGTCAGGTTGAGCGCAGTCGAAACCTAAGTTTTTTTTATAATTAACCTCTTAATTACTTTCGAGGAGATCTTTTTTAAACAATTACACGATTCAATAATTCAATATAAATTTGTATTCCTTCTTCAATTTCTGCCAAATATATAAATTCATTTGCAGAATGAGAACGTGTGCTGTCTCCTGGTCCTAATTTTAAAGATTGACAAGTTAAGCAAGCTTGATCTGAAAGGGTAGGAGAACCATAAGTTTCTCTTCCCATGGCAATTCCTGCTTTTACTAAATCGTGATCTATAGAAATAGAAGAAGAGTTTAGCTTTAAGCCTCTTGGAGTAATTTTTGTACAAGGTGATTTTTCTTGTAAAATATCAGCAATTTCTTGATTAGAATAAGCATCATTTACACGAACATCAATGACCAAATCTACATGAGCCGGAACAACATTGTGCTGAGAACCAGCGGAAATTTGTGTAACGGTCATTTTTACATCACCCAAAGCTATAGAAGGTCTTTCAAATTTAAAATCTTTAAACCATTGTAAAACGTCAATTGTATTGTAAATCGAATTGTTATTATTTGGATGCGCAGCATGACTTGGAGTTCCTGCTACAACAGCATCAAAAACTACCAAACCTTTTTCTGCAACCGCTAAATTCATTAAAGTTGGTTCACCAACAATGGCAACATCAATATGCGGAATGATTGATAACATGCTATTTAAACCATCTGGGCCAGAGTTTTCTTCTTCTGCAGAAGCTACAATTACCAAATTGTATTTTAAATTTTCTTGTGCGTAAAAATTGGTAAAAGTGGCTATTAAAGAAACCAAACAACCACCAGCATCATTAGAACCTAAACCATATAATTTTCCGTCTTCTACAATCGCTTTTAAAGGATCATTTGTATAAGCCGAATTGGGTTTTACCGTATCGTGATGTGAGTTTAACAACATGGTTGGTTTGCTTTCATCAAAATATTTATTGGTAGCCCAAATATTATTTTTTGTTCTTTTAAACGGAATTTTAAATTCTACAAACCAAGCTTCAATTAAAGCGGCAGTTTGTTCTTCTTCCGTAGAAAAAGATTGAGTTTCTATCAAACTTTTTAAAAGTGATATTGCTTTTTCTGTTAATTTTTCAATAGTCATCATTATAATGTAATTGTTGTAAAATTATCGTTTTCTTTAGTTAACATTGACGTGTTTCCGATATGTACTTTTTGTACACCGTTATTTAAAGCATCAAAACAATTGTCTAATTTAGGAATCATTCCATCGGTAATTATTTTAGCATCTAATAATTCTTTATAAGAATTTGTATCGATGTTTTTGACAACAGAATTTTTATCATTAAAATCTCTTAAAACACCATTTAGTTCAAAACAATAATAGATGGATGTTTCGTAAATTTCACTCATTCCAACGGCAATTGTACTTGCAATTGTATCTGCATTTGTATTTAACAATTGTCCATTTCCATCATGTGTAATGGCACAAAAAATAGGCGTAAAGTCTGCTTTAATTAATTTTTCAATAGAATTTGAAGCAACTTTTTTCACATCACCCACAAAACCAAAATCCACCTCTTTTACAGGTCTTTTTTCTGATTTTATACTATTGATATCTGCACCAGTTAAACCGATAGCATCAATATTTAAAGCTTGTAATTTAGCCACCACATTTTTATTGACCAAACCACCATAAACCATGGTAATTATTTCTAAAGTTTCTGCATCTGTAATGCGTCTACCATTTACCATTTTAGATTCAATTCCGAGTTTAGAAGCAATATGAGTTGCTCTTTTTCCACCACCATGAACTAAAATTTTGTTTCCTTCTAAATTAGAAAACAGTTTTAAGAAAGCATTTAAAGAAGTTTCATCTTCAATAATATTTCCTCCAATTTTTATGATTGATAGTTTTTCCATAAGTGCTGAACTTGTTTCAGTATCTTTTTTTATTGTTGTCTCATAGAGCGAGATCGAGAGGTTAATGAGTTCTCGACTGCGCTCGAACTGACAATTTTACAATTTATTTAATATTTTTTTTAACACTAATTGAGCAGCATATGTTCTGTTATTTGCTTGTTCAATTACTAAAGAGTTGTTAGAATCTAAAACAGCATCTTCTACAATTAAGTTTCTTCTTACTGGCAAACAATGTAAAAATTTAGCCTCTTTTAATTTCTCTTTTGTAATCATCCAACTTGGATCTGTGTTTAAGACTTTTCCGTAATCATCATAAGAACTCCAGTTTTTTGTGTACACAAAATCAGCATCTTTAAAAGCTTCTTCTTGATTGTGATAAATAGGCGTATCTTTTGTAATATCTGGATTTAAATTATAACCTTCTGGATTTGCAATAACAAACTCAACGTCCATTTTTTGCATCGCTTGTGCAAAACTATTGGCAACTGCATGCGGTAATGCTTTAATATGTGGTGCCCAACTTAAGACCACTTTTGGTCTCTTTTTTGTAGCATTTTCTGTAATGGTAATTGCATCTGTTAAAGCTTGTAAAGGATGTCCTGTTGCACTTTCCATATTTACAATTGGCACAGAAGCATATTGCATAAATGTGTTTAAAACTTGCTCAGATTCGTCTTTTTCTTTATCAGTTAATGTAGGGAAAGCTCTTACCGCAATTACATCGCAATATTGAGAAATTACAGCAGCTGCTTCTTTAATATGTTCAGCCGTATTTCCGTCCATAATGGTTCCGTCTCCAAACTCAATTCCCCAAGCATCACCCGTAACATTCATAACAATAGGATCCATACCTAAGTTTAAAGCCGCTTTTTGAGTACTTAAACGCGTACGTAAACTAGAATTAAAGAATAACAATCCTAAGGTTTTGTTTTTTCCTAAATCTTTATTTTTTAAAGGATTTCTTTTTACTTCTTTGGCTTCTAAAATCCAAGTATCAATGTTTTCTATGTCGTTAATTGATGTGTAATTCTTCATTTATTGTACTTTTTTTAAATGCCGAAATAAATTCAGCAACACCTTTTAAGGTTATTTTATTTTTGTAAATGGCACTTTATTTTCAAAAGCATTGGTTATAAAATTATCTTCTAAACCGTTTACAATCCATGTTTCTATATTTGTTTTTTTAGCAAGTTCTGCGGCTTCAATTTTAGAAGCCATTCCGCCAGTTCCGTGAGACGATTTAGAACTTACTACTTGCCTTTTTAAATCATCAAGATTAATAACTTCTTCAATGGTTTTTGGATTGTTATTTTTGATAGATTCCTTGGTGTAAATTCCATTTGTATTTGTGGCAATAATCAGTAAATCTACTTTTAATAAAGAAGCTGTTAAAGCAGCTAATTTATCATTATCACCAAATTTAATTTCATCTGTAGCAACAGTGTCATTTTCATTAATGATAGGAATGTAATTATAGTTAACCAATACATTAATGGTATTTACAATATTTATTTTGCTTTCTTGTTTTTCAAAATCAGAATAGGAGAGAAGGCATTGAGAACTTAATAAGCCATATTCTCTAAAAATTTCTTGATAAATTCTTATTAAATGTGGCTGACCAATAGAAGCCAAAGCTTGTTTTACAAAAACGTCTTCTTGTTTACTTTCTAACTTTACAAATTGTTTGGCAACGGCAATTGCACCAGAACTAACAATAATAAACTCGCAAGTATCTTTTAATTTTGCAATTTGATTGGCAAGATCTTCAATCTTTCCTCTAGAAATATTATCAGTTTCTTTGGTTAAGGTGTTAGAACCAATTTTTAGTAATATGCGTTTCTTTTTTTGCATTGAAATCTATTCCGAATTTATAATTTAGACTTACAAGTTTTTATTTCAACTTTATAAACTTTTTACTTTCCAACTAATTAATTTCTAATTTGTCCATTACCATGAACATACCATTTATTTGTAACCAAATGTTGTAAACCAATTGGTCCGCGTTGGTGTAATTTGTCTGTACTAATGGCTAATTCTCCACCTAAACCTAATTGACCTCCATCTGTAAAACGAGTTGAAGCATTATGATAAACGGCAGCTGTATCTACGTTTTCCATAAATAATTTAGCTTCTTCATTATTTTTTGTGATGATTGCAGCAGAGTGTCCACCACCATACGTATTAATCATTGCAATTGCAGCTTCATTTGATGCAATTTCTCCGATTACAATTTTATAATCTAAAAACTCTTCGTACCAAACTTCGTTGGATGCGATTTGTTCTAAGTGATGATTTTTAGCCACAATTTCATCGCCTAAAACCTGAATTTTAGCTTCATTTAACTTTGTAATTAATTTTTTGATGAATGTTTCTTTATCAACAAGATTTGTATCAACTAAAACTTTATCAACAGCATTACATGCAGAAATTTTAGATTTTCCGTTGATGATAATATCGATAGCAATATCTAAATCTGCTTCTTTAGAAACGTACACAAAGTTGTTTCCACGTCCGCTAATAATAACCGGACAAGTTGCGTGTTGTTTTACAAAAGCAATTAAACGTTCTCCACCTCTTGGCACAATTAAATCGACTTTTTGGGTTGGTTTTTCTAAAAATGCTTGTGTTTCTGTTCTGTTAAACTGTAAATATTCTACCCAATCTGTAGAAGCATTGTGCTTTTTTAATGCCTGATGCCATAATTCGACAATTTTTAAATTAGAATTTAAAGACTCTTTACCACCTTTTAAAAGAATTTTATTACCCGATTTAAAAGCGATTCCTGCAGCTTCAACAGTTACATCTGGTCTAGATTCGTAAATAATTAAAACGGTACCAAAAGATGCTGTTTTATTATAAACTTGCATTCCGTTGTCATGTTTAAAACTAAAACGTTCTACACCCACAGGATCTGCTTGCGAAGCCAAATGTTTGGCAGCTTTTATCATTTCATTAACTTTTGCATTATCCGCTTTTAAGCGATCGAACATAGAAATATCATCACCTTTATACGCTTCTAAATCTTTTTTATTGATGTTAATAATAGCTTCTCTATTTTCATCCAAAAGAGTTGCCATTGTTCGTAGAACTGCATTTCTAGTTTCTATAGATAATAAAGTGTTCATCTTTTTATATTCTGTGTTTAGTTGGATTTATTCTTCTTCTTCTAAAGCATCAACTAAAGCTTCAAAAAATTGATTGATATGATCTTTTCTAACGGTTAAAGGAGGTAAAATTCTCAACAATTTTTTATTCATTGCACCACCAGTAAAAATATGATAATCGTAAATTAATTTCTTACGTAAATCTCCAACCTCAAAATCAAATTCTAAACCTAGCATTAAACCTTTCCCTTTTATATTTTTAATTTGCGGAATTGTTTTTGCAATTTTTATAAAATAGCAAGAAATTTCATTAACATTTTCTAATAGGTTTTGCTCTTCAATAACATCTAAAACAGCTAAACCACCAGCACAAGCTAAATGATTACCACCAAAAGTTGTACCTAACATGCCGAATTTAGCTTCTATACTCGGGTGAATTAAAATTCCTCCCATTGGAAAACCATTAGCCATTCCTTTAGCAATAGAAATAATATCTGGAGTTACATTATAATATTGATAAGCAAAAAACTTACCAGAACGACCATAACCACACTGAATTTCATCAGCAATAAACATGGTGTTATTCGCTTTACAAAGTGCATCCACTTCTTCATAAAACTCAGCATTTGCTTGGTCTAAACCACCAACACCTTGTATAAACTCTACAATAACAGCACAAACGTCACCTTTTTCTAATTCCGTTTTTACAGCTTTAATATCATTTAAATCTAAAATTGTAACCTTTTGTTGTGCATTTATAGGTGCAATAATATTTTTATTATCTGTGGCAGCAACAGCAGCAGAAGTTCTACCATGAAAACCATTTGTAAAAGCAATTACTCTAGATTTTTCTGTTTTAAAAGAAGCCAATTTTAATGCATTTTCGTTTGCTTCTGCACCAGAATTACATAAAAATAATTGGTAGTCTTTACAACCAGAAACTGCTTCTAATTTTGCAGCTAATTTTGCTTGTAATGGGTTTTGAATAGCATTTGAATAAAAACCTAATCGAGAAACTTGTTTAGAAATTGCCTCAACGTATTTAGGATGTCCATGACCGATAGAAATTACTCCATGACCACCGTATAAATCTAAATAGGTAGTTTTATTTTCGTCGTAGACATAAATTCCTTTTGCCTTAATTGGTGTAACATCATATAAGGGATAAACGTTAAATAGTGGCATTTTTTTAGTTTTTTATTTGGTTAATTTTATCAAATGATTTGTTAATTCCTTTTATTAAAGAAGAACTTAAACCTTGGTGTTCCATTTCGTTTAAACCTTCTATAGTACAACCTCCAGGGGTTGTAACTCGGTCTATTTCTGCTTCTGGGTGATTACCAGATTCTTTTAATAAAGTAGCTGCACCGAAACAAGTTTGCATAGCTAATTCATGCGCTTCATCAGCCTCAAAACCTAACTGAATTGCACCCTGTGTTGTGGCACGTATCAATCGCATCCAAAAAGCGATTCCGCTTGCGCAAATTACAGTAGCCGCTTGTAATTGTTCTTCTGGTATTTCTAAAGAAAGGCCTAAGCTATTAAAGATTGTTTTAGCTACATCAACTTTTTCTTTCCCTTTAGTATTTGGAGAAAGACACGTCATAGATTGACCAACGGAAGCTGCAGTGTTTGGCATAGAGCGAATAATATACGTATTATTACCAACAACAGCCTCTATTTTAGCAATAGAAAATCCAGTAATTACAGAAATTAAAATATGATTTTTTGTTAATAATGGTTTTATGCTTTTTAAAATTCCTTCAAAATGCCTTGGTTGAACCGCAAAAATTAAAACATCAGCATTTTTAACAACTTCTTCATTATTAGAGGTTAGAATTACTTCACTGAAGTCGCTAAAACCTTTAATAGAATTTGTATTTCGTTTTGTTAAATACAAAGAACTTACCACCTTATTTTTTAGTAATCCTTTCGCTACCGATTGTCCTAAACTTCCTGCTCCAATAATTGCTGCTTTCATAATTTTCTGTTTTTTTGGCGTTACCTAAAGGTCTCGCTTTACATTATATCTTTTTTGTTTTGTTCTCGATACAAATTTGTTCATTCTTCACAAATTCACTCGAACTGACATCAAAAAAGGTTAAAGCTACATAAGTAGCTGAACGGTTGAAACTGCTAACGCGAGTCTGTTACTACTAAAAGTAATTAGCTTTTAAATTTAAACCTAAAGTTTCTTCAAATCCGTACATTAAATTTAGGTTCTGAATTGCTGCTCCAGAAGCACCTTTTAATAAATTATCAATAGTACTTGTAATTAATAATTTGTTACCGTGTTTTTCTAATTGTACTAAACATTTGTTGGTATTTACCACTTGTTTCATAAAAATACTTTCATCAGAAACAATTGTAAAAGCAGCATCTTTATAATATTCTTTATAGATTGCTTTTGCTTCTTCAAGAGAACCATCAAACTTTGTATATGTAGTTGCAAAAATTCCTCTAGAAAAATCACCTCTATTTGGCATAAAATTAATTTCTGAATTAAAATTAGTTTGTAATTGATTTACAGTCTGATTAATTTCTCCTAAATGTTGATGATTAAAAGCTTTGTAATGAGAAAAGTTATTATCTCTCCAAGTAAAATGTGTTGTTGCAGATAAAGTAGTACCGGCACCAGTTGCACCCGTAACTGCATTTATATGAACATCATCTTTTAATAAACCATTTGCTGCTAAAGGTAAAATTGCCAATTGCAAAGCAGTTGCAAAACAACCAGGATTTGCAATATATTTAGCCGATTTTATTGCCTCTTTTTGTAATTCTGGTAAACCATATACAAATTCTTTTCCTTCAAAGTTTTTATCAGCAAGTAACCTAAAATCGTTACTTAAATCGATGATTTTTGTGTTATCAGAAAAAGTGTTTTTTTGTAAAAAAGCCGTTGAATTTCCATGTCCTAAACATAAAAATAAAACATCAACATCAGCATTAATTTCACTAGTAAAATGAATGTCTGTAGAACCAATTAAATCTTGATGTACTTTATATAATTTGTTACCAGCATTAGAAGTACTGTATACAAAATCGATATTTGTTTCTGGGTGATTTAATAATAATCTAATTAATTCTCCTGCTGTATAACCTGCACCACCAATAATTCCTACTTCTAACATAGTTATTTGTTTACTTGTCTATAAATTTTGTTTTGATTACCTATAATTTTAATAAAACCTTTCGCGTCATCTGCTGTCCAAGCTTTATTTTCTTCACCATAAGTACTAAAAGCACTAGACATTAAATCATGATCAGAAATAATTCCGTCTAAAGAAAAATGATAAGGTTTTAAAGAAACCACAACATTACCAGAAACCATCTTTTGAGAACTTTGTAAAAAAGCTTCCGTATCTCTCATTACAGGATCTAAATATTGCCCTTCGTGTAAATGCATTCCGTAGAAACTAGACAAATATTCTTTGTGTTGTAATTGCCATTTTGTTAACGTATGTTTTTCTAATAAATGATGTGCTTTTACCGTAATTAAAGCAGCAGCAGCTTCAAAACCAACTCTTCCTTTTGTACCAACAATGGTATCACCAACATGAATATCTCTACCAATTGCAAATTTAGAAGCAATAGTGTTTAAGTTTTCGATGTTTACTTCTGGCGCATTTTCTTGTCCGTTTAAAGCAACAAACTCACCATTTTTAAAAGTTAGTGTTACTTTTTCTTCACCTTCTTTTTCTAATTGAGAAGGATATGCTTCACTAGGTAAAGGTAATTCTGATTTTAAAGTTTCAACTCCACCAACACTAGTTCCCCAAAGACCTTTGTTTACAGAATATTTAGATTTTTCCCAATTCATATCAATCCCTTCAGATTTAAGGTAATCAATCTCTTCTTGTCTTGCTAATTTTTGATCTCTAATTGGTGTAATAATTTTAATATTTGGTGCCAATGTTTGAAAAATCATATCAAAACGAACTTGATCATTTCCTGCGCCAGTACTACCATGTGCAATATATTCTGCATCTATACTTTTAGCATATTCTATAATTTCTATGGCTTGTATAATTCTTTCTGCACTTACAGAAAGCGGATATGTAGCATTTTTTAAAACGTTACCAAAAATTAAATATTTAACTACTTTGTTATAAAAAGTAGCAACAGCATCGATATTTTTATACGTGGTAACACCCATTTTATAAGCGTTACTTTCTATGTTTTTTATTTCTTCGGATGTAAATCCGCCTGTGTTTACACTTACAGCATGTACATCGTATTCTTTAGATAAACTTACTGCACAATAAGATGTGTCTAATCCTCCGCTATACGCAATTACTAATTTTTTCATTTTTTATTATCTTTTTTTAGAAACAAATTCTGTTTAATATCTTTTAATTTTTTAAATACACTTTCTTTAACTTCAGGAGAAGCTTCTTTATTATTGTTTTTTGGGTCGAACAACATACCTGTACACAAACACATTTTTCTTTCTGTTCTGGTTAAAACATCATAATTTCTACATGTTTTACAACCATCCCAAAAAGATTGATCATCTGTAAGTTCAGAAAAAGTAACAGGTTTGTAACCTAAATCACTATTTAGTTTCATAACCGCTAAACCAGTTGTAATACTAAATACTTTAGCATCTGGAAATTTAGTTCTAGAGTGTTTAAAGATAACTTCTTTAATTTGTTTAGCAAGACCAATGTTTCTATAATCAGGATGTACAATTAAGCCAGAATTGGCAACAAATTTTCCGTGTCCCCATTGTTCTATGTAACAAAACCCTGCAAATTTGCCATTATCTAAAGCAATTACGGCGTTACCATTTTCTATTTTAGTGGCAACATATTCAGGTTTACGTTTGGCAATACCTGTACCTCTTACTTGAGCAGCATCTTCAATAGTTTTACAGATAATATCTGCATAAACTGTATGTGAATTGTTTGCAATTACAATTTCCATTGCATTGTGTTTTTATTTTTTATAAAGTTGTTGTTTGTTTTTTTGAAGCTAGAATTGGACTCACCTAAATTCTTTAAATTATAACATACCCCAAAGGGCGACGTGTAAAAGAACGTCGTATAATTCTATTGTTATTTGTAGAAATAACTAAGTTGTGTTGTAAAGAGTTTTTGGTAAGATTCACGATAAAAAAATAAATGGTTAAATACTATAATTAATGAGCGGGTTGCTAATAATATATTAGCGACGAATGTTGCGAAAGCGCAAACCGGGAGCTATTGTAGTACATAATTTATTTCTTCTTGCAGTAATCATGCAGCTAAAGTATATATTTTTTAAAACTTATTGTTAAAAACACATCTCTTTTTTATGAGTTTTATCAAATTTAAACAAAATGGGATTTTGCGTTAAAAATAAATCAACATAAATGGCTAATATCCAATTTTTTGATAAATTATAAAGCAGGTTATTTCTAAGAAATAAATAGAAAATAGAATAATTTTATACTTAAACTACAATTCATCCTAAAAAAAATACAACTCGGTATTCTTTAATTTAAAAAACTAGACTTGTGTTGCATATTTGTACCATAATTAACCAATAAAAAATAAATATTATGAAATTTTTACTAGCAATTATTACAGGAGCAATGTTATTTATTACAAATAGTGTAACAGCTCAAAACAAAACAATTACAGCAACAGTTGTTAATGCAACTTCAGATGAAGGTAAAATAAGTTTTGCATTATATGATAAAGAAAATTTTAGACAAATACCATTACAAGCCTCAGTATCAAAAATTGTAGAAGGAAAAAGTGTAGTAGTTTTTGAAAACGTAGAAGCAGGAGAATACGCTGTTATTTGTTATCATGATAAAAACAATAATGATAAAATGGATTTTCAATCTAACGGAATGCCTTTAGAAGATTACGGAACTTCTAATAATGTTATGAATTTTGGACCACCAAACTATAGAGATGCAAAATTTACTATTACTGATAAAAATGTATCTTTAGAAATTAGATTTTAAATAACATAAATACTCTATCAATCTTAGAAAATGGCAACATCAAACCCAACAATTTTTACAAAATTTAAAAAAGATATTATTATTTGCTTTAAGCTTACTGTAATAATGACTGTAGTATTTGTCATCATAAATCAGCAGTTTAGTTTAAAAGGAATTGGGTTGGTTTTTTTAATTTCTGCGATGTATTCTTTTACTCTAGGTTTAGGTAATGGATTGATTAACGAGTTTTTAAACACAAAATGGGATTGGGTTAAAGAAACTAACGAAAGAGTTTGGGCGGGTATAATTACCACTGTTATTTATACCATTGTAGGTGTTTTAATTATACACTACATTCAATATATTGTAATTTTTGGTTACAATTATCAAGACTTTTTTAAAGGATATTTAGTTTGGGTACATTTATTTGCAATTATTTTTTCTCTAGGTGTTGCAGCGGTTTTTCATGCCAGAGGTTTTATGATTAATTGGAAATCTGCAATGACTCAAGAAAGTACACAACAACAAATTGTAGCAAAAACAGAAACTGCAAAATTTGAGTCTTTAAAAAATCAATTAGATCCACATTTTTTATTTAATAGTTTAAATGTTTTAACAAGTTTAATTGGCGAAAATCCTGCGCAAGCAGAAAAGTTTACTACTAGATTATCCAAAGTATACAGATATGTTTTAGAACAAAGAAATAAAGATTTAGTACCAATTTTAGAGGAATTGCAATTTGCAAAAACATATATGCAATTGTTAGAAATGCGTTTTGAAGACGCTGTAAAATTTAATATTCCGGATACAGTAACTAATCAAGAGTTAAAAATTGTACCACTTTCTCTACAATTACTATTAGAAAATGCGGTAAAACACAACGTGGTTTCATCATCTAAACCATTAGTAATTAGTATTTACGAAAAAGATGATTATTTAATTATAGAAAACAACATCAATCCTAAAGAAGCAATTGGTAAAAGTACCAAAGTGGGTTTGCAAAATATTGCCGACAGGTATGGATTAATCACTTCTAAAGGAGTGAAAATAGAAAATAATAACAAAACTTTTAAGGTGAGCTTGCCTCTCTTATTTAAATTAAACGACATTATGTACACAGACAATTTAGAAAATAGCAAATATGTAAAAGCAGTAGAAAAAGTAGAAAAATTAAAAGAATTTTATCAAAATTTAGCTTCTTACTGTATCGTAATTCCTTTTTTAATATTTATTAATTTAAGATTTTCTCCAGGATTTCACTGGTTTTGGTTTCCTATTTTTGGATGGGGAATGGGCTTAGTTTTTCACTTTTTAGAAGTAAATAACTACAATATTTTCTTAGGAAAAAATTGGGAAGAAAGAAAAATTAAAGAAATGATGGATGAGGAAAATCAACAACAAAAATACAGATAATGAAAACGCAATACACAGAAGAACAAAGATATATTTTAACCAAAAAGAAGGTTGAGAAAATAAGTAAGTTTTATAAACATTTAGTAGTTTATGTTGTGGTAAATACGTTTTTAAGTGCCATTTTTATTGTTGGAGATATTAATGAAGGTGATACTTTTACTGAAGCATTTTTTAATTATCATAATTATAAAATTTGGTTTTTTTGGGGAATAGGAGTTGTTTTTCAGGCTTTAAATGTTTTTGGATTGAATATCTTTTTTAATAAAGATTGGGAGCAAAAGAAGATTAATGAATACTTAAAAAAATAATTACTATGAAAACTAATTTATTAAATAGCGAAAGTTACATAAAAGCTAAAAAAAGAACGACAGATATTAAATCATTTTATACTCATGTTATTGTTTACCTATTTTTAATACCTGTAATGACATTTATAAACTTAAAATTTACACCAGAAGTTCAATGGTTTTGGTTTGTTATTGCTATTGCGGTTATAAGTTTACTGTCTCATTGGTTTATTATTTTTGGATTGAAACAATTAGGTTTCAGTAAAAAATGGGAACAAAAGAAGATTAATGAATATATGAAAAAACAAAATTACAAAAGTTAAAATGGAAACAAATTTTACGCAAGAACAAAGATTAGTAATCGCTAAAAAAAGAGTAAAAAAGATAAAAGGATTTTATACACATTTAGCTATTTACTGTATAATTATACCCACTATTATTTTTGTTAATTTAAGATATGAGCCACATTTTCATTGGTTTTGGTTTTCTCTTTGCGGATGGGGAACTGGTCTTTTCTTTCATTGGTTATCTGTCTTTGGATTAAACTTAATAGGTTTAGGGAAAAATTGGGAAGAAAAGAAAATTAAAGAATTAATGAACGAAAAATAATACGATTATGGAAAGAGATTTTAAAGAAGAACAAAATTATATTAAAGCCAAAAAAAGAGTAAAAAAAATAAAAGGCTTTTATATTCATTTGATAGTATATGTTTTGGTAAATATTTTTTTGAGCGGAATTATTATATTTGGATTATCTCATAGTGGAGATAGTATAGATGAAATTCTTTCTAATTTTGGTGTGTATTCTACTTGGCTTTTTTGGGGAATTGGTATGTTTTTTCATTGGCTAGGTGTTTTCGGGTTTAATTCTATCGGTTTTGGTTCTGATTGGGAAGAAAAGAAAATTAAAGAAATGATGGAGAAAGACGAAACAACTAATCGTAAATTTTAATAAGATGGAAAACCTTGATGAAAAAAGATTGATAAAAGCAAAACAAAGAGTTGCAGAAATTAAACAGTTTTACAAACATGTAATTACATATATTATAGTAAATTTATTTTTAACTTTTGTTTGGACATTTTCTTTTAAAATTTTCGGAAACCTTGTGTTTAGTAACCAATATGATGTAGATGGGTTTAAACACATTCCGTTTTGGTTAGTTTGGGGTATTTTCTTAATTTTTGATGCTTTAAGAACTTTTGGTTTTGTAAGTGTTTTTAGTAAAAACTGGGAAGAGAAAAAGATTAAAGAATTTATGCAAGAAAAGAATTAATTATAGTTCTAAAATTAGATAGTTAATTTAAAGTTGTTTCTTAAAAAAGTAACCAAGAGTAATCTTAAAAATTATTTTAAAAAAAATGAATGTATTAATTATAGAGGATGAAAAACCAGCAGCAAGAAGGTTAAACAGAATGTTAGCTGCAATTGATATAGAAGTAATGCAAATGTTACATTCTGTAGAAGAGTCTTTAAATTGGTTACAAAACAATCAACATCCCGATTTAATATTCTTAGATATTCAATTATCAGACGGATTATCTTTTGAAATTTTTGAAGAAATTGAAGTAAAATCTGCTATCATTTTTACAACAGCTTATGATGAATATGCTTTAAAAGCATTTAAATTAAATAGCATCGATTATTTATTAAAACCTTTAGATGAAGATGAGTTAAAAGTTGCAGTAGATAAGTTTAAAGAAAATCAGCCAAAACAAACAGATGTTCAGGTAAATATTGATGATATTAGAAAATTATTGATAAACCCGGTAGATAGAAAATTTAAAAAAAGATTGTCTATAAAAGTTGGGCAGCACATCAAAATTATTCCTATTGATGAGATCGAATGTTTTTATAGCGAAAACAAATCAACGTATATTCACACACAAGAAAATAGAAATTATTTGTTAGATAATTCTTTAGAAACTTGGCAAGAACAATTAAATCCAGAACATTTTTTTAGAGTTAACAGAACGTTTATTGTGCATATTAATGCCATTAAAGACATTATTGCTTATTCTAATTCTCGTTTAAAATTGGTTTTAAATACTTACAACGCAACCGAAATTATAGTAAGTAGAGAACGTGTAAAAGACTTTAAAAATTGGATTGATTAACTTCGTTTTTAGCATTAATTTCAACTTTTTATAATAACTTAGCGAATTAATTTTAGACAATAGTTGTGTTTAATTTAGCTTGATGTTGTTGTTCTTTAATAAATTAATACATGAAAAATAGATTCATTTTCTTAATAACAATAGTTTTTTTAATTGCCGGATGTTCTAAAAATGAAGAGACTCCAATTATTAAATCTGAAGAAAAAAAATTAACCATTTTTTTTATTAATGATCAACATGGACAATTAGATAATTTCTCTAAAATTAAACATATTGTAGATTTAGAAAAGGAAAATACTAATGTTATTACCGTTTGTAGTGGTGATATTTTTTCTGGAAACCCAGTAGTAGATAATCATCCACAAAAAGGTTTTCCAATGATTGATGTAATGAATCGTGCAGGATTTGATCTTTCTGTACTTGGAAATCATGAATTTGATTACGGAGAATTGATATTAACAGATAGAATGGATCAAGCCAATTTTGAGTGGGTTTGTGCTAATGTAGATATGTCAAACTCTGGTGTTCCGGATCCTTTCGAATATCAAACAATAAGTGTAGAAGATATAAAAGTTACTTTTTTAGGTTTGGTAGAAACCAATGGAAGTAATACAGAAACCATTCCGTCTACACATCCTTGGAGAGTTAAAAACCTTGCTTTTGAACGACCAGAAAATGTAATAGAGCAATACAAAGATATTAAAACGCAAGAAAATTCAGATTTATATATTGCCTTAACGCATCTTGGCTTTAACGGAGGAAGTAGTTCTTTGGGTGATACACAAATTGCGGAACAATATCCTTATTTTGATTTAATTATTGGAGGTCATTCTCATCAAGAAATAAATACAATAATTAATGATATTCCAATTTTTCAATCAGGAGCTAATTTAAATAATCTTGGGAAAATTGAATTAACAATTAAAGACCAAACAGTACAAGCTGTAGATTATGAATTAATAGATCTAAATACATATGCTGAATTTGATACTGATTTAAAAACAATTATAGATGATTACAATGATTTACCTTATTTAAATGAAGTTATTGGATATTCTCATTTACAGCATGCTAAATCTAAAGTTGGTTGTTTTTATACGGATGCATTAAAGGGAGCGATGAATGTAGATGTTACTTTTCAGAATACTGGTGGTATTCGTTCTACATTAAATAAAGGAGACATTACAAATAGAGAAATTTTTGAAATTTCTCCTTTTAACAATAGTACTGTTATTTATGAAATGACGGTAACAGAAATTAAAAATTTTCTAAAAGGTTCTAGTGCTGGTTTTTATTATTCTGGAATTTATATTGAGCAAAATGGAGATGCTATTGAGATTAAAGATTTAAATGATAATATTATACCAGATACTACTATTTTATCTGTTGGTACAAATGATTATATTCCTGCAGTTTATAGCAATTACTTTCCAACTGATGGGGAAGTACAATTATTAACAGATGCAGAAACGGTTATCTCTTATCTACAAAATGATAACGACCAAGTTAATTATCCAAATTGCGATCAATATTTTAACTATCAATAATAGAATTAAAGGACGTAGATAAATTAAAATACTTTCTATTTCTAGCAAATAATAAACCTAACTTTGTCAATTCTAAAAAAAAAATACAATTGCTAACATATTGTCAGTTGTAAAAAAGGCATTACATGAATATTTACAAACAAATTGACGCAGAAATTCAATCAGCTTCAAATATCGTTATTACAGCACACAAATCTGCAGACGGAGATTCTATAGGTTCTTCTTTAGGATTGCTTTATTTTATAGAAAAATTAGGTAAAAAAGCAGTGGTTTGTCATCCAGATAAAGCACCAGATTTTTTATATTGGTTAGATACTTCTTCAATTTTATTGATGGATGAAAACCCAAAAGAGGTAACATCAGAAATAAAAAAAGCAGATTTAATTTTCTGTTTAGATTACAATGCAACCAATAGAGTAGGACCAGAAATGCAAGAATTGCTAGAAGAAGCAACTTGTAAAAAGATTATGATTGATCATCATTTAAATCCAGAAGAGTTTCCAACCATTACAGTTTCCGAAACTACCGCATCATCAACATCACAATTAATTGTAGATTTAATAGAAGAATCTGGTCATTTAGATTTATTGGACGAAAAAATAGGAACGCCTTTGTATTTAGGTATTTTAACGGATACGGGAAGTTTTAGATTCAATTCTGTAAAACCTAGAACACATGAAGTTTTAGCAAAAATTTTAGCAGCAGGAGTAGAACATCATTTAATTCACGAAAAGTTAAGTGATAACAATACCGAAACTCGTTTGCGTTTACAAGGCTATGCAATGAGTGAAAAGTTAGAAATTTTATATGAAAATAATGTTGGTATTATTTCTTTATCTAAAGAAGAGTTGGCAAAATATCAATACAAAAAAGGAGATACAGATAGTTTAGCAAACTTGGTTTTATCTATAAAAGGCATGAAAGCTGCGATTGTTTTTACAGAGAGAGACGGAATTATGAAAATTTCTTTTAGATCTAAAGGCGTAGAAAATCCGGTAAATATTTTGGCAAAAGAACATTTTAATGGAGGAGGACACGCAAATGCTTCTGGAGGAATGAGTGACTTAACAGTTGATGAAACTTTAGAAAAATTGAAAGGATTAATTCCAAAATATTTTCCAAAAGGATAAGAATTAAGTTTTAAACGATAAATAATTTCTTAACAATTAAAGTTTGATTATTTTTATCGAAATTTAAGAAGATGAGTCAGCAGGAAGAATTTTTTGAATATATAAAGAGCGGTTACAAAACAAAAGGAGAATTTATTGAGTTAGGTGCTGCAATGTTAGGTGAAGAAACCATAACTGATGCAATTGTAAAAGTGCCTTTAAAAACTTTAAACAGACACGGTTTAATTGCCGGAGCAACAGGTACTGGTAAAACAAAAACATTACAAGTTTTAGCTGAAAACTTATCAGAAAAAGGAGTGCCTGTTTTATTAATGGATATTAAAGGAGACCTTTCTGGTTTGGCAAAAGCAAGTGATGGTCATGCAAAAATAGACGAGCGTCATGCAAAAATTGGTTTTCCTTTTATAGCTAAAAAATTCCCGGTAGAAGTTTTAACAATTTCCGAACAAGAAGGTACACGTTTGCGTGCAACGGTATCAGAATTTGGGCCTGTTTTATTATCAAGAATTTTAGATTTAACAGAAACACAAAGCGGAATTGTTTCTATTATTTTTAAATATTGTGATGATAATAAATTGCCGCTTTTAGATATAAAAGATTTTAAAAAGCTATTGCAGTTTGTTACTCAAGAAGGTAAAGAAGAAATACAAAGTGAATACGGACGAATTTCTACAGCTTCTACAGGGGCAATTTTGCGTAAAATTATAGAAATAGAACAACAAGGTGGTGATTTATTTTTTGGAGAAAAATCTTTTGATGTAGAAGACTTAACTAGAGTAGATGAAGATGGAAAAGGAATTATTTCTGTATTACGTTTAACAGATATACAAGACAAACCAAAACTGTTTTCTACATTTATGTTGCAATTATTGGCTGAGGTGTATGAAACTTTCCCTGAGCAAGGAGATGCAGACAGACCAGAGTTAATCATCTTTATAGACGAAGCTCATTTGGTTTTTGAGGAAGCATCTAAAGCATTATTAAATCAAATAGAAAGTATTGTAAAGCTAATTCGTTCTAAAGGAATTGGGTTGTATTTTGTAACTCAAAACCCAAAAGATGTGCCAGAAGATATTTTAGCACAATTAGGTTTAAAAGTACAACATGCTTTAAGAGCATTTACTGCAAAAGATAGAAAAGCCATAAAATTAGCAGCAGAAAATTATCCAGATTCAGATTATTATGATACTAAAGAAGTTTTAACTCAATTAGGTATTGGTGAGGCTTTTGTTTCTGTTTTAAATGAAAAAGGAATTCCAACCCCGTTGGCAAGAACAATGTTACGTGCACCAATGAGTAGAATGGATGTTTTAACAGAAAAAGAGTTAAAAAGCGTAATTAATAACTCGCGTCTTTTTTATAAGTATAACGAAAACTTAGATAGAGAAAGTGCTTACGAGTTATTAAACTCTAAAATAGAAAAAATAAATATTGCAGAAGAAAAAGCAATAAAAGAAGCAGCAGATAAAAAAGAACGAGAAAAATTAGCAAAACAACAAGAAAAAGAAAGACAAAGAGAAGAAAGAGCGGCAAAAACAGCCTCTAGAAGAAGAAGTACAAGATTAAACCCAATAGTAAAAGTATTAACAAGTGCTACATTTATTAGAGCAGCATTTGGTATCTTAAAAAAAGTAATTAAATAACAAATTAAAAATAAGTACGTTTTAGTAACGTATAAAAATAAAAAAATGATTCAAAAAAACATCTTATCAGTAATTGCAATTGCATTTTCATTATTTATCGTTAGTTGTACTAACAGTAGTAAATTTAAAATAGAAAAAGGAAAAATAGGAGAATTAACAACTCAAACAAAAATTAAAGATTTAGATGCTATTTTTAAAAATGATTCTATTGTTAGAAATTTAAGCGAAGGAGCACAAGGAGACAATTATTTTCAAGAGGATGATGAGTATTTTGTATATGAAAAAGGAGGTAAATTATTGTTAACTATTTTACCAAAAGAACAATTAGATTCTACATCAACAATTAAAAGTGTAGAAATTAATGATGTACGTTTTAAAACGGAATCTGGTATCAACTTAAACTCAAGTTTTATAGATATAAATTCATCTAACAATATTAATAGAGTAGAGTCTACATTTTCTTCTGCAACATTGTTTATAGACGATTTAAATGCTACTATAGCTATCGATAAAGAAGAATTAGGCTTAAAAGAATTTAGTACACCAAAAGTAACATTAGAGCAAATTCCAGACTTGGCAAAGATGAAATCTTTTATTATTTGGTTTAATTAGGGCGTATTTTGTTCGTTTTATTTTAAAACAAAACCGCGCTTTCCGCTGTATCTTTTTAAGCTAAATTAACTTTTAGTATTTAAAAAACACTTATTCAATACATAATAATTTTGTTATATTTATTGGGTAAGTGTTTTTTGCATAAAAAGGATGCCGCTTCAATCACTTACGCAAAACCAACTAACTCGTATGAAAAAAAAATACATCATTCAAAAATCACCTTTTGTTGTACCAACTACAGATGGTAAATTAATAGAAGAACATTATGGTAATGCAACCGATGGCAATGCCAAAGTTAGTATTGCTCATATGGTTGCACCAGCAGAATGGAGTGAACCTTTTCAAACACCAGAATTTGAAGAATATACTTATATTATAAAAGGTAAAAAACAATTTATAATAGAAGACGAAACCATTATTTTAGAAGCAGGACAATCTATTAAAATAGAAAAAAATACCAGAGTTCAATATTCTAATCCTTTTAAAGAAGATTGCGAGTATATTGCTATTTGTTTACCTGCTTTTTCTATAGATTTAGTAAATAGAGAAGAATCTTAAATTATTTGGGTTAATTTATAAATTGATAATTATAAAATTAACTTCTTATTATTAATAAATTGCGATAAACTACCAAACATGAAAGATACTATTGCACCTAGAATGATAAGACAAGTTTTTGTTTTATTACTTATTTTATTAATTTCAATTTTGATTTTTAGGGAATTAATTCCTTATTTATCCGGTGTTTTAGGCGCCATAACCATATATGTATTATTAAGAAAATGGATGATTGCTCTCTTGAAAAAAAACTGGAATCCAAGCATTGCTGCCACCTTAATAATTATAGTTTCATTTATAGGTATACTTTTACCAATATCTGGTATTTTATTTATGTTAGCAAATAAAGTAAGTAGTTTGGTAAGTAACTCAGAAGAAATTGTAGAAACTTTTAAAACTCAAATGACATCTTTAGAGGCAAAAGTTGGTTATAATTTTACAGATAAAATGAATTTTTCTGAAATATCTAGCTGGATAACTGATAATTTGCAGGGTTTTGTTGGGAGTACATTTAATATTTTTCTATCAATAGGATTGATGTATTTTATCTTATACTTTATGTTAATAAATGAAAAGATTTTAAGAAGGTCTCTATATAAATACATTCCAATTAATGAAGTAAATTTAAAAATTATTGGAAAAGAATCTCATGCAATGGTTCGTTCTAATACCATAGGAATTCCATTGGTGGCAATTGCACAAGGTATTATAGCTCTTATTGGTTTTCTTATTTTTGATATAGAAAATCCATTCTTTTGGTTTGCAATTGTTACTGTTGGTTCTATGATTCCTTTTATAGGAACTTTTGTGGGTATTTTACCTGTTTTTGTTTTAACATTGGCGTCTGGAAATGATTTTGCTGCTTGGGGAATTTTAATTTATGGAATAATAGTGGTAGGTTCTACAGATAATATTATTAGACTTTTTGTATTAAAAAAATTAGATGATGTTCATCCTTTAATTACATTAATAGGTGTTATCGTTGGTGTGCCTTTATTTGGTTTTATAGGTTTAATTTTTGGTCCCTTATTAATTAGTTTATTTTTAGTGATTGTAAAAATTTATAGAAAAGAATTTGTTGAAAATGATATTCAGTAAAATAAATTTTAAACATAAAAAAAGCGATTAACTTAAATTCATCGCTTTTTTTATGTTTATTTTTAAAAATTAGCTTTTTCTTTGGCAGGCTAATAAAGTATTTTTAAGTAACATAGCAATTGTCATTGGTCCAACACCACCTGGTACAGGAGTAATAAATTCAGACTTTGCAGCAACTTCATCAAAAGCAACATCACCAACTAATCTAAAACCGCTTTTTTTACTAGAATCAGCTAAACGGGTAATACCAACATCTACAACAGTTACGTTATCTTTAACCATATCTGCTTTTAAAAACTCAGGTATACCAATTGCAGCAATTACAATATCTGCTTGTAAAGTAATTTCTTTTAAGTTTTTAGTTCTACTATGGCACATGGTAACAGTTGCATTACCAACTTTTCTTTTTTGAGATAATAAAATACTCATAGGGCTACCAACAATATGACTTCTACCTAAAACTACTACATGTTTACCAGATGTTTCTACATTATATCTATCTAACAATTCTAAAATTCCAAAAGGAGTAGCAGAAATAAAAGTTGGTAGATTTAATGCCATTTTTCCAACATTTGTTGGATGAAAACCATCAACATCTTTATCAGGATCAACAGCCATTAAAACTTTTTGTTCATCAATATGTTTAGGTAATGGTAATTGAACGATAAAACCATCAATATCATTATCAGTATTTAAAACGGCAATTTCATTTAGTAGTTCTTTTTCTGTTGTTTCTTCTGGTAATCTAATTAATGTAGATTCAAAACCAACACGTTCACAGGCTTTTACCTTTGCGTTTACATAAGTAATGCTTGCTCCGTCGTTACCAACAATAATTGCAGCTAAATGTGGTGTTTTATTGCCTTTAGATTGTAAGTCTCTTACTTCTAATGCAATTTCTTCTTTAATATCTGCAGAAGTTTTTTTTCCGTCTAATAAAATCATTTCTAGTTGTTGTGTATTATATCAATAAAAAAAAGATAAACACGTGTTTATCTTTTTAAAAAATCATTATTTCATTCCTTTCATCATTTGCATCATCTTACGGCCACCGCCACCTTGCATCATCTTCATCATTTTACTCATCTGGTTAAATTGCTTCATTAGTTGGTTAACTTCATTAACAGAAGTTCCAGATCCTTTGGCAATTCTCTTTTTTCTACTTGCATTTATAGTTGTTGGCGTACTTCTTTCTTCTGGTGTCATAGAATGTATAATTGCTTCTATACCTTTAAAAGCGTCATCATCAATATCTACATCTTTCATTGCTTTACCTGCACCAGGAATCATACCAACTAAGTCTTTCATGCTACCCATCTTTTTAATTTGTTGAATCTGACTTAAAAAGTCATCAAAACCAAACTGATTTTTAGCAATCTTCTTTTGTAGTTTTCTAGCTTCTTCTTCGTCGTATTGGTCTTGTGCTCTTTCTACTAAAGAAACAACATCTCCCATACCAAGAATACGATCTGCCATTCTATCTGGATGGAAAACATCAATTGCATCCATTTTTTCTCCAGTCCCGATAAACTTAATCGGTTTATCAACAACAGATTTAATAGATAATGCAGCTCCACCACGAGTATCACCATCTAATTTTGTTAAAACAACTCCATCAAAATTTAAAATATCATTAAAAGCTTTTGCAGTATTTACTGCATCTTGCCCTGTCATAGAATCTACAACAAATAAAGTTTCTTGCGGCGTAATAGCTTTATGGATGTTTGCTATTTCTGTCATCATTTCTTCATCAACAGCTAAACGACCAGCGGTATCAATAATAACTACATTTTTACCATTTGCTTTTGCATGCTTTACAGCGTTTTCAGAAATTTCTACAGGGTTGTTGTTACCAACTTCTGCATAAACATCTACACCAATTTGCTCACCTACAACTTGTAATTGATTTATTGCGGCAGGTCTGTAAACATCACAACCAACTAATAAAACTTCTTTTGCTTTCTTTGTTTTTAAAAAGTTTGCTAATTTTCCTGAAAAAGTAGTTTTACCAGATCCTTGTAAACCAGACATTAAAATAATGGTTGGCGATCCACCCAAGTTAACACCTACAGTTTCACCACCCATTAGCTCTGTTAGTTCATCTTTAACTAACTTTACCATTAATTGTCCTGGGTTTAATGTAGTTAATACATCTTGCCCAATTGCTTTTTCTTGAACTCTTTTAGTAAATTCTTTGGCAATTTTAAAGTTAACATCGGCATCTAATAACGCTCTTCTTACTTCTTTTAAAGTTTCTGCAACATTTACCTCGGTAATTTTACCATGACCTTTTAAGGTGTGTAAGGCTTTATCTAATTTTTCGCTTAAATTATTAAACATAAATTGTCTTCTTTTTTAGGAAGCACAAATATATGAATTAGAGACGATTTGTAAACTGAATACGAATACTTTTTTATATACAATTGTTTTAAAAAAGATAAATAATTAAATTTTTTAAATGAATAATTATTAATATCAATTGTTTAGAATAAAAAAATGATAAATGTATTTAAACTACTATTAAAAAATAATGTTACAACCTTTGTTATTTGTTTAACTTCTTTTAAAGAAAAGATAAAATTAGAAAGTAAAAAAAGAGTTAACATCGTTAACTCTTTAGCAATTATAAAAACTAAAATAATTTACTTTTCTGCCACAAATTTTAAAGCAGCTCCATTAATACAATGGCGTTTGCCCGTTGTATCTCTTGGTCCATCATCAAAAGAGTGTCCTAAATGTCCACCACAAGTGTTGCATTTTAATTCTGTTCTTGCATATCCTATTTTATAATCTACATCTAACTCAACATTTTTTTCTATAGCTCTATCAAAAGAAGGCCATCCAGAACCAGAGTCATATTTATGTTCAGATTTATATAATGGTGTATTACAAGCAGCACAAACGTAGGTTCCTTTTTTATGATTGTTATTTAATTCGCTTGTAAAAGCTCTTTCTGTGCCTGATTCTCTTAAAATATGATATTCTAATGGAGAGAGAATTTTTTTCCATTCTATATTTGTTTTTTCAATTTTGTACGTTTTTTTTTCTTTTGATGTGTCTTGGGCATTTCCAACACAACTTATCATTATAAGAAACAAGAATAAACTGGCTATTTTTTTCATATTGTATTATTAACTTTTGTTCTAAATCAGTCGTTTTTTTTTAATGTAACTTACAATTGTTGAGTATCGATTAAAAAAAATATCATATGAGATAAAATGTATATTTTTAAAATAATAAATTTGTGACAAATTAAAGAATTAAGTGTCTTAATAATTGATCAAACCCATATAATATGAAAAAAATAAGTGTTTTAATTTTAACTGTTTTACTTTTTGTTGAATGTAGTACTGTGCCAATTACTGGAAGAAAACGTGTTAATTTTGTTAGTGATTCAGAAGTTTTACCAGCAAGTTTTGCTCAGTACTCTACTTTTTTAGATGAAAATAAATTGTCTAATAATACTACAATGAGTAATCAAATAAATGAAGTAGGTAAAAATATATCTGAAGCAGTAGATCGTTTTATGCGTGCCAATAATATGTCTTCTGAAGCAGATTCTTATAGATGGGAGTTTAATTTGATTGAAGATAAAACCGTTAATGCATGGTGTATGCCTGGAGGTAAAGTTGTTTTTTATACAGGTATTATGCCTATTTGTGATAATGTAAATGGTGTGGCTGCTGTTATGGGACATGAAGTTGCACATGCATTTGCAAAACATGGACAAGAAAGAATGACACAGGGTCAATTACAACAGTACGGAGGTTTAGCAGTAGCATTAGGAACTTCTGGAAAAAGTGCAGAGGCACAGCAAATTTGGAATACAGCTTTTGGTATAGGTTCTGGTTTAGGAATGTTAAAGTATAGTAGAGTTCATGAGCAAGAAGCAGACAGGTTAGGTTTGGTTTTTATGATTATGGCCGGATATGATGGTACAGAAGCAGCAGAGGTTTGGGTAAGAATGAGCAATTTATCCAACGGAAGTTCTACTCCAGAAATTTTAAGTACACACCCATCTAATGAATCCAGAATTCAAGATTTAAAGACATATTTACCAACAGCAAGAAAATATGCAGCACAGTATAATGCTAAGTAATAACTAAATAATAAAACAAATAGATTTCCTATATTGTAGCCGTTCAAAAAAAAACTTTTTTTGAACGGTTTTTTTATAAAAAAATATTATGTTAAAAATAGGAGATAAGAAATTAATTAATGCTTGGGCTTTTTATGATTGGGCAAATTCTGTTTATTCTTTAGTAATAAGTACAGCCGTTTTTCCTTTATATTATAGTGCTGTTACAGAGGGTGAAACGATTTCTTTTCTTGGGATGGATTGGGATCATCCAGATAGTTTATATAGCTATGCATTGTCTTTTTCTTTTTTGATAGTAGCTTTTATTTCACCAATTTTATCTGGTATTGCAGATTACACAGGAAATAAGAAAAAGTTTATGAAGTTTTTCTGTTGGTTAGGTGGTTTGTCTGTAACAAGTTTATACTTTTTTGAAGGCGTAGATACTGTTTGGATAGGTATTGTTTTTACAATTTTAGCAAGCATTGGTTTTTGGGCTAGTTTGGTTTTTTACAATGCATATTTGCCAGAAGTTGCACACCCAGATCAACAAGATAGAGCAAGTGCAAAAGGTTTTATTTACGGTTATATAGGCTCTGTTATTTTATTGATTATTAATTTAATTATGATTCAAATGCCAGATTTATTCAGCATTTCTTCAGGTATGGCTTCTAGAATATCTTTTGTAATGGTAGGTTTATGGTGGATAGGTTTTGCGCAACTAACTTTTAGAAAATTACCTAATGATATTTATAATAAAAAACCAGAAAAAGATTTTATTTGGAAAGGATTTAGTGAACTTAAAATAGTTTTTAAAGAAGTATTAATGAATAAAACGTTAAAACGGTTTTTAATTTCTTTTTTTTTATTAAGTGTTGGAGTCCAAACTATTATTTTATTAGCTACTATTTTTGGTTCTACAGAATTAGGTTTAGAAGCTATAGATTTAATTATAACTGTTTTGTTAATACAAGTGGTTGCTATTTTAGGAGCTTTTTTATTTTCTAGATTATCAGAAAAAAAAGGAAACTTTTTCGCTTTAAAATTAACTATTGTAATTTGGATGTTAGTTTGTTTTGGTGCTTTTTTGTTACATAAGGAGTTGCCCAATGTTGCTACTTATTTTTATTCTTTGGGGGCAGTTTTAGGCTTAGTTTTAGGGGCAATACAATCTTTAACAAGATCTACTTACTCTAAACTATTACCAGAAACACAAGATCATGCAACGTATTTTAGTTTTTATGACGTAACCGAAAAAATAGCCATTGTACTAGGTACTTTAGTATATGGTTTATTATATGCTATTACAGATTCTATGCAATGGTCTGTATTGTGTTTGGCTTTGTTCTTTTTAGCTTCTTTTATAGTTTTAAGTACTTTAAGAAAGACAAAATATGTAAAATAAAAAAAGTGTTGAGTTTATAAACTCAACACTTTTTTTTATGTTTTCTTGTGAAAAACTTATTCAATTGTTATAGGAAATGTAACTTCTGCATCAGTTTCTCCTGCTGCATTTGTAATACTACCATCTACAACACCAGAACCACTTTTGTTTGGTTCGTGTATAAGAGAAACTGTTAAGCTTTCTGAACCTGCGTTTGAAGTTGTTAATGCAAAAGTAATCCCTATTGGATCTCCGTTTACATCATCATCTGTATAAGTTGTTAAAGCTAAACCGTTAGCAAATGTGTAAAAGAATTGGTGATCTACACCTTCTTCTAAAACTTCTTCTGTAATATCTTCTGCAGGATCTTCTGTTTCATTAAATACTTCTGTAACACCTGTATAAATTGTATTAGCTGTTAAGTTTCCAGAAACCGTAACTACTGGTGCATCTGGTCCATCACCATCTAAATCTACACTATTTAAAACAATTTCTGTTCCGTCTTCTTCTGATGTTAAGGTAACTGTTACTGTTGTAATTAATTCTTCTTCGTTTACTACTACTGGATCATCATCAGAACAAGATGCTGCTAAAATAATGATTGATGCTAATACTAAAACGTGTTTAAATGATTTCATAATGTGTGTTTTTTAATAATTGATTTTTATTTGTAGGCTATAATTTCTTCCTAAATCATCAGCATAATATCGTAATCTATTTAAGTAATCTCTGTAATTTGTATTCAATAGATTTGTTACGCTTAATGCTATTTGTAAATCTGTTTTTTTTGAAAGATGAAAAACGGCATCTGTATGTATATTTAATAAATGATAACTTGGTGGAGTAGAACTAATGTCTACAATTTCATACGTATCTTGTGTTGGTAAATAAGCTGTAAAGTTGTTATTTGGGTAATTGGTTTGTTTTAAAACCAATTCACTTTCTAAACGAACCCCTAATTGATGCCAATTTTTATTTCTGTACTCTAAAGAATTTTTAAAATTCGGTGCAGGAATATCAATTAAATCTCTCTTAGTTTTTGTGTCAAAACCAAATGTTAAAGAAGATTTATTATGGAATGTAAAGGCTTCGCCAATATTTTGTTGCCATGTTACATCTATTCCATATAAATTGGCATTTGTAGCCTTGTATTCCCAAACAGGAAAAGCTCCACGTATGGTTTGCTCTGTCCCTGTAGGTTCTATGTAAATAAAATTATGAATGTTGTTAAAAAAGACTTCTGCTGAAATTGTTGAATTGTTTGATTGAAAGTTATAGGTAGAAGAGATTCTGTTAGAAACTTCTTGTTGTAAAGCTAAATCTCCCAATTCTATTCTTGCGGCAGAATGATGCAAACCATCACTAAATAATTCTGATGCATTTGGAGCTCTATTCGATAATCCGTAGTTAAACAAAACAGCATTTTTATCATTTATTTGATAAATAATTCCTGCTGAGGCAGAAATATTATGAAAAGAAAATTTTGGGTTTACCAACCACTGTGTTGTATAATCACCAGTAATTAAATCTCCAAATTCTTCATCATAACCTCTTTCTGTCCATCTACTTTTTAAATAGAACTTTTTAGCGTTTATGTAATTAAAATCATATCTTAAACCAACATTAGCAGTTGTTTTATCGCTTAAGACATAATTACCAATTGCAAAAATTCCAGCATCAAATTTATCATAATCTGGTATTAATCGTCTAACACCTGTTAAAGGATTTGCATAATTGTTTTGATAAACTCCTTTTAGACCAATTTTATAAGTTTTATCTAGGTTGTTGTTAAAATCAAAAGTAGAACTAATTGAATGTGTGGTTAAATCTAAATCAATCGAAGCTTTATCTTTATCATCACCAACTCTAATATCGTACTCATAACGTTGGTTTTTTTGAAAATCGTATTGGACGTCTAATTTACCTAAGTCTTTAAACCTTTTGTAATAATCTATTTTAAAAATATGATGATTTATTTCTTGTTTTGGCGCATTAATATCATAACTAAAATCCTCTATAACTAAAGGTTCTTTATTATTAATTGCGCTAACCAAATCATCTATATTACCAATATGTGATGCTTTTAAAATACCAATATTGTTATTTACAAAACTATAATCAACCGTAAATCCTTTTTCAAATTTTTTCAATCCTGTTTGTAAAGAAAAAGCTTTTGAATCTAGGCCTGTATTTGTTAAATTATAATCCGGACTATTAAAGTCTCCAAACCTTTTTAAAGTAGTTTTTGCATTAACAAACCAACCTTTTTTAGTGGTTTTAGTAATGCTACTATGTAAATTACCACCTCTACCATTACTTTGTAGACCTAATATTGTTTTACCAAAAATACTATCTTTTAATGCATATTTTGTAGGTTCTAATACAATTACACCTCCAATTGCATCTCCACCAAACTCTAAAGAATTAGCACCCTTAATTACTGTAATTTTATCGGCATTATTTAAATCAATATTAGGCGCATGTTCAATTCCCCATTCTTGATCTTGTAATCTAACGCCATTTGTCATTACAATAATTCTACTACTGTGCAAACCATTAATTACAGGTTTTACAATAGAATTACCGGTGTTTATAGAAGAAACTCCTGCAACATTTTTTAAAGCATCACCTAAACTTTTACCACTATATTCTTCAATAGTTTTATTGTTAATATTTGTAGTTTGTACAGTTTTAGATGTTACATTATGTGTAGATGTTACAATAACTTCTTTTAAATCTTCTATATGATGTTCTAAAGAAATTTCTTTAAAAGTGTTTTTACTTAAATTAAGAGTAATTTCTTTAGTTTCACATGATATATGTTCTATGATAATAGTAATTTTACCTTCACATAAATTTTTAAACTCGAATAAGCCATCAAAATCTGTTACGGCGTATTTGTTTGAATTTATTATATGTAAAGAAGCTCCTACAATTTGTGTGTTGTCATGAAAATCTGAGACTTTCCCTTTAAAAGATAATTGGCATTCTTGTGCAAGTGCAGATGTAGTTAAACATATTGCAAGCACATATTTACAAAGTATTTTTATCATTTTTAGTTTTCGTAATTTAAATTAAATAGAACTTAATTTAAATACAAACAGGTGGTCCTCTTAAAGAAAACGATAAATGATAATGATTTTTTAAGAAATTATATTGTGGCCTATGATAAGAATAAATAGGAGTTTTTAATTTAAGATTAAAAGTGTTTTCTATTAAAAGAGAATTGTTTGTTTTATAAAGATCTAACTGACAATCTATATCTTTTTTATGTATATGATTTTCAACTTTAGAAATACAAACTCTATGTTCATGATTACTGAAAGCATGAGCAGAAAGCACAAAAAGTGGTAATAAGAAAATTACCAATAATAAAATACCAATATGTTTGTTTAATTGTTTGATATTAATTTATTATAAAATTGTTAAGTTGTATTAAATAATGGGTGCAAAATACAACTATACTTTAGGAAACCTAATTACATTTTGTTAAAAAAAACTATATATTTTAGGCTATCTATAATAATATAAATAGCCTAATGTATAATTAACCCTAAATTAGTCGTTTTTTTTAAAATAAAATTACAGAATTAATAATTTTATTTTACCTTAAAAATAGTACCATCAGTACTAAACTTACTAAAACCTATTTTTGCAGTAAAGTTGTAAGAACTATCTTTAACTTCTGTTATTTGCACATAAATAGGATCTTTGTCTAGTTCCTTTTTAGGTGATTTCATTTTTAAGGTATAAAAGAAATTATTTTTCCATTTGATGTATAAGGTATCAATATGTTTAATTCTTTTTTCTGAAGTTGTACTATCAGTAGAAATACTTACAATCTTTTCATATTCTTCAATTTGAAGTGTGTCGATTCTTGTAATTATAGTTTTACTATATCCTTTACCCGCCGGAACTTCAAAAACTCCTTGTTTAAATCGATCAGCATTATCTTTGATTTCTGAATCACATGAAACTAAAGTGATAAAAATGGTAAGTATTCCTAATAATTTTTTCATTAAATACCTGTATAATTAGCTGGTGTAATAACCTTTAATTCTTCCTTAATTTCTTCAGAAACATCTAAAGTATCAATAAAATCTGCAATAGATTCTTTATTGATTTTAGCATTTGTTCTAGTTAATCCTTTTAAAGTTTCGTAAGGATTAGGATAAGCTTCACGTCTTAAAATTGTTTGAATTGCTTCTGCAACAACAGCCCAATTGTTATCTAAGTCTTGCTCAAACTTTTCTTTGTTTAACAATAATTTGTTCAATCCTTTTAAAGTGGATGTAAAAGCAATAATTGTATGACCGAAAGGAACTCCAATATTACGTAAAACAGTACTATCCGTTAAATCTCTTTGTAAACGAGAAACAGGTAATTTTGTAGAAAGGTGTTCGAAAATAGCATTTGCCAAACCTAAATTTCCTTCAGAATTTTCAAAATCGATAGGATTTACTTTGTGTGGCATTGCAGAAGAACCAACTTCACCCGCTTTAATTTTTTGTTTAAAATAATCTGTAGAAACGTATGTCCAAAAATCTCTATCTAAATCTAAAATAATTGTATTAATACGTTTTAAAGTATCAAACAAAGCAGCCATGTGGTCGTAATGCTCAATTTGAGTTGTAGGAAAAGAATGGTGTAAGCCTAATTTTTCTTGAACAAATTTTGTTCCGAATTCTTTCCAATCAATTTTTGGATAAGCAACTTTATGTGCATTATAATTACCTGTTGCTCCACCAAATTTAGCAGCGCTTGGTATATCATTCAATAAATTAAACTGCTCTTGTAAACGAACCACAAAAACATCTATTTCTTTACCTAATCTTGTAGGAGATGCTGGTTGACCATGTGTTCTAGCCAACATAGAAATATCTGCCCATTCTACTACTAGTTCTTGTAATTTATCTATAACTTGTAGGTAATTAGGTACGTAAACATCATTCATTGCTTCTTTAATAGAAAGCGGAACGGCAGTATTATTGATATCTTGAGAAGTTAATCCGAAATGGATAAATTCTTTATATTTTTGTAAATCTAAGGCATCAAATTTTTCTTTGATAAAATATTCAACCGCTTTTACATCATGGTTTGTAATACTTTCTATATCTTTAATTTTTTGAGCATCTTCCGTTGTAAAATCTGTATAAATTTTACGTAAGTCTTCAAATAAACCAGCATTAAAATCTATTAATTGAGGTAAAGGAATTTCGCACAAAGCAATAAAATATTCTATTTCTACACGAACTCTATATTTTATTAAAGCTTCTTCAGAAAAATAATCTGATAATTTAGCTATTTTACCTCTGTAGCGTCCATCAATAGGAGAGATGGCATTTAATTGTGTTAAGTTCATTTTTTTGTTATGTTGTTAATTGCAAAAATAGACATTTTAACAGATTTATAAAGTTGTTTTTTGATGTTTTTCTATTAAGTCTAAAATGTATTTTCCACGAGCTTTGCAACCTTTACTTTGATGTATAATTTTTGTTTCTATTAAATGTTTTAATTCTGGATGAATCCAAGATTTTTTTAACCCAAATAAATACAAAGTATTCATTGTATAAGCTCTTACAGCTATTTTTTGAGGTGTAATTAACCAATCGAAACCAGTTTCTACAATACTGTTAATATGAGTGATAGATAGTTTTTCTTTTACTTTGTTTTCTTTTTTAGAAAAATAAGCATTTGCTAAATGTTCGCAAATTTTTGCACAAGGCCTAATTGCACTGTCAAATTTTAAGTTTTCTATATTTCTGGTAAACTCATCTAAATGTGGTAAAATATAATCTAGTTGATGATGAGTACAAATCCATTCTAAAATCCAAGCAGCTTTTATAGAAGTCTTATTATCAACATCAAAAGTAATTGCGACTAAATACCGAATTAATTTTTTGTTTTCTAATACAATATTAGCAACTCTCTCTCGGTTCTCCCTTTTAGGGTTTCCCATTTTCTCTAATTCTTGTGTCAAAAAAATAATGCTCATTTTAATACGTTTAATGTATATTTACTGTAAAATTTCTTTACATGTTAAATATAAAAAGACTTCCTTTTATTATTGTTTTTTTTGCTTTTTTTATTAGCAAAAATACTAATGCTCAGAAAATTAATCAATTTGATGCAAATAAGCAAAGAACTGGAGTTTGGCAAAAATATTATCCTAATAATAAAATAAGATACTCTGGTACTTTTAAAAACGGAAAAGAAATAGGCGTTTTTAAATTTTATGATGATTCAAATTCAAGTTTTCCATCAATTATTAAAACTTTTACAGAAGGTAAAAGCGAGGTTTTGGTAGAGTTTTATAAAACTACTGGAGATATACAAAGTAAAGGGTATTTTATTGATAAAAATCGAGTTGGTAAATGGACTTTTTATTTTACCAATGGAAAAGTATTGTCCGAAGAGTTTTATAAGGATGGTAAATTAGATGGCATTTTAATTAATTATTATCCCAATGGAAAAATAACTGAAGAGTCTTTTTATAAAAATGGATTAAAAGATGGAGTTTCTAAAACTTATACAAGTGATGGAGTTTTAATTGAAGAAGTAAATTATAAAGAAGGAAAATTAAATGGTTCTGCAAGATACTTTGAGCTAAATGGTAACTTAAAAGAACTAGGTGATTATAAAGATGGCAAAAGAGTAGGTGAGTGGGAATACTATTTAGATGGAGAAATAACTACAGAAAAAGAGTTAAAGAAAAATAAATCTAGTTATAGCAAATCAAACGAAAATTAAGATTTTAATTTTATTGCAAAGCATAAATCTAATTGATTAATCCATTATTTTTTTCAATATACAAATCACTTACAAAGTTGTAACTTTGCAACCTCAAAATTAAAAAATGAAACGAGTAGTTGTTGGCCTTTCTGGTGGTGTAGATAGTAGTGTAACCGCACATTTATTAAAAGAACAAGGGTACGAAGTTATTGGGCTTTTTATGAAAAATTGGCACGATGATTCTGTAACAATTTCTAATGAATGTCCTTGGTTAGAAGATTCTAATGATGCAATGATTGTTGCTCAAAAATTAGAAATTCCTTTTCAAGTAGTAGATTTAAGTGAGCAATACAAAGAGCGTATTGTAGATTATATGTTTGATGAATATTCTAAAGGAAGAACACCAAACCCAGATGTGCTTTGTAACCGAGAAATTAAGTTTGATGTTTTTATGGATATCGCCTTAAAATTAGGTGCAGATTATGTTGCAACGGGTCATTATTGTAGAAAAGGAGAAGAAATTATTGATGGAAAACCAGTTTATAAATTATTAGGCGGAATTGATAATAATAAAGATCAGTCTTATTTTTTATGCCAATTATCTCAAGAACAATTAACAAAAGCATTATTTCCTATTGGCGAATTAACAAAACCAGAAGTTAGAGAAATTGCAAAAGAAGCCGATTTAATTACTGCAGAAAAGAAAGATAGCCAAGGATTGTGTTTTATAGGTAAGGTTCGTTTACCAGAGTTTTTACAACAAAAATTACAACCAAAAGATGGAGTAATTGTTACAATTCCTTCAAGTTTTGATCAGTATATAAAACAAGTACCAGAGTTTGAAAATAAAGAGGAGGAGTTAAAATATTTTTCTACAAAATTTTCTTACAATATAGAAGACGGAAAAATAGTAGGTAAACACCAAGGAGCACATTATTTTACAAAAGGACAACGAAAAGGTTTAAATGTAGGCGGTACAAAAGAAGCTTTATACGTTATAGAAACGGATGTTGTAGAAAATGTAATTTATGCAGGAGAAGGTAAAAATCATCCAGGATTATATAGAAATGTATTGTTTGTTTCTAATGAAGAAATGCATTGGATTAGAGAAGATTTAACTTTAAAAGTTGGAGAAACAATACAAGTTGATGCAAGAATTAGATACAGACAACCTTTAGAAAATGCTACGTTGCACAAAGTAGAAACTGGTTTGTATGTAGAGTTCGAAAATAAACAATCTGCCATACAAGAAGGGCAATTTGTGGCTTGGTATAAAGATGAAGAACTTTTAGGTTCTGGAGTTATCTCATAAAAAAATAAAATTTTTATAAAAAAGTAGTAAATTCGAGGTATGAAGAATTTACTACTTTTTTTATTTTTAATGATTTCGTTTCAAATTGTATCTCAAGAAGATGCATGGGTTTTTCTAAAAGATAAGCCTAATAAAACTACTTTTTTAGAAAATCCATTATCAATGCTAACACAAAGAGCATTAGATAGAAGAATTAAACTAAATATTGAGTTAGATGAAATTGATGTTCCGATTGATGAGGATTATTATAGTCAATTAAAAAATGAAACTACAATTTCTGTTTTAGCTAAATCTAAATGGTTAAACGCAATTCACATACAAGGACAAGTAAATGATATCAATAGTTTATTATCAAATTATAGCTTTATAGATCATATAGAATTTGCAAATAAATCTCTAAATTCTTCAGGAAAAACAATCTCAAAATCTAAAATAATTAATGCTAATCATCATAATAAATTTAATGATGTTTTAACTGATTTTGATTACGGAGAAGCAGATAATCAAATTATAATGTTAAAAGGAAATTATTTACATGAACAAGGTTTAACGGGAAAAAATCAGATTATTGCTATTATAGATGCAGGTTTTCCTAATGTAAATACTTTAGAGGCTTTTAGCCGAATTAGAGATAATAATCAGATTTTAGGAGGTTATAATTTTGCTGATAGAAATGATGGTTTTTATTCAAGAAATTCTCACGGAACTCATGTTTTATCTTCAATTGCAGGTTATTTAGAAGATGAATATGTAGGTACAGCACCAGATGCAAAATTTTATTTATTTATATCAGAAATTGCAGAAACAGAAACCGTTTTAGAAGAAACACTCTGGGTAGAAGCTGCAGAAAGAGCAGATAGTTTGGGGGTAGATGTTATAAATACTTCTTTGGGTTATACTACTTATGATGACCCTAACCATAGCCATACCTATGAAGATATGGATGGTAAAACAACTTTTATTTCTAGAGGTGCAGAAATTGGAGCTTCTCGTGGTTTACTATTAGTAAACTCTGTTGGTAATAGTGGCAATAGTTCATGGAAATATATGGGAGCTCCTGCTGATGCTCCTTCTGTAATTTCTGTAGGGGCAGTTAATGCTTCTGGTGCAATTGCAAGTTTTAGTTCTTTTGGACCAACGGCAGATGGAAGAATAAAACCAGAAATACTAGGTCAAGGTCAAAATCCTGCTTTGATAAATTATTCAACAGGTAATGTTACATTTTCATCAAGCGGAACCTCTTTTTCATCACCAATTATGGCTGGTTTAATTGCATGTTTAAATGATTATGAAAGTTTGGTTAACGCAGCAGTTTATTCAAATGAATCTTTAAAAGAGGCAATTTATAAATCTGCGGATAAATATAACAATCCTTTAGATCAATACGGATATGGAATTCCTAATTTTGAAACAGCTTTTAATAGTTATTTAGAAAGTTTGTCCGTTATTGATGTGAGTTTTATCAATCTAGATATATATCCAAATCCTGTAAAAAATACATTTACACTTTCTACGGATGATTATAGCAATCTTAAAATTGAAATATTTTCTGTTTTAGGAAAAAAAGTATCAGAAAAAGAAAATATATTTTCTAATATTATTAACATTTCATCTTTAAAAAGTGGAATATATTTGATGAAGGTTTCTAAGGATAATCAACAAAAAACAATAAAGTTAATAAAACAATAATGACAAATAGAATCACTGAACTTTTTAATATTAAATACCCAATTATTCAAGGCGGAATGGTTTGGGTTTCTGGATGGAAATTAGCATCCGCAGTTTCTAATGCTGGTGGTTTGGGTTTAATTGGTGCAGGTTCTATGTATCCGGATGTTTTAAGAGAACATATTCAAAAATGTAAAAAAGCGATTAATAAACCATTTGGTGTCAACATACCAATGTTATATCCAGAGGTTGATAAATTGATGGACATTATTGTAGAAGAAGGAGTGAAAATTGTTTTTACATCTGCGGGAAATCCTAAAACTTGGACTTCTTTTTTGCAAGAAAAAGGAATTATAGTTGTACATGTTGTGAGCTCTGTAAAATTTGCGTTAAAAGCGGAAGCTGCTGGTGTTGATGCTATTGTATGTGAGGGGTTTGAAGCTGGCGGACATAATGGTAGAGAAGAAACAACTACTTTTACCTTAATACCTACAGTAAAAGCAGAAATTAAAATTCCTGTAATTGCAGCAGGAGGAATTGCCACAGGTAAAGGTATGTTGGCAGCAATGGTTTTAGGAGCAGATGGTGTGCAAATAGGTAGTAGGTTTGCGGCAACAGAAGAATCTTCTGCGCATATTAATTTTAAAAATACAATTGTAGTGGTAAAAGAAGGAGACACCTGTTTAACTTTAAAAGAATTGGCTCCTGTACGTTTGATAAAAAATGAATTTTACAAAAAGCTAGAAAAATTATATCAGCAAAATCCAACAGAAGAACAATTAAAAGAATTATTAAGTAAAGGAAGAGCAAAAAAAGGAATTTTTGAAGGAGATTTAATAGAAGGCGAACTAGAAATTGGTCAAATTGCCGCTTTAATTGAAGAGATTAAGCCTGTAAAAATTATTTTTGATGAGATTATAGACGAATTTAATCAAGTTAAATCGTTTATACATAAGCTTTAATGGGTAAATAAAAGAAAATCAATATTTTATCTGTTTAGTTAGATTTTTGGTATTATCTTTGTGTCACAATAAAACGTTGTTAGGAATTAATTTAACAACACATAATTTTTTTATAATGAATAAAGGTACCGTAAAATTTTTCAATGAGTCTAAAGGATTTGGATTTATCACTGAAGAAGGAACAAACAAAGAACATTTTGTACATGTGTCAGGATTAGTTGACGAAATTCGTGAAAACGATGAAGTTGAATTTGACTTACAAGATGGAAGAAAAGGATTAAACGCTGTAAACGTAAGAGTATTATAATATATATTATTTATTACTAGTTAATTTTTTATCTAAAAGCCTATCAAAATTTTGATAGGCTTTTTTATGTTTATATATAGTTGTTATTAAATCATCTTTTGTAAACGCTTAAAATTATTAATAATAAAATCGGCATTTTCTAAAGTTTGATCTTCTGCCATTGGGTTCTTATATCCAAAAACAAAAATATTAGCATCATTTGCCGCTTTAATTCCGTTGTCAGAATCTTCTATAACAATACAATTGTCTTTAGGTGTTTTTCCTAAAATTGCTGCTTTTTCAAAAATTTCTGGATTTGGTTTAGAGGCAGTTAAATCTGCACCGCTAATTTTAGCAGTAAAATATTGGTTTAAATTAAATCTGTTAAAAACTCTATCAATATTTACCATTGCAGAAGAAGAAGCCAAAACCAATGTAAGCCCTTTATTATAACAATGTTTTATTAAACCTTCTACACCTTTTACAAGGTGTAAAGTGGGGTCATTTTCAAAGAAGTTAACGTATCTTTTTCTTTTATTTAGCACCAATTCTTCTGGATCTAAATCTAGTTTAAAATGTTTTACCAATCTCTGAAAAGCATTAATTGTAGAAGAACCTGTTAAGGTTTTGTATAAATCATCAGAAACATCAACTCCAATGGCATTGAAAGTTTCGTAATACGCTTTTTTATGAATTTCTTCGGAGTCGATAATAACTCCATCCATATCAAAAATCACACATTTTATTTCTTTTGGTAATTTCATTTTATTCATTTAAAAATTTAGCTTTAAGTTCTGGAGTAGGTATCATACAGCTTTCTTTTTTACCAAACCATTTGTAACGATTTTTTGCAATATAATCGTAAACAAAGTTTCTAAAACCTTCTGGCAACAATAAAAAAACTTGAGAAAAAGTCCAAAATCCACCAAAATCTCCCATTATTTTTAAAGCTGCTGTAGATTTTATTTCGTAAGAAACACCTGGTTCATATAATATTATAGAATCTATTTTAGAAATATCAATTTTTAAATGACCAATAATTTCTTGTCCTTTTTTAGATTGTAAAGCACTGAATATAAAAGTGTTATTTTTATCATGCTTGATTACTTTTATAATAGAATCGTTGCATAAATTACAAACTCCATCAAAAAGTATTATTTTTTTATCCTTAGGTAAATCAATCATTTAAGACTATAAAAATTTATAAAAACAAAGATACTTTATCTTTTTTAAAATTTATTGTAACATAATTTATTTTGAAGCGTCTTATGTTTGTGTTATGTTAAAAAGCATGAGTTTTTAACATATAATTTATAAGTGTTATCTGCAGCATTTGATATTTTAGTATAAAATTAACCAAACAATGATTAAAATAGAAAAACTACATAAATCTTATCCGATTGGTAAAGACTCTTTACACGTTTTAAAAGGAATTGACTTACATATTAAAGAAGGAGAATTTGTTTCCATTATGGGGTCTTCTGGTTCTGGTAAGTCTACATTGTTAAATATTGTTGGTTTGTTAGATGTGCATGATGAAGGTACTTACCATCTAAATGGACAATTGATTAAAAATATGAATGAGAAAAAAGCAGCCTTGTTACGTAATAAGTTTCTAGGTTTTATTTTTCAATCGTTTAATTTGATTTCATACAAAACAGCTTTAGAAAATGTAGCGTTGCCATTATATTATAAAGGAATGGCAAGAAAAGAGCGTTTACAAATTGCCTTAGATTATTTAGAGAAAGTAGGTTTAAAAGAATGGGCAAATCATTTACCTAATGAACTTTCTGGAGGGCAAAAACAACGTGTTGCCATTGCAAGAGCTTTGGTAACAAAACCAAAAGTAGTTTTAGCAGATGAGCCAACTGGTGCATTAGATTCTACAACAACAGATTCTGTAATGGATTTGTTAAAGGATATTAATGATGAAGGAATGACGGTTTTTGTAATTACCCACGAAGAAGAAGTGGCAGAACAAACAAAAAGAGTTGTACGTTTAAAAGATGGCTTAATTATTAGTGATGAAATTACAGCTATTGGTAAAGCTAAAGCCGTTTAATTATGTTTGATTTAGATCGTTGGAGAGAAATTTTTCAAAGTATAAATAAAAACAGATTACGTTCTGTAATGTCTGGTTTTACAGTTGCATTTGCAATTTTACTTTTTACCTTATTATTTGGTGTTGTTAGTGGTTTAAGTAATTCTTTTAAAGGAGCTTTTGCAGACGATGCACAAAACTCAATGTTTGTTCGTGTGTGGAAGACTTCTAAACCATTTAAAGGATTACAAACTGGTAGAACTGTACAGCTTAAAAATAAAGATTATGATTATGTAATAGATGAATATGATAATAAAATACAGTATAAATCATCTAGAATTTATAAAAATTTTACTATAAAATATAAAAATGAAGCAAATTCTTACAGTGTAATGGCTGTAAATCCTGATCATCAATTTTTAGAAAAAACAATGATTGATGAAGGAAGATTTATTAATGAAAGAGATATCAAAGAAAAAACAAAATCCATAGTTATTGGTAGGTTATTAAAAAAAGATTTATTTGGTGCTAGACCTGCTCTAGGTAGAAGAGTTAATGTAAACGGAAGCTCCTTTTTAGTGATTGGTGTTTTTTCTGATGATGGTGGAGATAATGAAGAAAGAAAAGCATTTATGCCATTATCTACTGCACAAATTATGTATGGAAATAATGATTACATAAGCCAAATTGCACTAGGTTATAACCCTGACTTAAGTTTAGATGAAGCAGTTGCCTTTGGTAACAAAATGGAAAGAGATTTACGTAGTAAAATGAATATTCATCCAGATGATCAAAGTGCACTTTCTGTTAGAAATATGGCAGAAGCAAATAAAAATATTGGTCAGTTTATGGGAGTTTTGTACGCAATTGTTATTTTCATTGGTTCAGGTACTTTAGTTGCTGGTATTATAGGTATTTCTAATATTATGATTTTTGTTATTAAAGAAAGAACAAAAGAGTTTGGTATTAGAAAAGCCTTAGGAGCAAAACCATCATCTATAGTTGCTATGGTAGTACAAGAATCTGTTTTAATAACAACCATTGCAGGTTATATAGGTCTTTCTCTTGGTACTTATATTTTAAGTTTAATAGGAGATAGTTTAGAGGAAGATTATTTTATAAAAGACCCAAGTGTAAGTACAGGAATTGTATTAGGGGCAACGCTTGTATTAATAAGTGCAGGATTAATTGCAGGTTATGTACCAGCTAAAAGAGCTGCAAATATTAAACCCATAGAAGCATTAAGAGCAGATTAATTATGAAATTTTTATTCGATTCAGATAGTTGGCAAGAAATTTACGGAAGTATTCGTAAAAATAAATTAAGAACTGGTATTACAATTATAGGAGTTCTTTGGGGAATTTTCTTGTTAGTTGTTTTATTAGGAGCTGCAAGAGGAATGGAAAATGGTTTTAATAAATTGTTTGGAAACTTTGCAACTAATAGTGTTTTTGTTTGGACACAATCTACAGATACTCCTTTTAAAGGTTTTCAAAAAGGGAGACAGTTTAGTTTAACAATGAATGATATTGAGGTACTAAAATCTGAATATTCTAAAGAAATTAAATTATTAGCACCAAGAAATCAAACTAGTAATTTAATTATTAAAGATTTTCAATCTGGTACTTTTCAAGTAAGTGGAGATTATCCTATTTTAGATCAAATTCAGAAAAAGAAATTGTTATACGGTCGTTTTTTAAATGAAAATGATATTCTATCAACGGCTAAAGTTGCTGTAATATCAGAAGATATGTACAAACAATTATTTGATATTAATGAATATCCTATAGGTCAATATATAAAGATAAATAGCATCGGTTATCAGGTTATTGGAGTTTATGAACCATCAACTACTGCAAATTTTGACGGAGATTGTGCTTATATTCCTTTCTCTACTTTTAGAAAAGTCTATAATACAGCCAATAAAGTAGATTGGATGATGATTACTGCTAATGAAGGTACAGATATTGAGCAAATGGAAAAAGATATTTTGCTTACTTTAAAAGGACTTCATAAAGTACATCCAGATGATGAGAGAGCTTTTGGTAGTGTTAATTTAGGTAAAGAAATAGGTAAAGTAACAGGCTTTTTAACAGGTATGCAATTTTTAACTTGGTTTGTAGGTATTGCTACATTAATTGCAGGGGTTTTTGCCATTGGTAATATTTTATTAATTACAGTTAAAGAGCGTACAAAAGAAATAGGTATTCGTAGAGCTTTAGGTGCAACACCTAAAAGTATAAGACAACAAATTATATTAGAATCTGTTTTTTTAACAACAATAGCAGGTATGTTAGGTATTGTTTTTGGAGGGCTAATTTTGTTTTTGATCGATAGTGCATTTGGTCAAGGAGAAGATGCCACATTAATAAATCCAACCGTAAACATACCTATTATTTTAATAGCATTTGCCACTTTAATTGTGTTAGGAACTTTAATCGGTTTAATTCCTGCACACATGGCAACAGTAATAAAACCAATAGAAGCATTAAGAGAAGAATAAAATAATCAACAAATCAATCATGAGTAAAAGAGCAAAGATCATTTTAATTGTAATAGGAGTATTATTTGTAGCCGCACTTATTTGGTTCGGTAAAAAGAATAAGACAAGTATTTTAGAATTCGAAACAGAAAAACCTTTTAAATCGACAATTGTTAAGAAAACAGTTGCAACGGGTATTGTTACTCCTTTAGAAGAAATTGAAATTAAACCACAAATAGGTGGTATAATAGATAAGATTTTATTGTTAGAAGGCGCAGAAGTTAAAAAAGGAGATTTAATTGCAACAGTAAGAGTTGTGCCAGATGAGCAAACTTTAATAAGTGCAAAAGGAAGTATAGATAATATTAGAATTGGATTAAGTAATGCAGAAATTTCTTATAAGAGAAATAAAAATTTATTCGAAAAAGGAGTTATTTCTAGATCAGATTTTGAAGCTATAGAATTAACTTATAATCAAGCAAAACAAGACCTTAAGAATGCTCAAAACAATTATCAAATTATTAAAAAAGGATCTTCTAGTTCTAGTACTTCTGCAAATACAAATGTAATTGCTCAAATGTCTGGTACTATTTTAGAGATCCCTATTAAAGAAGGAGACCAAGTAATACCTTCTAATAACTTTAATGAAGGTACTACAATAGCTTCTATTGCAGATATGGATAAAATGATTTTTGAAGGTAAAGTAGATGAATCTGAAGTAGGTAAATTAGTAAATGGTACAGATATAGAAGTTTCTATAGGAGCTATTGAAAACAAAAAATTTCCGGCAAAATTAAATTTTATTGCACCTAAAGGAACAGAAGAAAATGGAGCTGTACAATTTACAATTAAAGCAGATCTTTCTTTAGATGATGAGTTTTTTATAAGAGCAGGTTACAGTGCAAATGCAGATATTGTTTTAGAGAAAAAAGACAGTGTTTTATCTATAAAAGAAGCTTTATTAAAATTTGATAAAGATTCTGAAGAGCCTTATGTAGAAGTTAAAACAGGTGAAGGTACTTTTGAAAAGAGAACCTTAAAATTAGGAACTTCTGATGGAGTAAATGTAGAAGTTTTAGAAGGGGTTACTGCAGAAGACGAAATAAAAATTTGGAATAAAGCAGCTAAAGACGAAGTAAAAGTTAATTAATTTTAAATTAATAAGATTATTTTAGAAGGAACTCATTTTTGAGTTCCTTTTTTTATGGCCACCAAACAAAAAAGAATTTTTTAATCTCTCCGTTATTTAATTTTAGCCAACAAAGTGGAGAAAACTTTCTTTCTAAATATTGATTTGTTGCTTTTTTAAAGTCATCAAAACTTAACCAATTTACATTTTTATGAGGTTTTATTATCCAATCTTTTTTTACAGGAATAAAAAACTTATCATTTTTAAATAAATCTAATTCTTTTTGGTTGATGTAAAACCCAGTAATTGCATCAGAATTTAAAGTTTTTAAGTCCGTGTTTATCTTGGATAAAGGCATGAATAATTGCCCTTTAAAATAAACTTGTTGTTTTATTTTTTCTACTTTTAAATTGATGGTTTCTAAATAATTTATGCATTCTGTAGAGTAGAGAAGAGGTAACTGTTTTTCTTTTAATTTGTCTAACTTTTCTATTAGAGAATCTTTTCTATTCGGACCAATAAAATGTTCAATTTCAGAAGTTCCAACAGTATTATCATACAAGTAAAATTTATAAATAACTTCTAAGTGAATTGGTTGTTTATCTTGTAAAAGAATACAATCTAACTCACCTAACGTAATTTTTTCTTTCTGAATTTGAATGTTTTCAGAAATAATAGAAAGATTGATTTCTTGTTCTAATTGATAAGAAACAAAACGCTCTATATATTTTCCTAAACGTAGTTTCTCATCAATATCTATATCAATTTTTGTCGATTTAGTTACAATTTCAAATTGACTTAAATTATAAACAGCATCATTTTTCCACAAACAATTTGTTTGTAAAAAACCTTCGTATCGTTTTTGAGTGTCTTTGTTTTTTTGATGCATTGTAAATTCGAAGTTACAAATCTATTTTGTAACTTGAACTTTTAAAATTTATCAAATTTAATCAAAATGCAATTCGAAAAATCGAGCCTACAATATTTAAAAGATTTAAAGAAAAACAACAATAGAGATTGGTTTGCAGACACCAAATCTAATTTTATAAAAGCGCAAGATAATGCCAAAGAATTGTATGCTATTATTAGAGAAAGTTTAGAAAAGCACGATGAAATTGATAAATTTAAATTGTTTAGAATTTACAGAGATGTTCGTTTCTCTAAAGATAAAACACCATATAAAGCACATTTTGCAGGCTCTTTTTCTAGATTAGGAAAAGAGTTAAGAGGTGGTTATTATTTAAGAATAAGACCAGGTGGAGAATCTTTTTTAGCAGGCGGATTTTGGGAACCAAACAAAGAAGATTTATTTAGACTTAGAAAAGAAATAGAACAAGATGCAACAGAGTTTAGAGAAATTTTAGAAGACGAAAATTATGTAAAATATTTTGGAGAAAAATTTGAAGGAGAAGAGTTAAAATCCGCTCCAAGAGGTTTTGATAAAACACATAAAGACATCGATTTAATACGAAAAAAAGCATTTATTGCAGTTAGAAACTTTACAGATGCAGAAGTTTTATCACCTAACTTTTTAGAAGAAGTAGATAAAAGTTATAGAGCTTTACGTCCGTTTTTTAATTTATTTAGTGATGTTTTAACGACTAATTTAAACGGAGAAAGTATAATTTAAAACAAAAAATATTATTTTAAATTCTTATCAACTTCACGTTTTAAAACAATAATGGTAATTAGTGTAGAAAAAATATCTGCAATAGGAAAAGACCACCAAACACCTTCAACTCCGTAATATTTTGGTAAAATATAAGCCAAAGGAATTAAAAATATTCCTTGTTTTAAAAGCGTTAAAAATAAAGCGGGTAAAGATTTACCAGCTGCTTGAAAGTAAGCAGAACCAACTAATTGCATAGTAACAATTGGTGTTGCTAAAAATACAATAAGCATTGCATTTGGTGTGTTTTCTAAAAGAGTAACATCATCCGTAAAAATTCGTATAATTTCTACTTTAAACATTAAAATTCCGATAAATATAATAGTACCTAATAATGTGCCAAACAAAACAGATTTTTTAATAGTTTCTTTTACTCTATCATTTTTTTTGGCACCAATATTAAATCCTGCTACAGGTAAAAATCCCTGAGAAACTCCCATTACAGGCGAATAAGCAAACATCATTACTCTATTTATAACACCATAAACAGATATAGAGATTTCTCCACCATATTTAAAAAGAGAGTAATTTAAAACAATCATAAGTACACTAATAGCACCTTGTCTTACTATAGAAACTCCACCTAATTCTACAATTTCTCTAACAATTTTAGGATTTAGTTTAAAGTTTTTAGGTATAATTTTTAGTTCACTTTTAGAAGATAAAAAGAAATATAAAATATACAATCCGCAACTCATATAAGAAAAAGAGGTTGCTAAACCAGCTCCCCAAATTCCCCAATTAAAAAATTTAATAAAAACAACGTCTAAAACAACATTTAAAACAGCAGGAACCATCATTGCATACATGGCAAATTTGGGTTTTCCTTCTGCTCTAATTACAGGGTTTCCCATCATAGCAAAAGCTAAAAACGGAACTCCATAAATAATCACTTTAAAATATTCGGATGCTATTGGTAAAATAGCTCCTTTTGCACCAAATAAATTTAAAATTGGTACGCTAAAAAAATTACCAATAATTACAAAAGTTATGGCTAAAATTACGGTTAAAAAAACTTGATTACCAAAAGTTAAAAAAGCTTTACTAGAATTACCAGCACCTAAAGCTCTAGAAATTATAGAGCTACCACCAATACCAATTCCCATTCCTATAGAAGAAATTAAAAAAGCAATTGGTAAAACTACTGTAATTGCAGCAATTGCTAAAACACCAATCCATTGACCTACAAAAATAGTATCAACAATCATGTTTAAAGACATTACAAGAATACCAATTGTGGCAGGCCCTGCTTGTTTAATTATTAATTTACTAATTTTTTCGGTTCCTAATTCGTTAGCTGATTCTGTCATAAGATTCGGCAAATATCAGCATTAAAACCAAGTTGAATGTAAATATTTTGTGATTAATTGTTATAGATATCTTAAAATTTTTATGTTTGCCAAAAAGCATCCTATTGAATAATATTTTTAAACTAACAATTACAGTTTCATCAGAAGATATAGACAATTTAGACCATGTAAATAATTTGGTTTATGTAAAATGGATGGATGATATTGCTACCGAACATTGGTCTTTTTTAACTAAAGAAAACCCTTTGCCAGAATATGTTTGGGTGGTTATGAGGCATGAAATTGATTATTTAAAACAGGCAGGTTTAGGTGATGAAATTACCGTAAAAACTTGGGTAGGAGAGACGAAAGGGATTACTTCTGTGCGTTTTATGGAATTTTATAAAAAAGATATTTTATTAGTAAAAGCCAAAACTACTTGGGCAATGCTAAATTCTAAAACTTTTAAGCCTGCTAGAATTAGAGAAAATGTTTTAAAAGTACTACAACCACCTAAATAAAAGTATCTTTGCAAAAAATTAAAATACACAATGTCAACTTTTTCTAACTTAGGAATTCAAAAAGATTATATAAAAGCAATTAAAGAATTAGGGATTTCTAATCCTTCTGAAATTCAAGAAAAAGCAATACCAGTTTTATTAAAAGGAGAAACCGATTTTATTGGTTTAGCACAAACTGGTACTGGTAAAACAGCAGCTTTTGGTTTGCCTATTTTACATAAAATAGATGCAAGTTCAGATAATATACAAGCATTAATTTTATCGCCAACAAGAGAATTGGTACAACAGATTAAAAAGCAATTATTTAAGTTTACGAAATATAGTGAAGATAGAATTTTTGTAGAAGCTGTTTTTGGTGGAGAAAAAATTGATAGACAAATAGGTAATTTAAAAAGAACTACACATGTAGTGGTTGCAACTCCGGGTAGATTAATCGATTTAATAGAAAGAGGAGATATTGATATTAGTCATGTTAAAACGGTTGTTTTAGATGAAGCTGATGAAATGTTGAGTATGGGTTTTAAACAAGATTTAAATAGAATCTTAAAGTTTACAACTAAAAACGATAGAAAAACATGGTTGTTTTCTGCAACAATGCCAGAAGAAATTAAGAAGATTGTAAAAACATATATGGATGCAAATGCTCCTAGAGTTGAAGTCAATCCAGATTCTTTGGTTAACGAAAATATTAGACATCATTTTGTAAGAACTACAATTAAAGAAAAAACAGGTGCAATTATTTCTTTTTTAGAAAAAAGAGGAACACAACGTGGAATCATTTTTTGTAGAACAAAAGCAGGAGCTCAAAATTTAGCAGATCAATTAATAGAAGAAGGTTTTTCTACTGCTGCTTTAGAAGGAGATATGCAACAAAAAGAACGTGATAAAGTAATGCGTGCTTTTAAAAATGAAAGTTTACAGTATTTAATTTCTACAGATGTTTCTGCTCGTGGAATAGATGTTAGAGATTTAGAATTTGTTATTCATCATCAATTACCAGAACAATTAGATTATTACACACACAGAAGTGGTAGAACAGCAAGAGCTGGTAAAACGGGTATTTCTATAGCTTTTATTTTACCTTATGAAATCGAAAGAGTTCATGAAATTCAGAAAGATTTAAAAATTAAATTTACAGAAGTTACTGTATAAAATCCATTTATTTACTAAATAAATATAAATGACACTTATTTATATTTTAGATATTTTAGGAACCTTTGCCTTTGCAATTAGTGGTGCTTTAGTAGCTTCGGATAAAAAATTTGATTTATTTGGAGTGATAATCATTGCATTTGTAACTGCTGTTGGTGGCGGAATGTTACGTGATGTTTTAATGAACGCACATCCAATAAATTGGATTGGAGACCTTAATTATTTATATACAATTCTAATTGCAGTAATTTTAACTTTTTTATTTAAAAGTAAGATTGCTCCATTAAGTAAAACCATGTTTTTATTTGATACGATTGGTATTAGTGTTTTTACTTTATTAGGGTTAAAAAAAGGATTATCGTTTGATTTACATCCGGTAATTGCTTTAATTATGGGGATGATTTCTGCCGTTTTTGGAGGTGTTTTACGTGATGTTTTAACCAATAAAGTGCCACTTATTTTTGAAAAAGAAGTTTATGCTTCAGCTTGTTTATTGGGCGGAATGTGTTATTTATTACTTCATTTTTTTGATATTCCAGAAAATATAATATTTGTAATTTCTGCATCCATAATTGTAATGATTAGAGTAATTGCAGTGAGATTTCATTTAGAATTACCCAAAATAAAAGACGATATTTTTGGAAAATAAACATAAAAAAAGCGAAACATTTGTTTCGCCTTTTTTTATCAAAATTATAAACTTTTTAATTTACATCTTTTAACAATTCTTGTATAGATCTTATTAATTGTTGATCTTTTCCGTTGTCAATTAAACCTGGCATATTTTTTACTCTAATAGTTGGTTCTGTTTGATTATTTTCCATCCATTCTCCAGCTTTGTTTTTAGCACTAATTGGTACAACTCCCCATCTAGCTCCGTTAGATAATCCTTCCCAACCAGCATAACTACAAGTTCCAGGAACTGGCATTCCTACTGTTTTTCCTATTTTTAAATCTGTATAACCAGAAGCATAACAATGTCCGTCAGAATACATACTTTCATTAAAAATAGATAAAGTTGGTTTTGTCCAACGAGATGTTGGTTCTCCACCAACAACTTTAGCTTCTGTAGCATAAGTTATAAAAGGTTCTCCAGTAAAAAACATGGCTAAATCTGCTACTAAATCTCCACCACCATTAAAACGAGTATCTACAATAACACCTTTTTTATCAGAATATTTACCCATCATATCTTGGTAAATACTTCTATAAGGACCGTCACTCATTCCTGGAATGTGCACATAACCTAAAGTTCCGTTACTTTCTTTTTCTACTTCTTTTTCGTTTATTTTTACCCATCTGTCATATAACAATCTATTTTCTGAGCCTAACGAAATTGGTTTTACGGTTATCGTTTGATTTTTTTTAGTTTTAGGATCTAAAATATCTAACAGCATAAATTTACCCGATTTTCTGTTTAAATATTTAGCAACATCTTGGTTTTTATCTATTGTAACTCCGTCTATTTTTTCAATAATCATACCTGGTTTTACATCAAACTTTGCTTTGTCTAAAGGTCCATCAGAAATGATTTCTTCTATTAAAATCCCGTCTTCAGTATGATTATAATCCATAAAAATACCTAAAGAAGCGGTTTCATCTGCATTTGAAATAGCAGAACCTCTGTAACTTGCGCCAGAATGAGAAACATTAAGTTCTCCTAACATTTCAGAAAGCATTTCAGAAAACTCAAAAGCATTACCAATATAAGGTAAGAATTTTTGATATTCTGTTTTCATTAAATCCCAATCGATGCCATGAAAATCTGGGTGATAAAAAATGGCATTTGTACGAATCCAAACATGGTTAAATAAAGCTTCTCTTTCTGCGTATTCATCAAGCTGAATTTCACCTTTAATTTGTACCGCTTTTTGTTTCGTTGTTTCCGGATTTAATTGTGTAATTTTCCCGCTACTTAAAAGGTAAAGGTTTTTCATTTCTTGATCCCATTCTAAACTTCCAGATCTTGTGTTTAATTTCATTAACATTTTGGTTTCTCTGGTACGTAAATTTGTTGTCCAAAGATTAGAACGACCTTCAAAACTAGATAAATAATACAATTTATCTCCTTTTTTAGAAAGAACAGCATCACCCAAACTAGAAGAATGTATGGTTAATCTTTTGGTTCTCTCTTTCATTTTATCCCAATCAAACGTAAGTGCTTTTATTTCTTTTTTGTCTTTGGTATCTTTTTTATCTTTTGATGATTTAGATTTTTTCTTATCCTCTTTTTTAGCTTCATTTTTTTCTTTTAGCTTTTTTTCTTCTTCTTTAATAGCTTCTACTAATTTATAATCTTCATCACTTAAATTAGCTTCATCCCAAGCATCTTGTGTAAAATACATGCTATATACATCACTTTGAGATCGACCACTTGTTGCGTAAGATTTTAATCCGTTTTGGTTACTAAACCACAACATTTGTTTTCCTTTATTTACCCATTTAGGAGAATAATCTGCATAACCACTTTCATTTAAATTGATTCTTTTAGAACCATCTGCAGCCATTAATAATACTTCGCTATTGCTTAATGTTTTACCCCAATCTACCAAAATCCATTTACTATCTGGGCTCCAAGTAAAATATTGATCTCCATCTCGCATATGAAATAAATCTTTTGAAGTTAATAATGTTACTTCTTTTTTAGAAGTAATATCTATTATTTTTAAAGTTCTTCTATCTTCTATAAAAGCTATTTTTTTTCCATCAGGAGAATATTGAGCTAAATAATTATCGCTTGTATTTTCTATTAAATAAGTTTCTTTTAATAAAGTTGCTGCGTAAAAGAATGGTTCTTCTTTTCTTGTTTTTTCAGTTTTGTAAACATTCCATTTTCCATTTCTTTCACTACTATAAATTACAGATTTCCCTTCTGGTCCCCAAGAAACAAAACGTTCGTTTTCTGGTGTATTGGTTAATCTTTTTGTAAATAATTTGTCTATTGAAGTCACAAAAACTTCGCCTCTGGCTACAAAAGCAATTTCTTTTCCGTTTGGCGAGACAGCCATTTCATTAATACCTCCATTTATAGAAATAAATTTATCTGTGTTTTCTTTGTCTTGTGTAATAATATTGACATTAACTTTTTTAGGAGATTCTCCTTCTTTCATTGTGTATAAATCGCCATCATATCCAAAAGAAATAATACCATTTCCCATACTTAAAAAACGAATAGGATGTAATTTAAAAGAAGTTAGTTGTTCGCTTTTAGAAGGATTATCTAACTGTAGTTTATGAATATTGAAAGTACCACTTCTTTCGCTTAAAAATAAAAGACTTTTTTCATCGTCACTAAAAAGAGGTTGTCTGTCTTCTGCGATATTAGTGGTAATCATTTTATGTTTTTGGGTTTTGGTATTGTACAACCAAATATCTCTTGCAATAGAAGAAGTATGGTGTTTTCTCCATTCATTTTCTCCTCCTTTTTTATCTTGATAAACCATTATTTCTCCATTTTTAGAATACTGAACATATTCTGCGGGAATGGTTAAAACTTGATTTACTTTTCCTGTTTTTACAGGAACACTATATAATTCTGATTGTGATCTATGAGGATATTGTCTATGATTTGCTGCATCTTGTCTTAATGCACCAAAAACAACATCAGTATCGTTATTAGAAAAAGTATATGGAAATTCGTCATTAGAATGAAAAGTTAAACGTGTTGCAGAACCTCCATTAGCATTCATTACAAAAATATCAAAATTACCATATCTATTTGATGCAAATGCAATTTTGGAGCCATCTTTACTCCAGACAGCTTTGTAATCATGCGCGCTATGATACGTCAGTTGTTCGGCATTTCCTCCGTTAGAATTTACTTTGTATAAATCACCTTTATACGTAAACGCAATTTGTGTACCGTCTGGAGATATTGCTGAATGTCTCATCCATTTTGGTGCGTTTTGACCAATTAAGGATAAAGAAATAAATGTAAAAAGTAGTGTTAGTTGTTTCATTGATGATTTTTTTTCTAAAAGTAGTAAATTGCTAAATCTTGTTGATTTTATAAAGTGTTAAAAAAAACTATCACTTTAATATTTATTTAATAGATTGTTATTTAGTTTTTTATTTTACATGAAAAAAGCTGCGAATAAGCAGCTTGTTGTTTTCTAAGTTAGAATTCCATCATCAACACATTTTTTAGTGTACCAAACTAAAAATATTCCAAAGATTAATATAAGAATTGGCATTATCATTCCGCCAGGTCCATAAACTTCTATTGCTTTTGTTAAAAAAAAGTTGTAAAACATTTGCACTACAATACCTATCAAAGATATTATAAACACAATTTTTGAAAATGCTTTTTTCATTAGTAAGAGAACACTTGCTAATAATCCTCCCCAAACAGCAATTCCAAATGCAGCTGTAACCCAAAGAGGAATATTTTCATATAATGCTTGTTGGTCTTCTGGTAATGCAGCTTTCATTTTATCAGTCATAAAAGCTTGACCTAAATAGGCGATAACACCTAATATATTCCAAATTAATGCAATAATACCAATCACCCAAAATGAAGTTGCTGGTTTGTTTAAATTTTCTTTCATGGTTAGTATTTTATGGTTATTGTTAAATGTACAAAAAAACCTTGTATAAAATCATAATGTAAAGTATATTTGTCATTATAATAAATAAACTTGTCTAATTGTAAAATAAATAATTATGTTAAAACAAACTATTTGTGAAAGAGAAAGAAGTAATTTAGAAAAAATGAATAAGTTTCAGTTAGGAAATCAATTTAAAAAGATTGGTTTTATAATAGCAATAGGAACTTTTATTTTAATGATAATAAGAAAATATATAGAAGATTCTGAATGGATAAGACCCATTTTACATGGAATTTTACTAATTGGTTTATTGGTGATTTCTTTATCTAAAGAAAAACTAGAAGATGAATTTATAGATAGTTTGCGTTCTCAATCTTACAGGTTAGCTTTTTTAGTTGCTATTGTATATTCTTTAGCACAACCTTTGGTTAATTACGGAGTAGGAGTATTATTAAATCAAAATGAAGAGTTTGAATCTTTTGGTTACTTTCAGGTTTTGTTCTTTATGTTAGTAGTACAATTACTATTTTTTTGGCAATTAAAAAGAATGAATAAGTAAGTAGTTATGAAAAATACACTAAAAGTACAACGTGCAATTTTAGATTTAACACAAGAGGATTTAGCCAAATCGATTGGTGTTTCTAGGCAAACGATTAATTCCATAGAAAAAAGCAGGTATGTTCCTTCTACAGTTTTAGCACTAAAATTGTCTAAAGTATTCGGTATTTCTGTAAATGAATTCTTTACTCTAGAAGAAACAGATTAAGTTTAATTTAAAATGGTAATTACAGCAGTTTTAAATAAACTTGCTTTTGCTTTAAAGAAAGAATTTTCTAAATCTATTGCTTTCAACTTGGTTTCTATTAACTTAGATTCTCTATAATTTACTAGAAATAAAGAACTTTCTCCTAAGAAAAATTTACGTTCTTCACCTTTTAAAAGAGTATCATAATCTCTTACAATATTAGTAATGTAATTGTTTTGTTTTTGATAAGAAGAAAGCTCTTGTTGCAAACCAATTACTTTATTTTTGATGGTAACTTTTGCCGCTTCATTACTAAATTTAGCATCTTGTAATTTAGCCTTAGCTAATTTAAAGTCTCCTCTTTCTTTTCTTAAAAATAATGGTAATTTAAAAGAAACAGAAGCTTTATAATTATCATAAGTAAAGGAATCGTATTCTTTTGGTTTTTCTGTTAAAAAATTATATTGAACATCTAATTTAGGTAATAAGTTGTTTAATTTTAGATTTTTATCAACTTTTAAACTTTGTATTTTATATTCTAAAGATTTTATTTTTGGATGATTATTAATGTCAAAATCAGCATTATTAAATAAAGCAATATTAAAAGTATTATCTACATTTTCTAATACATTTACATCTGGAATGATGTGGTCTTGTAATTCTACCGGAGTATTATCATTTAACCATAAAAAAGTAGAGATTTCTAAACTAGATTTCACCAATTTTATGCGGGCTTTTTCTAGGTTTAGCTTTCTGTTATTTAATGTAATTCCTGCTTCTAAGGTATCAATAGCAGGTTTATCACCTTCTAAAAAAGCACTTCTTGTACCATTAAAACGGATTTCTGCATTTTCTAAAAAATCTTGATACACTTTCTTTTCGTTATATGTTTTTAACCAATTAAAATAAGACAAAGCAGCATTGTATAAAATTTCGTTTACCAAAATTTGTTGATCTTCTTTAGCTTGATTTATAAATAGTTTTGCCTGCTTTAAAGAAGCCATTCTTTTATTAATTAAAAGACCATTTAATAAAGAAGCAGAAACACCGGCAGCATACAAACCATCTGTTGGTACTGTTTTTTCTGGGTTTAAATAATAGCCATCATTGTTTTCAAAATTAGCTTTAAATTCTAAACCGTAATAGGTCGGAATTTTAAACGCTGCATTTAATTTATTGTAATATTCGGTATCTTTAAATTGCTTTTTATCAAAATCTACTTCAATCTTAGGATCAAAAGCGCCTCTTGCTTTTAATAGTTTTGCTTCGCTATTATTAATTACTAAGTTAGCTTGTTTAACAATAGGATGATAGGTTTTTACGTATCCTAAATATTCAGATAATGTCATTACTGATTCTACTTTTTCTTGTGCAGAAAGCGTTGCAAAAATCAATAAAAACAGAATTAAAATATGTTTTTTCATACTGTAATAATTTAAAAACTAATTACTTTTTATTTCTTTTTGTCGTCAGATTTACTTGCTTTTGAATCTGTTGGCTGATAATAATTAGGAGGGAAGCTGTTTAATTGTCTCCATAATTCAAACCAAATTGGTACGTCTTCTAAAAGAGCAATTGTTTTTGCTCCAGAACCTACTCTAATTGCTTCTGGCCAAGTTTCTGCAGTTTCATCTGGCGCTAATAAAACTCTATAATTTCCATTAGTGCTAATAAAATTTTCTATGGCAACCACTTTTGCCCCATACGTACCATAAGAAACATTTGGCCAACCAGAAAACACAATTGCAGGCCAACCATCAAATTGTACACGAACTTTTTCATTTAAATGTAAAAGCGGTAAATCTATAGGTCTTACAAAAGTCTCTACAGCTAAATCGTATTTAGAAGGCATAATACCAACTAAATCTTCACCCTCTTTAAACGTAACTCCAATTCCACCTTTTATAGCTTTATTAATATATCCGTTTTGTGGAGCAGTAACATATAAAAGACTGCTTCTAACTTTATAATTGCTGTTGCTGTTTTCTAATTTAGAAACTTGTGCTTTTGCATCAAAACCGCTAGATTCTGCAGTAAACATATCACTTTCTGCTTTAGAAATTTTATCTGTATAACTTGTTTTTACTCTAGAAATTTCTACTTTGGCATTAATAACTTCATTTTTAGATGCTAATAATTTGTTTTCTTTAGATACTAATTTTGCCTGTGTTTCTTGCAGTTTTAAACGTTTTTCTTCTACATCTTTTACGGCTTTTAAACCTTCTTTTTGTAACGTTTCTGTTCTTGTAAACTGTCTTTCTGCAATTTTTATATTGGTTTTAGCAGCTTCAAAATCTATACTATCACTTTTTACCTTTAACTTAGCTTGTAGTAATTTATTTTGAGTTTGTTCTAATTTTAAAATACGTTCTTGTTTTAGTGCAGAAATTTGTCTGTTTAAAGCATCTACTTTAAATTGATATGAGTTTACAGAAGAAGATTTTGCTTCTATTTGCTGGTTGGTTCTTTCTATCAATTGGTTATCAAAATACTCACTTTTAACTTCAGAAATTCTTAGTATTGTATCTCCTTTCTTTACATAATCTCCTTCTTTAATAAACCATTCTTCTATTCTACCAGGTATTTGAGACTGAATAGTTTGTGGTCTTTGTTCTAATGTTAAAGTAGTAACTACACCATTACCAGAGATATTTTGTGTCCAAGGTAAAAAGAGAATAATTAAAATTAAAACAGAAAAAATGATTAAAAACTTATTAAAAGCTTTGTAATATTCTTTTGTAAAAATTTTTTTACCAGATTTAAATTTTTTTAAATCTACTTTACCATTTAATGAATTATTAGAAATGTTTAACATCTTTTAATTAATTTATAGATTTAATTTGTCCTTTTTCTAGCGTTATAATTTGGCTACATTCTGTTCTCCAACTTTTTTTGCTACTAACAACAATTAAAGCCCATGGTCTTGCAGCATCTGTTAAATAACTAATAATTCTTACTGTTTCATCTAAATTAAATTGATCTAACGGATCTTCTAAAATCATAATCTTAGGTTGTTTAATAATAGCTCTTGCTAGAATTAATTTTTTAGAAATTGTGTAAGAAACTTGTTTCCCTTCAGGATATAATATAGTATCTAAACCACTTGGTTGTTCTTTTAAAAATTGCGTTAAACCTACAATATTTAAAGCATCATAAATACGATCATCATCAACTTCTTTATTACCAAAAATTAAATTGTCTTTAATACTTCCTTCAAAAGGAGTTTCATCAGAAAAAGACAAACCTAATTGAGATCTATAATGATTTAAATGCAAACTTTCTAAAGATAAATTATTGATGTAAATATGACCACCAATTGGCTCTATTACTCCAGAAATTAAACGAATTAAACTAGATTTACCAGCGCCACTTTCTCCCATTACTAAAATTCTACTTTTAGAATTTAAGCTTAAAGAAACGTTTTTAATAATGTGTTTTTCTCTATTTTCTACACCATAAGAAACATCATCTAATTCTACATTAATATCGTCTTTAAATAAAAGTCTATTTCCTTCTTGAGATTCTAAATCTTTATCTACAACTTGTCCAATTTTTTCTATTGATGTAAGTACATCATAAAAAGACTCTAAACCAATAATTAGTTTTTCTACAGAAGAAATTACTAAAAGAATAATAATTTCTGCAGCAACAAATTGTCCAATATTCATTTCTTGGCTTAATACTAAAGCGCCTCCAATAAATAATAAACTAGCGGTTACAATAACTTTAAAGCCAATCATTTGCATAAATTGTAAAACCAATACTCTAAAATGGCTTTCTCTAGCTTTTAAATATTTTTCTACTAAAGCATCATTTTTTTGAAGTGCTAAATTTGTATTACCAGATAATTTAAAACTTACAACTGTTCTTGCAACTTCTTGTATCCAATGGGCAACTTTGTATTTAATTTTAGATTCTTCTAAACTTGTTTGTAAACCTCTTTTAGCGGTATATTTAAATACGATAAATATTAATAACAATAAAAGAATACCAAAAAGAATAAAAAATGAATGGTAAAAAGAAAGTAAGATTAAAGCAAAAATGATCTGTAATAATGCAGTTGGTATATCAATTAAAATTTTAGACAATCCTTTTTGGATAGTTAATGTATCAAAAAAACGATTTGCCAATTCTGGTGGATAAGAATTTCGTAATTCAGACATTTTTATCTTAGGGAATCTGTAACTTAATTCAAATGAAGCTCTTGTAAAAATTCTTTGTTGGATGGTTTCTATAATTCTTAATTGCATTAATTGTAATGCTCCAGAAAAGATAACACCAGCGGTTACTACACTTACTAAAATAACCCAAGAGGTAGATATTTGTGCACCTTGAATTAAGTTGATAATTGCCTGAATACCTAAAGGTAACGATAGAGCAACAAGACCATCAAAAATAGCATAGTAAAAGATTTGAAAAATATCTCTTTTCTCTAATTTTAATAATCCTATAAAACGTTGCCAAGGAGTTAGTTGAGTATTTTTTGTATCCATATTTTATTTTAAAGTAGATTTAACTATGTGAATAAAAAATTTAGTGGTTGTTTTACCTTTTTGACAATTTGTAATTGATGGAAAATATTCTTTTAAAAAATGTTGATGTAAGCCGCCTTCTAAAACTGTATTTGCTAAACTTAAACTATATTTAAAATCTGGCTTTACAGCAAGAATCATTTGTTGTAACCTTGTAACTAATCGTTTAAAAACTTCAAAATAAACCTCTTTCTTTTCTTGATCTAATTCTTTTGTAAAGAAAGATTTATAATTTTCACTGACTATAATTTTATACAATAAGTTTTCGTTAATATGAGAAAAATTATTATCAACTTTTACAGTTCTAGTAACTACTGTTACTGCCTTTTCTAATTTTTCTAAATTATCTGAAATGCTAAAAGTTTCTAACACCAATTGATATTCTAACCAAGCCCAATACCAAGAAGTTAGATATAAAAGTAGTTTGTGTTTACTCTCGAAATATCTATAAATAGAACTTTCATTAGAGCCTATTTTATTACCTAGTTTTTTGAAGTTAAAACTCTCAAAACCAATTTCATGTATCATTAAAATGCTATTCTGAACAATCTTTTTTCCTAGTTCTGATGTTTCCGGATCTTTAATCCAAATACTATCAGGAACAGAAATTTTTAAAACTGATAATAATCCTTGCATATGAGAAATATTTAAACGCAAATGTAATAGTATTACTATTAAAAATAAATACAAGATCTCTATTTAATGAATAATTAACATTTTGTTAAAAAAAGAAGCCTTTCGAGTACTCGAAAGGCCAATATCAACATTAAAAAATATTTAATAATATTTTATTCTTTATGTAAAAACACAGCAGAAGCAGAGGCTAAAGAAGCATTGTAACTTGGTGTTAGGTTTCCACCAGAACTAATGTTGTTAAAAGCTAAAATTCTTCCACCACCATTACCAGCTTCTGCAATAAATACAGTTTCGGTTTCATTATCATAAGCTACATCTACAGGGTTACCTAATAAAGTGTTAGAACCAGAAACTCTTGTTTGTTCACTTACTGCCAATGTTGCTCCGTTAGAAGTACTATTAAATTTAGATGTAAAATTATTAATTATATGAAAACCACCATCATCTTGTCCATTTGTAGCATTACCAATATCAGTTAAAATCATTGTATCTGTCATAGAATCATATGTTAAACCATGAGTTCTTATAATACCTTCTATAACAATTTTTTTAGAAGTAGTAATTGTTGCAGTACTTGTGTTGCTTAAAAAATCTGTATAAACAGCTAATTCATTTGTAGTGTCTGCGATTGCATATAAATCATTTCCTTTAAAAATAATACCCCAAAGTTTAATATCTGTAGTAATTACATTTCTTAAAGTAAAAGTATCATCAATTTTAGAATAAATAAAAAGACGACCATCATTAGTTGATGTATTTCCATCCGCATCCGCATTATCTGCTACCACATAAAAGTTTCCACTTACAGCTAATTCTCTTGGGCTTGTCATATCTAAAGAACCAGTTATGCCAACATTAACGTTTAAAGAATTGTTAGTAATGTCTACATCTGTATAACCTTCTAAACCAAATGTACTTCTAGATGCTTGTACAACTAAATCTTCTGATCCATCATAATAAATTCCGTCTGCTTGTAAAGTTGTTGTTGTTAAAGTAGAAGTAGTAATACTGTTCATGTCTGATACATTATACATGTTTATATTACCATTAGAGTTGTTAGAGGTAAATAAAACTTTTGTATCTGTTTCTAATATAGCATCATTTTCAGAATCATTACAAGAAGTAAAAGTAATTGCAGTTGCACAAAAAAGTGCCATAATTTTAATAGTTTTCATAATTTAATATTTTAGTTTTCGGGAATACTTACGAGTTATTCGATATTATGGTTTTTAATAAAATTTAATTTTAACATTTTTTAACATTTAACTTTTTTAAATAAAATTTAATTTAATAATTCGCTAATAAATAGTATATTTGCAGCATAAGAAAGAATACACTTCGCTCATTACACAAGTTAACTATAAGTTTGATTTTAATATTCGGTTAGGTATTTTATCTTTTCAGAAATAATAATTTAAATCTTTTTATATATTAATGGCAAAATCGCAACAAACATTTAGTAAAAGTGAAAAAGAAAAAAAACGTTTAAAAAAACGTCAAGACAAGCAAAAGAAAATGGATGCTAGAAAAGCTGCTAAAGAAGAAAATGGTTCAGCAGGAATTCAGTTTGCATATGTAGATCATAATGGTAATTTAACAGACACTCCACCAGATCCAGAGTTAAAAGTAGAGTATGAGTTAGAAGATATTCAAATTTCTGTAACTAAAAAAGAAGATTTACCAGAGGAAGATCCTGTAAGAAAAGGAAAAGTTTCTTTCTTTGATACCTCTAAAGGATTTGGTTTTATTATAGATACAGAAAATAATGAAAAGTATTTTACACACGTAAGTGGTTTAATAGATCAAATTGCAGAAAACGATAAAGTTTCTTTTGAGTTAGAAAAAGGAATGCGTGGCATGAATGCTGTAAAAGTTAAGAAAATTTAATTTTTTCATATAAAATTAAATGAATAGCCTTTTTTTATTAAAAGGCTATTTTTTTTTGCCTTATTTTTAGATTTTTTAAAGAACTATTGAAAACTGATTAAAGTATTTCGATTTATAAGAAGCCTATAATTTAAAATTTATGACTAATTTTCTAAAAAAAGTACTTTTAACTATTAGTATTTTTTCATCAAGTATTATTTTCTCTCAAATAGCAGGTAAAGTTGTAGAGATAGATAATAGTAATCCACTAGAATACGCATCAGTTGTGTTGTATAATTCTGCTACAAAAAGCCTTGTAAATGGTGTGGTTACCAATGCTGATGGAATTTTTTCTATAGAGAATATCAAACCAGGAAATTATTATATAGAAGCTTCTTTTATCGGTTATCAATTACAAACCATATCAAATATTATCATCAATAAAAAAGGAGAAAAGAAAGATTTAGGATTGATTAAATTAGCTTTAGGTGCTAACAATCAGTTGAATGAAGTGGTTGTAAAATCAGAAAAAAAGACAGTTTTACATAAAATTGATCGTCAAGTTTTCGATACCAAAAAGTTTCAGAATACAGTTGGTGGTAATGCTGTAGATGTTGTTAAAAATTTGCCATCTGTAACTATAGATGGTTTAGGAGAAATTAGTGTAAGAGGTAGTAAAGGGTTTACAGTTTTAATAAATGGCAAGCCAACTCAAGGAGATGCAAGTGCAATTTTAGCACAATTACCAGCAAATGCTTTAGAAACTGTAGAGTTAATTACGGCTCCGTCTGCAAAATACGATCCTGAAGGTAAAGGAGGTATTTTAAATATCATCACTAAAAAAGGGGCAATTAACGGAACTTTTGCACAAGTAAATGTAAAAGGTGGTTTTCCTTCTATAGAAGATTACGATACAAAAGTTGCTGCAAAAAGATATGGAATTGATGTTACTGTAAACAACAGAACAGATCATTTTAATGTTTCTGTTGGTGCAAGTTACCAAAGAAATGATAAAGCTGGTAGAAGAGAAGGAGATATGTTCATTGTAAATGCTGCAGAAAATAAAACTACATTTTTGCCTTCTGATGGCGAGCGTAGTTTTGATGAAGTTACATACAATGGACGTTTTAATGTTGATTATACTCCAAACGAATCTGATGCTTTATCTTTAGGTTTTTTTGCAGGAAAACGTACAAAAGAACGTTTGGCAGATATTGTATATTATGATAATCATTCCATTTCACCAATTGGTGGATCTATAAGAGATTATACTTTTGCGTATTACAATCACAACTTAAGAATTAGAAAAGGAGATTTTGCTTTAGGTAGTTTTGATTATACTCATAAATTTGATAATCAATCTAAAATTTCTACTTCAATTTTATATGAATATACTTTTTTAGGAGGCCCAACAGAGAATGATAATTTAGGCCATCCAGATAATGACATCGTTTATCAAAGAGAATACAATACCAATGATAATCCTTTGTATGGAACTCGTTTTAATTTAGATTATAAATGGAAACCTTTTTCTTTCGGAACTTTAGAAACGGGCTACCAATACAGAAATTTAGATCATACAGGTAAATTTGTGTACGAAAGAGATGGTGTTTTAGTACCAGAATTTTCTAGTGATGTAAGCTTAAAAAGAAGTATTCATTCTGGTTATGCACAAGTTTCTGCATCTAAAAACAAATGGGATTATGCTGCTGGTGTTCGTGTAGAATCTATGGACAGAGAATATAAAGAAGCGTTACAAAGCGAAACCACAGAAAATGTTTATAATTACGATTTTGTAAAACTTTTTCCTTCTGCATCTTTACAATATAAAATTGATGAAAAGACAAATATTAAAACGGCTTACAGCAAAAGAGTAGAAAGAACCACTACTTTTAAAATGAATAGTTTTGCGGAACGTGAACATTCTGAAGTTTTTGAACAAGGTGATAATACTTTATTACCAGAGTTTATAGATTTGGTTGAATTAGGTGTCACTAAAAAATTAAAAGGCGGTAATTCTGTGTATGCAACTGCTTATTTTAGACATGTAGATAATGTTATAAATCGTGTAAATACTTTGGCTTACGAGGAAAATGGACAAGTTATAGATAGCATTATCAACCGAGTTTATTCTAATGTTGGTAAAAGCAATTCGTTAGGTTTAGAAGTTGGCGCAACTTTTAAACCAACTGACAATTGGACCAACTTTATAGGCGTAAATGTGTATAATTATGATATTGATGGCGTTTTAAATTTTAGACACAGAGATGGTATAGAAAGAAATTATGATATCGATTCTAAATCAACAATTTATTCTATCAATTTAAACTCAACCTATAATTTTTGGGAAAATGCTGCATTACAATTTACCTTTAATTATTTATCTGATAGAAATACTGCAATGGGTGAAGACTCTCGTTTTTACTCACCAAACTTAACGTTTCGAAAAAAGTTTATGGACGATCGATTAACAGCAACTTTACAATGGCAAAATATAGATATGGGCTTGTTAAACACAAACGAACAACGTATTACAACCTCTAGAGCTAATCAATTTTACACAACCACAAATTATGTTTATGAAGTAGATATGGTTACACTAAATCTGTCTTATACATTTAATGCAGCTAAAAATAAATCGAAATTTATTGATAGTGAGTTTGGTAAGCGTGAGTTTTAGAAATTTCTTGATTAAATTAGAAAGACCTTTCAAATGTATAATTGAAAGGTCTTTTTATATATTCTAAATTTAAAATTTTATCATCAAAAGTTTTATTGATTATAAAACTCCATACTCTCAACAATTAGAGCTTCAGGTACTTTACAATCTATTTTATAATCTTCAAAATCGTTTAAAAGAACAAAGTTTACTTGTCCGTTTACGTTTTTCTTATCGTGTTTTAGCAATTCCATAATATCAGCAAAATCTTCTTTTAATAAATTTATCTTATTATAGATTGATAAAACTACTTCTTTTACTTCGTTTACTTTTTCTGAAGGAAACCCTAATAATTTTTCAGACATATAACATTCGCAAACCATACCAATAGCAATGGCTTCTCCGTGAGTTAAGTTTTCTTTGTCTTCAGATTCTAGATAAAAAGATTCAATTGCATGTCCTAAAGTATGCCCAAAATTTAAAATTTTACGTAAGTTTTTTTCTTTAGGATCTTGTAAAACAACTTCGTTTTTAATTTCTATAGATCTAAAAATTAAATCGCTAATTTGTAATTTTGGGTTATTTTTAATTTCATTAAAAAGGTTTGTATCATAAGTAACACCATATTTAATAATTTCTGCAGTTCCAGATTTTATTTCTCTTTCTGTAACTGTTTTTAAATAATCAGTATCTACAATTACCATTTCTGGATTTGCAAACAAACCAATCTGATTTTTCAAAACACCTAAATCTACACCAGTTTTGCCACCCACAGAAGCATCAACCATAGACAAAAGAGTTGTAGGTATGTTTACAAAATCAATTCCACGTTTAAAACAGGAAGCTACAAAGCCACCTAAATCGGTAATAACACCACCTCCTAAGGTAATTAACAAACTTTTTCTATCGCCACCCAATTCTGTAATAGCGTTCCAAACACCTATACAAGTTTCTAGATTTTTGTTAATTTCTCCGGATTCAATTTCAATTACTTCAATTTTTTTATCAGTATTTAAATTTTGAATAAATTTAGGATAACAATGTTCAAAAGTATTCTCATCAACCACAATAAAGATTGTAGAGTAATTATTTTTTTCAATTAAATTAGAAAGAGATATGTATGCTTTGTCTTGAAAATGAACAGGATATGTAACTGCTGGTATAGAATTCATTGGTAATTTATTAAGTGTGCAAAATAAAAATAAAAAATTCAATTATTACCATTCTATAGTTATATTTGTTTCGTTTAAAATAATATCGAATGAAACTTTTTGATAATACAGAAGTTGCTTTTTCTTTAAAGTCAGATTCTCAATTAGAACGTGCTTATTTTTTATTTAGGATGATACAAAGCCAACCAATGGTGAAAATTGGTAGTGCTGTAACCAATTTTGCATTAAAAGCACATTTGCCAATAGAAGGTTTAATCCGTTCTACAGTTTTCGATCATTTTTGCGGAGGAGTAACAGAAACCGATTGTTTGCCAATTATAGATAACATGTATAACAACGGAAGTGTACATAGTGTTTTAGACTATTCTGTAGAAGGTAAAGAAGATGAAGCTAGTTTTGATGGTGCCTTAGAAAAAATTTTAAGAATCATCAATTTTTGTGAAGAAAAAAAATCGATTCCTTATGCAGTTTTTAAACCCACAGGTTTTGGTCGTTTTGGCTTATATCAAAAAATAACAGAAGGAGAAAAACTAAATGAAGAAGAAAAAGAAGAATGGAGTAGAGTTGTTACTCGTTTTCATAAAGTTTGTAAAGCAGCTGTAGAAAAAGATGTACCTTTATTAATAGATGCAGAAGAAAGTTGGATGCAAACTGCTGCAGACGATTTAATTGAAGAATTAATGGAAATCTATAATAAAGAAAAAGCTATTGTTTTTAATACTTTACAAATGTATCGTCATGATAGATTAGATTATTTAAAAGAACTTTATTTAAGAGCTCATCAAAAAGGATTTTATATTGGGATGAAAGTGGTTAGAGGAGCTTATATGGAAAAAGAACGAGAAAGAGCAGAAGAAAAAGGATACTCTTCTCCAATATGTGAGAATAAAGAAGCAACTGATATTAATTATGATGCTGCTATACGATTTTTAATGGAACATCAAAAAATGGCTTTATTTGCAGGAACTCATAATGAAGAAAGTTCTTATTTAGTGATGGATTTAGCCCAAAAATACAATATAGATAAAAATGATAAACGTCTTTGGTTTGGGCAATTATTTGGTATGAGTGATCATATTAGTTATAATTTAGCAAATGAAGGTTATAATGTTGCAAAGTATTTACCTTTTGGTCCAGTAAGAGATGTAATGCCTTATTTAATAAGAAGAGCAGAAGAAAATACATCGGTTGCCGGACAAACAAGTAGAGAGTTAAATCTGCTTAAAACCGAAAAAAAGAGAAGAAAATTATAATGACAAGCTTAGAGGAATTAAAATTATTGCTAATTAGAAATAAACTTAGGCTAGATCAAGAATTAAGGCAAAGTAAAGAGGCAATTTTCTTAATAAAAAAATCTACACATTCTAGTTTATCCGAAGAAGAAAAAGAAAAAATTAGAATTCAGTTGTTAGATATTTGTAAAGCAATACCTGCTTTGGCAGTATTTTTATTGCCTGGTGGCGCTTTGTTGTTACCGCTTTTAATCAAATTAATTCCAGATATTTTACCATCTGCATTTCAAGATGATTTGCCTGGCGATAAAAATAAAAAATCAACTTTATAAAATATTTCAGAATATTATAATATATTTGAACTATTAAACTTTAGGAGTAGCTAGGTAACTAGTTTGAGAAATATCCTTAGAACCTGATTTGGTTAATACCAGCGTAGGAAAAAGTCATTCTTAAATGCATGCTTATACATATTATATGTATATAAATGTATCTATTTTCTTCTAGAGTTTACTTTAAAAATCAAGTATGATGACTATAAAAGTAAACAACGAAACTCAAGAAATTTCCAACAAAACAACATTACAAGAATTGGTTGAACATTTAAAAATTCAAACCAATGGCATTGCTATTGCCATAAATAACAATGTTGTTAAAAAAACGGAATGGTCTTTAAAAAATCTTCAACAAGAAGATGTTGTTTTAATTATAAAATCTACTCAAGGCGGATAAATCTACTGATAATTAAATATTTGAATATGTCAGTTCGAGTGATTTTGAGGTACGAAAAATTGTATCGAGAACTTTTTGAAATCGCAAAATTTATGAGAATTGACTAAGTTTTATAATAGTACACAATTAAACAAAACAACACCTTTTAAAATATAATATGAAGAAAAAAGACACCGCACCAAAAGAAGGACAAGTAACAAGAAACCCTTTTCCAAACTCGAAAAAAATTTATGTTCAAGGAAAAATACATCCACAGATTAAAGTGGCAATGCGAGAAATTTCTTTGAGTGATACAACGGATTCGATGACGAAAAAGAAAACACCCAATGAACCTGTTACCGTTTACGATACTTCTGGGCCTTACACAGACCCAAATAAAGAAATTAATGTTCATAACGGAATAGAAAGAATAAAAGAACAATGGATTTTAGACAGAAATGATGTTGAGCAATTAGAAGGATTTACTTCAAAATATTGTAATCAACGTTTAAACGATAAAAGTTTAGACCACATGCGTTTTAGCCATTTAAAAAAGCCAATGCGTGCTAAAAAAGGTCAAAATGTAACACAATTACATTACGCTAAAAAAGGAATTATTACTCCAGAAATGGAATACATCGCAATTCGTGAAAATCAACGAATTGATGAAATGACTGAGATTAGAAAACAACACAAAGGAGAACACTTTGGTGCTTCAATTCCAGATAAAATTACTCCAGAATTTGTACGAAGTGAAGTTGCCAGAGGTCGTGCAGTAATTCCATCTAACATCAATCATCCAGAAGCAGAACCTATGATTTTAGGAAGAAATTTCTTGGTAAAAATTAATGCAAATATTGGTAATTCTGCAACAACTTCATCTATAGAAGAAGAAGTAGAAAAAGCAGTTTGGGCTTGTCGTTGGGGAGCAGATAATATTATGGATTTATCTACAGGACAAAATATTCATGAAACTCGTGAGTGGATTGTTCGTAATTCTCCTGTTCCGGTTGGTACCGTACCAATTTATCAAGCTTTAGAAAAAGTAAACGGAGTTGCAGAAGATTTAACGTGGGAAATTTTTAAAGATACTTTAATAGAACAGGCAGAACAAGGTGTAGATTATTTTACAATCCATGCCGGAGTTTTATTGCGCTATGTACCAATGACAGCAAAACGAGTAACAGGAATCGTTTCTCGTGGAGGTTCTATTATGGCAAAATGGTGTTTGGCGCATCATAAAGAAAGTTTCTTATACACACATTTCGAAGAAATTTGTGAGATTTTAAAATCATACGATGTTGCTTTTTCTTTAGGAGACGGGTTACGTCCTGGTTCGGTTGCCGATGCAAATGACGAAGCACAATTTGCCGAATTAGAAACTTTAGGTGAATTGACAAAAATTGCTCGAAAGCACGAAGTACAATGCTTTATAGAAGGTCCAGGTCACGTGCCAATGCACATGATTAAAGAAAATATGGAAAAGCAAATTGAAGTTTGTGATGAAGCTCCTTTTTACACTTTAGGACCTTTAACAACAGATATTGCTCCAGGTTACGACCACATAACTTCGGGTATTGGTGCCGCCATGATTGGTTGGTTTGGTTGTGCAATGTTGTGTTACGTAACGCCAAAAGAACATTTGGGTTTACCTAATAAAGAAGACGTTCGTGTGGGGGTTGTTACTTATAAATTAGCGGCACACGCTGCCGATTTAGCTAAAGGTCATCCAGGGTCTCAACACAGAGATAATGCATTAAGTATGGCACGTTTCGAATTCCGTTGGGAAGATCAGTTTAATTTAGGATTAGATCCAGAACGTGCAAGAGAATATCACGATGAAACCTTACCCGCTGAAGGTGCAAAAATCGCACATTTCTGCTCAATGTGTGGACCAAAATTTTGTTCTATGAAAATATCGCAAGAAGTTCGTGATTTTGCTGCCGAAAACGACATTGTAGATAATGAAGTAATAGCAAAAGGTTTCGAAGAAAAATCGAAAGAATTTAAAGAAAAAGGATCAGAAGTGTATTTGTAAAATAATTAGGAAGTTCCCACGCTTTTGAAAAAAAAGCGTGGGCGGGCTTTCCGTTATATCTTTTGCAGAAAAAGCAAAAGGATATCACTGCAATCCCTAACTCAACCAATAGATACGTAATTACAAGAAGTTAAAAATTATCGTCATTACGAGGAGGTACGACGAAGTAATCTTATCTTTTAGAATCAAAACTAAAAACACTATGATAGTTCTTATAGCGCCAGAAAAAGATATTCCGAATGAAATTGAAATACTTCATCAATTATTTCAAGAAGGTTTGGAATATTATCATTTTAGAAAACCAGATAAAAATTATCAAGAACATTGTAATTATTTAAATCAGATAGATAAAAAATATCATAATAAAATTGTGGTACATTATTATCATAAATTGGTAAATGAGTTTAATTTAAAAGGCATTCATTTTCAAGAACAAAAGAGAATCGATCATATTGATAACCCAAGTGAGTATTTTAAAAATCTAAATATGTACGGTAAGACAATAAGTTCTTCTTTTCATGATCCTGAAGTTTTAAAAGAGTGTTATTTTGAGTTTGATTATCATTTATTAAGTCCGGTTTTTTCATCTATTTCTAAGAAAGGATATGAAGGCAAAGGTTTTGACGTGAACCATATAGATAAAACAATTATTGGAATGGGTGGGATTAATATAGACACCATAAAAGAAACCTTAGAATTAGGTTTTAAAGGAATCGGTGTTTTAGGTGGCGTTTGGAATGCAGAAAATCCAGTTGAGAGTTTTAAAAGTATAAAAAAGTGTTACGAAGAATCTTTAAAAAATTAATTGTAAAAGTTTGTCAGTTCGAGCTCAGTTGTCAGTTCGAGCGCAGTCGAGAACCAAATACATAAAAAATTGAATCAAAAAAAATACATACTCACTATTGCAGGTTTAGATCCATCAAGTGGGGCGGGAATTACTTCAGATATTAAAACATTTGACGCGCATCATTTATATGGATTATCTGTTTGTACCGCGGTAACAGTTCAAAATGATATGGAATTTAAAAACTGTATTTGGATAGAAAAACAAGTAATTTTAAATCAAATTGAATTGCTTTTTCAACGATTTTCGATTGATGTGGTAAAAATAGGAATCATTCAATCTTGGGAAGTTTTACTAGAGGTAATTCATACTTTAAAAAAAATGAATCCAACAATTAAAATTGTGTTAGATCCAATCCTAAAAGCAAGTGCGGGTTTTAATTTTCATACAAAACAAAACTTAAAAATTTTAGAAAAAGTATTGACGGAATGTTATTTTATAACTCCAAATTATGATGAAATAAAAGAGTTATTTCCAGATAAAACGATAGAAGAAACCATCGATTTTATATCACAAAAAACAAATATTTATCTAAAAGGAGGTCATAGAACAGATAAAAAAGGCTGGGATGAAGTGTATTACAGTAAAATTGCAAAACTAAATATTGTACCAATTACAACTGATTCCATATTTGAAAAACACGGAAGTGGTTGTGTTTTATCATCAGCTTTAGCTGCAAATTTATCAAAAGATATTTCGTTAGAAGATGCTTGTAAAAACACAAAATTGTATATAGAACAATTTTTAAGTTCTAACAAAACCTTATTAGGAACACATAATTATCAGAATTAATGATTTGTAAATTACAATACATAACACAAGGTAAAACGCCAGAAGAGCATTTAGTAAATATACAAAAATCCTGTGCTGCTGGTGCAGATTGGGTGCAATTACGATTAAAAGAATTAGATACTAAGGTGATTTTAGAAACGGCTAAAAAGGCGAGAAAAATAACCTCAGAATTTAATGCAAAATTAATTATAAACGATCATTATAAAATTGCAAAAGCAGTAAATGCAGATGGAGTCCATTTGGGTAAAAATGATGAATGTCCATTAATAGTTCGTCAATTTTTAGGAACCTCTTTTATAATAGGAGGAACCGCAAATACAGTTGAAGATTGTGAAATTTTATTAGATAAAAAAGTAGATTATATAGGTTTAGGACCTTATCAATTTACTAAAACAAAAAAGAAATTAAGTCCGGTTTTAGGTGTTTTAGGATACCAAAATATATTAGAAAAACTGCAAACAAAAGTACCCATAATTGCCATTGGAGGAATTGAGTTAAAAGATGTTTCAGAAATTATAAATACGGGTATTTATGGTGTTGCTGTTTCTGGTACAATTACAAATAATGTTGCTAATGTTGCTAATTTTCAAGAAATTTTAAACTAAAATTGGTATGTCTCCTCGAGCGCAGTCGAGAGGTTTTCTAGTTTAACGAAATGATTAAGAGTTCTCGACTGCGCTCGAACTGACATCAATTTAAAACATATAAAATGAATCAAAAATTAAAAATAGCAGATAAAGAATTTACATCTCGTTTGTTCACAGGAACAGGAAAATTTAGTTCTTCTAAATTAATGAGAGCATCTTTATTGGCATCAGAAAGTGAGTTGATTACGGTGGCTTTAAAAAGAGTAGATGTTACGAACGATGAAGATGATATTTTAACACATTTAAATCATCCTCACATCAATTTATTGCCAAATACTTCTGGAGTTAGAACTGCAAAAGAAGCGGTTTTTGCAGCAGAATTATCAAGAGAAGCTTTAGAAACCAATTGGGTAAAATTAGAAATTCATCCAGATCCAAGATATTTATTACCAGATCCAATTGAAACTTTAAAAGCAGCAGAACAATTAGTAAAGTTAGGTTTTGTAGTGATGCCTTATATTCATGCAGATCCTGTTTTATGCAAACGATTAGAAGATGTTGGTGTGCAGTGTGTAATGCCTTTAGGAGCGCCAATTGGAAGTAATAAAGGTTTAAAAACACAAGATTTTTTAGAGATTATTATAGAACAATCTAACGTGCCTGTAGTTGTAGATGCAGGTATTGGTGCACCTTCTCATGCAGCTTATGCTATGGAGTTAGGTGCAGATGCCGTTTTGGTAAATACCGCAATTGCAGTTTCTCAAAATCCTATTGCGATGGCAAAAGCATTTAAAATGGCTGTGGAATCGGGTAGAATGGCTTTTGAAGCAAAATTAGCACCAGTAAGTAAAAAAGCGGCAGCTAGTAGCCCATTAACATCATTTTTAAATTAGAATATGAGTCATTTTAAAGAACTTTTTGATACTTATAATTGGGACTTTACATTATCTAGTATTTTTGATAAAACTGCTGTTGATGTAAAAACAGCTTTGACAAAAGATAAGTTAGATTTGGAAGATTTTAAAGCGTTAATTTCTCCTGCAGCAAAACCTTTTTTAGAGCAAATGGCACAAAAAAGTCAGCAACTAACCAAAAAACGATTTGGAAACACCATACAAATGTATGCACCAATGTATTTGAGTAATGAATGCCAAAATATTTGTACCTATTGTGGTTTTAGCATGACCAATAAAATACCAAGAAGAACTTTAACAGACGCAGAAATATTAAAAGAAGTTGCATTTTTAAAAGATAAAGGATACGATCATATTTTATTAGTTACAGGTGAAGCAAATAGAACTGTTGGTGTAAATTATCTTAAGAATGCGATACAGTTAATTAGATCTCAATTTTCTAATATTACTATTGAAGTTCAACCTTTACATCAAGATGAATATGAACTTTTAATACAAAATGGTTTGTATGCTGTTTTGGTGTATCAAGAAACGTATCATAGAGAAGAATATAAAAAACATCATCCAAAAGGAAAAAAATCTAATTTTGATTATCGTTTAGATACTCCTGATCGTTTAGGAAAAGCAGGTGTTCATAAAATTGGTTTAGGCGCTTTATTTGGATTGGAAGATTGGAGAGCAGATAGTTTTTTTACAGCGTTACATTTACAATATTTGCAAAAAACCTATTGGAAAACAAAATATTCGATTTCTTTTCCTAGATTACGTCCGCATTCTGGTGGATTAGAACCCAAGGTTGAAATGACAGATGCTGATTTGGTTCAATTAATTTGTGCTTTTAGATTGTTTAATGAAGATGTAGAATTGTCGATGTCTACAAGGGAAAGTGAGGTTTTTAGAAATCATATTGTAAATTTAGGAATTACATCCATCAGTGCAGAATCTAAAACCAATCCAGGAGGTTATGCAGTAGCTCCGCAATCTTTAGAACAATTCGAAATTTCGGATGAAAGGAGTACAGAAACCATTGTAGAAATGTTAAAAAATAATGGATTAGAAGTGGTTTGGAAAGATTGGGAACAATTTGAAAGCGTATAATTTTATATGAAATTAACTTTAGAAGAAAAAAAACAATACAGTCGTCATCTTATTTTAGATGAAATAGGAGAAAAAGGACAATTAAAATTAAAACAATCCAAAGTTTTAGTGATTGGAGCTGGTGGATTGGGTTGCCCTGTTTTACAATATTTAACAGCTGCAGGAGTTGGTACAATAGGTATTATTGATGATGATGTAGTTGATCAAAGTAATTTGCAACGTCAAATTTTATATACTACTGATGATATTGGTTTTTCTAAAGCTTTAAGAGCTTCAAAGCGATTATCAAAATTAAATCCGTTTGTAAAATTTAATGTTTACCAAGAAAAATTAACCAATAACAATGCGATTTATTTATTCAACAAATATGATATTGTTGTGGATGGAAGCGATAATTTTTCGACTAGATATTTAACCAATGATGCATCGGTAATTACAGAAACACCTTTAGTGTATGGTGCTATTTTTAAATTTGAAGGTCAGGTAAGTGTTTTTAACTATCACAAAAGTGCAAGTTATAGATGTTTGTATCCAACCCCTCCTAAACCAGGCGATTCTCCGAACTGTTCAGAAATAGGTGTTTTAGGAGTTTTACCAGGAATTGTAGGTAGTTTACAAGCAAATGAAGTAATTAAGTTAATCTGCGAAATAGGAGTGGTCTTAACCAATAAATTATTGATTTATGATACATTAAACATGCGTCAATTGATATTAAAATATGAGAAAAACAATTCTATAATTATTGATAAATTAGAAAATGATTATGATTTTTTCTGTGGAATAAAATCAAAAGAAAATGAAATTACTTTAGATGAGGTTGAAAAAAATATAGAATCATATAGTTTATTAGATGTTCGAGAAATATATGAACATGAAGATTATAATATTGGAGGAAAAAATATTCCTTTAGATGAATTAGAAAATCGATTGCATGAGGTAGATTTTTCTAAGCCACTGGTAGTGTATTGTGCTTCTGGTATTAGAAGCAAAAAAGCAATTGATATTTTAATAAAAAATAAGACTAAAACTAAATTATTAAACTTAAAAGGAGGTTGTTTTTAAATTTTTGTGTAATCATTTGCTACTATTTTTAAGAATAAAGTGATAACAACATAAAAATAACATGTAGAATAGTAATAAATTACATTTAATCAACTACTTTTGCACGAAATTTAAGAAATTAAGCATGCAAATCAGAAACATCGCTATTATAGCTCACGTTGATCACGGTAAGACAACATTAGTAGATAAAATTATAGATCAAGCAAAAATTCTTGACGAACGTAAAGAACGTACAGACTTATTGTTAGATAATAATGACTTAGAACGTGAAAGAGGAATTACAATTCTTTCTAAGAATGTTTCCGTTCAATATAAAGGAACAAAAATTAACGTAATTGATACTCCTGGTCACGCCGATTTTGGTGGAGAAGTAGAGCGTGTATTAAAAATGGCTGATGGTGTTTTATTATTAGTGGATGCATTTGAAGGGCCAATGCCACAAACTCGTTTTGTATTAGGTAAAGCCTTAGAATTAGGATTAACTCCTATCGTTGTAGTAAACAAAGTAGATAAAGAAAACTGTACTCCTGATATCGTTCATGAAAAAGTTTTTGACTTAATGTTTGCTTTAGAAGCTACAGAAGAGCAATTAGACTTTACTACAATTTATGGTTCTGCAAAGAACAACTGGATGTCTACAGATTGGCAAAACCAAACGGAAGATATTGTTCCTTTATTAGATGCTGTATTAGAATCTATTCCTGCTACTAAATACAATGAAGGTACTGCACAAATGCAAATTACTTCTTTAGATTTTTCTAAATTTACAGGAAGAATTGCAATTGGACGTATTTTTAGAGGAGATTTAGAAGTTGGTAAAGATTACATGTTGTGTAAAGCTGACGGTTCTACTAAAAAAGTAAGAATTAAAGAATTACACGTATTCGAAGGAATGGGTAAAGTTCAAGTAGAAAAAGTACCTTGTGGAGATATTTGTGCAATTACAGGTGTTGAAGGTTTTGAAATTGGTGATACAATTGCTGATTTAGAAAACCCAGAAGCATTACCAAGAACAGAAATAGATCAACCTACAATGAGTATGTTGTTTACAATTAACAACTCTCCTTTCTTTGGTAAAGAAGGTAAATTTGTAACATCTCGTCACTTAAGAGATCGTTTATTTAAAGAATTAGAAAAAAACCTTGCATTAAAAGTAGAAACTACGGACAGTGAAGATAAATTTAACGTTTTTGGACGTGGAGTTTTACACTTATCTGTATTGATTGAAACAATGCGTAGAGAAGGTTATGAGTTACAAGTGGGAAGACCACAAGTAATTATTAAAGAAATAGATGGTAAAAAACATGAGCCAATGGAAACATTGTCTATTGATGTACCAGAAGAAATGGCTTCTAAAGCAATTAACTTAGTTTCTCTTAGAAAAGGAGATATGTTAGTGATGGAACCAAAAGGAGATTTACAACATTTAGAATTTTCAATTCCTTCTAGAGGTTTAATTGGTTTAAGAAATAAAATTTTAACTGCTACTGGTGGTACAGCTATTATTAACCATAGATTTAGTGAATATGGTCCTTATAAAGGAGACTTTACTGAAGAAGTAAAAGGAGCAATTGTTTCTTCTGCAGCTGGTAAAGCAACAGCTTATGCATTAAACCGTTTACAAGATAGAGGTGTTTTCTTTATTGATATCAACCAAGAAATTTATGTTGGTCAGGTTATTGGAGAAAACTCTAAATCAGACGATATGGCTGTAAACTTAATTAAAGGAAAGCAATTAACAAACATGCGTAAATCTGGTACAGATGATGCTATGAAAATTGCTCCGAAAGTAGATTTCTCTTTAGAAGAAAATATGGAATACATTAAAGCTGATGAGTATTTAGAAGTTACTCCAGAAAGCTTACGTATGCGTAAAATTACTTTTAAAGCATAATTATAAATTCTGAACTTGGTTTCGGTATTTTAATTAATAATATTTTAAAAAGCTCAAGTTTATAAACTTGAGTTTTTTTTATGTTTAAAATGCATAATTTTCACTTTTAAAAATAAGAATGATTCATATTATTTTAACAGTTTTAATTCTCGTTGTTTTATATTTCATTTTAAAACCAAAAAGAAAAACTAAAGCATCAATATTAGAAAAAGCCATAATTCCAGAACATTGGCATAATTTACTAATAGAAAATGTATTATTTTATAAAAAACTAACAGTAAGAGAGCAAAAGGTTTTTTGTGATAAAATGTCTGCTTTTTTAAGCAGAACAACTATTAAAGCCATTCATTTTGATTTAGAAGAATTAGATATACTTTTAATTGCCTCTAGCGCTGTAATTCCTGTTTTTAGATTTACTAATTGGCATTATACAAACTTATCAACTGTTTTAATTTATCCAGATTATTTTGATAAAGATTTACAGTTTGATAAAAAAACAAAAAATAGAAATATTGCTGGATTAGTTGGTTCTGGAAGATTCGAAAATCAAATGATTTTATCAAGAAAAGCGTTACATCATGGTTTTAACAATAAAACAGATAAAGGTAATACAGCAATTCATGAATTTATTCACCTATTAGACAAAGCAGATGGAGTTGTTGATGGAATTCCGTCTGCGTTACTAGATAAACAATATATTATCCCTTGGTTACAATTAATGCATCAAAAAATAGAAGAGATTAACAATAATAAATCGGATATTAGAAGTTATGGAGGAACATCAGAAATTGAGTTTTTAGCAGTTGCTGGTGAATATTTTTTTGAAAGACCAAAATTATTTAAAAGAAAGCATCCAGAATTATATAAAATGTTACAAGCATGTTTTGTTAAGTAATTTTACGTTTAATAATTTGTTATTTCTATTTTTGCAGTATGAGCGATTTTAAAGTCCTTTTTGAAACATTACAAGAGAGTTTAGTAAATGATGATTTTGTAAAGTTAACACTAAGTAAACCTATGCGAAAAAGTGAAGGTTTATTAAATGTTTATGCACGTTTATTTAAAATTGATGGTAAAAATATTTTTGAATTAAAATATCGTTTTACAGAAGAAAATGAGTTTAAGCAATTTTCTTTTGATGAATTAACTTTAGAACTAGAAAAATTACTAATAGAAACTTTTAGAACCGGAACTTTGTTTACTCTAAATGAAGATTTAATCGTATTAGTTTCTAAAAAGAAGTTAGTTTCTTACAGAGATAATGCACCTAGTTTTAAAAATAAATTACCAGAAATCCCTTTACAATCATAATTTCATATTGATTCTTCTGTTTTACTACATTATCTGCTTTAAAGTGTATTTTTGAGAGTTAACATATTTATTGTCATATAAATAACTATTTTTTATTAATAAAAATTTCATATAAAAAAGTGATTTTTAGAAATACTATAGTCTACCTTTGTACAAAAATTTTAAGTTAAATATCTTTATTAAATTAAAGAATTAAAACATAAATAAAATGAATGCAATATTCACAGATGCAAGTTTTCAAAACATGCTAAACGTTGCAAATAGATACGGAATAAGTTCAAATGCTGTTACAGATTTAACGCATTGTCTTATGAATAGTAATGGATCTATGGCACAATTTAATATTCCAGAATTAGGTGGTGGTGGCCAATGGATGTTAGGTGGAATGACTATGGTTGGAGACATGTTTAACAACCAACTTAAATACACTGTTGATGGACTTTGTAATGATTTATCTAACTTAATTCAGCAAGGTGCTATCCAATACAAACCATTACCACAATTAAAAAATCAACAAGGTGGTTTTTCTACTAATTGGTGGGGAGATTTAGGTTTTCCTAATTCTACTGGAAGTCAAAACGGAACAAGCTATGCTATTTTTAATAATATAAATCGTTTGGCGATTCAAGAAAATGGTAAAGTAACTATTTTTGATACTTTAGATAATAATATAGGTGGAGTAGGGCAACAGCAAGGAGGGAATTATTCTGTAACTTTTACAAGCCAATACGGAACGGTAAACTTAAATTCTTTACCTATTGTTTCTGGTGGAGAAAATAACCAACCTCAAGAAATAGTTCCTCAACAACAAGGTTTTCAAAATACTATTGTAGAGGAAGCTCCTTTTGCACCAGTAATTAATAATGAACCTGTACAAGAGTTTGTAGAACAGACAAGTGCTGTAGAAGAAGATATTTTTGCTAAAATAGAAAAATTAGCAGGTTTAAAAGATAAAGGAATTCTTTCTAATGTAGAATTTGATAATAAAAAAACAGATTTATTAAGCAGATTGTAAGTTTTTAGAATCATGTCCTAATAGTAAAAAAGCTCTTGTATATATACTTGAGCTTTTTTTATTATGACAGTTTTTATTCTAATATAATTTTTTCTCTGTTTGAGGAATTTTTATGCTATAATGTTATCATGATTTAGATTCATTAAGAAAAGCTCTTTTAAAATAGTTGATGTATCTGTAATTGCATCTTTAAGATTTAGAGAAGTATCAGAAATACCTGAAACAACTCTAGAAATATCATGATCTACATTGCCTTTTTTACTCCATGTAGAAGAATTAGCTACTGTTAAATAAGCTGAAAAATTATGATGACCAGATCCAGGACGTTCTCCTATTATATGTATAATAGCATGGTTAGATGAAGTTGTGTTTTGTCCAAAAAGAATTTCTCCACATTCATAGCCAGCTCTTACACGACCATTTTTTATAACAATATGTTGATTACTTGTTGTGTAATTTTGTTCTTTTAATTTATCCATTAAACCATCTAAAAAAGGTAATACATGGCCTTGATCCATCAAAGCTTTGGCATTTAAACCATCAGAAATAATGATTTGAATATCTGGTATTCGCTTTTTCCAATTATTTTTTATGTGACCGATTTTATTTACAGCTATTTCTTCTAGATTTTCTCCAGATTCTGGATGATACACATAATCTTTTCTATCTTTGGATAATGTTGTAATTGAAATAGAAGAAGGGATTGTTTCTATAAAAGTTGTGTCAATTTCAGTCCATAAACTAACTTTTGCATCATCATATAAATATTGCACATTTTTAGCAAGTTCCGGTTTTAAATCCCAATAATTATCTCCGTAACCTTGAGCAATTGGTACTCCACGTTTTTCTATACGGCTAATGACTTCTTTTCCTTCTTTATAAATTTCAGCTAAAGAACGTTTATCGTTTTTTGCTTTTAAATATTTAGAATATACCCAAATAGGATCACCAAAATGTTCGGTAGGATTACCATCTCTATCAATTATTTCTAATTTTTTAAAGAATTCCCACATAGCATCGTTTACTTTATAATCAAATTGCTCTCTAACTTTTACATGATTATTAAATGCGGTTGTTAAGTAACTCAGCATTGGGTCATTCTTAGTTGGCAACGCCATTAAATAAGCAGGATTTGCAGGCATAACTTGCTCTATACACCAATCTAAATCTTCTAAATTTACATCCATATGTAATGTAGAACAAATGTCTAAACCAATAGTTAGACCATGTAGTTTCCCCATAACAGTATCTTCTAAACAGCAACGAACTAATTGTTCTTTTGTTCTAAAAACTTCTGGACCAATAAAACCGGCAACATCATTTACATGAATCCAAGAATTATTTTTCTTTTTAAGAGCATTCATTTTTTGCTTTAAAACTCTTAAAAAACCATATTTTCTAGATTCATGCATTACCATATCAAAACCTTCTGCATGCCCGTTAGTTAAATCTGCGCCTTGCCCTGTTTCTGCATAAAAACCAAAATGGCCATTTCTTTCGGCTGTGTATTGTAACATTTTATCAATAGTTAAATCAAAAGTTTTGTTAGCATTAACTGTACCAGCAATACTTTGAAACCAAATACCTGTATTTGCTAATTTTTGTCTTTCTACTTCAGCTTGAACATCAACATGAGAAAGCACACAATTAGGAATTGTTTCTTCTAAATTAAATGTAGAAATAATATCAAACAATGCATTTTCTACTTTGGCAACGGATTTTATTTCACTAGAAACAGGATTTGTTCCTAATACAACATCACCCACGGCATAAGACCAAGCATCAAAAACTTGCCAAGAAATATCTTCTATATTGTCTGTTGGTGAATTGGGTTGTACTCTTGCTCCCATATAACCTTTGCTTCCTATTTTACTATTTGGTAATGGGTTAAAAACTTTTTTACCAATAGAAATTAACTCTTCATTATTCATTAATTTAACTAAGCAAGCAATAATATCACTACTAATACTAGGCATAATTTCTTTAATTTCTTCTTCTGTTTTTGTTAGCGTAAAGTCTTTTAATTCTTGTAGAGTCCAGTTGTTTATTTCTTCGTTTGGTATTATATAACTCTCAATCAGTTCTAAAATTCCATCTTCATAAACAATATGTTTATTTAAATCTTTAATTTTTGTATTACTTAATAGTGTTCTTGCGTAAGATCTAGAAGTATTATCGTAAGCAGCAATTTTAAGGGTTTTATCACCTTCTTTAAATTCATTAGCAGCCCCTAAAATTTGCTTATAAAGCGTGTTACTAAATGTACCATTTTCTCTTTTTATGTAAGAAAAAATATCTTCTTTAGGAATTGGTTTTTTAAGAATAACATCTGTTATCTTAACGCTTTCTATTTTTTGTTTTGAAGAAAAAAAATTACAACCATTTAATAATAAAATAGCAGAACCAGTAATGCCTGTTTGTTTTATAAAGTCTTTTCTAGTCATTGCTTTTCTATTTATTATTAATAAATTAATTAAGGCTAATTTACTTTTTAAAATTAAAAAAAACAAAAACTAATCAATTGTTTTATAGTGTTTTGTATGTTTAGATAATTTAAACGATTGCCACAGAACTAATGCCATTACTTTTTTTAGTAATCTGTATTTGTGTAGTAATGCGTTCTTTTAAGTTTTCTACGTGAGATATAATTCCAATCATTTTTCCTTGAGATTGCAGTGTTTCTAGGGTAGAAATTACAGTTTCTAAAGTATTACCATCCAAAGTACCAAAGCCTTCATCAATAAATAAGGAATCTATTTTTACATTTTTACTCGCCAAATCAGACAAACCTAAAGCTAAAGCCAAACTGATAATAAATTTTTCTCCACCACTAGAAGTATCTACCAATCTTACTTGATCTGTTTGATAATGGTCTATCAAATTAAAGTTTAATTCTTCTTTTGGTTTGTAATTTTCTTCCATTTGCAAAGAATAACGTTTGTTTAATTTATACAAATGAACATTGGCAAGATCTAACAAATGCTTTAAAGTTAAGCGCTGTACGTATACATTAAAGGCATCTTTAGAATTACCAATAAGTTTAAAAAGTTCTCGCCAAACAGCACAAGTTTTATCTTGTGTGTCTATCTTCTTATAAGTTTCTAGATTTCTGTCTTTTATTTCTTTATCTTTTCTAAATGCCTCAGCAATTTTACCTTTTGCAGTTAATAATGTATCTTTTTTAGATTTTAAAAGCTCTAAATTTTGTTTACTTTCAGGTTCTGAAGTTGTAAAATTTTTACTTTCACTTAATTGTTTAAAAGCTTTTAAATTCTCTTCTTTTAATGTTTTTATTTTAAGTTGATTTTCTTTAATTCGATCTCTATACTTGCTATAAGCAATACTGTTTTCTTCGGATAATAATGCTGTTTCAATATTTTCTTTTGATTTAAAATCACTGATTTTTAATTTATTATCCAGTGTTTTTACAAAGTCATATTTTTTTGTAGATAATCCCTTTAAATCCTTTGTGTTATTGATTTGTAAAGTTTCTTGTTTTGCTTTTGCTTCAAGTAAATTTTGTAAAGCTTTTGCACTTAATTTTGCTTTTTCTGAAAAATCATTTTTTGTTTTTTGTAAGTTATTTCTTTTACTTTCTACAGAAAGGTCAATAGGTAAAAGTGCAATTCTTTTGATAGTTAAACTTTGATATTCTTTAGAGGAATTTTCAATTGCTTTTATAAGTTCTGTTTTGTTTTTAGAATGATTTTCTAATTGAATATTAAGATTCTCTAATTTTGTGTTTACAATTTTATTTTCCGATTTTAAGATTTCTAGATTTTTTTCAGTTTTATTAAATTCAGCAATACTTTCATCAATTTCTTTTAAAAACGGATTTATTTCCGAAAGAATAGGAAGTTTATATTCATATTTAGCCAATTTTGTTTTTAAATGGCTTTCTAAATCAGTAAAAAGTTTATTTAGTTCTTTAATTGATTTTTCTTCCTGAGAAATAACATCATTTGCATTTTTATTTTTTTCTTCTAGCGTAGCAATATTTGTTTTTAAATGACTGATGGTATCATTTTCTGTTTTACTTTCTTCAGCTAATTTGTCTTTTTCTACTTGTAATTCTTGAGCTTTTTTTAAACTTTTATTGATTGTAATTAGTTGTTTTTCCTTAGAAATTAATTCCATTTCAATTTTATCAAAATCAGTTAATCCGCAAATAATTGGTATTGCATCTATCTTATCTTTAATACAAATTATTTCTTTTGAGTTAGTTATAAGTTGCTCTAATACACTTTCAATACGAGTTTGTAATGCCGTTTTTTGATTTTGAAATTTAGCCTTTTCTTCGTTTAACTTTTGTAATTCTTTTGTTCTTTTTGTTAGTTCTATTTCAGATTCAGAGATATTAATAGCTATCAAATTTTCCGTAAAAGGATGCTGTATAGAACCACATAAACCACAAGGTTCTCCGTGTTTTAAATGTTTTCTATCGTGTTCATATTTTGCAACGCTTCGTTCTAAATCTAATATTTTAGAAGCATCTTTTACTAATTTTTCTTGATTTTCAACCTCTTTTTGTAAAGTAATTATTTTTTCATAAATGTCTTTTAAATGCTTTGTGTGATTGCTTTCTTCAGATTTTAAATCAGTTTTAATGTTTAGTAATTTTTGATGCTGAACAGCAAAATCTTTAAATTGTTTCCATTGCTGTTCTGATTTGCTACAAGTTTCTTTTTGTAATAATAAATTAGTAAGATTATTCTTTTCTAATTGTATATTTATCGCAGAAATTTTAGTTTCAATTGTTTTTATTTTTACTGATTTTTCTTGATAAACTTTGATGTTTTCTGTTAGAGAATCAGATGTTTTTAAAATTTCCTGTTTTTTGTTTTTAACTAATAAAATACTTTTTTCTAAGGATAATTTATGTGTTTTTAAAGTAGAAAAATCTGTTCTCCAATTTGTTATTTCTGAAGAAACGGATTTTAAAAATGCATTTTTTTGTAAGTAAGTAGTCTTCAAAGCTATCAGTTTTATGTTTTCACTAAAACTGGTTGTTAAGCTTTTTTCTTCTTTTGTTATTGAATCTATTTCTGATGTAACTTTAGTAAGACTCTCTGTAGTTTTATCCTTGGTAAGAAGTTCATTTTTTAAGGCAGTATCTAAATTGTTAATAATATCAAACTTTGGTAACCATGCAATAAATTCTTTTTCGGAAACTTCTACTTTATTGGCATCTTCTTGGTTTTGTTTTTCTAGTTGATTTATTTTTGGTTTTAAATCATTTAAAATCTTTGTTATTTCTGCTTGTTGATTTTCTTTTAAAATAATCTCTTTTTTAGTTCTGTTTAAATCAGTAATTAATTCTTTAAAAGGCAAAGCTTTTTCATGTAAGATTAATGTATCTAAAGCTGGCTGATGTTTTTGTATAAAATTATCAATACTTTTTGCAGCTTCTTCATGTTGCTTACTTTCGTTTGTCAACTTTGTAAAACTTTGATGCCAATCCACAACTTTTTGTGCGGATTTTATATCAGTTTCAGTGGTTTTAATATTAATATCTAAAGTTTTATCTTCAGTAATTAAATCAGTTTTAGTATCTTCATTTAAAATATCATCTGAATTAATTTTAGCTTCAATTTCTTTTAATTTTTTTTCTTCTTCAGATTTTCGATCTAATATACCTTGCCCAATTTTTTTATAAATTTCTTCACCTGTAATTTGTTCTAATAATTTGCCTTTTTCTGGACCTTTTGCGGTTAAAAAAGAAGCAAATTCACCTTGAGCTAAAAGTACAGAACGTAAAAACTGATTATAATCTAATTGAGTTACCTTGTTAACTTCCGTAATTAATTGTCTTTTTTGAGTCGCTAAAATTGTTTCTGTACTTAAATTCTTTAAACTGACTTCTTCTTTCGCATTTTTATACTTTTTGCCTTTTTTATCAGCAATTCTTACTCCCCAAAAAGCTTCGTAATTAATATTATTATTACTAAAAGTAACTCTACTATAAGCATCGTTTGCACCATGGCTTACCACATCTAATAAGGTTCCTTTTGTTCCATTAAAGCGAGGTACGTTATGGTACAAAGCAATGGTAATAGCATCTAAAATAGTGGTTTTACCAGCACCTGTAGAACCTGTTATGGCGTATAAACCTACATCTTTAAATTGCTCATTTTCAAAATTAATAAGAATAGGCGTATCCGATTTTAACGAATTGATATTTTGTAATTCTATTTTTAAAATTTTCATAACAAATAACCTTATTGATTTTTAACAGTCTGTAAAACTTCATTAAAAGCATCCCAAATTGCAGGGTTTTTTTCTAAATCAAAACTCATTTCTTTACATTTAAGTTTAAAAACTTCTGTAGGTTGTAGTTCTTTTATCGATTTTGTATTTTCTAAAAGTTCTTCAATACCTTTAACTTTGCGTTCGTTTTTTAAGCCTATTTTTAAAATATCAAAAGCATATTTTTCTGCTTCTTTTTTTAATAAATCAGTATTTACGGTATTGTTTTCTTTTAAGGCAATTTCTACCCAAGGAGTTAATCCGTAATCGGTAGTTTTAATATTAGCAAAAGAATCAATACATTCATTTAGAGTACCAGTAAGTTTGTAAAAAGATCTAAAATTTGGCACAATTTCATCATCAATTGTAACAATTTTATCATCCTTAAGTGTTAAAATCAATACTTTTTTATCATAATTAACTTCGCTAAAGCTTAAAATATTGGGAGATCCTGAATATCGAACTTTATCATTATCACCAATTATTTGTGGTCTGTGTAAATGGCCTAAAGCGACATAATTAAAATACGGATTAAAATCTTCTGCACCAATATGTCCTAAAGTTCCTACATAAATATTTTGTTCGCTATCAGAAACAGAACCTCCTGTGGCAAACAAATGCCCCATAGCAATAACAGGTACATTATTGGTATTTATCTTTTTGCATTGTTCTGCGGCATCATTATAATGATTGATTAACGCCGTTTTATATTTATCAGTTAATTCATCAAAAGATTCACCAGCAACAGCACGTCTAATATCTCCATCTCTTAAATAAGGAACAGCAGCAATAATTACTTTTTCGTTATTGATTTCTACTTTAAAAACTTCGTCTTCTATATGTTCGGTAGCTTTACCAACTACTTTTATAGACAAAGCACCTAAAATATGTTTTGGTGCATTTAAAGTTCCTGGAGAATCATGATTTCCTCCCGTAATTATAATCGATTTACAACAAGTTCCTCTTAACTTTACTAAGAAACTATAGTACATTTCTAAACTTTGGTTAGAAGGAGAACCGGTGTCAAAAACATCACCAGAAATTAATAATACATCAATCTTATTGATTATAATGTAGCTTTCTAACCAATTTAAAAACAAACTTTGTTCTTCGTATTGAGATTGTTCATGCAATCTATGGCCTAAATGCCAATCGGCTGTATGTAGTATTTTCATTTTGTAATTCTTGTAGTAAAAAGGAAAAGAGTTTTCTGTTTTTAGAAAGAAGCTAAATTAACTTTTTTGATTAAAACGGCATCAATCAAATATATTTTTTGTTTTTAAAACAAATTGACTAATGATAAAATAAAAAGCTCAAGTAGTAAATATACACTTGAGCTTTTTTTATTTTTGAAATTGTAAGTTTGATTATTATATCACTTTATAAAGCATATTCTCCTCGTAAACCATTAATAAAATTATTATTTCCTGCTTTATCTACATGGTAATGATAACCTCTAATATCATCATAATGACCTCTAGATTCATCTAAATCTGTAGCTTCATTTCCGTCTGCACCTGTATTTTCATAAATAGCATAACCATCAAAAGCATAACCAATCATAGCCGCATGATTGTCTGGTTGTTTAATTTTAGTAGAAACACCTGTTGCTGCGTGATAATGATAACCTTCATTTAAATTTATATGTCCACCAGCATCATCAAAAGGAGCTAAAGTGTAAGCGCCTAAAATATTATCTACAGGAGCAGGCGCATTAAAAACTACTCCATTAAATGCAACACCTCTATTAGAAGGCATTGTAGAAGTACCTTCTGGACGCCCACCTTCAGGTCGTTCTGGTCTTTCAGGTCTTTCGTTACCTTCTGGTCTCTCTCCATTTTCTGGTCGTTCTGGTCTTTTATGTCCGTCTGGAGGACCACCTGCACCTGGACCTGCACCACCAGGTCCTCTAGAAAATGTATAAGCAGTTTTTGCTTTTTTAGGAGTTATAGGTATGTAATAAGTATGCGTTATATCTTCTATATAAGAAGGTAAACATTCTACACAATAATTTTGATATTCTTCTCCAACATTAGGGTTTGCAGCATCTTCACATTCTTGTTTTGTTTTTGTTTTTGTGATTTCTCCAGTTTCACTGTCATATAACATCCAAGTATCATCTTCATAAAAAGTAGCTAAATTTTTAACAAAAGTACCATCTACATCATAAACTTCTCCGTCTTGTAACCATATACCCCCAGCAGAAGCATCATCAGAAATGTTATCTGGACACCAAGGTCCCATTTCATGATCAGTAGGAGTTGCTGTAACTACTATTTTATAACAATCTGCAGTAGAACCATTAGAAAGAGTTCTGCTAACAACAGAAATTGGTTCCGCTAAACCTGCAGCTAAAAAGTTTTCTTTTTTTACAGGAATAATTATTTCATCATTTGTAGTACTTTTTGTATTGGTTTTGCACGAAGCAAAGACTAAAATTAGTAGTACTGCTGCTATTGGTTTAAAAAATTGTTTTTTCATTGTAAATTGTCTTTTGAACATATTTATGGCTTAAATTAAAATAATATTTTGAATAAACAAAATGTACCATAAATAGTTTATGGTATTTTATCGTTTAAATTTTCTATTAACTAATAAATAAATTATTAAAACAAGCACTAATAAACTACCTAAAAAAGCTAAGTAATTTGGATTACTATCAATAATTGATTTTTGAGAATTAACCCAATTACCATTTCTTAAAGCGATATTTATTTCTTGTTGATTATCTGTATTTAAAGTAAATTTTTCTTTAGGAAAACCATCCAATAAGAAAATAACAACAGATTGATTTCGATGTATATCTTTAAATAATTCGTTTTTTAGTTGAATTGAGTTTATACTATCTGGTAACCCAGTTATTTCTGCGACTAGCTTTGTTTCATGACCTAGAAATACCTTTGGATTCTTAAATTGTAATGTATCATTTCCGTTTATAATCATAGAAAAACTAGTATTAAAATGTTTAATAACTAAGTTTCTAAAATCTTCTGGAGATTTATAAACACCTTGCCCATTTATAAAATTAACTTCTTGTTGAAAAGCTGTTAAAGAACTATTTATTTGTAAAATGACTTGACCATTATCCGTTTTGGATATAATAATATTAGATAAGTCTGGATTATGAGCAAAAGCTATTTTGCTCATAATCATAAATAATAGTAAAAAGAAAAATTTTATGATTTTTATTTTATAAAGCATATTCTCCTCTTAAACCATTTATAAAGTTATTATTACCAGCGTTATCAACATGATAATGATATCCTCTAGTTTCATCATAATGCCCTCTAGAGCTATCTAAATCTGTGGCTTCGTTTCCGTCTGCATCTGTATTTGCATAAATAGCATATCCATCAAAAGCATAACCTATCATAGCTGCATGACCATCTGATTGTTCTATTGTAGATGAAATGCCTGTTGCTGCGTGATAATGATAACCAGCTGCTAAATTTATATGTCCACCAGCATCATCAAAAGGAGCTAAAGTATAAGCTCCTAAAATATTGTCTACAGGAGCAGGAGCATCAAAAACAACACCGTTAAAAGCCAATCCTCTACTAGAAGGTACTGTACTTGCACCACCAAGTCCTGTTGAAAAAGAATAAGGAGTATCTGCTTTTTTAGGAGTTACAGGTATATAATAAGTATGTGTTAATCCTTCTACGTAAGAAGGTAAACACTCTACACAATAGTTTTCGTATTCTTCTCCTACATTTGGGTTTGCAGCTTCATCACATTCTGTTTCTGTAGATGTTTTTGTAATTTCTCCTGTTGTACTGTTATACAACATCCAAGTATCATCATTATAAAAAGTGGCTAAATTTTTAACAAAATCACCATCAACATCGTATACATTACCATCTTCTAGCCAAATACCACCAGCACTTGCATCATCAGAAATATTATCAGGACACCAAGGTCCCATTTCGTGGTCTGTAGGTGTTCCTGTAACCACTATTTTATAACAATCTGCTGTAGTTCCATCAGAAAGAGTTCTACTTTCAATTGTAATTGATTCAGATAATCCACCTGATAAAAAGTTACTACTTTCTACAGAAATTGTTACTTCATCATCATCTTCTTCCTCATCTGTTATAGAATCATCACTACTACAAGCTGAAAACGCAATAAATAAAAGCCCAAATGCTATTGTTTTTAATTGATCTGTTATCATAAATATTTAATTTTTGGTTGTTATTATTAATTGATTGTAATTATTAAGATGCTTTTTTCTTTAATAACTTGTGTTATAATCAACTATTTGTTAGAAAGACTCTTTAGCTCCATTATTTTTTGCAATATCTACCCAATGTTCTGCAATTTCTTTTGGGTTTGCACCTAAACCTCTTGCTAAATGCAATGCAATACTAATCATTAAAACAGAAGCTTCTTTCAGTTCTGTAAATGTTGTTATGCTACCAAAACTTTCTTGTGCTTTTAAAAGTAATAAATCGTTATGTTGTTGTGCAAAATCAATAGGATTTTCTGTGTCATTAGTTATATTTGGTATCATTAGAATACTTAACCAATCATCCCCAATTTTATCAGCTAGTATTTTTGCAGATTTATTTCCTGCTAATCTCCATAGAGATAAAGTTTCTGTATCACCAGATTCAGATAAACCTGAATCTAATAGTAACTCAAAACCAATATCTGCAATATTCTGCATTACTTGCAAATAGGCGTCTTGTGCTTGTTCAAAAGGAGTTGCTCCTTGGCCTTGTAAATAATCTTCTACACTTAGTTTTGGTAAATCTAAAACTTCTGCACAATCAGTTAAACAAGGAAACTGATTTCCTTCGTAAATATATTGCGCTTTATCAAACTGTATTTGTCTACCTAAAGGATATAATCGGCAGGCGAGAGGTCTGCCTAAATGTACGCTACAACCAAAATTATCTATGTATTGGCTACAAGCTTTTTGACCTTTTTTATCTTCTTTTCCGTTAAAAGTCAATTGAATTCCGCCAAAATCTGTATATAAATCTCTAAATTCTTTTTGTGTTAATTTTTTTTCGATACTAAAACATAATAATTCCCACGGGTTTAACATTACCGCTTTACCAAAACAGCAAGTTCCAGAACGAGAGCAGGTAAGTGGTAAAATACTTTTAGGAGTTAATTTTGTTGTTTGCATTTGTCTTTCTAAATTGTTATTTAGTTTGGGTGTAAAGGTATTATTTTGATATTAGTTTATTAATAATTTATCCGACAGAAAGTTTAGTTGCAGTTTTCATGTTAATTCTTCTTAAATTCCCTGATTCATAATGCTAAAAATTCTTTTAAAATAGGTAAGTCTGCTGCAGCCCAATCTAATTTAAGCAATTCTTCTTTATTAGCTAAAACAAAATCAGAATGCTCTTTTAGTATAAATTCTCCAGAGATATATCTGGCAGTAAAAGGTATCAATTTAATTTTAAAATCTAGATATTGATGAATTATAGGAGTTAATTTTTCTTTTACTTCTATGTTAATATTTAACTCTTCTAAAACTTCTCGTTTTACACAGTCAATTTCTGTTTCTTCATCTTCAATTTTTCCTCCTGGAAACTCCCATTTTAAAGGAAGTTTCATTTTATTACTTCTTTGAACAGCTAAAATTTTGTCATTAAAATAAATAATAGCACAAGTAACAAGTATTGCTTTCATATAATTTTTAATAACAAATTTAACTATTTAGATTAAAAATTTTATTTAAAATGAATAATCTAAAATCAATTACAGAATTGTCATAAATCTTGTTTTACTGACAAAGTTACTGATGTTTCATTTTTCGAATTAGTATTTTAATATCTTATTTGAGTAGGAAACTTAGGAATAATAAGGCTTTTATGTTTTAAAATTAATTAAATAGAAAACTATTTTTTTATTTAAAACTTTGGCTTGGTTTTAGTGGCTAATTAAATATAATTTAAAATAAAATAGTGATTACATAAAAGTTGTGTAATTACATTTTAAAAATGAAACTTTAATATGAGTCAAGTAAAAGAGAACAACACAGTAAAAGTAAATTATACAGGTAAATTATCTGACGGACAAATTTTTGATACATCAGAAGGTAAAGAGCCTATAGAAGTTACTTTAGGGCAAGGACAATTAATTCCTGGTTTTGAACAAGGTTTAATTGATATGAAATTAAATGAAAAAAAGACAATTTCTATAACAAAAGATGAAGCATATGGAGATGTAAATGAAGCTTTAATACAAGAAGTTGATAAAGCAAATTTACCACAAGACATGGAGCCAAAAGTAGGTATGGGCTTAGTTTCTAAAACTCCTGATGGTCAAGAAATGAACTTAATGATAGTAGAAGTAAAAGAAGAAAGTGTTGTTATAGATGGTAACCATCCATTAGCAGGTAGAGATCTTGTATTTGATTTAGAAGTTGTAGAGATTAAATAACTTAATCAAAAAAAATAAATTTATTTCTAAAAAGAAACAGTCTTAATTTATATTAAGACTGTTTCTTTGTTTTATCAACTTGATACTATTTATATTTTATTAAAATATCTGCAACTTTCTGTAAGTCTGATGCCACAATTTCTGTTTCTGGTGCTAAAGGAAATAATTGCTGACCAGGTCTGCTAACAAATGCAGCTCTAAAACCTGCCCAAAGTGCTCCTGCAACATCCCAACCATGTGCTGCTATTAACATACAATCTTCTGGTTTAGTATTCATTTTATTGGCTCCCCAAAGATAAGCGTTTGTAAAAGGCTTAAATTTCCCTGAATTTTCTACACTTAAAGCATCATCAAAATAAGGAGTTAATCCTGCATTTTTAAATTGATTTTCTAAACCATTATTAGATGAATTTGTAAGAGCAACTAATTTATAACCGGCTTTTTTTAATGAAATTAAAGCTTCTTTTACTTCTGGGTGAGGAGGTAAGTTCTGCATAGCTTGGGTAACTGTTTTTCTAGCCTCATCTTCGGTTAATTTAATATTATTATTTGCAGCTACCATTTGTAGTGCAGCTGCACCAATATGTCCGAAAGGTTTGTATTGCTCACTGGCAGAAACTACCAAAGAATAATGTAGCATGGTTGAAAACCATAATGATAGTAAATCTTCATTACCACCTAAAGCTTTACCAACTTCTTTTTTTACAGACGTTAAATCTAATAATGTTTCATTTACATCAAAAAATAATATTTTAGGTTTATGGTTACTCATTGTATATTTTGTTATTTTACTTAAATACTAAAGTTAAGAAATAGGTGTTAAATTTTTTCTTATTTAATAAGGTTTTTAAGTTGTTTAAAGATTATGCTCCTCTAAGTTTTTGGGAAGTGTAAAATAAAAAGTAGTTCCTTTATCAACTATACTTTCAAGCCAAATATTTCCGTTATAAAATTGGATTACTTTTTTAACAATTGATAATCCCATTCCTAAATTTTTATCATTATCATCTATACTTTGAAAAAGTTCAAAGATTTTTTTAAAGTATTTTTTATCAATACCTTTTCCGTTGTCTTTAATAAAAAACTCCCAAAAATTATCTCTTTCTTCTACTCCAATTTCTATAATTCCTGTTTTATCTACAATACTTTTAATAGCATTTTCCAATAAATTTTGAAATACTTGATTCATTCTAAATTTATTACTTACAATTATAGGTAGGTTTTGATCAATTTTAATCTCAATAGATTTTGGTATTGCCATTAGTTTTATAATATCGTTTACTAAATCTAAAGTATTAATATTATACTCTTGCATTTTGCTTTGATCTAATTTAGAGTAATTTAAAATTCCACCAATTAAAGATTCCATTTTTTCTAAATTATCTAAAATTAATTGAGTGTACATTTTACCTTCTTCGGTTAATGTATTATCAGAATCTTCTTCTATCCAGTTAAACAACGTATAAATACTCCTTAAAGGTGTTTTTAAATCGTGAGAAACAATGTGGGCATAATTGTTTAACTCTTCGTTTTTATATTCTAAATTTTTTAAAAGTTCTTCTCGCTCTTTATTTGCATTTAAAATATCCTCAGACTGTTCTTCTATATATTCAACCAGATTTACAGATTCATTAATTTCAGAAACATTATCTACAGATTTTATATTTAAAACCTTAGCAATGTAACTAAGACTCTTAATTATTCGTTTAAGATTTTTAGTTTCTTTTTGTGCATCTTTAAGGTTTGTTATTTCATTAACTACAGCAATTGTATTAATAATATTATTGTTTTCATCTTTTAATAAGGATACAAATATATTTACCCAAATAATAACACCATCTTTTCTGATATAACGCTTTTCTATACTAAAGGATTTTATTTCTTGGCTTAATAATTGTTTAAATAAATCTATATTAGAATCTACATCATCTGGATGTGTAAAATCTTTAAATTTCATTTTAACAATTTCTTCTTTAGTATAACCTATAGTGTTGTTAAATTTTTTATTAGAAAATACAGGTACTCCATTTAAATCTGTAAGAGCAATACCAATTGCTGCATTATTAAAAATAGAGTAAAATTTTCTTTCGGTTAGTTTTAATTCATCGAGTTTAGTGTTTAATGTTTCTTGAATTTTGTTTTTAAGTATATTTAGTTTATTGTTTGAACCGTGTAACTTTTTATTTTGATTTATTAGTTTTTGATTAAAGCTTTGAATAGCCAAAATACATATCAAGATAATTACACTTAACAGAAAGAAGACTCCCCATTTGTAAATTAAATAAACAAAATTGCTTTGATTTATTTTCTCTAAATCTATTTTATTAATTAGGTATAAAGTTTTAGAACTATTATAATTATCGTAGTCCGTACTTTTACCATCAATAATTAATTTTTTAAAAACATATAAATTGTTTTTATCAGTATAATTACCAATGGGCTTATTTTGTATTTTATCCCATAATTGTTTGTTTGTGTTAGCTAAAGACAAGCTATCGGTTTTGTTAATAAGATGATTAAAGTTTTTAGTTTCGCTATCAGAAATTAAATGGTTTCCTTTTTCATTTGTTAGTTCAAAAGTTGTAAATTCTGTATTACCTTGTTCTTTAATTTTAGAAAATAAATCTTTCATTAAATAAGTAACTACCACAATACCAGTCCATTCTTTTTCTTGGTTATAAGTCTTTTTTACAACTCTAACTACTGGTTTGTATGGGTATTCTATAATACCAAAATCCATATGTAAATCTATGTTAGAAAAATAGATTTCGTTATTTTCTAATTTTTTACTTTCTATAAAATAATAACGACCGCTCTTGTCTTGTAGTTTATCTGTTTGAATAACTTTAGTAGAACGATTATTAACATCAAAATCTACACGAATAATCTCATAACCAGAGGTATTCATAAATCTAACTTGACGAAAGTTTTTTTGTAGGTCTATAAATATTCGTAAAAATTCTTCTAATTCTTTTTGGCCAGTGTTTTTAGAAGTATTAAAATCTTTATTATACTCCCAATTAATAATATCAATATCAGAAGTTAAAGATTTAAATTTTTCATTAATTAAAATGGATTTAGCATTAAGATCATTAGCAGCACTTGTTTTTATAACTTCTAATTGATTATCGTTAATTACATTGTAATAGTGGTTAATACCTAAGTAAGTGAAAGCTACTAAAGGAATATAAAAAATTAAAAGGTACTTAACGTTTATAAACTTTAACTTCATAAATAACTATATACTTAAAAACATCTATAATTTTAAAAAAATTAGACAACTATTTGTTTACAAAAACTATATTAAGTTGATAATTAGATGTTTTTATTAATATTATTGAATTTATGATAAATTTAATCGAATTATATGAATTTTTAAATATTATGTTGTTTTTTCTTCTTTTTTTAACATTATAATATTAATTTACTAAAGAAGTAAAAGACATAATGTTATTATGAATTTAAGCTTTAGAGGTTTTTTTTGGTATTGTAAAATAAAAAGTTGTTCCTTTAGAAACTTCACTTTCAAGCCAGATTTTTCCATTATAAAATTGAATGACTTTTTTAACTAGAGATAAACCTATTCCTAAATTTTTATCACAATTATTAATAGACTGAAAAAGTTCAAAGATTTTATGGAAGTGTTTTTTATCAATTCCTTTACCATTATCTTTAATATAAAACTCCCAAGAATCTTTATTTTCTGTTGTACCAATTTCTATAATGCCTTTTTCTTTATCGATACTTCTAATAGCATTTTCTAACAAGTTTTGGAATACTTGATTAATTCTATATTTATTAGCAACAATAGTGGGCAGGTTTTGGTTTACTTTAATTTCTATAGACTCTGGTAAAGGCATAAGTTTTATAATATCGTTTACTAAATCTAAAGTATTAATATTATACTCTTGCATTTTGTTTTGGTCTAGATTAGAGTAACTTAATATACCACTAATTAAAGATTCCATTTTTTCTAAATTTTCTAAAATTAGTTGAGTATACATTTTACTCACTTGTGTAAATTTTGTTAAACCAGGCAATAACATTTTAAACCTAAAACTCCTGTTAATATTTTTACAGATTTTTCATTCAAAATTTATTAAAGTTTTTTTAAAACTGATATTATTTCTGAAGGTTCTGCTCTTTTTCTATAGTCAGCGTCTAAAAAAGCATATTTAATAATTCCGTTTGTATCAATCACATAAGTTGCAGCCAATGGTAGCTCGTTGTCTTTATTTCCGTTTTTATTACTTAACCCAAAACCAGCTTCATAAATAGCGGCTACTTCATCAGTTAATTTAAAAACAACCTTATATTCTTTACCAACTAAATTATCAACATCACTTAAAACGGTAAATTCTAAATTATTTTTTTCAACAGTGTTTAAAGAATTATCAGGTAATTCTGGAGTTAAAGCCAATAAAGTTGCGCCTTCTTTTTTAAATTCTGGTAACTTTTCTTGTAGATAATGTAAAGTAATATTACAATATGGGCACCATCCACCTCTGTACCAAGTTAAAATTACGGGGCCGTTTTTTAGTTCGTTATATAAAGAAACTGGTTTGTTTAAAGCATTTTTTAAAGTGAAATTAGGTGCTTTATCTCCTATATTATAAGCTTTATTTACAATATTAGAAGCTACAACACTTTTAAGTCCATCAGCATAAATCTGATTCTTTTCTTTACTAAATTTAGCAATACCTTCTTTTTGCTTTGTGGCTAATAAGTCTTTTAATTCTGCTTTATTTGTTTCCATATTTTATTTTTTAACTCTGTTAATTTAAGTGCTAAACTAATTGTTGTTTTTTAATTAATTCGGATAAAACTTGTTTAAAAGTAGCTATTGGTTGTGCACCAGTAATAGCGCTTTCTTTATTAAAAACGATAGTAGGTACAGAATTTACTCCTAAATTTTTCCAATAATTTTGCTTAGTTCTTATCTCATTTCGTGAATTTTCATTCTGTAATTTAATTAAAGCTTCTTCTGCATTTAAGCCAACATCTAATAAAGCTTGTTTTAAAATATCTTTTTTAGAAATGTCTTTTCTTTCACTAAAAAAAGCAGTCATTAAACACATTTTTAATTCAGTTTGTTTGTTAAAGTCTTTTGCATATTCTAATAAAATGTGTGCATCAAAGGTATTTACCATGCGCATTTCATCAAAATAATCAAATTTAAAATCTAATTCCTCTCCAATTTCTGTCATTTGTTGTTGAGAATTTTTTTGTTGTTCTAACGTAGCTCCATATTTTTCAGAAATATGTTCTTTAACATTTTGGCCTTCTATAGGCATATTGGGGTTTAACTCAAATGGTTGCCATTCTATTTCTATTTGATCTTTAATACCTAGTTCTACTATAGCTTTTTCTAATCGTTTATAGCCTATTATACACCAAGGACAAACAATATCAGATACAATATCTATTTTTAGTTTTTTAGTCATTTTGTACTATTTAGTTTCCTTTAAAGGAAAATGATTCTATTAATTGTTTATTAACATTAAAACCTTCCGCTATTAAACAGAAGGTTTTTTAATATAATAATTATTAATTAATAATTATTTTTTTTCCCAAGCAAATCCTTGAAAAGGTGCATCTACAGGTGTATTGGCAATATGATTTGTATAGTTACTAATTACTTTTTGAGATAACCCTAAAATAATTTCTAATACTTGTTGTTCTCCGTATCCTGCTGCATAAAAAGCATCTAAATCTTCTTGAGATACATGACCACGGTTTTTAGTAATTGTTAAAGTCATTTTTCTTAATGCTTCTAATTTAGCATCTGCTAAAGGAGTCTCATTACGTAAAGCTTCAGTAATTGTATCATCTACTTTCATCATTTTTGCAATACCTGTATGAGCTGGTACACAATAATGACATGCGTGTTCTACGTTTATAGCTTGCCAAACAACCGTTAATTCTTCTGAATTAAAAGAAGTTTCTGTAAATAATTGGTGTAATGTTTGGTACGCTTCAAATGTTTTTGGAGCAGAAGCTAAAACACCATGTAAACCAGGAATCATTCCGAATCCTTTTTGAGATTTTTCTAATAAACCTTTAGATTCTTCTGGTGCAGTTTCGATGTTGTGTACTTTTAAAGTTGTCATAATTATTTTATTCTTATTTAATTTATTTATATTTCTAAACAATCGTTTAGTTTTAGGTTAAAAAAAAGTTTATAAACTTTTAAATGTCATTTCTATATAATCTTCAATTTCTTTTTTACTGTTAACTCTAGCAGCAGCAGCTAAACCATGCTTAGCTAAAAGTAAAAAGTTAGCTTGTTTTAAGATAGTTTCTTCACTTTTAGAAGTATCCATTCTTAATTTTTCTATGAATAATTTTTTTAGATTATCCATAAATTCTGCCATGTGTTTTTTTATAATAGGATCATCATTTTCAGAAAACTCATTATAAGTATTTGTTACAAGGCAACCTTTAATATTGTCGTCTTTAAAATTAGAACTTACAGAATCAGAGAAAAATTTCTTAATATCTTCTATACCATTATTTGATTCTTCAAACTTTTTAAAAATAGTATTTATCTGAGCTTTGTAATATTTAATACTTTCTAAAAAAAGTCCGTGCTTGTTTCCAAAACTAGCATATATAGAAAACTTGTTAATGCCCATTTCTTTTTCAAGCATTTGCATAGAGGTAGTTTCATAACCATTCTTCCAAAAAAGATTCATTGCTTTTTCTACTACTTCAGTTTCGTTATATTGTTTTTTACGTGCCATTATTTTAATTACAATGCAAAACTAAACAATCGGTTAGTAATAAAAAAATATTTTCTAACTTATTTTAAATTAGTTAAAAAAATATAATCTTTTAGTTAGGGGTTGTAGGGGTTTCTATTTTAGATTCTAAGTTTTTAAAATCATATAGATTATGATCTAATAAATGAGAAGGAAATACGTTTTGTAATGCATTCATCATAATAGCATTTCTGTTAGGGAAATCTGTTTCCCAATCTGCAATCATTTGTTTTACTTTTTTTCGCTGTAGGTTTTCTTGAGATCCACATAAATTACAAGGAATTATTGGGAATTGCATATAATTAGAATACACTTCAATATCACTTTCTTTACAGAAAGCTAAGGGTCTTAAAACAATTAAATCGCCAGCATCATTTTTAAATTTTGGAGGCATAGTTTCCATTTTTCCTGCAAAGAAAAAATTTAAGAAAAAAGTTTCAATAATGTCATTTCTATGATGTCCTAAAGCTAATTTGTTACAGTTTAAATCTTTTGCAGCTTCGTATAAAGTTCCTCTTCGTAAACGAGAACATAAGCTACAAGTTGTTTTACCTTCTGGAGTTTTATCCATTACAATTTTATAGGTATTCTTTTCAATTATTTTATAATCAACTTTTAAATTACTTAAATAATTAGGTAAAACTTCTTCAGGAAAACCAGGTTGTTTTTGATCTAAATTAACAGCAATAATATCAAAAGTAATTGGTGCTACTTTTTGAAAATGCATTAACATATTTAACATTGCATAACTATCTTTTCCGCCAGAAAGGCATACCATAATTCGGTCTCTTTCTTCAATCATAGAAAATTGTTGAATAGCTTCTGCAACCGAACGTTGTAACTTTTTAGTAACTTGTTTCTGTGTTTCCATAGCTACAAAAGTAGTGGTTTGTGTAATAAGTGTAAAAACTATTTTGCAAAAAATAATCCTTAATTACTATTACATAATTAAGGATTTACTGCTAAATAATTTCTGCTAAGAATAGTTAATTGTTTTAATGTATTGTTATGCAACCAACATTGTTAATATTTCTTCTTTTGATGGAAAATTCTTTTTTGTAGCAATTATATTATCTATTGCTAATGCAGGTATTGCCATAATATTATACTCCATTATCATGATATAATCCTCTACTTTTTCGATTGTAACTTTAAGATTGTTTTCTTTAACAACCTCTGTTACCATTTTTGTTAGTGCGTTATACTTTTCACATCCATCTCCTAATACTTTAATGTTTTTCATGATAAATGGTTTTTTATTGGTTATCACAAATTTATGAGCTTAATAAGTTTTGTAATATGATATTGGTCATAATTAACCTGTTTTATGTAATTGTTTGATTGGATTGTTAATCAAACAATTAATTTAAATGCTGTCTAAAAGCATTTGGCGTCATGCTTGTTTTCTTTTTGAATATTTTACTAAAGTATTGCGGGTACTCAAAACCCAAAGAATATGCAATTTCACTTGCACTTTCTTTAGAATTTAACAATCTGTTTTTAGCTTTTTCAATAATGTATTTATGAATATGATCTTGCGTACTTTGTCCTGTTTCTTTTTTTAATAAATCGCTTAAATATTTAGGAGACATATTCATAGCATTGCCACAATATTGAACAGAAGGTAAATCCAATTCTAGTTGTTTGTTTTCTTGATAATAGTCCTTTAACAATTTTTGAAACTGACTAGCGATATCTTTATTTAAATTGGTTCTTGTGTAAAACTGACGGTCGTAAAAACGGACACAATAGTTCAATAACAACTCTAAATTAGAGATAATTAAGGTGTGGCTATGCGCATCCATATTGTTATGAAACTCTTTTTTTATTTTTTCTGTAATATGGGTTACGGTTTTACGTTCATCTTCAGAAAGATGCAGTGCTTCATTAGAAGTGTATTCAAAAAAAGAAAATTGGTCTATTCTTTTTCCTAGTTCAGACTTTCTAATCAAATCTGGATGAAAAACAATACTCCATCCTGTATCTTCTTTGTTAATTTGTTGTTTTTCGAACTCTATTACTTGGTTTGGTGCTACAAAAATCATAGACCCTTCATGAAAGTCATAAGAATTTCTTCCATACTTAGAAATAGTGTATGCACAATGGTCTTTTAAACTAATGTGGTATAATCCTAAAGAATATTTAAAGTTTTCAAGACCAACAGCATCCATTTCTTTGGGGATTCTAAGAATAGAGATTAACGGATGCTTGGGTTTTTCTAATCCTAAAAAATTATGAACCTCTGTAATGCTATTGATGTTTATTATGTCTTTCATCGCTATAAAGATAAGGTTAAAGTGTTTTCCACCATTGCGTATAATTATTTTTAGCGTCTTTTACTATAATTTCTTCGCCAATTCTTGGTGTAATTACGTTTAAGTTTAATGTTTTGGCTTTTTTATTTATACGTTCTATAGGATCGGTCCATTCGTGCAAAGCTAATTTAAACCCTGCCCAATGTATTGGCATTATCTTATTAGCTTTTATGTCGATGCCAGCTAAAGCGGTTTCTTCTGGCATCATGTGTATATCAGACCACATTTCGTCGTATTGCCCACATTCCATCAAAGCCAAATCAAAAGGGCCGTATTTATCACCAATTTCTTTAAAATGGTTGGCATAACCACTGTCTCCGCTAAAGTAAATGTTTTCATTTTTAGATTGAATTACCCAAGAGCTCCACAAAGTGCTTTGTCCGTTGTTTAATTTTCTACCAGAGAAATGTTGTGCCGGTGTACAAACTAAATTTAAAGCATCTAATTGTACATCTTGCCACCAATCGAGTTCTGTTATTTTATTTGAAGGAACATCCCATGCTTTTAAGTGAGAGCCAACGCCCAACGGAACATAAAAATGAGTGGTTTTATCTTTAATTTTTAAAATGGATTCATAATCTAAATGATCGTAATGATCATGAGAGAAAATAACGGCATCTATTTTAGGTAATTTGTCTATGGCTATAGGAAACTCTTCATTAAAACGATTTGCGCCTAACAGCGGATGTGGTGCAGCAACTTTGCTAAACATTGGGTCTAATAAAATGGTTTTTCCATCAATTTGTAATAAGAATGATGAATGTCCAAACCAAATCATTCTAGCTTTACCGATATAATTTACAATATTTAAAGAATCGATACCAATTGGTTTTAAATCTTCTTTCGGTCTTGCATTCGGAACTTTTTTGGTAAAAAAAGTATACATCAATTGTACATTTTCTTTAAAACTTAAATCTTTAGGAACCGGATTTGTATTTTGAAACTTACCATTTTTAAATTGCTGAGATGTTTTGTAGACTTCTTGTTGCTGTTTAGTAAGATCACCACCAAAACTTGGGTAATAATTTGTAAAAACAAAGTACGTTACTACTAAAAGACCAATTATAATAAGAGTTGTAATCATGATGCGTTTTAATACCTTTTTAATCATTCTATTTAAATTGACTCATTATGATTTTATCATAAATTCGATCACCTAACCATTTACGAACCGTTACAGTGGTTTTTGCCATGTAGCCTTTTAGGTATCTTATTTTCGGTTTTTTACCGGTAGCAGCTTTGGCAATAACAGCACCAAGAACATCAACCTCTGTAAACGTATTGGTCGAATTCATTTTCTCTAATCCGTCTGCAACTTTATTAGCAAAAGTAGCATAAGCACCTGTACCCGATGTTTTTCTTAGGTTATCTGCCGCAATGTTTCCCCAAGAAGTTTTAATTCCGCCAGGTTCTACAATGGCAACGTCAATTCCAAAAGGTTTTACCTCTAAACGCAAACAATCACTCCAACCTTCTAAAGCGTGTTTTGTGGCAAAGTACCAAGCGCCAAGTGGCATGTAAATTTTTCCTCCCATAGAAGAGATGTTTACAATTCTTCCGTAATTATTTGCTCTCATATTTGGTAAGATTAACTGTGTAATTCTTGCCAAACCAAAAATATTTACTTCAAACTGTCTTTTGGCTTCCTCAATAGAAACATCTTCTACGGTTCCGTAAGAACCATAACCAGCATTATTGATTAATACATCAATACGGCCTTCTTTTTCTATAATCGTGTTTACACAATTTACAATAGATTCGTCTTTTGTTAAATCTAAAGAAATTATTGACATGCCTTTGTTTTGTAAATCTTTCATTTCGTGCATTCGCCTTGCTGCACCATATACTTTATAACCTTTTTTATGAAGAATATTTGCAGTAGATTTCCCCATTCCAGAAGAAGCGCCTGTTATCAATATTATTTTATTCATTGTGATTTTTTTAAATGATATTATGATACAAAATTATAATAAGATGTACGTTTATATGTATGCAAATTACTAATTGTTGTATGCTAATTACAGTATGTTTTACATTTGTTATAATTTATTAATAATTAAAAAGAGATAGATAGTTGTAAAATCTAACAAAAAACCAAAAATTGATAAATATTATCATTAAAATAAATTTTTATAAGAATACATTATAATATTAGAAATAAAATTTTGATATTTGCAGTAATTAAAATAAGACATGACTTTTATTCAAGCACATCATCATCATTTTTTCAATTGCTTTCAAGCGATTTAAAAATGTATTGAATAAAAAAATCAAGATATTTCTAAACCCGTTTGAGCAAATCAAACGGGTTTTTTCAATTTTAAAAACCAATTTGCTCAGGCATTAAACTAAAAACAAAAATGAGTAACTTAAGAATTGCAGTACAAAAATCAGGAAGATTAAATGAAGATTCAATGAGAATCTTAAAAGATATTGGTATTTCTATAGATAATGGTAAAGATCAATTAAAAGCTTCTGCTACAGATTTTCCTATAGAAGTTTTTTATCTTAGAAATGGTGATATTCCTCAATATTTAAGAGATGGAGTAGTAGATGCAGCCATTATTGGAGAAAATGTTTTAATAGAAAAAGGAAACGATTTAGAATTTGTAGAACGTTTAGGGTTTTCTAAATGTAAAGTTTCTATTGCTGTGCCAAAAGAGTCTGAAGCAAGTTCTTTAAAAGATTTAAACGGAAAAAGAATTGCAACTTCGTATCCAGAAACGGTTAAAAAGTTTTTAAAAGAACAAAATATAGATGCACAATTACACCAAATTAACGGTTCTGTAGAAATTGCACCAAATATTGGTTTGGCAGACGGAATTTGTGATATTGTTTCTAGTGGTTCTACTTTATTTAAAAACGGATTAAAAGAAATTGAAGTACTTTTAAAATCGGAAGCAGTTTTAGCAGTTTCACCTGCAATCTCAGAAGAAAGAAGGGCTATTTTACAAAAAATTCAGTTTAGAATTCAGTCTGTTTTAAAAGGTAGACAATCTAAATATGTGTTGTTAAATGCACCTAATGATAAATTAGATGCTATTTTAGAATTATTACCAGGTATGAGAAGTCCTACGGTTTTACCTTTGGCAGAAAAAGGTTGGAGTTCTGTACACACTGTAATTTCTAAAAATGAGTTTTGGGAAATTATAGACGAATTAAAAGCAAACGGAGCAGAAGGTATTTTAGTTTGTCCAATAGAAAAAATGGTACTTTAATATTTTTTTTAGGGGCGTTTTAACGGGCTTTTCGCACTCGCTTTTTTTCTGAAAAAGAAAAAAGAGCTCAAACAAATGCTACAATCCCTAACGTAAAAAGCTAATTTATAAGAGATAGTAAATTATGAATACAATTATAAATCCATCTAAAAAAGATTGGGCTCAAATTTTAGAAAGACCTACAAAAACCGTTGATGATATTGAAGGTGTTGTAAACGAGGTTTTTGTTGACATTCAAGAAAATGGAGATGCAGCTGTAAATAAATACACAGCAAAGTTTGATGGAGTTTCATTAGAAAATAATATTGTTTCTTTAGATGAAATTAACGAGGCTATTGATTTAGTTTCTAAAGAATTAAAAGAAGCCATACAATTAGCAAAAGAAAATATTACCAATTTTCATAAAGCACAAAAAACCGATAGAGTTTTTGTAGAAACAACAAAAGGAGTTTCTTGTTGGCAAGAAAAAAGACCAATTACAAAAGTTGGTTTATATATTCCTGGAGGAACGGCACCATTATTTTCTACCGTTTTAATGTTGGCAATTCCTGCACAAATTGCAGGATGTAAAGAAATTGTATTGTGTTCTCCACCAAATAAAGAAGGAAAAATTCATCCCGCTATTTTATATGCTGCAAATCTTTGTGGTGTTACAAAAATTATAAAAGTTGGCGGAATTCAGGCAATTGCAGGTTATACATTTGGTACAGAAAGTATTCCTAAAGTTTATAAAATATTTGGCCCTGGAAATCAGTTTGTTACCATTGCGAAGCAATTATCTACAAAGTATGGCGTTGCAATTGATATGCCTGCTGGTCCAAGTGAATTATTGGTTGTTGCAGATGATTCTGCAAACGCAAGTTATGTAGCATCAGATTTATTAAGTCAAGCAGAACATGGTGAAGACAGTCAGGTTATTTTAGTATCAATATCCAAAGAAATGATTGCAGAAGTTTCTAAAGAAGTAGAAAAACAACTATTAGAATTACCAAGAAAGGAAATAGCATCAAAAGCAATTGCAAATTCTAAATCTATTTTTGTAGAAAATGATGCAGTTGCTTTAGATTTAATTAACGAATATGGACCAGAACATTTTATTGTTTGTACCAATAATAACGATTTTTATATAGATAATATAGAAAATGCCGGTTCTGTTTTTATTGGTAATTATACACCAGAAAGTGCGGGAGATTATGCATCAGGAACAAACCATACATTGCCAACAAACGGATTTTCTAAATCGTATTCTGGTGTAAATTTAGATAGTTTTACAAAAAGTATTACTTTTCAAAAAATATCAGCAAAAGGAATACAAAATATTGGTAAATCAATAGAATTAATGGCAGAAGCAGAAGGATTGCAAGCGCATAAAAATGCAGTTTCAATTCGTTTAAAAGATTTATAAATTAAATATTTCCTAGAGCTTAAAGGGCTTTTATTATGAAAACAGATTTTAACATCAATAATCTAATTAGAGAAAACATAAAGTCTCTAAAGCCATATTCTTCTGCTAGAGATGAATATAAAGATGCATCCATAAGTGAAATGATTTTTTTAGATGCTAATGAAAATCCCTTTGAAAATGGTGTAAATCGGTATCCAGATCCTCAACAAAATGATGTGAAAGATTTACTTGCAGAGATTAAAAATGTATCTAAAGAAAATATTTTATTAGGTAACGGAAGTGATGAAGTTTTAGATTTAATTTTTAGAGCTTTTTGTGAGCCAAAGGAAGACAACATAATTACTTTACCGCCAACTTACGGTATGTACAATGTATTGGCTAATGTAAATGATATAGCTATTAAAGAAGTTTTATTATCGGAAGATTTTCAACCAAAAGTAGATAAGATTTTAAAAGAAGCAGATGCTAATAGTAAAATTTTATTTTTATGCTCACCAAATAATCCAACAGGAAATAGTTTTACAGAGAAAAGTGTAGAAAAATTATTGAAGAAGTTTAAAGGTTTAGTAGTTATAGATGAAGCTTATATAGATTTTTCTGATAAAGAAAGTTGGTTAAAAAAAATAAATAAATATCCTAATTTAATTATAACTCAAACTTTATCAAAAGCTTTTGGTTTAGCAGGTATTCGTTTAGGTATTTGTTATGCGTCTAAAGAAATTATAAAAGTTTTAAACACCATAAAACCGCCTTATAATATTAACGAATTAACACAACAAAGAGCTATTGAACGTTTGCAACAAATAGATGAAATTAAAAATGAAGTTGCACAGTTAATTAGCGAAAGAAATCGTTTAAAGAAAGAGTTAGAAGGTTGTGATGGTTATATAGAAAAAGTATATCCTTCCGATGGAAATTTTCTTTTATTAAAAGTTGATGATGCGAATAAACGTTATCAGCAATTAATCGATTATGGAGTTGTCATCAGAAATAGGACCAATCAACCTTTATGCGAAAATTGCATACGTGTTAGTGTTGGTATTTGCGAAGAGAATCAGCGATTATTAAGAGCTTTAAAAGCCATTAAATAGAAAATATATTAATCTTGAAAGATTTTAAAATCAATCAAGAAAGAAAATAAAAGTATGAGTAAAAAAGTATTGTTTATAGATAGAGACGGAACTTTAGTTTTAGAGCCACCTGTAGATTATCAATTAGATAGTTTAGAAAAGTTAGAATTTTACCCAAAAGTATTTCAATACATGGCAAAAATTGCTAGTGAATTGGATTACGAATTGGTAATGGTAACCAATCAAGATGGATTGGGAACAGATTCTTTTCCAGAAGATACTTTCTGGCCTGCTCAAAATAAAGTGATGAATGCTTTCGAAAAAGAAGGTGTTGTTTTCTCTGAAGTTTGTATTGATAAAACCTTTCCGCATGAAAATGCTGAAACTCGTAAGCCAAGAACAGGTTTGTTAACCAAATATTTTTCTGAGGAATATGATTTAGAAAACTCGTTTGTTTTAGGTGATAGAATTACCGACATGGAGTTGGCAAAAAATTTAGGAGCAAAAGGAATCTTTTTATCAGAAAATCCAGAATTAGGAGCAGATGAAATAGAAACTTCTAAACAAGAAATTTTAGATTGTATTGCTTTAACTTCTACAGATTGGAAAGCAATTTATGAGTTTTTAAAGCTAGAGGATAGAGTTTTTGAAATTACTAGAAATACTAACGAAACCAAGATTTATATCAAATTAAATTTAGATGGTTCTGGTAAAAATGACATTTCTACAGGAGTCAAGTTTTTCGATCACATGTTAGATCAAATTGGTCGTCACGGTGCTATGGATTTAACTGTAAAAGTGGATGGAGATTTAGAGGTTGATGAGCATCACACAATAGAAGATACCATGATTGCTTTAGGAGAATTATTCCACAAAGCATTAGGAAATAAATTAGGAATAGAACGATACGGATTTTGTTTGCCAATGGATGATTGTTTGGCACAAGCTGCAGTAGATTTTGGAGGAAGACCTTGGTTAGTTTGGGATGCAGATTTTAAACGTGAAATGATTGGAGATATGCCAACAGAAATGTTTTTACACTTGTTTAAATCTTTTACAGATGGCGCAAAATGTAATTTAAACATTAAAGCAGAAGGAAATAATGAACATCATAAGATAGAAGGAATTTTTAAAGCTTTTGCAAAAGCAATGAAAATGGCTGTAAAAAGAGATGCAAATAAAATGTTTTTACCGTCAACAAAAGGAGTACTTTAAAAGTGTTGAGTTATAAATTTTTAGTTTTGAGTAATTTTCACTTAAAACTAAACACTAAAAATTAAAAACTAATTATGAATGTCATAATTATAGATTACGGAGCCGGAAACATAAAAAGTATTCAGTTTGCGTTTAAACGTTTGGGTATAGATGCTGTTTTATCGAATAATATTGATGAGATTAAAGCTGCTGATAAAGTGATTTTTCCTGGAGTTGGTGAAGCAAGTTCTGCGATGAAAATGTTACAAGAAAGCGGATTGGATAAAGTGATTCCTATGTTAAAACAGCCTGTTTTAGGTATTTGTTTAGGGATGCAGTTAATGTGCAATCATTCAGAAGAAGGAAACACTAAAGGTTTGGGGATTTTTAATGTTGAAATTAAGAAATTTTCGAAAGCTGTAAAAGTTCCGCAAATGGGTTGGAATGTTATTTACAATTTAAAATCGTCTTTATTTACAGATGTGCAAGAGAAAGATTTTATGTATTTAGTGCATAGTTTTTATGCCGAAAATTGTAAAGAAGCTATTGCAACAACAGATTATGAAATTGAATATGCTTCTGCTTTGCAAAAAGATAATTTTTACGGAACACAGTTTCACCCAGAGAAATCATCTAAAGCAGGAGAACAAATTTTGAAGAATTTTCTAAACTTATAAATATACTGTCAGTTTGTGTGATTTTTTAGGAATGAAAAAAATATATCGAGAACATTTATAACATCTCGATACAATTTCGATGAAAAATCGAAATCACTCGATGTGACAAGAATTAAAACAAAAACTATTGTGAGAATAATACCAGCCATAGATATAATTGACGGAAAATGTGTTCGTTTAACTAAAGGAGATTACGATACAAAGAAAATTTACAATGAAAATCCGTTAGAAGTTGCTAAAGAATTTGAAGCAGCAGGTATCGAATATTTGCACGTTGTAGATTTAGACGGAGCAAAAGCAAGTCAGATTATAAACTATAAAGTATTAGAGCAAATAGCTTCTAAAACCAATTTAAAAATTGATTTTGGTGGTGGATTAAAATCTGATAAAGATTTAGAAATTGCTTTTAATTCTGGTGCAAACCAAATTACAGGTGGAAGTATTGCAGTAAAAAATCCACAAATTTTTGAAAGTTGGATTGCTAAATATGGTTCAGAGAAAATAATTTTAGGAGCCGATTTTTATCCTGATAATTCAGGAGGAAAAATTGCAACCAATGGTTGGCAAGAAGAAAGTTCTTTAGAATTGATTCCGTTTATTTCTGATTATCAACAAAAAGGAATTCAGTATGTAATTTGTACAGATATCTCTAAAGATGGAATGTTACAAGGACCAAGTTTTGATGTTTATAAAGAAGTTTTATCAGAAGTAAAACCTTTAAAACTTATCGCTTCTGGAGGAATTTCAACATTCGATGAATTGCCAAAACTAGCAGAAAATGGTTGCGAAGGTGTAATCATAGGGAAAGCGATTTATGAAAATAAAATCAGCTTAAAACAATTAGAGAATTTTATAATAAAAAAATAGCCATTTGTTTTTAGCAGTTTGCTATTTGCGAACAGCCAAAAGCCAAGAGCCAAAAGCTATAAAAAATGTTAACAAAAAGAATAGTACCTTGTTTAGATATTAAAAACGGAAGAACTGTAAAAGGGGTAAATTTCGTTAATTTAATTGATGCTGGAGATCCTGTAGTTTTAGCAAAACAATATGCTGAATTAGGTGCAGATGAATTGGTTTTTTTAGATATTGCTGCCACTTTAGAAAATAGAGGTACAACTTTAGATATGGTTTTAAAGGTTGCGGAACAAGTAAACATTCCATTTACAGTTGGTGGTGGAATTTCTTCTGTAGAACATGTAGATAAATTATTAAAATGTGGAGCAGATAAAGTTTCTATCAACTCATCTGCGGTAAAAAGACCAGATTTGGTAAATGAATTGGCAGAAAAATTCGGGAGTCAATGTGTTGTTGTTGCAATTGATGCAAAACAAATTGATGGAGAATGGTTTGTACATTTAGCAGGCGGTACAATTCCTACAGAAATTAAATTATTTAATTGGGCAAAAGAAGTTGAAGAAAGAGGAGCAGGAGAAATTTTGTTTACTTCTATGAATCATGACGGAACAAAAGGAGGTTTTGCAAATGAAGCTTTGGCACATTTATCAGAATTACTAAATATACCAATTATTGCTTCTGGTGGAGCAGGAACAATTCAGCATTTTGCAGATACATTTACAAAAGGAAAATCTGATGCAGCTTTGGCAGCAAGCGTTTTTCATTTTGGAGAAATTCCTATTTTAGAGTTAAAACAAGCATTAAAAGAACAAAATATTCCAGTAAGACTTTAGTAAAATGTTATTTCGAGTAAAATCGAGAAATCTTATATTTTATAGATTTCTCTATTACAGTAGAAAAGACAAAAAATATAGATTATGAACATAGATTTCAATAAAAATAACGACGGATTAGTACCCGCAATCATTCAAGATGCAACAACAAAAAACGTGTTGATGTTAGGTTATATGAATGAAGAAGCTTTTGCAAAAACCAAAGAAACAAAGTTGGTTACTTTCTTTTCTAGAACTAAAAACCGTTTGTGGACCAAAGGGGAAGAGAGTGGAAATGTCTTGAATTTAGTGGATATAAAACTAGATTGTGATAATGATACTTTGTTGATTTTTGTAAATCCAAAAGGGCCAACTTGCCATACGGGTACAGATACTTGTTGGAATGGAGAAAACAACCAAAATTATGGTTTCTTTTCTACTTTAGAAGATGTTATTACAGAAAGAGTAGCAAATAAAGACACTAAAAAATCTTATGTAGCAAACTTATTTGCAAAAGGGATAAACAAAGTTGCGCAAAAAGTAGGTGAGGAGGCTGTAGAAACAGTTATTGAGGCTATGGATAATAATGATGAATTGTTTTTATACGAATCTGCAGATTTATTATTCCATTATTTAATGTTACTACAAGCAAAAGGGTTTACTTTAAAAGATATTGAGGCTGAACTAATCAGTAGACATAAATAGATTAGTTTGTTGCTGTAAGAATTAAGGTTTGGCTGTAATTTCCTTTATCACCAGCAGCAAAAACCATTTTGTTTTCTGTTAATTCTTCAAGTTCTAGAATTGTAAGGCGTGTTTTAAAATCATCATTTAAAGACTCACCTCTACTAATATTTATAAAAATACGTCCTTCCAATTCATTAAAAGAATAGGTTAAAGTAGCAGCTTGTTCTGTTGGGTTATTAAAAAAACAACTTATAGCACCTAAATCTGCTTCAGCTTCATTATTATCTTTATAGAAAGTAAATGAATCGTCTGTATAGCAATCATTAAATTCGCTTAAAATATTAGAGTTGTAATTACTGTAAAAACTATCTACTTGCCAAGTTTTGGAACTGTTATTATCTATTTTTTGTAAATCATATATTGTAAACCTAACATCTAACTCATCATCATCTTTATTACAGTTGTATAAAAGTAAAGTTGATAAAGTTAAAATTAATAAATAGATGTGTTTCATTAGATAAGTTTTTAGTTTCTTTAAATGTGATTTAGCAATTATTATGCCACCATTTAAAATATAACTTTTAACTTTAAATAATACTGATGTTAAATTAAAAAGCAGACATAAATAGAAATTTATATTTTTTGAAGAAAACAAAACCTAACAAGTATTTTACTTGTTAGGTTTTATTTTTTTTCTAAGATTTTAATAGTTTATTCTATTTCCTTATCAGGAATGTAGTTAATCCCTGTTCTGTTGTTTGAAATGGCGTTACCATCATCATTGAAATTTAAGGTTAAATTCTTTTTTTTAGTTATTTTGCTTAGTGTAACATCTTCTTTATTCATCATGTTATTTAGTGTTTTTAATTGTATCTATCTCTAAATTTTCATTTTCCTCACTCCCAATACTATATAATTGGTTCTCTTCATCTTTTAATGTTTCTTTCGTTTTATTTTTTGGTAATTTTCTACCAGGTACATCTAACGCTTGTCCACTAAAATCAGGTTCATTTACTTTGTTTTTTAAAAGTTCGTCATCCGCATTATCATTTCTAAGATTTCCAGCTTTGTCTCCTAAAGCTTGTAAATCTTCTTTTGTAATATCTGAATTATATGTATTCTTCTCTGTTTTCTTTGTTTCCATAATTAAATTATTTATTATTTACATAAAGTGCATGTACAACTCCTGGTAACCATCCTAAAATAGTTAATAAAATACTTAGTAAAAATTGCGTTCCAATTCCATGTTTTAAAAAAACGGCTAAAGGGGGTAGTAATACACTTATTATTATTGTTAAAATTGACATAGTTCTTTTGGTTTGTTTATGCTGCAATTTACATACACAAAAAGTTTTGAATGATCGTTATAGCTATTTTTATTAACTCATAAACTAATTATAATAGACGATAAATTATCTATCATAGTTTTAAAAGTAACATTATTAGCGTATTACTGATTAATTAAATTGAATAAAAATGGAAAGATATTATGCCTATAAATAATTAGTATATTTATGGGCCTTTTTACTAGTTAAAAATAAACCTTGTTATTATGTTTCAAATTAAAAATGGATATTATTTTATCTTACTTTTTCTTATTTTAAGTAACTGTACAAGTAGTTCTTCTAAAGAGGGAGAGATTATAGAAGATGATGAAATAGAAGATATTGATGATGTAGTTGAAGTTAGTAATTTTGTTTGGAAAAACTGGTATTTATCAGTGCCAATTGATAGGGCAGATGGCTCTAAAAAAGCAACTTCTATATATTCTGATGATATTCTTGCAGATAATTTAACATCCGAAGAGAAAAAATATTTCTATAAAAATGATGATGGAAGCTATACTTTTTATACACAATTTACAGGATTTACAACCTCTGGTGGAGCAGATTTAGATGCTGGAAAATATTGTAGAACAGAATTAAGAGAGTACTGGAAAGGTGTAAATGATACTGATGATAATTGGTATATGGATTCTGGAACACATGAAATGGAATCTACACTACAGGTTAATTTTTGTGAAGGAAATGGACAAACTTACGTAGCTCAAATCCATGGAAAAGCTAGTACAACTTTATCTGGTTCTCCTGCAACTGTAAAAGTTCAGTGGAAAAATGGTGATATTGTTATCGAATATTATGTAAAACCAGACAATGGAGTTTGGACAAGTAATTATGATGAAAAAATAACGATTGCTAAAGTAGATAATGAGAAGTTTACTATAAAACTGCGTGTTGTTAATGGTGTTTTACAATATGCGTTAATTTGTGAATCTAAAAGTATAAATCAAGAATATACCGATTTATATGATTATAACAGTAATGGTTATAATTTTGATAATTATTTTAAAACAGGGAATTATTTTAAATGGAACGAAGATTATACCGAAGCTGCTGAAGTAGTTTTATATAGTGTTATAACCAATCATTATTAATTTAGATTGTTAAAAAGTATTTACTCTATTTTAAAGAATAAAATTGAAAATTTTGCAAAATTAATTGGTATATGTATAAAACTTTTGCTCATATAAGATTCATTTTAATCCATATAAAATTTTAACTTTTATAGTTTAATCTTAACAATTATTAACAATATATTATTTTATAACAAGCTGTTTTTATGTAATTTAGATTCGAATTTAAAATTAATGAAGATGAGTACAATTAAAGAAAGTAGAAAATTTAAAAGAACAAAGACGCAAGATAACCCTATGAGTTTAGAAGGGGTTAAAGACAAAAAAAACAAACAATTTAGTATTGATAATGATACTATTATTGAAGAAAAAGATAAGTCATAAAATTACGAGACTCTTAAATAACACCTCTTTAGAAACTCTTCTAAAGGGGTGTTATTTGTTTGAAATAAATATTTAATCCATTCATTAAATTACTTTTAATTTTAGGTAATTTTAGGTAATTTTATTTCAATTATTTCTCTAAATCAATTAAAAAAACATTTGATACATGGTATACAGAAATTGTATTATACAGTGTAAAATAAATAATATTTAATCTTTTAGTTGTTAATCATATTTAAAGTGACCGTATAAATATCTTGTTTTGTCATTTTTGATTTTAACCAAGCAAAGAAACTTATTAAAAAAATATCTTCTTTTTTAATAATTACCCAATTAAATGATTTTTCTACTTTATTATAAAACTCTTCAGAAGTTACTATAGCTGGATTTTTGTAATAAATTTCAACCAATTTTAAAAATATAATTACCCGTTCTTGGTTAATTTTAGATAAATTGATAAAGTAATTTCTTTTAAAACTTTTTAATCTAGAATCTACCAAATCAACATTACTCATGTCTATTTGAAGTAAAATATCAATTAAACTCTTTTTTATGGTCCAAACAATACCTGCTTTTTCAATATATTTTTTATCCGTAAGATAAAATTTTGCCATTATTTTTTGCGCTTTTTCTAATTGATTATTCTGAAAATAAAAGACGACTAAACAAAGTAAAAGGTCTAGTTGATGTATAATGTCTACATTTTTTCTATCAATATAAGGTGCTAATAGATTAATTGCTTCTTTAGATTTATTACTATAATTAAAGTTTAGGGCAAGTATTAAATGGTATTTAGGTAAAAAAACATTGTAATATTTTTGTTTTTTCCCTTTCATGTGCAAAAACATGATATCTAAATACTTTATAGATTCTTCAAACTTTTTATTTCTAAAAAGTACATTTGCAATAAGATATAAAATTTTTAAATGATAAAAATGCTGCTTGTCCTTAGAGTTATGATTTTTAATAATATTATAAGTATTAATAATAAATTGTTCAACATTCCAATAATCAAAATATTGAGCAGACGAAATACTTGTAATTTGAATTATTTGATACAAAGATTTAAAAGATAATGCATTTGAAATTACAATATTTTGCTCTTTTAAAGTGTTTTCAATTAAAGTTTTAATATCTAAAGTACTTTTTTTTTGATGATATTTAGCCAGAGAAGTTCTAATTTTAGCATACACAATGTTTAAATTATCTTCCATTAATAAATGTTGCTGATTTTCTTTAAATTCTAGTACTAAGCTTTCTAAATTAATAGATTTAACTAAGTGTGCATATTGAATTTTAGTATGAAAAATTTCATTTAAAATGGTAAATAATTGATGCTCTTTAGCAATTATAGATGTTTTATCTAAAATTTGATAACCAATTTTAATCTGTCCCTTTTGTAAAAAGTTTCTTGCAGAGAGTATGTATTTTATTAACTGCATATCTATAGAATTTTCTTCTTTGATACTTAAATTGGCTGTAAAATCTATTAAAGATTTGAACAAACGCTTTCTTAAAGCATGTAAAGCAGCTTTATTTTGTTTTCCGTATAATTTTTCTGAAACTTCTACAGAAGATAAATTATCAATTAATAAAAGTTTTACTAATTGCACGTTTTTTGTGTCTTTTCTTTTATTTTTTTTAATCAAAAAAGCTATAAAATCTTGTTGTTGTTGTTGTGGAAATGTGGTTAATATTTCTTTTATATTTATCATTATATCGTCAGTAAAATATCTATAAATATACTAAATAATAATATTTTAAATTATTTAGTAGTTTTTATATCGTCAGTAAATATTAAAAATTGAATTTTACAAACTTTAAAAGTGTCGCAAATTTATATCATAATTATTAAACTAAATATTATGAATTATCAAACAAAATCTTCTTTTAACGAAGAAACTAAAAAACAAAGTAAAAAGAGTAAAATAGTTAACCAACTAAACTCAAAACCAACTTCTGCTTATATTGGTGCATCTTGGGGAGTTTTATCTATTGGTTTAGTAACTTACTGCATTGGTTTATGGAATGCAGGTATGGAATTAAATGAAAAAGGATATTATTTTGCCATACTTTTAATGGGAATTTATGCAGTAATTTCTTTACAAAAAGCTGTTAGAGATAAAGCAGAAGATATTAAAGTAAGTGAAATGTATTATGGAATAAGTTGGGTTATTGTTATTTTGTCAATCCTTCTATTGATAATAGGGTTAAGAAATGCCGATTTACTATTAAGTGAAAAAGGTTTCTACGGAATTTCTTTTTTACTAAGTCTATTTGGTGCAATTACAGTTCAGAAAAACATTAGAGATATAGAATTTATCAATAACAAAGAAGAAGAAAAGAGCTAGTTTAGTAATGATTTTTAAAGAACCAAAACTTCATAAGTTTAGACTTATAAAGTTTAAAATTTAAAAAGCTCATAATTAATATGAGCTTTTTTTAATAAAGAATATTATTTTAGAAAGTTTAATACTCATTTATTTTAATCATATCTAAAGTTTGGTCAATCCAATCTTTAGTGTAATCTAATTTTATATCTGGTGTAACACCCTTACTTTCATATTTATAATATTTATGAAAATTCATATCTGTTGGCATTATGGTAAATTTATTAGTGGGAGTTGTATAGCTTCTACCGTAATTTATCCCATAAGCGATAACACCAAAAGTAGTTTGCCCTAAATGTTTTGTCTTTTTAAGTTTTTTTAATTTTAATGTAAATTGTTCTCCATTACTACCTGTTAAGAAATTTGTAATTACATAAACATTTTTATTTTTTAAATATTTTAAAAAATTATCTGAATATTTTTTATTACCACCACTATTAGATCTTAAGTCGATAATTATGTTTTCTGCAGTTAATTTGTCTTTTGTGTTATTAAAAAAAGCTAAAAGCGCTTTCTTTTTACTATTGCTAAAATTTGCAAAATATAAATATTGAGTGTTTTCATTTAGCTGTTTAAATTCAAACTCTTTTTGATCGGTTTTTGGTAGTTCAAAATTAAATTCATTTCCTTCTTTTTTATAACTTAATATTCTACCATTATTAAAACTTAAACTTTTTATCAATCTTGGTGTTTTATTACTTAATCGATATTGATACATATTATATTTAGCGTCATTAATTTTTGTAGCATAAAAACTAATATCTCCAACTTCCCAATTTTTTAAATCATTTTCTAAAACTACACCAATTAAATCTTTTTTATTTGTATCAAAATAGATACCAATTTTTTGTTTACCATAGTTAAAAATACCTTCTAAAGAATTTAAAGGTTGTGTTGCCAAATTGGTTTTTAAATCTGTAATATTTTTAGTTGTCTTTGGATGATTTTTATAAGTGGCTGTTAATTTAAAATCTGCTAATTTTTTATCATCATTTAAAATTTCTTTTGGTAAAAAAGCATCGTTAATTGTTAAACTAGAATGAGAATCGTTAACTAAAGTCATTTGTTTTAATAATAATTGATAACACTTTTCTATTGAAATAGGATTAGTCATTTCTTTAGAGATAACATTATAAGTGTTATTAAAATCATCTAACTTTTCTTCCTTAATTTGTTTTTTAAAAGAAGGCATTTTTTTTATTTTACTAACGATAAAATCTAAATCGATTTTACAATTACAAGTTTCTACTTGAGCATTAAAAGTGCTGGTAGTAAATAATAAAAAAATGGATAAAGTGGTTAAAATTTTCATGAGTTTGTTTTTTAAATTGATTAAACTTTCTAATACAAATTTAGAAAGTAATTGGTTTTAAACTCAATATATATAGGTGTTTGGGGTGAATTGTAGCTATTCTGTGGTAGAATTTATAACAGATTTAACTTCATCTTGATAGGTTTTAGAAACAGGTACTTCTATGTGGTGAAATAAGATAACAAAGAGTTTATTTTTTTCTGTTTTCCATTGTAAAAAATGAAATGGATTGATTACATAAGAACGATGTGTTCTTAAAAGAGTAGGAAACTCATCAGCAATAACAGATAACTTATTTCTGATTAAATTCTTTTTTAATTTTAATTCTCCTCTAGAAAGGTAAAATACTTCAATATAATTATCTGAAGATTTAATGCAAACTATATCATTAAAAAATAAACGCAAGCCCTCATAATTTCCTTGGCCTTTAATTTCTATTTTTTTAGATTCAGTTTTTTTATTTTTATATTTTCCAAAAGCAAAACGACCAAAAATAATTATAGGTAGAATAGTAAGTAGAGCAGGTAAAAAAATGCTTTCTAGCATATATCTAAATTCATAAGGATTTCTGTCATTTGCCATTACTACGTACAAATAGAAGAAGCGTGCAAATATTATTGTACTAATACTTAAAGTGATTAAAAAAAGTATTTCGCTTAAAAGAGTCCAGTTTTTATCTTTTTTCTTGAAGATAAAATATTGAAATGGTAAAAAAATAATGTAACAGAAACCTCCAATTAATCCATATCCTAATAAAAAAAGAGGTTTATCTCTAGAATTTAATTCAGATACATCTAAAGGTTCAGTAAAATATAAGAATATAAAAATCCAAATTACAATACTAAATGCAATTATAAAGTGATGTTTTAATGAAGGATCAAAAGGATATTTTTTATTCAAGGTTAAACTTTTTAATGTTTTATAGCAATTTTTCAAATATAACATTTATCAACTTAGATAGTTAAAAAAAAGTGTATCACAATATTTAGTTCTATTTTTGTTTAGCCTAATAATCTTACAATTGAAAAATAATAAACTCCTTATTATTGCTGCATTTTTCTCTATTTATTTTATTTGGGGATCTACTTATGTTTTTAATAAAATTGCAGTAACTGAGTTACCTCCATTTTTTTTAGTTGCTTTACGCTTTTTAACAGCTGGAGTTTTAATGATTTTTTTAGCATTTTTATTAAAACATGATTTATCTATCAAAAAAAAAGAATTATTAAATTCAGCTATTGCAGGTTTTTTCTTTCTGGTTTACGGTAACGGTGTTTTTGTTTGGGCTTTAAAATATGTAGATAGTGGTTTTGGTGCTTTATTAGCATCTACACAACCGCTATTTGTATTGTTTTTATTACGGTTGATTGATAGGAAGCCTTTGCAAAAAAAATCTATGATTGGTGTTGCTTTAGGTATTGTTGGTATGTACCTATTAGTAAGTCAGCAAGAATTAACAACATCCAAAGGAAGCTTATTAGGTATTTTTATGATATTAACTTGTGTACTAAGTTGGAGTTATGGTAGTGTTTTTGTCTCTAAAGCAGTATTACCAAAAAGCCATTTAGTAAGTACAGGTTACCAAATGCTATGTGCTGGTACAATTTTAGTAATTGCAAGTTTTATTTTTAAAGAAGAATGGGTTTCTCCTTTAGCTTGGAGTACTAATGTACAAATATCAATGTTTATATTAATTGTTTTTGGTGGTATTGTAGCTTTTACAGCATTTAATTTTCTATTAAAAAATGTAGCAACAGAAAAAGTATCAACTTCTGCATATGTAAATCCTGTTATTGCTTTATTTATGGGATGGTTTTTTTTAAATGAAAAATTATCTACACAATCTCTTATTGCATCTGGTATTTTGCTTACTGGTGTTTACTTTATTACTTCAAGAAAAAGAAAATAACGACTCTTAAAATTCTGTTAACTGTTTAAATGAGTTAAACATAATTGCATTTAAGCAAACCCTCATCTTAGTTTTATAATAGTTTTATATCATTATTAATTTAAAATAGAAAAAGATGATTATTAATTTTGAATACCATGATGTGGATGCTAGTAAAAGACTAGAAGAATATGCTAAAGAGAAGTTAGAGAAATTATATAATAAATTTCAAATGATTGTAAGAGCAGATGTGTTTTTTAAAACAGAAAATACATCATCAGATACTACAGGTATGATTTGCAATATTAGAGTAAGTGTACCAGGACCACGTTTATTTGCAGAAGCAAGTCATGATAATTTTATAAGTTCTATTAATGAATCTATACAAGAATTAGACAAGCAACTTACCAAAAAGAAAGATAAAATGGCAACTTACTAATCAGTATAAAATCATTTTAATCTTAAAAACAAATAAACATGACGAAACAATTTTTATTACAAAATTTTAACAATATAACAGGTTTACCACTCAGTAATAGAGTAGTAATGGCTCCAATGACTAGAAGTAGAGCAAATAATAAGGGTAATATACCCACAAGTGATTTACATGGTCTGTATTATGAGCAGAGAGCTTCTGCTGGTTTAATTATTACAGAAGGCTCACAGGTTTCAGAAAAAGCTGTTGGTTACATAAACACTCCAGGAATTCATTCTGAAGAACAAGTTGAGGGTTGGAAGAAAGTTACAGAAAGAGTACATGCAAAAGGAGGTAAAATTTTTATTCAACTTTGGCATGTAGGTAGAATTTCTCATCCAGATTTTCATAATGGAGATTTACCTTTAGCACCATCCGCAATAAATGCAAACGAAACAGTTTTTACACCTGATGGTAAAAAAGAAACTGTAGCGCCTAAAGAAATGTCTAAAAATGACATTAAGCAAACCATAGACGATTTTAAAAATGCTGCTAAAAATGCTATAAAAGCTGGTTTTGATGGTGTAGAAATTCATTCTTCTAATGGTTATTTATTTCATCAATTCTTTAATAAAACGTCTAATATTAGAACAGATGAATATGGAGGAAGTATAGAAAACAGAGCACGTTTCTTTTTTGAAACTTTAGATGCTATTAAAGAAGTTGTTCCAGAAAATAAGATAGGTGCAAGATTTAATCCATCATTAAATGGGATTTTTGGAATGGAAATGGATGATGAAACCATACCAACTTTTGAATATATCTTAAAAAAATTAAACGATTACAATTTAGCTTATGTGCACTTATCAGAACCTTTTAACGATGTTTCTGATATCCCTTATGCAATAGAAAATATTGCCGAACATTCTAGACCAATTTATAATGGAACAATCATTATAAATGCTGGTTTTGATAAAAAATCTGGTAATAAAGTTTTAGAGGACGGTAATGCAGATTTAGTAGCATTTGGAAAATTATATATTTCAAATCCAGATTTAACTGAAAGATTTGAAAAAAATCAAGAATTAGCAGATTGGAATAATGATACTTTTTATACCCCAGGTGCTGAAGGATATACAGATTATAAAAAATTAGAAAATAACAAATAAAAAAATAAATACGATGATAAAGCCAAGAGTAGAAACACCAGAATTAACAATTGATTTAGTAAACGGAACAAAATGGAGTTTGCATGAGCAAAAGCCAGAAAATTTTACGATGATTATTTTTTACAGAGGGTTACATTGCCCAGTTTGTAAAAAACAATTAGAGCAATTAAAAAAGAAGATGAACGACTTTAATGAGAGGGGAGTAAATGTAATTGCAATTAGTGCAGATTCTGAAGAAAGAGCTAAAAAAGCTTATGATGAATGGGATATTGAATCTGTACCACTAGGATATAATTTACCTGTTGAAGAAGGTAGAAAATGGGGATTATTTGTATCTAAAGCTATTAGTGATAAAGAACCAAAAGAATTTTTAGAACCTGGTTTGTTTTTAATTGATAATGAAAACAAAGTGTATTGGGAATCTATACAATCTATGCCATTTGGTAGACCAGAATTTAAAGATGTTTTAAACGGAATAGATTATATTTTAAAAGAAGGGTACCCAGCAAGAGGAGAAGCATAATTATCGCAAATTAGTATTATAATATTAAACTATGTAAGTTTAAAAAAGCTCATGATTGAATTTATTCAATCATGAGCTTTTTAGTTTTTATCTACTGTAAAAGTTAAGTTATTGTCTTAAACTTAAAACTTAAAACTTAAAAGATAATTTTTTTAAGTTTTTTATATAACTGCAGGTCTAATATCTACAGATACTTTCATTTTACTATTACCAGAACCATAAAGTACACCTTTTAAAGGTGGAACATCAAAATAATCTCTACCATAAGAAGTAATTATATGTTGATTTTTTGGTATTTGATCATTTGTAGGGTCAAAATCGACCCATCCAAATTGAGGAATGTACACTGAAAACCATGCATGAGAAGCATCAGTACCAACTAACTTTTCTTTTCCTGGAGGTGGTAAAGTTTCTATATAACCACTTACATATCTTGCAGGTAACCCAACAGATCTTAAACATGCAATACCAATTTGTGCAAAATCTTGACAAACACCTTTTTTAGCTTTCATAACCTCTTCTAAAGGAGTAGCAATGGTACTAAATTGAGAATCAAAAGTAAAATCTTTAAAAATTCTTTGCATTAGTTCATTTGTAGCTTCAAAAACATTTCTATCTGGTTGCAAAGAAACTTCTGCATATTCTTTAATCTTTGGAGAAATATTTTTAATAAAATAAGAATCTAATGTAAATTCATGAACAGATAACATTTCTTCTGTTCCTTTTTTTAATTCATTTATAACGTCTTGTACTGTTGTTTTTTTACAAATTAAAGACGTGTAAATATCTGGTTGTAAATTAAAATTACGCTCAATAATACTTGTGGAATTTACAATTAATTTTTTATGAGGCTGATCTATAGAAAATCTACAAATAGTATTTTTAAAAAAATCTTTGCCCTCTTCTAAATAAGAAGGTAAAGGTGATATTTCTAAAGAATAATCTACCAATTTTTGACCTAAAAACTCTATAGGTTTAAGGTTTGCAATATTATGGCAATGCGTAATTGCCTCATCATAATCATATGCAGTTATATGTATAACTTTAAATAACATTACAGGGATTGTTTTTGATGAATTAATTGTCTTTGTTGTTGATCTGAATGATTGAAATATGTATTTGTAACCGATAAAGATGTTTGGTGTATTAAAGTACTTAATTTAGCTAAAAATTCATCTAAATTAACTCTTGTAAATTCAGTATCATCCATTAAAATGAAACTATCTACATCTATATTTTCTATAAGATCACACGCTTCTTTTATTAACAAGTAAGAATTTGATAATTTAATATCTTGATTCTTATTTGGTAATCTAGAAATATCTCTTCTAATTCTATTTAATTGATATTTTAAAGAACGAGAATATGATTTATCTAAAAGAATTAAATTAATTACGTTTTTTACATTTAAATAAGACCTAAAACTATATCTATAAATGTTTAAACTCTCATGACTGTCTAATAACGACTCTAAAATTTCATACTCGGTTTGTTCATCATATTTAGAAACTAAGAGCGCTCTAGATTTATCTATACTCATCATTGCTTGTTCAGTTTGTAAACCGATAAAGTAGAGTAGAAGACCTTGTTCTACCAAAATACTTTCTTCAATTAAACACATAAAAGCAATTAGTTTAGTAATAATACTATCTAATAATTTTATAACTTTCTTTAAATCAGTATGGTTTTCTGGACTAAATTCGTTCCAAGATTTTGTCGTAGCATCAAAAACCCTCCACATATCTTTAGACCATAAATTTCTTAAAGAGTAATAGGAATTGGAAAAAGCTTGTATAGAATTGGCTAAACTACCTTGTTTATCTTTATCAAATAAAACAATGGCTATTTCTTTTAAAGGGTCTTTAAAAGCAGCTTCTTCATTTGCACCTGTAAATCCAGGGAAAATAGATGTTAAATGAGTTATAGATTTTAATAAAACATGTAAGCTTTTAGAATCAGAATCTACTAGTTCATTCAATACCATTCTTATGTATCTAGCAGTAACTAATGTTCTTGCTAAATATCTACCAGACCAAAATAAATTTTCTGCTGTGTTACTTGGTAAATTATCAATACCAGCTAAAGTATTAGTGTTGTTGTTATGCCAATGATAACGTTGTTTAGAAGATGGTGCTGTTTTAACGGAGTTTGTAACCCAAAAATCTTTACTAGTTCCTCCTCTTTGATTAGAAACACGTAATTTTTCTTTATCTGCAGCAACTCTAACTAATCCACCAGGCATTACACTATAGGAGTTGTCTTTAGCGACAGAAAAAGTTCTACAAACAACTTTTCTTGGTTCTAAGCCTTTATCTGTAAAGTTTGGGGCAGTTGAAAAGGAAATTTTTTCTTGCGCAACAAATCTATATGGTTCTTCTAAAATTTGACTTTTAAGTTCTTCTAATTCTGTCTTACTTAAAAGTTCACAAAAATAAATATGTTCCCTGTTGGTTCTATCTATAGGTTTTACTACAAATTTAGTAAGGTTTTCTAAAACAAAATTCCTTTCTTTTTCCTGACCACACCACCAAGAAGCTATCTGTGGAAGTATTAAATCTTCTTTAAAAAAGTATTTACAGATGGAGTTCATAAAAGGAATTAAACCAGGGTTTTCTAAAACACCACTTCCTATTGGGTTTATAATACTTACGTTCTTTTTTCTAACAGCATTTAATAATCCTGCTACTCCTAAAAATGAATTTCCCTTTAATTCTAAAGGATCTGTATAAGCACCATCTACACGTCTTAAAATAACATCAACCTGAATTAATTCTTTTAATGTTTTAATGTATACTTTATTGTTTCTTACAACTAAATCATTTCCTTTTACTAAAGGATATCCTAAATATGATGATAAATAGGCATGCTCAAAATAAGTTTCATTATGAGGACCAGGGGTAAGAATAACAATTGTTGTATTGTCTTTTTTTACAGGAGCAGAATCTATTAATAATTGATGATAATCTTTAAAAAAAGAAAAAGGTTGTTCTACATGTATATTTCTAGATAAATCTGGTGCAGAACGTCTTATAGAAAATCTATTTTCTAAAGAATACCCCATACCAGAAGGTGCTTCTGTACGATCATTAACCACCCACATTCTACCATCTGGCCCACGAGCCAAATCAGCAGAATGTATAAGTAAGTTTTTAGAAGTATTATATTGTATTTGATCGCAGTTTCTTAAAAAACCACGATGAGCATAGACCACCTCTGGTGGTATAATTTTATTTTTTATAAGTTCTCTTTTACCATAAATATCGTCTAAAATTAAATTTAATAATTCAGCACGTTGTTTTAACCCTTTTTCTATTGATACCCATTCTTTCTGTTCAATAATAAAAGGGATGATATTTAAATTCCAAGGTCTATTTAATCCTTTAGGATCGTTATAAACATTATAAGTTACTCCATTTTCAGCTAATAGCCAATCTATTTGTTTTTGTTTATCTTTAAGCTCTTCTTGTCCTATTGTAGAAAAATTATTTAGTAATTTTTCCCAATTAGGGTTTATCGTCATGTCAGATTTTAAAACTTCATCATAGTCTTCAAAATCATTGAAATATTTTTCAAACAAATTCTTATTAGGCATAAATATTTAGAAAATTATTTTTTCAATCTCAAATCTAAAGTATTAGGGAATTCTGGGTTTTTAGGTATTTCTTGATATCTAAAATGTTTAGAACTTCCTTGTTCTTTTACATTTGTCTCTCTTTCGGTTTGTTCTTCTTTGTTTCTATTTTCTTCTTCATCTATAGTTTCAACTTCTCCTTGAGAGTGGTTAAAATCCCAAAAACGATTAATTCTTCTTGATTCTGCTTCAAAGCTATTAATAGGGTAAGTCTCATAAGAACGTCCTCCTGGGTGTGTTACATAATAAGTACATCCACCAATAGAACGCTTGTTCCAAGTATCAACTATATCAAAAACTAAAGGTGTATCGGCATCAATTGTAGGGTGTAGGGCAGAATAAGGGTTCCAGGCTTTATAACGCACACCTGCAACAAATTCTCCTTTTATTCCTGTGTTTTCAACATTTACTTTTACACCGTTGCAAGTTAAGACAAATCTTTCTTCTGTGAAATTATTTAACTTAACTTGTAGTCTTTCTACAGATGAATCAACATATCTTGCTGTTCCACCGCCTGTCATTTCTTCTCCTAAAACATTCCAAGGTTCTATACCTGCTCTTAATTCTATATCAATATTATTGATTTGCACCATTCCATGTAATGGAAAACGGAATTCGAAAAATGGGTTAAACCATTCTTCATCAAAAGCATAACCTTCTTTGTTTAATTGAGATACAATATCTTTAATATCTTCTCTTACATAATGTTCTAATAAATACTTATCATGTAAACTCGTTCCCCAACGAACTAATTTGTGTTCGTATGGTTTTTTCCAAAACCAAGAAACTAATGTTCTTACTAGTAAATTTTGAAGTAAACTCATTTGAGCATGCGGAGGCATATCAAAACCTCTTAACTCTAATATACCTAATCTTCCTGTAGAAGAGTCTGGGGAATATAGTTTATCGATACAAAACTCTGCTCTGTGCGTATTACCTGTTAAATCTGTTAATAAGTGTCTAAACAATCTATCTGTTAACCAAAAAGGAACTTCTCCATCTTTAGGTATTTGACTAAAAGCAATTTCTAATTCATATAAATTATCTTGTCTAGCTTCATCAACTCTAGGAGCTTGACTTGTAGGGCCAATAAAAGCACCAGAAAATAAGTAAGAAAGCCCTGGGTGATGTTGCCAAAAAGTTAATAAACTTCTTAATAAACTAGGTTTTCTAAGTAAAGGACTGTCTTTAGGGCTAACTCCTCCTAATGTTACATGGTTTCCTCCACCTGTTCCAGTGTGTTTACCATCAATCATAAATTTTTCTGTACCTAATCTTGCTTTTTTTGCTTGATTATAAATTGTAAAAGTATTATCTATTAATTGTTGCCAATTATGAGATGGATGTATATTTACTTCGATTACTCCTGGATCTGGAGTAATTTTCATTGATTCTAATCTGTTATCATGTGGTGGCCCGTAACCTTCTAAAACAACAGGAATATTTAATTCTTTTGCAGTAGCTTCAATAGATGCTAATAAATCTAAATAATTAGCGGCATCATCTAGGGGAGGTAAAAATAGATATAATTTGTCTTCTCTAACTTCTGCACATAATGCAGTTCTAACAAAATAATTTGGTAGATTATTATTAATCCCTTCTAATGAAACTTTTTCTTTTCTTTTAGCCACCATTCGTCTAAAACTTGGTAAACGTTTCTTTTTATCAAAAAGATTTGGTTCGTAAATAGGAAAAATTTCATGTTCTGGTTCTGACTCTAAGGAGTTTAAAGGTAATCTTAAACCTAAAGGAGAATTACCTGGAGTTAAATAAATGTAATTCCTTCTAAATTTCCAAGAACTTGTAAACCAACTACCTTCTGTTTTGTTTAAAGGCAATACATATCCAACAGGAGTAGAAGTACCATTTTCTAAAATTTCTTTTAATTTCTTTTCTGCGATTGAGCTATCTTTATCTTCACCAGGATTAAAATCTACTGGCAATTGTCCTTGTTCCCAAAGAAAATAAAAGGCATCTTCATAGGTAGGTGTAATATGTTTATCGCTAACGTCTAAGTATGTTGTTAAGGTTTCTAAAAATAATTTTTCAGTACCTTTTTCTATTTTAGGAGAACCGCCAACAGCAGTTAATAATTCTGGATTAAACCATATTTTTCTACCATCTTTTCTCCAACATAATTCTGTAGACCATCTAGGTAATGGCTCACCAGGATACCATTTTCCTTGAGCGTGATGTAAAAAACCTCCTTTACCAATTGTATTTAAAAGTCTGTTAGATAAATCTGCAGCACGTTCTCTCTTTTCTGGTCCGTCTGCATCTGTATTCCATTGAGCAGATTCCATATCATCAATAGAAACAAAAGTAGGTTCTCCACCCATTGTAAGGCGAACATCATTTTTTTGTAGTTCTTTTTCTACTTTATGACCTAGTTTTTCAATAGATTTCCATTGTCTGTCTGTATAAGGTTTTGTAACCCTTGGAGATTCAAAAATTCTTTCTACAGAATTTTCAAATTCAAAGGTAGTTTCACACTTATCAGATAATCCAAAAACAGGAGCAGCACTTTCAAAAGTAGGAGTACATGCTAGAGGAATATGACCTTCTCCGGCTAATAAACCAGAAGTAGCATCAAAACCAATCCAACCAGCACCAGGAATATAAACTTCTGCCCAAGCATGTAAATCTGTAAAATCTTCTTCTGGTCCAGAAGGTCCGTCTAACGATTTTTCATCAGATTTTAACTGTACTAAATATCCAGAAACAAAACGAGCACCAAACCCTAAATGACGTAACGTTTGTACAAATAACCAAGCAAAATCTCTACAAGAACCTGTCTTTTTTCCTAATGTTTCTTCACAGGTTTGTACACCTGGTTCCATACGAATGTTGTAATTTAAAAACTCGTATATTTTTTGGTTAATATCAATTAAAAAGTAGATTGTTTTTCTTGGTGTAAAGTCTATGGTCTTAATAAACTCATCAATTAACTTTCCTTTTTCTGTAACTTCTAAATATGGAATTAATTCTTTTTTAAGAACATCAGAATATTCAAAAGGAAATTCTTCTGCGGATTCTTCTACAAAAAAATCAAAAGGATTAATTGTTTTTAAATCTGCTATAATTTCTACTTCTACAGATAGTTCTGTTGTTTTTTCAGGAAAAACTACACGTGCTAAATAATTACCAAAAGGATCTTGCTGCCAATTAAAAAAATGTTCTTTTGGCTCAATGTTTAAAGAATAAGATTCTATAGGCGTTCTGCTATGTGGAGCAGGTCTTAATCTAAAAATATGAGGAGAAAGATTTACAGAACGATCATATATATATTTTGTTTTATGAGATATTACAACTTTTAGTGCCATAGTTTATTTTGTAGGGTTAAATCTAAATGTGAAAGTAATTAAAATGAATTAGAAAAAGGTTATAAATGTTTACGTTATTTAATTTTAAGGTTGTATTTTGAACACGTAAAAAAAAATTAAACTATAACATTTTGTAATTAATAATCTTAAAAATAAAAACATATATAATTTTTGTTTTATGCAAATTATTGATAATTCAAAGTAATTGTAAATATATGTTATATAGTTTAATGTTTAGGAATTTTTTCTAAAAATAATTTAACAAAAGTTGCGGTTTATATAAGAATTTTATTAGTTTTACATTAAAAGTTTATAATTTGAAAACATATAATAAATTACCTATTTTTTCTGCCTATGAATTTGATTCAAGGTTTTATGATGAAATATTTACAGAAGATAAACAAGTGCGAGATGTTTATCAAACATTGTTTAAATTATTTAGTGAGTACTCTGTTAATGATTTTGTTTCATTAAATAATAAAGCAAAAGATGCTTTTTTTAATCAAGGAATAACATTTCAAGTTTATGGAGATAAAGAAACAAAAGAAAAGATTTTTCCTTTTGATTTATTTCCTAGAATTATCGGTAATGATGAATGGTTAAAACTAGAAGCAGGAGCATTACAAAGAAGTAAAGCTCTTAATCTTTTTCTTTGGGATTTATATCATGATCAAAAAATTATTAAACAAGGAATTGTTCCTATAGAGTTAATAAATTCTTCTGCTAGTTACTTAAAGGAAATGAAAGGCTTTAATCCTCCTGGAGGAATTTATAACCACGTTTCTGGTACAGATTTAATTAAACATTCTGATGGTGATTATTACGTACTCGAAGATAATATAAGATGTCCTTCTGGTGTTAGTTATGTTGTTGGTAATAGAGAAGCTTTAAAAAGAACATTATTTGGTGTTTTTGACCATTATAAATCTCATAATGTTTCTGATTATGGGCAAAATTTATTAGAAATTATAGAATCTGTAAAACCAAAAGGAGTAGATTCTCCTAAGTGTGTTGTTTTAACACCAGGTGTTTACAATTCAGCATATTACGAGCATTCTTTCTTAGCAAAACAAATGGGTGTTGAGTTAGTAGAAGGAAGAGATTTGTTTATTGAAAATGATTTTGTTTACATGAAAACTATAAAAGGTTTAGAAAGAGTAGACGTTATTTATAGACGAATAGATGATGAGTTTATAGATCCTTCAGTTTTTAACCCAGATTCTGTTTTAGGTGTTAAAGGTCTTTTTAAATCTTACTTAAAAGGTAAGGTTTGTTTAGTGAATGCACCTGGTACTGGTGTTGCTGATGATAAAGCTATTTACACTTATATGCCACAAATTATTAAGTATTATTTAGATGAAGAACCTATTCTTAATAACGTACATACTTATCATTGCAGTAGACCAGACGAACTTAAATATGTTTTAGAAAACGTTGATAAATTAGTTGTTAAACCTGTTGATGAGTCTGGTGGTTATGGTATTTCTATCGGAAATAAATTAACTAAAGAGGAAATAGAGAAAGTAAAAGCAACAATTAAAGAGAGTCCAAGAAAATATATTGCTCAACCTATTATGTCTCTTTCTACACATGCAACTTATATAGAAGAAGAAAATTCTTTTGAATCTAGGCATGTAGATTTAAGAACATTTACATTATTAGGTAAGGATAAGGATTTTGTACTAAAAGGAGGTTTAACAAGAGTAGCACTTAAAAGAGGTAACTTAATTGTAAATTCATCTCAAGGTGGTGGTTCTAAAGATACTTGGGTTTTAAAAAAATAAAATATATATATGTTAGCAAGAGTAGCCAATAACCTTTTTTGGATGGGACGTTATTTAGAACGTTCTGAGCATATAGCAAGGTATTTAAATGTAAACTATTTTTCTTCTTTAGACGCACCGAGTGAACTTGCTCAGTCTAGAGACTTTGTTTTACGTTCTATGTTGTTTGTAGCGGATGAAGAGGAGTTAAAATTAAATAAAATATTAAACGAAAGAGACGTATTATATGATATAGGTCTTAATCCAGATAAACACTATTCTATTTATAGTTCTATAGGTTATGCACAACAAAATGCAAACGGAGCTAGAGATTTAATATCAACAGAATTGTATGAGTCTATTAATACACTTAACAGAACTGTAAAAAATTATTCTTCAGAACGTTTTGTTAAACACGGTTTGTTTGAGTTTACCAACCTTATAAAATCTAATATTGCTTCTTTAAGAACTAAAATTAGAGCAACCTTATTGCATGATGAAGTATATGCGATTATTATGTTGGGTGTTTATATAGAAAGAGCAAATCAGGTAATTAGAATTATTAATTCTAAATATAATGATGCATTAATAGAGAGTGTTGATTTTGATACGCCCGTAAAGACTAGTTATGAGTGGACAACTTTATTAAAATGTGTAGAAACTTATGATATGATGAGAGGTCATTATAGAAAAACACCTTCTAGCCATAATGTTTTAGAGTTTTTAATATTAAACCCACATTGTCCTAGGTCTATAATGAATTCTTTAAATAGTATTCATTATTATATGAGTTTTTTAATAAAAGAAGAACATCCGCATAAGGATTCTGCAGCTTTTTTAATCGGTAAATTAATGTGTGAATACCGTTATAAATGTATTGAGGATTTTCAAGAAGATTTAAAGGGATTTATAGAAAATTTAGTTGATGATTTGTCTTTGGTAGGAGAGAGGATGGATGCAGATTATTTTAGTCTATACTAAAAAATAAAATTTTAGAAAAAGAGCACATTTATGTGCTCTTTTTTGTTTTATTTATAAACCAATTTATAAATAATTTAGTATTTTTTTACGTAGTTAATTAATCGTTCTTTTTAACTTGCACATAAATAAAAATCATTGCAAAACATTACTCTATTTTATATTTTTTTAGCGTTTGTATTTAGTCTTTCTATGGCTTTTTTTCAATATTTTTATAAAGAAAAAAAGAAATCTAAGTTACATGTATTCTTATTTTCATTAAAAACTTTAAGTCTTTTTTTGATAGTATTATTGTTGATTAATCCTAAGATAAAAACAATAAACTTAGAGAATTCTAAACCAATCTTAAGTATTTTGGTTGATAATTCTAAATCAATTCCATTTTTTAAAGAAGAAAATAACTTAAATAGCTTTGTAAATAGTATTAATATTGATAAAAGTTTACAAGAAAAATTTGAAATCAACACTTTTTCTTTTGGGAAAACTTTATCTCAACTAGATTCTTTTACTTTTAATGAGAACGAAACCAATATATTTAAAGCAATTACTTCTGTAAATGAATTAAATAAAAATAAAATTGCGCCTATAATATTGTTGTCAGACGGAAATCAAACAATAGGTTCTGATTATGAATTTATTAATTCTAAGCAAAAAATTTTTCCGATAGTATTTGGTGATACAATTAAATATAAGGATTTAAAAATAAGTCAATTAAATGTTAATAAATATAGCTTTGTAAAGAATAAGTTTCCGGTAGAAGTTTTATTGAATTACGAAGGAGAAGAGTCTGTTAATTCTTTATTTTCTATTTATAAAAATGGTAAAAAAGTTTTTACCAAAAACATATCATTTTCATCAGAAAGTAGTTCAAAAACTATTACAACAAACTTAACTTCTGATAAAAAAGGATTGCAATATTATACAGCAACAATTCAGAAAATTGCAGATGAAAAAAATACAAAGAATAATTCTAAAAACTTTTCTGTAGAAGTAATTGATCAACAAACAAAAGTATTGATTTTAACGTCTGTTTTACACCCAGATTTAGGTGTTTTAAAAAAATCTATAGAAAGTAATAAACAACGTTCTTTAGAAGTTCAGTTAATTGATGATTTTAATAATCAAATAAAAGATTTTCAATTAGTTATCTTAAATCAACCAAATAATAAGTTTAACACTGTTTTAAATCAATTAAAATCTAAAAATAGTAACTATTTCTTGATTACTGGAAAGAATACAGATTGGAGTTTTATAAATAACCAAGAGTTAGGTTTTTCAAAAAATTACATCAATCAAATAGAAGATTATCAAGCTGTTTACAATGATTCTTTTTTACCTTTTTATCAAAATGATATTAATTTTAATCAATTTCCTCCCTTAGAAGATTCTTATGGAGAAATCAGTATTTATAAAGAACATCAGGTATTATTACTTCAAAGTATTAACGGATTACAAACTGAACAACCATTATTGGCAAGTATAGAAGAGGATAATCAAAAAGTAGGAATTCTGTTTGGTGAAGGTATTTGGAAATGGAGATCTACAAGTTTTTTAAATTCTAATTCGTTTTATGATTTTGATGAATTTATAAGCAATTTGGTTCAGTATTTAGCAACTAATAAAAAAAGAAGTCGATTAGAAGTAAATGTAGAAAATTTATATTCAGCTAATTCAATCATCAATATATCTGCCATTTATACAGATAAAAATTATCAATTTGATACAAGAGCAGATTTAGAAATTACATTAACCAATACAGACACTAGAGAAGTAGTTAAGCTACCATTTTCTTTAATTAATAACTCTTACCAAGTTGATGTTGAAAACCTTACTTCAGGAAAGTATATTTATAGAGCAAGTGTAAAAGGACAAAATATAAGTAAGACAGGAGAATTTAAAATTACAGATTATCAAATAGAAGAGCAGTTTACAAATGCCAATGATAAAAAATTAAAGAAGTTAGCAAATAGTTCTGGAGGAAAACAGTTTTACAAAAATCAGTTTAAAGATTTAAAAGAAGAATTATTAAAAAATAAATCTTTTTACACAACTCAAAAATCAACAATAAAAGAACAAAACCTAATAGATTGGCAATGGATATTGTTTATTGTAATTGGCTTATTAACAGTAGAGTGGTTTGTTAGAAAATATTACGGTAAAACATAAAAATTAAAAAAAGAGTATATGAGATTTCACACAAGAAAATGGATTAAACCAGAAGATTTAAACCCAAACGGCACTTTATTTGGTGGTAGATTATTGCAATTTATAGACGAAGAAGTTGCTATTTATGCAATTATTCAACTAGAAGTAGATAGAACGGTTACAAAATACATGTCTGAAATAGATTTTGTGAGTTCTGCTAAGAAAGGAGATATTATTGAAATAGGAATTGATGTTGTAAAGTATGGTAGAACTTCTATAACTTTAACTTGTAATGTTAGAAATAAACTAACTAGAAAAACAATTATTGAAATTGATAAAATTGTAATGGTGTCTTTAGATGAAGAGGGCAACCCTAAAGAACATGGTAAAACAGAAATTGAATACGTTAAAAATAGATTGAAACTGTAAATAGAAGTTTTTTTTGTCAATTTATAATTTAAAAAAACTTGGAACACAAATTTTATATAAAAAGTAAAAAGGAACAAAATAAGATTTTAGCAATTATAGCTATTTGTGCAATTTTATTAATAATTTTTTCAATAATTGTATCAATAAAACTCAATTTTTATTTGATAAGTATTTTAACTTTTGCTATTACTTTATCAATAATTGCTCCTTTTTTTGATATGCCTTCACTTAAAAAGAGTGGGAAAATGGTATATTATTCACCATTATTTATAACTGAAAAGCCTAAAAATAGAGTAATTAAAATACACGGAGGAACTTTGTTTGATTATTATTTTGTGATTGATAAGAAATTGAACGGAAAACAACGAACAGATTTTATAATTCAGCAATACTTACAAGGATTATTATCTCTGATAGATAAATATGGCAATGAAAGTGAAATGAAACTTGAAGGAACAAGTTATATTTTAAACAAAAGAACAGCAAAAAAAATAGGTTTTAAAATTGTAGAAACAGACTTTTTGCAAAAAGTAATTTTGATTTATAATTACTTTAATATCCTAATTTCAAACTCAATCTCAAAAAATAAACTTTCTTTCCCAAATTTAAAAGAAACAAAAACATTTGAGGCTAATTTTAAAGATTTGGCTCAAAGAAAAGATTATATAGAAAAGTTAAATAATGCTTTAAAGAATACAATTACTAAAACAGATTAAGTTTATATTTTTGTAATTTTTTTTTAAAAAGTTTTTTTTAAAATTTAGTGTAAATCTTTTTGTTACACCAAATTAAAACTGATTTAATAAGCTGAAACTTTAATTAATATTATAGTGTAAACTATGCATCTTTTCTTAAATTTATTGGTCTATTAAATAAAATTTTATGTGTAGCCATCATAGTCATCACCATCATAATCATAATTCTACAGAAAATATAAGTGTAGCATTTTTTCTAAACTTATTTTTTTCAATAATAGAATTTATTGGAGGTATTTATACCAATAGTTTAGCTATTACATCCGATGCAATTCATGATTTAGGAGATAGTATTAGTTTGGGTTTAGCTTGGTATTTTCAAAAAATGTCAAATAAAAAACCGACTAAAAAGTATACTTACGGTTTTAAAAGATTCTCATTATTAGGAGCCATTATAAATTCTATCATTTTATTAATAGGATCTATTTTTATAATAATAAATGCAATACCTAGAATAATAAATCCTGAAGCATCTGATGCAAAAGGAATGATGTGGTTTGCAATTTTAGGAATTATTGTAAACGGAGCAGCTGTATTAAAATTAAGAAAAGGTTCTACAATTAACGAACGTGTAGTTTCCTTACATATGTTAGAAGATGTATTAGGTTGGGTAGCTGTTTTAATAACAAGTATTGTAATGCAATTTTGGAACCTTCCTTTTTTAGATCCTCTATTATCTTTATTAATTGCTGCATTTATATTGTATAATGTTTTTAAAAACGGAAATGAAAGTATCCGTATTATTTTACAAGGAACTCCAAAGAAAATTTCTATTGATAATATAAAAGCAAAGGTTTTAACTTTTGATGAAATAAAAGATATTCATGATTGTCATTTATGGACAATGGACGGTCAATATAACATTTTAACAATGCATTTGGTGGTTGAAGAGAAAATGGACTGGCAAAAAGTAAATGAGCTTAAAAAAGCTATTAAAACAATGTTACATGATGATTTTAATTTAGAGCATGTTACCTTAGAAACAGAAGTATTTAATGAAGATTGTGCTTATATAAATTGTGTTTGATAATTTAAGTCGTAAATTTGAAAGAATTTTAAAATAACAAAAATGGCAAGTAATCAAGTTGATATTAAGTTTCCTAAAGGAGGCGTTTTTTTAATAGTAATAGCAGTAATTGTGTTAATATTATTTTCTAAATCTACAGTAACTATAGGTCCTGGTGAAGGTGGTGTGATATTTGAAACTTTAGGTAATGGTATCAACACAGAAAAAACTTATGGAGAAGGTTTCCATGTTGTTCTTCCTTGGAATAGAATGATTGTTAGAAAAGTACGTCAGCAATCTATTTCTGATGAAATGAATGTACTTTCTGTAAACGGATTGGAAGTTAAAGTAAATGGGACAATTTGGTATGAGCCAGAATTTACCAACTTAGGTAAATTGATAAAAACAAAAGGAGAGGATTATGAACACGAGTTATTAGATCCCGCAATTAATGCAGCAGCAAGAAGTGTTGTTGGTCGTTATACACCAGAGCAATTATATTCTAGTAAAAGAGATGTAATAGAACAAGAAATTTTAGATGAAATTAAGATTGTTTTAAAAGATCAATTTTTAATTGTTAAACGTGTTTTAGTGGAAGATGTTAAATTACCAAATACTATTAGAACTGCAATTGAAACAAAGTTAAAACAAGAACAAGAATCTTTAGAATATGAGTTTAGAATAGCAAAAGCAGAAAAAGAAGCAGAAAGACAAAAAATTGATGCAGAAGGTAAAGCGGTAGCAAACAAAATTTTAAGCGCTTCTTTAACAGATAAAATTTTACAAGAAAAAGGGATTAGCGCAACTTTAGAGCTTTCTAAATCTACTAATAGTAAAGTAATTGTTATTGGTTCTGGAGAGTCTGGAATGCCTATTATATTGGGGAATCAATAAGGATATAACACATAATTTGTAAATAAAAATCCAGCTTATTAAGCTGGATTTTTTGTTTTAATTCTCATAATTTAATTCGTTTTTAAAATTGATATAAAACCTTGAAAACTTAATTTTATGTTAAAACACTATTATTATGTAACTTATTTAAGAATTGTGTGTCTTATAAGTAGAAATAATAGTTAATCATTATTTTAGTTAGTTTTAATAGTTGATGAAAAGGGTCAAAAGTAATTTACTTTTGACCCTTTTCTATTTTATTAGTTTTTAACAGGAATTTTATCTCTATCTATTTTTCCCTTTTTTAGGGCTTTATAATTCTCATAGCAATCCAATACAGCTTCAATCATCTGTAGATCGGATGCTTTTTTGATAAAATATTCAGAATAATTACAATCCGTTAAAAGTTCAGAAAGCTCTTGTCTATCCATTTGCAAGTATTCCATCATTACTTCTCTATCAAATTTACCTGCTAACATTTTACGTAAATCGTCTTCTTTTTTAAGTTTTTGCAGTTTTTCTAACTGCTTTGGTTTTTTTCCAAAAAGTGTGTATAGAAAATCTACAGGTTGAAATAATGCTGCAATAGGAGAGGAGAAGTCTTTTCCTTTAGGTTTACCTACCTCGTAAGTTTGTGGCAATCCATTAATTTTAATTCTTGTAAATCGGTCTTTAGGTACTTGTTTAATATCAATCTCTAAAACACCAATTAATTTTGTAGATTTTATAACTACTTCTTTAACTTCTTCAGGTTTTTCATATAAACCAATTAACAATTCATTTCCATGTAATAAATCGTTTGTAATTTTTAACTTAATAGAAGCATAACCAAGATAAGATACTAAAATAGTATCGTTAGCTTTGGTAGGTATTTCAAAAAAACCTCTATCATCTGTAATTGTTCCATTTACAGAGTTTAAGTTTAATATATGGGCTGCACTCAATGCTTTTTTAGATTCAGCATGAATAATCTGTCCTTTTAAATATGATACACGTAGCGTATCCTTCTGAGAAAAAGTGCTTATAGATACCAATAAGCACAAAATAAATAGTATTCTTTGCATATTGCAATATTAGTGATAAAAGCTTTTGAAAAAGTTAATTTTTTGTAAAACAATACTATTTTTATGAAATAATAGAAGTTTTACAGTTAAAATTCTGACTATTCTATTTTATATGAGATAAATGAATTTTAATAATTAAAAAATAAGAACAGTAAGGAGTACTTTTAAGCAAAAAAAAGTCCATTAAAATGAATAATTTTAATGGACTTTAAATTTTAAAAGGTTTTTTTCTTTTAGCCTTTAAATTTATAAATGATACCAAAATTGATACCAAATGATGAATAAGGTACTTTTTGAGATAATTCCTTAGAAACATCTGTTGCAGCATCAACATGTGATAAATTATCTACATAAGTAGTTTTTTTTACGAAACCATCAGGTAAATTATCTAAAGAATAAAAACCAGCCACAGCTAGCGTACCATTAGAAGTAAAAACATCTGTGTTAAATGATGCTAATTCAGAATCTTTTCTTTTTAAGCTAATTCCGTAGTATTCACCTTCAATAAAAAGACTAAAATGTTTATCCAACTCAAATGTATAACCCAATGCAGCTACAAAACCTAAAGGTAAATGCCCGTGAAAATCTTCTACATAATCTGTTTGTGTATAAGAGCCACTATCTAAACCAAGAGCAGTTGCTTCTGCATCAGAAAAAACAGATTTACTAGATACAATAGCTTCTGTTTTACCACCAATTTTAATTAAAGCACCAAAACGTCCATAAATATTATCTGTAAATTTATAAACTATGGCAAGAGAAGCTCCAAAAGCACGAGCTCTTGCAATTGCATCTACTTCTGTAGTTGGTAAAGTTACTTCAGATACTGTTTGGTCTGCTCCGTTTAAATATCCTAAAGCTAAATCTGCTCCAATTTTATTATTAAAAAAATACGTTCCTCTTAACTGAAAATTTAAACCTTCTCCATAACTACCATAAGTGTTTTCTGTACTTGTTGTATTTATTTTTTCTCCTAATTTCATTCCTGCACTTCCTATTGCATATCCAGTACTTGCTGAAACTTGAAATTGTCCATAAGTAATTGTACTAGTTAAAATAATTGCTAATACTGTAATTAATTGTTTCATAATTGATTGTTTTATAAAAATAATGATTAAAAATATGGTATTACCATAAAAAATAAAATCGACGGCAAATATACCTTTTTTATAATAATTGAATTAAAAATCATTTAATATTAATAAAATGAACTATTAATTATAATAGAACGTTTACTTTTATATCAAATTTAAGTTCCTTTTAATTTACAATTTTTTTATGAAAAAAACTAAGATTTTATATTCCATATTAGATCTAGCTTTAGTTTCTAAAGACAGTACTTTACAAAAAACGTATGCAAATGTATTGAGTTTAGCACAACACGCAGAAAAATATGGATACACCCGTTATTGGTTAGCAGAGCATCATAATTCACCAAATATTGGTAGTAGTGCAACTTCTGTATTAATTGGCTATGTTGCTTCTGGCACAAAAACGCTTCGTATTGGTTCTGGTGGAATTATGTTGCCAAATCACTCTCCTTTAATTGTAGCAGAACAATTTGGTACGTTGGCAACTTTATATCCTAATAGAATTGATTTAGGTTTAGGTAGAGCACCTGGTACAGATAGAGAAACGGCACAAGCTATTCGATCTGATTTTATGGAAGCAGCACAATCTTTTCCTGTAGAAATAGAAAAAATACAACAATATTTTTCTATGGATAATATAAGTGCCAAAATAAGAGTGCCAGTAGCAGAAAGTGTTGATGTACCTTTATATATTTTAGGTTCTAGCACAGATAGTGCACATTTGTCAGCCAAAAAAGGATTGCCTTATGCTTTTGCAAGTCATTTTGCTACTACGCACTTAATGGATGCAATTTCTATTTATCGTAAGGAATTTAAAGCTTCTAAAGAGCTAAAGAAACCCTATGTAATGGCAGGCGTAAATATTATAATTGCTGATACTGATGAATATGCACAAAGTTTAGCAACTTCTTTAATACGTATGATTGTGGGAATTTTTACAGGAAAACGAGATAAGGTACAACCACCAACACAAATGACAGATGAGTATAGGGAAGTGATGAAAAATCCGCAAGTACATCAAATGTTAAAATACTCTTTTATAGGAAGTAAAGCTACTGTAAAAAAGCAAGTAAAAGAATTTTTAAATCAAACCCAAGCAGATGAATTAATTGCTGTAACAAATATTTATGATGGAAAAGATAGAATCCGCTCTTACGAATTGTTTGCAGAAATTATGAAAGAATTAAATGCTATTTAATTATTCAAAATATTTCTTTAAAAAAGGAGAGAAGTTAAATTGATAAAAAAGAAGTAAATAATTTATTTACTTCTTTTTTAGTTTATAAGTTAATTTATTTAAAAAACTTAAGTTATGTTATTTAACAAATGTTAGTAGATAATCTTCACTTTTTTTAAGGTGTTTTTTTTGTTTATCAATAGACATTTTATCAAACATTTTTACCAACATACCTAAACGAGGATTTGATAAAAAGAAATCTCTATGTGTGTGCATAAATCGCCAAAAAAGCCCGTCCCAAGTTGCTTGCCATTCTCCTTTTTTATAATTACTCATTTTTATTAAGTAATTACTACCACTTATATATGGCTTCGTAGCCATTAAGCCTCCATCAGCAAATTGACTCATTCCGTAAATATTAGTTACCATAACCCAATCGTATGCATCAATAAATAGCTCCATAAACCATTTATATACTTCATCAGGGTCAAATTCACACAACATCATAAAATTACCTAATATCATTAAACGCTCTATGTGATTGCAATATCCTGTTTTTAGAACTTTTTTAATCGTTTTATCAATAGGTGTTATTCCCGTAGTTCCATTATAAAAAGATGCGGGAATTTTTTTTGTAAACTTCCAAAAATTTGTGGTACGTTCTTCACTTCCTCTAGATTCATAAATACCTCGTATAAATTCTCGCCATCCTATAATTTGGCGAATAAAACCTTCTGTAGAATTGATAGGAATGGCATTTTTATCAGCATAAATTAAACACGCATCAATAATTTCTTTAGGAGTAATTAAACCTACATTAAGCATTGGTGTTAATATACTATGATTTAATATAGAATTTTCTGCAACAATAGCATCTTCATAAACTCCAAACTCCATAAAGCGTTGTTCAAAAAATTGTTGTAGCCACTCTTTAGTACTTTTAAAATTTGTTGGGTATAAAGCGTAATCGGTTAAACTTCCTAAATTATTAGAAAAGTTGTTTTCTACATATTCTTTAGCTTCTTTAAAATAAACATCTACATCAGGAAACTGAATTGATGGTGGTGTTTTTTTAGCAGGATATTTTTTTCGGTTTTCAGTATCAAAAGTCCATTTATCTCCTGTGGGCTTTCCGTCTGGATTTATAAGTATGTTTCTCTTTTTACGTTGTTCTTTATAAAAAGTAGTTTGATGATATTTTTTTTTATCACTTTTAAAAAAAGGATATAAATCTTCTTTAGAATTTAAAAATAAAGGTGATTTGTATATAGTTGTAGAAATATTATTTTCTAAACAGCCTTTCTCTATCCTTTTTTGAAGCCAATTATCAGTTGGATCTATATAGTTTATGTGTTCAACTCCTTTCTTTTTTAATTCAGGAAGTAATAATCTAATATCTGAAGTTGATGTAATAGCATCAATATAATGTACACCTATACTTTTTTCTTCTGAAAGAAAATCAGCATACTGTTTCATTGTAGCCCTATGAAAAGCTATTTTTTGTTTATGAAAAGAATACTGCTTAAAAAACAAAAATTCTTCTACTAAATATACAGGAGCATTTACTTTAAAAATAGGAGAGTCTTGAAATAATTGATGCGGAAATATTAGGTTAATTGTTTTCATTTTTACTTATTTCTTTTACAGCGTTCACTACAATATTTTACATCATTCCAATTCTTTTCCCATTTTTTTCGCCATGTAAATGGTCGTTTGCAAACCACACATGTTTTTTCATTTTCTTCGATTTTTATTTACATGTGTATTTAAGATTTTATTTTTTTCACTTTGCACTGCAGGATGTTTTTTATGTTCCCATATTTTATCTCTAGCTAATTTGGAGCTTTCTTGCAAATCAACAATCGGTAATGGATAATTTTCTCCGATAATTGTTTCGCAAAAAGCTTGTTGCATTACAGTCATTTTCCAGGGTTCATGAATATTTGTTATTGGTACATTTACTAATTCAGGAATCCATTTTTTTATAAAAACACCTTCTGGATCATATTCTTGAGAATTCTTTATAGGATTGTATAACCGAACTGTATTAATACCTGTAGTACCTGCTTGCATTTGAAATTGTGGATAATGAATACCTGGATCATAATCTAAAAATTGACGAGCTAAATGATAAGTACCATCTCGCCAATCTTGATCTAGATTAAAAGTAAAAAAAGAAACAACCATGGCTCTCATTCTAAAATTAATCCAACCTGTTTGCTCAACAGCACGCATACAAGCATCAATTAAAGGGTAGCCTGTATTACCAGTTTTCCAAGCTTTTATAAATGTCTCGTTTTTAGCATGTTTTAAGAGTTCATAGCCTTGGTTAATACAATGAGTTTCGTAGCTACATTCTACTTCAAACTTCTGAATAAAATGACAATGCCAATGTAAACGTGTAAGCATTGCGGAAAAAGCTTTGTCATTTTTAGTTCCGTTTGGGTGTGTTCCTACAAACTGAAATACTTGTTTAATACTAATATTTCCCCAAGCAAGATAAGGAGATAATCTACTGCAAGATATTCTGCTTTCTGTAGGTTTAGAAATATGTTTTTGATAATTAGCACCTCTTTTATTTGTAAAAGATCTTAAATAACGCCATGCATTTTGTTCTCCTGCTGGTTGAAATTGTTTTGGGTAATCTTCTAAATCTTTTTTAAATTTTTCTGGTAATATAAAAGTATGTTCAAAATCTTCTAATTCAGATATTTTATAGGTGTTTTTAATAACAGGAGTGTGCATTTTTAGATGCCACTGATTATTCCAATTATCTCTGTTTTTTATCCCTCGTAAAATACCATCTCGTTGAAATTCTTGCCAAATAATATTATTATGTTTACAAAATAAATTTATTTTTTTATCTCGTTGCCAAGTAGTTTGAGTTCCACTTTCTTGATAACTAAAAAGATTCTTTGTATTAAAATTTTGTTGAAGATATTCAAAAATAGATAATGCTTCTCCGTAGAATACTTCTACTTTTTTATTGAAAGGTTCTAAACTACTATTTAATGCTTTTATTGAGTGATATATAAATTTTAAATGCCTTGGGCTTGTATCTGGATATCCAATAATTTCAGGTTCAAACAAATAAATAATTAAATAAGGAATATCGGCTTGTTCTGCTTGAAACAAAGGTTCGTGGTCTTGCGAACGAAGATCTCTTTTTAACCAAACAATATTTATAGTATTTTTCTTCAAAACATTAACTAATTATACTTTTACAAAAAAATAATGCGTAAAAATAAAAGCTTTATTCTTTTACAATTAGGTTTAACGCTTACTTATTCTATTACCAGATATTGCTTTTTGTCGAGAGCACTTAAAACGATTAATATCTTTGTTACGTTTTTTTAAATGTTTTAAGCTAACACCACTATTTACTCGTTTGCGCCAGCGTTTAAAACTAGATTCTTTTAAATTATTGCGCATTAATTTAATTACCTCTTTCTCTGGTAATCCAAATTGAAATACGATAGCCTCAAAAGGGGTTCTATCTTCCCAAGCCATTTCTATAATACGATCTAGCTCTCTTTCTGTAAATTCTTTTGTGTTTATTACCATATTAAGCTTTTTCCCAAATTAGATCTGTATTTAAATAGAAGCTACCTAAAGAGTGAAACTTGCATTGATTTGGTGCTATTAAAGATAAAAAATTATCGTCATTTTCTCTTTTATATAGGTGGTATATTTCTCCTGTAATGGGTTCAAATGAAAATTTAGCTTCAAAAATCAGCTTGTTATATTCAAACTCTTGCATCATTTTCTCGTATTCCACTTTTAGTTCTAAAAATTTTGAATTTACTTTATGATTTACTTTATTAATACTTCTATTTTTCCAAGCTACAGTATCTATCGATGTAATTACAGGCGCTCCTAAAGATGTTGCGTATGGCCTTAAAGCTGCATCATATTTTTTAGTTTTTTCATTAAAAACTATATTATCTGGTTTTTTTGAGGATTTCATTTCTTTCAATATTTTATTTAAAGCTGTTGTATTTTATTCATTATTACTTCTGCTTCAAATATTTTTTGATCACTCTTTTTTCTATCTATAGATGAAAAGTGGTGAGCCTCTTTTAAAAGATTTTTATATTGAATTTGTAGTTTTTCTTTTTCTGTTTTCTTTTTAAATAAACCAAACATATCTTTATTTTTTTAAATTTTAAAAACAATAAAATTTTATTAATATTTTGTAAAGATATAAAATGTTTAACTTTATTGTAAAAAAGATAAACAAAATTATTTTTAAGAAATTTTTGATGTATTTATATTCATAGAATTTTAGCTAAAAATTCATAGTATATTAAATATAAATAGCTTAGATATTGTTAATTATTTTATTGTTATAACAACAAAAAACAGATTAAAACTAAGTAGGAGTTACAATTAATTTAATAATTTTAGGGGTAAAAAATATTGAAGAATTAAAATTATAATATAATTAGAAGTCCAACTAAATTAGAAATATATAATATTTTTAATCTGTAAATAGTAAAATTATATGCTATTATTCATCAAAGCATTTTTCACATTTACCTTGAATTAAAACTTGAGAAACTTCTACTTTTCTATTTTCTATTTTAGGAACAGCAACTGTAACAGACAAACAATCTACTCTACCGCAACTTAAACACTGAAAATGAGGGTGAACATCTTTATGCACTGTTGCAGAACAATCTTTACATTTTGCATACCATTTAAGACCTTCTTTACCTAAAAAAGAATGTAATACACCATCATCTTCTAATTTATCTAATACACGGTAAATGGTTGTTTTATTAAATGTTTTGTTTAATTGGCTAATTAATTGCTTGGCAGAAATAGCTTCTTTGCTATTATTAAACGTATTAAGTAGTACTTCTACAGCTTTTGTTTTTCTAATAATACCCATGCAACAAATATAACGCAACTTAGTTGTACTAACAAGTTTTTAATTTATATTTGCAACTCAGTTGTATTAATAATAATTTAAATGATATTTACAGAACAAAAATCAGACAGTATAGGTGCTATCTCTAGTATACTTTGTCTAATCCATTGCGTTTCTACTCCTTTTATTTTTTTAGCTCAAAGTAGCTTATTAAATTGCTGTAACGAAGTACCAAGTTGGTGGAAATTGATTGATTATTTTTTCTTAGTAATTTCTTTTATTGCTATATTTCGATCAACAAAAACAACTTCTAAAAGTTGGATTAAACCAGCTCTTTGGGTTAGTTGGGGGGTATTATTTGTAGTAATCATCAACGAAAAAATAGAATTACTTTCTCTTAGTGAAAATATAATATATATACCTGCATTTTCATTAATTGGATTGCATTTATATAATAGAAAATATTGTCAATGTAACACAGATAAATGTTGTACTCATGAAGGATAAAGAACAAATTATATTAGAAGGTGATGCTCATTTTTCTACAAGTATAAAAACACCATTGCGTGCAGATGCTTTTGATAAATCTGATGATGAAAAAATTAAAACCATTCAGCATCATTTTAAAATGATTATGGAAGAAATGGGGTTAGATTTAACTGATGACAGTTTGTCTGGCACACCATATCGAGTAGCCAAAATGTATATAAAAGAATTATTTTACGGTTTAAACCCTACAAATAAGCCTAAACTATCAACTTTTGATAATAAATATAATTATCAAAAAATGTTAGTAGAACAAAACATTACTATTGATTCTGCATGCGAGCATCATTTTTTACCAATTGTAGGTTTTGCAAATGTTGCTTATATTCCCAAAAAAAAGGTGATTGGGCTTTCAAAAATTAATCGTTTAGTAGATTATTATGCACGTCGTCCTCAGGTGCAAGAAAGGTTAGTTTTACAAATTTTAAATGATTTACAAGAAGTTTTAGAAACAAAAGATGTTATTGTTTCTGTTACTGCAAAGCATTTATGTGTATCCTCTAGAGGTATTAAAGATCAAAGTAGTTTTACCACTACTTTAGAGTACGGAGGTTGTTTTTCTGAATCAGAAAAAAGAAATGAATTTTTAAAAATAATTACACAAGAAAAAATATAATAAACACTTTAATAAAATTTAAAAATTTTAAATAAAATAAGATGGATTATAATAGAAGAAAATTTATTTCCTTTATGGGTAAAGCAGGTTTAGCATCACTTGTGTTACCTCAATTTTTAATGAGTTGTGGTAATACAGCGACCCCTATAAAAGGTTTTAATAATATTTCTGATGAAAGATTACAAGAACTTAAAAATTTGATTTTAGAAGGAATTTCTGCTTCTGATAAAGATGATTTATTATTGGCTGATGGATTAGATTATCATACTATATTAAAATGGGGAGATAAAATTAGTGATACAGATACTTTTGGTTTTAATAATGATTATACGTGTTTTATTCCGTTTAGTGATGATAATCCTAAAGATGGTTTGTTATGGGTAAATCACGAATATATAAATCCTTTATTTGTTTCTGATTTTAATGATGCTGATGAAAATGTACAACCTAAAACAAAAGAACAGGTAGATAAAGAAATGTACAATGTTGGTGGAACTATTGTACGTATAAAAGAAGAAAATGGAGTTTGGAAAGTTGTAAAAAACGACCCACATAACAGAAGAATAACTGCACAAACAGACATCGCTTTAAATTGGGATTATCCAATAAAAGGGCAAAGTTATGTAAAAGGAACGCTTGCCAATTGTTCTGGAGGAATTACACCATGGAAAACCTTTATTACTTGCGAAGAAAATTACGATGGTTTTTGGGGAGAAACTGTTTATGATGAAAATAATGTAGAAAGCCATGTAAATAGTGGTTATGGTTGGGAAAATTTTTATGAATATCCGCCAGAACATTATGGTTGGGTTGTAGAAGTAAATCCTAAAGATGGTAAAGCACAAAAACACATAGCATTAGGTAGATTTGCACATGAATGCTGTACTTTATATGAATTAGAAGATAAAAGAGTTGTTGCCTACACTGGTGATGATCATAATGATGAGCATTTGTATAAGTTTGTTTCTTCTAAACCAGGTTCTTTAAAAGAAGGAACTTTGTATGTTGCAGATACTATTAACGGAAAATGGTTGGCTTTAGATTGGGAGAATCAACCGATATTAAAAACTAAGTTTAAAAATCAAACAGAAGTTTTAATTAGAGCAAGAGAATCATCAAAATTAATTGGGGCAACTCCGTTAAACAGACCAGAAGATATAGAAATTGATCCTATTACAGGAAATGTTTTTATCACCTTAACAAATAACAAGCCTAAAGGAGATTTTCATGGTTCTATTTTAAAAATTGAAGAAACCAATGGCGCTTTTGATGCTTTAACTTTTAAAGCATCCACTTACATAGCTGGTGGAGAAGAAAATGGGTTTTCTTGTCCGGATAATTTAACTTTTGATATGTCTGGTAATTTATGGATAACTACAGATATGTCTGGTAGTGCTATGAACAGAGAAGATAAACCTTATATGCCTTTTAAAAATAATAGTCTTTTTGTAATATCAAGACATGGTAAAGAAGCAGGAAAAGTAATTAGAGTTGCTTCTGCACCCAAAGATGCAGAACTTACAGGTCCTTGGTTTTCTCCGGATGGTAAAACATTGTTTTTAAGTGTGCAACACCCTGGTGAGCAAACAAAAAATTTAAAAAAACCAACAAGTACTTGGCCTTTTGATGCAGATAATATTCCTAAACCTGCAGTAGTTGCTATTACGGGAGATTTAATTGAAAAAATGAATAGATTAAACTTAATAGAAGTTTAATTTAGTTATATATTTCTTACAAGATGGAAGCAATTATTACCATTGTTGGTTTTTTAGGATCTGGAAAAACAACCTTATTAAAGTACTTAATAAATCGTTTTTTCTGAAAAAGAATGGAATCCTTTTGTTATTTTAAATGATTATGAAAATGCCAATATGGATATACAACAGTTTCTAGACAAAATAGACAGCAAACATGTAAAAGCCTTAACAGGCAGTTGTATTTGCTGTAGTGGAATTAATGAACTTAGAAATTATGTAAATGGAATTCCTGAAAGAAAAAACGGAATTACGTTAATAGAAGCTAACGGAACATCAGATGCTTGTTCTTTAATGGAATTTTTAGGTGTAGGATTAAACGATCGTTTTTTACCACCGATTCAAATATCTGTTGTAGATGTTAAAAATTGGCAAACAAGAGAAGAACATAATGATCTTGAATTTAATCAAGTACAAGTATCTTCTTTAATTGTACTTACACATTTAGAAAAAGCATCAGAAAATAGAAGAGACTTAGTAATTAATGAACTGAAAAAAGTGAATCCTTTTGCCAAAATTATAACCTTAGATGCTCTTGATGTAGATTTATTACCAGAACTCTCTCCTTCTAAAAATATTGCAGAAAGATTAGAGCATCAAGAGGCACATTGGGCTTCTTGTTCTGTAGATTTACCTGTTTTACCTAATATTGGTTGTATTGATATAATTTGTAGGAATATTCCTAAAAGTATTTTAAGAGTTAAGGGTTGCACTAAAATAGCTGATGATGAGAATTATACTTATTTTGAGAGAACACCAGATGGTAAAGTGTTTATAAGGCCTTTTAGGGGCGTACCTATTACAGGTACAAAACTCTTAACAATAGGACCAGGAAGTTTACCTGAAGTTTTAGAAAAAATTATTAAAACAATAATTTAAATCAAAAAAAAAAATCTTTTTTCTTAGTTTTTATACCCATAAAAATTAATTTGATTTTAATTAAAATATACATTGCAACTCTGTTGCATTATTGAAAAAAAATAATACATTTGTACAATAAATAGATACAATTATTTGTAATAGTTTATTAAAATTAGCATCGTATTTTATACTTTTAATGAAACACAGTCGTTTAAAAAATAACATCACTTTTTTGTTTCTTGTCTTTTTTCTATCAATGAAAATGACAGGGATGCATTCTTTGTCTCATACGGATGAGAACGAAGAAATTTGTGTTGTTTGTGATTTTGCGATTGAAAATAATTTAATACCAACACTTACTCCGGATGTTAATGATTTCGAAATAGAAAATATCGAATTTATTATTCAGAAAGAAGTTGCTATTTATTACAATTACACTATTATAAGTAATAGTATTCCAAGAGAACTCTTTTCTCGTCCACCACCTTTCTTAGTATAAGTTTCTATACATTTTATTCTTTACAAGTATAATGAAGTAGTTAATATTGCTTTTTATGATTTCCTTTAGTAGGTTATTATAAATAATTTTAACGCTTAATATCTTGTAAATGTGGTAAATAAACTATTGATATCTATATCAATAGGTGTATAGGTTTTATCCTAGTTCTTTTTTAAGAACAATTATTAAAATCTTATTGTATTCTAAATTATGTTTCAAAAAGCACTATTAAGTGTATGGTTATTTTTTAGCCTTTGCACTATTTCTTTTGGTCAAGATCTATATCAAATAAAAGGATCTGTACTAAATGTTACTACTTTACAACCTATAGAAGGTATCAATATTGTTGGCCATAAACGTTATGCAATTTCTTCTAAAACAGGAGAATTCACTATAAATAATATGGCAAATGGTACATATACTTTTAAAGTATCTCATATTGGTTTTGATTCTAAAACAGTAACAGTTGTTGTAGCATCTGCATCAGTAACACTACCAATTTATTTAAAAGAATCTTCTACAAAATTAGATGAGGTTAAAGTTTTAGGTAAATCTAAGAAGAGAATTCTTAAAGAAATACCGATAGTTTCTCAGACTGTTTCTAAAGAATTTTTAGAGAATAATAGAGAAAATAGTTTAATGCAAACCCTAAGTAAAATACCAGGAGTAAGTACCATAAATATTGGTTCTGGACAATCTAAACCTGTAATTAGAGGTTTGGGTTTTAATAGAGTTGCTGTTGTACAGAACGGAATAAAACACGAAGCACAACAATGGGGAAATGATCATGGTTTAGAAATAGATCAGCAAGGAATAGAAAACATACAGATTATAAAAGGACCAGCTTCTTTGTTATATGGTTCGGATGCTATTGCAGGTGTTGTAGACATTCAGCCAAATAAAATTCCATCAAAAAATTCTTTTAATGGAGAAGTAAATATTTTAGGAGAAACAAATAATGATTTAGTAGGAATTTCTGCCGGAATTACATCAAGAAAAGATAAATGGTTTTACAGAAGTAGACTAACATATAGAGATTATGCAGATTATAAAGTGCCAACAGATAAAATTAATTACGAAAATTATGTTTTTGATTTATATGATAATAATTTAAGAAATACCGCAGGTAAAGAAGCAGATGCTAGTGTAAGTATTGGTTATGATACAAATAATATTACAACAGAAACCACCTTTAGTAACGTAAATGCTAAAAACGGATTTTTTGCAAATGCGCATGGTTTAGAAGTAAGAACTTCTAGTATTGATTATGATAGTTCTAATAGAGATATAGATTTGCCTTACCATAAAGTAAATCATTTTAAAATTACTAATAATACTTCTATAAAGACTGATAATCATAAATTGTATTTCGATTTTGGTTTTCAAAATAATGTTAGAGAAGAACATTCAGAACCTGTACCACATGGTTATATGCCAAAACCAGAAAATAGCAAAGAAAGAGTATTTAAAAAAAACACCTATTCTATTAATGCAAGAGATGCTTTTAAACCGGATAACAGACACGATATGGTTGTTGGTTTAAACATGGAATATCAAGATAATAATATTGGCGGATGGGGATTTTTGATTCCAGAATACGATCGTTTTACAGCAGGAATATTTGGTTATGATCAATTTGAAGTCAACTCTAATTTACACATTTTAGCAGGGGTTCGTTATGATTATGGATTGGTAGATACAAAAGCATATTACGATTGGTTTCAATCGACCATAAATAATGATGACGATTCTACCTCTTATGTATATTTACAAAGATCGCAAGATAGAACACTTAATTTTGGTAACATTAGTGCTTCTTTAGGGGTAAGTTACATCAATAATAAAACCACTTACAAAGTAAATATAGGTAGAAGTTTTAGAATGCCTCTATCTAATGAATTAGCTTCTGATGGTGTAAATTATCACATGTATCGTTATGAGAGAGGAAATATAGATTTAGATCCAGAAATATCATATCAATTAGATGTTGATGTAGACCATACAACAAATTCTTTTAGCGTTGGATTGAGTCCATTTGTAAATATATTTGAAAACTATATTTATTTAAATCCGACTTCTAGTTATTACGAAACTTTACAAATTTACGAATACACACAAGCCAAGGTTTTTAGAGTAGGAGGCGAATTTAGAGCAAATACATCAATATCTAATAACTTGCAATTAGATGCTTCTGTAGAATATGTGTATTCTATACAAACAAGTGGTGCAAAAGAAGGATTTACCTTACCATTTTCGCCACCATTATCTGCATTGTTTTCTGCAAATTATAAATTTAAAGATGTTTCATTTTTTAAGAATCCGCAATTGGTAGCAGATTTTAGAATAACTGCAGCGCAAGAAGAAATTGTACCACCAGAAGAAATTACAGAAGGCTATCAGTTATTAAATATGTCTTTTTTATCAGAATTAAATGTATTTAAAAATAATACTCCTATAGAAATACGAGTAAAATTGAATAACGTTTTCGATACAAAATACTTTAATCATACTAGTTTTTACAGGTTGATAGATGTACCCGAAGCTGGTAAAAATTTATCCTTATCTGTAACGATACCTTTTTAAAAATTAATCAATAAATAATTCAGTAATCAAATTAAAATTAACACAAATGAAAACAAAAATTAACAAATCAAAGTTTAAAATTTTAGCAGTAATTGCTTTTTTCGCCTTGTCATTTCAATCTTGTAGTAGTGATGATGATCCTGTAAATTTAGCAGCACCAGTAATTTCTGATTTCGAGTATGGAGAAGGACATCATGACCATGATGATGATGATCATGATGAGGAGGAAGAAGCTTATGCTTACAAAGGATCTGACCTACATTTAGAAGCCGAAATTTACGCAGAAGCAATTGTAAGTAGTATAGAAATTTCTATTCATGCACACGATTTAGAAGTAGGTGATAACGAAGAAGAATGGGATTTTGAACAAGTATATACAGATGCAAATTACTTAGTGATTAATGCAAGTTTTCACGAGCATATTGATATTCCGGCTACTGCACCTGCAGGAGAATACCATATAGAATTAATAGTTACAGATGAGTTAGGAAATGTGACAGAAGTAGAAGGACATATTGATATTTTAGATGTAATTACTTTAAGCGACATTTCTATAGACAGTGAAGTTGTTAGAGGAGATGATTTTCATACAGAATTTATGATTGATGCAGTAAACGGTATACATAGTATTAGTGTTGATGTTCATGCACACGATATAACACCTGCAGACGGAGAAGTAGAGTGGGATTTTGAAGAAGAATTTTTAGAAGGTTATCACGAAGAAACTGAAGTAGAATTCCATGAACATATCGATGTTCCGGCTACAGCACCAGCAGGAGAATACCACATTACTTTTACAGTAGAAGATGAAGATGGTAACACAAAAGAGTATGAAACTCATATAGATGTTACGGCTTCTTAATTAAAGAAAATAATACCACATTGTAAAGTTATATACAATGTGGTTTAAAAAGTACAGAATGAAATTTACATTAAAATATTTTTATTTCCTATCCATTTTAACACTTATAACTGCTTGTTCGGGTAGTGATAATATTGAAATAGATGAAGAAAAACCAACTATTAGCGTTGATTATACAGAAGGATTCCCTCAAGGTTGTACATCATTAACAAGAGGAGAAACGTATGATTTTAGAGCAATGGTTACAGATAATCAAGAACTAGCTTCTTATAGTATTGATATTCATCATAATTTTGATCATCATACCCATGATGATCAAACCGCTGTTTGTAGTTTAGAAGACATAAAAAATGCTATAAATCCATTAATTTTTATAGAAAATTATTCTATTGAAGGAAGTTTAATGAATTATGAAATTAATGTTTCTATTACAATACCAGAAGATATAGATACAGGTGATTATCATTGTGCGTTTTCTGTAACAGACGCAACAGGTTGGCAATCTAGAACATCTGTAGATATAAAAATTATAGAATAAGAATTTAAAAATAAATAGTTTACAACATCATGTTTGAATTTATGGATTAGTTTGTTGATGTTGTTAATGGTGTCAGAAATTATTTTCTGGCACCGTTTTTTAAATTACCACTAAAAATTTTAAAATAAATATAGAAATTAGGATGACTTTAAAATTAAAATATAATTTTCAGTTTTTATTATTACCATCATTTTTTTTAATATTAATATTTGCTGCGTGTAGCAATGATAAAGAAGACGTTATTTTACCGATACCATCTATTTCTGAAGTAGAAATTGGTTTACACCATAATCAAATAGGTGTACTTGACGAAGATTTCCATTTTAATGCAGAAGTTTTAGCCGGAGATTTACTTGAAAATGTTCAAATAAATATAGTACAAAAAGCAGATGAGACTTATTCTCATGATTGGTCTTTTGAAATTGTTTTTACAGAAAGAATTGAAGGACTTAAAAATGCTAGCCTACACAGGCATTTTGATATACCTGCAGATGCAGCCAAAGGAATATATGATTTTATAATAACCGCTAATGATCAAAACGGAACAAGTTTAGAAGAGATTGGAGAAATTACTTTAATCGATGCAGACGATTATCCTGAAGTAAATCCTTATGTAAGCGTATTCGGAATAGATAAAATAGATGTAGATGGAACATCTGGGTTTAATAGTTTTTACAATAATGGTGAATTCAAAAATTCTGAGGAAACATTTTTTAGTAAAGATGAATCTATTTGGTCAGCAATGCAAATAGGAAGTGTAAAAGGAGATGGAATTATGTATGGCTTATTGATAAAGAAAAGTTATAATCACAAACCAGAAACTATAGAAGCTATTGATTTTTCTAAAGCTATTGTTACAGAATATATAGAGCATTCTGCAGAAGAAGAAGAAGTTTTTATTTTAAAAAACAATAGAGATACAGGTCATTGGCTTTATGGACCTATTCTTAAAATAGGAGCAGAAGAAGACAATAATTTACCAGATTCTTATGCTATAACCGATGGTAAAGCTTGGGAGAATGGAACGTATTATTATGGTGTTGTTTATACTAATATTACGTATAACAGAAGTACATTTAAATATATAGAGTTTGAAATAAATGGATTTTAGAGTATAAAATCGTTCTAAAAAAATATTAGAAGTTCTTTTAAAAACCTTCTTATTGAGTAATTCTGTTTAATCAATATGAAGGTTTTTATACAAAACTATTAACCTATGAAAAAATTACCTGTAACCGTTTTAAGTGGCTTTTTAGGAGCTGGAAAAACTACATTATTAAATCATATTTTACATAACAAAGAAGGTTTAAAAGTCGCTGTTATTGTAAATGATATGAGCGAAGTTAATGTGGATGCTCAGTTTATTGAAAATGAAAATACACTTTCTAGAACCGAAGAGAAATTGGTAGAAATGTCTAACGGATGTATTTGCTGTACACTTAGAGAAGATTTAATGGTAGAAGTAGAAAAACTCGCTGCACAAAACAAATTTGATTATTTGTTGATAGAAAGCACCGGAATTAGTGAACCTATACCCGTAGCACAAACGTTTTCTTTTGAAAGTGAAGATGGAAAAATAGATTTAAGTAAGTTTAGTTTCATAGACACTATGGTAACAGTGGTAGATGCTTTTAACTTTTTAAAAGATTTCTCTAGTTCAGATTATTTGACTACAAGAGAACTTACCGATATTGAAGGTGACAATAGAACCATTGTAAATTTGTTAACGGATCAAATAGAATTTGCTAATGTTATTATCCTTAACAAAATAGATTTGGTCACAAAAAATGAAATAGAAACACTACGTGCTATCATCCAAAAATTAAACCCAGATGCAAGCATTATTACTACGGAAAAATCTAAGGTGGTTTTACAAAGTGTAATAAACACAGGTTTGTTTGATTATGAAAAAGCAGAAGCTTCTGCTGGTTGGTTAAAAGAATTAGAAAATGAGCATGTGCCAGAAACAGAAGAATACGGAATTAATTCTTTTGTTTTTAGAACTAAAAAACCATTTCATCCTAATCGTTTTTTAAACTATTTAAATACAGAATTCCCTCAAAACATTATACGTAGTAAAGGCTTATTTTGGTTAGCATCCAGATCAGACCAAGCATTATTATGGAGTTCTGCTGGTGGTTCTTGTAAAGCAGATGCAGCAGGAGTTTGGTGGGCTTCTATGTCTTTTGGAGAACGTATTGGTTCTGCTGTTTTTATGGAGAATAAAGAGGAAATAGAACAAGATTGGAGTATTGAATACGGAGATAGAAAAATCGAGTTGGTTTTTATAGGCCAATATCTAGAAAAAGAAAAAATGATAGCCCAATTAAATAACTGTTTACTAACAGAAGCAGAGGAAGAAATATGGAAAAACAACTCTTTTCCAAAAGAGGATCAATGGCCAATAACTAGTTAATAAAAGTATAATTAAAAAATAAATCAAATGATTAAAATAGAAAAACTAACAAAAAAATATGATGATTTTGTTGCTTTAGATCAATTATCCTTACATGTTAAATCAGGAGAGATTTATTGTCTTTTAGGAGCTAATGGTGCAGGAAAATCTACAACAATTAATTTACTACTTGGGTTTTTAAAAGCAACTTCAGGTTCCGCTTTTATTAATGGTAAAAATGTAGATAAAAAGAACCTAGAAACAAAAAAAGATATTGCTTATATCCCAGAAAATTTAATGCTATATCCAACACTTACTGCCATGGAAAATCTTGATTATTTTTCTGGTATTGGTGGTCAAAATTTAAAAAAGGAAGCGTTAGAAACCCTTTTATCTCAAGCGGGTTTACAGTCTGATGCTTTTTACAAACGTACAAATGCTTTTTCTAAAGGAATGCGACAAAAAGTAGGTATTGCTATCGCACTAGCTAAACAAGCCAAAGTATTATTATTAGATGAACCTACATCTGGTTTAGATCCTAAAGCAAGTAATGAGTTTGGATTGTTATTACAAAACCTTAAAAAGAATAATGTTGCCATATTAATGGCTACGCACGATCTTTTTAGAGCCAAAGAAATAGCAACAAATATCGGAATTATGAAAAACGGAAAATTATTAGAGCAATTTGTTTCTAAAGACATTTCTCTTTCAGAATTAGAGCAAGTATATCTTAAAACCATGATTGTAAAGAGCTTTAATCATGATTAAAAAAACATTTAAAAAAGAAATCAAAGAACTCTTTAGAGATGGACGTATAAAAATTTCTGGAGTTATTGTATTGTTGTTATTGATTGTTTCTGTTTGGATAAGTAATAATCAATATAAAAAATCGATAGAAGAAGTTGATGCAGCAAAAACAGAAGAACGAGCTGTATGGGAAAATCAAGGAGAAAAAAATCCGCATTCTGCTGCACATTATGGTACGTATGTTTTTAAGCCAAAATATCCTCTTTCTTTACTAGATCAAGGTGTAAACACATATACGGGAACTTCTATCTTTTTAGAAGCACATAAACGTAATGAAGCACAATACAGTAGTGTTGCAGATCAAACAGGATTGGCACGTTTTGGGGTGCTTTCACCAGATTTTATTTTACTTTTTATCATTCCTCTTTTAATCATTTTAATAGGATATAATAGCGTTACCAAAGAAAGAGAAATGGAAACAATGGCTTTATTAAAAAGCCAAGGTGTTGTATTTTGGAAACTAATAGCAGGTAAATGGATCGCTATTTTCTTACCAATATTTATTATTACAACATTTTTATTTGGTATTTCTGGACTTTTACTTTCTTCAATTGAAGGTTATACAGCTTTTAGCTTGTCTTCTTTGTTATTATTACTTTTAGTGTACTTAATATATTATTCAGTATTTATCAATATTGTACTTTTTATTTCTAAACAGGTCAAAAAATCTGGAGTTTCATTGGTAATATCTTTAGGTATTTGGATTGTTTCTTGCCTAATAACACCTAAAGTTGCAAGTAATTTTGCAGAATCTAAATATCCATATCCAACGCATCAAGAGTTTGCTACACATATTTTAGAAGCTAAAAAAGAAGGGTTGGACGGCCACAATCCTTGGAATGAAGAAGCCAAAAAACTAGAAAAAGAGGTTTTAGATAAATACGGTGTAGATAGTTTGCACAAATTACCTTTTAATTATGATGCTTATCGTATGCAAAAGGGAGAAGAATATCAAGCCAAAATATATAAAAATAATTATCAGATATTAAAAAAACAGTTTCAAAAGCAAGCAGATACCTATAATACGCTTGCTATTATTTCTCCGTTTTTACCAGCACGTTTTTTATCAATGGGTATTGCACGTACAGATTATTATGCACATTGGGATTTTGCTGATGCCTCAGAAGATTATAGAATTTTAAGTCAAAAGTTTTTAAACGATAATTTTGCGAATAACTCAAAACTAGGAGAGTGGAACTATTTAGCAAAATCAGATACTTGGAAAAAATTATCAAAATTTAAATATCAACCTATTAAGTTAGCTACTGTTTTACAACAACAGAAAACAAGTGTGCTTGTTTTATTGGCTTGGGTAATTTTTACCACTGGTTTATTATTCTTTTTTAAACATAAAAAATATTAAAATCATATGTTATACTATAATTTTAAATATGAACTAAAAATACTCTTACGTAGTCGTTGGGTTCAACTAATTAGTTTGCTTTTATTAGGGTTATTTGTTTTTGCAGCCTTTAATGGTGAGCTTAAAATAGCAAAAAGAAAAGCACAAATTGTACAAGCAAGAGAAATTGAAAAAGCTTCAGACAAGAAAATAATTGCTCTTTTAGATTCCATAGAAAATGGAATGGCAGTAAATGTTTCTCGTTGGAAAAACCCAACAAGTCCTATTGCAATAGGTAATTATTATCCTAGAGTTGCAGCGATGGATCCTAGTAATATGGGGTTTTTAGCTGTAGGGCAAAGTGATATTTTTACGCATTATGTAACACCTACTGTTTCTGGAGATGATTTTGCGTTGAATTATACAGAAATGACAAGTCCGATACAGTTACTTTTTGGAAGTTTTGATCTAATGTTTGTTATTGTGTATCTTCTTCCGTTAATTATCATTGCTTTTTCGTATAATGTTTTATCTGAAGAAAAAGAAAGAGGTACTTTACGTTTGTTAGCCTCTCAACCCATATCTATTAGAAAATGGGTATTGCAAAAATTGATACTTCGTTTCTTTTGCATGTCTTTAATAATTATGGTGGTTTCTGCAATTGTATTTGTTTTGTATGCTACTGTACCTTTGGTTAGTTTTTTATCCTTTTTAGGATTGGTGTTTTGCTACATGCTATTTTGGTTTAGTTTGGCTTTTGTAATTAATATTAACAGTGCCAAATCAGCTAAAAATGCTTTATCTCTATTAGGGTTATGGATTGTTTTTGTACTGTTAATTCCTTCTGTGATCAGTCAAACAGGAGATGTTTTTTATCCAATTCCGCCAAGAACAGAAATGATAAATGAATTACGAGAACACAAAGCCGAAGCAACTAAAAAGCAAGATGAAATACTTAATAATTTTTTAAGAGATCATCCAGAATATGCTATAAACGATAGTACTCAATCTCGCACCTATTGGCACAAGTATATTGCATCACAAAAATTAATTAAAGAAGAATTAGAACCTCTTTTAACTAATTATGAAGAAAAGTTAGCACAACAACAAGCTTGGGTTTCTAAATTTCAGTGGATTTCTCCTGCAATTATTACCCAAAGTGCATTAGGTACTATGGCGGGTACCACAAAACAAGACTATACTAATTATCAAAATCAGGTAACTGCTTTTGCAGAAGATTGGCGAACTTATTTTGTTCCTTTATTGTATAATAATAAAACATTTAAAAAGAGCATGTATAAAGAATTACCAAGCTTTACTTATGCTGCCAATACAACAAATCATTTATTATCATCTATGTTTATTTTACTCATAGTTTCTTTAATATTTATACTATTAGCAATGCTTAATTATAAAATTAAAGTAAAAAGAAAAGGAATGGTTTTATTACAATAATGCTCTTTTACAAACCTTATTTTAAAAATATAGAAAAAGTAAATAAATATTTTAACAATGCTAAAAACAAGTAGTCTTACCTTTAAATACACTAAAAAAACGCCTGTTTTTAGTTTTCCGGACATTACTTTACAACAACAAGAAAACTTGTTAATCGTAGGGAAATCAGGAATTGGTAAAACTACTTTGTTGCATTTATTAGCGGGTTTGTTGCAACCCGTAAAAGGAAATGTTGTTATTAGTGATATTGATATCAATAAATTATCTCAGTCAAAATTAGATACTTTTAGAGGAGAACATATTGGATTGGTTTTTCAGAAAAAACATGCAATACAATCTTTAAATGTTTTAGAAAACTTAAAAGCACGTCTTTATTTTGGTAAAAAGAAAGTTAGTAATAAAGAAATTGAAACTCTATTAGAGCAATTAGAGTTATCTGCATGTAAAAACAAGAAAATAAACACCCTTAGTGAAGGGCAATTACAACGTTTAGGCATTGCTTTAGCAGTCATACACAAACCAAAAATTATTTTAGCAGATGAACCAACGTCTAGTTTAGACGACGAAAACTGTAAAATTGTTATGGATTTACTGATACAACAAGCAGTAAAAACCAACGCGAATTTAATTGTTATTACGCATGACCATAGAGTAAAACCTTTCTTTAAAAATTCCATTAAATTATGAGAATTTGGAGAATTAGTTTAAAAAACATCAAGTCTAAACCCTTATATACTTTTTTAAGTGTATTTATATTAACACTAAGTATAGCGCTTTTATTAGGTATACAACAATTAAAAGCTTCTTTTAAAAATCAAATAGAAAACAATATAAGTAACATAGATTTAGTTATAGGGGCAAAGGGAAGTCCGTTGCAATTGGTCTTAGCATCGGTATTGCATTTGGACAATCCTACAGGAAATATCTCTTATGAAGAAGCGAACAAAATAAGTAAAAACCCGATGATTAAATCGGTGATTCCTATTTCTTATGGTGATAATTATAAAGGTTTTAGAATTGTAGGAACCATCAAAGAATATTTAAATATTTACAATGCAGGGCTACAAAAAGGTAGGTTTGTAAATAAAACGATGGAAGTTGTGTTGGGAGCCAATGTTGCAAAACAACTGCATTTAAATATTGGCGATACTTTTTTAAGTGCTCATGGATTGATAGAAAATAGTATAGATGTTCATACAGATAAATTAACGGTAGTTGGTATTTTAAAACCTACAGAAAAAGTAATAGACCGTTTAATAATTACCAATTTAGAAAGCATTTGGGACGTACATCATCACGAAGAAGAAAAAATACATACTGATCACGCTCATGAAAACCATGATGAAGACAAAGAAATAACTTCTTTATTAATTACTTTTAAAAGTAAAAGAGCACTTTTAAGCTTGCCTAGAAAAATTAATGAAAGTACCAATCTGCAAGCGGCTTTACCAATCTACGAGTTAAATAAATTATACGATTATATAAGTATAGGTTTTGAGACCGTTAATTGGATTGCCTATTTAATTCTAATCATTTCTTGCTTAACAATTTTTACAAGTTTATATAAAATGGTAAAAGAACGTACTTTCGATTTAGCAATCTTACGTACTTACGGAGCAAGCAATTTTCAGTTGATTAAAATGGTTTTTTACGAAGGTATGTTTATTGTTTTTGTTGCTTTTTTACTAGGTGTTACTTTTATTAAACTAGGTTTTTATTTTGTAATAAACTCTGTTAAAACTAATTATCAACAAAATATATTACAGCAATTACCTTTTAATGATTTCTTAGAAATAGTTATTCTGATTTTTACAATGGTCATTGTAGCTGTTTTATTGGCAATCTACCCGATTATAAAGATGAACATCTCCACAATTTTAAGTAATGAGAAATAAACTTTTATTCTTAGTATTTTTTATATTTAGTTACTGTATTTTTAGTCAGCAAATAGTTACTTGGCAAGATTTGGCAAAAGTGACCTTTACAGACAAATATTTTGTAGCTTATGACGATACGTTTATGTATCCTACTTTTTTGGCTCCCGTAAAAGCCTTAGAAGGAAAAACGATTACGGTTAAAGGGTATTTTTTAAACATTGCTCCAGAACAAAAAATATATATTTTATCAAAAGGACCAATGTCTTCTTGTTTTTTCTGCGGACAAGGAGGTCCAGAAACTGCAATTGAACTCCATTTTATAGAAAAACCTAATTTTAAAACAGACGATATTATTGCAGTAACAGGTGTTTTAAAATTGAATCAAGATGATGTAGAACATTTCAATTATATTTTAACAGATTGTAAAGCAATTTTAGTTGAATAAAATAAGTCTATTATTTTTAAAATTATTAGCTTTCCCACAAATATGAATTCCATGAAAATATCACATTTTATTTGCTGTTTAATTTTACTAACTTCTTGTAAAAAAGCAAATAACCAGCTAACAAAAATAACAGCAAAAAATATTGGTATTGATAGTTTGCTTGTGCCATCAAAATCCATAGACAATATGATTGCGCCTTACAAAGAAGAACTTACTGCAGACATGCAAGAGGCTTTGTCGTATTCTACTATTAGTTTTACCAAAAAAGCAACGAATAGACAAAGTAATTTGGGTAATTTATTAGCAGATTTATGTGTGGAAGTTGCCAATCCTATTTTTAACAAAAAAACAAATACAAATATTGATTTTTCGATGTTTAATAGTGGTGGAATTCGTGCAACACTTCCGTCAGGAAACATCACAAAAGAACACGCTTTTAAGTTAATGCCTTTTGATAATGAGTTGGTTGTTGTAGAACTTACTGGTAATAAAATAACGGAATTGGTTACTTATTTTATTAAAAATAAAGCAGCGCACCCTTTATCAAAAAATATAAACTTAACTATTTCTGATGAAGATTATAAGTTAAAAATTAATGGAGAAACTTTTGATAAAGATAGAACTTATAATGTATTAACTACCGATTATTTGCAAGGTGGTGGAGATAAAATGAATTTCTTTAAAAATCCTATAAAACTAACTACTTTAGACTATAAGATGAGAGATGCCATAATTGATTATTTTAAAAAAGTAGATACTTTACAAAGTACAATTGATAACCGTGTAATTATTAAATAAAATGAAAAGAAGAAGTTTTATAAAACAAACCGGAGCAGTTTCTACATTGGCTTTAGTAGGTGGTTTAACAATGCCATCGTTTACAGCTAAAAAACAAAAACATATTACCATTTTACACACTAATGATACGCATAGTCATATAGAACCTTTTAAAGCAAATGATACTCGATTTCCTAACAGAGGAGGAGTTGCCAGACGTGCCACTTTGATAGAACAAATAAGGCAAGAAAACAAAAACACGCTGCTTTTAGATGCTGGAGATATTTTTCAGGGAACTCCTTATTTTAATTATTTTGGAGGAGAACTGGAGTTTAAGTTGATGAGTACTTTAAAATATGATGTTGCTACTATTGGTAATCATGATTTTGATAATTCTATAGAAGGTTTATACAAACAATTGCCAAATGCAAAATTCGATTTTGTTTCTGCAAATTACGATTTTAAAAACACGGTTTTAGATACGCATGTAAAACCTTATAAAGTGCTGTTTAAAGATGATATTAAAATCGGAATTTTTGGTTTAGGTATTGAGTTAGAAGGTTTGGTTGGAAAAAAAATGTACAAAGAAACAGGCTATTTAGATCCTGTAGAAATTACACAAGACATTACAAATCAATTAAAAAATATAGAAAAATGCGATTTAATTATCTGCCTATCGCATTTAGGATATTATTATAAAAATAATCCAGATAAAATATCTGATTTAAATTTAGCAAAAGCGACAAAAGATATCGATTTAATTATTGGTGGACATACACATACATTTTTACCAAAACCAACAATTGTAAAAAACAGTGAAGGAAAAAATACGTTGGTAAATCAAGTTGGAGCTTATGGTGTAAATTTAGGTCGTATTGATTTTTATTTTGATGAAGAAGATGCTACTAAATCATCTAAAGGAACTACTATTTTGGTATAATTTTTACACAAGTTTAAAGTGAAAATTACTTTAACAAATTATTAGCTTTAATTTAAAGTGTTTAGTATCATTTTTGAGTCTTTTAGAGAAAAACAAACAAATGAAAATTTATAGCTTATTTATTGTATTCTGCTTTTCAATGATACAAGTAACAAATGCACAAGGTACTGATTACGAAAAAGTACCCTCTAAATATTTTAAAAATTTATATAAAATGAACGATGTTTTATATAGAGCAGAGCAACCTAGCAAAAAAGGTTTTAAAGAATTAGAATCTATGGGCATAAAAACCATCTTAAATTTAAGAAGGTTAAGAAATGATAATAAAAAAGCCAAAGGAACCGATTTAAAATTAGAATATATTTCTACAAAAACTAAAAAGATGGATGAAAAAACAATCATTCAATCTTTAAAAATTATTAAAGAAGCAAAACAACCTGTTTTAGTACATTGTTGGCATGGATCAGACAGAACAGGAACAGTTATTGCGGCTTACAGAATTGTAATAGAAAATTGGTCTAAAGAAGATGCTATAGCAGAATTTAAATATAGACCTTTTGGTTATCATCAAAAGATGTATCCTAATTTATTAGTATTACTGCAAAATTTAGATGTAGACTACATTAGAAAGCAATTAGAATAATACTTTTTAAAAGGTAACACAAATATAAGTACTTGATAAATAATATTTTAATGTGTTTATTTTTACATTTTAAAATGTATATTTATATCTTAGACTCTTATTAATTAAAGAGTTAAGCGTATTAATTTAAAACAAATCCATCAGATAAAGATTACGACTCTTTTTATTATCTCTATTTTACAATTTGGAGAAAAGTAAATATAGATAGTTCTCAACATTGTACGGAATTAGAACATTCTTATATCGAATATATTTATTGCCATACTTGTAATACTACAGGTAAAGTTACTTGTCTTAGTTGCGGTGGATCTGGAAGTAGACCAACTTATAGATCTAATACAGAACAATGTAAATCATGTAATGGATTTGGGTATAAAACTTGCCAAACTAATATTAACATGCCTAAAAACTATATTTTAGAAGCATTCCCTATTAAATAATAGGGATGAAAAATCTCCCAATAAAATTTATATTTTTTATTGGGAGATTTTTATGTTAAAGTATTCTTTAAAAAGCGTTAAAATTAACAGTATAACCTTAATTAACAGTACTAATTAGTTAAAAACTACTTAAATTGGTGGTAATTAATTTATTCAAAACTACCAACTTATGCAAACAACTTTACTTCAATTATTTCCACTTAATTTTACTAGAAACCTACAATTCCATAAGGTAAAAATATAGTAAAAAGTACTTTCACCAATATTGATAATCGATTACTAAAAAAATCTTTCTTTTTTGAAACAATGTTTATTTTAAATGAACATTAGTATCATTACAGCTAAGATTTTTTACCAGTAAAATAAATATTCAATTAACTTCAAACTCAAATCAAAATAATATAGTTTATGAGAATTTTGTCAACAATTTTATTATTTTTTGTAGCAGTTTCTATACATGCACAAAAGAAAATAATGGAACATAATGATAAGGCATTATGGAATCAAATTAAAAATGTAAGCATATCCAATTCTGGGGATTATGTTTTATACGGATTAAACAAAGCTGAAAAAGATGAAACCTTACATCTAAAAAGTACAAAAGGAAATCAAATAATGTCTCATAACAGAACTAAGGGAGGCAAGTTTACTTTCGATTCTAAGTTTGTTCTTTTTTCTGTAAATGCATGGAAAGATAGCATTACAGAATTAAAACGTAAAAAGATTAAAAAGAAAGATTTCCCGAAAGACACTTTAGTTATTTTTAATATCAGTAAAGAAAAAGTAAAGAAAATTGCTAATGTAAAATCTTATAGCATTCCAGAAAAATGGTCTGGAATTGTAGCGTATCAATTAGAAGAAGAAACACCAAAAAAAGGCAAAAAAGAAAAGCCTAAAACGAGTACTAAAAAGAAAAAAACAAAAGCAAAAAAGGTTTCGAGTAAAAACGGATATCATTTGGTCATACGTCAGCTAGAAAGTGGCATAGAAGATACTTTAAAATTTGTAACCAAACACGCCATTTCTAAAGAAGGTAAAGTAATTACCTACGCAACTACAGGTATTAAAAACAAAATTAAAAGCGGTGTATACCAATACAATGTAAAAGACGGCGCTTCTAAATTGATTTTTGAGAGTCATGCCAAAACCCAATACCCACAAATGGGTATCTCTGATTCTGGTAATCGCATCGGTTTTGTGGTAGATGCAGATTCTACCAAAAGTTTGATTAAAAAACCAATTTTATTAGGTTGGCAAAAAGGAGAAACCAAAGCAAAAGAACTGGTGGTTTCAGAAAGTAATTCAGCAAAATTATTAGTGTCACCTGATCAAAAATTACAGTTTTCTAAAAATGAAGAACGTTTGTTTTTTGGTTTAAGAAAACCTCCAATTGTTAAAGATACTACCTTAATAGAGGACGAAATTGTGAACGTAGAAGTTTGGACTTATAATGAGCCAAGGTTGTATACAGTGCAAGAAATGCAAGTAAAAAGAGATCAGAAAAAAGCATTTTTGTCTTTATATGATTTTACCACAAATAAAATGGTACAAATTGCAAATCCTGAGTTTGATGTAGTACGTTATGCAGAAGAAGGAAATTCTAATTATGCGGTAATTGCTAATGATACTCCTTATAAATTAGAAAGCCAATGGACAGGTCAAACTGCAATGGATGTAATGCGAGTTGATTTATCTACGGGAGAAAAAACAATGTTAGGTAAAAAGGTGTATGGAGCAAATGGAATAAGCCCAAAAGGGAACTATTTGTACGGATATTCTAGAAAAGATTCAACTTGGTTTACTTATAATCTTAAAACATTAAAATATAAAGATTTAACAAAAGGAAAACAGTTCTATAATGAGTTACATGATTATCCGGATGATCCTAGAAGTTACAGAGCAATGGGGTGGACAGAAAATGATGACAAATTATTAATTTACGACCGTTATGATATTTGGGCTTTTGATCCTGATTCTGGTGCGTCTAAAAAATTGACAAACGGTAGAGATAAGAATACGAACTATCGTTATGTAAAATTAGATGATGAAGAAAAATCAATCTCAAATACAAACAATTGGTTTTTAAGAACTTTTAATGAGGAGACTAAATTTGGCGGAATTGCAACATATAATCCAAAGCAAAATAAAGTAACACAATTGGTAGAAAGTGGTCATACTTATGGTGGCTTTAAAATGGCACAACAAGATCGTAAAAAGAGGTTGTTGTATACACAAGAAAACTTTACTGATTTTCCAAATTACTGGATAACAAATACAAGCTTAAAATCTCCTAAACAAATTACAGATGCAAATTCGCAGCAAAAAGAATACAATTGGGGAACAGTAGAAATGGTAGAATGGACGTCTTTAGATGGAAAACCACTAAAAGGAATGTTAATTAAACCAGAAGATTTTGATCCTAACAAAAAATACCCAATGATTGTGAATTTCTATGAAAGAAATTCTGATGGGGTATACAAATATAAAGCGCCTTCTTACGGTAGGTCTACAATTAACTATCCTTTTTATGCGAGTCGTGGTTATTTAATTTTTAATCCAGATATTTCTTATAGAGATGGTTATCCTGGAGAAAGTGCCTTAAATTGTGTACTACCTGGTATTACCGCACAAATTGCCAAAGGATTTGTAGATAAAGACAATATTGGTGTGCAAGGGCATAGTTGGGGTGGTTACCAAATAGCGTATTTAGTAACCAAAACCAATATTTTTAAAGCGGCAGAATCTGGTGCTCCGGTTCCTAATATGATTAGTGCTTACGGTGGTATTCGTTGGTGGACAGGTTTAAGCAGACAATTTCAATACGAACATACACAAAGTAGATTAGGAGGTACGCCTTGGGAATATCCGCAACGTTATATCGAAAACTCACCTATTTTTAATATTGATAAAATTAATACGCCTTTATTAATCATGCACAATGATGCAGACGGACATGTGCCATGGTATCAGGGAATAGAATTTTTTATGAGTTTACGTCGTTTAGGTAAACCTTCTTGGTTACTAAATTATAACGGAGAACCACATTGGCCATTAAAAATGCAAAACAGAGTTGATTTTAACATCCGTATGGCACAATTTTTTGATTATTATTTAAAAGGTGCACAAAAACCGATGTGGATGGAACGTGGTGTACCCGCTATAGAAAAAGGAATCAATCAAGGATATGAGTTAATTAAAGAAGACAAATAACAGATAGTATGAAATTTAAAACGATAAAAATTAGTCTTCTTTTTGTAATGATGGCATTGGGCAGTAAAGCTCAAGATTTTGATGCTTTTCAATACAGAACGGTAGGGCCAGAAAGAGGAGGAAGAGTAACGACAGTAACAGGAACTCCACAAATAGCAGGTACTTTTTATTTAGGTGCTTCTGGTGGTGGAGTTTGGAAAACAGAAGATTATGGGGTGTCTTGGCACAACGTATCCGATGGGTATTTTGATTCACCTTCTATTGGTGCTATAGAAGTAGCCGTAAACGATGCCAACATAATTTATGTGGGTACGGGGTCAGACGGATTAAGAAGCAATGTTATTGCGGGTAAAGGCGTGTACAAATCGATTGATGCGGGTAAAACTTGGGAAGACATCGGCTTAAAAGATGCGGGCCAAATTGGGGCAGTAGAAATAGACCCTACCAATCATAACATTGTATGGGTCGCTGCTATTGGTAATGCCTTTAAAGCCAACAGCCAAAGAGGTATTTTTAAAACCACAGACGGAGGTAAGCACTGGGAAAAGGTTTTGTTTATTTCTGATAAAGTAGGTTTTTCTGATTTAGAAATACTACCCAGCAATCCAGAGATTGTATATGCTGCTGCTTGGAAAGCAGAACGCAAACCTTGGACCATCATTTCGGGTGGAGAAAATAAGGAAGGCGGAATCTACAAATCCATTAACGGAGGGAAAGATTGGGTAAAACTAGAAAACGGATTGCCGAAAGGTTTGATCGGTAAAATAGATTTAGCGGTTTCGCCTGTAGATTCAAGTATTTTGTATGCTGTTATCGAAGCACCGGGTAAAGAAGGCGGTTTATATAAATCGGTAGATCAAGGAAAGTCTTTTAAACACGTATCTAACAATAGTGGTTTGGTCAACAGACCTTTCTATTATATCAATATCGAATTAGATCCTACCAATCCAGACATTGTGTTTTCTAATGCCAATCCCTTATTAAAATCAACAGATGGCGGAAAAAATTGGGAAAAAATGAGTGTCCCTCATGGAGATAATCATGATATATGGTTAAACCCAAACGACCCAAATTTATTAATACAAGCCAATGATGGTGGGGCAAACATATCTCATAATGGTGGTAAAACGTGGTCTACGCAATTTAATCAACCTACGGCAGAATTATATCAAGTAGAGGTAGACGATCAATATCCTTATTGGTTGTACGCAGGTCAACAAGACAATAGTAGCACTATTTCTGTACCTAGTTTTCCACCGAGTGCCATTCAGTATCCTGGAGTAGGATGGATTATGAATACAGGAGGTTGCGAAACCGGACCAGCAGTACCTAAACCAGGAAATTCAAACATTGTATATGCCAATTGTAAAGGTCGATTTTTTGTGTTTGATAAAACAACTGGTACAGAAAAAAGTTACTATGTTGGTGCATCAAATATTTACGGACACAATCCTAAAGATTTAAAATACCGTTTTCAGCGTGTGGCTCCTATACATGTTTCTCCACATAATCCTGATGTAGTATATCATGGATCTCAATATTTACACAAAACAATGACTGATGGAGAAATTTGGGAAACCATCTCGCCTGATTTAACGGCTTTTGAAGAAGACAAACAAGTAATTTCTGGAGGTCCGATTACAAGAGATATCACAGGAGAAGAATATTATAGTACTTTATATTCTATTAGAGAATCTAAATTAAAAGAAGGTTTAATCTGGACAGGTTCTAATGACGGTGTAATTTCTGTTACTAAAGATGGAGGAAAAACTTGGAAAAATGTAACGCCTAAAAAAATGCCAAAAGGTGGACGAGTAGAATCTGTAGAACCTTCACAGTATAATCCTGCAAAAGCTTATATTGTTGTAGAAAGACATTTATTGGGTGATGCAAAACCTTATATCTACAAAACTTTAAATTATGGTGAATCTTGGGAATTGATTTCTACGGAAACAAACGGAATTCCGGATGATTATTATACAAGAGTGTTAAGAGAAGACCCTATTAGAGAAGGTTTATTATATGCGGGTACTGAATACGGAATGTTTGTATCTTTTGATGACGGTAAAAATTGGGAATCTTTTCAGCAAAATTTACCGGTAACACCAATTACTGATATTAAAATATTTAGAGGAGATTTGGTGTTAAGTACTATGGGACGTTCTTTTTGGATTTTAGATAACATTACAGCGCTAAGAGATCTTAAAATAAACGAACTAAATGATACACCTGTTTTATTTAAACCAGATAATACAATTCGTTATCGTTATCCTAAAGTAGGTAGAACTAAAGGTGTAGCACAATATCCAAGAACAAGTGTTATCATCGATTATTATTTACCAAAAGATAACAAAGCACCTATCGAATTAGAAATTTTAGATGCTAATAAAAATATTGTAACAAGTATTATTAGTGATAAAAAACTAATTCCTAAAGTAGAGGAGGTAGAAGATATGAATTTAAGTCAGGTATTTAGGTATGTAGATACAAAACTAGAAACCAAAGCAGGCATTAATCGTTTTAATTGGGATTTGCGTCAAAAAGGTGCTTGGTCTAGCAACAAAAGAAGAAGTTTTAAAAGAGGCCCTTTAGTTGCACCAGGAATGTATACAGTAAAATTAAAGGTTGATGAACAAACTTTTGAACATGATTTTGAAATTAAAATGGATCCGAGAGTTGAAGCAAACGGACTTACAAAAACAGATTTGGTAAATCAAATTGCTTTTCAACAAAAAGTAACCGATTTATTATCGGAAGCAAATAAACTACAAGCAAAATTAGAAAAAGAAAAGTCTGACAAAGCTAAAAAAGTTTTAAAATTATTAAAGAATGATAAAGTAATTTATCCTCAACAAATGTTTGTTGCACAAGTATCTTACTTATTAAATATGATTAGTAATGCAGATCAAAAACCTGGACAAGAAGCAGAAAACAGATATAAAGAGTTAGTAAAACAATTACAAAAACTAAAACAAGAAGCTACCGACTAATTACATATAGTAACAGTTTTCAATAATTTATGGCATTATTACTTTTTATAAAGTAGTAATGCCTTTTTTTATGTACTTAAAATATTAAATTACAAATGCACCCAAATAATAGTATAACTACAAATTGTATAATACTTAAAATTACTTTTCACCTTGTAAAGTACGTATATCATTTACAAGAGCCTCCATATCTAAAGCTACTGTACCATTATAAATACCTCTAATTCTTTTAGTTTTATCAACTAAAATTAGGTGTTCTGTATGTAGAAACTCGGTACTATCTTTACTAAAACCAATATCTTCTTCGGCATAATAAGACTGTCTTGCCAATGTATAAATACCACTTTTAGATCCTGTTAAAAACTGCCAATTGTTATTGTTAATACCGCGATTTTTCTTGTAAGTGTTTAAAACATTAGGGGTATCTATCCAAGGAGTAACAGAAAATGATAAAAAAACAAGATCTTTATCATTTTGCAAACGATCGTTTACAATCTTTAAATGATCTGTCATAATAGGGCAAATACTACCACAAGTAGTAAAAATAAAACTAGCAATGTGTATTTTATTTTTAATAATGTCTTGATTTACAAGAACACTATCCTGATTTAAAAACTCAAAATCAGCTATTGTATGTGTAATTTCTTCTTTAACTTTAGAAGTATCTTTTATAAAAAGAGGTGTAAAGGTTGGGTCGTTATAATAAGGTAACGCAATAGTGTTTTTCTTTAAATTACCCTGATTACTTTTTACATTACAACCAATTAATAAACCACTACTTATCAGTAAAAATACGATCCGATACATTTACACAATTTTTAGTTCCTAATAAGCCATACCTTTTACCATCTATAATAACGTAATTTGCTCTAATTTTACCATTATCATACCATAATTTTTGAGCACCTTCTTCTTGTCCGTTTCTATAATGTGCCAAATGAATCAATTTTCCATTCATATTCCATTCTTTAAATTCACCTTCATAAGCATCTTTTTTTGCCGTATAATCAAATCTCTTACTGCCATTTTCCCAGAACGCAACTTGCTTACCGTTTTTTTGTCCCGAAGAATAGTAACGAGTTTCCATTAGTTGATTATTAGCATACCATTTTTTTGAAACTCCTTCTTTTAATCCGTTGTAATAACCTGATATTAAAAGTGTATCTGCGGTAACTGAATTTAGTTGATACACAAAGCCAGAATAGATTTTATCTGCAACATAAAGTAAATTGTTTTTAGCATTTGTTTTCGATTTTAAAACAAAAAAACTGGGTACTTGATTTTTTAAAACAGGTGTTGCAAGCTTTTCTTTTTGACAAGAAAATAAAGAAGCAAACAATAAAATTAAAAAAAAAGGTTTCATTATTGAGTTACAGTTCCCGGTGTTCCATAATAACCATTTCCATTTATATAAGGATCTGTATTGGTAATATGATAATGATAAATTCCATCTGGATAGTCTTCTGTAACATGTGTATGCCCATGATAAGCATCTAACCCCGTAACATCTTCACCATTTTCTTCAGGACCATAAACAGGAAAACCATCTAATAAAAAACCAAGAAGGGCAGACTTACTTGCAGTTACGGTTGTTAAATAAAGTGGTTCTATATGATAATGAAAATTACCATTTCCAGTTGGATGTCCCCAGTATTGATCAAAACTTTTAAATTCATCTGTAAGTGGTTGATTTGGCCCCGCATATTGATTATATAGAGGAACACCATTTAAAGAAACACCAATAGCTCCCAATGGAGTAGCAGCATGATTAGTTGCGACTTGTGGGTTTAAAGGAATTTTAAATGTATAATCAAATGAAATAATGTTGTTAGGATTTTTTACAAAAGTATAACCTTCAAAAGTAATTCCACTAAATTCTTCGTACAACTCATTTGTTTGTTGGTAATACACACTTTTATGATCGGGTGTACCATTGGTTTTAATAGTGATATAAGTACCATCATTGGTTATACTTGTTGCTCCATAAATTTTAGAATACACAGTAGGCACTTCAAAAGTTTCATTAGTCTCTGTTGGTAATTCTTCAGTTTCGCTACAATAAATAAAACCGAAAGCCATTATAAGTAGAGAGTAGGCTTTTAAATATTTAAAATTCATACAAAATTAATTTACGCTATTAAGACTTACAATTGTTTATATGGTTTAAAATAATTATTCTTTTAAATTCAAAACACTTTTCTTTCTAACAAATATATGTTAACTTAGTCTAAAACATAATTATTAATCTTAAATTATAAGAATGAATATATTATACAAATTGCCTTTTTTACAACTACCTATGGGAACACCTAACCCTGATGATAATAAACCATTAGATACTTCAGATCCATTTGAAGTGATTGTTTTTATGGTGCTACCTGTTGTTGTTATTATACTTTATTTTTTATGGAAAAAGCAAAAAAACAAAAAGAAATAGATTTATTTTTCTTTTCCGTAATCGGTATCTAATTCAATATTTTCTATAGGTTCTTTTTCTGATTTTTTATCATGTTTTATTTGATCTAAATCTCTGTCATTGGTTAAAGGCCTTGCATTTCTAGCTCCAGGAATATCTAAATTTTCTTTGGCACTTTTTGGTTCGTTTTTACTCTTTTTAAGTGTTTCTTCAGGTTTGAAATTCTTATTATTTTCTTTCATAATTATATGTTTTATAGCTTATTATTATAAACAACAAATAAGCTAGATTAAATAAATACTCAAATTTAGAAATAAGTGTTTTTTAAGTTTAACTTAAATCAATAAGATTTTGATGCTATTCATAAAAAAAAAAGATATTAATATAAAAGATCAATCATTTTGATGTAAGTACTTATTGTATAAAATATTAGAATTGTATTTCTTTTAAGTTTTACAGTCTCTAATAATAGATGTTAAAAAAAATATACAATATTTTTTAGGTGGTTTATCATAATTTTATATATTCGCAAACCTTTAGAAAACATGCCTAAAAAACATGAATTACGATTGTAATTTTTATGTTCATTGAAATAGTAAATTAGAGGGGAGATACTCAAGCGGCCAACGAGGACGGACTGTAACTCCGTTGACTACGTCTTCGCAGGTTCGAATCCTGCTCTCCCCACAAGTTACATATTTTCCTACGCCTTCTTTAGCTTTTTTATCATTTGATTTTTAAAAGCAATATTATTTCTTAATGACATTATTTTTATAAAAATAGCAAGTAAGCTTTATTTATTAATGATTCATATTAATTTATTATGTTAAATAAAAATGACTGAATTATTTAACATGAATAATCGTTTGATAATTAATGATTAAACTCCTCCATAAACACCGAGAATCATCCACGGAATAATCTTAATTAAAAATGTACTATAATGTTCTGCGTTATGTAACTTGAGCTTTGGTTAAAAGCGAAAGTTCTTACTACAGTTTCTTCAAAAAGTTTCTTTTGCAATGTTAATGGAACACTTTTTATGCGACTACTTAGGAGGTAAGCATAATGTGTGTGGAATGGAAATTTGTGTTAAAAACTTTTATTATTTTACGGATTTCCCTCAGAACTATTCCTACAAATTTCACTATATTTAAGCTCTCCCTTTGTATTGTTAATTAACAAATTTCTAACTGGATTTTTCTTGTTATAACAAATCCTTTTTATATAAACTAAAAGATATTAAAAACTTATATGCTCGATCAATCATTCTCGTTAGAAAATTTTAATAAAATATTTGAAATAGAAAACCGCAAAGGAAACTTTGAAAAAGAATATTATTCTGATAAATTCCACGCCCTTTCCAATGAATTAAAGAAGCAAAGAAATATTATTAAAGTATATAAAAGTACAGGAGATAAAGAAAAAGACGACGAACATCTTTTAAAGCTCTATGAAGAAAAGCTAGATATAGAAGAGAGTAAAAAAAATGAATTAGAAATTAGTTTACAAGAATATGTCGAAAATGTAAATAGTAAAGGGTTTAAGTTTGTGTTTTCTAAATTTTTACACGAAGCAAGTGGGAAGTATGTTTATCCGATAGGGAAAGATGCATCTTCATATTTTGCTATGAAACAATTACAGTTTAATATAAATCGAACTTTTAAAGTAAAACAAGGGAATCGCTATTTAATTTCTAAACAACTGCAAAGTTTGTTAAAAGATGATTACCCAAAAATCTTATTAAGAACAGATATAAGAGGCTTTTACGAAAGTGTTCTACAAGAGAAATTGTTAAGTATGATAAACAATAATCAATTGTTAAGCCCGAAATCTAAAACCTTAATAAACAGTCTGCTTTACAGTTATAATGAAATTACTGACCAATTGGGTTTGCCAAAAGAAGAGAGAAGAGGTATACCAAGAGGTGCAGGTATAAGTGCATATTTAGCAGAGCTATTTATGCGAGAAGTCGATAATAAAATTAAAAGAATAAATAATGTTAATTATTATGCAAGATATGTAGATGACATTGTAATTGTTTATGTACCTAATTGGGAAATTTCTGAAGCAGATTATTTAGTGCAAGTGAGAAAGATTGTTGAACAATACGGGTTGGCTTTAAATGAGAGAACAGATAAGACAAAAATGATTGACACAAGGAAGAATGATTTATTCGAGGTAGTGTTCTTGGGTTATATTTTTAAAATTGAAAATAAAAAATATATTGAAACTTCACTCTCTCAAAATAAAAAGAATAAGTATGTTAGTCGGATTGAAAAAACTATAGACACGTATCTATTTCAAAAAGAATTTTCACAAAATGAAGCTTCTAAATTATTGATACACAGAATCAATTATTTAACTAAAAACACTCGTTTGCATAAACCAAAAAAAGGATTAGTTGGGATATATTATTCCAATAGTTTAATTGAAAATGATTGTTTGGATTTGGATTTTCTTGACAATGAATTAATAAGAATAGTTGATGAAAAATTACCTATCGCCACATATTCTAAATTAAATAACAAACTAAAGACTTATAGCTTTAAAGATGGCTTTATAAATAAATCTTTTTTCAATATTAATTCAAAACGGAAGAACATTGCCGATTTGAGGCCATTTGGATTAAAAGAATTAAAGAAGCTTGATAATAATTTTGAACGAGTAATTTCAATTTGGAAATAATATGAGAAAAAGCAAATTAAAATTACCTATCAAATATTCAATAGAAAGAGCTATTTTGAGCGATGTTCTTCCTTATGAAACACCAATTATATTATCTAATAGGCATTTTTATGAGTTTTTGGTGAAGTTTAAAGTGAAATTTGATTTTGAAAACAATTCTTTTAGCTGGGTTGATTGTAAAGATGAAAATAGTTTACAAAAAGTATTTAAGATTCTATTCGACGCTAATGGGAATACTGAAAAAAATACTCGTAAGCTAAATTCCAAAAAGAAAGAATTTAGGAAAATTGCTTTCAACTATAAAATAACACATAAAGAAAAAGATTTTAGAGATTTAGCAATTCCACATCCTAAAAGTCAAATTGAGCTAGTATCATTCTATGAACGCTACAAGGAATTAATCCTTTACTATTCAAAGGAAAGTCCATATTCAATAAGAAAACCTGATAATATAGCAAAATTTGTTTTTTCAAACGATAATACATATGTTCAGAATAGAGGAGATGAAGATGATTTTATCGAGGAAAGCGGAAAAGAATATAAAAGTTTAAAAACGTTTTTCACTTACAAGAGGTTTTCAAATATTTATAAGTTTTACGAACATTATGCTTACCATCGTGCTGAAAAAAAGTACGATAAAATGATAAAGTTTGATATAGCAAAATGCTTCGATAGTATATATACTCATTCACTTTCTTGGGCTTTGACAGATAAAGAGTTTGTGAAGGAAAATAACGATGGTAAAACTTTTGCAGGTCAGTTTGATAAATTTATGCAGAATACAAATTATGGAGAAACTAATGGGATAATTATTGGTCCTGAATTTTCAAGAATTTTTGCTGAACTTATTTTACAAAGTATAGATAAGAAAATTGAACAGATTTTACGTAATAAAGGTATTTATCATAAAGTAGATTATGAAATATATCGATATGTTGATGATTTTTTTGTTTTCTACAACAAAGAAAAAACAAGAAATGAAATTTTAGATAATTATAAAATCACTTTAAAAGATTATAAATTATCATTAAACAATTCAAAAACGATACTTTATGAAAAACCATTAATTACTGAAATAACTATAGCTAAAAACAAAGTTATTAATCTTTTAAAGGAAGGGATTAAATTTAAAATTATCAAAGAAAACGAAAAGGAAGACAAAGAAATTCCTGAAGAAAAGAAAAGTGATGAAGACTATATTCCTAGAAAAAAAATAAAGGTTAGTGATGTCGATATTAGATGTGATTCAAATAAACTAATTACAGAATTTAAAACAATTGTAGTAGTTTCAAATGTTGCTTATAAAGATATTATGAACTATACTTTAGCAATATTCAAGAGTAGTTTATTACGAAATGTCAAAAAGTATGAAGAGCATAAAAAAAGACTAGATAAAGATAAGTTTAAAGGATTACTTACTAAAGAGGAAGAAAAGAAATTAATTAAACAAGAAGCAAATTTCACAAACTATATTGTTGAAATGCTTGATTTCGTCTTTTTCCTTTATGGAGTTTCTCCAAAAGTTAATTCTACTATTAAACTAGTTAGTATCCTATCCTTTATTATTAAATCTTTCAGGAAGAGATATAAATTTCAGTTTGATGAACCAAAAGATGGTAAGACATATGCCTTGAAAAATCAATTTAATAAGCTGAATCAAGAGGTTGTATTTAAAAAAATATTGGATGAAGTAATTTTGATACTTGATAAAAGTAAAATTGATGAACATTTACAAATTGAGACACTATACTTATTGATTGTATTAAAAGAATTAGGTAAAGAATATAGACTAACAAGAAATCAACTTGTTAAATATTTGAACCTGAATATTATTAAAAAAGATGATGATAGTTTAGATTATGAATTTAAAAATAAGATAAACTATTTTGTAATAACTGTTTTACTTTTTTATTTTAAGGATATTAAACAATATTCTTTGTTAAAGGAAGCCGTAAAAAAAGCAATAATTATAAAAATAACAGGTATTGAAGAAAATAAGCGAACTAAACATTCAGAATTGGTACTTTTATTTTTTGATTTAATATCTTGTCCATATCTAAATGAAGAAGATTTTAAATTTAAACGACAAGTATTGACACTTTTTAGTGTTAAAACAGAAAAATTAGAATTTATTAAATTTGTCGTAAAGCAAAAGTATTGGTTTACAAAATGGGATAATTTTAATTTATTAGAAGAAATGAATGCCAAAAGCTCATTAGAACCATATTCTTAATAATAAAAAGGACGCACCAGATAAAATTTGCAATTTCGATTGCCACACACAAGCGTTCTATTATGTCCGTAAAAAGACAATCACAAAGTTAGTTTTTTCTGGGACTAACTTTTTTTATTAATATTAATGAAAAGATATTTATAAAAATCAAGGTTTAAATTAGGTCTTGAATGTCCAACCAAACTTTACTATTCTAATAATAAGGAATATGCTAATCAAAAAAAAGAAGATGATTTCCTAGAAGCATTGGCACAAGGTGGTTTTCAAGTTGAAGAATTGGCAAGATTAGAATATGAAGGAGGAATACTTGTTGAAGGAAATCCTTGGGATTATGATTTGGCTGTTGAGAAAACAAATGAATTATTAAAACAAGACAATGTTACTATTTATGAACCAGCATTTTTGTTTAATAATTGCTTTATCCGTGTTGATATTTTGGTAAAACGTGGCGATATTGTTGAGCTAATAGAAGTTAAAGTCAAATCATGAGTAAATCGCCTGAAAAGCGGCTATACAACAACTATTATGCGAATGCACTATAATTTATATTATGTTAAATAGAATATTTTAAATCACATACTCTACATGTTTTGTGTATAATAATTATAATCTTTTAAAACGGTATCTATAAACTCAGTATCACTCTTATGCACAGAAGTAATTTTAGTAACCTCTAAAATTTTATTACGCAGTTTAATCAAGGTGTTATGATCGTTAAACTTTTTAGCAGATAAAAAAGTATTTTTTATTATTCTGGCATCATTATCAGATAATTTTATCACATTCGGATAAGTTGGTACATATTTAGTAGAAATGTTTTCTAAAATAGTATCAGAAAATTTTACGTCATCTTTTAAATAAATAACAACAGTATTTGCAATAATATCTCCAAATCGTTGCTGCTTATTAGTAAATAAAATCAAAAAGAAACCAATCATTTTACCAATCGCAAATAACATAATCAATAAAGCTACTTCACTATCTAACCCTAAAGATGAAACATAAATAAACAACAATGTAAATAAATTAAAATCGATAATTCTTAAAAACCAACGGATTACAAAATCTGTTGCAGAGGGTTTAAACCCCTCAATATTAATTACTTTTAAATGTAATAACTTCTTACCAAGTGTTTGCCCATCTAACAATAATTCTGTGTATAGAGAGTAAAATGTTACGGGTAAAAAGAGTAAAACATCATAAGCTTTTACAGACCAACTATCTCCATTTATGGCAGTATCAAAGAGTTCTAAGCTAAAAAAAGAGATGGCAAAATAGATATAAGTAAACTTAATAATATTGTCTATAACAAAAGCAAATAACCGTTGCCCAACGTTTGCTAGGGAAAAATGGATATTTACATTTTGTGCTGTTTTTATTTGGAGTCTTTTCATTCAATATGTAAATTCGCTCTTAATGAGAGAAGTCGCTTTTATAAAGCAAAATAAAGAAAAATGGCTCGAATTTGAACAAGTTATTTCAAATAAAGAAAAAAAATCTCCAGATGATACGGCCAACTTGCATATAAAAATCATGAATGATTTGGTATATGCGCAAACATATTACCCAAAAAGTAAAGTTACGCAGTATCTAAATAAGCTAGCAAAATCAAGCTTCGACAAGGTTTATCATACAAAAAGAAGCAGAAAAAATGTATTGTTATATTTCTTTTTTGATAAAGTGCCATTACTCTCCTATCAATACAGAAAATTTATTTATTTATCATTTATTGTCTTTTTTGCTTTCTTTTTAATTGGTTTATTATCCACATTTAATGATGATTCTTTTGCAAGACAAGTTTTAGGAGACAGTTATGTAAACAATACCTTAGAAAACATAGAAAGTGGAGATGCCATGGCAGTTTACAAAGGCGGTAGCAATTGGGGAACTTTTATAGGTATTTACGATAATAACCAACGTGTGGGACTTAATATGTTTCTTTCTGGATTATTTTTTGGCTTAGGTACAGGTGTTTACGTGGTGTATAATGCCATTATGGTAGCTGTTTTTCAGGCATTTTTCTATCAGAATAATAGTTTTTTCGATAGCATAAAAGGTATTTGGATTCACGGAACCTATGAGATTTTCGGGATGATTATAGAAGCAGCTGCAGGTTATATTATTGGTGCAAGTATTTTATTTCCTGGAGCTTATAAAAGATTAACCTCATTTAAAAGGGGTGTAAAATCTGCATTTTATATTTTTATTAGCACCATTCCGTTTACTATTTTAGCGGCATTTTTAGAAGGATATATTACAAGATATGCCAATATAATGCCTACATTTTTAAGTTTTACAATTATTGGGTTTAGCTTAGTTACTATTAGTTATTATTATTTAATTCTTCCTTTTAAGGTAGCTAATAAACACAATTTACGTTAATGAAAAAGCTTTTATATATTCTATGTATTTGCTCAGCTACATTTTGTTTTGGTGCTGATTTACAAAAAGATTCCCTTGTAGTTAAAGAAGAGATTACAACTAAAAATATAGATTTTATTCATCAAAGAACTTTTAAAGAGGATTTAAATGAAAAATACAACGACAAAGATTTTATTTATACCGAAGAGGAAGATGAACCAGAAGAAGAAACACAAAGTGATTCTTTTTTCGGACAAGCATTTATAGCTGCTTTTCTGTTTTTTATTACAAATATATTTCCATATTTATTGGGTGCCTTTTTCATTTTTATCATTGTAAAAACCATTTTAGGTTCCGAAGTTAATTTCTGGAACTTTAAACGTTCTAAAAAGAAGGTTGCTAAAAAATTAATTTACGAAGATGAAGACATTAATGAAACAGATATTGACGTTTTATTACAAAAAGCCATCTATAATAAAGAATACAGGTTGGCTATTCGTTATTATTATTTATCCGTTTTAAAAACTTTGTCTAATAAGAAACTAATTGATTATCATAAAGATAAAACCAACTCAGAATATCTTTTAGAAATAGAAAATACAAGTACTAGAAAAGAGTTTTCTTATTTATCTTATGTATATTCCTATGTTTGGTATGGAGAGTTCTCTATAGATGAAAGCCAATTTAAGTTGGTCGAAAACAAATATCAATCTTTTAAAAAATCTTTAAAATAATGGTATTTAGGTTGATAAAAAACTACGCTCCTCTCCTGCTCTTATTGATATTAGTAGGTTGTAATAAAACAGATTGGGAAGAAAATTTTAAAGAAAAAGAAAAAAGTCCGTTTGGTAATTACATCATTTATAACGAAGCTTCTCAACTTTTAGGTAAAAGCCATGTTACTTTATTAAAGCAAAATATTTATGATTATCTAGTGATAAATTCAGTAATAGATAGTCTAGAAACTAAAAATTACGTTTCTATAAAAAATGCAGGTTATAAATATCCTGTAGAAGTGGTGCCAGAATTTTTAGACTTTGTAGCAAAAGGGAATAATGTATTTTTAGCTTTCAACCAATTTAAAGACACCTTAAAATCTGCTTTACATTTTTCTACAAATAATTTAGATGACAACGTTTTTTCTATTTCTAGGTTAAAAAAGTTAAAAGGAGAATTATCTTTTAAAAATACACAGTTTTCTAAGTCATCTTTTAATTTTGATAGAAACCTTAGAAGAAATTATTTTTTAGAATATGATGAAAATACAACAACCGTTTTAGGAACCATAAAAGTGGATGGAGAAAGTGTTCCGAATTTTATCAGAATAAATCATGGTAAAGGTGCTTTTTTCCTAAACTTGCATCCTATTGCGTTTACAAACTATAATTTATTAAATGGTAAAGAAGTTTATGCAGCAAATGCACTTTCTTATTTACCCAACAAAAAGCGCACTCTTTGGGATCCGCAGATAAAATCGAGTAAATATGTCAACCAAAAAGAAGATGATAATAATATCTTTAAATTCTTTTTAGAACACCCAACATTAAAATGGTTTTTGTTTGTTTCTTTAATAGGTTTATTATTGTTCTTGCTTTTTAATGCAAGAAGAAAACAACGCCCAATCCCGGTAATTGAACCGTTAAAAAATAGTACCGTTGCTTTTACACAAACCATTGCCAACTTGTACTTAAAAGAAGAAGATCATAAAAATTTAGTAGATAAAAAAATAGCCTATTTTCTAGAAAAGGTACGCACAAAATATTTATTAAACACCAGTAATTTAAATAATGATTTTATAGATAAATTGGCATCTAAATCTGGTAACGATATACAAAAAACTAAATATTTAGTAAATACAATTATCACTTTAAATAAGAAGATAGAATGCTCTAAGGAACAGTTAATTGTATTACATAAAATGATTGAAAAATTTCTTAAATAGATAAGATATGGAAACACCAAATAATGAACAAGTACCTAACAATTTAGAGTTTGAAAGTAGACTCGATTTATCGGAATTACAAGAGTGTGTTTTACAGATAAAAAAAGAACTACAAAAAGTAATTGTAGGACAAAAAGACATGATGGATTTGCTAATTGTTGCACTACTTTCTGATGGTCATGTTTTAATTGAAGGTGTACCAGGAGTTGCAAAAACAATTACAGCTAAATTGTTGGCAAGAACTATTGATGTTGGTTTTAGCAGAATACAATTTACACCAGATTTAATGCCTTCGGATATTTTAGGAACTTCTGTTTTTAATGTAAAAACAACTGAGTTTGAATTTAAAAAAGGACCTATTTTTTCGAATATGATTCTTATTGACGAGATTAATAGAGCGCCAGCAAAAACCCAAGCGGCTTTATTTGAGGTGATGGAAGAAAAGCAAATTACAATTGATGGTACAACCTTTAAACTAGAAGCGCCTTTTGTAGTTTTGGCTACACAAAATCCTATTGAACAAGAAGGAACTTACAGATTGCCAGAAGCACAATTGGATCGTTTTTTATTTAAGATAAATGTAGAATACCCAAATGCTGCCGAAGAATTACAGATTTTATTAAAAGAACAGGCTTTAGAAAATACCACCAAGGCAAGTAAAATAGAAACGGTAATTAGTGGTGATAAAATTGTAGCATTCAGAAACTTAGTCAATCAAATTAAAATAGAAGAAAACCTGTTAACTTACATTGCAAATATTGTAGTGAATACGCGTTCTAATTCCTTTTTATATTTAGGCGCTTCACCAAGAGCAAGTATTGCAATTTTAGGCGCCTCTAAAGCATTTGCCGCAATTAATGGTAGAGATTTTGTAACACCAGAAGATATTAAAAAAGCTACAATTCCGGTTTTACAACACAGAGTTATTGTAACACCAGAAAGAGAAATGGAAGGTTTATCTAGCAAACAAATTATAGAGCAAATTATAGAAGCAGTAGAAATACCTAGATAAATTTTAGTCTTATTATTCCGAAAATGATAAGGAAATTTGTCATCTGGAAATAAAGAAAGATTGAGAGATCTCATAATAAAAAAATAAATGCTTTTACCTTTAGTATTTCAATAAAAGCTAAAGGCCAAAAAGTTAAAAGCAAATAACATTGAAACATTTTTACAACACTTTATTTTTAAACAATCGTTTTTTCTATTACTTAGGAGGAATTGCATTGTTTTTTATAGTTGGGTTTTTTATTCCACTATTTTTTGAAGTTACTAAAGTGGTACTTTTTATGTTAAGTATTTTGGTTTTAATTGATATCTTAATTCTTTACAGAGCAAAAGAAGCAATTACTGTAAATCGTTATTTACCAGAACGATTGTCTAACGGAGATGTTAACAAAATTTCTATGCAATTAAAGAGTTTCTATAATTTTAAGTCGCATTTATCCATTATCGAAGAGCTTCCATATCAATTTCAAAAAAGAGATTTTATCTTCAATTTAAAATTATCTAACAAAGAAGAAAAAACAATTTATTACGACTTAAACCCAACAGAAAGAGGAACTTATTTATTTGGTAATGTAAATGTATATGTAAGTTCTCCTTTACAATTGGCAACCAGAAAATACATTTTAGGCAAAGAAAAAGAAATAAAATGTTATCCTTCATTTTTAAAATTAAGAGAATTCGATTTTAGAGCTTTTAATAATGACGCTATTTCTTATGGATCAAAAAAAATAAGAAGAATAGGCCACTCCTTAGAATTTGAACAAATTAAAGAATATGTTTCTGGCGATGATATTCGTTCTTTAAACTGGAAAGCGACTGCAAAGAGAAATCAGTTAATGATCAATCAATATGTAGAAGAAAAATCGCAACCAGTTTATTCGATAATAGACAAAGGGCGCGCAATGCAAATGCATTTTAATAATTTAAGTTTATTAGATTATGCTATAAATGCAACATTAGCAATTAGTAATGTAGTACTTAGAAAACATGACAAAGCAGGTATGCTATCTTTTTCTAAAAATCTAGAAGATTTAGTTGTTGCAGAAAAAAGAAACTCTCAAATGAGTTTAATTTCTGAAGCCTTATACAATATAAAAACAGATTTTTCAGAATCTGATTTTAGTACTTTGTATACTGTTGTTAAAAGAAAAATAACACAAAGAAGTTTGTTAATCTTATATACAAACTTTGAAACTATGGACGGATTAAATAGACAACTTCCCTATTTAAGAGCCTTAGCAAAAAACCATTTGGTTTTAATTATTTTCTTTGAAAATACAGAGTTAGAAGCATTAACAACTTCTAAAAAAGATGATATTTTAAGTATTTATGATAGTATTATTGCAGAAAAGTTTCTGTTTGAAAAGAAAAGTATTGTAAAAGAATTAAAAAAATACGGAATTCAGTCTGTATTAACAAAGCCAGAAAATTTATCAGGAGATACAATCAACAAATATTTAGAGTTAAAATCTAGAGGACTTTTTTAAATATAAATTAGATTTGCTCTCATAATTAAAAATAAAAAAAATGAATTGGTATTTAAAAGTTTTAAAAGAACATTACGCAGATTTTAGCGGAAGAGCTAGAAGAAAAGAATATTGGATGTTTGTTTTGATAAATGCACTGATTACTTGGGGACTTCAGATAACTATTTTTCTTTTAAATATTGATACTCTTTTTGTACTATTATTATTGTATTATTTAGCGATTTTTATTCCTAGTTTGTCGGTAACTGTTAGAAGGTTACATGATGTTAGTAAAAGTGGTTGGTATATTTTAATTTCTATGATTCCATTAATCGGACAAATTTGGCTACTAGTACTTTTATGTACAGATAGCGAAAACGGTACAAATAAATGGGGAGAAAATCCTAAAGGTTTTGGTAATAATTCGGCAATAGACCAAATTGGTACAGAATAAAAGATACTTTTTACACATAAAAAAAAAGGTTGCTATATATGCAACCTTTTTATTTTTTAACAAGTTTAAGTTTTATTAAAAACTAAATACAACTACTTTTGTTTTCATGGAAATAAAACAAAAATCAGAACTTGAATTTATTGCTATCATGGCATCTTTAATGTCTTTGGTAGCACTAGCAATTGATGCTTTATTACCTGCTATAGAAGATATTAGTGCTTCATTAAATGTAGTTGATCAACAGAATAATCAATTATTAATTACAATGATTTTCTTAGGATTAGGTTGTGGACAATTAATTTCTGGACCACTTTCTGATAGCCTTGGTAGAAAACCTGTTATTTATTTAGGTTTTATTGTTTTTGTAATAGCTAGTTTAATTTGTGTTTTTGCACCTAGTCTAGAGGTAATGATTATTGGTAGAATTTTACAAGGTATCGGTATTTCTGCACCAAGAACCATTAGTATTGCTATGGTAAGAGACCGTTTTGAAGGTAATTATATGGCAAAAATAATGTCTTTTGTAGTCGCTATTTTTATATTAGTTCCTGTAGTTGCACCTGCTTTGGGTAAAATACTATTAGATTTATATGGGTGGAAAGCAATTTTTTACGGACAAATGTTTCTTGGTCTTTTAATTATGACATGGCTTTGGCGTAGACAACCAGAAACTTTAAAACCAAAGGATAAGAAAAAAATAAAGCTTTCTCTTTTTATAGATGGAACAAAAGAATTTTTAAAACATAAAAATGCAGTAATTTTTACAGTTTTTTCAGGATTTATAACGGGTTCTTTTATGGTTTATTTAAGTGCGAGTCAGCATATTTTTGAACAACAATATGGTTTAAAAGAAGAGTTTCCATTTATTTTTGCTGGTTTAGCTATGGGTATTGGTTTATCTACTTTTTTTAACGGAACCTTAGTTGTTAAATTCGGAATGTTAAAATTAGTAAGAATTTTTACCATTATTTTTACAATTAATCCTTTGGTTTACATTTTGTTATTTTCTCAAACTCAAAACCCAAGTATTTATATTCTCATTATTTTCTTTTGGATTCAATTTTTTGCCTTAGGATTTCTATTTGGTAATACAAGAGCTTTGGCTATGGAACCAATTGGTCATATTGCAGGAGTTGGTGCTGCTGTAAATGGTTTTGTTTCAACAATGATGGCTGTACCAATTGCATCTTTAATTGGTAGTTTTTTAGACAAAAAAGCTTTGCCTCTATTTGTTGGCTTTTTTGTTTGCGGTGCAATTTCTTATCTTTTAATTATTTATTTAAAACAATACAATAAGAAAAAAAGTATAAAAACTGGAGTTCCTGTTTTTGACAATAATTAACATTATGAGTTTAGAAATAATTTTTGAAGACACATATCTTCTTTGTGTAAATAAACCAAATAATATGTTGGTGCATCACGCACATCATTCTAGAAATGTTATAGAAGAAACTTCTCTACTACAATTAATTTTAGAAGAAAAAGGAATTAAAGTTTTTCCTATACATCGATTAGACAGAAAAACGTCTGGAATAATTTTATTAGCAAAAGAAACACAATATGTTTCTAAGTTTCAAGAATTGTTTACAAACAACGAGATACAAAAAACTTATTTTGGTATTGTTAGAGGATTTTCGCCTGAATCAAAAAAAATAGATTCTCCTGTTAAAGGAAGGGATGCTAATGTGCACAAAGAGGCTTTAACATTTTTAAAAACCTTAGAGAATATTACTTTAGAAATTCCTGTAAAACCCTACGATTCCTCTCGTTATAGTTTAATTGAATTGTTACCCAAAACAGGAAGAATGCATCAATTAAGAGTGCACGCAAATAAAATTAGTCATCCATTAATTGGAGACCCAAAATATGGAGATAAAAATCATAATATAATGTTCGAGGAAAATTTTAATTGTAAGAACCTATTTTTACATGCAGGTCAATTAGAATTTATACATCCTTTTTCTAGTGAATCATTAATTTTAAAAGCCACTTTTCCTAAAGATTGGAATATTATATTCGATAAATTCTCGTGGAAGAATCCTTTAAATTAAAACTTGGAACATAGAACTAAAAAAAAACCTTATCTTTTTACAGATAAGGTTTTTTAGTATATGATTAATATTTTTTATAAATCTTGAAAGATGGCATGCATCATTCTCTTTTTATCATTAATGCTTTCTTCTAAAGCAATCATTGTTTCTGTTCTTTTTACACCAGGAACATCGTCTATTCTATAAATAATGTCTTTAGCATCATTTGTACCTTTTGCTCTAACTTTACAAAAGATATTGTATTTGCCAGCAGTTACATATGCTACAGTAACATTTGCAATCTTTCTTAAATCTTCTATAACACTTTGTGTCATAGATGTTTTTTCTAAGTACACACCAACATGAGCTATAAAAGAATATCCCATTTTCTCGTAATTTAATGTAAGTGTAGAACCCTGAATAATTCCTTCATCTTCCATTTTTTTAACACGAACGTGAATTGTACCTGCAGAAACTAACAATTGTTTTGCAATATCAGTAAACGGAGTTCTAGCGTTTTCTATTAAAATATCTAAGATTTGATGATCGATTTCGTCTAGTATAAATTTTTTCATTTTTTTAAGCATTATTCAAATTACTATGCAAATTTATGAATTTAATTTAATTAATTACTAATTAAACTAATAAATACTTAACATTTTTTTACTCGAAAACGATTTCGGAGTGTCCGATTTTAGATTTTAAACTATTTTCTTCTACTTTGTTTAATTTTGATACAAGCTGATTATCAATGATTAAATCTTGATATTGGTAAGCTATATCTTTTTTACTATCTGAGTATCTGTGTATTATATCATAGAAGATAGTATCATTATTCGGAATTTCAAAATATTCTTCATAATTGTTAAATGAATTAGAGTTTGCTATATGATGAATTCCTTGAAGAATAGAGAAAAAAGTATATTTTCTAGTTTCTTCTCTTACATAATCATCAGGATAATGTCCTGATTCTATTAATATAGTATTGTAACCTAATTTCTGAAAGTTATCACCAGTAGCTGTTGGATAAAACTCATCTGTATATCTACCAACAAAATTAGGTATTATGTTTTGTAGCATTTTATTCATACTAACAATAACATCCATCGTTTCAATTCTTCCCCTAGTTAACATTCTGCTTACTTCTTCCGAAGGAGCTAAAAATGAGATTGTAGCTGGGTTTTTAGTTCCTTCTACATTAAAAATGGTTCTTTGGTCATGTAAGTTAAAACAAAATTGCGGATTAAATTCTTCTAAAATACTACGTAAAAGTTTACTTTCTTTTGCCGCTCTATCTACAGCGTCTCTATTTAAATCTACTTTATTGGCATTAACTCTTGTATAGGCTTGTGCTCCATCAGGATTTAACATCGGTATAAAAACCAAAGTACATTTCTTTAAAATATCTTCGAAAATTGTTTCTGATGAATTTAATAAACAATTAAAAAGATCAAATAAAGCTCTTGTACCTGTACTTTCGTTTCCATGCATTTGAGACCAAAGTAAAATTCTTTTAGAACCAGTTCCTATTTCTAATTTATTAATAGGTCTATTTTCTTCTGATGTACCAATCTGAGTTCTTAAAAATTTAGATTCGAATTTTGTAATTAAATTTTCTATGTCTTTATATGTAATCCATTTTCCATGCAAACTTTCTTCTTTGTGTTTAGCGTAGATGTTCTCTATAAAATCTGGTTGTAAGGTATTCATTTAAAAAATTAATATTTTGTCAAAAGTAAAGAATTTCTTAAAGCAACTTACAATTTAAATTGTCTTATAAATCAATTTGTTTACAAATGTCAATTATTGCTAATTCACATTTGTAACATAGGATTAGTTTACAATTGTAATACTGTTCTTTGTTTTGTAAGTTAGATTTGTAAACTACATACAGGTCTAATATATAGTAATTAATATAGAGAGTAAATCACTATAAATAGTAATTATATTACAAATTAAAACCTTTATTATAAGTTAGTTATGTTGTTTAATTAAATAATCACTTTACTGTTTAATTTAGGTGTATTTTTTAATTCATTTAAATTGTTTTGTAAAGTAAATTACTTTTGTTACATTTGTAAATAATAAATATTTTACAATTGTGAATAACTCAGATTTTATTATAAGACTTAAAAAAATAATGGAATTTTATCAACTGTCAGGGTCTTTATTTGCAGATCAAGTAGGTGTACAACGTTCAAGTATATCTCATATTTTATCAGGCAGAAATAAACCAAGCTTAGATTTTGTATTAAAAATAACATCAGAGTTTAAAGATGTAGATATTAATTGGCTCTTACACGGCAAAGGTATTTTTCCTAAAAAAGAAGAAATAAAAAAAACAGAAACTTCTGCTCCTACTTTATTTTCTTCAAATACAGAAATGATTTCTACTGATAAAAAGATTCAAAGAATCGTTGTTTTTTACAATGATGGTACTTTTGATGAATATCTAAAATAACTGAATTCCGCTTTTTTCTATTTTTAACTTATATAATTGCTTTAATTTTGCTGTTATGGATATAATTGATATTAGAACCGTAAATGTTGTTCAATACCTTCAGCCTTTACGAGAAGGTGGGTCTTTACCTGCTATTGTAAAAGGAGATGATGGCTTTTTGTATGTGCTTAAATTTAGAGGAGCAGGACAAGGTAAAAAGGCTTTAATATCTGAATTTATTGGAGGAGAATTAGCTAGAGTTATCGGTTTAAATGTACCAGAATTGGTGTTTATGAACTTAGATGACTCATTTAGTAAAACGGAGCCAGATGAAGAAATTCAAGATTTATTAAAATTTAGTATAGGTTTAAATTTAGGTTTACATTTTTTGTCTAGTGCTATAACTTACGATCCATTAGTCTCTAAAGTGGATGCTTTAACGGCTTCTAAAGTGGTAATTTTAGACAGTTTAATCAGTAATATTGATAGAACAGCTAAAAATACTAATTTATTGAATTGGAAAAATGAACTTTGGATTATTGATAATGGAGCGAGTTTTTATTTTCATCACAACTGGCAAACATGGGAAAATCACCTAACAAGAACCTTTCCTTTAATTAAAGACCATGTTCTTTTACCAAAAGCTACACAATTACAAAAGGCATCGGAAGAAATACAATTAACTATAAATACTAATATTATTAGTAAAGTCGTAAAAAGTATTCCGGAAGACTGGTTATTAAATGAGGGAGATTTATTTAATCCTGATGAAATGAGAGTTGCATATATTAAATTTTTAAATGCAAAAATTTCTATGATAGATTCACTTGTAAAGGAAGCTGAAGATGCAAGATAAAGTTACGTTTGAATATGCAATTATAAGAGTTGTGCCCAAAGTAGAACGCGAAGAGTTTTTTAATGTTGGTGTAATTCTCTTTTCTAAACGAAAAAGGTTTTTAGGGATAAAGTACCATGTAGATAACAATAAATTAAGCGTTATTGCACCAGATTTAGAAATTGCTTTACTAAACGACTATTTAAGTGCTTGGAAATTAATTTGTAATGGAGGGAAATCTGGAGGTAAAATTGGTGAGTTTGAAATTTCTGATCGTTTTAGATGGTTAGCGGCCTGTAGAAGTACAATTGTACAAAGTTCTAAAACACATCCTGGTCTTTGTGATAACCCAGAACAAGCGCTAAATGATATTTTCGAAAAATATGTATTATAGTTAAGTTTGCTCAATTTTCGTGAATAAAATTGTAATTAAAAGCATTAACTAAAAAATTAAATCCCTATTATTGCCGAAATTAATCAATAGTAAAATGGCAAAAAGAAAACCTTCATTTGCATTACAAGTTAGAATAATTCACAGGTATTTGGGCTTTTTTTTAGCAGGAATTATGTTTATTTATGCGTTAAGTGGAATTTTAATGATTTTTAGAAATACTAATTTTCTAAAAAAAGAAATAATTACAGAACAACAATTAGCTCCAAATTTATCTGACAGACAATTAAAACCAGTCTTTAAAAAAGGTGCTGACGTAATTAAAGAAGAGGCTGGAGTTCTATATCTTAAAGGAGGTACTTATAATAAGCAAACTGGTCTTGCAGTAATAAAAAAACAAGAATTGCCATTTATACTTAATAAAATGGAAAAACTGCATAAAGCAACTACCGATAGTCCTGTATATTTTTTAAATATCTTTTTTGGTGCTTCCTTATTGTTCTTTGTTTTGTCTGCATTTTGGATGTATACTCCAAAAATGGCTATTTTCAAAAAAGGAATGTACTATGCGGTTGGCGGAATTATTTTATCTCTTATTCTTATTTTTGTTTAAAAAAAACAAACACATATAGTTAATTAATTACTTTAGGTAGAAATTTTAATTAAATTTAAATCAGTTATTTAATACTTAAATAAAAGCTAAGTAGTATTGATTAACCATTGATATCTTTAAATCCCCATTCATCTAAACTTCTTAAAATATTTTCTAGAGATTGCCCCCTTTCACTTAAACTATATTCTACTTTTGGTGGAACAACAGGGTATACTTTTCTAATGATAAGTCCGTCTTTTTCTAACTCTCTTACGGTTTGCGTAAACATTTTGTTAGAAATTCCAGAAATTTGTTTCTGTAAGACTCCAGATCTTAATCCTCCGTCTAGTAAATGGAATAATATTAAAGGTTTCCATTTTGTACCTATTAAATTCATGGTATAATTTAAAGGACACTTAATTTTTTCTATCAAAATATAATTATTATTTTGTTGATAATCATTATTTTACTCTTTTTGGTAACTATACTACTTTTTAGTTAGTTATTGCCCAATAAGCAAATATAGATTAATTTTGCTATCTAAATTAAATATTATGACTAAAAATAAAGATTATCCTAAATCATTTTCTCATATAGGTCTTACTGTACCTAATATTAAAGAAGCTGTAAAATTTTATTCAGAAGTAATGGGCTGGTATGTTATTATGGAGCCATCTACTGTTAAAAAAGAAGCAGATACAGCTATAGGTATTATGTGTATTGATGTTTTTGGGGATGATTGGGAAGAATTTGAAATTGCACACTTATCTACTTCAGATGGGGTTGGTGTAGAATTATTTTGTTTTCCAAATGGAGTTAAAGAAGCGCCAGTATTCAATCCTTTTAATACAGGACTTTTCCATTTTTGTATTCAAGACCCAAATATTGAAGAATTAATTGAAAAAATTGTTTCTTATGGCGGTAAGCAAAGAATGCCAATTAGAGAATATTATCCAAAAGACAAACCTTTTAAAATGTGTTATGTAGAAGATCCTTTTGGAATTGTTTTTGAGGTTTACACACACAGTTACGAATTAACATATTCTTCTGGAGCGTACGCTAAATAAGTTTTAATTTATCATTTCAACAATTTTAGGAGAAATCTTATAATATAGAATATTAAATAAAGGGTTCTATATATGATTTCTCCTTTGTCGAAAAAATAAAATTGTGTTTTAATTATTTTAAAAAAACCCAATACCTTTATTTAACGTTGAATTATTCTCTGTAAAAACTTTGTTTGCATACAAGTCTAGCCCAGATTGAAGTGGCATCCTTTTTTCTGTCAGTTCGAGTGAATTTGCTTTTTTTTGCAAATTTGTATCGAGAACAGAAGAAAAAAGATATAGCGGAAAGCTGGAAATAGCTTCCTATAAAAAGAAAAAATTTACTTTTTTAAATAATCTGCAATCAAATTATTTTTTAAAGTAATCTTCGGAACTTTAAAGTCGAAATATTCATGCAAAGGAATTTCAAATCCTTTATGATTTAAGTAATTATTTAAAGCGACATTTAAGCCTTGGCTGTATAAGTGATGCTCTGCTCCTGTTGGATCTTCGTGATATAAATCGTTTTCTGCAAAACCTTTAAATTCTGGTCCAATAATTTTGATGTTAAATTTATCAGGATTTTTACCAACCGGACTGTGACTTGTACAAGCAAATTGATGCCAAAAAGCAGATTGTATACAATCGTTGTAAAACAATTGACGTACAACTTCTAAAGAATCAATTGTTTCTTGTGCCGTTTCTGTAGGAAAACCAAACATTAAATAAGCATGAACCATAATGCTTTCATCCGAAAAAGCTTTGGTAACTCTTGCAACTTGCCCAATATCTACTCCTTTTTTCATTTTGGCTAACAATCTGTCTGAGGCAACTTCTAATCCACCAGTTACAGCAATACAACCAGATTTTGAAAGTAAAGCACATAATTCTGGAGTAAACGTTTTTTCGAAACGAATGTTTGTCCACCAAGTAATATACACTTTACGTTCCATTAATTTATTAGCCAAAGCTCTAAGCATTTTTGGTGGTGCAGCTTCATCTACAAAATGAAAACCTGTAATTCCGGTTTCCGAAATTATTTTTTCTATTTTATTTACTAAATCATCTGCAGTTGTATTTTCATAATTACCGATATAATCTAAAGTAACATCACAAAAAGAACATTGTTTCCAATAACAACCATGAGAAATAGTAAGTTTATTCCATTTACCATCAGACCACATTCTATGCATCGGATTCATAACATCTAAAAAAGACAAGTATTTTTCTGTTGGCAAACCAATATAACTTGGTGCTGGTAAATTTTTATGATGAAAAATAGTATTCGGTATTTTATTCGCGTAAATAACTTTATCTTCTCTACAGATAAAGGTTCTTTCTAAAGACTCCTCTCCTATTTTATTTTCTAAAAACTCTGTAATTTTTAACAATGGGCTTTCTCCATCATCTAAAGTAATAAAATCTATATAATCGAAAATTCTAGGATCTGATAACCGTCTTAATTCTGTATTACAATAGCCACCACCCATTGCAATTTTAATATCAGGATATTCTTGTTTTATAAACTGTGCACACCTTAATGCAGAAAATAAATTACCAGGAAAAGGAACTGTAAAACAAACCAAATCATACGAATCTTCTTGTAATTGCTCGTTTAACAAATACAACATTTCGTCTTCAATTAACGTGGTTTCATATTGTAAACAATCATCAATCGTATCAAAACTAGAAGCGGCTCTACCAATTTGTTCTGCATAACGTGTAAAAGAAAAAAACTCATCTACATTCGCGTTGATAAAATCGCCTAATTCTTCTACAAACAAAGTAGCAATGTGTTTGGCTTTGTCTAAAATACCGAGTTTACCAAACTCGGTGCTTAAATCCTTTTCTAATTTTATACGTCTATGTCCGTATGGTAAATAATCTTTATGTATTATTTGATACGCCGCAGTAACTTCTTGCACACGTAAATAATCCATTACAGAATCTACTTTATTTATATAATCTTCTTTTTTCTGATAAACTAAAGGGTATTCTTTATTACCAAGCATTGCTGCTTGTTTAAAAATAGCATCTATAAACTCTTTAGTAAAAACGGCTGTAAACAACTCTATACTTAAGTCTATCTGCCTTGTTTTTACATTTTTAGAATCTAAAAATCCTTTAATATAGGCGGTTGCAGGATATGCAGTATTTAATTGAGTAAAAGGAGGAGTTATTAAAAGTGTGCTTAAAGACATAGATTAATTAAAGTGCAAATATACTATCTGATTTTAAAAGGATAAGATAACAGTAAACTAAATAAATGTTTTTATAAAAAAAAGAGTAATTGTTTGTCATTTTAGTCGATTATAAAACTTATTTTTATAATTTACACTTGCTATTTAAAAGAATAAAATGAAATTTGTAAATTTAAAAAGTCTTCTACTTTTTTTTATACCAATAATTATAATTAGTTATTTTGGTATTAATCATTATTACCATGTAATTACCCAAAATGAATTAGAAATCATAAAAACGGGTGCTGCTAATGATCTGAACGCTAAAACCCTACTGATTAATGACATGTATAAATCTCTAGCAACTGATATTGATATTATACATTGGGGACTTAATCGAGACCCACAACCAGAGAAAAGAAATGTAAAAGATTATTTTCTTCATCTATCTAATTTACAATCAACTTATGATCAAGTAAGACTTTTAGATACTTTAGGTCATGAAATTATCCGTGTAGATTTTGATGGTATTAATTCTGCTAAAAATCAAGAGGAACATAAGCTTCAAGATAAAAGTGATCGTTATTATTTTAAAGAAGCTAAAAAATTAGGGAAAAACGAAATTTATTTTTCTAATATAGATTTAAATATGGAATATGGGAAAATTGAAATCCCTTATAATCCTGTTCTTAGAATTGCTACAAAAATATATAATCAAAAAGGAGAAACGAATGGCGTAATTATTATCAACTATTTTATGAAAAATTTATTTGATAAACTTGTTACACAAAGCAAATTAAAACATTCTTCTTTTGAATTAATTAACGATAAAGGTTTTTATTTAATTTCTAAAGATGAATATAAAAACTTTAGTCATTTTGTATCGGATTCTGATAGTTTGGCTTTATATAATACAAATAAACAACTTTGGAATAAAATAAGTCAAAATTCTGAAGGAATAGATATTCAAAAAGATGCTATTTATATATTTAAAAAATTAACGGTAGATGGCAATAGTACTTATAATATAAACTATAAAGACCGTAAATCTCTTATTCTTGTTCATAAAATAGATTTAAAAAAAGTAAATGAATCTCAGTTTATTTATGCAATATATCAATGGGTTTCTTTTATCTTTTTTAATCTTTTTATGCTTTTTATTATTTTAAGTTTACAATATTATAATTATAAATTAAAATTAAAAAACGATAAATTACTAGAATCTAATGAAGAATTAGAGAAATTAAAAAATAAAATTCAAAAAACATTAAATATTAAACTGGATGAATTAAAACTCACAGAAAGAAAATTTTACTCTATATTTAATAATGCTGGTATTGGTATTACACTGGTAGATTTGGAAGGTAAGCCTGTGTATCCTAACAAAAAATTTATGGATATTTTGGGTTATACTAAAGAAGAACTTCTTAATATGACTTTTGCAGATTTTACACATCCGGCAGACAGAGGTATTGATGTTAAAAAATTTAATAGAATAATTAATAGAGAATGGGATTCTTATAATATAGAAAAACGTTACATACGTAAAGACGGAGCTATTATTTGGGTAGATTTAAATGCATCTCTACTTCTTGATGAAGAAGATAATATAATAAGCGTTATTGGTGCTGTTACAGATATAACAGAACGTAAAGCTGCTCAAAATGAATCTAAAAACCTCAAAAAAATTATTAAGAGTCTTAGTTATATTGCAAAAGTTTTAAAAATAGATTCCATAGAAAATACTACAGAAATTAACGAATCGGTTAATTTAGTACAATACATAGAAAAACAGTCTGAAGATATTTTAAATGCAAATAAAGCTAGAGAAGAGCTACTTAAAAATTTAGAAAATAAAAACATAGAATTAAATAATTATGCACAAATTGTTTCGCATGATTTAAAAACACCTTTAAGAAGTATTTATACTCTATTTAATTGGGTTGAAGATGAAATTGAAAACAAATTAAGTGAAGAAAGTAAAGATTATTGTCAATTGATTCTAGAAAATATAGAAAAAATGGAGTCTTTGATCACTGGTATCCTAAAATATTCTAGCATTGACAATGATGAAATGGTAGAATATAATTTAAACACTTATGATTTGGTAAACGAACTTGTAAAGTTAATGTTGATTCCTAAATTTATTGAAGTTAAAGTTGATGAAAACCTACCAACCATAGAAGGCAATAGACAAAGAGTTTTACAGATCTTTCAAAATTTACTTCAAAATGCTGTAAAAAGTATTGTTAATAAAACAGGTAAAATAGAAATTGGTGTAAAAGAAAGTGAAAATGACCAGTTTTGGGAATTTTATATAAAGGATAATGGTAAAGGTATCGAAGAAAGATATTTTAAAAAAATATTTGAATTATTTCAAAGTGTTGATGAAAATGACGGAAAATCAGGAATAGGTCTTTCCATTGTTAAAAAAGCAATTAATTTTTACCACGGAGAAATTTGGGTAGAAAGTGAGGTTTCTAAAGGAACTACTTTCTATTTTACACTGCCTAAAAACATAAGTAGTAACTTGTAATTACAGTATCATTCTTAAATAAGAATGATAAACTTTTTGAAATAGGAAAAATGGCTGTTTCAGAAAAATACCAAGGTCATAAAATAAATACTTTTTTACTTGAACATTGTTTAGAATCAGCAAAAAAAAGATAAAAACACTATTCTTACACTCTAATACTCAATTAAAACCTAAAATCTATCTTTTAAATAATACGGATTTGTTAAAGTTGAATTAGAAAAAGAATTATACCAAAGAGTAAATACAAAAAAGAAAAAGCACCCTTGTATTAAAGATGCTTTTCTTTTTTAACATTTACTAATAAAAAATTATAATAATTTTGCCATAGATTCTTCTATGATCGCTATATTTCTTATTTTATTTGGTTGATTTTTAGTTTTTTGATCTTGTATCATTTTACGCATTAGGTTAATTACAACCTTGTCAAAATTAAAAGACTTGTATTGTGTTCCTTTTACAACCATATCGTCAACTAAATTTTGAATGGCTTCTGAGTTATTACTTTCAGAAACTTGTTTAAATGCTTTTTCGTAAAGAACTTTTGTTGCATCATCACCTGTTAAAAACATTCCAGATAAAATACTTTTCGCAATAAAAGGAAGTTCTTCTTCGTCTTTTTCTTCAATGTAAATACGAGTTAAAGGTGTTGCTAATATTTTTTTAACTTCATCTGGCAACTCTTTAGATTTACCAATTGCTGTTTCTTTATCGATATAATACATTGAAACTAAAGCTTTACCTAAAACCGCATAAGACTCACTACTTAAGTGTTTTAAAAATATATTTTTTAATTCAGGATCGGTTAATTTACCTAAAGTTTCTATTGCTGCAGCTTGTACTAATGTCTTATCATCGTTATTTGCAATTTGCATTATTTTTTGAATGGCTTCCTTTTTAGAAAACTTATTAATTAAATCTATTTTTTGTAATGCTAGAATTCTAATTTTATAAGACTCATCATTTAAAGCATCTGCAACAGCATTAAAGGCATCTTTTTCTTCTTGCTTTTTTACGACTTCTAACAAAGCTTCTCTTCTTTGTGCAAAATTCTCAGCATTTTTTAATTGAAAAATATAATCACTTAAAATTTTGTTTTCGTTAATCTCGCATAATAAAACACCATCTGCATTTACTTGTATCAATGTTGGTTGTTTTTGATAATCAAAAGTAAAAGAAGCGTCTTTACCATCTACAAAAACGTTATGTCTTATTCTTTTTCCATTTTCAAAAATATCAATTGCAATAGGGAATTTAAATTCATTTACATTTAATTGCAATAAATTAACGGTTACTTTTTTCTGAATTGTGTTATAATCATAAGAAACATCTATTTTTGGATGTCCAGAATTATAATACCACTGGTTAAAAAACCAATTTAAATCTTTACCTGTAATTTTCTCGAAAACTAATCTTAATTGATGTACTTCTGCAGCTTGATACTTATTTTCTGTTAAATACGTTTTCAATCCTAAGAAAAAAGCGTCATCACCTAAATAATTACGTAGCATATGTAAAATAGAACCACCTTTATTGTAGCTTACTAAATCAAACATATCTTCTTTATCATCATAATTAAAACGAACCAAATGTTTTTCGCTACTTTGTCCGTTTATATAAGCTTCTCTATCTTCAAACAAATGCATATCTGCATCTAGTTTTCCGTATTTATATTCTCTCCATAAATATTCGCTATAATTGGCAAAAGATTCATTTAATGTTAAATTAGACCAACTCTCTGAAGTCACTAAATCTCCAAACCAATGGTGAAATAACTCATGGGCAATGGTGTTTTCTTGTATATTTTCATCAATTAATTGCCCTGGTTTTTGGTATGCTTGTTCTCCATGAATTACAGCTGTTGTATTTTCCATTGCACCAGAAACATAGTCTCTACCAACAATTTGGCTGTACTTATTCCAAGGATATTCTACGCCTAATTTATCTGAAAAGAAACCAATCATTTCTGGGGTTAATCCAAAAATATTTTTGGCATAAGATGCATATTCTTTTTCTACATAATAATTAACAGGTATGTTTTTATAAGAATCTTTAATAATTTCAAACTCTCCAACTCCCATAAAAAACAAATATGGAGCGTGTTTTTGATCCATCTTCCAGTAATCTGTTCTATTAGATCCGTTTTTTGTTTGATTTTCTAATTTTCCGTTAGAAAGTGTTACATATTTATCTGGAACAGTAATGTAAATTTCTTGAGTTGTTTTTTGGTTAGGACTGTCTATTGTAGGAAACCAACAGCTACTTGCTTCTGTTTCTCCTTGTGTCCATATTTGTGTTGGTTTATTTTTGTCAGCACCATCTGCATTTATAAAATACAAACCTTTAGCATCTGTAATTGCAGCACTTCCTTTTTGTTTTACTTTTTCTGGGCGAGCAGTATATTTAATATAAACGGTAAATTCTTCGTCTTTTTTATATTGTTTAGGTAATTCTATAGTGATTTTAAAATCATCATAGTTATAATTTAATTCTTTACTATTTAAGGTAATAGTATGAATTAGCATAGCTTTAGCATCTAATGTAAACTTGTTAGTGGCATAAAAATGAGGTTTAGCTGTAACCCAAGCTTCACCATTTAATTGTTTTTTATCAAAATTAAAATCTACCTTTAATTTTGTGTGTACCAAATCATGGATTTTATCTCTTTCTGGTTTATATGTTTTATAAGTTTGAGAAAAACTGATTAAACTAACCATGGTAAAAAGAGCAAATAAAAACTGCTGTAACTTCATAAATTTTACTTTCTTAAAATCTCAAAAATAATAAATAATATAGCTGATGCTGTTAATTAGCAGTTAAAATAAGATTTTTACAAACATAGAAAAAGACCATAAACATCTTATTTTTAGTTTGTTATTTATTTTTGACAAGTTTTTTTAAGACAATATTAGTAATTAAAGTAAAAATTAATAATTTCTATATTTTTTTGTTTCATTAAAAACATGTTCTAAAATACGTTTATCTTGGTCGTTAAACTCTAAATTTCTACGTTCTAAAACAACTGTAGCTACTTCAAAAAACTTATTAGTTTTATATTCTGTAAAACCAGAAGAACCACCCCAGCTAAAAGAAGGTACAAAATTTCTTGGAAATCCTGTACCAAAAATATTAGTACTAACCCCAATAACTGTACCTGTGTTAAACATAGTATTGATGCCACATTTAGAGTGGTCTCCCATCATTAAACCACAAAATTGTAATCCTGTTTTTGCAAATCTACCAGAGTTATAATCCCATAATTTTACTTCTGCATAATTGTTTTTTAGGTTAGAATTATTGGTGTCTGCACCTAAATTACACCACTCTCCTAAAACAGAATTTCCTAAAAAACCATCGTGTCCTTTATTAGAATACGCCATTAAAAGAGAATTATTAACCTCTCCTCCTACTTTACAATAAGGACCAATTGTTGTACCTCCATAAATTTTTGCACTCATTTTTAATAATGCACCTTCTCCCATTGCAAATGGACCTTTTACAGCACTGTTTTCTAAAATAACAGCATTTTTACCAATATAAATTGGTCCAGAAGAAGCATTTAAAATAGCAAAAGTGATGCTTGCTCCTTCTTCTATAAATATATTTTCTTTATTAATATACCTTGTTCCTTCTGGTATTGGTTGAGATTCTCTACCTTCTGTAATTAAATCGAAATCTTGTTGAATTGCTTTAAAATTTAATGAAAAAATGTCCCAAGTATTTTTAACTTGTAATAAATCTTCTTCAAATTCTATATGCTTATAAGCATCAAAATTTACTTCTTCTTGAGAGTCTTTTGTAAAAAAAGCTAAAACATCATCACCTTTAAAAATAGCTTCGTTTTCAGATAAATCCTTTATAAGCTCGACTAAATTTTCATTAGGGCAATAAGAGGCATTTATTAAAATATTCTCTTCCATTTCTACCATTGGATATTTTTCTTCTAAATATTCTTCGGTAACGGTAGTTGTTGTAACACCTAGATGCTTTTCCCATTTTTCTCTGATGGTTAAAATACCAATTCTAATATCTGCTACTGGTCTTGTAAATGTAAAAGGTAAAAGGTTATTTCTAACCTCGCCATCAAATAGGATATAATTCATTTTTCTTTTTTTAACTAAAGCAAATTTACTTTAAAAAGAGCATTAAACAAACAGATTATAACAATTACAATCAGTTTGTTTAATATAATTTAAATATTGATTTGTAAGTCTTTAAATTATAAATTGCCGAAATAAAACAAAATAAAAATTATAAATTAGCTTTTAAGAAATTAATTAAGCTTGTAAAATTCTTAATATTTTTCTGTTAACCGCTTCTAACCAATAGATATTAACTTATGAAATCAAATTTTAAACATATAACAGAATCTCAGATAACAATTACAGAATTAATGTTACCATCTAACTCTAATTTTAGTGGTAAAATTCATGGAGGATATATTTTAAATTTAATGGATCAAATTGCTTTTGCTTGTGCGTCTAAACATTCTGGTAATTATTGTGTAACTGCTTCTGTGAATAAAGTAGATTTCTTAAACCCGATAGAAGTTGGCGAATTGGTAACTATGAAAGCTTCTGTAAATTTTACAGGAAGAACCTCTATGGTTGTAGGTTTACGAGTAGATTCTGAAAACATTAGAACCGGAGAAACTAAACATTGTAATTCTTCTTATTTTACAATGGTTGCTAAAGATGATGATGGAAAAAGTACGCCAGTGCCAGGAATTATTTTAACAACAGAAGATGAAGTAAGACGTTTTGTAAGGAGTATTACTAGACAAAAAGAAGGACGAAAAAGAACTTCTCGTTTTAGTAGTAATGTTTTTAAAATGAAAGATAATTTACATTTATTAAAAGAGAGTAATGCTAAAATAGAGTTAGAAAATAAATAGTTATTGTTGTATTCTGCAATTGTATTTGGGTTGTGTCTAATTTTAAAGTTACAAGAATTTGCAATAAAACACATTTTATTCAGTCACTATAATTTTATGTGTTGAACATAGTAGTTCAAATCTTATTCTTTCAGTTTTAGTTGATCTTATTTTAACAGAAACCAGATGTATTTAGATAAGATTAGTTGGCTATGTTTAAAACAATAAAATTCAAAGTAAATTTTTATAGGTTAACTATACTTTCAATTATAATTCCGATAAAACAATCATCCATACACTCTTTTTCAACATAACCACAGGTTGAAATTAATCCATTATTTTCTGACTCAAAATAAGAAGTTGCATTTTTTCTTTTTATTAACCAATCTTGTTCTGCTTTTAGATATATTTCATCTAAGGTTAAAGCTGTGGCAGCTAATGAATATTCATATTTTGTACTGTTGATTTCATTTTCATTTTCTGTCCATTCTAATTGATCTACAGGTATGTTTACTGTGTTACCTGTATATTCAAAATGTCTCTCTATTATTACTCCATTTGATACTGTGATAGTTGTTTCCCAACCGTAATCGGTAAAAACAGAACCTCCAGACACCAAGTATTTGTATGAATCGTTAGATGACTCTTTGAAATCTAGCCAATTATTTTGGCTTTTTTCAAAATCATTTTGATAGTCTATATCATCTAATGAACATGAAGTTGTTAAAATATTGATGAATAGAAGTGCAATAAAATAAAGTTTGTGTTTCATAATTGTTTTATAACTATATCCAATAGATGTAAATTTCTCTGTTTGGTTGCGTTAACACTTAGCTTTATTTTTGTTTTTACTTCTTAAGAGTAATCAACTAAAACTTAATCAATAATTTTCTTTAAAATAGCAAATACTTTTTTTTCTACAACATCTACAGAACCATCCGCAAAAAAGACATTTTTAATATCCTTTATTAAATCATCTTTCTCTTGTTGACTAAATTCGTTTTCTATAATATATTGCTGAATTTTATTTAAATTATTTTCATCCGAATCTACAACAACTTCTATATGAATTTTATTAAATGTAATTTTATCTACTTTAGATAATATATAATCCTGTTCTTCTTTAGATTCAAAATAATTACAATGTGCAGCATATAAAAGCACATAGGCTTCAAACTCTTTTTTTGTCCAATCTAACTTCATCTTATCTTTCTATTGGTAAACTTTTAGTTGTTCCCCACTCTGTCCAAGAACCATCATAAACTGCATAATTATTATTCCCTGACACATTTGCCGCCAAAGCTAAAATCGATGCTGTTATTCCTGACCCACAAGAGAAAATAAATTCTTTTTTTTCTGGATTTATTTCATCAAAAATAATTTTTAATTGATCATCTGATTTAAACAATCCGTTTTCTAAAACACTTGAAAAAGGCAAACTTATAGAATTAGGAATATGTCCTCCTTTTATATCATTTCTAGGTTCAGGCTCAGTAGCATAAAATCTACCTTTAGAGCGTGCATCAGCAATTAAAATTTTATCATTATTAATAGCTGATAAAATCTCTTTTGTAAATGTTATTTTTTTAGGTTGATACGCTGCTTTAAAGTTTCCTTTTTTAATAGGTTTCTTTTCAGGTTTTTCTGTGGGATAATTATTTTCTTTCCATTTGGGTAAACCACCATTTAAAACGGCAACATTTTTAAAACCCATTAACTGAAACATCCACCAAACTCTTGGAGACGAATAAATACCTAAATCATCATAACAAACAATGATACTTTCTTTATTTATCCCTATTTCTCGTGCTTTATCTTCAAAACCTTTAGACGATAAAATTGTATTGGGAAAAGGAGCTTTTTTATCTGAAAAACTGTTTTTTATATCAAAAAAAATAGCTCCTTTAATTTGTTCTTTATCAACGTTTATTGTTGATTTATTAGTTACTTTAGGAATTGTACAATCTAAAATGATTAAATTTTCATCATTTAAATGATTGTTTAACCAATCTATTGAAATTATTGGTTTTGTAATTTCTAAAGTCATATTATAATTATTTTACAGCTTCATAATTATCATCCCATTCTTTAGGTTTAGGATCGTGTAATTTACCTAAAGATTTAGCTACCAAAACAGAAACAGTAGCATCTCCTGTAACATTAACAACAGTTCTACACATATCTAAAGGTCTGTCTACGGCAAAAATAAGCGCAATACCTAATGGCAATAATTCTGCAGGAAAACCAAGAGTTTCTAATACAACAACTAACATTACAATACCTGCACTTGGTACAGCAGCACTACCAATAGAAGCTAAAACAGAAGTACCAATAATAACTAATTGATTAGAAAATGTTAAGCCTTCTGGCCAAAGTACTTGCATAATAAACACGGCAGCAATACCTTGGTATAAACTTGTACCATCCATATTTACTGTTGCACCAACTGGTAATACAAAACCAGCTACTTCAGAATCTACACCTAGATGTTCTTCTACACGCTCCATAGTTACCGGCAAGGTTGCCGCACTACTACTTGTAGAAAAGGCTAATAATTGAGCTGGACTTATTTGTTTTAAAAACCAAATTGGCGATTTTTTTGCATACACACTAACTAAAAGTAGGTAAAAACAAATTAATAAAACCAAGCCTCCGAAAACACAAAATGCATACCAAAGCAGTTTTAATAAGATTTCTGTATCATCAAAAGAAATGATAACATTTGCTAATAATGAGAAAACAGCATAAGGAGCAAAAAGCATAATTAAATCTACCATTTTCATAACCACTTCATTTAGTGAATCAAAAAAACTGATTAAAGGTTTTGCTTTCTTTTCGTCTATTAATAATAAACAAATACCAACAAAAAGAGCAAAGAAAATAACTTGAAGCATAGATGCATCTGTTAAAGACTTAAAAATATTACTTGGAAAAATATCAACCAAAGCTTGTAATGGCCCTGCTTCTTTTTGGGAAGTTGCTTTATTTAATTTATCAATTACACCAGAATCATTAGAATACTTTAATTTAATTTTTTCAATCGTTTCTGCAGGCATTCCATTACCTGGCTTTACTGTATTTACAATACTTAAACCAATAATAACAGCAACTAAAGTAGTAACCATGTATAGACTAATGGTGCGTAACCCCATCGATTTTATTTTAGAAATATCTTTTAAATCAGAAATACCTTTTATTAGAGAAGCAAGAATTAATGGTACTGCTATTAATTTTAATAAATTTATAAAAATGGTTCCGAACGGTTTTATCCAATCAGTAACAAATCCTTTTCCTCCGTCTATAGAATTCATTATAAATCCAAAAATGATTCCAAGAAACATTCCTATTAAAATTTTCCAATGTAGTGCTAGTTTTTTCATCAAATGTTTTAAAATTATTAAGAATTTGAAAGGTAAAAAAAAAATTTATAAGCAGACGTGACTTTATTTGTATATTGTGTCATAAAATTAGAAAACATTTAAATTAATTATAAAAAACACAATAATGGCAGGTATATTAGACTTATTAAATAGTGATTTAGGAAAACAAATTATTTCTGGAGTTTCTGGTTCTACAGGTAACGACACAAGTAAAACAAGTAGTGTTTTGACAATGGCTTTGCCAGTTTTAATGAAAGCAATGGAAAGAAATGCTTCTACTCCAGAAGGTGCAGCAGGATTAATGGGCGCTTTATCTAATAAACATGATGGTAGTATTTTAAATAATTTAGGTGGTTTATTTGATGGAGGTGTTGATGAAAGCGTAAAACAAGATGGAGCAGGAATTCTTAATCATATTTTAGGAAGCAAACAACAGGGGGTTGAGCAAGTTATTGGGCAAAAGTCTGGTTTAGATGCAGGTTCTGTTGCTAATATTTTAAAAGTAGCAGCACCTATATTAATGGGGGTGTTAGGTAAACAAAAACAAGAGCAAAGTGTTAGTAATTCTGGTGATTTAACAGGACTTTTAGGTGGTTTATTAGGAGGAAGTAACAACAATACAGAACAAAATTTCTTAGAACAAATTTTAGATTCTGATGGAGATGGAAGTGTTGTTGATGATGTAGCAGGAATGCTTTTAGGTGGTAATAAAAGTCAATCTGGTGGTGGAATTGGTGGAATGTTAGGTGGACTTTTCGGAAAATAAATTTCTATAAATCTCACATATAATTAAAAAAGCTCAAACAAACGTTTGAGCTTTTTTAATTCTTATAATACTTTAGTTTTATAACAAGATTTATAAATGTCCTCATAAACCGGCAATATATTTTCTAATGAAAATCTTTTAGTATGTTCTCTAGCGTTTGTTTTAAATTTTTCTAATGTATTCTCGTCTTTTAGAATGGAAATGGCATTTTTTGCCATATCTTTTACATCACCTAAATCACTTAAATAACCTGTAACACCATGTATATTTACTTCTGGTAAACCACCAGTGTTTGTAGATATTACTGCTGTTTTTGCAGCCATAGCTTCTAAAGCAGCTAAACCAAAACTTTCTGTTTGAGAAGGTAAAAGAAAAATATCTGAATAACATAAAATTTTAGCAACCTCAGAACTGTTTCCTAAAAACATAACAACATCAGAAATTTTTAATTTGTTTACTAAGTTTTCTGCTTTTACTCTTTCTGGTCCTTCTCCTACTAATAATAACTTAGACGGAACTTCTTTTTGTACTTCATAAAAGATTTTGATTACATCTTCTACTCTTTTTACAGGCCTAAAATTACTAATATGCGTTAAAACTTTTTCGTGAGGTTCCGCAATCGCAATTCTATTGCATTTTTTTTGATGTACTTTGTCGTACTTTACTACATCTATAAAATTGTAAATTACTTGTATATCTTTTTTAATATTAAAAAGTCTATTTGTAGTCTTCTTTAAATCGTTAGAAACAGATGTAACTACATCAGAATTATTAATACTAAACTCTACCGCGGTTTTGTAAGTTGGATGGCTACCAACCAATGTTATATCTGTACCGTGTAAAGTAGTTACAACTTTTACAGAAATACCTTTTTCTTTTAACATTTGTTTTGCCATGTATGCTGCATATGCATGTGGTATTGCATAATGTACATGTAAAACTTCTAGCTCGTGTTTTTCTACAACTTCTACTATTTTACTAGATAAAGCCAACTCATAAGGTTGGTATTGAAATAATGGATACTCTTCTAAAATTACTTGATGAAAATGTAAATGATGAGAAATAAAATCTAAACGAACTGGCTGGTTATAGGTGATAAAATGTACTTCGTGTCCTTTATCTGCTAAAGCCATGCCTAATTCTGTAGCAACTACTCCACTTCCTCCAAATGTTGGGTAACAAACAATACCTATTTTCATTCCTTATTAAATAATTTATAAATTGACAAAATATCAATTTGTTAGTTGTAAAGATAAAAGTATTCTTACAGTTTAAATCTAAATAAAAACATAAAAAAACCTACAATTGAATTTGTAGGCTTTGTAATATAAATTTCTGATAATAAAATCAGGTGTTTAGTAATCTCCTAAAGTTACTGGGTTTTGAGCTAAAGCATTTTCTAACTGCTCATCATTTGGCGCTTTACCATGCCAAGCATGGGTGTGCATCATAAAATCTACACCATTACCCATTTCTGTATATAATAAAATACAAACAGGTTTTCCTTTACCTGTCATAGATTTTGCTTCAGATAAACCTGCTAAAATAGCCTCAATATCATTCCCTTTTTCTACTTCTAAAACATCCCAACCAAAAGCTTCAAATTTAGCTTTAATGCTTCCCATTGCTAAAACTTCGTCTGTAGAACCATCAATTTGTTTTCCGTTTAAATCTATAGTAGCAATTAAGTTATCAACTTTTTTTGCTGATGCATACATAATCGCTTCCCAGTTCTGGCCTTCTTGTAACTCTCCATCTCCATGTAAAGTATATACAATTTTATCATCACCATTTAATTTTTTAGCTTGTGCAGCTCCTAAACCAACAGACATACCTTGTCCTAAAGATCCAGATGCAATTCTAACACCAGGTAAACCTTCGTGAGTTGTTGGATGCCCTTGTAAACGAGAATCTAATAATCTAAATGTGTTTAACTCTTCTACAGGAAAAAAACCACTATGTGCCAAAACACTATAAAAAACAGGAGAAATATGTCCATTAGAAAGAAAAAATAAATCTTCATTTTTACCATCCATTGTAAATTCTGTAGAATAATCCATTACTTCTTGATATAAACAAGTAATAAACTCTGCACATCCTAAAGAACCTCCTGGGTGACCAGAACTTACTTTATGAACCATTCTTAATATATCTCTACGAACTTGTTGCGTAAAATCTTGTAATTGCTGTGTTGTTGGCATTGTGTTAATTTAATTTGACGACAAAAATACAAAAGAGATTGAATTTTATTCTGTTTTAATATTATTTATTTTATAATAATTAATAATATTAAGTAGATAATCTTATTAAGAATGTAATAAAGTGAGCTATTTTTTATAAAATGAGATTATATGAGTTTTTGCACTTTATTTTATACTAAGTTTTTTGCTTTTTCTTTTTAGCTGCAGGAAACAATACATTGTTTAAAATTAAACGATAACCAGGAGAAGTTGGGTGTAAATCTAACTCCGTTTTAGGATCTCCTACTCTATGCGTGTAATCTTCTGGATCATGACCTCCATAAAAAGTAAACATTCCTTTTCCTTTGGTTCCATGTATATAACGAGCTTCTCTATTTGTTTTATTTTCTCCTAAAACTAATACATTAGATTTAATTGTATTTCTATTAAAGGAAGTAGTTTGCCCCATAAAACCTTTTACCAAAGTTGTGTGGTTTTGATTTAACATAGTGGGTACAGGATCCCATTTTGCCGAAAACTCTACCAAAGAAAAATAATCTGATGTTTTTGGTATTTTACGTTTACTTGTCATATCTATCGAAGAAAACTCATAAGTATTAGGGTTTCTAACTAACAGAAAGTCTTTAAAAGCAAAAGTTTTATTATAATCTATTTTAGATTGATAATTTAAATCTGTTCCATCTCCATCAAACATAGATTCTGCAATATCTACACCTTCGGCAGATAATGCAATATCAAAACTATCTGTTGCAGAACACATAGCAAACATAAAACCACCACCAATTACATAATCTCTAATTTTTTTAGAAACAGCTAATTTTTCTTCTGAAACTTTAGAAAAGCCTAATTCTGTAGCTAATTTTTCTGCATTTTTCTTTCCTTCTAAATACCATGGAGTTGATCTAAAAGAACCGTAAAATTTACCATATTGTCCTGTAAAATCTTCGTGATGTAAATGCAACCATTCATATAAAAGTAACTTATCTTCTAAAAGTTCTTTATCGTAAATAACATCAAAAGGAATTTCTGCATACGTTAAAACCATAGTAACGGCATCATCCCATGGCATTTTATCTTTTGGAGAATACACAGCTATTTTTGGTGCTTTTTCTAAAGTTACCGCATCTTGATTTGATGATGGCGAAGAAATTTCTTCTAAAATTAATTGCGCTTTTGCATCAGAAATTACATGAAAAGAAACACCTCTAATTTTGCATTCTTTTTCTATAATTTTATTGTTTTCTATTAAAAAAGCTCCTCCATCATAATTTAACAACCATTTAGATTTTAAACCTGCTTCCAAAGAAAAATAAACAATTCCGTATGCTTTTAAATGATTATTTTGATTATCATGACTCATAGGAACATAAATAAATGATGCCCAAATTGAGTTAGAAATTAAAAGAAAAGTTAAAATTAAAAGCAGCTTTTTCATATTAAAAACTAAAATACACAATTACTTTAAAGCAATTGTGTATTTCTATAATTTTATAAAATCTTTAAGTTTTAGAAAGGAACATCATCTCCACCAAAAGCATCTTTTGGATCCATTCCACCTTCATTAGAACCTTCAAATGGGTTTTCTGGGAAATCTGCATTCATAGAAGATTGAAATTCTGAACTAAATCCTTCTTCTAAATCAGAGAATTTTGCTAAATGTCCTGTAAATTTTAAACGAATATTATCCAAACCACCATTTCTGTGTTTTGCAACAATAAATTCTCCTTGCCCTTCACATGGCGAATGATCATCATCATCCCATTCTGTCATTCCGTAATATTCTGGACGGAAAATAAACGATACAATATCTGCATCTTGTTCAATCGCTCCAGATTCACGTAAATCTGATAATAGAGGTCTTTTAGACCCTCCACGAGTTTCCACCGCACGCGATAACTGAGATAATGCAATAACTGGCACAGATAATTCTTTTGCCAAAGCTTTTAAGTTTCTAGAAATCATTGAGATTTCTTGCTCACGATTTCCTCCTGCTTTCCCTCCTGCTGTCATCAATTGTAAATAATCAATAACTAAAATTTTAACATTGTGTTGCGATACCAATCGTCTTGCTTTTGCACGTAAATCAAATACAGAAAGAGAAGGCGTATCATCAATAAAAATAGGCGCATCAGATAAGCGCTTCACTTTTACATTTAATTGTTCCCACTCATGTGGTTCTAAATTCCCTTTTCTTAATTTTTCTGATGTTAATCCCGTTTCCGAAGAAATCATACGTGTAATTAACTGTACAGAAGACATTTCTAAAGAAAATACGGCAACTCCATGGTTAAAATCGATTGCCATATTTTTTGCCATCGAAATTACAAATGCTGTTTTTCCCATACCAGGACGTGCAGCAATAATAACTAAATCAGACGGCTGCCAACCAGAAGTTAACGCATCTAATTTCGTAAAACCAGTTGCCAAACCAGACATTCCTTCTTGATTACCGATTTCTTGTATCTTTTTTAAGGCTTGTTTTACAAGTGATCCCGCATCTTCGGAACTCTTTTTTAAATTACCTTGTGTAACTTCAAAAAGCTTAGCTTCTGCATCGTCTAATAAATCAAAAACATCTGTACCTTCATCATAAGCGTTTTCTATAATTTCTGATGAAATAGAGATTAATTTACGTTGAATGTATTTTTGTAAAATAATTCTAGCATGGAACTCAATGTGTGCAGAAGACGCTACTTTTTGAGTTAAACGAATTAAAAAGAAATCTCCACCAACAAATTCTAATTTACCATTCTTTTTTAACAAGTTAGATACCGTTAAAAGGTCAATAGGTTCAGAATTTTGAAATAATTCATAAATAGCAGCATAAATATCTTGGTGTTTTTGATCATAAAAAGCATCTGCACTTAAAACATCAATAACATCATCAATACCTTTTTTATCAATCATCATTGCACCTAGCACAGCTTCTTCCAACTCCACTGCTTGTGGTGGAATTTTACCTTTTTCAAGTTGTACTAGTCTTGATTTATCTATCTTTTTACCTGTAACAGGAGTCGTTTTTTCCATGACTGCAAATGTACTTTTTTAGGTTGAAAATGGTTTCTAAAAATTAACTTTAATTTGTAAACATTTATTGTAAACAAAATTGTTATTATCTTGTTAATAACCAGTCAACTTCTATTTTGATTTGTTATTTTTACATCAATGAAATGGAATAAAAGACATATTTTACTTGCAATATTATTACCTATTCAAGTATTTCTAGTACAACTATCAGCTAATACCCCTTCTTTTATAGAAACCTATTATTCTAACGGAATTTACCCACGCATATCCTCTTTTTTTAGAATTATTTTAGGTTGGATTCCTTTTTCTTTTGGCGACGTTTTATTAGGTTTTGGTTTGTTTGTTTTAATACGTTTTTTAGTACGGTTGGTAAAAAGTAGATTTAAATATTTTCTACCTAAACTAATTCATTTTACAGCCATTTTATCTATCATTTATTTTTGTTTTTATCTTTTTTGGGGATTGAATTATTACAGAGAACCTTTAGCAAAAAACTTAAATTATCAGCAAAAAGAATATACTACAGAGCAACTTATAAAAGTAACCGAACATGTTATTGAAAAACTCAATTACTATCAATCTAAAATAACAAAAAATGATACTTTAAAAGTTGTAAACCCATATCAACCCAAAGAAATGTATAAAATGGCTGTTGATGGATATAATAATTTAGCTAGAGATTTTCCGCAATTAAAATATCAACATCCGTCTGTAAAAAGTTCTCTAATGAGTTTGTTACAAACTTATAACGGTACAGCTGGTTATTTAAATCCGTTAACAGGAGAAGCACAAGTAAACGACAAATTACCCAAAACTAGTTATCCAACAACAACTTGCCATGAAATGGCGCATCAAATTGGTTTTGCTGCAGAAAATGAAGCTAATTTTGTAGGCTTTTTAGCCGCAAACTATAATGATGATCTTTACTTTAAATATGCTAGTTATAGAATGGCTTTTGGGTATTGTATTTCTGAAATTAAAAAACGAGATAAAAAATTATCTCAAGAACTTTGGCAAACTGTAAACAAAGGAATTGTAAAAGATTTTAATGCTAGTTATTTATTTTGGCAACAATATAAAAATCCTTTTGAACCATTTATTAAAAAAGGTTACAATGTCTATTTAAAAGCAAATAAACAAGATAAAGGAGTACAGTCTTATAATTATGTTGTAGATTTATTTATCAGTTACTTTGCATCTTAGATAAATCCTTAATTATCTTAAATTTTTGTTAATTTAACCTATTTTAACATTTTACAAATTGCTTCTATTTAATTTTAGGGAATTAATCCAAATATATAATTCAAACTTTTATGAGAAAATTACTCTTATTTTTCTCCTTATTTGTAGCATTTTCTATGCATTCGCAAGATTATTTCCCTACAGATAGCGGAGTAAAAACAACAGAAAACACAACTTTTGCATTTACAAATGCAACAATTTATGTTACGCATGACAAAGTTGTAAAAAAAGGAACTTTACTAATTAAAGATGGTAAGGTTTTAAGTATTGGTAAATCAGTTAAAATTCCTGAAGGAACAAAAACAATTGATTTAAGTGGTAAAACTATTTATCCTTCTTTTATTGACATTTATTCTGATTTTGGTTTGGCAAAACAAAGCAGAGAAGGTGGTCAAGCAGGGTTTAGATCTAGAACAAGACAATATGAGGCTACTCGTGAAGGTTATTACTGGAACGATCATATTAGACCAGAAACAAATCCAATTGCAGATTTTAAATTCGATAGCAAAAAAGCGAAAGGTTTAATTGATGCTGGTTTTGGTGTTGTAAACACACATTTTAACGATGGTATTGTACAAGGAAATGGTTTATTAATAGCTTTAAACCCTAATTCTTCTGATGCTTACAGAATTTTAGATACAAAATCCTCTCAATATTTATCATTTAATAAGAGTTCTAAATCTAGTCAAGCATACCCAAGTTCTAGAATGGGTGCAATGGCTTTATTACGTCAAGTATATAATGATGCTGATTGGTATGCAAAAGGAAATATGAAAAATAAAGATTTGTCTTTAGAAGCATTTAATGCAAATAAAGGTTTAAATCAAATTTTTGAAACTTCTAATGTTTTAGATGCTTTAAGAGCAGATAAAGTAGGTGATGAATTTGGTGTACAATACACAATTGTTGGTAGCGGAGAAGAATTTGAAAGAATTAGCGATATTAAAGCAACCAATGCAAATTTTATTATTCCTATTAACTTTACTGTTGCTTATGATGTTTCTAATCCTTTGCTTGCACAACATATTTCTTTAGGAGATATGCGTAAATGGAATCAAGAACCTTCTAATTTAAGTGTACTTTCTAAAAACGGAGTAAATTTTGCTTTAACAACACATACTTTAAAGTCTGTTGGTTCTTTTCATAAAAACTTACAAAAAGCCATTAAATATGGTTTTGAAAAAGAAAAAGCTTTAGCTGCTTTAACTACTATTCCTGCAAGTATTATTGGCAATACTTCCATCGGAAACTTAAATACAGGTAGTTATGCAAACTTTATTATTACTTCTGGTGATGTTTTTGATCCTAAAACTACCATTCATGAAAACTGGGTGCAAGGTGATAAAAACATAGTTAATGACATGGGAATTAAAGATATTACAGGTAACTATATGTTAACGGTTAATGGTGAAAATTACGATTTATCAATTACAGGTAAAGGTGCTAAACAAACTGGTACCATTAAAAAGGGTGATAAAAAAGTAACTTCTAAATTTTCTTTTTCTGATGATTGGGTTACAATTACTTTAAATGAAGATAACAAATTTACCAGAATGTTAGGTAAAATTGTAAACGATTCTAATTTAATGCAAGGTGACGCTTTTGATACTAAAGGAGATAAAACATCTTGGTCTGCTAGTAAAAAAGTAGCAGCAACAACATCAAAAGGAAAACCTTCTAAAAAAGATGGTAAAAAAGAAAAAGCAATTACTGTTGTTCCTGTTAGTTATCCTAATATTGGTTTTGGTAATTACGTTCAACCAAAAACACAAACAATTTTAGTAAAAAATGTAACTGTTTGGACCAGTGAAGATGAAGGTATTTTAGAAAATACAGATGTTTTATTAAAAAATGGAAAAATTGCTAAAATTGGTAAAGACTTAAGTGCTGGCGGAGCAACTGTTGTTGATGGAACCGGGAAACACTTAACTGCTGGTATTATTGATGAGCATTCTCATATTGCTGCATCATCTATTAACGAAGGTGCACAAAACTCTTCTGCAGAAGTTACTATAGAAGATGTTGTAGATCCTAATGATATTAACATTTATAGAAACATTTCTGGTGGAACAACAACTTCTCAAATTTTACATGGTTCTGCAAACCCAATTGGAGGTCGTTCTGCAATCATCAAATTAAAATGGGGAGAAAATGCGGAAGAAATGATTTACGATAACTCACCTAAATTTATAAAATTTGCTTTAGGAGAAAACGTAAAACAATCTCGTAGCACAAACGGTACTCGTTTTCCGCAAACAAGAATGGGTGTAGAACAAGTTTTTATCGATTACTTTACAAGAGCAGAAGAATATGATGCTTTAAAGAAAAGTGGAAAGCCTTATAGAAAAGATGCTGAAATGGAAACATTGGCAGAAATTATTAACAGTGAACGTTATATTTCTTGTCACTCTTATGTACAATCAGAAATTAATATGTTAATGAAAGTTGCAGATAAATTTGGTTTTACAATTAACACTTTTACGCATATTTTAGAAGGATATAAAGTTGCAGATAAAATGAAAGAACACGGAGTTGGTGGTTCTACATTCTCTGACTGGTGGGCATATAAATACGAAGTAAATGATGCAATACCTTACAATGCTGCAATTATGCATAATGCTGGTGTTACTGTTGCTATTAATTCTGATGACAGAGAAATGTCTAGAAGATTAAACCAAGAAGCTGCAAAAACAGTAAAATATGGTGGAATGACAGAATTAGAAGCTTGGAAAATGGTAACTCTTAATCCTGCAAAATTATTACATATCGATGATAGAGTTGGTAGTATTAAGGTTGGTAAAGATGCAGATGTGGTTTTATGGAGCGATCATCCAATGTCTATTTATGCTAAAGTTGAAAAAACAATAATTGATGGTAAAGTATTTTTTGATAGAAACGAAGACATTAAAAAACGTGAAGCTATCAAAGAAGAAAGAAGCAAATTAATTAACATGATGTTACAGGAAAAAATGGGCGGAGCTAAAACTCAAGTTCCAAGAAAAAGAAGAGATATTGATTTTCACTGTGATACTGAAATATAAAGCTAGATAATATGAAAAAAATAATATATAGTTTGCTATTCACCTTCTTATTAGGAAATAGCATTATAGCACAACAAACACCTGCAGACAAACAAACTGCAGATTATTCTATTGAAGGTGCAACAGCACATTTAGGAAATGGAGAAGTTATAGAAAACTCTTTAATAATGTTTAGCGAAGGTAAAATTGTTTTTGCAGGAAGTGCAAATGCAAAAATTGCTAGAAAAGGAACCGTTATTAATGCAAAAGGAAAACACGTTTATCCAGGTTTTATAGCAGCTAATGCCTCTTTAGGTTTGGTAGAAATCGATGCTGTTAAAGCAAGTGATGATGAAGATGAAATAGGTACAAACAACCCACACATTAGAAGTTTAATAGCTTACAATGCAGAAAGTAAAGTTGTAGAATCTATGAGGCCAAACGGAGTATTAATGGCACAAATTACACCTAGAGGTGGTTTAATTTCTGGAACATCTTCTGTTGTACAATTAGATGCTTGGAATTGGGAAGATGCGGCCATTAAAGTGGATGATGCAATCCATATGAACTGGCCACAAAGTCTTTCTAGTGGAAGAAGAAGATTTGGTGGTGATGGAACTTTAAAACCAGATGCTGATTATCCTAAAAAAATAAGTGATATTAAAGATTATTTTACTAACGCTAAAGATTATTTAGCTAGTAAAACAGAAAAAAAACACTTACCTTACGAAGCTACAAAAGGCTTATTTGATGGTTCTAAAGGTTTATTTATTCATGTAAATGGACAAAAAGAAATTACAGATGCAGTAACAATTTCTAAAGATTTAGGAATAGAAAAAGTTGTAATTGTTCTTGGTGGTGAAGCAGATAAAGTGGCTGATTTGTTAGTTGAAAACAAGATTCCTGTTATTTTAGAAAGACCTCATAGAAATCCTAATAGTGAAGATGATGCTTACGATGCTACATATACTATTGCTAAAACTTTAACCGATAAGGGAATTGTAGTTGCACTTGGTATGCAAGGAGCTATGGAACGTATGAATACTAGAAATTTACCTTTTTATGCGGGTACATTTGCTGCTTTTGGTTTAGATAAAGAAGTTGCTTTACAATTATTAACAGGTAATTCTGCTAAAATTTTAGGAATTGATGATTTTACTGGAACTTTAGAGGTTGGTAAAGATGCTACACTATTTATTTCTGAGGGTGATGCTTTAGATATGAGAACTAATATTATTTCTGTTGCTTTTATACAGGGTAGAAATATCAGCTTAGAAACACATCAAACAAAATTGTGGAAAAGATATTCCAACAAATACAAAACAAAGTAAATTTGTTTTAACTTAAATTAAAAAAGGCTCGCAATTGCGAGCCTTTTCTTTTTCATAGAATTTTAACTAATTCAAATAAATAAAATATTTACTTCATTTAGTTACAAATATTGTAATTGTTTAGAGTTAAAACAATACCTATAATTAGGTATATTTGCCATGATGAAAGAAATTACAAGCATTCAGAACTCATACGTAAAAAACTTACTAAAATTACAAGATAAAGCTCGTGAACGTAAAAAACAAGGTTTATTTATTGTAGAAGGTAAACGAGAAATTTCTCTAGCAATTTCTGCTAACTATAAATTTGAAACAGTTCTTTTCTTTCCAGAATTGATTTCAGAAAACGAAATTTTACACCTTTTTAATGAAAATGTAAATAGAATAACTATTTCTAAAGAAGTATATCAAAAACTAGCTTATAGAGAATCTACAGAAGGTATTATAGCTGTTACAAAAGCAAAAGATTTTTCTTTAGATAATATTCAATTTAAAAATAAAAAACCACTAATTTTAGTTGCAGAAAGTGTAGAAAAACCAGGTAATATTGGTGCACTTTTAAGAACTGGAGATGCTGCAAATATAGATGCTGTTTTTATTGCAGATCCTAAAAGCGATTTATACAATGCTAACATTATTAGATCTAGTGTGGGTTGTGTATTTACTAATGATATTGCTATTGGTACATCAGAAGAAATAATTACTTTTCTTAAAGAGAAAAACATTAATATATACGCTGCTACTTTACAAAACTCTAATGAATATCATAAAGAGAATTATATAGAAGCTTCTGCAATCGTTGTGGGTACAGAAGCAACTGGTTTAACCGAGATTTGGAGACAAGCTGCAAATAAAAACATAAATATACCTATGCAGGGTAAAATAGATTCTATGAATGTTTCTGTTTCTGCTGCAATTATTCTTTTTGAAGCAAAAAGGCAGAGAGATTTTAAAATATAAAAAAACATGAAAGTATTAGGAATTGACATTGGTGGATCTGGAATAAAAGCTGCTGTAGTGGATACAAAAACAGGAGAATTACTTACAGATAGACACAGAATACCTACACCAAAACCAGCTACACCAGAAGCTGTGGCTAAAGTTGTAAAAGAAATCGTAAAACATTTTGATTGGAAAAAATCCGTTGGTTGTAGTTTTCCTACTACAATTGTAGATGGAAAATGTATCCATTCTGGAAATTTAAGTGAAAAATGGTTAAATGTAAAAGTTGATAAACTTTTTAAAAAGGAATGTAAACTACCTTTTTATGTAAGTAACGATGCAGATTTAGCCGGACTTGCAGAAGTAAGTTTAGGTGCAGGTAAAAAAGAGAAAGGAGTTACTTTAGTTATTACAATTGGTACAGGTATTGGGTCTGGTTTGTTTTTTGACGGAAAATTGATTCCGAATGTAGAAGTAGGAAAATTGTTACATACCGATGGAAAAATCATTGAGTTTTACACTGCGGATTCTATAAGAAAAAAAGAAGACTTAACACTAAAGCAATGGGCTTTACGTTTTGATGAATTGTTAGAATATGTAAGAATTGTTTTTTCACCAAGTTTAATTATTCTAGGTGGTGGTATAAGTAAAAAATACGATGAGTTTAAAGAACATTTAACCACAGAGGTTAATGTAAAAGTTGCTGAGTTTAAAAATAATGCAGGTATTATTGGTGCTGCAATGTATGCCCATAAAAAGGAAAAAGAATAAATGCAACCTACTACTCTATTTTATATATTAATAGCAATTTTAATTATCAGTTTTATTATTGATAAGGTTTTAGATTTTTTAAACTCTAAACATTTTGATGATGAAATTCCTGATAAGTTAAAAGATGTTTATAATAAAGAAGAGTATCAGAAATCTCAAGAATACAAAAAGGTAAATGATAAATTTTCTAATATAACATCTGCATTTTCTTTGGGGTTAACTTTAGTTTTCTTTTTTGTTGACGGATTTAAACATGTAGATGATTTTGCAAGAAGTTTTACTGATAATTCTATTTTGGTCGCTTTAATTTTCTTCGGTATTATAATGTTAGCATCAGATATTTTAACAACACCTTTTTCTTATTATAAAACCTTTGTCATAGAAGAAAAATTTGGTTTTAATAAATCAACAAAAAAAACTTTTTGGTTAGATAAATTAAAAGGAGGTTTAATGAGTGTAGTTTTAGGTGGTGGAATTCTATCTTTAATTATTTGGTTTTATCAATTTTCTGGAGAAAATTTTTGGTTATATGCCTGGGCTTTAGTTGCTTTATTTTCTTTGTTTATGAATATGTTTTACGCAAAATTAATTGTGCCTTTATTTAATAAGCAAACAGCTTTAGAAGCAGGTGAATTAAAATCTGCAATAGAAGAATATTCAAAAAAAGTAGGTTTTACCATTAATAATATTTTTGTAATCGATGGTTCTAAACGTTCTACAAAAGCAAATGCCTATTTTTCTGGTTTTGGCTCTCAAAAAAGAATTACTTTATACGATACTTTAATAAACGATTTAGAAACTGATGAAATTGTAGCTGTTTTAGCGCATGAAGTTGGTCATTATAAAAGAAAACATATTGTTTTTAATTTAATATCTTCTATCCTACTTACAGGTTTTACACTATTTATTTTATCGCTTTTTATCAATTCTTCTGTTTTATCAGAAGCTTTATCTATTTCAACTCCAAGTTTTCATATTGGTTTAATTGCATTCGGAATTTTATATTCTCCAATTTCAGAAATTACAGGATTATTTATGAATTATATGTCTCGTAAATTTGAATATCAGGCAGATAATTTTGCAAAAGAAACTTTTGAAGGAAAAGCTCTAATTACATCACTTAAGAAGTTGTCTAAAAATAGTTTGAGTAATCTAACTCCACATCCTGCTTATGTTTTTGCTCATTACTCACATCCAACTTTGTTGGAAAGAATAGAAAATTTAGAAGGTTAATTATTTTCAATTACAGAATAAACAATATTTTCTATCATTTTTTTAAAAGGTTCATCAGCACTATAAGCCAACATTGTGGTTAACTCAATACACGTATTTTTATCATATTTAATATAATAAATACGTTTTTTAAAATCAATTCCTTTTTTATCTATAATCCCTTCTAATAGAAAATTTAGAAAACTAATTATTTGCTTGTTAAAATACTTCTTCATAAATTCACTTAGAATATCATTTTTTTCAAAAGTATAACTTATGGAATACAACGCTACAATAGAAGAAGAAAATAAAGAAATAGCAAATCGTTACAAAGATTTACTAAAAGGAACATATGAGGTTTTATCTAAAGAAGATAAAGAACTCATTAGAAAGGCATTTGATGTAGCTGTAGAAGCACACTCTAAGCAACGTAGAAAAACTGGGGAACCTTATATTTTTCATCCAATTGCTGTTGCTAAAATTGTGGCTTATGAAATTGGTTTAGATGCAATTTCTATTGCTTCTGCCCTTTTACACGACGTTGTAGAAGATACAGATTATACTATAGAAGACATGGAACGTCTTTTTGGTGAAACTATTGCTAAAATTGTAAACGGACTTACCAAAATTTCTCGTTTAAATAAAGAGCAAGATGCATCTATACAAGCAGAAAATTTTAGAAAAATGCTTTTAACATTACATGATGATGTTAGGGTTATTTTAATAAAAATTGCAGACAGATTGCATAATATGCAAACAATGGATGCTATGCCTGGTTATAAGCAAGTTAAAATAGCATCAGAAACATTATATATTTATGCTCCTTTAGCACATAGATTAGGTTTATACAATATAAAAACGGAATTAGAAGATTTAGGATTAAAATATACAGAACCAGAAGCTTATAATAGTATTTTAAGTAAAATTAAAGAAAGTAAAGAAGATCAATTAAATTATTTAAATCAATTTGAAGAAACTTTAAAAGCAGGTTTAGATAAAGAAAACTTTGATTATGAAATAAAAGGACGTTTTAAATCCATTTATTCTATCCGTAGAAAAATGATTAAACAAAACGTAACTTTTGATGAAGTTTATGATAAATATGCTATTAGAATTATTTACAAACCTAACTCTAATGATGATAAATTTGATGCTTGGAAAATCTACACCATTGTAACAGACTACTTTAAACCAAATCCCTCTAGATTAAGAGATTGGATTACACAACCAAAATCTACTGGTTATGAAGCTTTACACATTACAGTTGTTGGGCCAAATTCTAGATGGGTAGAAGTGCAAATTCGTTCTAATAGGATGAATGAAATTGCAGAAAAAGGATATGCCGCACACTTTAAATACAAACAAGGTACAAGTGAAGATAATGGTTTAGAGAGTTGGTTAAACAAGTTAAAAGAAACGCTAGAGACTCAAAGTTTAAATGCTGTAGATTTTGTAGAAAATTTTAAACTAAATCTTTATTCTAAAGAGATTTATGTATTTACTCCTAAAGGCGATTTAAAATCTTTACCAAAAAATGCAACTGCTTTAGATTTTGCTTTTTCAATACATACAGACGTAGGTTTAACTTGTAGAGGTGCAAAAGTAAATGGTAAATTAATGCCTTTAAGTCATCAACTTAAAAGTGGAGACCAAATAGAAGTAATAACAAGCTCTACAAACAAACCCAATGCAAGATGGTTAGATTTTGTGATTACAGCCAGAGCAAAAGGTAAAATTAGAGCAGCATTAAAAGAAGAAGAAAAACTAATTGCAGAAGAAGGTAAAGCAATATTATCACGTAAACTACGTCATTTAAAAATTGATTATAATGATAAAAATATTAATGAAATTGTAAACTATTTTCAACTTAGAACAAGTTTCGATTTATTCTTTAGAGTTGGTAATGGGGCTATTGATAACACACAATTAAAAGCATTTGTTTCTCAACGTAACAGTAAAATTTTAAATTTCTTTAAAACAAAATTACGAAGAGGACCTTCTGATAAAGATTTTATTGCAGAAACAGATGAAGTTAATAATAAATTTGATGCACTCGTTTTTGGAAAAGAAGAAGAAAAATTAGATTATAAGTTATCTAAATGTTGTAACCCAATACCAGGAGATAAAGTTTTTGGATTTTTAACTATAAATGATGGTATTAAGGTTCATAAAATGAACTGCCCTAATGCTATTTCTTTGCAATCTAACTATGCATATAGAATTATGCAGGCCAAGTGGATAGACTCTACTAAACAAGAGTTTAAAGCAATATTAAAAATTGAAGGTGTTGACAATAAAGGAATTGCAAATAAAGTTACTCGTCTTATCTCTAGTAATATGGGCGTATTTATAAATAGCATAAATATTAAAGGAGATGATGGTGTATTTGAAGGTAAACTTTCTATTAGTATTAAGAATAGTTCTCAGTTAAACAAGCTGATAACAAACCTTTTAAAAATTGAAGGGGTTAAAAAAGTAGAACGTGTTAATACTTTGTAAATATCAATTGATTAAAATTGTTAATTTATTAATAAATAGCTGTAAATTTGCTTTTTGTAAAAATCACTTGTAAATGAGTAATTCTCTTGAAAATCAAGAAGTAGTTAAAAAAGTTTTCACTGCATACCTAGAAGAAAAAAAGCATAGAAAAACACCAGAACGATACGCAATTCTTCAGGAAATATATTCTTCTGAAGAACATTTTGATATAGAATCACTTTATATTAAAATGAAAAATAAAAACTATAGAGTTAGTAGAGCTACGCTATACAATACTATAGATTTACTTTTGGGTTGTGGCCTAGTAAGAAAACATCAGTTTGATGGACAATCTATGGCGCGTTACGAAAAGAGTTATTTTGATAAAAATCACGATCACGTAATTTTTGCAGATACAGGAGAAGTAAAAGAGTTTTGTGACCCAAGAATACAGGTTATAAAAAAAACAATAGAAGAAATTTTTGATATTGATATTCATAGTCATTCTCTATATTTTTACGGAACAAAAAAGAACAAATCTTAAACAAAACACACACAAAATAAAATATCAAATTACACACTAATGGCTGTAGATTTATTACTAGGATTGCAATGGGGAGATGAAGGTAAAGGTAAAATTGTAGATGTACTTACTAAAAATTACGATATCATTGCTCGTTTTCAAGGAGGTCCAAATGCAGGACATACTTTAATTTTTGACGGACACAAACACGTTTTACATACAATTCCTTCTGGGATTTTTCATAAAACAGCATTAAATGTTGTTGGTAATGGAGTTGTTATTGATCCTGTTATCTTTAAAAAAGAATTAGAAAACCTAGATAAACATAATATAGATTATACTTCTAAATTATTAATTTCTAGAAAAGCACACTTAATTTTACCAACGCATAGATTATTAGATGCGGCATCAGAAACATCTAAAGGAAAAGCAAAAATAGGTTCTACTTTAAAAGGTATTGGTCCAACTTATATGGATAAAACTGGTAGAAATGGAATGCGAGTTGGAGATTTAGAATTAGAAAACTGGAAAGAAAAATACGATGCTTTAACAGAAAAGCACATTAAAATGTTAGAATTCTTTGATGTTCAAATAGAATACGATTTAAAAGAATTAGAATCAGAGTTTATAAAAGGTATTGATAAATTAAAAACATTGGCTTTTATTGATAGTGAAGAATTTTTAAACCAAGCTATTAAAGATAAGAAAACGATTTTAGCAGAAGGAGCGCAGGGTTCTTTATTAGATATTGATTTTGGTACATACCCTTTTGTAACATCTTCTAACACAACTGCTGCTGGTGCTTGTACCGGTTTAGGTGTTGCACCAAATAGAATTGGAGATGTTTTTGGTATTTTTAAAGCTTACACTACTCGTGTTGGTTCTGGACCTTTCCCTACTGAATTATTTGACAATGACGGAGCTACAATGGCAAAAGTAGGTCATGAGTTTGGTGCTACAACAGGTAGACCAAGACGTTGTGGTTGGTTAGATTTAGTAGCTTTAAAATATGCTGTTGATGTAAATGGTGTTACACAATTAATGATGATGAAAGGTGATGTTTTATCTGGATTTGATACATTAAAAGTATGTACATCTTACAATTATAAAGGTGAAGAAATTAGTCATTTACCTTATAACATTGAGCCAGAAAATGTTTCTGTTAACTATACAGAATTTAAAGGATGGGAAGACGATTTAACAAAAATGACTTCTGCGGATCAATTACCACAAAATTTATTGGACTATGTTGCTTTTATAGAAAAAGAAACAGGTGTGCCAGTTTCTATAGTTTCTGTTGGTCCTGATAGAATGCAAACAATTACAAGATAATTTATCTTGCGATAATAAATTTAAAAGCATCTTTCTGTTTATGAAAGATGCTTTTTTTTACTTAAAAAGTAATCATTTAAGGTTTTCTATTTCTAAACCTATTAGAGATAATTTATTTTGTTCAACTTTTAGAGCATTTAAAAGAACTTCTTTTTGTAATGCAAAAAAATCTTTCTTTTCTGTAAATACCTCATTATAATAATAAATACCAGCTTCTAAATTGTTTTTAAATTTAGATAAATATCTCAATTGCTTTTTATCTATTTCTGACTTAATTTCATCAACTTTATCTTGTAAATGAGTTATGTATAGAGATAATTCTTTTATAAAAACATTAGGTCTATCTAATCTTGATATCATGTTTTTTCTACCATAAATATGATCCGTAATTCCCTTTAAACTCATTATTTTATCATAATAAGCCATATTTGGTCCTGGGCAAACAGAAACTCCATCCCCAGTTTTTTTTGTACTTACATTATTTAAAATTAATGTTGATGTACCTAAACCAACACAGATACATGATTTTTCGATAATTTTTTCTTTTCTTGATTCTTTCTCTTGATTCGAAATTTCTAAAGCATCTAATTCTTTTAATTTTAAATGCTGATATTCTCTTGAAGCAGTACACAATCCACTTTCTTTAAATTCTTTGTTTAAAGAAATGTATTTATTAGGACAAGAAGTACCAGGTCTTCCTTTGTCAATTAATTCCTGTTTTTGAATATCTTTAGTATTTCCTTTTAAAGTATTAAAAGGTATACCTAAAGGAGAAGTATTGCTTAAATATAAATCGGCTTCTTTTGCTTTAGCAAGCTGTTGCATCGTTTTATCGTCAACGCTAGTTGCTTCTGGCACTAATAAAAACGGACTTCCCCAACCTACTGAATCTAATTGATATTCTTCCATTAAAAAAGAATGCTCTTCTTCTGTACCTACTCCACCTTGTGTTGTAATTTTTAGTTCTAAATCCGTATTAGGAATAATTTTATTCGAGTCTTTTAAAGCTTCAAACATTAAGTTTTGGGTCTGTTCTTTTAAAGCTTCTTTATTCTCTCTAAACTCTTTTAAAACTGGGCCTAAAAGAAAACCATCAGTAGCAAAAGCATGTCCACCACAATTTAAACCAGATTCAATTCTGTACTCAGAAACCCATAAACCTTTTTTTGCTAAAAATTTACCTTGTATAAATGCAGATCTATAATCGCTTACTTTAAGAATTATTTTCTTTTTAATATAACCATTTTTATCAGGAAAAAAGTCTTTAAAATTACTGATGTAAGCATATAAACGAGGGTTCATACCTGCAGAAAGGACCAAAGAAGAAGTTAATTTACTTTCGGCAAAACCCCTTAAAGCAGCATGAGCATCATTATACTCAATTGACATTAGTTTTTTATCTTGGTAATTTCCTTTATCAACTTTGGTCATAATATTTACATCAATACTACCCATTGTTAAGTTTCTATTTGCCCAATCTTTTAGTTTAGAAAAATCAACACTTTCTTCTGTTAACTTTAAAAATTCTTTTTTAACACTAGAATACTCTGGTAGCATATGTATGTAATCCCTTAGTGCTTTACTTTTTTCTGAAGTAATATTTTTAAGTTGATTAAATTTTTGCTCTGTTTGATCATGTAATAAATTTAAATAAGAAGTAATTCTTTTAGCTCTAAAATCATCAACTTTATCTGTAATTTCTTTGTAAGGTAATTCTAATTTTTCGCTGTAGAGCTTTCTCATTTTCTCTACCAAAATATCATCAACTAAAGAAACAACAGAATCTATACCATATTGTGCAACTTTTAAAGGGGAGTCAATTGTAAAACCAATTCCCATAACTGGAATATGAAATGAATGCGTGTTTTTTTTCATTTATTTTAAATGTTTTGTAAACCGCAATATATTCTTATTTAAAACTGAAAAACATGATTATTATCAAGTTCTTAAAACCATTTTAACTTATTTATCCCATTCTAATAAAATTTCTTTGGCGTATTTATCGCACTGATTTAAAGTATCTGTAACATGTTTTAAAGTTGTTTTAGGGTTTATTAAACACATTCTTATTACAACCTGATTTAGCAAAACAGTAGTAACTAAAAGCGCTTCTTTAGATTCTATAACCTTAGCCGAAATCTCTTGATTTAGAGAATCTAACTCCTTCTCATTTAAATTTTTACTTAAAGGATTGTATCTAAAATTAATAATAGCCAAAGTAGCCGGAGAAACGATTTCCCAATTTTTACTTTCTCGCAATAAATCTTCTGTTTTATCAGCTAAATCAATATTATATGTTATTGCTTTTTTAAAGGCATTTAAACCATACGTTTTTATAGACATGTAAAATTTTAAAGCTCTAAATCTTCGGGTTAACTGAATACCATAATCATAAAAATTAATTTCAGATTCATTACCTTCTATATCTCTTAAATATTCTGGTTTTTCACTAAAAGTATTACTTAACCAAGAAGCATCTTTAACCAACAAACACCCTATTTCATATGGTTGAAAAAACCATTTATGAGGATCTACTGTTAAAGAATCTGCACGTTCTATTCCTTGTAAAATTTTGCTTCCTTTTTTAGATAAAATTGCTGCACCTCCGTAAGCACCATCAACATGAAACCAAAGATTTTCTTTTTCGCAAATATCTGCTAACCTATCTAAAGGATCTACAGTACCAGTATTTGTTGTACCTGCAGAAGCAATAATACAAAATGGTTTTTTACCTTCTAATTTATCTCTTGCAATTTCATTTTTAAGCTTGTTTATCCCTATTTTAAACTCTAAATCTGTTGGAATAATTTTTATTTGCTCTTTCTTAAAACCTAAAACTCTAATTGCTTTAATGTTAGAAGAATGTGCTTGGTCTGATAAATAAATAATTGCTTTAGAAAAATCATCACCACATTTAACTCTTCTGGCTGTGGTAATTGCTGTTAAATTAGCCATGGATCCACCACTTGTAAAAATCCCTCCTCCTTTTAAAACAGGAAAATTAAACATTTTTAAAAGCCAATTTAAAGTAACAATTTCTAATTCTGCAGCTGCAGGGGAAACAATCCATCCACCAGAAAAAATATTAAAACCTGTAGCTAAAGAATCTGCCATTGTACTAATAAAATTACTTGGCCCAGGTACAAAAGAAAAAGATTTAGGGTGTGTAGATATACTACTGTTTGGTAATACATTTTTAGTAACAAAATCTAAGACTTCATCAGCAGGTGTTGCTTCGTCTGGCGCTTCTGTAGAAAAAAGTGTATCCATTTCTTTTCTAGAAGCCTTACTTACAGGGTTTTTATTTTCTTCATCTGCATAATGGTTTACAATAGTGTCTACAATTTTATAGCCATATGCTTGCATTTCTTCTTTCGTTAAATAAAAAGGTGATTTCATCAAAAAATATTTTTTTTTGCAAATTACAAGAACTAATATTTATATTGAAGATAAAAATGATAATTTATCATAAAAATTGAATAAAATCGTACAATATCATATTTTAAGATTTAATATTCTTCAACATCTAAAAGAAATTTATACTATTAATTCTATGTTTAGAACAATTATATATTAGAAGTCACATCAAATTCATTTATTAGTTTCTAATACTATAAAAGTGTGATAAAAGTCATTTTTTAAAGTTTAAATCTGAGCCAAATTTGTATAATTTAAAATACAAAAAGATGAAGTCTCTAATTAATAAAAGTGTAGCTGGTATAGTTACCGAAAACATAAACACGGCATCGATTTTTAAAAAATATAAAATAGATTTTAGTTTTCATGGTAATATGTTACTATCCAAAGTATGCGAAGAAAACAATATTAAACCAGAAATAATTTTAGAAGAATTAAAATCTGTAAGTGTTAATCAATTTTATTTAAAAGATTATAATTCTTGGGAATTAGATTTTTTGATTGATTTTTTAATCAATATTCATCATGAGTATGAAGAAGAAAATGTTTTATTACTTAAAGAATGTAGTAAAAAAGCAGTTAAAATTCATGGAAAACAGATTAAAGAATTAATTGAAATAAATAAATTAATACAAGATATTTCTGATGAAATGTTAGAACACATGAAAAATGAAGAAACAGTTTTATTTCCTTACATCAAAAAACTTATTGAAGCAAAAAATAAAAATAAAAAGATCAAAATCATACACTCTCCTCTTAATGAACCAATTGATGCTTTAGAAGACGATCATAATAAAGTAGGTAAAACCTTTAAACGTATTTCTTTTTTAACCAATAATTACAAAGTACCAGAAAATGCTTGCAACACATTAAAAGTTTTATACGTTAAATTACAACAGTTTGAAGAAGAACTAAAAAAGCATATACATTTAGAGAATAATATCTTATTTCCGAAAGCTAAAAAGTTAGAAAGAACATTTTATAACCTTCAATAAAACTAATAAAATAAATTTCACTTTTCTTTAATAGATTGCCATTTAGTTTTCAGTATTTTTGCTTCAAAATTATTATTTTGAAAAGAATATTTATTCTATTTTTTATACTTATTTCTACCATTGCATATTCGCAAACAAGAAAAATTGTTTATAATGCAGAGATTCAAGAAGCTGACGAGGAAAAATATCCAGGAGCAACCATTTTAATAGGTAATGTAAAAATGACTCATGAAGGCGTTGTTTTAACTAGCCAACAAGCATTATATTACAAAGAAAAAAACTTCTTTAAAGCTATTGGTAATGTACTTATAAAACAAGGGGACACAATTACGCAAACAAGTGATTACACAGATTACGATGCCAATTCTAAACAAGCATTATCTTGGGGTAATGTAGTTTTAAAAGATCCATCAATGACGTTAACTACAGATACTCTTCATTTTGATAGAATGAATCAAAAATTGTTCTATTTAAATTATGCAACTATAAAAGATGAAACAAATACGCTAAAAAGTAAAATAGGTACTTACTATTTAGAAAATAAAAAATTTACAGCAACTTCTAGAGTTACAGTTGTAAACCCAGAACATCACTTAGAATCCGATCATTTAGACTATTATACAGAATCTGGACTTACTTATCTATATGGGCCATCAACCATAACAAATACAGAAAATCAGAATAGAATTTATTGTGAAAAAGGGTTTTATAATACTAAAACCGATATTTCTCATTTTGTTAAAAATGCCAAACTTTATCTAAAAGAAAGAACTGTAGAAGGTGATAGTTTGTATTATGATAAAAATAAAGGTTTTGCTTCTGCAACTAAAAATATTAAAGTAATAGATACAGTACAGAACTTTATTACAAAAGGTAATTATGCAGAAATTTTTGAACTAAAAGATTCTTTATTTATTATTGAAAAAGCAGTTGCAATTACTATTGTAGAAAAGGATTCTATGTTTATACACGGAGATACCTTACTTGTTACCGGTAAACCAGAAAAAAGAATTGTTAGAACCTACCACAATGTAAAAATCTTTAAGTCAGATTTACAAGGTAAGTGCGATTCTATTCATACAAATCAAGAAACTGGTTTAACCAAAATGTTTAAAAATCCTGTAATTTGGTCTGATAAAAATCAAATTACTGGTGATACAATCCATCTACTTTCTAATGTAGAAACCGAAAAATTAGATTCCTTAAAAGTTTTAAATAATTCTTTTGTTATCTCTCAAGATTCTATCTCTAAAGAAGATTATAATCAAATTAAAGGTAGAAATATGTTTGGTAAGTTCGAGAATAATAAGATTAGAACTCTTTTAGTAAAAGGAAATGCAGAATCTGTTTATTTTAATAGAAACGAAGAAACACATATTTTAGAAACAATTACAAAAGAAATATCTAGTAATATAGAATTTACTTTAACAGACGGTCAAATAGAAACTATTAAGTATTTAAAACAATCAGATGGTAACACCTATCCTCCTTCTAAAGTACCAGATGATGTAAGGGTTTTAAAAGGTTTTATTTGGCGAGAAGAAGAACAACCTAAAAAAATGGAAGATATTTTTATTATTGATGATGTAAAACTTCCTCTAAAAGAAACTGAAAACGTCGAAAAATCATCAAAGAAGGTCGATGAAAAACCTAAAAAGAAAGACGGAAAAAAACCGAGTAAATCTGATATCAGAAGTAAAAAACAATAATATTGAAAACCGATTTTTTTAAATATCAAGCACAAACTTCCCCTCATCCATTTGCTTTAGAAATATCCAAAGCAAAAGGAACTTATATTTATGATTCTGCCGGTAAAGAGTATTTAGATTTTGTTGCAGGAGTTTCTGCAAATAGTTTAGGTCATAATCATCCAAAAGTTACAAATGCTATAAAAAATCAATTAGATACATTTTCTCATGTAATGGTTTATGGCGAATTTATACAACAACCGCAAGTTGAGTTGTGTAAATTATTAGCTAAAAATTCACCTGAAAATCTAAATTCTGTTTACATTACAAATTCTGGTACAGAAGCTACAGAAGGAGCTTTAAAATTAGCTAAAAGAGTTACAAATAGAGCAGAAATAATTGCTGCAAAAAACTCTTATCATGGTAATACTATGGGTTCTATGAGTGTTTGTGGTACAGAAAAACAAAACCAAGCTTTTAGACCTTTAATACCAGGAACTCGTTTTATTGAGTTTAATAATCTAATTGACATTGATAAAATTACTCATAAAACAGCTGCAGTAATTTTAGAAACCATACAAGGTGGTGCAGGATTTATTGAACCAAAAAATGATTTTTTACACAAAGTAAAAGAACGCTGTAAAGAAGTTGGAGCTTTATTAATTTTAGATGAAATTCAAACAGGAGTTAGTAGAACCGGAAAATTTTGGGGATTTGAAAACTATAATGTAATACCAGATATTGTAATTACAGGTAAAGGTTTAGGTGGCGGAATGCCAATTGGTGCTTTTATTTCTTCATTTGACAAAATGAGTTTATTAAGAGACAATCCTAAACTGGGGCACATTTCTACTTTTGCTGGTCATCCGGTAATTGCAGCAGCAGGAGTTGCAACAATAAAAGAAATTATAAATGCCGATTTGATTAATGAAAGTTTACGAAAAGAAAAATTAATTAAAAAACACTTAAATCATCCTTCAATAAAAGAAATTAGAGGTAAAGGTTTAATGCTTGCTGCAATTTTAGAAACACCAGAATTGGCGGCTAAAGTTGTTTTTGAATGTTTAGACAAAGGGTTAATTCTTTTCTTTTTACTTTTTGAAGGACGTGCTTTAAGAATAACACCACCGCTTACAATTTCTGATGATGAAATTATAAAAGGATGTAACATCATTTTAAAGGCTATTGATAAAGTTTCTAACTAATTTTAGTGCAAATAATCTATAATTCAACCACTTTAAACAACAATTTTTCTTGATGAAAAAAATTTCAATTATAGGTGGAGGTTCAGCTGCTTTAATACTTGGAGCACAAATAGATACTAAAAAATATAAAGTTACAATTTTTGATCAAAAAAAGAAAGTTGGACGTAAATTTTTAGTCGCTGGAGAAGGTGGATTGAATTTAACATTTAATTCTGATTTAGATTCCTTTATAAACAAATATTTTCCGAGTAATTTTATAAAACCAATACTACGTAAATTCTCGAATAAAGATTTTATTGATTGGTTAAATGCTTTAGATATTCCAACATTTATTGGTTCTAGTAATCGTGTTTTTCCTGATTTAAATCAAAAACCAATTGAAGTTCTTAATAAAATTGTAGAAGCCGTTGCTAACAATAATGTAAAATTTCAATTAGATACAAAATGGATTGGTTGGAATGAAAGTGGAGATTTATGTTTCGAAAATTTAGAAGATGTAAATTCTGATATAACGGTTTTTGCTTTGGGTGGAGCAAGTTGGAAAGTTACAGGTTCTGATAGTAAATGGAGTGATATTTTTAAAAATAAAGGAATAAATATTGTTCCTTTTAAAGCGGCTAATTGTGCTTTTGAAGTAATTTGGCACAAAGATTTTATCAATTTACACGAAGGAAAACCATTAAAAAACATCGCTTTATCTTATAAGAATCATTTTTCTAAAGGAGAATTAGTTGTCTCTAAATTTGGTTTAGAAGGTAATGCCATTTATGCATTAAGCCAGAAAATTCAAGAAAACCTAAGTAAAGAGAATGATGTTGTTATTCATTTAGACTTAAAACCAACTATGACAGTTGCTCAAATAAAGGCTAAACTAAAGAATTCTAAAAACTCTAAAGTAACAGATCTTTTAAAACGAGTTTTAAAATTAGATAGAACTGCTATTGGTCTATTAAAACAATTTACAGATAGAAATACGTTTTCTAATTTAGATTTATTGGCAAAAATTATAAAGAATGTACCTATAACCTTAAAATCATCCGAAGAAATAAATAAAGCTATTTCTACTTTAGGCGGAATTTCTTTAGATGAAATTGATGATAATTTACAATTTAAAAAATTTCCAAATTCTTATGCTATCGGAGAAATGTTAGATTGGTATGCGCCAACAGGAGGTTATTTGTTACAAGCTTGTTTTAGTATGGGATTTGTTTTGGCAAACCATTTAAATGATTTGGAGTAACTTAAATCATAATAAAAACAGCAATTAAAATAAATACAACAACTTGAATCCATTTTAAATAGAATCCAATTTTATTATTTTCTTTAATTTTTTCTGATATCGTTCCTGCAAGAATTGCTATTAAAGAGAAAATTAGTAACGAAATTAGCATAAATATCAATCCTAAGACATAAAATTGTACAATCGGATTAATTTTATCACTAAAAAGAAAACCAGGAAAAAAAGCTAAGAAAAATATTGATACTTTTGGGTTTAAAACATTCATTATAAACCCTTGTTTAAACAATTGTTTGGTGCTTTTTTTAACAACATTATTATTAGACAAAACAATAGATGCATCCGATTTATAGACTTTAAAAGCTAAATACAACAAGTAAGTTGCTCCAAATATTTTTATAATAAAAAATAAATTTTCAGATTCTTTTATAATTGCAGAAACTCCAAAAGCTAATAGTGTTGTGTGCACTAAACAACCAGAAATCAACCCAAAAACAGTAGCTAGACCATATTTTTTACCATTTACAATGCTTTGCATCAAAACAAAAATATTATCTGGTCCTGGTGCTAAAGCTAAAATCGAAGTTGCGAAAGCAAATGATATTAATGTTTCTATCATACTTTATCAAATCCTCTAAATTATACAGAAGAAAAATTATTGTTTAGATAAAATAGCTTTGTTTATTTTTTTAACTAAACTTGGTCCTTCATAAATAAAACCAGTATAAATTTGTACCAAATCTGCACCTGCTTCTATTTTTTCTAACGCATCTTCTGCAGAATGTATACCTCCTACTCCAATAATCGGGAATGATTTATTAGAATTGTCTGCTAAATACTTAATCACCTTAGTACTTTGATTTTTAATAGGTTTACCACTAACACCTCCATTACCAATTTCTTGTAAACGTTCTTTAGAAACTTTTAAATTATCTCTAGAAGTAGAAGTATTAGAAGCAATTACTCCATCAATTTTTGTTTCTGCTACTAAATCTATAATTTCATCTAATTGTACTTCATTTAAATCTGGAGCAATTTTTAATAAAATAGGCTTTTGTTTTTCTTGTTGATTATTTAAACTTTGACAAGCTGTTATTAACTCTACCAAATAATCTTTATCATTTAGTTTTGCATGACTACCAACATTAGGGCAACTTACATTTAAAACAAAATAGTCTACATAAGCATGTAAAGCCTCAAAAACCTCTAAATAATCTTTGGTATAAGCTTCTGGTTGTGTGGTTGTATTTTTACCGATATTTCCTCCGATAATTACTTTTCCTTTGTTCTTTTTTAGATTTTCAATGGCAGATTCCATTCCGTCATTATTAAAACCCATTCTATTAATAATTCCGTTATCATCTTTTAAACGAAATAACCTTTTCCTAGGATTACCAACTTGCCCTTTAGGAGTTACTGTACCAATCTCTACAAAACCAAAACCAAAGTTTGCCAACTCGTTATATAAAACAGCATTTTTATCGAAACCAGCAGCTAAACCAACAGGGTTTTTAAAAGTTAACCCAAATAAATTTCGCTCTAACTTTTTATCATTTACCTGATATAATCCTCTAAATATAGAAGCTACAAAAGGTATTTTACATAAAATTCTTATTAAAGAAAAAGTGAAATAGTGCACTTTTTCTGGATCAAATAAAAAGAAAATTGGTCTTATTAGTAATTTGTACATAATTATAAATCTAAAAAAAAGCTCCTTGATAAAAGGAGCTTTTAAATTATCTTAAAACAGCATTTAAACTCTTTTCGAAAGTTTGCTGTAACTTTTGCATTATTTTATCAATTTGATTTTCTGTTAATGTTTTTGTTTCATCTTGAAGCATAAAACTAACAGCATAAGATTTTTTACCTTCTGGTAACTTATCTCCCTCGTAAACATCAAATAAATCTACTTCTTTTAATAATTTTCTTTCCGATTGAAAAGCTAAATTATAAACCTCTTTAAATTCTGTTTTAGTATCTAACAATAAAGCTAAATCACGTTTTACTGTTGGGAATTTTGGTAAATCAGAAACTTTTACTTGCTTATTTCCTATAAACTTAAGAATGGCATCCCAATCAAAATCAGCAAATAAAACTTCTTGTTTAATTCCGAATTCCTTTAAAACAGCACGTTTTACAACTCCAAATTCTACCAATTTTGTTTTACCCAAACTTAAAGAAAGTCCTTCTGAAAAAACATCTTGTTTTACCTGAGTTGGTTTTACTTTGTCTAAACCTAATCTACTTAACAAAGAAGTAATAACACCTTTTAGATAAAAAAAGTCTGATGTTTTATTAGCAACACTCCAGCTCTCTTTTGTTCTGTTACCAGTAACAAAAAGCGTTAAATGTTTATTTTCTTGGTATTCATTGTATTTATGATATGTTTTACCAAACTCATAAAATTGTAATGAATTATTTTTTCTATTGATATTGTAAGAAACAGATTCTAAACCACTAAATAATAATGATTGACGTAAAACTTTTAAATCGTTACTTAACGGATTTAACATTTCTACATTTGCCGCCTCATTAATATTTTCCGATAAGTTTGTATACTTTGGCTTTGTTAAAGAATTTGCCATTGTTTCATTAAAACCTAGAGCAGTTAATTGGTTTGCAATAATATTTTCTACTTTTATTTCTTTGTTAGAATCAAAAGAAATAGAAGTATTTAATTTATGCGAAAACTCGATATTATTATAACCGTAAACTCTTAAAATTTCTTCTATAATATCTGCTTCTCTTTGTACATCTGTTCTATAAGAAGGTATTGTTAGCCCTAAACCACCGGCTGTTTCGCTATTAATTTTAATTTCTAATGAAGCTAAAATGTTTTTAATAGTTTCTTTTGGTAACTCTTGCCCTATTAATCTATAAGCGTTATCATAAGATAAAAACACTTGAAAATCTTCTATCTTTTCTGGATAAAAGTCAGAAATATCAGAAGCCATCTTACCTCCTGCATATTTTTCTATTAACAAAGCAGCTCTTTTTAAAGCATATTTTGTTAAGTTAATATCGATACCTCTTTCAAAACGGAAAGATGCATCTGTATTTAATGCGTGTCTTTTTGCTGTTTTACGAACAGAAACAGGGTTAAAATAAGCACTTTCTAAAAAGATAGAAGTTGTATACTCTGTTACACCAGATTCTAATCCACCAAAAACACCCGCAATACAAAGCGGATTAGAATCTGAATCGCAAATCATGATATCTTCGGATGATAATTCTCTTTCTACTTCATCTAAAGTGGTAAATTTCGTACCTTCTTCTAGTGTTTTTATAAGAACTTTATTTCCTTTAATTTTCTGAGCGTCAAAAGCATGTAAAGGTTGTCCTAATTCGTGTAAAACATAATTAGTAATATCTACAATATTATTTTTAGGGATTAAACCAATGGCTTTTAGCCTATTTTGAATCCATTCTGGCGACTCTTTTACTTCTATATCTGTAATGGTAATACCAGAATAACGAGGTACCAATTCTTTATCTTCTACTTCTACATCAAAACGTAAAGTTCTTTCATCTACATGAAAATTACTAACAGACGGAGAAATTAACTCTAATTTTATGTCTTTTTGAATTAATCCTGCTCGTAAGTCTCTAGCAACACCAAAATGGCTCATTGCGTCAGATCTATTTGGTGTTAAACCAATTTCAAAAACATAATCTGTTTCTATATTAAAAACTTCTGCTGCAGGCATTCCTACAACTAAACTTTCTTCTAAAACAAGAATTCCATTATGACCTTTACCCAAACCTAATTCGTCTTCAGCACAAATCATTCCATGACTTTCTTCTCCCCTAATTTTACCTTTTTTAATTTTAAAACCTTCTCCTTTATCATCATATAAAGTTGTACCAATAGTTGCAACTGGTACTTTTTGTCCTACTGCTACATTTGGCGCTCCACATACAATTTGTACAGGTGCTTCTAATCCTAAATCTACAGTAGTAACTTTTAATCTATCTGCATTAGGGTGTTGTACACAAGTTAAAACTTCACCAACAACAATCCCTTTTAAACTTCCTTTAATAGATTCTTTGGTTTCAATTCCTTCTACTTCTAATCCTAAATCAGTTAACAACTCACCTGTTTTAATAGGTTCCCAATCAACCTGCAAAAACTGTTGTAACCAATTGTATGATATCTTCATATTCTTTTTTTAAGGTTTATTAACCGCAAATTTACTTAAAATCTACTTTTTATTCCTAATTTTATCCACTTTACTTTTTTATGAAGTAAAAATTAAAAAGAGGATTAAAAAAAGAGTAAATTCATTTATTCTAATCTTTTATTTATCAAATCACTGAGTTAAAATATACAATGTTAAACAACCTACGTTTCCGCGAAAACAAATCTTATTTTTTAGTTTTTTTATTAATATTAATTGTTACAATTTTAGGGTTGTCTTTAGATTTAATAAATCCTGATGCTGCTCTATACGGAACCATTTCTAAAACTATTTATGAAAATAATGATTTTATAAACCTTTATTCTTTAGGATATGATTGGTTAGATAAACCACATTTACCCTTTTGGTTAACGGCAATTTCTTTCAAAATATTTGGTGTTTCTAACTTTGCTTATAAAATACCTGGTGTACTTGTTTTCTTTTTAGGTATTTGGATGACTTATAAATTCACCAAAGAAAACTACAATAAAAAAACAGCATTTATAGCGGCCATCATTTTAGCAACCGCCACACATTCTGTTATTTCTAATTTTGATGTTAGAGCAGAACCTTATTTAACAGGGTTTATAATTGCTAGTTTGTATTATACCGATAGATTTTTAAAACTGAATAAATTTTATTATTTAATTCTAGCTTGTTTGTTTTCTGCATTTGCCATAATGACAAAAGGAATTTTTGCTTTAATCCCTATTGTATTTGCTTTATTTGGAGAGCTAGTTGTTAAACAAAATTGGAAACAATTACTAAACCCAATATGGTTTATAGCAGCTTTTTTAATAATCATTTTTATATTACCAGAAATCTATACATTATATATACAATTCGATTTACATCCAGAAAAAATAGTATTTGATAAAACCAATACTTCTGGTATTAAATTTTTCTTCTGGGATAGCCAATTTGGTAGATTCTTTAATACTGCTCCGATAAAAGGTAGCGGAGATAAATTTTTCTTTTTTCATACAATTTTATGGGCTTTTTTACCTTGGGGAATCTTATTTTACATTGCTAGTTTTTTTAAAATAAAACAAAACATTAAAAAGGTAGCTAAAAAACAAGAATTCTATACAATTTTCGGAAGCTTATTTACCATTTTAATTTTCTCTTTAAGTAAATTTCAACTAGCACATTATACAAATATTGTATTCCCATTTATGGCTATTATTGTTGCCGATTTTATCTTTAAATTAGAAAAACACTATCAAAAAAGCTTAAAAAGTTATCGTGTTATTCTTTGGTTTCAAAACATTTTAGGGCTATTACTTATCACTTATTTATTTTTTATCATCAAACCAGAAATTAATTATTTCTTTTTTGTTCTACTTATAGCTTCATTCTTTCTATTTAAAGTGATTAGAAACTCTAAGGAAAATAAATCCTTAAAACTTTTTTTCTTTTCTTGTTTGATATTTTTAAATATTTATAGCTTCCTATTCACTCATTTTTATCCTACTATTTTAGAATATCAAGGAGGTGTAACTGCTGCTAGGTTTGTAAATAATAATTATGCTAATAAAGGAAGTCTAATAGACAATAAACAGAAGCATTTTGGATTTGAATTTTATTTAAAAGAACCTTTAAAAAGAGTTGATAGTTTACAGATTAGTAAAGAAAAAGATCGCATTTTTTTTGTAGATAAAAATGAATATCAACTTTTATTGAGACATAACATTAACTTTAAAATAATTAAAGAAATTGATAATTTTCGTGTTAGTAAAATAAATTCTAAATTTTTAAATTCTAATACAAGAAAAACAGCTTTAGATAAAAAGTACTTGGTTCAGATTAAATAGCGCACTTAGTAATTTACATTAAATTTAATTTAATATTTTTGTAAATTACTATGAAAAAAATACCAAATTACATCAAATACATCTTTTTAAATGTATTTTTCATTTTTATTTATCTATTCGTACTTAGAATAATTTTTTATTATTTCTTTACTAATTTAAATGAAGTAAGCTTTAATGAAGCAAAAACAGCTTTTTTGTTAGGCTTGCGTTTCGATTTAAGATTAGCAATAATTTCTTTCTTACCTTTTACTATTTTAATTTTGATAGTTAATTATCGTTTTTTTAAAATGAAAATTTTTAAGAAAATTACAACTATTTATTCTATTTTATTATTTTTAATTCTTACCATATTTTACCTTTTTGATTTTGGTTATTATGATTATTTAAACACTCGTTTAGATAGTTCTTCTCTTCGATTTTTTAGTAATTTAAAAATATCTACACAAGTATTAATAGAAAGTTACCCTATTTACAAAGGTCTTTTAGGGTTAGTAATTCTTTGTTTTCTTATTTATATATTATCAAAATATATTTATAGCTCTTTTACAAATCAAAAGGACTCAATTTCAAAAAAGTTAAAAACAATCTATTTTTTAAGTACAATCTTAATTTTATCTTACGGAATTTACAATAGCATTTCTCATTATCCTTTACGTTGGAGTGAAGCTTTCTTTTCTAAGAAAAATGCTGTAAATCAGTTTGCTTTAAACCCTGTTTTATATTTTTTTGATACCTTTAGTTATAGAAGTGAAGGCGTAAATATGGATGAATTTAAAAAGTATTATCCTGTTATTGCAAAACACTTAAATCTACCCAAAGATTCTATTTCTTTTGAAAGAAAAATAGTCTTTGACTCTACTTTCACTAAAAAACCAAACATTATTATTGTAATGATGGAGTCTGTTGGTGTAAAACCGATGAGCTATTATGGTAACCCAATAAATACAACACCAAAATTAGATTCATTAATAGATAAAAGTATTAGTTTTACTAACTTTTATGTACATAAATCTGGTACAGCTCCAAGTGTATTTGCAAGTGTAACAGGGTTACCAGATATAGAAAGAGTAAAAACTGCTTCTAGAAACCCTTTTATTCAAGATCAACGAATTATATTTGATCAATTTAAAGGATATGAAAAACTTTACTTTTTAGGCGGAAGCGCAAATTGGGCAAATATTAGAAGTGTTTTTAAATCTAATATAAATGGGTTAAAAATATTTGAAGAAGGAAGTTATCAAACAGAAAAAAGAGCTGATGTTTGGGGAATTGATGATTACGACTTATTTAAAGAATCTAATAACGAATTAGAAAAATTAACTAAAAAAAACAAGCCATTTATAGCCTACATTCAAACAGCATCTAATCACATGCCATTTACTGTACCAAATAAAAAAGATAGTTATAAACCATTAGAAAAAAATGAAATAAAAAAAGAGGTCTTAAAAGAATCTGGTTTTAAATCTGTAGCTCAGTTAAATGCTTTACGATATTTAGATTTTAACATTAATAAATTCTTAGAAAGAACTAAAGAATCTGGTTATTATGATAATACTATTTTTGTTTTTTTTGGTGACCATAACACCAGTATGCAAAGAACGGAACAATTTACAAAAGAATCTGATTTAAATATTCAATTACAACACGTTCCTTTTATAATTCATGCTCCTAATTTTGTGACACCAGAAACTATTTCTAAAAATGGAAATCTTATTGATTTATTCCCTACAATTGCAAGTTTAGCTAAAGTAAATTATACTAATTTCACTTTGGGTAACGATTTATTAAGTAGTTCTTCGCTTAAAGATCCTGTATCTTTTGTTTATCTTAAAGGAAATGGTGCTATCGGACTAATTAAAAACAACTTTTATTATACCATAAATAAGTCTACTGATAAAAATGGCTTATTTAATCTTTTGACAAAAGATTTAAAAGACTTAAAAGAAGATTATCCATATGTAACCAAGGAAATGGATGAATTATTAAAAGCTTATTATCACTCTACTAAATATTTATACTATAACAATAAGAAAACTATGTAAAAAGCTTTTTATCTGCTTTCTTAAAAAAGAAATAATAAATATTAGCTAAAGTAAATCCTATAATAACTCCAACAAGAATATCTATAGGAAAATGGACTCCAAGATACAATCTACTATAAGCAAATACTAATGGCCAAATTAATATAAAGTAGATATATTTATATTTATCTCTTAAAAGTAGAATAACAAAGACAGAAAAAAATGTAGATGTTGTAGCATGCCCAGACATAAAACTAAAACCTTGTGGGTTTTTAGATATTCTTAGCAAATGTTTAATCTCAGTGTCATTATTTGGTCTCAAACGCTGTACCGAATTTTTGATAAGATTTGTAAACTGATCAGAAAATGCTACTAATAATATTAAGACAAATATCATAAAACCACCACGTTTCCAACCGTAAGCTTTAACTACTAAAAATAAAACTAAAATAAATAATGGACTCCAATTAAATTGATTAGTAATGCCTAGCCAGAAAGGATCCCATTGATCAGTACCTAAATTATTTAGAAAAACTACAATATTTTTATCTATTTGTATAATATCGTCCATGCTTATTATGTATAATATATTTAGTTTTATGTGTTTATGCAGTCAATATAGGTAAAACAGAATATTGTACAAGACCTTCTGTAAAAGTAAAAGTTTTGCAAGTAATTTACTTGCCTATTTTTAAAAGTTCAATTTCAAAAACTAAATCTGATTTAGCAGGAAATGGCCCATATTTCTCCTCTCCATAACCTAAGTAATACGGAATAAATAACCTTACCTTTTCTCCTTCTCTCATGGTAGATATACCTTCTTTAAAACCAGCAATCATTGGTCTTTGTGGGTCATCTAACTGACATACAAAAGGCTTTCCTCCTGAATCTTCTGTAGATTGAACTTTTGTTCCATCTGCAATATAAAGGGTATAATTAAGTTCTAAAGGTTTAGTATTAACTACTTTTTTACCAGATGTCTTTTTTAATTTTAAAATTCTAAGTCCAGAAGCTGTCTTAGTTGCTTTGCTAACTTCTTTTTTAGCATAAAAAGCCTTTCTTTCTGTTATATATTTAACATATCTAGCTTTTTCTAAGGCTTCCTCTTCTTTTTTGTGTTCAATTTCTGACTTAGTAAATTTATCATATTCATTTACAAAAACCTTGGCAGCGTCAAAATCTTTTGCTTCGTCTCCTATTTTTAATATTTTAATATCTAAAATAGTATCATTCTTAACAATTTTATCTACAACTAACATTCTTGTAGAATCAATTGATTTTTTTAATGCTATAGAATCTATAATTTTTAACTTTAATCCTTTTAAAGTTTTAAAATCAACTACTGTTTTTCCGAAAACAGAATGTTTACCATCTAAATGAGGTATAGACCTATGCGTAATAAAGAATTGGCTATTATTTGTTGTTGGACCTGCGTTGGCCATAGAAAGTATACCTTTATCATTATGTGTATACTTTAAATTCCCGTCTTCTTTTTTAGGGAATTCATCTCCAAAAACATAACCTGTATTTTTCTTCCCTTCAGCTGTAAAACCACCAGCTTGTATTACAAAGTTATTTACAACTCTATGGAAAAGAATATTTTTATAAAAATTTTTATTTTTTAAAGAATCTAATAATTTAGGATTTGTACCTTCTACTAAAGAAACAAAATTAGCAACTGTTAAGGGTACATCTTTAGCATATAATTCAACTAAAATAGTACCTTTATTTGTCTTAATTTCTGCATAAAGACCATCTTTTAAGCCCTCTTCTTTAGATGCACAAGCACCTAAAAAAAACACAAACACCAATAAAACTATTAGATTCTTTATCATAAATTATAATTATTCTACAATTTCTAATAATTCTACTTCAAAAATTAAAGTTGAATATGATTGTATGTTTTCTCCTTTATTTTGTGCTCCATAAGCTAGTTCTTGAGGAATAAAGAATTTATATTTAGATCCTACTTTCATTAACTGTAAACCTTCTGTCCATCCTTTTATAACTTGGTTTAATCCAAATGTAGCTGGTGTACCTCTGTCTACAGAACTATCAAAAACTTTACCTTCTATATTTGTACCGTGGTAATGTACTTTAACTCTAGTTGTTGGGCCTGCTGGTTTATCACCATCACCTTCTTCTAAAACAATGTATTGTAACCCACTATCTGTAGTAATGACTCCTTCTTTAGATTTATTAGCTTCTAAAAATTCGATTCCTTTTTGTTTATTTACTTCTCCTTTAGCAGCATTCTCCTTTTGTAGAACCGCTTGCTTTTTTTTAAAGTAATTCTGTATAACATTCTGGATATCTTTATCTTCTATTAATAAATTAGTAGAATCTAAACCATTTTTAATTGCTTGTGTTAAAATATCTTTATTAACCTCTTCAAAACCACTTTTTAACTGACTAGCCATTGTTAAACCAATTGCATAACTAACAGAGTCTATGTCTGATTCCAAAGATTTTACTTCACTTACTTGATTTCCACAAGAAAACATTGATGCAGCTACTGCGATTGAAAAAACACTTTTTATAATTCTCATTTTTTTTACTATTTAATATTAATTAATGTTACTGTACTTTTTATTGATTGATTTATTCCTATTTTATTTCTATCTCCAGAAATTCCAAAAGCATTGTATGATGGAATAACAAATGTAATGGTTTCTCCTACTTTCATCAACTTTATTCCTACTTGAAGTGCAGAAATAAAATCTTCTTTATCTACTTTATATTCTTTTACACCTAATTCTTCTTCACTATATATTACATTACCTTCTAAATCTGTAATATTATATTCAAGTTCTACTATATCTCCTAATTTGGGCGTTGGTGTATTCTCTTCTACTTTATTAATATATGTATACCAAAATCCATTAGAAGAAACAGTATAATGTCTTGTAGAATCTAATTCTATTAAACTTAAAATTTTATGTTCTTCATTTTCATTCAATCTTTTAGACTCTAAAACAGTTTCTTTTAAAATAGTTGTAGAACCTTTTGGATTAATAGGTTTTCTTGGTGCTGTTTTTGTGCAACCAATAATTATAACGCTGGCAAAAATTATGAATCTAATTTTCATAAGAAGTTTCTAATTCTTTTTTATATTCTGGCAATAAAGTAACAAATTTAGTTACCGTTTCTGCTATAGAACTACTAGACTTTCCTCCAGCAGCATTGTCATGTCCTCCTCCATTAAAATGATTTCTAGAAAATTTATTTACAGAAAAATCACCTTTTGATCTAAAAGATATTTTAATGTTTTTTTGTTCTTTATCTTCAATAAAAATAGCGGCTAAAACAATTCCCTTTAAAGAAAGTGCATAATTTACTACACCTTCTGTATCTCCTTTTTGAAAATCAAAACGTTTCTTTTCATCACTACTTAAAGTAATATATGCCGTTTTATAAGAAGGTAAAATTTGTAAATTGCTTAAAGCTTGTCCTAATAAAAGTAACCTATTATAAGAATTAGCATCATACACATTATTATGTATCTTGTCATTCTTAGCTCCTTTATCTATTAAATTAGCAATAATTCTATGTGTTGTACTCGTGGTAGATCTAAAACGAAAAGAGCCTGTATCTGTCATAATACCTGTATATAAACAAGTAGCAATATCTTTATCAATTAAATCTAAATCGTTACTCATTTCTATAAATTGATACACCATTTGGCAAGTAGAACAAATAGTAACATCAGAATACATATATTTTACATCATCTGGTTGTTGATGATGATCTATCATTGCAAAATCATTCGTGTATTTTTCTAATGTATTTTGCATATCAGAACCAACTCTATGCAACGTATTAAAGTCTAATAAAAATATAATATCCGATCCTTTTATTGCTTTTTGTGATTGATTGTTTTGCCAATCAAAACGATATGTTGTTTTAGAACCTGGTAACCAATGTAAAAAATCTGGATATTCATTAGGTACTACAACGGTACATTTATGACCCTTTTTATCTAAATAATGTTTTAAAGCTAAAGTAGAACCCATCGCATCTCCATCAGGATTTCTGTGCCCTACAATTACAATGTTTCTTGGTTTAGCAAGAAACATTTTTAATTCATTAAATCCTTTTAAAATCATAAGATGCGAATATACAATTTAATAACATTGTTCAAAATATATTTTAATTTACATTTGTAGTTACATCAAACAATTCTATAATGAAAACGACACTAAAATTAAGTTATTTTGTATTATCTATAATTTTACTTTCTTGCTCATCTTCTAAAAAAGCAAATAAAATAACAAGCGATAAAAAAATAGATTTTACCATAGCTTTTGGTTCTTGTAATAAACAAGATACTGAAAACTTATTATGGAAAGAAATTAAGAAAAACAATCCTGATTTATGGATTTGGGGTGGCGATAATATTTATTCTGATACAGATGATATGGCAATCTTAAAGAATGATTATGAAACTTTAAGAAATCAAAAAGGTTATTATGATTTAATAAAAGACATACCAGTTATGGCTACCTGGGATGATCATGATTACGGTGTTAATGACGGAGGTATTGATTTTTATAAAAAGAAAGAAGCTCAACAAGTTTTTTTAGACTTTTTTAATGTTGATAAAAATAGTCTTAGAAGAAAACAAGAAGGTGTTTATCAATCAAAAATATTTACAACTAAAAAAGGAAGCATAAAAGTAATTGTTTTAGACACAAGGTATTTTAGAACAGCATTAACTGATGATACAGAAACTTCTAAAAGATACAAACCAAACACTTATGGTAAAGGTTCCGTTTTAGGAGAAGCACAATGGAAATGGTTAACAGAAGAATTAAATAATTCAAAAGCAGATTTTAATATAATTATGAGTAGCATACAAATATTATCTGCAGAACATGGTTTTGAAACTTGGGGTAATTTTCCGCATGAAGTAGATAAATTAAAGAAAACAATTGTAGATAGTAAAGCAAAAGGAGTTTTACTACTTTCTGGAGACAGACATATTTCTGAATTTTCTAAAACAGAAGATTCAAATATTTCTTATCCTATTATAGATTTTACCTCTAGTGGCTTAACACATTCTTATACCGATTATAGTGGAGAACCAAATAAATACCGTACAAAAGAAGTGATTTCTAAAATAAGCTTTGGTCTTTTAAAATTTAATTTTGATGATAAAGAAATTACTATGCAAATGAGAGGTGTAAACAATAATTTACAACAAGAATTAAGACAAATTTATCCTTAACTTGTTATTTACTTTAAAAAATGTATTTTTGTCAAAATCTAAAAAAACAAGATGGCAACAAATAGAACATTTACAATGCTTAAACCAGATTCTGTAGAAAACGGACATACTGGTGCTATATTAGAAAAAATTAATGCTGCAGGATTTAGAATTGTAGCTTTAAAGAAAACTCAAATGACAAAAGCTGATGCTGAAACTTTTTATGCTGTGCATAATGAGCGTCCATTTTTTGGGGAATTAGTTGAGTTTATGACACGTGGACCAATTGTAGCTGCAATCTTAGAAAAAGAAAATGCTGTAGAAGATTTTAGAACTTTAATTGGTGCAACAAACCCTGCTGATGCAGCAGAAGGAACAATTAGAAAAATGTATGCTACTTCTATGGGAGAGAATGCAGTACACGGTTCTGATTCTGATGAAAATGCAGAAATAGAAGGAAACTTTCACTTTTCTGGTAGAGAACAATTTTAATAAGAATTTTTAGAAATTCTTAGTCTAAAAATATATTTAGTAAAAACTCATAACTTAAATGTTATGAGTTTTTTTGTGTTTTATAATTGAATACTATTTATAGTTTATAAACAAAACCAACTAAAAGAATTAATTACTTTTACAAAAAAAAATGAAAATCTAATATATTAAGTAAAATGAAATTAGTTTCAAATACAAAATACCTGTTCTATTCATTTTGGTTTATTTGTTTATTTATACAAGCTTATTTTACAGAAATCACATACGATGAAGCTTATTATTGGATGTACTCCAGAGAATTAACTTGGGGATATTTTGATCATCCACCAGCAATTGCATTTATTATTAAATTAGGCTATAGCTTATTTTCAAATGAATTAGGTGTAAGATTAATTCCGATTATTTTAAGTACACTAACTATTTTTATATTAGAAAAAATTATCAAACCTAAAGAAATAAAAACCTTTTTTATGTTAGTAATGGCTGTTGGTCTACTTCATTTTATAGGTTTTTTTGCCATACCAGATTCTCCGCTATTATTTACATCTGTACTTTACCTGTTTATTTATCAGAAGTTTATCATTAAACCAAATTTGCTAAAATCATTACTTTTAGGCTTTGTTATAGCATTAATGTGTTTATCTAAATATCATGCAATAATTATTATTTTCTTAACAATTCTTTCCAACTTAAAATTACTAATCAATAAATATTTTTGGATAGCAGCAATTACCACATGTTTATTTCTAATTCCTCATGTTTATTGGCAAATATCCGCAGGATTTCCGTCTATATACTATCATTTATTTGAAAGAAGTACAGAAGCTTATAAATTTACTTATTCTATTGAATATATAGCAAGTCAATTAGTATTATTAGGTCCTATTACAGGCATTCTCTTTTTTATTGCTGCAATAAAAATTAAAGCTGATAATCAATTTGAAAAAACACTTAAAACACTTTTTTGGGGTGGATATATTTTCTTTTTTCTGATGAGTTTTAAAGGAAGGATTGAAGCACATTGGACACTTTTTATCGTTTTACCCGCCATTTATTTTGGATATTATTATCTAATCAAACTAAAGAATACCAATAAAGTTATAAACTATATATTTTCAATTTCATTATTACTGATAATCATTGTCCGTGTATTTATAGCTATTGATATAAAATCAACTACCTCTAGTATAATTTATAAACCAACCAAACAGTTTAGAAATAAAGAGAAAATGCTTGCCATTAAAAAACAAGCAAAAGAATATCCGGTTGCATTTATGAACTCATATCAAGATGCTTCTTTATATTCTTTTTACACGAAATCAGAAGGATTTAGTTTAAATAACACAAAAGGTAGAAAAAATCAGTTTGATATCTGGAATGTAGAAGAAAAATACAGAGGACAAAAGATAATGATGATTCCTAATTATAATGTCAAAGAATTTGATTCTATTAAAGGTATTTCTAAAACAATCAGATATCATTTTATTGATAATTTTCAGTCTTTTTCTAAAGTTAAAATAGAAGTAAATAATTTTAAAAATACGGTTGTAAAATCCGATACATTAAAACTCACAATCAGTTTAAAAAATACATTTAAAAACAAAATAGATTTTAGTGCCAATAAAGAGTATCCTTCTTTTGCTTATTATCAATTCTTTGAAGGTAAAAAACTTATTAAGCAACAAAAAGGATTTAAAATTTCTAATAAAACTTTAAATAAAGATTTAAAAGTTAAAATTATTACTCCTGATAAACCTGATAATTACGGACTTTATTTAACAATTAAAACAGGTTGGTTGCCAACTACAATAAATAGTGAACGTTATAAAATTAGGGTTTTAGAAAATATGAATGATTAAAATGATTACATCAATATAGTTGTATATTTGCCTTCTTTATATTAATAAATTATGATGCCTGCACCTTTTAAAAAATTACATCCACATTTAAAAGAGATTTTAGAATCTCTAGAAATATCGACTCCTACTCCATTTCAGGTAAAAAGTATTCCTATTATAAAAAGTGGTGCAAATGTTTTTTGTACAGCATTAGAAAACAGCGGAAAAACAACTACCTTAATATTAACTACTTTACATAAATTAAAATGCGAAGAAGCTGGTACAGCGCCAAGATCTATTGTTTTAGTAGAAAATAACGAGAAAGCAATTGAGTTGTATGAGGCTTTTTTAAAATATACTAGAAGAACTACTTTACGTGTCTATTTGGGTGATGAAAAAGAGCATATAGATTTATTAAAATCAGAAATATTTGAAGGAATCGATGTGCTTATTGCTACACCTAAAATTGTAAATCAGTTACTTTTATTAGAAGGTTTAAACACTACGCAAGTAAAAATTTTTAATGTTGATGATGCTAGTTTTTTAACCAATAACGCTGCTTTTACTGCTGTAATGGCTGTAACACAAAGTATTCATAAATGTCAATTTGTAATTTATTCAGAAAAAATAACTCCTACATTAAAACGTTTAGAGTCTTATTTTATGGAATATGCTAAAATAGTTTCTGCTTAAATTTTTAAAAATGACAATCCCAAAATTACATTATATTTCTCAAGGAAGTTCACCTAAAGAGCATATAGAAAACATTCAAAAAGCATGTTCATCTGGTGCTGAATTGGTACAATTACAATTAGAAAATATTTCTGATAAGAAATACTTAAAATTTGCTGCAGAAGCTAGAGGTATTACTGATCACTTTCAAACGAGATTAATCATCCATGAAAACTATAAAATAGCGAGTGAAATAAAAGCGGATGGTGTTCATTTAGGTACAACAACATCTATGTTAACTCCTGCTAGAAAAGAATTGTACACTTGGCAAATGATTGGTGCAACTGCCTGCAATTTAAAAGATTGCCAAACTTTACTAAAAAAAGAAGTAGATTATATTTCTTTAGGTTCTTTTAAATCTAATAAAGAAAATTTAGTTTTAGGGTTAAATGGTTTCACTTCCATTTTAGAAATTCTAAATACTGATACTCCAATAATTGGTTTTGGGAACATAACCAATCATGATGTTAAATCCATTTTAGAAACAGGAGTTTCTGGTGTCGCTGTGAGTGAAGAAATTACTCAAAATTTTGATTTGATAAAAGTTTATCATCAACTATTGAGTGCGTCTTCTATAGATGAACAACGTCATTCTTTTTAAAATAAAAAACAGTATATACACAAAATAATCTTTGTGTATATACTGAATGAAAAAAGGGAGAATTAATGCTTAATTTTTATACTCTAAACCAATAAACTCTTCAATTATTTGTTGATTAATTACTGGGTTTGCTCCTTCTGAACCAGCAACCAAAGCTCCCATTGCACAAGCAAAATCAATAGCTTTTTGTGGTTGAAAACCTTTTAATAATTTGCCTATTAAAGATGCTAAAAAAGAATCTCCTGCTCCAACTGTATCTACAACATCTACTTTAAAACCTTCATTCTGATAAAATATATTTTCATAATACAGAATAGCTCCTTCTCCTCCTCTAGTTACACAAATAGATTTAGTATTTGTTTTTGCTGCTATAAACTTTATGGTTTCTTCTAAAGAAGTTGCCTTACAATAGAATAATTTAGCTATTTCAAAGATTTCTTCATCATTAAATTTGATAAAATCAGCTTCCATCATCAAATGCTTTAAAATATCATCTGTATAATGAGGTGCTCTTAAGTTTACATCAAAAACTTTATATTTTGCAATTTTTAAAAGTTGATATAATGTATTTCTAGAAACCTCATTTCTTGCAATTAAACTTCCGTAAATAAAAGCATCTGCATCTTTAGTAATTTCTTTAACGCTTTCTGTTAATTCAAGATAATCCCAAGCTCTCGGAAAATTAATTGTATAAGAAGCAGAACCATTAGTATCTAAAACAACTGCTACTTCTCCTGTATTATGTTTTTTATCAACTTGTACATTTTCTATATGTATACCACGTTCTTCAATAAAATCTTTTATTTGAGCACCTAATAAATCATCTCCGATTTTGGTAATAATAGCAACATTATTTTCTAAAGATTGTAATCTTAAAGCAACGTTTAAAGGAGCTCCACCAATCTTTTTATGATTCGGAAAAACATCCCATAAAACTTCTCCAAAGCAAACTATATTTTTCATATCCTAAATAAATTTAAGCACAGAATTATTCATTTTTACTACACATTCTTCAATACCTAATTCTGTAATATTATTGTACGCTTTTGTGTATGCTTCAACAAATCTTTTAGAATCTTTTAATTTTCCAAATATTGTTGTTATTTCTAAAAATGCTTCAGGGTTTTCTTTCGCAGCAATTGCTTTTTCATTTAAAACAGCTTTCATTGCATCTTTAATCAATAAAGGTTGTCCTTGTTCATTTTTACCTAAACTATAAATTGCCCAAGCAGCAATAACAAATGCAGCAAAGTTTACAGAACCATTGTTTTCTAATTGTTTGTTTACAGTTGGTAAAATAAATATTGGAAATTTAGCAGAACTTTCTGAACAAATTCTATCTATTTGATCTTTAATATAAATATTACCAAATCTTTCTAATAAAGAAGCTTTATAATCATCTAGATTGACACCTTCTAAGCCAGCTAAAGTTGGTGTAACTTCTATATTCATGTAATTTTTTAAGAATTTTTTAATTTCAGTATTATTTACTGATTCATCTATGGTTGCATAACCAATTAAATCACCTAAAATGCCTAAAACAGAATGTCCTGCGTTTAATAAGCTTAATTTCATTTTTTCAAAAGGAACAACATCTTCTACAAATTGAGCTCCCACCTTTTCCCAGGCAGGTCTTCCTGCAATAAAATCATCTTCTATAACCCATTGTTTAAAAGGCTCACAAACAACTGGCCAAGCATCTTTAATACCAGATGTTTCTAATAAATTTGTAATATCAGATTCTGATGTAGCTGGTGTAATTCTATCTACCATAGCATTCGGGAAAGATACATTTTGTTCAATCCAAGCAACTAATTCTGGTTCAGCTTTTTCTACATAACTTAACAACATTTTTTTAGCCATGTGTCCGTTACCTTGTATATTATCACAAGATTGTAAAGTAAAACCTAATAAACCTCTTTCTTTTCTTAACTTTAATGCTTGGGTTAAATATCCAAAAATCGTTTTAGGTGCTTGTGGATTTTTTAAATCGTGATGAATTAAAGGATTCGTAAAATCAAAAGCTCCTGTTGCTTCATTATAATTATAACCACCTTCTGTAATCGTTAAAGTAATGATTTTGGTATCTACACTTGCCATTTTTTCAATCACTTTTAAAGGATTTTCTGGCGCATATAAATAATCTACAATAGAGCCAATAACTCTCTTTGTTAAAGAACCATCTAATTCTTTAATTACTAAAGTATATAAACCATCTTGCTCTTTAAGAGTATTGTAAATTTTAGCATCAAAATCTAATAAAGCAACACCACAAATACCCCATTCTGTAACCGATTCGTCATGTAATAATTGGTCTGTATAAAAAGCTTCATGTGCTCTATGAAACCCACCAATACCAACATGTACAATTCCTGTTTTAATAGTACCTCTGTTGTAAGTAGGACAATCAACTTTATCAGCTATTTTAGCTAAATTGTTCTGATTCAATTTAATTATATTTTCCATGATTTTTTATTTATTTAAAGAATTACCTCTTCTAAGTGCCCAAATAGATGTTACAAAATAGATAACCGTACAAGCAAATGCATAAGTGTAAAATGTTTCTTTATTTTCTATGTAGACGTTTTCGTTTTCACTGCCAAATAAAACAATACAAGCTAGAACAAGGGTAATAGCCAATACAACCATGGATATCACTTTTAATACTTTAGTGAATAAAGAAATGTCTTGTATAATAATAACTTCTTTTTCTGCCTTTTGTTCTTGATATTTTTCTATATTAATATTTCTTATTCTCTCTTCTTCCTCTTCTTTTGGATATTTCTTTTTCGCACCATATTTTCCTGCTAAAAAAGTATAAATAAGTATTGTAAATATCCAAGTTGGTATAAATAAATAATAAAAAGACATTACATTTAAGATATTTAAACCAAAACCAAACACCAGTCCTAAAGCCCAAGAAGCAATTGCTGGTGTGCTAAATGTTAGTTTTTGATATCGTGCAAAATAACGTGTGTAACCTATTTTAGGGAAAATTTGATGCTCTGCAAAAACGATACTACCTACTGGCACTACTAATAAACCGGCGTACGTTAATAACGGAAGCATTTGCGAGAATACAAAAGGAAAACATGCCACTACCATAGTTACTAAACCAACTACAATTGTTGTCTTTTTTCTTGAATTTTTAGTAAAAATAGCTTGTGCAGCTAAACCAGCTCTATAAAGATTGGCTACTGCGGTGGTCCAACCAGCTACAATAACAATTACAAAACCAGACCAACCTAAAGCATAAAAAGCAACATCCCCTGGATCTAATTCTACAATAGACTTACCAATAATAACAGCTGCTCCTGCTCCCATAATTCCTGCAGAAATCCACGCAACAAAATGCCCAAACATCATACCTGTACTAGTTGTTAAACCGTAAGATTTCTTTTTAGCAAAACGAAATAAAGCCATATCTATAAGACCAAAATGTGTAATTGAGTTTGCAGCCCAAGCAAAACCAATTACTTCTAACAAACCTATACCAGGTTCTCCATCACTATTCAATCCCGTCCAAATAGATTTATCACCTAAATTAATAAGTTCAGCCCATCCACTTGGTAATGTTTCTCCTAAAACATCTAAAGAAAGTGCAGGTAAAAGCACAAATGCACCACTAACAAACATTACAAATAACCAAGGAGCACAAATTGCAGAAAACTTAGAAACTGCTGTAAAACCATAGATAGCAATAGCAACTACTACAATACCAACACATAAAACAATTAAAACAAACCAAAGATTTGTTGGATACCAATCTAATTGTGCCGGAATGTCAAAAGCAAAACGAACTGCTGTGGAAGAAACTGTAATCATAGCAGCAGAAATTACTGTAAAAATAACTACGTTCGCCCAATTGTAGAGCTTTGTCATAGAATCTCCAGCAATTTTATTCAAATAAGTATATAAACTTAATCGGGTATCTACAGCAATAGGAGATGCAATAAACGTCCAGCTTAAAACGGCTAAAATATTACCAATTAATAAACCTAAAATAATATCTTTAGTTGTTGCACCTAAAGCAACAAAAGTAGCTCCAATTACAAACTCTGTGGCGGCAACATGCTCTGCGGCATATAATCCGGCAAAATGAGACCAATTATGTAGTTTATTTTTAGCGATTGGTAATTGTTCTACTTCTAAATTTTCGAACTGCTGATATTGATTAGATGTTTCCATATAATGTTTCTTAAAATTAATTCTTCTTTTCTTTGTTTACATTGCTTTGATATGGCAAATTGAAAATATTTAATAGTTTTTATTTATTTAAAATAAGGTAAGGTTTAATTGTAATACTGTTCTCTCTTGTTCAGGGTTCCACATAAGTGTTACATCAACAGGGAATTTATATTTATTGATAGATAATTGTTTTTTATAAGTAGCACCTATATTTATAATGTTTCCTGCACTTTCTGTGTAAAATGTTTTATCTGTAAGAAAAGACCAAGCACCACCTACAAAAAGAGATAAGCTTTCTGTCTCATTTTGCCATACTTTACTATTTACTTCAAAATAATGCGTCCAAGAATCTTTTAAGCTTCCATCTGTTTGTACTTCATAATCACCAGAACCTCCATTAATAATTGTTGCTAAATATAATAGTGTATTTGGTGTTATATTATATCCGAAGTTAATATCTACAAAATTATAACCTTGTGTTTTATCGTAACTCCAATAACTTAATTGATCTCCTCTTTCTTCTACTCCTGTAAAATTATTATGAGTTACTGCTTCAATAAAAAAGCGATCAGAAAAACGGTATTTTGTATAAATTGAAAGTTCTTTATAAAATGCACTTACATTTTCTCTGGTATTTATATTTTCTACATCTACAGATGCAAAACTTGCTCCTCCCCAAAATCCAAAAGTAAATTTCTTATCCTTAGAATTAAATTCTAAACTTGTTGCAAATAATGCTCCAGGATGCACCACAAAACCATGCCATGTGTGCATATTTTTTACATGTCCGCTAATACTAAAAGGTGTATATTCTTTATTAATTGTATCCGTTTGTGCAAACAAATTGTTTATTGATAATAAAATAATCAAACTAAACACAAGTGTATTTTTTTTGTCTATTTTTTTTATTAATATTTCATTTAAAAATTTTAATGATTCTTTAAAATAAATAAATATGAATTTCATTTTATAAGTTTTATTATTCATTTGCTCTATATAACGTCATAATTACGTTTATTTTTCAAATGTATGGAAAATTTATACATAAAAAACAAATTTTATAAAAAATATACAATATTTTACCTTTATACTATTCTATATTGACCTTGTTTTACATTAATATAAGGTGAATAGCATTTAATTTATAACGTACCTAAAACGTTTATTAACACAAAACAAGTTTCTTAATTATATTTTATTTAAATTTGTTGCTTAAAATATTTTTATGAAAAACAAATTGATTGATAATATATCTGTAGATTGTGTAGTTTTTGGTTACGATACAAATACCAAATCTTTAAATGTATTATTGATAAACCGTTACTTAGAGTCTAAATCTAATAACGAAATACTTGTGGATGACTATGTGCTTACAGGTTATCATGTTTATGAAGATGAAACTTTAGATGAATCTGCAGCTAGAGTATTAGAAGAGTTAACTGGATTAAAAAACATTTATAAAAAACAATTTAAATCTTTTGGAGACCCTAATCGCTTAATGAATGATAAAGATTTAATTTGGGTTAAGAACGAAGACTTTAATTTTAGAACCATTACAATCGCTTATTATTTTTTATTGAAAACAGAAGATGTAGCTGTTGACAAAAACAAATATAAAGCTAAATGGTTTCCGGTAAATAATTTACCAGAATTAGGGTTTGATCATAAACAAATTATTTTAGAAGCTTATGAAGATCTAAAAAACAAATGTTTACAAGAACCGATTATTTTTGAATTGCTACCAGATAAATTCACAATTAACGATGTACAAGATTTATATCAATCCATATTAAGTATAGAAATAGATAACCGTAATTTTAGACGTAAGTTAATCAATAAGAAGTATATTATTCCGTTAGATGAAAAACAAGTTGGTGTTTCTAAACGACCTGCACAACTATATATGTTTAGTAAAGATATCTACGATAAAATGTTTCAAAAAAATTATTTAATCAGTATATAATGACTCTTAACACTTTTATTTTTGATATGGATGGAGTGATTATTGACTCTGAACCCTTTTGGAGACAAGCTCAAATAGAAATTTTATCAAAATACCATAAAACAATTTCTGTAGCCGATTGTATTAAATATACAATGGGTAAAAGAATTGATGATGTTGCTTTAACTTGGTGTCAATTACACTCTTTAAAAATAGAGTCAAAGTTATTGGAGCAAGAAATTATAGCTGCTGTTGCCGAATTAATTAGCGAAAAAGGAAAAGCTAAAACGGGGTTGTATGAGTTATTAGATTTTTTAAAAGAAAAAAAAATCCAAATTGGTTTAGCTACTTCTTCTAGTCTACCTATTATAAATGCCGTTTTTAATAGATTATCTATAGCTCATTATTTTGATGTAGTTTGTAGTGCTGATGAAGAAATTTACGGAAAACCACACCCTGCCGTTTATTTAAAAGCTGCTAAAAAATTAAATGTTACACCTAATAACTGTATGGTCTTAGAAGATAGCGTTACTGGACTAATTGCTGCAAAAGCAGCTTCTATGAAAACATTTGTAATACCAGAAGATAAAACTGATACAAGATTTAGTATATCTGATAATATATTTTCAGACATGCTAGAAATTATTGAGGTTTTAAAATAAAAAAAGAGTATGATTCCACATCATACTCTTTTTAATATTACTGAATAACAAATTGTTAATTCATATCTATAATCCCTACAACTTCATAAGCTCTAGTTCCGTCTATTTGAACTTTTTCATATAAAATATTTGCATATTCATAATAAGTTAATCCATCTATAGTTACTTTTTCATAATCACTTGGTAATTCATAAATTATTGTACCAATTTCCGGATCTACCACTTCATAATCATTATTAATTTGATTATAAAAAATACCATTAATTGTAAAATAAATATGATTGTTAAACTGAATTCTTCTATAATTAGCTGGTAAAGTTCTTACTCTAAAACCTACTTTTGGTGCAATTGGTATATACATTCCTCTAGATTGTGTATAATACTTATTATTCGCATAATAATAACTTTGTCCGTTATGTTTAACTACCGTTTTATTAGGTACATTTCTAACAGAAACTACTTTTTTTGTTTGCTTCTTATAGGTTACTTTACTACTCGGTATTTTTTTAGTAGACACACTTCTAGTAGTAACTGTAGTTCTTTTAGTTGTTGTATTTTTTTTATTATTTGTTGTTGTAGTTGTTCTTTTTTGTGCAATTATCTGTGTAGAAATTGCTACAATAAACAATGACGGTAAAACGAATGTTCTTATAAATTTTTTCATACTTTTAATGTTTTAAATTAATTTTCTTTCTATACTATTAAGACCCTAAATTTTAAGTCTGGTTTAATCTGTTAGCTACCTTAATAGATAAATTGTCTAATTTTATAGACTAAATAGGTGATTTTATATACGGAATTTATTTCAAGAAAGAAGAATTCTATAAAGAATACAAAAAGTTTATTTGATAATATAATTAATAACTGGAGTTAAATTTAAATGAGATGTGATTTCTCAATCGTTCCTTAGTTCTTAACACAATTTTAAGCTTGTTTTGTTAGTATTTTATTATCTCTTTTGTTTTTTACACAAATTTTTCTTTCTGACAAAGAAGAAATCGTATAAAGAATATTATGCCTATACTGCATGATATGAATCCTAAACACATAGGAATGAAATTATTGACTTTAATTTGTGAATGGATTATTTTTTACGCAAACTGTTATCACTACCTAAAAAGTTAACATTACAAAGAATTATTATTTACAAACTTTAAAAACTTAGCTTTGTACTGCTCAGAAACTGTAATACGTTGTTTGTTAATAATAATCTGACTGCGTTCTATAACATCCACATTTTTTAAAGAAACAATAAAAGAACGATGCACTCGCATAAACTGAGTTTCTGGCAACTCTCCTTCTAAAGATTTTAAACTCATTAAGGTTAAAATAGGTTTCGGATTGTCTTTCAACCAAATTTTAATATAATCTTTTAAGCCTTCAAAATATAATACATCTGCTAATTTTATACGTAGTTGTTTGTATTCAGATTTCACAAAAAGAAACTCTTTTTCTTCTGAAACAATTGATTTTTTTGTGCCTTTTATCAACTCGAACCAAGTATTGGCTTTATTAGCTGCGGCTAAAAACTCTGCATAATCAAAAGGCTTTAACAAATAATCTAAAGCTTCAACTTTAAAGCCTTCTAAGGCATAATGATCAAAAGCCGTAGTAAAAATAACACGTGCTTCTTTAGGTAGCATTTTAGAAAACTCAATCCCCGTTAAATCTGGCATTTGTATATCTAAAAAAAGTAAGTCTACAGGATTATTTTTAACAAACTCCATCGCTTCAATAGCGCTACTACACTTTTGCTTTAACTCTAGAAAAGGGGTTTTTTCAACATAACTTTCTACTAAATTTAGTGCCATAGGCTCATCATCTACAACAACACAGGTTATTTTTATATTGCTCATAACTTAATTTGTATCAATTTCTAAATGTACTAAAAAACGATCTGCTTTTAGAGTGGTTTTAAACTCATGTTTTTGTGGATACAATAATTCTAAACGTTTTACTATGTTTTGTAAACCTATACCAGAACCACTTTTATCTTCCGTAAGCTTTGGATAATTATCGTTTTCAATAGTAAAGATTACGTTTTTATCCTTGCAAGTCATGTTTATAGAAATTAAACTTTCTTTACTTGCAGAAACTCCATGTTTAAAAGCATTTTCAATTAATGAAATAAATAATAAAGGTGCTATTTTAATATTCGTTTCTTTTACAGGAAAACTATAATTAACTAGGGTTTTATCGGAAACACGTAGCTTCATTAAATCGACATATTTTTTCATAAAATCGATTTCTTTCGTCAATAAAACTTGTTCTACATTGGTTTCATACAACATATATCTCATCAATTTACTTAAACTATGTATGGATGTTTTTGCCTGATCTGGAGAAATATCTACCATTGCATAAATATTGTTTAACGAATTGAAAAAGAAATGTGGTTGTAACTGATAATGCAAATGCTGTAGCTCTGATTGTAACTTAAAATTTGCAGCTTCTTTGCGCTCTGCTTCGGTTTTAACCCAACGCGTTGTTGTTTTTACAGCTATAGAAAATAATAAAGGTGCCATGTAAGAAACCATTTGTACATATATGAACATTTTAAAAGGAGGCCCAATTTCTTCCCCGTTTTCTGATATCTTTCTTCTAGTAAATTCTTGAAAAAAAGCGCTTTCAATTGTTTCTTTTAGGAAAATAAAAAATGCAATTAAACTTATGTTGATAACTAGAAACCAGATTGTTTTTTTTGTGAATAGAAACCGATCTATTAAAACAAAATAATTGAAGTAAAAAATAACTGCAGAAAACACCAACGGAATCCAAAAGTGTGCAATTACTCTATCAATTTCTTGCTCTTGTCCGTATGATAACAAATAAGGCATACTAAAAAGGACAAACCATACTAGTAAATGTGATAGAAACGTAATATTTTTATTTTTATCCATGTTGTTTTATTTTGAATCTTTATATATCTGCAAGTTCTAATTATCTTTCACAAAAATAATACTAAGAACTCCTTACCTACTGTAATTTTAATTGATATGATAAAGATAAACCAAATCCTTTTTTGCAACCCTATAGTATAGACAGTTTCAACTTTTTACTATACTAATAAGGATATTATATCGATGATAATTGAATGTTTTTATAGTAAGAGTAGAGATTCGTTTTTACATTTATTTTTAAATACGACAAAATCTCTTTTAGAGGTTTTATAGGTTTCTATAATAGAACCCAAACAAAACTTTTTTTAAACCTTACCACCTGCTTTTTAATAGCTATAAAAAATTCCTTTAACGCTTTATTTTATATAAGTTTGATTTTATTAAACTTATATAACCAACAATATAATTCTTAAACTCTTTGTGTACTTGAGATTAATAACAACAAGCATCAATTGTTTTTTTTGATATATCTATTCCTGCGACTTCTTTGTAATTTTTCATGTTTTTAAATTCAAGTGAATAAATATGTTGCCTTAACTACTTACTTTACTCCAAATGATTCTTAATAACTTTATAAAAATATTTAATTCAAAATAAGGTCTGAATTTTGATACCTCTAAATCTCAAATAATTTTAAAAAAAGTAATACCCTCAAACATTTGAGTACTTTACTTTTACTGAATGTATTAAAAAATACAATTAATTTATTCAAACAAATAAGATTAAACTTATCTTTAGATTAAAGAAATCTCGTTAATCTATTTATGTGTTAACATTTAAATAAAGATTACCTAAATATTATTTGAATAATTAAAGACATAATTATAAAAAACTATATACTTAAAATGACAGAAGTCTCAGAAAAAAAATCAATAAAAAATAAAAGTAAAAAATCTGTTTATAAAAGAAAACGATATGTAATTCCTTTAGTTTTTATTATTTTACTACTAATTTTTCGTATCTACTTACCAACTTTAGTCAAAAATTACGTTAATAAAATACTTGCAAATATCCCTGAGTATTATGGCCACATAGACGATATAGATATCTCTTTATTTCGTGGGGCATATGTAATTAATAATTTGCAGTTAGACAAGCTAGACGCAAAAACAAAAGTTCCGTTTTTAAAATTTCCAAAAACAGATATTTCTGTACAATGGAAATCATTATTTAATGGCAAAATTGTAGCAGAAATTATTATGGATAATCCAAAAATTGTTTATGTTTTCGAAGATCAACAAGCCACAACCGAGGGAGAAGAAGCAGATGTAGATGATTGGACAAATGTAATAACAGATTTAGTTCCTTTAGAAATAAACCAATTAGATATACGTAATGGAAAATTAGCATTTGTACAATTATCAACAGATCCTAATATTGATTTGTCTATTGATAAATTAAATTTAACAGTTATAAATTTGCGTAATGTTGTAGAAAAAGAAAGAACTTTACCATCATCTATATCTGCAACTGGTATTTCTTTTGGAGGCGGTGAAGTAAGTCTAAACGGCAATCTAAATATCATAAAAGAAATTCCGGATATGGATATCACTTTTTCATTAAAAAATAGCAACGTAACAGCTTTAAATGATTTTAGCAATTACTATGCAGGTATAGATTTTGAAAGTGGTACAGCAGAATTATATAGCGAAATTGCTATAGCAGATGGTTTTTTAAAGGGCTATATGAAGCCCTTACTTACAGATAGTAAACTCTTAGGAAAAGAAGATGGTTTTTTAGAAACCTTATGGGAAGGACTGGTTGGATTTTTTAAATTTGTTTTAAAAAATCAAAGTACAGATACATTAGCTACAGAAATCCCTTTAGAAGGAGATTTAAATAATGTAGAAGCAGGAATACTACCAACAGTTGGTGGCATATTTAAAAATGCTTGGATTAAAGCATTTAAAGGAGAAACAGATGGTACTATTGAATATAAAGATGCTTTTAAAAATGCCAAAGAACTAACTAGCAAAGAGAAAAGAGCCGCAAAAAAAAGAGAAAAATAAGTTAGATTTAAACCCTTTTAAGGATTTTTATTTTTGCAAAATCATATATTTTATGGGTATTTTATTACAGATATAAAGAGTTGTATACAAGCAGAAAAACAACATAAACAAAATTTAACCGACCAACATAAATGAAATACATAGTAGCAATTATAATATTTTCGACAATTTTATTTTCATGCAAAGAAAATAACGAAACTAAAAAAAAGCTTAAAAAAGACAATACCGTAATAAACGATACTTTAACCAAAAATTTAAAATCAGCTTTTGAGAAAGATGCTATCATTGGATTTTCTGTATCAGTTGTTGATGATAAAGGCGTGATTTACGAAAATGGATTTGGCTTTACAGATATAGCGTTGACGAAAAAATATACGCCAAATACAACACAGAATATTGCTTCAATATCCAAGACTTTAATAAGAGTTTCACTTTTAAAAGCACAAGAATTAGGGAAATTAGATTTGAATGAACCAATAAATACCTTCCTTTCAAAATAATAAACCCTAATTATCCAGATAAACCAATTTTAATTAAACACCTTGCTTACCATTCTTCTTCAATAATTGATATTGACGAAGTGTATGCAAAGTCCTATGTGCTAAAAAAATCAGAACACAATAAAAATGAAGGTGTTTATGATTGGTTTAGTATGCCGGAAAGTAAAATTTCACTCATCGAATTTATTGAAAATAGTCTTACTGAAAATGGGAAATGGTATACTAAAGAAACTTTTGCCAATACAGAACCGGGAGAAATAAGAGAATATTCCAATATTGGAGCTGCTCTTTGTGCACAAATAATCGAATTTGCAACTGGACAAGATTATCCCTCTTTTACAAAAGACTATATATTAAAACCTCTAAAAATGACATCTTCAGGTTGGTCTTCAAAAGATATTGATACGACAAAACGTTCGAGATTATTTGCAAATAAAGAAATGCTTATAGCTGAATATTCTTTAATAACTTATGCAGATGGTGGCTTTATAACTTCAAATAATGATTTAGGATTGTTTTTAACAGAATTAATGAAAGGTTACAAAGGAGAAGGCACACTTTTAAACAAAGATAGCTACTCAAAACTATTTGAAAAACAAAGGTTTCCGAATGTGAAAACTGGTGAAGAATTTGGAATTTTTATGGAATTTAGTAAGGAATTTATAAAAATAAAAGAAAATGTAATTGGTCACAATGGTTCAGACCCAGGTGTGATGACAGCTATGTATTTCAATCCAACAACTGAAACAGGCAAAATACTTTTAGTCAATACAGACTCTGATTTCGATGATAATTTTTGGCCAGAAGTTGTGTCTATTTGGAATTCATTGATAAAATACGAGACCAAATTGAATAGCGAACTTAGGTAAAAATGTATATAAATAGAGAAATAATGAATGTGAAAAGAAAATAACGTTTTACAACACTATATTAAAAATATAAGAAGGTCTAAGCTTAATTTGAAAGTCTGTGTTTCTTTCGAGGTCATCAAATATAAAACTTGTCGTTTATAATAGAAAAGATAAAAGTAAAATATTTATATTTAGTTAAATAATAAACTGAAACGAAAGAACTTCTTCCTTTTAATTTCTTAACCAAATCACTTATAGATAATGAAGGACGATACTAAATATGGATATAATTTTTTGAGACAATTCATTTTAGAATACGTACATCTTCTGATTCACATATCTGAATGAGAATAGCTCTACAACGTTGCTATATCTCCCTCAAGAACCTGATACCTATTTGCCACAAAGTTCCTAAAGTAATCGTTGAAAGTTTGCTTTTTAAATATTATTACCCTTAGTAGTTTTGTAGTATTATAAAAAGACGAGAACTACATTATTTATTTCAGCGAATTTAAAAAAGAACATGTTTGGCAAGCCACTTAACTTATGAATAAACAAATACATTTCACAATAAAACACAGTTATAAACACCTGAATACATGTTGATTAAAATTTTTTATAACTTTATATTTGATTTTTTTTATTAAATTAGGTGCTTAAAATATATAACACCCATATCCATATAAAAACACTTTGACACTAATTAAAAAAAAATAGCTATGAGAAAATATTTACTATTATTATTTCTTATTTCTTTTACAATTTATTCGTTTGGTCAAATTAAAGAAAGTCAAGCGATAGATAGCATTTTTTCGGAATGGAATAAGAAAGATGTACCAGGATGTGCGTTAGGAATAATAAAAGAAGGAAAACTAATTTATACCAAGGGATACGGAATGGCAAATATGGAATATGATATTCCGAACTCTGCTACTTCTGTGTTTAGAATCGGTTCAACTTCCAAACAGTTTACGGCTGCATCTATTGTACTACTTACAGAGAAAGACAAACTAAGTTTAGATGATAATTTGAAAAGCTTATTCCCTGATTTTCCTGAATATGCAGAAAAGATTACAATTAGACATTTACTAAATCATACGAGTGGTATTAGAGATTACTTGCAAATTAGTTATTTAAAAGGATTGGGAGATGATGACTATTATACAGATGACAATGTTATGAAATGGCTAATACATCAAACTGATTTAAACTTTGCGCCTGGTGAAGAATATTTATACAGTAATTCTGGATATTGGCTTCTTGGTCAAATCGTAAAAAAGGTAGCTGGAATGAATATGGCTGAATTTGCTAGGAAAGAAATATTTGAGCCTCTTGAAATGAATAATACACATTTTCATAATGACCATACACAAATAGTAAAAAATAGAGCGTCTGGATACGTTCCTGATAATAATGAGAACTATAAAATCAGTATGACTACATTAGATATGATTGGTGATGGTGGAATCTTTACTTCAATAAATGATATAAAGAAATGGGATGACGCCTATTATGAGTCAGCTGTTTTAAGTAGAGAGTTTTGGAATGTAATGACACAACAAGGTGTATTAAATAATGGAGAAGTTATTGACTATGCTTCTGGTTTAATGATAAGTAAATACAAAGGATTAAAAACGGTTAGACACGGAGGAGCTTTTGTTGGTTTTAGAGCGGAACTATTACGCTTTCCAGAACAAAAACTATCCATTGCAATATTTGCCAATAGAGGTGATGCCAATCCATCAAGAATGGCAAATCAAGTTGCTGATATATTACTGAAAGACAAACTAATTAAAAAAAATGTTAATATAGATAAAAAAGTAAAGTTTGATGTTCCAAAAGAAGAATTTCAACAAGGACAATTAGTAGGTGATTATGAAATACAACCTGGTGTTGTTCTCAATTTATCTATTAAGAATGACTCATTAAATGTACTTCAAACTTGGGATAAATTAAGCTATACTATTGTAAAAGTAAGTGGGAATACTTTCCAAATATCAGGAAATGAAAATTTAAGTTTTTCATTTTCTAATGTAAAAGATGGTTTTACACAAACGCTTAAAGTTTTACAAGGTGATAGTGAGACAATCGCAGAAAGAAAAAAAGAGATTGATACTTCGGGAATCAACCTAAAAGATTACACAGGAAGTTACTATAGTAAAGAACTAGATGTGAATTATAATTTTGAAATAGAAAACGAAATTTTAATTGTTAGAATTGAAAATACACAATCAATTATTGAATGCACAATTAGTGACTTAGACCAATTTTCAACGGAACTAGGATTAGTAAGGTTTCAACAAAAAGATGGCCAAGTTTCAGGGTTTGAATTAGATTCAGGAAGAGTTAAAAATTTGAAATTTAAAAAACAATTAGATTAGCATCGTTTCTAAAAATAGCCATTTTTAGTATTAAAACAAAAATTAGTGTTTACCCACTACTTTTCATATACAAGACCGCTAACAAAAAAACAACTATTATGAAAAAACACCTTATTAACTTTACCGCATTATCAATGGTTTTTCTACTATTTTCTTGTGCCACAAAAAACACTGAACCAACAGAACTACCAGAGGGTACAATTACAGAAAAACTTAATTTTATTAAGAATCCCAAGAATTTTAATAGTGAAAGTGAGCGGCTAAACCTACTTTTTGAAGCCTATACTGATTACCAGATAGAGGCTTCACCTATGATGGCCACATTTTCTGGCAAACCTGGATATGACCACCTTTGGGATGATTTTTCAGAAGAAGGATTGGAAAAAGATTTGTCTGTGTTAAAAATTTTTGATGAATCGAAAGATTGGTTTCAACCCGATGAATTAACTGAAGAGGACAAAATCAACTTAAATATCTTTAGTAGATCTATAGGCAACGACTATTCGTTATTCAGTCAATTTCCAGTACAATACTTCATGATAGATCAAATTCAAGGTATTCACAGTATTATTCCTGCCGTTATTCAAATGATGCCAACCAATTCACCAGAAGCCATTGATAACCTCACCTCTAGACTTGAAGGGATTTCAGCACTTTTAACAGATGTTGAAAAGGTCCTTTCTAAAGGAATTGATAAAGGAATCGTGATGCCCAAAAATACGGTATTATTAGTACCAGATCAATTAAAACAGATGTATTCTAAAAATCCCGAAGAAAGTGTTTTTTATATGCCTTTCGCAAATTTAAAAGAAGACACCAATATAGAGGGACAGCAAACGATACATGAAATTGTTAGCCATATAATCGGCACCAGCATCAACCCTGCATTAAAGCGCTTTACCACTTTTATGGAAGAAGAATACCTACCCAATACACGTGAAAGCTATGGACTTAAAGCATTACCAAACGGTGAGGCATGGTACCAAGAATATATAAAATACTTTACCACCACAGATATGACCGCTAAAGAGATTCACGATTTAGGGCTTTCTGAAGTAGCCAGAATACGGCTCGAAATGGAAAAAATTATTTTGCAATTAAATTTTGATGGAGACCTAAATGACTTTAATGATTTCTTAAGAGAAGACCCACAGTTTTACTATAATACCCCAGAAGAATTATTAGCTGCTTATCGTGATATCTGTAAAAGAATTGACCCTGTTTTACCTCAGCTTTTTGGTAAACTACCAAGGCTTACTTACGGTGTTAAGAGAGTTCCCGCATATTCCGAAAAAGCCACAACAACGGCCTACTATCAGTCTGGTTCGTTAAAAACAGGTATCCCTGGGTATTTCTTTGCCAACACCTATAATTTAAAAAGTCGCCCGAAATGGGAAATGGAAGCCTTGAGCATACATGAAGCAGTACCCGGGCATCATTTGCAGATTGCAATTGCGCAAGAATTAGAAAATGTACCCGAGTTTAGAACTATGTTATCCTTTACTGCTTTTGTAGAAGGTTGGGGACTTTATTCTGAAAGCCTAGGCCCTGCTTTAGGAATGTATAAAGACCCCTATGCCAAATACGGACAATTGACTTATGAAATGTGGCGCGCCATACGGTTGGTTGTGGATACAGGTATCCATGTTTTTGACTGGTCTAGGCAAGACGCCATTGATTATTTTAAAACAAATTCTGGTAAAAGCGAAAATGATATTACGGTGGAAATAGACCGTTATATTGCTTGGCCAGGACAGGCTTTAGCTTATAAGATTGGTGAACTAAAAATCAAAGAACTTAGAAAGCGTTCTGAAACAACTCTAAAAGATCGATTTGATATTAGAGCGTTTCATGATGTTGTTCTTGGTAGTGGTTCCATCCCATTAGATGTTTTAGAAGACAATATAGATCATTGGATCAACGAGCAAATGGCAATTGAAAATAATACTGTTAATAAATAATATAACATACCATTTTGTGTTGTTAGTTTTCATAATAACTCTATCACTCAAAGTCAAGATTGCAATTTTGTCATATATTCCAGATGCTTGTGGTCCAAAAAGCTTTCAAAGAAGTGAAGAGAATTTTTATAACTGACAATGAATATATGTGTATTGAAAGTTTATAAAAGGTCAGCGTATATATGAAAATTACTCCATGCATTTGTGAGTCAATTGAATAATAATAATAATACTTACAACATGGATAAAGTTAACACAAGTTATATCCTTTGAGGTTAGAGATATTAAAAATGGAGGTTATTTAAAAAATATTGATAATAGACAAAAACAACAAATTTTTATCTAATTTATTATAAACTAACTTAAGAACAACTGACATATAAAACAACTTTTTTCTATATTAATATTGTACTAAAAGTGTTTAATCTATATCCTAAATCTATCTATACTAGAACATAGGATGATTATTAATAAATAGAAACATCTGAATAAGTATTGTAATATTTTGATTTATATTGATTAAAAAAAGGCATCCAATTAAGGATGCCTTTTTTTAATTAAATTATACAACTTTTACTATTATGCAATCTGCTCTTCATGTTTACCTTCATAAACCTCTTCAACTAATTTTGCATTAAATGCCGGTAAATCTTCGGGAGATCTACTAGTTACTAACCCAGAATCTACCACTACCTCTTCATCTACCCAATTGGCTCCTGCATTAATCATATCTGTTTTTATTGAAGCATATGATGTCATCTTTCTATCTTTTAATACATCTGCTTCGGCTAACAGCCATGGTGCATGACATATTGCTGCTACTGGTTTATGATTTTCAAAAAAAGATTTTACAAAATCTACAGCATCTTTGTTGTTTCTCAATAAATCAGGATTAATTTGACCTCCTGGTAACATTAACGCGTTATAATCTTTGTGAGACACCTCATTAATAGTTTTATCAACTTTATATGAATTACTCCAATTACCATCTGACCACCCTTTAATTTCACCAGATTGCAAGGATACAATATGCACATCTGCTCCTGCCTTTTCTAATGCCTTTTTAGGTTCACTTAATTCGCTTTCTTCAAATCCGTTTGTTGCTAATATTGCTACTGTTTTTTTATTTAAATTTTCCATGTTATAGTTTTAAAATTTTAATATTCGTATTCTTTTATTTTATTATTCATTCTAGATATATAGGTTTAACCTAATAAACGCTAACATTTAATTCATTCATAGCTTTACTTATAAACATATCTCCTTCTATAATTTCGAATGTGGTATTATATGGAGCACCATCATGTAATGCCTTTACTAAAGTTTGAGCCACATCTGCTCTACTTATTTCTCCTTCTTTATTCAATTTGTTTTTAAATTCAATTTTTCCAGTACCCTCAGAATTTTTAAGAGTTCCTGGTCTTACGATTGTGTATTTAAGTCCACTATTTCTAAGGTGTTCATCTGCATTTTGTTTCGCTTTCATGTAGTCTTTTAAATCTTTTACTGATTCAGGATTGTCAGCTCCCATAGAACTTAACATTACAAATCTGTTAATATTTGCCATTTTAGAAACTGCTATTAAGCGCTTAGCTCCTTCTTGATCAACTTCAATAACATTTTTACCACCAGATCCTGCTGCAAAAATCACTTTATCAACACCATTTATAGTATGCGTTAAATCTCCAGTTAAATCTGCTAAAACCGTATCTACTCCTTCAGATTTAAATTGATTTATTTGCTCTTTCTTTCTTACCATTGCAACGGGATTAAAATATTGTGATTCTTTTAAAAGATTAACTATTTTTTTTCCTGTGGTACCGTTGGCACCTGCTACTAATATATTTTCCATCTGTTTATTTTGTATTTACATAAAAAGTACAAATAATGACTAAGTATCATTCTACTCAATTAAAAACTCTGTTTTTAATCTTTCCTTTTTTAAACTAACAAAGGCCACTATAAAATGCTAAGTGTTATTTTTAACAACCACTCTACTTGCTTTATATGTTTTTTGTTCTATACAAAACTAAATGGAATGATTTGCTAATCTTAGCGCTAATCATTCTTATCTTGATGCAAATAATAATTTATGAAACTCTTAAGATTTTCTTAGTATCTAATTATTGTTGTGATTTTTCTTTATGTACGAAGGCCTATGTGACAACAAATAATTTATTGTTATTATTTACAGTCACCTTTTTATCTATATCTATAATTGTAAATATCATGATTGCAAAAATTTTAACAAAAGTATTTAAATCAACCATTACAATTGTTAGTCTCTATTTTTTCTCTTATAGAAGATATTTTAGAAATTTGACAATTATTTTTTATAAAAATCTTAAAAGTTGTTAGGGAATTAAATAGTTGAAAAATAATTTTAAATTATTGTGGCTAATACACTTATAAAATCTTTACGAATTTTTCTTTGTTATCAATTATTTATTAACTTTATAGCTTAACTACAACAAAGAAAATTCTACAGGCACGTTAGGCATAACTAAAAAAACAAATTGAGTGAATAAAAAAATTGGACTAAAAGATGCCGTTTTTATTGGAATTGGAGGAATGGTTGGTGGTGGAATTTTTGCTGTTCTTGGTCTTGCTGTTTCTTTAGCTAAAGGAGGAACGCCTATCGCTTTTCTTTTAGCAGGAGTAATTGCGTTATTAACAGCTTATTCATATGCTAAACTTTCAAAAAAATACCCAGAAAATGGAGGTACTGTAAGGTTTGTTCATCATCAATTTGGTAATGGTATTTTTGCAGGAGGTGTAAATAATCTTCTTTGGATTAGTTATATTGTAATGTTGGCGCTGTATGCTTCTGCGTTTGGCTCATATAGTGCTGAATTAATTTCAATTACTGGAGAAAAAGACATTGATGTAAAAATTTTTCAATCCTCTATAATTATCCTAGCATTACTAATTAATTATTTAAGCATAAAACTTGTTAGTATTATTGAGTCTGTTTCAGTAATAATAAAATTATTAATTCTAATTGCCTTTATAGGAGTTGGTTTTTATGGAATTTCTTTACATCCTGAAAATGTAAATCAACTATCAACAAAAAACTGGGAAGAACCTTTACTATTACTTTCTGGAGGAATGGTAATATTTGTTGCTTATGAAGGGTTTGAATTAATTGCAAATTCAATTTCAGATTTAAAAAACAAAGAAAAAAACACTGAGAAAGCTTATTTCTATGCCGTTGGTTTTGTCGTAATACTTTACATATTGATTGCTATCGTTACAGTAGCCGCACTTCCATTTCAACAAATTGCTAATGCACAAGAATATGTTTTAGCAAAAGCAGCCGAACCTACTTTAGGTCAAATAGGGTTTACAATAATTACCATTACAGCAATGATATCTACTTTTTCAGCAATTAATGCAACTGTTTTAGGAAGTGGAAGAGTTAACTATGATATTGCAGAGGATAAAGAATTACCAAAATATTTTTGCCACAAGTTCTGGGGAAAACCAATAGGATTTATTATTACCTCAATCTTATCTGTTATCTTGGTCAATTCAATTAATCTTCAGAGTATTTCAACTGCTGGAAGTGCTGGCTTCTTGTTGATTTTTACTATTGTTAATTATATTGGATATAAAAAACATACAATTTTAGATTCGAATAAATTCATTCATTTATTTTCAACCATACTCTGTGCATCGGCTTTTGTAACACTTTTAACACAGCAATATTCTGAAAACAAAACGGGTGTTTTGATTGCTTTTGGAATAATCCTTTTTTGTTTTCTACTTGAATTAGTCTACAAAAGAACGATATCTAACAGCATAAAAAATTAATTGTTAGTTCTAATCTAATTACGTAAATATTTGTCGTATTCTATTCGACTTTTATTAGTTAAATCATGTACAAAATCACAATAAAAGCTATCAGCAGTATGAATATAAAAATATTAAATATAGTTTTAGTAATATACCTTTTAGTTTCTTGTAATGAAAAAACTAATAAAAAAGAAATATTTAAACCCGAATTTCAATCAATTATAGATTCCAATAATGTAAACGGTTCTATTCTTATTTATGATTTCCAAAAAGATTTATTCTACTCTAATAACTTTGATTGGGCTAAAGTTGGACGATTACCTGCTTCTACATTTAAAATCCCGAATTCTATCATTGCTTTAGAAACTAAGATTGTAGAAAATGATAGTACATTATTCAAATGGAATGGAGAAAAAAGAGCTTATAAAATTTGGGAGCAAGATTTAATATTAAGAAATGCTTTTCAATATTCTTGTGTGCCATGCTATCAAGAAATTGCCAATAAAATTGGAGAAAAAAGAATGAAAAAATATCTTAATGAATTGCAATTTGGTGATATGGATGTTACCTCTGAGAATTTAGATCTATTTTGGTTAGAGGGAACATCAAAAATTAATCAATTTCAACAAATAGATTTTTTAAAACGGCTTGTTAATTCAGAATTAAAAATTTCTAAAAGAACTAAAGAAATTATGAAAAAAATATCTTTTATTGAAGAAAATAAAGGGTATAAATTGTATGGAAAAACAGGTTTATCTATTAGAAATAGTAATAATAATGGTTGGTTTGTAGGTTATATTAAATCAAAAAATAAGATTTACTTTTTTGCTACTAATATTGAACCTAATAAAAATACAAATAAAAAAATATTCCTAAATTTAAGAAAAGAAATTACTCTAAAATCTTTAGAATTAATGAAATAAATATATTTTCTAGCAACGGCTAAAATTAATACGTATTCTATACTTTATAGAAGTTTTGTGTATATTTACTAAATTACCAAATTATTTTTATTTGGTTTTTGTAAAAGAAAAAGAAAACACTATTATGATTTATAGGTTATTTATAATATTTATTCTTTCAACTATTTTAAGTTGTCAGTCCGATAATTCAATCGAGTTAGACACACCAGAAGAATCTTTATATTTCCCACCTATTAATACCAATAATTGGGAAAACATACCTCCAACTCAATTGAACTGGGATTTAAACAAACTTGTAGAATTGAAAAATTTTCTTATTGAGGAAAATACAAAATCTTTCATGGTATTGGTCAATGGAAAAATTGTAGTAGAAGAATATTATAACGGTCATACAGCAAACGATACTTGGCAATGGAATAGTGCAGGTAAAACCTTGGTAACAGCTACAACCGGTATTGCGGAACAAAATGGATTAATTGACATTAATAATAAAGTCTCTGATTATATTGGTACTGGGTGGACAAGTGCTACATTAGAACAAGAAAATTTAATTACGGTAAAGAATTTACTAACTATGACGTCTGGTCTAGATGAAGTACCTCAATTAGTGATCAAAAACAATTTAGTTCCTCTTGCAGATGCTGGAACACGTTGGGCATATGGTAACGTGTTTCAACGATTAATGAATGTAGTTGAAGATGCTAGTGGAACCGAATTTGAAAGCTATTATAATACTGAATTAGGTAATAAAATTGGTATGGTTGGATTCTGGAATAACGGATTTTTTTATCGTATTTATCATAGCAATACAAGAAGTATGGCAAGATTTGGATTATTGGCTTCTCAAAATGGAAACTGGGACGGAGAGCAAATTATTAATCAAGATTTCTTTTTAGATAGTAAAACAACTTCTCAAAGTATCAATCCAGCTTATGGTTATCTATGGTGGTTAAATGGAAAAAGTAGCTACATGCTACCATCTACTCAAACAGAATTTACAGGAAACCTAATTCCTAATGCACCTGCAGATCTGGTTGCTGCTTTAGGTAAAGATGAACAACGCATCTATATTGTACCTAGTAAAAATTTAGTAATTATAAGAATGGGTGAGGCTACGGAATCTGAAGATAATTTTGCTTTGTCTTCTTTCGACAATGTTTTCTGGGAGAAATTTAATGAAGTAATTAACTAAAAAAATGGGAATAAAAATATACATCTTACCCCCTATTCTTCCTAGTAAAGAGGAACTAATGAAAACACAAACGGAATTATTTGAAGTTATCTTCCTAAAGGAACTAACTTTAATGAAATTAATATAAAAAAACTCCTAACTATTCAAGAAAAACTAAACGCAGATCTCACAAAATTATTGCATATAAAACTCCGAAAGAAATGATGCAGAATGAATTAAAATTTGTCCCTTAATAACATCTAAAACAATAATAATTTGTTGCGTTGCAACGTTGAATCCAAGATGACCTCAACAATTTAAACTCTTATATATTTTTATTTCACATTTCTTACTAGACGCACATAATTGTAATAACGCTCTCCGCCTTCTCCTGCTGGTCCATGCTCATCTTTTGTATCAAATCTTACGGCTCCTGCTCCATGGAAATCTAATCCTTTAGGATTTACAGCTCTACCAAATGCTACATACCAAGCATAATAATAAGGTTTTCCTTTTTGAAATCTTGCTGATGTACTTGTCCAAAAATACGGATAATCTTTATCTCCATTTTCATTGATAATTTCAGAAATAGCAAATATCGGATTGATTGCTGCTCCTTCATTACTAGAATCCTCAGCACCTGGTGCATAAGTATAATCTACAATACCTTGTAATTCTTTTACGTTTGGCAAACGCCAATCGGAATATCCTGCCAATTCAGATTCTTCTGCATAAGCCAAAGCATTTTTCCAATCTAACCCTTTTTCACTATCTTTCGTAGACCACATTAAGCCTGTTGATTTATCTGTAATTGTTTTATCTTCATTAACTACAAAATCATTTATTCCGTAAATATTTCCACGAACTGCACGCACATGTTTTAACATTGGGTTTCCTGATGGACGCTCCCCATTTCCTGGAGGTGGTGGTCGATTTTCATCTTTTTGCTCTCCCTGTTGCCCTTGTGGATTTTGATTTCCTGGAGGTGGACCTTTTCGTTCTCCTCTACCTTTAGGTTCTTCTCCTGGATATGCTTTAATATGACCAGTAGCATGATTGACTCCAAAAGCAGCTGTATATCCACCTTCTTCTGTATGACCAATATATGGGTTATCTGCCCAATATTGCTCACTCTTATCTACATGTTTATTATTAACTAACGAAAAACAAGAAGTATTTAAATAAGGCCAACCTTTGCTAAAATCACTAATAGAATACAATTCTTTTAGTGTAGGCATTCTCCAATCATTATAACCACCCAATTCTAAATTCTCTACATACTCTTTTGCTCCTTGCCAATCAAAACCTTGTGTAGTTGGGATTTCTTGCCACATTAACCCAGAATTTAAATCTGAGACAGTTCCGTCTTCATTTTTCTTAAAAGACATCTCTTTCCCTTTTAAATAATTTGCATCTTGTCCATAAAGAGGATCTCCTGGATTTAAATCATTTAAAATTTCACCATCTTCTCCATAAGCTACCACTTGTCCTGTTGCTATTTGTGTATAATTAGATTTTGTTGTTACAGCTTCTTTTGTATTCTTTTTTTTATTGGTACAAGATTCTATTGTAACAACAACTAATAGCAAACACATTGTTTTTAAAGCTGTTCTATTTATTATCGTTTTCATTTTTATACTATTTTATGACTAATGTTGATTTTTTACTCGTAACGTAAAGCTGTAATTGGGTCTAATGCTGATGCTTTACGTGCTGGATACCATCCGAAGAAAATACCTGTTACAGCACATACTGCAAACGAAATAACAATAGAATACATAGCAACACTTGTTGGCCAATGTAAAAATTGTTCTATAAAAACCGTGGCGGAGAGTCCTAAGAGAACTCCTAAAAGTCCCCCAGTAATACTTATTAAAATGGCTTCTATTAAAAACTGCATTAAAATATCTGCTCCTTTTGCTCCTACCGCCATTCGCAAACCAATTTCTTTGGTACGCTCTTTTACCGAAACATACATAATATTCATAATACCAATACCTCCAATCAATAAAGAAATACTTGCGACAGCTACCAATAAAATGGTTAACATTTCACTTGTAGAACTAAAAGTAGAAATTAATTCTTCCATAGAACGAACAGAAAAATCATCTTCCTCATTGTCCATTAATTTGTGTTGGCTACGTAAAATAGCAGTTACTTCTGTTACTGCTTCTGGTGCATCATCTTCACTAATTGCAGAAGCCATAATCTGATTTAAATAGTCTATAGCCAAAATACGTTTTTGAACTGTAGTATAAGGAGCTATTACAACATCATCTTGATCTTGTCCAAACGTATTTTCTCCTTTTTCTTCTAACACCCCTATTACTTTAAACGGAATGTTATCAAAACGAATCATTTGTCCTACAGGATCTTGACCATCAGGAAAAACATTGTCTACTACGGTTTGACCAATTAATGCAACTTTAGATGCAGACTGCACCTCAACATCTGTAAACATAGAACCACTTTGTAAATCCACCACTTTAATGTCTAAATATTCTGGATTAACCCCATAAATAGTACTTGGCCAGTTGTTAGAGCCGCTAATTACTTGACCGCCACCATTTACAACTGGTGTCATAAAACTTAACAGGCTTGTTTGTTCTTTAATCTTTTCGTAATCTTTAAGTGTAAGCGTTTGTACATCTCCTCCACTCCCTCTTGCAGGACCTCTTGTATCTGCACCAGGTCTTATAGTAATCATATTAGAACCCATACTAGAAATGGTAGTACGTATGCTTTCTTTAGATCCTTCTCCAATTGCCAACATTGCAATTACAGAAGCAACACCAATAATGATTCCTAACATGGTTAACAATGTTCTTGTTTTATTAAGAACAATAGCTTTAAAAGCAATTTTAAGTAAGTTTAATAGTCTCATAATTAATGGTCTTCTTTAGGTAGTTTTGCTAATTCATTTGCAGCAGACTGTACCTTGTTATTTTTATAATCTTGCATAACGTGGCCATCTTTTAAAACCACTGTTCTGCTACTAAAAGTTGCAATATCTGGCTCATGCGTAACAAAAGTAATCGTGATTCCTTTTTTGTTTAATTCTTGAAACAAAGACATAATTTCATACGATGTACGTGTATCTAAGTTTCCAGTAGCCTCATCTGCTAATATCATTACCGGATTGTTTACTAAAGATCTTGCAATAGCAACACGCTGTTGTTGTCCTCCAGAAAGTTGAGATGGAGTATGGTGTAATCTTTCTCCTAACCCTACCATTTTTAATGCTTTTATAGCTCTTTCTCTTCGTTCTTCTGTAGAAACCTTACTGTTATATAATAAAGGTAATTCTACGTTTTCTATAGCAGATGTTCTTGCTAATAAGTTATACGATTGAAAAATAAAACCTATTTTTTCGTTTCTGATAGTTGCTAATTCATTTCTACTTAAATCTTTAACACTTACATTGTCAATTTCATACAAACCAGATGTTGGTTGATCTAAACATCCTAAGATATTTAACATGGTACTTTTACCAGAACCACTAGAACCCATTATGGTTACAAACTCCCCTTCATTTATAGTAAACGAAATCCCTTTAAGCGCATGAACCGTTTCGGTGCCCATGGTAAACTCTCGCTTTAAATCTTCTATTTTTATAATTTCTTTGCTCATTGCTATTATTTTTTTCCTGGTGGTTTTGGCATAAAAGGACTCTCATTAGATCCTCCTGGTCCTCCTGGATTTCCTTCTGATCTAGAAATAGCTTTTAAACTATACACTAATTCATCACCAACATTTATTCCACTTAAAATTTGAACATTTACCCCATCACTAGCACCTAATGTTACTGTTTTTTCTGTTATACTTCTATCCGTACCTAATACCCAAAGTGTTTTACTTTTACTTGCTGTATTTACAGTAGTTTCTGGTAAATTATGATGTAAATTATACGTTGATAAAGTTTCTGCTTCTGGTTTAAAATTAATAGCTTTTGCTTCTGCAGACAATACATTTTTTAACTCTAAAGTATACACAGAAATTGTTGCTGTTAAACCTGGTTTCAACTTTAAATCTTCATTATCAGCTTTAATTACCACTGTATAAGTAACTACATTAGAGGTTACTGTTGGGTCTAAACGTACTTGCGTTACTACACCATTAAATGTTTCTCCTATATAAGCATCTACAGTAAACTCTACTCTTTGTCCTTCTTGTACTTGTCCTATATCCGCTTCATCTACGTCTGCTTCTACTTGCATTTCTTTTAAGTCTTGTGCAATTGTAAATAAGGTTGGAGTACTGTAGCTTGCTGCAACTGTTTGTCCTTCTTCAATATCTTTAGATAATACTACTCCGTCTATTGGCGAGTATATATTTGCATATCCTAAATTGGTAATGGCAGATTGTAAGTCTGATAAACGTTGTGTTACCGTTCCTTTTGCAGTTTCATAATCATACACAGCATCATCAAAATCAGATTTACTAATTACTTGACTATTGTATAACGATTTTTGTCTTTCATAAATAGTTTTCATATATTTTCTTTGTGTTACCGCATTGTCATAAGAAGCTTGTGCTTGTGTTTTAGCTGCTTTTAAATTTGTCTTATCTAACTCTGCAATTAACTGCCCTTCTTTAACAACACTATTATAATCTACATATACTTTTTCTACAACTCCAGATACTTGTGTACCTACATCAACTTGGTTTATTGGCTCTATTGTTCCTGTTGCAGTAACCATTGTTGTTACATCAGATTTTTTTGCAGTAATTGTTTTTGGTTCTATAATGATTGCATCATCTCCTTTTATTAAAAAAAGATAAGCTGCAAAAGCAATTACAGCAATTGCTACACTGCTTATTATGATATTTTTTTTAGTTTTCATGAGAGTATTAATTAAAGTTTAATGTCGTTTCCTTGATAAAATTGTAATAATTGATGATATAAAATATTTAAATACTTAGCTTGTAAATAATTTTGTTGTGCATTGGTGTATGTATTTTGGCTAATTACTAAATCTGTAGTACTTAAATCGCCTAACTCATATTTCTTTTGTGCTAACTTGTAACTTTGTTCTGCTGCTGCTTTAGAAGCTTCTGATGCAATTACTTGCTCTTGAGAAGACAATGCGTTTTGATAAGCCGTTTCTACCTTTTTATAAACTTCTTTTTCGGTAGTTAGTTTTTGTATTTCTGCTTTTTCTATATTAATGTTTGCTGTTTTTACTGCCGCTTTTGTTTGATTTCTGTTAAAAATTGGTATTGTTAAAGACAAACCCAATTTTTGATTAAAGTTGATATCAAACTGATCAGAAAAAGTACTATCATCTACACTTGTGTAACCAGAACCTAAACTACCAGATAACTCTAATGTTGGCAAAAAGCCTCCTTTAGTAATTTCTAATTGTTTTTTGTTAGCATCCACATTTAAATTACTCGATTTAATTTCTGGTAAATAACCTAAAGCATTTTTGTATACTTCTACTTTATTTAATTCGATATTTAATAAGTCTAAATTATCATCTACACTTTCTATCTCCATTTCATCCATTGGCGATAATTCTAATAATTGCTTTAGTACAATAATGTATTGTTGATAATCGTTTTTGGCTGCAATAACATTGTATTTATTGGTTGCAGCCTGACTTTGAGCTTCTGTATAGTCACTTAATGCAATAGTACCAGCATCTAATCTCGCTTTAGCTCTTAAAACTTCTTTTTCTGACACAGATAAATTATTTTCTGCTACAGCAATACTTTCTTTGCTATATAAAGTCTGTAAATAAGTTTCTAAAATTGTTAAAACAATATTGTTTTTTTCTACTTCTTCATCAAAAACACTTTGGTCAAATAATATTTTATTTTGCTTAATTTGATTGTTGATCTGATTTCCTTGAAACAAAGTCATAGAAGTGTTAATTCCCACATTTGTACTATGTATTTGGTCTGTTACATAATTACTTGTAATAGGATCAATAGTATTCCCGTTAGAAAAACTTTGTGATGCACTACCAAAAAGGTTTGGTAATTTTGATGATTTTGATGTGTTATAATCAACCTCTGCAATATTTTTATTCAAAGCTGCATCCTTAATAGTAATGTTATTTTCTAAAGCATAATCTATACTTTCTTGTAAAGACCAAACTTTGGTAGATGGTTTTGTAGCTGTTTCTTGTGCAAAACCTAATTGCACTAAAAACAAACTTGCTATAATTACGAATGATTTCATTTTTCGGTGTTTTAATTTAACACTTCAAAGATGTAACTATATGTATTCTTATAAAATAAGAATAGAAGTTTAGCGCAATTGACTATACAGAAAGTCCTTTTTTATCGATGAGTTTTAAAAGATGTTTATTTATAGCATTAACCCTCAAATTTGCCATAAAATAATAATTGCCTGTTATATAAAAATTGCTATTTAATTTGTAGAAGAAAAATATTTTATGTCATACTTTTTTTATTTTATTATTATCTTTGTTATCCTAAAAATTTTTGATAATTGCAGCTTATTATATCTCAAAAATGAAAAAATATAAATCTAAAAATAGATTAACATCAAAAGCTTATATCGATGGAGTTTTAAAAGGTGATAGAGTTATTTTGTCTAGAGCAATTACAATTATCGAAAGTAATTTAGAAGGTGATAAAATATTAGCTAAAGAAATAGTTCAAGAAATATTACCAAATTCTGGGAAATCGATTCGTATTGGTATTACGGGAGTTCCCGGAGTTGGTAAAAGTACTTTTATAGAAGTCTTTGGTTTGCATTTAGTAAATGAAGGACATAAAGTTGCAATATTATCTATAGATCCAAGTAGTCAACGTTCTAGAGGTAGTATTTTGGGAGATAAAACTCGAATGGAAGAATTGGCTATTTTACAAGAAGCGTATATTAGACCTTCTGCCTCTGGTGATACTTTAGGAGGTGTTTCCAACAAAACAGGAGAAACAATGTTGCTTTGTGAAGCTGCTGGATATGATATTATTTTAATTGAAACTGTTGGTGTTGGGCAATCTGAAACTGCTGTACATGGAATGACAGATTTCTTTTTATTGTTGATGTTATCTGGTGCTGGTGATGAATTACAAGGAATTAAAAAAGGAATTATGGAAATGGCTGATATGGTTATCATTAATAAAGCCGATGGAGATAATATGAGAATGAGTCAAATGGCTAGATTACAATACCAAAATGCGCTTCATATTTTTCCAGAATCTGAGTCCGGTTGGAGTCCTGTGGTAACTACTGCTTCTGCAATAAAAAATATAGGGATTTCTAATGTTTGGGATGAAGTTTTAAAATTTAAAAAATTGGTTAATGAGAATGGTTATTTCTTAAAAAATAGAAATCACCAACAAATAAAATGGATGTATAATAATATTAATGAAGAATTAAAACAATTGTTTTATGGTTCAAAAAAAATTAAAAGCGAGCTTTCAATTTTAGAAAAGGATATTGTTTCTGCAAAAATTTCGCCAGTTAAAGCGGCACAAAAAATACTTGAAGATTTTAAAAAATCACTTTAATTTAATTTTGTAATATAAAATTACAAAAAAATCTAAACAATAAATGTTTGGGATTTTTAGTATCTATAATTTAAAACTTATTCTTTCTCTAAATACTTTTCCATAATTGTAATCGCAGCTTCAGAAATTACAGTACCAGGTCCAAATACAGCAACTACTTTTCTTTCGAATAAATAATCATAATCTTTTGCAGGTATAACTCCACCAGCAAAAACCATAATATCTGGTCTTCCTAATTTTTCTAATTCACCAATTAATTGAGGAATTAAGGTTTTGTGCCCAGCTGCTAAACTAGATGCTCCAACAAAATGTACATCATTTTCTACAACTTGTTTTGCAACTTCTTCTGGAGTTTGAAATAAACCTCCCATATCTACATCAAAACCTAAATCTGCAAAACTAGAAGCAACAACTTTTGCACCTCTATCATGTCCATCCTGACCCATTTTTGCAATCATAACTCTTGGTCTGCGACCTTCAATTTCTGCAAATTTATCAGTCATTTTTTGCGCTTTCGCAAACACACTATCGTCATTTACTTCTTTTCCGTACACTCCACTTATCAATTTAGTATCTGCTTTGTGCCTACCAAAATGAACTTCTAAAGCATCAGATATTTCACCTAATGTAGCAAAATTTTCTGTACATTCAACAGCTAAAGCCAATAAATTACCTTCACCTCCTCCAGCACAATTCTCTAATGCTTTAAGTTTTTTAGCAACTACATCAAAATTGCGCTCAGCCTTCATTTTATTTAAACGTGCAATTTGAGAATCTCTAACAACCGTATTATCAACTTCTAAAATTTCAATATTTGATTCTTCAGTTGTTTTAAATTTATTTACTCCAACTAAAATATCTTGCCCCGAATCTAAACGCGCTTGTTTACGAGCAGAAGCTTCTTCTATACGTAATTTTGGAACACCAGTTTCAATAGCTTTTGCCATTCCTCCTAGTTCTTCTATTTCTTCAATTAATTTCCAAGCTTTCTTTGCTATTTCTTGCGTTAAATACTCAACATAATAAGACCCAGCCCAAGGGTCAACAGATTTGGTCATCTGTGTTTCATCTTGAATAAATATTTGCGTATTACGTGCTATTCTAGCCGAAAAATCTGTAGGTAAAGCAATTGCCTCATCCAATGCATTTGTATGTAAAGATTGTGTTCCTCCCAATGTTGCAGCCATTGCTTCAATACAAGTACGAGCTACGTTATTAAAAGGATCTTGCTCACTTAGACTCCAACCAGATGTCTGACTATGTGTGCGCAATGCCATAGATTTTGGGTTTTTAGGATTAAACGTTTTTATGATTTTTGCCCATAGCATACGCGCCGCACGCATTTTTGCGATTTCCATAAAGTGATTCATACCAACGGCCCAGAAGAATGATAAACGAGGCGCAAATTCATCAATTTTTAAACCTGACTTTAATCCAGTTCTAATGTACTCCATTCCATCGGCTAAAGTGTATGCTAATTCAATATCTGCGGTTGCACCAGCTTCTTGCATATGGTAACCACTAATAGAAATGGAATTAAATTTAGGCATATTTTTAGTCGTATAATCAAAAATATCACCAATAATTCGCATAGAAGGTGCTGGTGGATAAATATAAGTGTTACGCACCATAAATTCTTTTAGAATATCATTCTGAATCGTTCCTGAAAGCTTATCTAAAGATACACCTTGTTTTTTAGCCGCTGCAATATAAAATGCCATAATTGGTAATACAGCACCATTCATTGTCATAGAAACAGACATCTTATCTAATGGAATTTGATCGAACAAAATTTCCATATCTAATATAGAATCTATAGCAACACCTGCTTTACCAACATCACTAGTTACACGTGGATGATCAGAATCATAACCACGGTGTGTTGCTAAATCAAAAGCTACTGAAAGTCCTTTTTGACCTGCAGCTAAATTTCTTCTGTAAAAAGCATTTGACTCTTCTGCAGTTGAAAATCCGGCATATTGACGAATTGTCCAAGGACGCATTGCATACATGGCGCTATAAGGTCCTCTTAAAAAAGGAGGCACACCGGCTGTATAATGTAAATGTTCAGCTTCTGAAATATCTTCTTTTGTAAAATGTTTTTTTACAGGTATGCCTTCAGGAGTATTCCAAACGTCTTTAGTCTCTTCTTTAGTTTCAACTGTATGTTTTACAGCTGAGTTTAATGTTATATCTGAAAAATCGGGTTTCATGTCGTTTTTATTTAGAGATTTCAATAGTTACATGCATTCGCAAAAGCAATTTCATACTTCTAAAGATTTAAAGGTTTTTTGGAGTTTTTTCTGAATAGCAGAAAGTGTTACAAGAACATCTGTTCTCATATTAACCACACCATCTAAGCCCGCTTCAGTTAATTCGTCCATGTTTTTTGGTGCGCCTGCTAACAATAATACTTTGTCTTTATTAAGCTTCCTAAATGTATTTATAAACTCTAATGCGGTAGCATCATAATCATCATCAGAACTACAAATTACAACCACATGCGCTTCTGATTTTGCACTTTTGGTAGCCGCTACATTAGCATTTTCAAAACTTTCTTCTTGGTGAACATCAAAACCACTAACGCCAATAAAATCGTAAACAAATGCAGCTCTCGCTTTACGCATTGTTAAATTACCATAACTCGCTAATTGTACAATAGGACGCACATTGGTTTCATCTACTAACTCTTCAGTAACTCTACGCATCTCCTCTATTTCTAAAGATGCACGACGTGGTGTTAATACTTTTGGGTTTGAAGTAGCCCCTTTAGAAAGGAGATTTTTGTCTACAGTTTCCATAAGGTTTGGATATTTATTTATTCCAACCATAGCTATACGACGTTGACTAATTAATTTCAGCTTTTTTAAACGGATTTCAGCTATTTGCTGCTGAATGGTTTCGTTTTCAAACACGGTAAAGAAACCACCATCACTTTCAATGGATTTAAATAATTCTAAAGCTTTTTCTGCTATTTTAGAACTAACTTCTTCAATATAATAAGAACCATCAACAGGATTTGATACTTTACCAAAGTAAGATTCTTCTCTTAAAATGGTTGTAATATTACCTGCAATTCGACTTGAAAAATCAGAAGGGTTCTTAAACTCTTTATCGTATGCATCAATTAAAACACCATCTACATTTCCTAATATAGCAGACATGGCTTCGGTAGTACAACGTAACAAATTGGTTTCTGCATCGGTAATAGACTTACTCCAAATAGACGTTTTAGCAGTAATTGTATTGCTAAAATCTATAACATTGTATTTAGCTGCGATTTCACCTAATAAGTTATTGAAAGCTCTAAATTTTCCTATTTCAACAAAATATTCTAAACCAATTGCAAGCTTTACATTTAAATGATCAAAAACACTTTGAACAGCAACACCCTTTTCTTTTAATTTTTCAATTAGAAAAACCAAAGAGCTTAACGTGTAAGCTATTTCTTGAACTTGATTAGCTCCAGAATCTAAATATTCTGTTCCGGAAACTGTAAGAACTTTAAGATTTGGAAAATAGGTTACTAATGATATTAACTCGGCAATCACTTCTATTTGATTTTCATCAAAAGTACCTGTTGTCACATAATTAGAAATTAAACCTGTGTCAATAAAACCTTTTAAATTTTCTCCTTTAGAAAAGGCAACCAATTCTTTAGTAAAAGTAACAGCATCAATATCTAATTTAAAAGATACCTCGATTTCATTCAAATTAATACCTTTTAATAATTCTGCAACGGATACACTTTCTTTTAATTCAAAAACAACACCATTAAGACCTTCTTTTACAGCTATTAATGCTAATTCATTACCTTTAGAAGCAGATGTAACAATAATACTTCTATAGTTGACTAAAGCCTGAGAATTTTCACCTGTATTTTTAAGCTGAGTTATTGTGTCTTCACTCGTATAACAAGGCTGTATATTAAGACCTGTTAAGTTTTTCCAAACAAGTTTTCTGTCAAAATCTGCACCTTTTAAATCTACGGTCAATCTTTCCATCCATTGTTCTTTAGAAACATGTGGGAAATCTGAAAAAAGTGGTTTGTATTTAGTATTCAAAATATTAAAATTATTTAATTTATAGTTATAATTATCATAATAAATCGCATATAAAATCAAGTGTAATTTCAAGAACAAATTATTACAAATAAAGCTTTAAAACTTACTCAATATTGACTCATATAATTGCTTATTGCTACAAAATATCAACTTGTATTTTATTAAAACACTATTTAAATATAGGTAAATTGTTAAAAAAAAAGATAAATCATTTGTCTTAGCCAATATATGTTTGTTACGTTTATTATGATTGATATATTCTTAGCTCTCATGAAAATTATTATTGCTAGTTTTCTCTTTAAATTTTAATTAATACTATTTAGAACATAATTCTGTAAGTACACCAAAGGTAAATTTAGGATTAAGAAAACCTATATCCAAACCTTCCGCTCCTTTTTTAGATTGATTATCAATTAAGCGAACTCCTCTCTCTTTTGCTATCTTTAGAGCTTTATCAACATTCTCTACAGCAAAAGCAATATGATGAATTCCTTGCCCCTTCTTTGCAATATATTTTCCTATGGGACCTTCTGGAGATGTACTTTCTAATAACTCAATTTTTGTGCTACCTACCCAAAAGAAAGCAATCTTCACTTTCTGATCAACTACCTCTTCTCTTGAATAACATTTTAATCCTAAAACAGTTTCGTAATATTTTATGGATTCTTCTAAATTTTCAACAGCAATACCTAAATGTTCTATGTGTGAAATATTCATAATAATTATTTTTCTTTAACAAATTTAGTTTTTAATTTGAAATATTCATAATAATTTTAATCTATCTATGAACTTTATTACTAATGAAGCATTATTATTAAATAAATATCTTTAAAATAATTTAAAGAACATTATATTTCGTTTAATAAAAAAACCTTTATTATATAAATTTATAATGAATATTTTAGCCACCAATAAGTTCGAAGTGTTCTTTTAAATTTCAAAATTAATATATTTATAGATATGAAATACAAGAAATTAACCTTTAATTTGAAGTTAGAAATATTATCTGTGATTGTTAAATCCTGCCGAAAATGCAGTGTAAGTACTGCCTCTTTTTACAGTTGGAAAAAGAAATCTGAGCACAAAGGCTAAGCAGGTTTAAAAGCAACACATAACACTAAAAGCAAATAACTTGAATAGGGTGAATAAGAGAATCGAGTATTAAGAAAATTGTTAATCGATAGAGAAATCTAGCTTGAAGTTCAACGTGAACTTTTAAAAAAAAGTTTGTGACGTCTGATCCTAGAAATATTTAGTGGAAGCCATTTGTCAGAAAAATAAGTGTAGTAAGAACAAAGTTATAGAAATGTGGTATTTATCGAGTAGCTATTGCAGAGAGATTAGCTGTGGTAAAAAGTGTAATAAAGAGAATTTTCACAAAATGAAAGGTTTGTATTGCAAGACAATTTAATAACCTCTATAAAACAAATTTAAAAGCACGGATTTATAGACTATTGTTATCTATTAATAACCATTAGTCATAAAAAGTTGTATAGAGTTATGAATGAAGAAAGCTTAATAACAGAATAGAAGTAGTACTGGATGCAAATTTATAATGTTTAGGAAAGTCTACATTTAAAATACCTGGAGATAGATATAAAATGGTTTGAGTACCAAGGATGGATAAAAATGCTTATGCACTCTCAATTATAAACCTTCACACACGTTAAATATAAAAAGACTATTTTTCTTTTAGAAGTAAACAAAATCACGTCATAGCTCTAATCTCTGAATTCTTTGGAAATTATGATTATCCTACTAAGTGTGATTGTTAAAAGTGATAATTGAAGTCAATTTACAGCAAAAAATGGACCTGAATATTTAGGTTTAATAGATGTACAACCAGAATTTAAACACATTATAACACAATAATAAAACGCACACATGGAAGTCTATAACGGAATATTAAAAAATAAGTCTTTAAAAGGTTCAACTCTCTATATTTTTGGAGAGATACAATAAATACTAAAACGTTGTGTTAAATTACATAACAATAAAAGGCTTCACAGATTGTTGCGACACATAACACCAATACAAAAAATGGAATGTCGATAAAAAGCTAATTATAATGAAAATTTAACTGCATAATTTATAATTGAAATTTAAAAGATTACTCTTATTTTACAGAGATAAAACAAGTAAAAGCAAGGATTTTAATAAAATATTTATAATTAAACCCCTTAATTTAATAATACACTACTATTCAATTTTTATATTATTAAATACATTATATTAACTTTTCTTAACAAAAACACCTGCTAAAAGTGTAACAATACCAATACCTAAAGTTATATAAGCATTTGTATTATCTTGAGATTCAAATTCTGCAATCCCAATATCTAAAGATGCTTCTGGATTAATTAATTCATATCCTCCGTATATTAAAAGTCCAATACCAGCTATAATTAAAATTGTTTTTATCAATGTGTTCATAATTATTTTTTTGATTAAGTTTTATTATGATACAAATATAAGTTGCTTATAAAGTGTAGTTTTGCTCATATAAACTTCTTCTTAACTCATATAATTTTTTAAAATAAATGAGTTAATGCAAATCAGAACTTAATTAAGCTTAAAAAAAATAAATTTATTTAAAACGAATTAGATCAAATTAAGATACTCTTTGGCTGAATTATAAATTTTTTCGGCTTCTTTATTATCTAAACCAGAGAAAGTTGATAAAGGGAAACTAATGGTTGTTTTGGTAAAATCAAATTTAAAACTTTCGGCAGAATGTGCTCGTAAATAAGTAGCTTGAGTAATTACTTTTAAAGTTGTGTTTAATTCTTGTGCAGTTTTTACAGAAGGCTCACTAACATAACTTCCTATAATTGGTAAGTCTGACGCCAAAAAAGGTTTTACAGGAAAATTATCTATAATACCACCATCTGAATATAATATTTTATTGATTTTAATCGGACTAAAAATACCAGGAATTGCACAAGATGCTAGTACTGGTTTTAATAACTTTCCTTTGCTAAAGTAGCGTGGTTTTCCATTTTGCATATTAGAAGCAACAATATAAATAGGTATATCCAGTTCGGTAAACTTCGCTTTTATTTGATTTTCTATAATCGATTTAAATAAAATAGTATCAAAAATACCTGCTTTTTTAATACTAAAAAATGAAAATTTAAAAAGACTTGTTTTTTTAAATATTGATAAAATTTCTTGAGTAGAAACTCCTGAAGCATATAAAGAAGCTACCAACGCACCACCACTACTACCAGAAATTGCATTAATAGTTAAACCTAATTCTTCTATTTTTTCTAAAATGGCCAAGTGAGCTGCACACTTTACACCACCTCCTGATAATACTAAATTGATAGGTGTATTTTTATTTAATTTATGAAGCCTTATGACACTTTTATTTTCCAATTTTAATAATTTATTTAGTGTATTTTATCACCTTAAACTTTGAGTAAATATAGTTTTTATATTAGAAATATAAGAAATTAAAATGTTCTTAATTTATTTATTACTTCTTTATAATAAGTTTAGTTTAAAATAGTAAATGTTCAATTTTATCCTCATTATATACATCGGTATGTGCATTATTATAACTTACCCTATCATTGTCAAAATAAAGATCTAATTGATTCTTATGAAGTTCTTATACTGCCAACTCATAAAGAATATATAAACCTTTTTCTACTAAAGACCAATGTTGTCCGTAAGCTTCTTTAGCCTTTTTAGTATTGAATAAAGAGCCATGATTAACAGCAACTGTAGTGATATTAGGGTGTTGTTTATCAAAATGAAAACTCCAAACGGTTAAAATTTAATTTACTTTATATAGGCATCGCTTGCGTTAATAGAAACAACTCCTGTAAGAATACCTTTTTTAACTGTTTTTGGTATTTGTGCGTTTGCAAAAAAACCTACTACTAGTGCTAATGCGATTAAAATATTTTTTTTATGACTTTAATTTGAATAAAAATACTAATTATATTTCAGTGAATAATTCACTTTCTGGTAATCTAGATTTTGGTGTTTTATCTGTGGAATTAAAATCAGATTCTGCTCTGTAACCTATAGAAACAGCCACTAAAGCTGTAAAACCTTTTTCTCTTAAACCAAATTCTTCATCTAATGCTTTTACATCTATACCTTCCATTGGAGTTGCATCTATACCTAAACTCGCTACACCTAGTAAAAAGCTTCCTATATTTAAGTAAACTTGTTTTTCCATCCAGTGTTGTTGGTCTTTTAAATCGTATTTATGAATACCTGCAAACGCTTTAACAGCACCTAAAAATCCGTTTTTTATGTCTTCATTTGGAAACCTTCCATTTTTATCTTCAGTATCTGCAATATGTTGGTAATAGGCATCATCTGCATCAATTTTTGAACAAAATAATACAACTGCTGAAGCATTAGTTACTTTAGGCTCATTAAAATGAAAGAAACCTTGAGTTCCTTTTGCCATACGTGCTTTACCTTCTGTAGTTTCAGCAACTATAAAGTGCCAAGGTTGTAAGTTTACACTCGATGGGCTCATTCTTAATAAGTTTTTGACTTCTGCCATATCTGCTTCAGATATTTTTTTTGTTGAGTCATATTCTTTAGTTGTGTATCTCCAGTTTAGTGTTTCAGATAAATTCATTTTTATTTCTATTTTTTGAGTTCTTAATTAATTATGTGACAAAGATAATTTTAACCATAAAGAGTTTTATGGTATAAAAGAAGGAGATAGTTGTACAAAAAAAGGTTTATTTATTATTTATTATAAATTAATAAGATTTTTTATCTAATTTTGAATGAAATTAAACAGATAATGAACGTAATTGAAGCTTATAAACCTTTTGAAATACAAGAAATTGAATTAACAGAATGGAAACAAAGACCTGTTAAAAATAATTTTTTTGAAGTAGTTTTAATAAAAAAAGGGAAAGGAACACAATGTATTAATTACAATGAATCTCTTTATAAAAAAGGTAGTATATACTTACTTCCTCCTTTAAAATGCCATTCTTTTACAATCGAAAAAACTACAAAATTTGTATTTTTAAAATTTACTGACTCTTTTTTTAAAAGTGCTACAAAAATTAATATTGATAGAAATGAATGGTTTAAAGAAGCTTCTTATATATTGTCTAATTATAATCAATTACCAGGTGATATTATAAAAAATGAAATGGATAGAAATCATTTGTCTAACCTAATTGAAATGATTTTACAAGAATCTAGAAATTACGACATTTCTTCTGTAAATCTTGTAACAAGTTTAATGACTAGTGTTTTAGAACTATTAATCAGAAATATTAAAAAAAGTAGTTATTTTGAAATATTAAAAGATAGTAATAATGATAGAATTACTAAAATGCTAACTTATATAAATGAAAATATTGATAAAACTGAATTGTTAAAAGTTGAGAATTTGGCTAATGTTTTTATGATGTCTCCTACTTATGTAAGTGAGTTTTTTAAGAAACAAGTACAAATGTCTTTAAGAGAATATATCATTAAAGCAAAACTAAAACTTGTAGAAATACGTTTATTAAATTCTGATTTCACTTTAACACAAATTGCAGACGAATTAGGTTTTACTGATGTAAGTCATCTATCTAAAACTTTTAAACGTTATGTTGGTAAATCTATTAGAGATTTTAAAAATGACGGTAATTATATACTTTTAAAAAGAAATGTTTGTGCCTAGTGTTAATGTTTAAAACTTTTAATATAGAAATATTATCTTTAATTTAATTATTCTATAGATATAGAAAATAAAGGTATATCTAAACCAGAAGCCATTTCTCTTGTTTTACTTTTGTGTAATAAAGATTCCCAAAAACCATATTTCTTTGGTATCATTACTAATAATTCTGATTTAGACTTTTCTATTTCCTTTTTAATTTCTTCTAAAACTGTTTTAGATTTTACATTTTTATACAAAAGTGTAACTTCATTTAAACCTCTATCTATAGAATCATTAGTAATTGTTTTCATATTATCAATTCTCTTATCAACATAAAATACAGTTACATCAGATTTTAATTCTACAGCAATTTGTCTTAATTTGACTAATTTTTTTAAAGGGATATCATCTAATAAATCGCAAGCAAAAAGTATTTTTTTTAAACCGGTAAATTTTGCTTTTATAGGAATTGCTAATACAGGAAAACGTTTTAAACTAATTAATGTTGTTGTAGGATTGCCTAATAAATTTTGTTCCATAGATTTAGGAGACATACCAATTACTAAGAAACGCGCTTTGTATAAAGTCATTAATTCTTCTATTTCATCTTCTAAAGTGGAAAATCTACACTTAAACTCAGTTTCAACATTAAATTTCTGTTTAATTTCTTTTGTTATTTTTTTTAATTTTTGTCTATTGATCTCAATAAAAACATCTAAAGAGTTAGCAGATAATCTACTATTTGCTGCATGTATAGGTAGTTTAAAAGCATTAAAAATAATCAACTTTGTATTAAACTGTTTCGCTAATGAAGCAGCATATAAAACAGCATTATCTGATAATTTCGAGAAATTTGTTGCTACTAAAATACTCATAACATATCATTTTTAATTACCACTTAAATTTAAACAATTAAAAGCAAAATTGCAATCTAATTAACATATAACTTAACACAAATCTTTTTTTTATTAATACTCAAAACCTCTAATCATACTAATAGAAACATTATATTATTTTAACTATTCATTATAGATATAAAATAAAATTTTATCTATTTTTATTAATTTGATAATAAAATTCATTAATATTTATAAATTAAGAATTAATCACCTTATATTGCAATAGATTATATTTAGATTTTTTTAATGATAAAAATCATGATTTAAACTAAATGTATATAACATCTTTACACATTCATTAAAAATAGTAAAATGAGCACAACTAAATTAGGAAACCCTGCTGTAGTAGGTTTATCAGGCTTCGGATTAACAACATTACTTTTACAGTTTCATAATCTAGGTTGGTGTGGTTTAGGACCAATTATAGCAATGGGTTTTATTTTTGGTGGTTTAGCTCAATTAATAGCTGGTTTTATGGAACAAAAAACAGGTAATAATTTTGGGTTTGCTGCATTTTCTACCTACGGTGCTTTTTGGATTGGTTTAGGTATTATTTGGCTCTTTAATTTTTTCGATATATATCCATCAACTACAACCGATGTTGGTTTTTATTTGGTTGGTTTTACTTTGTTAACACTTATTTTTTTAATTGGTTCTTTATTTATTCATAAAGCAATGGTAGTAACATTTGCTTCTTTGGCATTAGGTTTTATTTTGCTAGACTTTGCTCATTTTGGTTTTCCTGAAGCAACAACTTCAGCTGCAATCATTTTAATCTTTTGTGCTTTTAGTGCTTGGTATATGATGGCAGCAATTGTTATAAATGATGTAGCTGGAAAAGAAATATTAAAAGTTGGTAAACCTATTATTAAAAGTCTTTAATCACCTCTTCTTCAAGAATAGATCCTTTAATCTTTTTAAATTCATTATTTTATTAACTATAGTTTTATATAAATTACTTGCAATGTTAAAATTAGCATAGGTTATTGTTAAACTTACATTAAAAAAAAGAATGAACATTCATTTTTATGTATCTTTGCTGTAGAATTAATTTAAAATGGCAAAACTTCAGAAAAGTATAGATAAAAAAAACGCATTAGTAAAAGCTACTATAGAGTTAGTTAACAACAATGGTTTTCATGCAACACCTATGAGCAAAATAGCTAAAATGGCTAATGTATCTCCTGCTACTATTTATTTATATTTTGAGAATAAACAAGATTTAGTAAATCAAACTTATATAGAAGTAAAAGAAAAATATACTAAATATGCTTTTGAAACTTATAATACAAATATGTCTGTAGAAGATGGTTTCGAATTAATTTGGAAACGTATTGCCGAGTTTAAATTAAAAGAATGCGAAAACGCAATGTTTTTGGCTCAATGTGATAATACACCTATGATTGATGAAAAAAGTAGACAAGAAGGTATTAAACACTTACAACCCCTACTCGACCTTTGGCAACGTGGTATAGACCAGAAAATTATAAAACCTTTGTGTATATATATTCTATATGCTTACGCAATAAATCCCTTATCATTTTTAATGATGGTACAAAAACGTGGTATTATTACCTTAAAAGAATCAGATATCGAAGAAGCTTATCAAGCTGCTTGGAATAGTATAAAAAAATAAAATAAATAAGAATAATAGATATGGAATTATTAGATAAATTAAATTGGAGATATGCTGCAAAAGCAATGAATGGAGAAATTGTAGCTGATGATAAAATTGAACGTATTTTAGAAGCTGCTCGTTTAGCTGCAACTTCTAGTGGTTTACAACCTTTCGAAATTTTAGTAGTAAAAAATCAAGAAATTAAAGAAAAAATTAAACCAATTGCTTGGAATCAATCTGTAATTACAGACTGTTCTCACTTATTGGTATTTGCTGCTTGGGATACTTATACACCAGAACGCATTAATTATATGTTCGATTTAACAAACGAAATTCGTGGTTTTAAAAACGAAGGTTGGGAAAACTACCGCCAAATGTTATTAAGTTCTTATCCACAAAGAGATGCAGAAGAAAACTTTAACCATGCAGCAAAACAAGCATACATAGCTTTTGCTCATGCAATTATCGCTGCAGCTTATGAAGGTGTTGATGCCACTCCTTTAGAAGGTTTTGATCCTGCTGCTGTAGATGAGATTTTAAACTTAAAAGAAAAAGGGTTACGTAGTGCTGTTTTATTACCATTAGGTTATAGAGCAGAAAAAGAAGATTGGTTAGTAAATTTAGTTAAGGTTAGAAAACCTATGACAGATTTAGTAACTGTAATAGATTAAAAAAGAAATTATGAAAACTATTTTATTAAACAATAGACCCAAAGGGAAACCTACAACTTCTAACTTTGAATTTGTAGAAGAAAATAAAATATTAACTGTAAATGAAGGAGAAATACTTTTAGAGGCTAAATATGTATCTGTAGATCCTTATTTAAGAGGAAGAATGAGTGATGCAAAGTCTTACGTGCCACCTTTTGAGTTAAATAAGCCAGTACAATCTGGTATCGTTGCAAAAGTAATTGTTTCTAACAACGATAAATTTTTAGAAGGCCAATATGTTTCTGGTTTATTAAACTGGCAAACGCAACAAGTTTCTACAGGTGTCGGTCTTACTAAAATTGATGAAACCAAAGCCCCTTTAAGTGCATTTTTAGGTATTTTAGGAATGACTGGTTTAACTGCATATTTAGGGTTAAACGAAATAGGAAAACCAAAAGCAGGAGAAACCATTGTTGTTTCTGGAGCCGCAGGTGCCGTTGGCTCTGTAGTTGGTCAAATTGCTAAAATTTTAGGTTTAAATGTAATCGGGATTGCAGGTACTGATGAAAAAATAGAATTATTAAAATCTAAATTTGGTTTTGATGCAGGTATCAACTACAACACAAGTACTAATATAGATGCAGATTTAAAAGAATTAGCTCCTAATGGTGTAGACATTTATTTTGATAATGTTGGCGGACCAATTTCTGATGCTGTTTTATTTAACATCAACAGATTTGCACGTATTATTATTTGTGGTGCTATTTCTGTTTACAATGAAACTGAAACTCCTAAAAGTGTTAGTGTACAACCTTTTTTAGTTAAAAACAGTGCTTTAATGCAAGGTTTTATCGTAAGTAATTATGCAGATAAATTTCCAGAAGCAACGCAACAACTAACCAGTTGGTTATCAGTTAGTAAATTAACTTATACAGAAACGATTGTAGAAGGTTTCGATAATATTCCGAATGCTTTTATCGACTTATTTGATGGAAAGAATAAAGGAAAAATGATTGTTAAAATTTAAAAAAAACAAAATGAATAATTTTGAATTTAAAAATCCAACCAAAATAGTTTTTGGTAAAGACACCATAGCAAAAGTAAAAGAAGAAATACCTAAAGATGCTAAAGTTTTATTATTATTTGGTGGAGGAAGTATCAAAAAAAATGGCATTTACGATCAAGTAAAAACAGCCTTAACAGATTTTGATGTAGTTGAATTTGGTGGTATACCAGCAAACCCAGAATATGCTATTTTATTAGAAGCTTTAGAGGTTATAAAAAATGAAAACATCACCTATTTATTAGCTGTTGGTGGTGGTTCTGTAATAGACGGTACAAAGTTTTTATCTGCTGCTGCTATTTATCAAGGTAAAACTCCTTGGGATATTTTAGCTAATAATGTTAGAACAGAAGTGGGTATGCCTTTTGGTACGGTTTTAACATTACCAGCAACAGGATCAGAGATGAATTCTGGTGCAGTAATTACTAGAGCAGAAACTAAAGAAAAATTAGCCATGGGTGGTCCTGGTTTATTTCCACAATTTTCTATTTTAGATCCGCAAGTTATTGCTTCTATACCTAAACGTCAATTGGCTAATGGGCTTGCAGATGCTTTTACACATGTTTTAGAACAGTACATGACATACCCAGTCGGTGCTATGCTACAAGATCGTTTTGCAGAAAGTATTTTACAAACTTTAATTAAAGTAGCTCCAAAAGTTATAAAAGATCCTACTAACTATAAAGCTGCATCAAATTTTGTGTGGAGTTGTACAATGGCTTTAAATGGTTTGATACAAAAAGGAGTACCAACGGATTGGGCTGTTCATGCAATGGGCCATGAACTTACTGCTTTGTATGGTATAGATCATGCACGTACTTTAGCTATTATTACTCCAAGTCATTACAAGTTTAATTTTGATGCTAAAAAGCAAAAGTTAGCACAATATGCAGAACGTGTTTGGAAAATTAAGAAAGGAAGTAAAAATGATAAAGCTTTTGATGCTATAGAAAAGACTGAAAATTTCTTTAAAGAATTAGGTATTGACACTAAATTATCTAATTACACGGATGAATACGAAGGTACAGCTGAAAAAATTGCAAAACGTTTTACTGATCGTGGTTGGTTAACATTAGGAGAGCATAATAATTTATCTCCTGATAAGATTGAAAAGATTATAAAAATGGCTTATTAAGCATATATTATATAATCAAATAAAAAAGGTTGTCTTTTAAAAGCAACCTTTTTTGTTTACATCAAGTTTAAAACTTACTTAATTTACTTTTTAAAAAGTTATTACTATTGTTTGTGCTAATTTCTATCCAAACAGGTAAATGATCACTAATTTGGTCTCTCTTCCAATATCTATTAAAATAAGAAGTGAATTTTTCATCAGAAATAAGTGTTGTAGGGTCATTTTTGTGTAACAACATTAATTCTTTGTATTCATTGATAACTTCTGGTGTATTTTGATAAACATAATTAAATAAATTAAATACTCCTCCAACCTGTTTACCGTTTTCATCAATATTCAACCTAAAATAATATCTTGAATTAAAAAAGATACGATCATAAATCTGAGTGAGACTTGTGTTTGTAAATTTACCTTCTAAACCCGTAGATTCTGTAAAACCAATATTATGAAATAATTGTACAATATCCGTATCTTCCTTATACAAATTAGTATCACCTAAAATTACTGTGTCTCTATCATCAGATGAAAAACGAGCTAATTTCTTTTTTAAAACTTCGGTTAATAACCGAACTTCTTCTTTTCTAATTTGATGATCAGTAGGCATATCTATACCATTTGTTCCTTCACCTGGATGTAAATGAATACTTATAATCGAAAACTTTTGCCAACCACTTTCAAAACCTGTAAAAGTAGGGGTTCTTTTTAATTGACTAATTATTGGATGTTGATGAAGAATTTCTGGTGGAATTACAATTTCTCCAGACAAACCAGAAAGGGTAACTCGTCTAGAATCATATAAAAAACCAAAACGTTCATCATTACCAGAGTTTCCTTCTGTAATATCACTAATTGTATGTTTCCAATAACTCCCTAATATTGATAAAACTTTTTTAAAATGACTGATATCACTATTAATTTCTTGTAATGCAACTATATCAAAAGCATTAATAGTTTCTGCTATGTAATATAAAGACTCTGCAGTTCTGTCTTTTATTTTTCCGAAGTTTTTAATATTCCAAGAAGCTAAAAGTAAGTTTTCATCAACCTGTTTACTCGGTATTTCTTTTAAAAGTCCTTCTCTTAATTTAACAATATTTGTAATAATTCTTTTTTTGTCTTTGTCTGCTAACAACCTTTTATAATTGTTTTTATTATCTAACATTATTAATGAATAACGGTTGTTTGTTAATTCATTATCAGGTCTTAAATCGTTGTACCACATCGCTATTTTTTTTACTAACAAGATACTTATTTACAACACATTAGCCATGTTTTTTTCAGTTATTTTATTGTTATATTTTATTAGAAATATTATATCTAAATAAATCTATAATTTTTTTTTGTAAATTTTTTGGAATTATTCTTTTAAGTTATTATAACTTTAAAAAAAGATTAATTGTACATTTTTCTATTGACTTGTATTGATTAAAGTAATTAATTCGTAAAAAACTATTTATGACGATTTTTGTAGATATGGATGAAGTGTTGGCAGACACTTATGGTAAACATTTAGAACTATATAATAAAGAATTTAAAAAAGAAATATCTTTAAAAGACATTATTGCCGGAGAAATATGGGATAATGTAGAAGATATTCATAAAGAAGAGGTTTTAAAGCATGCTTACGTTCCTGGCTTTTTTAGAAGTTTAACACCTATGAAGGATTCTATAGAAGTTATGGAAGCTCTTTATGCTCAACATGAAGTTTATATTGCCACAGCAGCAACTCAATTTCCAACTTCTTTAAAAGAAAAGTGTGATTGGTTAGATGAGCATATGCCTTTTATTACTTGGCAACATCGTATTTTATGTGGTGATAAATTTATTTTAAACGGAGATTTATTAATTGATGACCGTGTGTATAATTTAGAACATTTTAAAGGCGACACCCTGTTATACAACTCGCCACATAATGTGTATGAAACTGGTTATACACGTGTTTCTAACTGGCAAGAAATAGCTAATAAATTACTATAATACTACACTGTTAAAGCATCTTTATATGTTTTAATAGCTCTTTCTCTAGCCATTTTATGCTCAACCATTGGTTGTGGATAAGAAAGGTCATCAAAATCTTGTACCCATTTACGAATGTATTTTAAATCTTTATCAAATTTTTTAATTTGTTCTGATGGATTAAAAACCCTAAAATATGGAGCAGAATCACTACCTGTACCTGCACTCCATTGCCAGTTTCCATTATTTGCAGACAAATCATAATCTAATAATTTTTGGGCAAAATAAGCTTCTCCCCATCTCCAATCGATTAATAAATGTTTGCATAAAAAACCCGCTACAATCATACGAACTCTATTATGCATATATCCTGTTTTATTTAGTTCTCGCATACCAGCATCAACAATTGGGTAACCGGTTTCTCCTTTACACCATTTTGCAAATTCTTCTTCATTATTACGCCAAGGAATGCTATCATATTTTTGTTTAAAATTGTGTGTTACCACTTTAGGAAAATGAAATAAGATTTGCATAAAAAACTCACGCCAAATTAATTCGCTTAAAAAAGTTGCATTGATATCTAAAGCCAAAATGACCATTTTACGAACGCTTACTAAACCAAATCTTAAATACGGAGACAAATTAGAGGTTTTATCTAACGCAGGAAAGTTTCTTATCTCATCATAATTAGATAAATTATCTAAATTATAGGGTTTTACCTTTATGTTACTTTCTTTAAAGCCTAAACTTTTAATACTTGTAAAATCAATATTAATTTTTAATAAATTACTTAAACAATCTTCACTATTATAACTCTTTGTATCAAGCTCTCTATCAAAGTTTTTTAACCATTTATTTTTATAAGGTGTAAAAACAGTATAAGGAGTATTATCGTTTTTTAAAACCTCTTTTTCCTCAAAAATTACTTGGTCTTTACAAGCGGTAACTTCTATCTTTTTTGATGCTAAAAAATCTGATATTTCTTTATCTCTCTTAATTGCATAAGGTTCATAATCCTTATTAAAAAAGATGCTTTTTATATCATACCCTTCCGTTAATTCTTTCCAAATAGTAAGTGTATTTCCTTTTTTAATTAGCAAACTAGATCCTTCTTTTTTTAACTGATAATCGATGTCTTTTAAAGAATTGTATATAAAAGTTATTCTAGCATCGTCTTCGGGTAAAGTATTAATGATTTCTGTATCAAAAATAAAAATAGGAAGCACATTATTACCAGAATTTAAGGCTTTATAAAGTGCAATATTATCCTCTAAACGTAAATCTCTACGAAACCAAAAAAGAGTAATTTTACTTGTCATTAAATAATTGATTTAAAGTGGTAAAACGATGTGTAAAAATATTTTTCAACTGATTTTTTATAAAAATAGTTTGTGAAATATCTCCTAAAAATCCAAAAGGAAGTTTGTAAGATATTTTATCATTCATTAATGTTTTTCCGTCTGGTAATTCTTTAAACCAATGCTCATGATGCCACATTTTGTAGGGACCAAAACGTTGTTCATCAATAAAAAAATCATTTTCTTTTACTTTGGTTATTTCTGTAACCCAATTTTGTTTTACTCCGGGTAATATTCCAACTTTGTATGTAATTATTTGTCCTTCGTAAGCACTTTTTTCAACTTCTGATGTAATTGAAAACCCCATATGATCTGGTGTAATATTTTCTAAATTGATAGGCGAACTAAAAAAAGTCCAAGCTTCTTGTAATGAAACATTTAAAACTTGCGATGTTTTTAGTGTATAAATACCCGAATGTTTTTTAAATTCTATCATGTTAAATCAATTTTATTATTTTAGAACTCATTGGTTTGGTTAACGAATAAAAGTAATCTATAAATTTTCCGTTTTCATCAATCAAGTACTTTTGAAAGTTCCATTTTACGGTAGAGTTCGATTTTCCGTTCAACTCTTTTTTTGTTAACCATTTGTACAACGGATGTTGCTGCTCTCCTTTTACATCTACTTTTTCTGTTATTAAAAAAGTAACTCCATAATTTACTTGACAAAAAGATTCAATTTCTGAAGAATCCCCAGGTTCTTGTCCTCCAAATTGATTGCAAGGAACACCAATAATCATTAATTCTTCTTGATAGTTATTATACAACTCTTGCAACTCTTTATATTGTCCAGTAAAACCACATTCTGATGCTACATTGACAAACAAAATCTTTTTTCCTTTGTAACTATTTAGATCAATCAAGTTTCCTTTAATATCTTTTATAGCAATGTTATAAATAGATGTCTTAGGACTTAATGCATGTGCTTTTGTATTTGAATTAAAAATTCCCATAATTCCTATTTCTTTTATATTGTAAAGTGTTTCTATAATAATATTTCTCTTTAAAAAAGTGATTTTACACTTTTAATGTCACCATTCCTGCATCAATCGGAAATATTTGTCCCGAAATAGATTTGGCATTTTCAGAAAGTAAATAATTAGCCAAAGATGCCACTTCTGCAGGTTCTAAATATTGTTTTAAAGGATGACGCTCTTTCATAACTTCTTTTTGTTTATCATTTCTTAATAAACGAGCCGCTAAAGGTGTGTCTGTAACTGTTGGTGCAATTACATTAAATCTAATTTTTGTAGCATATTCTGCCGCTAAAGATTTTGCCAAACCTTCTACTCCTGCTTTACTAACCGCAATACTTGCATGAAAAGGCATTCCCATTTGTGTTGCAACGGTACTAAACAAAACAACACTTCCATTATTAGCACTCAATACTTTTTCGTATTTTTTAATCACTTTAATGGCTCCTAAAACGTTGATTTTAAAATCATCACTAAAATCGTCTAAAGTCAATCTTTTAAAAGGTTTTAAGTTGATGCTACCTGGGCAATAAACCAATCCGTCTAAAGTATCTATTTCTGGTAATTTGTCTTCCAAAACATCTAAAATAAACTGTTTGGTATTTTCTTTACTTTCACATTCTGTACGACTTATGGTAATTACATTATGTGTGCTTTTTAAAGCATTTACAATTGCCGCTCCTATTCCTTTGCTTCCGCCAACTATTAAAATTGTTTTCATATTATTTTTTATTAATTAATGAATTTATCATGCCCTTAAAAACAAATGCATGAAATGGTAACACAGAAAACCAATAGAATCTACCCAAAACACCTTTAGGTCTAAAAACTGCACGCTGTTGTAATTTTCCGTTAGTAATTTTAAATTCTAACCAAGCTTCACCAGGTAATTTCATTTCGGCAAATAACAATAACCTTTTTTCTTTTTTATCAGCCAATAAAACTCTCCAAAAATCTAAAGGATCACCGGCTTCTAAATGTGTGTTGTGTGTTCTTCCTCTTCTTAAACCAACACCTCCAAAAACCTTATCTACATATCCTCTTATTTTCCATAACCAATTAAAACTGTACCAACCATTTTGCCCACCAATAGACCAAATTTTGTTTAAAGTATAATCCTCATCTTTAATATCTCTTACTCTTACATCTGTAAAACAACCAAACTCTGGTAATTGAATGTGTTTTGCCAATTGATCATTAAAAACCCCACTACTCATCGCATCTTTCCAACTAGAAACTACATCATTTTGTTCTATTTTCTGAAAAGCTAAAGACACTGCTTTTTGGTAAGTAATTGGTACAATATTTAGTGTTTTGTATAAGTTATTAGGCTTTGCAATCACTTCAATCTTCATACTATCTACCAATGCTTGTGCCAATTTAAAAGAAGTAGAAGTTACAAAATATAACCAATAAGATGATAATTTAGGACTAAGTACTGGCAAAGTAAAAATATATCTTTTAAAACCTCTAACAGCTGCAAATTGTAATAGCATTTCTTTGTAAGTTAATACTTCTGGCCCTCCAATATCAAAAGATTGATTGTATAATTCTTCTTTACATAAAGCTCTTTCTAAATAAGACAAAACATCTCTTACAGCAATTGGTTGTGTTTTTGTATTTAACCATTTAGGCGCAATCATTACAGGTAGTTTCTCTACAATATCTCTAATAATTTCAAAAGAAGCACTTCCACTTCCAACTACAATTCCTCCTCTAAAAGTTGTAAGAGCATATTTGTTAGATTGTAATGTTTTTTCTACTTCGAAACGAGACTTTAAGTGTTTAGAAAGTGAATTATCATTTACAATTCCACTTAAATAAATTACATGTTTAGCTGTTGTTTCTTCTATTAATTTTTTAAAATTTAAAGCACATGTTTTTTCTAAACTTTCAAAGTTACTCGCATTAGTAGACATCGAATGAATTAAATAATAAGCAGCATCAATATCTTTTGGAAACGTAATATTATTTACATCTAAAAAATCAACTTTTAAAAAAGTAATATTTTTGTGATGCTCTATTTCATCCGGAATTCTATCTAAATCACGGACACAACAAACTAAATCATGATTTTTTTCGAGTAAATTTAAAACCAACCTTTTAGCAATATAACCTGTTGTACCTGTGATAAGAATTTTCATCTAAAATTTTTAAATTATGAATCTGTAACTATTTTTTTGGTCTTTGATAAGTCATCTTTTTATAATTATTTGGCACTGCATAAGCATCCAAACCATTAATAACAGCCGTTTTTGCTTTTGATAAGTTAACAAGACCATCATTTTCAATTAAAACATCATCTATATATAAATCTACAATTTTACCTAACACTAAAATAGTATCGTTTGCTTTAATATAATATTCTTCTAAATATTTCATGCCCATTTTAACTGCACAACCTTGTACAAAAGGTGCTTGAAATTCGTTTAAGTATTCTTCTTGTAAGTTGGTTTTGTCAAACTCAGAAACTTCCGAAGGATATTTAGCAGAAGTATGGTGTGCATCTTCTATAATGTCTTGATGAATGTGATTAATCGTATAAAAACCTGTTTCTTTTATATTATCGTAAGTATTACGAATAACAGTATTGGGCCTTAAAACAAAACCTAAAATTGGTGGATTAGAACCATAATGTACTACAGAACTAAAAACAGCCACATTAGAAACAGCATCTTTAGATTTTGTAGCAATTAAATTTGCCGATTTAAAACCCGATACACTATTAATTAAATTAATTTTGTATAAATGATTTAAACTATTAATGTCTTCTAATGTAAAATGCATTTACAAGTTTTTAAAATTATTAATTTTAATATTTGTTGCTTTTAAATCATGCATTAAATTGTACAAGCCAAAAAATGTTCTATTGATGTAAATAAAATGTTTAGAACCTCTATTACCATTCATTTTCTTTAATTCTGTGCTTTTAGCGTATTTCTGACCTAAATCGCTAATTTTACCAAAGAATACTTCATCAGAAAAATCGAATACTTCTTCATGAAAAGGTTGTGTAAAAAGTGCTAACATTTCATAAAAAAGTGCTTTAAAAAAGTCTTTTTCTTCAGGAGAATCATCTGCTCTTAAAATTTCTAATTCATATAATTTCGATTCAAAAAAAACAGGATTTTCAATATTTTCTTTTTTGGCTAATTCAAAATAAGGAACATAAAAACTATCCGGAACTTCTTTCATACAACCAAAATCAATCGCTATCAATTCATTTTCGTTAGAGATTAAAAAGTTTCCAGGATGCGGATCTGCATGTACTTTTCTTATAACATGTAATTGATACATGTAAAAATCCCAAAGTGCTTGACCTATTTTTGTTAAGTCTTCTGTAGAGTTATCTTTATTTACATATTCTGATAAATGTACACCTTCCATCCAATCCATGGTTAAAATACGCTGTGTAGAAAATTCAGGATAATAATTCGGGAATTTTAAATTCGGTATTTTAGTACATTTACTAGCAACTTCGTTACTCTGTTCTAACTCTAGAATATAGTTTGTTTCTTCTGTTAATTTATTTTCTACTTCTTTAAAATACTCATCAGAACCTTCTCCTTTGATGTTAAACATTTTCATAGCAATAGGTTTTACCATGGCTAAATCTGTAGAAATACTTTCTGCCACACCAGGATATTGAATTTTTACCGCTAGTTTTTTACCATCTTTAGTTGCTTTGTGTACTTGACCAATGCTTGCTGCATTTACAGATTGTGTAGAAAAAGTATCAAAAACTTCTGTAGGACTTTTCTTAAAATACTTTTTAAAGGTTTTAACCACCAAAGGTGGAGATAAAGGCGGAACAGAAAATTGAGACAAAGAAAATTTTTCTACATAAGCACCTGGTAAAATATTTTTTTCCATGCTTAGCATTTGTGCTACTTTTAAAGCAGATCCTTTCATGGTTTTTAAACCATCATAAATGTCTGTAGCATTTGCTTCGTCTAAATTTCCTTTAGCTTCTTCTTCTGTTTTTACTATTTTTTCACCATAATATTTTACATAATTGGCACCTACTTTTAAACCTGTAGAAACTAACTTAGAAGCTCTTTGAATTTTGGATGTTGGTATACTATCTATGTTTTTCATACAGTTGGTTTTTTTTCTTTCCACAAAAATTTAGCAAAGTCGATTACGCTTTGCACAGGTGTTACATCTCTTAAATCGAAACTTGCTTTTACAGATTTTTCAATAAAAATGTCTGTTTTTTCAAAATTGGTAGAACTATCATCTAACCAAAATTGAATGGTAAATAATAAATGTACCCAAGCTGCTTCTTTAATTCCTTTTTCTTGAATTTTATTGATAGTTTCATTCTTAAAATCAATATTATCTGTTTCTATTTCTTTGCTTATGAAATCAATAAACACAGTTCTTAGTTCTGATAATAATTTTAAAGACTCTAACTTATTCTTATTTTCTTTTAATTTTAAATGAACATAAGATCTATTTGCTGTCAATAGTTCGAAAAATGTATAATAAAAACTTAACAATTTACTTTTAACATCGTAAGTTTTGTATTCTTCATTCTGAAGTAATAACTCTATTGTTTTTGAACAAAACACCGAAAATATGTGCTTTTCTAATGCTTCAAAACCATTAAAGTATTGATAAAACAAACTCTCATCAAAATTATTTTTTTTACTAAAAGCATATACAGTTTTAGAAGTAGATTCTTCCATTAAAACTTCATCCATGTATAATTCTATAATTTTATCCGCAGAAATACTCTTTTTTTTAGCCATAATTCTATTCTTTAATTATTAAAAATAATATAAGCATTTAAGCTCATTGCAATTGTCATCCATACTAAATACGGAACGATTAATAAGGTAACCAATTTTACTTTGTTAAAAAATTTAAAAGTGAAATAACCTATTAATAACCATAATAAAACAATAATTACTATACCTATTTTTGTTTGATGTTGATTAAAGAAAGCTAAATTCCAACCAACATTTAAAAACCATTGGGCAACATATAATGTAATTAGCTTTTTATCTAAAAAAGGAAATTGAAAACTCAATTTTGTCATATAAAAAGAAAACAAGAACATAATGGTTGTCCATGCTGCTCCAAAAACCCAACCAGCAGGCGTCCAAGGTGCTTTGTTCAAAGAAAGATACCAATCTTCTTTAGGTCCATTTTCCATTAAAAGAACTCCAATACCCAAAGCCAAAAAGTTACTTAACAGAAATATAATTATTCTAACTATTTTGTTTTCTTTCCAATTCATATGCAAATTTACAATTTTTGTTTAACTTAATTAAATAATAATTAAACAAAATAAATTATAAGACTATCAAACAAATTGATACAAACAAAAAACCCATCAATAATTTGATGGATTTTTATATAAAAAACTTTTTACAGCCATTATTTTATCTATAAAATTACAAAACAGTAATTCTAACTTTTTTCTTTTTTAATCTAGTATTATTTAAATTTTCTACTAATTCATCTGCTTTAACTAAAGGAACCGCCACAAAAGCACAATCTTGTTTCAATTCAATATCTCCTAATTCTTCTCTAGACAACTTCCCTTGTTTTATAAATAATCCAGCAATATCACCTTTAGAAATTTTATCTTTTCTACCACCAGAAACAAATAAAGTTTCCCAATAAGGAGCTTCTCTTTCTGCTTGTTTAGAAATATTTTGAACCTCTACATTTTTAATAAAATCTGGCAAACTTTCATCTTTCCATTTTAAGACATAGGCAGTTCCTTCTGCAGAAACTCTTGCTGTACGTCCGTTTCTATGCGTAAACTCTTCAACAGCCAATGGTAATTGGTAATGAATAATGTAGTTCATTTCTGGCACATCAATACCTCTTGCCGCTAAATCTGTGGCAATTAAAAGCTGATTTGTTCCGTTTCTAAACTTAATTAAAGAACGTTCTCTATCTTTTTGTTCCATTCCTCCACTAAAACAACCATGTCTTATATTTTTGCTTTCTAAAAAAGCACTTACACTATTAATGGTATCTTTTAAGTTACAGAAAATAATTCCTTGCTGATTTCCTAAATGATTTAATAAATGTAATAACGTATTCAGTTTGTTTTTTGCTGGAGAAATAACTGTTTTAATAGCTAATTTAGATGTAGTTGCTTTTAAGTAATTTACTGTATTTGGTTTTCTTAAACCTACAAAATCAGGAATTTCAACACCCTGTGTCGCTGACGTTAGAATACGTTTACTTAAAGCTGACAATTGATTGATAATTCCTCTCATTTCATACTCAAAACCAACTTCTAAAGATTTATCAAACTCATCTAAAATTAATGTTTTTATAAAATCTTTAGAGAATCTTTCATTTGCAAAATGATCAGAAACTCTACCTGGTGTTCCTATTAAAATAGCTGGTACGTGTTTTAATTCTATTTTATCTTTAGACATTGGTCTACCTCCGTAAACAGCGTTTACTTTGTAACCAGAACCCATAGAACGAATTACTTGTTCTATCTGAATAGCCAACTCTCTAGACGGAACCAAAATTAATGCTTGTACTTCTTTAACTTCTGGATCTAATGTTTTTAACAAAGGTAAACAAAACGCCAATGTTTTTCCTGTTCCTGTTGGCGATAATAAAATGATATTATCATTTTTATGAATCGTTGCAATTGCTTCCTCTTGCATTCTATTTAACTGACTAATATTCAGTTTTTGTAATATTTCTGCTTGGTCTTTGATAATATTTGCCATGTAGTTTTATTTTTTACGTTTTTTAGGAGCGTCTATTTTTGGAATACTATTACTTGTTTGTGCTAAATAATTTGCTAATATTTTATCAACTAACTCATCTTTAGTTAGATGATGAAAAACAGTTCTAATTTGATGCTTAAAATCTTCTGAAACGTTACGGTTTGGTTTTGTTTTAAAAATTTTTTTCGCCCATAAAAGTCCATTATTTTCTTCAATACTTTTAGCATCTGCTTTTTTATATCTACTAAAAGAAATCCCTAATTCTTTTTCAAAATCTGCAATATCTTGTACTTCTTCCTCTTGTAAAATTGTTAAAGATAATCCCTTTGCTCCTGCTCTAGCTGTTCTACCACTTCTATGTACATAAGCATCATACGTGTCTGGTAAATGATAATTAACTACGTAAGCAATTTCTTTAACATCGATACCTCTTGCAGCCAAATCGGTAGCTACTAAAATGTCTATATGACCATCTCTAAATTGCCCCATTATTCGATCTCTAATCCCTTGTGTTAAACTACCATGTAAAGCACCAGAAGAAAATTTATTTATGGCTAAATTCTTGGCTAATTTATTAACTGCTGCTTTGGTTTTACAAAAAATGATTCCCCTTTGTCCTTCTTTAGAGTTTAAAAAATGTAATAAAACCTCTAACTTTTCAATAGGTTCTACTACTACATATTGATGATCAATTCCTTGATGCCCCATAGTTGCCATGTCTGCTTCTACCTGAACAACTTCTTTAGACATGTAATTATTTACCAATTGTTTAATGCTACCTGGCATTGTTGCAGTAAATAATAAAGTTCTTCGATTTTTAGGAATTTCTTTAATGATGATATCTAAATCCGTTTTTAAAGCAGTAACCATTTCATCTGCTTCATCTAAAACTAAATAATTTACATTTTTAACGTTAATACCTTCTCTTTCTATCAAATCTACCAAACGCCCAGGAGTTGCTACTACAATTTGTGTCGATTTTTTTAGACGTTCTATTTGTGGTTTTATTGGGATTCCTCCGCAAACAGCTGCTATAGAAATAGCTGGAATTTCTGCTGCAAAAGAAACTAGGTTTGCGTGTATTTGATGACCTAACTCTCTTGTTGGTGCTAATATTATTGCTTGCACATTGGTATTTGTAACATCTATTAATTGTAATAAAGGCAAACCAAAAGCAGCCGTTTTTCCGGTTCCGGTTTTAGCTAAAGCAACTAAATCTTCTTTTTGTTTCAATACAACAGGTATTGCTTTTTCTTGAATATCTGTTGGAATCGTAATTTGTAATGCTGCTAATCTCTTTTGAATTTGAGATTCTATTCCTAAATCGGAAAAACGTTTTGACATAAAAAAATATTTTATGCAAAGATAGTTACACTTTTATTGCTTGTACCACCAATTAGTATTTATTGATTGGTTTTTTTGTATAAATATTAATAAAACTAGTTCTTTTCTACTAAAAGAGAAATATTTATATTGATAATAGAACAAAATTACCGTTCTTTTAAATGTTTAAAAACAGCCATTGTTAACGGAATATACATAAAGCCACCAATGATAAAAATGATAAAAGCCCTTTGTAGACCAAAGTATTCTGCTAAATATCCTACCATGGGAGGACCTAAAAACATCCCCACAGTTGCATAAGTACCAATAATAGCAATTACAATTCCAGTGGCATATTTTTTAGCTTTTCCTGCCATCATAAAAGTAATAGGAAACAAACTAGCAACTCCAAACCCTGTCAAACAAAAACCAATCAATGCAATCCAAAAAAAAGGAAATACCACCACAACTGTCATTCCACACATAATTAAAATAGCACTTAAAAAATACAGTTTCTTAACACCAAAACGCTCCATTAATTTATCAATAATAAACCTAGAAACAGACATACAAATCATAAATAACAAATACCCATAAGTAAAAACTTCTACCTTTATTACATCTTTAAAGTAAACACCATTCCAATCATAAACTCCACCTTCACAAATGGCTGCAAAAAACAACATCAAACCTAGTAACATAATGTATCGGTTTGGTTTACCTAACTTAAATTTATTGCTATTGGTAGATTTATCCTTCTTTATTAAATAAGGGTAGGCTATAAAAACACTTACCAAAGAAAAAAGTGAAACCATTAAAAAATGTATTTCAACAGAAATTTTAAGCGCCAACATTAGAGTAGTAAATAAAACACCTACAACACCACCAATACTCCACAAACCATGAAAAGAACCAACAATAGGTTTTTCAAATTTTTCTTGTACAGAAATCGATTGTGTATTTATGGTAATGTTGATAATCCGCAAACACAAGGCAAATAAAAAAAGTGAAAATATTAATAATAACAAACTATTAGAAAAACCAATTAAAAACAGCGATATAAAATAAAAGATATAAGCAAATTGTTGCGGAATCCGACTATCATATTTAGAAATCAACCAACCAGAAAGAGGAATACCAACAATGGCACTTATAGGCATAATCATTAACATGTTCCCCAATTCTTGCTCATTAAAGCCAAACTTATCTTTAATAGTAGGTATTCTAGAAGCCCAAGAAGAAAAGCAAACACCAGACAGTAAAAAATAAGTTGATAACGCAATACGTTGTAAATTTCTTTCTTGCATAAGATCTTTATTAATGGGCAAAAGTAAATATTTTAGGAAATGTAACTCTCTTTTTGTGTTAAATTTTCGGGGAACATAAGAACTCTTTTTACGATTAAAAAAAACGTATACCCCTATAAAACAAATCATTAATTATTAATAATTAAATAATGGACTTTAAAAGTTTCATATCGAAAAAATAAAATATCTTCGCGCGCATTATGTGGATGTATCTAGGACTTTTAGCAGCCTTATTTTTAGGCTTACACAATTTATGTAAAAAACATGCTGTACAAGGCAACGAAGTGTTCCCAGTGTTATTAGGCACTATCTCTTCGGGTTTTCTATTGCTACTCCCCTTTTACTTAGGTTCGCTTTGGCAGCCAGATTATATGAAAGAAATACAAATGTTTGTAGAAAGTATTCCGTGGCAAACACACGGTTTTATCTTTATAAAATCGGCTATAATGGCTTCTTCTTGGGTGTTAGCCTACCAAGCTTTAAAACATTTACCAATAACCATCGTTACTCCTATTCGTTCTGCAGGTCCTTTTTTTACTTTTATAGGCGCTATTTTTATTTATCAAGAAAAACCTAATTTCTGGCAATGGATTGGTTTCTTCTTAATTATTTTCTCAGTAATGCTCTACTCTAGAATCGGAAAAAAAGAAGGCATCAACTTTAAAAGAAACAAGTGGATATTTGCCATTATTGGGGCAACTTTTTTAGGTGCTTCTAGTGGTTTGTATGATAAGTTTTTAATACAAACTTTAACTTTAAACCCACAAACACTGCAATTTTGGTTTTGCTTTTACACTGTATTAATACTATTAGTTATTTTAAGTATTACGTGGTTTCCTAATGCAGAAAAGCGCAAGGCATTTAAATGGCGATGGTCTATACCTTTAGTAGGTATTTTACTACAAATTGCTGATTATTTTTACTTTAGAGCATTGCAAGATCCAGAGGCTTTAATCATGTTACTTTCTGCTATAAAACGTAGTCAAATTATTATTGCTGTTGTAATTGGTGGTATCCTTTTTAAAGAACAAAATAAACGTAAAAAACTAATTCCTTTAGCCGGAATTTTATGTGGTGTCTTCTTGATTTTATACACCAAGTAAGACACCATAATCTCTTTTACACTTCTTTTCTTAAAACCTCTAGTGGCGGACTCTTTAAAACTGTACGAATATTACTCAAACCAATAAGTAAAACCAACAGAGTAATACCTGGTAAAAAAACCAAAAACGGAATTGCAGAAGGTATAAATGGTTCTTTAAACAACAAATTTGCTAATAATTGACTACTAATTAATGATAGTAAAATACCCACCAAACTACCCAATAAACCTAAATACACATATTCTAAAGCTGTAATTTGCAGTATTTGTTTGCTCTTTGCTCCTAAAGTTCTTAGCAAAACACTTTCTTTAATACGTTGGTATTTACTATTTCTAACTGAACCAATTAAAACAATAATTCCTGTAAGAATACTAAAAAATGCCATAAAATTGATTATCCAAGAAATCTTATCGAGGATGTCTTCTACAATCGTAAATATCTGACGAATGTCTAAAATGGTAATATTAGGAAACTTTTTCACTAAATCTCTTTGTAAATCCGCAGAACTTTCCGCATCAGAAACATAAGTGGTAATGACATTAAACTGTGGTGCATTTTCTAAAACCCCTTCAGGAAAAACAATAGAAAAATTCAATTGAATATTACCCCAATTTACTTTTCGAATGCTACCAATCGTAGTTTTCATTAAAACTCCTTGAATGTTAAAAACAATTTCATCACCTACTTTTAAATTAGCATCTCTTGCAATATTATCTGAAATAGATATTAAAACAGGTGCATCTTTTACTTGCTTTTCTACCCAATTTCCTTCGGTTATTTCTTCGGATTCTAATAACTTACTTCTGTAAGTTGCTCTAAATTCACGATTTAATATCCAACGTTTACTTCTAGAAGTACTGTCTTTTCTAATCTCATTGGCCAATCTACCTTTAATTTGATGCATACGCATAGTCACAATCGGTATGTTATCAATAATATCTAATCCTTTAGGAGTAATAGTATTTACAACTGCTTTTTTTTGATCACTTTGTACATCCATTAAAATGATATTGGCATCATTTTTACTCGTATCAATGGTAGTTTTGGATAATAAAATATCTTTTGTAAAATACAACGTACTAATTAAAAAAGTTCCCAAACCGATTGCTACAATCAACACCATGGTTTGGTTATTAGGTCTGTATAAATTTAACAAACTTTGCCTTTTGGTAAAACCCCATTTTTTTGGAAAATATTTTTTAATGACTTTCATAAACAAACTAGCAACACCTGCTAGTATGGCAAAAGCCACTAAAATACCTACTGTAAAAAGCAATCCGTTTAAAGCATCTTTTAACAACCAAAAAGAGAATAAAAAGATAAAAACCAAGATGGCTGCAAAGGTTAATATGCGTGCTTTTTTAGGTTCTTCTAAATGATCATCGGTACCTCTTAATACTTCTAACGGAGATACATACCAAGTACCTAACAAAGGCAACAAGGCAAATAAAACCGACATTAAAACCCCTAACGTGATTCCCATTACCAAAGGTTGTGCTGTAATGGCTATTTGTACATCAAAAGGTAAAAACTCTTTTAAAATATAAGGAAATGCATATTGTAAACCAATACCAATGGCAGAACCTATAATACCGCCAACCAAACCGATTCCTACAATTTGTAACAAGTAAATGATAAAGGTTTGTTTTCTAGAAGCGCCCAAACATTTTAAAACGGCTACGTTTTTTAATTTCTCTTTGATGTAAATATGTACCGAACTTGCAATACCCACACAACCTAAAAGTAAGGCGATAAATGCTGCTAAATTTAAAAACCGACTCACATTATCGTACCTTCTTCCTAAACGAGCACTTGTACTTGTATGTGTATCTATATCTGCATTTTCATCATCTAAAATAGGATCTAATTTTTTATCTAACAAATCTAAATCCATTTCTGGTGCTGCTACAAAAAAGTATTGATATTCTTTTCTACTTCCTACTTGCAACAATTCCGTTTCCTTTATAAATCGATATGGAATTAATACTGTTGGAGCAACCGAAGTAGAAATGGCTGTACTACCTGGAATCGATTTTAACACCCCAATAATCGGAAAAGTTGTTTTTCCTAACTTAATAGAATCTCCTGTTTTTAAATCGTATTGTAATAATAAAGTAGCATCTACTAAAGCCCCCCCTAATTGTTGATATTCTTTTGCTGCACTTACTGGTTCTGTATCTAAAGTTCCGTAAAAGGGAAAATTACCTTCCATAGCACGAACTTTTACCAACTTTGTTCCGTCGTTTTTAGGAAAAGCCGCCATAGACACAAAATTGACTTCAGAAGCAGCAACGTTTAAAGAATCTATAATGGCCATCACCTTTTTAGAAGGTAACTTTTTACTATCAATAATAAAATCTGCCCCCATTAAGGCTTTCGACTGATTCTTGATATTATCTTTTAAATTCTGACTAAATAATTGAATGGAAACCACAGCCGCAATCCCTAAGATAATAGATGCCATAAACAACATCAATCTAGAAAAACTTGCTTTTCCGTCTCTCCAAGCCATTTTAAAAAGCCATTTTATTGGAGTTTTAGAAGTAGAATTATGCATTTACAGTCGTTGTTTTTTCGTTAGATATTATCTTCCCTCCTTTTAATCTTAGTATTTGCTGTGTTCTATTAGCCAATTCTAAATCGTGGGTAATAATAATTAAAGTTGTACCTGCTTCTTTGTTTAAATCAAACAATAATTGAATTACCTTTTCGCCAGTTTCTTCATCTAAATTTCCCGTAGGTTCATCAGCAAATAAAACCGATGGCTTATTAGAAAAAGCTCTTGCCAAAGCTACACGTTGCTGCTCACCACCTGATAATTGCGAAGGATAATGATCAAACCTTGCTCCCAAACCTACTTTTTCTAATAGCTCTTTTCCTATTTTAGTAGCATTCTTTGCTCCTTGTAACTCTAAAGGAACAATTACATTTTCTAAAGCAGTAAGTGTAGGTAATAATTGAAAATTCTGAAAAATAAATCCGACTTCTTTGTTACGCAATTGCGCTAATTCATCTTCATTTAAATTTTCTAAATTGCTGCCGCATAATTCTATATTACCAGAAGTTGGACTATCTAAACCCGCACATAAACCCAATAATGTTGTTTTTCCACTACCCGATGGCCCCACAATAGAAAAGATACTACCTTTTTCTACATCAAAAGAAATATTTGATAAAACAGTTAGTTTTTTAGAACCACTTATATATGTTTTCTCTAGTTCGTTAATCTTTAATATCTTTGTTACTGTATCCATGGAAACTTTATTTTACGAAGAATGATAAAACTGAAAAATAAACAATTGCTTTTAAATTTTAATACTAGCGCATCAAAAATTTTATTAAAATTTAGTTATGTATTCTTACTTGTTTTATTTTCTTGTGGAAACGGAGACACTTCTAAGAAAAAAGATACCACTAAAACAACCATTGAAAAAGCTACTAATTCATCAGAAGAAAATACTACAAAAACTATCTTATTTTTTGGTGATAGTTTAACCGCAGGTTATGGTCTAGAAGATGTAAATAATGCCTATCCTTCATTAATTCAATCAAAAATAGATTCGCTTTCTTTAGATTATACCGTGGTAAACTCTGGTGTAAGTGGAGAAACAACAGCTGGAGGAAAAAGTAGAATCAATTGGGTGCTTAAAAACCAAGATGCCGCTATTTTTGTATTAGAATTAGGTGCTAACGATGGTTTACGTGGCGTACCACTACAAGAAACTAGAGAAAATCTACAAGCAATTATTGATGCTGTTTTAAAGAAAAATGCTAATACTAAAATTGTATTAACAGGTATGCAATTGCCACCCAATATGGGGATTGATTATACCACAGAATTTAAAACAATTTTCCCTGAATTAGCTAAAAAGAATCAATTGACTTTAATTCCTTTTTTATTAGAAAACGTAGGTGGTATTCCTTCTTTAAATCAAGGAGATGGCATTCATCCAACGGCTAAAGGACATCAAATTTTAGCTAAAAATGTATGGGCTGTTTTAAAGCCCATTATTACATTATAAAAAGTTTATTCTTTTGTCAATTCATTGATTAAAAAACTATAAATAAACGTTTTTTCTTCAAAATAGCTATTGTATTGGCTTGCTCCAAAATGCCCTTCTTTTTCTTGTGTCCACAGTAAAACTGGGTTCTTTTGGTTGATACCATTCTGTAGTTTACCAGCAAATTTATAAGATTGATAAGGCGGTACTCTTGTATCATTAGTACCTGTAATTAATAAAGTAGATGGATAATTTACATTCTCTTTAATGTTATAGAAAGGCGAGTAAGAAAGTAAGTTCATAAATTCATCTTTCTTTTTTACAGTACCAAATTCACTTTTATTAACAATAGAAGCACCTGTTTCTGTTTGTTCCATTCTAAGCATATCTAAAGCGCCTACATTTATTACAGCAGCACCAAATAACTCGGGTTTTTCTATCATTGCTCCAGCAGTAATTAATCCACCATGAGAAGTTCCAATAATTCCAATTTTCTTGGGCTTCGTATAACCTTCATTAACTAAATATTCAGCAGCACTAGAAAAATCTAAAATTCCATTTTTCTTTTTCAAATTTCTACCTTCTTGCCACCAATCGTAACCTAACTCTCCTCCACCTCTAATGTTTACATAAGCAAAAGCACCACCATTTTCTATAAAATAAATTACGCCAGCATCAAAATTAGGTTTAGCAATTGTACCATAACCACCATACGTTTTTAATAAAAAAGGAGTATTACCATCTTTAGCAATCGAATCTTTGTAAACAATAAACATCGGTACTTCTGTGCCGTCATGAGAAACAAATTTTTTACGCATAAAATGGTATTTTTTAGCATCAAAATTTACTTCTGCTTTTCCTAAGTACTTAAATGTATAATCTTTTAAGTTTAACTTACAAGTAACAGGAGGTATTGTATAAGAAGACAATTTAAAGGTAAACTCTTTCTTAGTTTTATTGTAATATAGGTTGCTAACACTCATTCCATCTGGAGTAACCACTTCTCCTAAAACTTTTCCTTTAGTATCAGAAACTACCAAAAAAGAAGATTTTTCTGTTTGAAAAGAAGTAACAATTTTATCTTCTACAAACTCATAATCTGTAAATACAGCACCTTCATAAGACGGACTTATTAAAGACCATTTTTTGGGCTCGTTAACAGGAAAAGAAATTAAAAACCTATTTTTTTTAATTTGGGTATTGGCTATTATTGTATCAGATTTAAATCGTAAAATACTCATATCATAATTAATGTCCGTAAAAAGTGGTGTAAATTTTTTGGTATTACTTTTAGGTCTGATATATAAATAACTATAATTTTTTGTTAATCGATTTGATTTTTTTATTAGGTATAAACTTTGATTTTCTGTTCCATATAGACTCAAAGTTTCATCTTTTGTATCTACACTAAAAACCTTTTTATCTTCTGATTGTGGTGTGCTTAAAGTGTGATACATCACTTCTGGAAATGTTCTTCTTACCTTTTCTGCATTGTAATGGTGTTTTACATAGAAGAAACCTTGTCCGTACCAATTAATTTGAGGCGATAAAACTTCTGTTAAAGTTTCTTTAAAAAAAACTCTATTTTTAATTCCTACTATTTTAATTTCTTCCCAATCACTACCATTTCTGTTGTATTGATATGCTAAAAATCGATCGTCAAAAGAAGGTCTTAAACTTGTAAAACTAATTCTGTCTGTTTTAGATATAGAATTTGGTCCTATTAACTTTTGATAAGTAGATTTATTCCCTTTTTTATAATAAATATTAGGTTGAGAATTCTTTCCAGGATACATCAACCTATAATATATTTTATCATTTCTTTCTGAAGAAGAATTCTTATCAAAATCCATTTCATACCAATCATATGCTTTCATCTGTTTTCTAGCACCATTTGTATTTGATAATTTATTTAAATATTTTAAAGAAACTTTATTTTGATTTTCTACCCAATCTTTCACCTTTACGTCTCTTAAATTCTCTAACCATTGATAATTATCCGTAATTTCTATATCATGATATGTATCTATTACTGGTATTTTATCTGTAATAGGATATTTTAGTTGGGATTGTATGGAGCATGTTAAAAAAACAAAAAGAGTTAAAAAAGCTTTTGGAAATTTATTCATATTTAAATAATATAAGTTTCTATTTTAAGAGATAATAAAGTTTGCAAAATAATCTATACAGAATGATTTATGTGTTTAAAGACAAATAAATTGACAAAAAAATAACATAAAAAAATCAATGTTGAACTTCAAAAACTACTCAAAAAACATTACCAATCAATCGGAAAATAATCTTTTAAGAATTTACCACACCAATGTTTACCTGTATTAATTCCGTCTATTAATGGATCCATAACTCTTGCTGCACCATCTACAATATCTAAAGGAGGTTGAAAATCGTGTGTTTCTACTTTCTTTTTTGATAATTCTGCTGGATCTTCATCGGTAACCCAACCTGTATCTACAGCATTCATATAAATACCCGATTTTGCAAAGGTTGATGCTGATGTATGTGTTAACATATTTAAAGCTGCTTTTGCCATATTGGTATGCGGATGCCTGTCTACTTTTTTAAATCGATGAAACTTCCCTTCCATCGCTGTAACATTGATAATGTGTTTTTTACCTGTATTTTCTTTCATCATTAAATTAGACAAACGATTGCATAACACAAACGGAGCAACAGCATTTACCAACTGTACTTCTACCATTTCTGTTGTTTCTATTTCGCCTAATTTTAAACGCCAACTATTGGTTTTTCTTAAATCTACTTGTTGTAAATCGGCATCTAATTCGCCTTCTGGAAAAACTTCTGCTGTTTGTAATGAATTGTCAAAACTATACGGAATTTGAGATAATTCTGCCGAATTACGCAAACCAATTCCTGGCTCTGGTCCGTGCCAAGTAACAGGCAGCACATTATTTTTATCCGTTTTAGAAGGGCCAATACTTAAGCTAGCCAATTCTTCTAAACAACTTTCGTGATCTTGTAATAAAGTCTGCGCTAATTTTGGTAATTGATCTATTGGTTTCTTTTCGTTTTCCATTAAATGGAAGTAAAAACCAGACGGACGTCTTACCGTTTGTGCCGCATTGTTAATTAAAATATCTAATCGATCGTATTTTTGCTCTATATAATTACAGAAAATTTCTACACTTGGTATGTGTCTTAAATCTAAACCATGTATGTGCAAACGATGGCTCCAATCTTTATAATCTTCTTCCTTTGCAAAGCGAATTGCAGAATCTGCAGGAAAACGTGTTGTTGCCACAACGGTTGCGCCAGAACGCAAACACATTAATGTAATATGATAACCAATTTTTAAACGAGAACCAGTAATTACGGCTACTTGTCCTTTTAAATCGGTGGTTTGAAAACGTTTTGCATAATTTAAATCACCACATTCTGTACACATTGTATCATAAAAATGATGTAATTTGGTAAAAACTGTTTTACATACATAACAATTTCTTGGCGATTCTAATTCTGGTGTATCTTCTGGAATGGCCGCTGCGCCTAAAAGTTTAGGAGCTACAAATAAAGCCGCTTCACGAGCAGAACGAATACCAGTAGATTTTCTAGCATGTTTATCGCTTTCAATCATTTTACGTTTTGCCGCTTTTTTAGCGTCTTTGCGTCTGCGTTGAAATTCATCACGATTTGGTCTAGACAATGCTCCTGCAACCTTAAAAAGCGCTACTCTTTGTGCTTCTGGCAACTCAAAAAGTTTGTTGGTATCGTCTAATAAATGTTGAAGTGTATGAATACAGTTTTCAATATCTATATTTTGTTTTTTATCACACATGGTAAAACTACTTGTTATATTTGTTGAGCTCTCATATAAAAAAAGTGCTTATTTGGGCGCGAAATTAATTCTTTTTTATGATTTTGGCTTAAAATAAAAATGCGAATTAAAAGTGCTCTAAATCTAATAAGCATCTACATCAATAATAAACCTAATAGGTCTAAAGTCTTTAACAGCTTCAAACGTATCTTTTATCTTTTTAAGTTGATTTTTAGTGTTTGCTAAATTTTGTTTTGGCGGAATTTTAATCACTATATTTTTAATATACTGATTTCTAATTCTAGCAACTGCAGGTGCTGTTGGCCCTAAAACATATTCCCCAAAGGAATTTTGTAATGCTTTTGCCAACCAATTAACGCCACTTTCTACTTTATTGTAATCTTTATGCTTTAAAGTAATTTTAATCAGACGATAATAAGGCGGATATTTATATTGCCAACGTTCTTGCAATTGTTCTTTATACATTTCTGCATAATTTGTTGTAGAAACTTGTTGTAATATTTGATGATACGGATTGTAAGTTTGTATGGCTACATTTCCTTGTTTTTTACTTCTTCCTGCTCGTCCAGAAACTTGTACCATCATATCATACGCTCTTTCGTGAGCTCTAAAGTCAGGGAAATTTAACATAGAATCAGCATTTAAAACACCAACTAAAGAAACATTTTCAAAATCTAAACCTTTAGACAACATTTGGGTTCCTACCAAAACATCAATTTCTTTAGCTTCAAAAGCACCAATTATTTTCTGATATCCAAATTTACCTTTTGTAGTGTCTAAATCCATCCTTCCGATATTGTAATCGGGGAATAATTCTTTTAATTCTAACTCTATTTGTTCTGTACCAAAACCTTTATTATCTAAAGTATTGCTTCCACATGCGCCGCAACTATTTGGCATTGCTCGTTGATAGTTGCAATAATGACAACGTAATTCGTGCCTAAATTTATGATAAGTTAAAGAAACATCGCAATTAGGGCATTGAGGTGAAACACCACAAGTTTTGCATTCTACAACTGGTGAAAACCCTCTTCTATTTTGAAATAAAATTACTTGTTCTTTTTCGTCTAAAGCTTCTTGAATCAATTTTAGCAATCGGTCAGAAAAATGACCTGTCATTTCCTTCTTCTTCTGCTTTTCTTTTACATCAATTAATTCAATTTTTGGCAATTGTACATTTCCATGTCTTCGGTTTAATGCCACAAAACCATATTTATTTTGTTGTGCATTAAAATAACTTTCTAAAGACGGAGTTGCAGAGCCCAATAAAATTTTTGCTTTGTGTAATTTTGCTAAAACAATGGCAGCATCTCGCGCATTATATCTTGGTGAAGGTTCAAATTGTTTGTAAGAAGTTTCGTGTTCTTCATCAACTACAATTAAACCTAAATCAGAAAAAGGTAAAAAAATTGATGAACGTGCGCCTAAAACTATTTGTGCTTTGGTTTTATTTTCTAAAATATTATTCCACACTTCTACCCTTTCGTTCATAGAATATTTAGAATGAAAAACCGAAATTTGATCTCCAAAGTAAAACTGTAAGCGGGTAATTATTTGTGTGGTTAAAGCAATTTCTGGCAATAAAAACAACACTTGTTTCCCTTGGTCTAAAACTTCTTGAATTAACTTTGTATATACTTCTGTTTTACCAGAACTTGTAATTCCGTGTAAAAGTGTCACATCTTTTTTTGTAAACGATTCTTTAATTTCTGAAAGCGCTTTTTCTTGAAATTCATTCAACACTTTTAAATCATTAGTATCTCCTTTAAATTGAATTCGATCTGTTTGAATATGATAAAATTCAAAGATGTTTTTATCTACCAACGATTTTAAAATAGCAGCAGAAACTTTTGCTTTTTCTTCTAGATCTTTTGCTTTTATTGGTTTTTTAGAAGCTGATAATTGGAAAAAAGTTAAAACAGCTTCTCGTTGTTTTTTTGCTCTCGATAATTCTTCTAGTAATTTCCCTAAAGAATCATCAGAACTATAATTAGTATGTAAACGAACATATTTTACCAATTTGGGCTTGTATTGTTCGTAAATTTCTTCTTTAATTGTAATGGCTTCTTTTTTGATTAAAGAGTTTACAATTGGCATTACTTTTTTCTTTCCTAAAATTGCAACAACTTGATGAATTGTAAGTTGAGATTGATGCTGTAAAGCTTCAAAAATCAAAAACTCATCATCTGCTAAAACAGATTCATCTGTAAAATCATCATTTTTATTGATAATTGTTTCACTTTCTAACAAAAAAGCAGAAGGCAAAGCTGCTCTGTAAACATCGCCTAAAGAGCACATATAATAATTAGAAATCCATTGCCAATGTTTTAATTGTAGTTCATTTACCAAAGGGGTTTCATCTAAAATTTGATGAATTTCTTTAGCTTCATATAACATTGGTTTTGTTTGATGTATATTTAAAACTAACGCAGAATACATTTTAGATTTACCAAAAGAAACAGCAACCCGCATTCCTTTTTCTAAGAAAATGGCTTCTTCTTTGGTTACAGAATAGGTAAATGTTTTCTGAATTGGTATGGGTAATATGACGTCTATATAATGGATAATACTTTTTTTAAATTGATTTCAAAACTACATAAAATTCACTACATTGTAAGTAGAAATTTTAAACAATACAATTATATAAAACGGATAAATTAACCATTTTTTTTGAAGCAATATTTAAATCAAAAACAACACATAAAGAAGTTAATAATACCATTTCAAAAATCGATTATAACCGTAGTAAAATAGAAATCATAAAAATGCCTAACATTAATAATAAACAGTTTAAAATTTCTAAATGTTTTTGTAGAGTGGCCAAAACAATAAAAAAAGGAGTTATAGGTAATTAAAAACTGAAAATAAATGAAATACATTCTATCCATTATATTATTGATTTTTATCCAATCAGATTGGACAGAAAATATTGAAAAATCTATATCTCGAATAAATCGAAAAGGAAAATTAGAAAATGAATTTGAGAAAAAAGACAAAGAAGGAATAACTATTTTTAGAAAATATTCTGCTGGAAAAGAAACAAAATCTAGCGTCAAATATAAATATGGAAAATTAATGGATATTAATATTAATTTTTATGAAAATGAAGAGTTAATATTTGCGGAAATTATTAGCGGAAAAGACGTTTTAATATACAAAAAAAAGAGACTAAAAGATGAACCTTATGCTGTTCTGATTGAAAAAATAACATATTTTAAATCTAATAAAGAAGGAATAAAAAAGACTAGAAAGATTAAAGTTTTTGAAAATAGTAATCTTGAAAAATTAAAGAAGGAATTAAAGGAAATAGAATTTGAAACCGAAAAAATTGGAGAAAAAGAATATTTAACTTTAAAAGAAAAATATAATGGAATTACAAAAATAGCGGAATAAAAACTACCTACAACACCATATATAATTTATTGCTGGTTCTAGCCTACTTACGAAAATCCTCGCGGATTTTCTATTCCGTTTTTATTTGCTAACTTTAGTACTTAACCTCGCAACAAACCATATATAAACTCGATATAATTTGTGCACTAAATAGTAATAACAATACCATTAAATTTGAAAGTTTTATTACTGGTAAATTCGTTAAAATTATAACCCAAAAAGGCTCTTTAAATTTTAATGAAGAGATTTGTAAAATAGAGCGTTTTTAATTATTTCCAATTAATCTTTATAAACCTATTATTCTTTACAAAGCCTTTAGGTATTTTTTCTAAAACTTCTAACCGAACAGCGTCTATTAAACTATCTTTTGCAAAAGATTGATGCACAACAATACTTACTTCTCTTATTGGTTTTGGCTCTTTAAAATTAATAGCTGCACCAATATCATTTTTATTAATAGCCATTTCTGGTACTAAAGTAAAACCACCATAATTATCTACCATTTTTTTTAAAGCTTCTATAGAACCACTTTGAAACTGAATACTTTTAGGGTTTGTAGTTTGAGAGCAAATATTTAAAACCTGATTTCTAAAACAATGACCACTTTTTAAAAGCCAAATATTATCTAAATTCTCAATTTCTTCTGCAGATACTTCTTTTTTACCCTTATAAAAAGCATTTTTATGTCCATAAAAAACAAAAGGTTCGTTATATAATTTTATTTCTCTTATAAAAGGTTCATTAAGTGGTGTTACTAAAATACCTATATCAATTTCTTTCTTTTTTAACGCAGATACAATATTTTCTGTCTGCATTTCTTCTATAATAAGGGTAGTTTCTGGATATTTCTTTGAGAAATCACCAGAAATTAACGGAATTAAATAAGGAGAAACCGTTGGTATAACTCCTATTTTAAATGCTCCATCCATACTATCTAACTCCGTATTTATCATGTTTTTTAATTCATTTACTTCTCGTAAAATCATATTAGATTTATTGATAAATACTTCGCCCAAATTTGTGGGTTTAAATGGAGATTTACTTTTGTCAAAAATAGAAAAACCTATTTCATCTTCTAATTTTTTAACCTGAATTGTAATTGTTGGTTGGGTTACAAAACACTTTTCTGCAGCAGTTACAAAGTGCCTATAAGTATCTAATGAAATTACATATTCTAGTTGTTGAAGCGTCATTCTTTATTGATTTTAACAATACAAGGATATAAACTATTAATTTGATTTATAAGAACCGCTGATTGATATTTGTACTTTAATTATAAATAAAATCAATTTAAAATGAAAACAAAATTAATAACACTTATTGCTTTATCATTTGTTATTTTGGGATTTGCACAAAATAACAGAGGCAAAAAAATAATGACCACAAACGGTGGAGTTCCTATTGGTGACAACCAAAATTCTAAAACAGTAGGTGAATATGGGCCTGTTTTATTAGAAGACATTCATCTAGTAGAAAAATTAGCAGCCTTTGATAGAGAAAGAATTCCTGAAAGAGTGGTGCATCCTAGAGGTGCTGGAGCTTCTGGTTATTTTGAAGCTACAAAAGACATGTCTGAGTTTACAAAAGCAGTATTGTTTTCTAAAGCTGGAAAAAAAACTGATTTAGCTGTTCGTTTTTCTACAGTAATTCATGGAAAAGGTTCTCCAGAAACGGCAAGAGATCCTAGAGGTTTTGCTGTAAAATTTTATACAGAACAAGGTAATTATGATATTGTTGGTAACAATTTACCTATCTTTTTTATTAGAGATGCTATCAAATTCCCTGATATGGTTCACTCTTTAAAACCTTCTCCAGAAACTAACAAACAAGATCCAAATCGATTTTTTGATTTCTTTTCTCATGTACCAGAAGCAACACACATGATTACTAGATTGTATACAGATTTAGGCATACCAAAAGGTTACCAATACATGAACGGAAGTAGTGTACATGGTTATAAATGGATTAATAAAGCTGGTAAAGTAACGTATGTAAAATATTCTTGGGTTTCTAAACAAGGAGAAAAAAACTTAACAGTAGAAGAAGCTGCAATACAACAAGGTAAAGATTGGCAACATGCTACAGTTAGTTTACGTAAAGATATTGATGATAAAAATTATCCTCAATGGGATTTATATGTACAAATGATTGCTCCGGAAGATATTCATTCTTTTGACTTTTGGCCTTTAGATGCTACCAAAGATTGGCCAACAGATAAAATTAAAAAGATTAAAATTGGTACCATGACTTTAAACCAAAATCCGATAAATTATTTTGAGCAAGTAGAAAGCATTGCTTTTTCTCCTGGAGCATTAATACCTGGTGTAGAACCTTCTGAAGATAAACTTTTACAAGGTAGATTGTTTTCTTATTTTGATACACAAAGACATAGATTAGGCCCTAATTTTTTACAGTTAGAAATTAACAAACCATTAAAAGAACCAAATAATTATAATTCTGATAGTTGGAACAGTGCTGGTAATAAAAGGTTTGAAAATACGGATGTTAATTATCAACCCAGTAGTAAAGCTTCTCGAACAGAAGACGCACAATACAAACAATCAGAAACTACTCTTACAAACGTAACAATCACGCAAAAGAAAATTTCTAAAACGAATGATTTTGCACAACCAGGTAATTTTTACAGATCACTTTCTAAAAGTCAGAAAGATAATTTAATCAAAAATTTAAGTGGAGATTTAGGTCAGGTTACTGATAAAAAGATTCAAATGACAATGATTACTTATTTCTATAAAGCTGATAGAGAATACGGAATGAGAGTTGCAGAAGCTTTAGGTTTTTCTGCCAAAGATTTTATGAATCATAAATAAAATTCCCCCCTAATATAAGCACTAAAGAGGTTGTGCTAATTGCACTTCCTCTTTTTTCAATTTAAAAATTATGAAACACATTATATTTATTGTAATACTAACAATAGCATCAACCATTTCTGCTCAATCTATTTTTGAAGCTTCTAGAAATGGTAATTTAGAAAAAGTAAAAGCCCTCTATGTTTTAGATAAAAAGGCTATCAATGCATCCGATAGTAAAGGTTTTACTCCCTTAATTTTATCCGTTTATAATAACCAACCAAAAGTTGTTGCCTTTTTACTAGAAAAAAAAACTAATATAGATGCTAAAGATGCTTCTGGCAATACTGCTTTAATGGGTGTTTGTTTTAAAGGTTATACTAATATTGCTAAAACATTAATTGAAAATGGAGCTGATGTAAACCAACAGAATTACAATGGTGCAACTGCTTTAATTTATGCCAGTACATTTGGTCATACAGAAATTGTAGAATATTTATTAGCCAATAAAGCTGATAAAAACTTAAAAGATAATAGAGGTAACACAGCCCTAAAACATGCTACAATGCAAGGAAATACAGAAGTTATAACTCTTTTAAAATAAGAGTAAAGCTAGCAAACTGGTTTAGCCCTGATTAAAGCATTTGTTTGAGCTCTTTTTGAGGAACGAAAAAAAGCGAGTGCGGAAAGCAGGAAATGGCTTCTAGAAATTATTGATTTTCTTTTGTAAAAATAAGCTCATACAATTTAGTTTTGAGCTTTTTTTATTTCTACAATATAAATAAAAATTAAGTAAATTATAAAAAGTTACTTTTACTTCCTATTTTTCTTATAATAAGAAATTTTAAATGTGGTCATGAATAAAAATACATCTTTAAAACAAATCTTTTTTAATAACAAAAAAACTCTTTTAGTTTCTGGTGTTTTTCTTTTAGTAAATTTAATACAAGCTTATTTTACACCATTGTTAAATGACGAAAGTTATTATTGGTTGTATTCAGAGAATTTACAATGGGGATATTTTGATCATCCTCCGTTAATTGCTTTTTTAATAAAACTTTCTACGCAAATATTTCCTTTAGAATTAGGCGTTCGTTTTATAAATGTCTTATTGGGTGCATTCACCATTTTTTTATGGTGTAAACTCATTGAACAAGAAACTAATTCTAAAATAAATACCAAACTTGCTTTTTTATTATTATGCGGAAGTTTATTTCTTAATTTATATACTTTTCTTGCCATTCCGGATACTCCTCTACTCTTTTTTGAAGCTTTATTCTTCTGGTTTTATAGAAAATATTTAAAGAATGATAGTTGGAAAACTATTTTAGCTTTAGCAATTGTAATTACTTTATTGTTGTATACTAAATATCATGGAATACTAATTGTTTTCTTTACATTACTATCTAACTTTAAAATACTTAAAAGAAAATCATTTTTTATAATAGTAATTATCTGTTTGGTCTTATTTGTTCCTCATATTAATTGGCTTTTCGAGAATGATCTTCAGACAATTAGATTCCAGTTATTTGAAAGAACTTCTTCAGGTTTTAAATTGAAAAATGTACTGAGTTATGTTGGGGAACAATTAGGTTTAACAGGACCTATTTTTGTTCTATTATTTAGCATTTTTTATAAACCCAAAAACAATTTTCAAAAAGCATTAAAATACAATACAATTGGTGTTTTTATTTTCTTTTTATTCAATTCTTTTAGAGTAAATATAAATGCATACTGGACTGTTATTGCATGGTTTCCTATGCTATTTTTATGCTACTTATATTTTACCGAAAATAAACCTAAAAAGATCTATTTAGGTTTGTTGATATTTAACATCACCTTAGTAATCTTTTTACGATCTGCATTTTTGTTTGAGTGGAACAAGATTTCTCATTTTAATGATAGAAATCTTAAAGTAATGTCATCCACCTTAAAAAAAGAAGCAAACGGAGATAAATTAGTTTTTTTGAATACTTTTATAGAGCCAACTGCTTACATGTTTTATGAAAACGAAAAATGCTTTTCTATCAATAATATTTTTTATAAGAGAACTCAGTTTAATTATTTAAACTCTTATGAAAATAATGTACAAAACGAACCTGTTCTTTTAGTTTCTAAACATGCTTTAAACGATTCTTCTAAGAAAATAGAAATCTCAAACGGAAAAACCTATTATATAAATAGAATTAATGATTTTAAAAGCTATTTTACTTCAATTAATGTTACAACAGCTAACTTAAAGGGTACAATGAAATCTGGAGAAAATTTAGTTATTAATTATATCATCAATTCTAATTTAACCTCTTCCGAAAAACTTAAAATTTTAAAATCTTCTGATTTTAGTTTACAATTGAACCTAATTAATTCTGAGACAGGAAAGGTTATTAGCTATTCCGCTCCAATAAATACATTAGAAAAAAAAGAATCTCAATTAGAAATAAAACTTCCTACAGAACTCGGAAAATACAATTGTATTTTCAGTATAAACCGTAAAAATCATAATTACTTAAATGGGTTTAATAGTTTAACATATACTGTTGAAATTAAATAAATTAAAAATATTTTTTAGATATAGAACAAGTTAGCAAACAAGTTTATTCTTGATTACAATAATTGTTTTAACTCTTTTTGAGTTTTGTAAAAAATGAGTTCTCCACAAAGTAAAAAAGACAATAGTGAAAAAACAAATTACTTCTTATACTCTAAATAATTTAAAAAAAAACCTCTCAATATTGAGAGGCTTTTTTTTATAATTAATCTAATTTCTTAGCATTTTTAGCTTTTTGCTTTGTAAGTGCAATTTCTATTACTTCTTTCATTTCGGTAACATAATGAAAAGTTAAGCCTTTTAAGTAGCTTTCTTTTATTTCTAAAATATCTTTTTCATTGTCTTTACACAAAATAATTTCTTTAATATTTGCTCTTTTAGCAGCTAATATTTTTTCTTTAATTCCGCCAACTGGTAATACTTTTCCTCGTAAAGTAATTTCACCAGTCATAGCTAACTTGTTTTTTATTTTACGTTGCGTATAAGAAGAAACTAAAGAAGTTAACATGGTAATACCTGCACTTGGTCCATCTTTTGGTGTTGCTCCTTCTGGTACGTGAATGTGCACATCGTACTTTTCTAACATCTCTGGTTTAACCCCAAACTCTTCTGCATTAGATTTTATGTATTTCATGGCAATCGTTGCAGACTCTTTCATTACATTTCCTAAATTACCTGTAATAGAAAGTGCTCCTTTTCCTTTAGATAAAATAGACTCTATAAATAAAATATCTCCACCAACTTGTGTCCAAGCTAAACCTGTAACTACACCTGCAGTATCGTTATTTTCAAATTTATCTCTGTTTCTTGGTGTACCTAAAATATCTTCTATTTTTTCTGATGATAAAGCAACATCATATTCTTCTTCTAAAGCAATAGATTTTGCTGCAAAACGAACCACTTTTGCAATTTGCTTTTCCAAACCACGTACACCAGATTCTCTTGTATAACCTTCTACAACTTGCTCTATTTGTTTTTTACCTAACTTTAAATCTTTAGTAGTTAAACCATGCTCTTTTAATTGCTTTGGTAATAAATGTCTTTTAGCAATTTCTATTTTTTCTTCAATCGTATAACCAGTAACATTTATAATTTCCATTCTATCACGTAAAGCCCAAGGAATTTGACCTAAATTATTGGCTGTAGCAATAAATAAAATTTTAGATAAGTCGTAACCAACTTCTAAATAATTATCATAAAAAGATTCGTTTTGTTCTGGATCTAAAACCTCTAACATTGCAGATGATGGATCTCCTTGATGACTTTGTCCTAATTTGTCTATCTCATCTAAAACAAAAACTGGGTTTGAAGTTCCTGCTTTTTTTAAATTCTGAATTAAACGCCCTGGCATTGCGCCAATATAAGTTTTTCTATGTCCTCTTATTTCTGCTTCATCACGCAAACCACCTAAAGACATACGTACATATTTACGTCCTAAAGCTTCTGCAACAGATTTTCCTAAAGAGGTTTTACCAACTCCTGGAGGTCCATATAAACAGATAATAGGCGATTTCATATCGTTTCTTAACTTTAAAACAGCCAAATGTTCTATAATTCTGTCTTTAACTTTTTCTAAACCAAAATGGTCTTTGTCTAAAACTTTAGTTGCATGTTTTAAATCGAATTTATCTTCAGAATAAACTCCCCAAGGCAACTCTAATAACAGTTCTAAATAACTTCTTTGAACGCCATATTCTGCCGCTTGCGGATTCATTCTCTTTAGACGATTCAACTCTTTTTCAAAAGTTTCGCCAACTTCTTTTGTCCATTTTTTAGTTTTGGCTTGCTTACGCATTTCCTCTAATTCTTCGTCATTAGAAGCACCACCTAATTCTTCTTGAATGGTTTTTAATTGCTGATGTAAATAATACTCACGTTGTTGTTGATCTAAATCTTCTCTTGTTTTAGACTGGATATCATTACGTAATTTTAATTTCTGAAGCTCTTTGTTTAAGTTTTTCAACGCCAATAAAGCACGTTCTTTTAAATTATCTTTTTCTAAAATAACTTGTTTTTGCGCTACAGACAATTCCATATTAGATGAAATAAAATTCACTAAAAAAGAATCTGATTTTATGTTTTTAATAGCAAAAGAAGCTTCGCTTGGTAACATTGGGTTTTCCTTTATTACTTCTAAAGCTTGTTCTTTTATAGAATCTATAATTGCATCAAATTCTTTTTGATCATCAACACTTTTATCATCAATAGCTTCTTTTACAGTTGCTTTTAAATACGGTTTTTCTTGTATAATTGTATCAATTTCAAAACGCTTTTTACCTTGTATAATAACAGTTGTGTTACCATCAGGCATTTTTAAAACTCGTAAAATTTGTGCAACAACTCCTGTAGTATGAATGTCTTTTAAAGCTGGCTCTTCTACATCTTCATTTTTTTGTGCTACTACTCCAATTACTTTATCACCTTTATTAGCATCTTTTATTAACTGAATAGATTTATCTCTACCCGCAGTAATTGGTATTACAACTCCAGGAAATAAAACCGTATTTCTTAAAGGTAAAATTGGTAATGTTTCAGGTACACTTTCTTTATTAATAATCTCTTCGTCTTCTGGCGTCATTAACGGAATTAATTCCGAATCTTCATTTATCATATTTTGTAGCGACAAATTGTCTAAATGCATTACTTTTGGTTTGCTCATCTGTTATATCTCTGTCATACTGACATTAATTTTTAAAACAATAAAAATTAATATCAATTCGTTATTTTTAATTTACTGACAATCAATTAAATAATAAATAATATAATTAATATCTTTTAATAGAAAACAATTGTTATGCCAAGGTTTAAAGAGTTTTAATACATCATATAAAGCTTTGTTACAATAATTCCTTTATTATTATCTAAAGTATAAGATAATAAATGTTTTTCTTCTTTTATTTTTAAATAAAAAGGAGCGGTTAAAAGATTTAAACCACTTTTTTTCTTTATTCTGATTCCTTGTCCAGAAATAATATCTTTATTGGGTTCAAATTCTCCATTTGGTAAATGTTCTGTTAAAATAACATATTTATAATTATTTAATTTGCTAATTACATTTTTAACCTCATAATTAGATAAATGTTGCAAAACTTGCCTTACAATAACACAATCTGCCTTGGGTAAATCATCAACAGCAATATCTAAACATTTAAATTCTAAATTATCTGCTTTAAACTTTTGTTGATTATAACTTATTAAATCCGATACAATATCTACAGCTATATAATTTTTTGTTTTTGGTACAAAATGTTTACCTATATTAAAATCTCCACAACCTAAATCACAAACAATCAATGGTTCTTTAAAAGAAGTTAAAAAATTGGTAACAATTTCTATGTAAGGATTTATAATTTCTGGTTGATGTGAGCCAGAACCTGAATAAAATTCAGCATTATTACTTCCCCAAAATTTCATTTTATAAACCTGATCCATTGCATCTTTTGTTGGCCAAGGTTTTTTATTTTTTTTCTTCAAATTGATTCATATTTAGCTACTTCAGTTTTTTTTGTCATTTTTGCATTTAAAATAAAATAGATGTCAGCAATACAAATTAAAACGATTACCTATAAAGGTTGGAAAAAGGCTGTTGAGATTTCAAATTTAGAAATTAAAATTATTGTAATTCCAGAAACTGGAAGAATAATTTACTTCGGATTTTTAAATGGCGAAAATCTATTTTATGAAAATAAAGAATTAGAAGGAACTGAATTTAAAATTGGAGAATATTTCTCTGTAAATTCAGAAAAACAAGCACCAAATATTGGTGGAAATAGAGTTTTACCTTGCTCTGAAGAATATCATCATTTGTTAACTTATTCTAGACATATTCCTGATCCTTATATAAACGCAAGCAAATACACTGTTACTTTTTTAAAAAACGGAATTGTTTTAGAAAGCCCAATTAGTGAAATTCTAGGAATTCAAATTAAAAGAGCAATTACTATTGCAGAAAAAGGTACAAAAATAAATATCAATCAAGAATTGATAAAAAAACAAGTCGCCCAAAATATTGATTTAGAAAAAATTCCTTTAACTATTTGGAGTTTATCAAAAATTAAAACTCCAAATATTAGTTTTACAAAATTAGCAGAAAACAGTATTTTTAAAAATCGTTTTACCATTTCTAAATGGCCAGACGCAAAAAATTATGCAGAAGAAAATGCTTCAGTAAAAAATGATATTTTATCCTTAAAATCTTCTGATGAGTTTCCTCAAAAGATAGGTTCAGACTCAAAAAATTGGGTTGCAAGTTATTTAAAAGACACTTTATTTATAGAAGAATTTAATTTTGATGAAAAAGCAACTTATCCAGATAATGGTACTTCTGTAACCATTTTCGGCAATCATTTATTTACAGAACTAGAATGTTTAAGTCCAGAGAAAACATTATCAATAGGAGAAAAAATCAACTATAATTTAACTTGGAGTTTAATAAAAATAGCAAATAAAAACCACTTAGAAACTACCTTAAAAAGTCTGTAATTAATTTTTATTGTTTTATTTTTCATAAAACTGTCACAAATTAAAAATCATTTTGTCTATAGAATAGAATCGTTTTATTGGAAACTAATCAACCACATATAACCAAACTTATAGAACGCTGCAAAAAGTTGGATAAAAACGCGCAGTTAGATTTGTACAAAGCCTATTACAAAGCCATGTACAATACTGCTCATCGTATTTTAAAAGATAATTTTGAAGCAGAAGATATTATGCAAGAAGCGTTTTTAACGGTTTTTACAAAAATGCATACTTATAAAGGAGAAGTAACATTTGGTGCGTGGTTAAAAAGAATTGTTATCAATAAAAGTTTAACACAGTTAAAAAAGAATAATAGATACAATGAAGTTAAAATGGAAGTGATTCCTAATGATGATATTGAAGAAGAAGTAATCGATTATTCTAGCTTAAAAGCCAATAAAGTGTTGGATTGTTTACAAAGTTTAAAAGAAAATTACAGACTTGTGTTAACATTACACCTAGTAGAAGGTTATGATTATGAAGAAATTGCAACAATTCTAAATTATACAAATGATAATGTTAGAACAACGGTTTCTAGGGCAAAAAAGAAATTAAAGCAAGTATTACTTGCAGAAAACATTAAAAAACAAGCGTATGGAAGATAAATTAAATCAGTTTTTTACTGAAAATGAATTCGACTTTCAAGAACCACATTCTGGTCATTTAGAACGTTTTGAACGCAAACTAAATCAACAAAAAAAAGGAGTTAAAACTTCTTGGAAATGGCTATCTGTAGCCGCATCTGTAGTTTTGGTTTTAGGATTTTTCTTGGGTAGTAATCATCAAAAAAGTCAATTAGATTTGGCAGATGTTTCGCCTAAAATGGAAGAGGTACAAACTTATTTTGTATCAACCATTAATCATGAATTAAAAAATTTAGAAAAAAACAGAAGTTTAGATACCGAAAGTATTATAGAAAATGCCTTAGAAGAATTAGAAAAATTACAAGAAGAATATACTGATTTTGTTAAAGAATTGACTAAAAATGGTAAGCAGAGAGAAATTATAAATGCAATGATTAAAAATTACCAACAGCGTTTAGACATTTTAGAAAACACTTTAGATCAGATAGAAGAAATTAAAAACCTTAATATAAAAAATGATGAAATTTATATATAAAATCACTTTATTTTTTCTTTTAATACCTCTATTAGTAAGTGCTACTGAAGATAAAAAGAAACACGAAAAAAATAAAGTTGTAAAAAAAATATATACTGTAAATTCTGATGCAACAGTATCTTTAAACAATAAATATGGTAATTTAAACATTACTACTTGGGATAAAAATAGCGTAGAAATAGAAGTAACAATTACTGTACAAGGTGATGATTTAGGCGATGTAAATGAAAAACTTTCTTCGATTGCTGTTATCTTTAATGCCAATAGATCTTTAGTTGAAGCGGAAACGATTATAGAAAGTAGTAAAAGCAGTTGGACTTCTTGGTTTAAAAGTAATAAAAACATTAACTATAAAATTAATTATGAAGTAAAAATGCCAAAATCTAATTCGGTAGATTTAGATAATAATTATGGCAATATTTATTTAGACAATTTAGACGGAAAAGCAAATATTGCTTGTGAATATGGTAAAATATTTATTGGTAATTTAAATGCACAAAATAATGATATTAACTTAGACTATGCTACTAATTCTAGTATTCATTACATGAAAAGTGGTCGTGTTAACATTGATTATTCTAAATTAACCATTGATATTTCTGAAAAAGTTAAAGTAGTGGCAGATTACTCTACTTTAAAATTAGATAAAGCAGAAATAGTTGATTTTAATTGTGATTATGGGGCTATTTCTGTGGAAGAAGCAACAGATATTAAAGGAAATTCTGATTATTTATCTATGCGTTTTGGTACCATAAAGAAAAATTTGTTAATCGATACAGATTATGGCTCTGTAAGTATTAAAAACTTAGTAAAAGGATTTGATAATGTAGACATTAATACCGAATATGCTAGTGTAAGAATTGGTGTAGATCCTGCGGCAGTTTTTGAATTTATATTAGATTTGCAATATGCTAGTTTTAGTAGAAATGATGACAGAATAGAGTTCTATAAAAACATCTCTAAATCTACAGAAAAATATTACGAAGGTAAATTCGGTAAAGGAAATACTGAATCTAAAATTGTTATTAACTCTCAATACGGAGGCGTTAGTATCAAAGAAAATTAATCATAGAATCAACTAAAAAATAAAAAATTATGAATAAAAAAATCTTTTTAACTTCTTTAGTTTTAATGCTTGCAATTACAACAAAATCTCAAAATTGGTTTAGTGGTAGTAAAAGAATAAAAGGAAACGGAAACACTAAAATTATTACAAGATCTACTTCTAATTATGATGCTATTGCAATTGGTGGTTCTTTTGATGTTGTTCTTATAAAAGGGAATGAAGGAGAAATTACTATAGAAGCAGAAGAAAACATTTTACCTTATATAGAAACAGAAGTTTCTAGAAATACCTTAAAAGTTAAGTTTAAAGATAATACCAATATTAACACTACAAAAAGAATGACGGTTACAATACCATATAAAAGTTTAGAAAGTGTTTCTTTAGGAGGTTCTGGTAGCATTTCTTGTAAAAGCTTAATAAAATCAAACGATTTTAAAGTTAGTATTGGTGGTTCTGGTAATATTGATTTAAAACTTGATTCAGGTTCTATAAAAGCATCTATTGGTGGTTCTGGTAGTATTTATTTAGAAGGTAATACCAACGAGTTTGATTGTTCTATTGCAGGTTCTGGTAATATTAATGCTTACAATCTAGAAACTGATGAATTAAATGCTAATGTAGCAGGATCTGGAAATATTAAAACAACAGTATCTTCTAAGATTGATGCTAAAGTAGTTGGTTCTGGTAGCATTTATTACAAAGGAAAACCAAGTAACATAAAAAGTAAATCTGTAGGTTCTGGTGATGTAGTTGATAAAAATTAAACTTATACTCAACTCATAGCAAATAAAAAAAGCCTTAAAAGAATATTCTTTTAAGGCTTTTTTATAATCTTAATATTCGATTATTTATCTTTAAAAATAGCACTAAACTTTTCTAGATCAATACTGTTTTCATCTAATTTTACGTTGTTTATCATTTCTATAACCATAGCCGGATTCATGTCTTCACCTAATAATCTTGCAACTCCCACTCCTGCTTTTTCTCCATAACCAAAAGCAATTATTTCGTCTATAGAATCTGTATTACCTGTGTAAAAAATATTAACGTGCATCCCTTTTGCTTTTAAAGTCATAAGAGATTTATAATCTTCATTATCTTTAAAAATATTCTTAAGTTTTGCCTTTTCTATTTCGTAAGCTTCTTTATTATCTTTAATTGGCAAAGCAACCACATTTACTTTTCTAATACTTTCTAAAGTTTCTTTAACCTCTTTAGAAACATCATCAGACTTTAATTGTAAAATACTTGCAGGTACATCTATAGTAATAAAACCTGTTTTTTCTTGACTTTCTACTAAATATCCTTGTAAAGATTTTTCATTTTTACAAGAAGTCAACATCAATATAATTGAAAAAAGGGAAAATACTTTAACTAATGTTTTCATAATTTATATGGTTTTGATTGATAAAAAAAGTCGGGCTAAAAAACCCGACTTTTTGCTGTTTTAATTATATTACTTGTCTTTTTCACCTACAAAAGTATCTGCTAATTCAGACATTTTGTTAATATCTATGTTACCCGTTAGAGAAACAACTACAGCTTCAGAATTTCCTTTTGTTTTTTTATCAATTCCTTTTACAAACATTAAAACTTCGCTTACAAAATCTTTATTTTTAGTGGTTTTCACATAAATATTTACACGAGAATCATCTTCTTTAATCCTCATTAACTCTGTTAAATTAGCACTTTTTACTTGAGAACTTACCATTGTACTCATAGCGTTTGCTATAGAAATATCATTGGTAGAAAACACTTTAAATTCTTTTAATTCTTGAATCATTTTAAAGACTTCCATTGCCTCATTTCCTTCTGATTTTCCTGGATTAAATTTTGATAAAATTTCGAAAGCATCTTTGTTTACAATAATGGCATCTACGCCATTCATGTCTTCTAATTTATCAAAAAACGACTGTGCGCTTGTTACCATTGGTGTAACTACTAACGCTATTAATATGGCTATTTTTTTCATTGTTCTTTTAACTTTACTTGGTTTTACTAATCTTACTTGGTTTCTTTTAAAATTTTATTTACGGTATTCTCATAAGTGTATAAAGTTGCTACAGCTTGTTCTCCTTTCTTTAGATTTGTAGATAATAACTTTAATCCTTTACTTACTTCTGCATAAAGAGCTTTTGCCTCTTGTTCTTCTTGGTACTTTTTATACTCTTGGTTGCCAATAAATACACTAAATAATAATACTACAGATGCTGCAACAGATAACCATTTTAAGTTCTTTGTCTTATTAGATCTTTTGGGTTTTAACAGAATGGTTTTTGTATAAGTTTCATCTTTTGTAGTAGAAAAATAATTAAACATATACTCGTACTCTTGCAAATGTGGTGCAACATTACCTCCTGTAAAATAGTTTCTTAAGGTAGTTTCTTCTTGCAAAGTAGTTTCTGCATCTAAATATTTTTGTAATAATTTTTCTATGTTAGCTAACTCCATAGTTATGTTTTTTTATTAATTCTTCTCTAATTGTTTTTCTTGCTCTAGATAATGCTACCCTTACTGCAGTCGGTTTCATGTCTACCATTTTACAAATTTCATCAAAATTATATTGCTCTACATCACGTAATTGAATAATAATTTTCTGATTTTCGGGTAATTTTTCTATCAATTGGTGCACTTGGTTTACACTGTCTCGATGTTCTATGTTTTTATCTAAAGATGTTTTTGTCTCTTTATAATTACTGTGTATTAATGTTAAGTTACTTGCTTGTTTAGATTTTAATCGATCAAAACAATAATTTTTTGTCATGGTCATTGCAAACGCTTCAACATTCTTATAATCAGCAATCTTTTCTTTACTTTTCCATAATTTAAAAAACAATTCTTGGGTTGCATCTTCAGCTTCTTCTGTAGAAACTAAAAGTCTTTTTGCTAACCTAAAGACTTTGTCTTTAAATGGTAAAACAACTTTTAAAAAGTCTGATTGATTCATTTTGGTTTAGTTGATTGTTTTATATAATTATAATCTTGTTATCAGGCCTACATTATTACGACGAAAGAGAATATATTTTGTTACAACAATTTATTAAAAAAATACTATTTATATATATATTGCGTTGTAATACACATAAAAACTAAAAACTATGTCATTTAAATTTTCTGTGAAATCAGTAATAATATTATTTATCTCTGTATTCTTTTTTAATTGTTCTACTAAAAGCGAAGATATTCCTGTAGACATAGAAGTGCAAAACTTTGTTTGGCATGGTTTAAACGCTTATTATTTATGGCAAGGTTCTGTACCAGATTTAGCAGATACTCGCTTTAGCTCTCAAACAGAATTAAATGCTTATTTAGAAGGCTTTTCTACACCAGAATCTTTATTTGATAACTTAATTTACACACCTACAGATCGTTTTTCTTGGATTGTTGATGATTACGTAGCATTAGAAAATTCTTTTCAGGGAATAACATTAAACAACGGAATGGAGTTTGGTTTAAGATATTACAGCGATGGTTCTACTAATGTTTACGGGTATGTAAGGTATGTAATACCTGGTTCTGATGCTGAGGCAAATGGAATAACTCGTGGTATGATTTTTAATCAAATTGATGGAACACAAATTACAGATACAAATTATACTACTTTATTATCTAGTACAACATATACAATTGGTTTGGCTAATTATAATAGTGGAAGTCCAATTGCAAGCGGAGCAACTGTTACTTTAACTAAAGGAGATCTTACAGAAAACCCTATTTTAGTTACCAATGTTTTTGATGAAGGAACTACAAAAATTGGATACATTATGTACAATCAATTTTCTAGTTCTTTTGATAGTGAATTAAATACTGCTTTTTCTAATTTTAAAGCAGAAGGTATAAATGATTTAATTGTAGATTTACGTTATAATGGTGGTGGTTCTGTTAACACAGCTACTTATTTAGGGAGCATGATTACAGGTCAATTTAATGATGAAGTTTTTTCTAAACAAGCATGGAATGAAAAAGCAATGGCTGTTTTTGACGAAGAAGATCTTACCAATAGGTTTACTGATCAAATTGTAACTACAGATACGTCTGGTAATGTAATTTCAGAAGAAACTATTAACAGTTTAAACTTATCTAGAATTTATTTTATTGTTTCTGGTAGTTCTGCATCAGCGTCAGAATTGGTTATAAATTCTTTATCATCTTATATAGATGTACAATTAGTTGGCACAACAACAGTTGGTAAACAAGTTGGTTCTATTACTTTATATGATTCTGAGAACTACCAAAGAACAGGTACAAACTTAAACACAAACCATACGTATGCTATGCAACCGATTGTGTTAGAAATAACAAATAAAGATGATGTAAATTATCCTGATGGAATTATACCAGCAACTACTTTTCCTGGTGTCTATTTAGAAGAAGAAGATAGTAATTTAGGTACTTTAGGTGAAAAATCTGATCCTCTTTTAAGCAGAACAATTACTTTAATTACAACAGGATCTAAAGCAATAGATTCTGGTAAAAGCATAGAACAATCTAAAGAAGTTTATAATTCTAAAATGGCAAACCCTTCTTATAATAATATGTATGTAGATTTTAATAAGAACTAAAACTACAACAAACTTAATTGTCCGTTAGAACTTGAATCTTCTTTTTGGTTAGGAACTTTTAAATCTAGATTAAATTCTAGATTTATTTTTTTTATAAAATGTGCGGCCAACAATGGAGATTCAATTTCTAAATTTTGATGAATAAAAAAGTGAATATTTTTTAATCCACCATCTACCCAAATTTTCAATCTTTTAACCCAATCATCTAATCGATTATAATCTGTTAAATGGTTAGCACCTACAAATCTAATAAAAGCTTCGTTATTGGTTAATCGCATATGCATCATGTCTCTTCTACCAGCAGTATCAACCAGAGTATTTGCAATTTTATTTTCTTCTAAAAGCTGATAAAATTCCTCTTCTATTACTTTGTCTGCAAACCAATCTTTATGTCTAACTTCTATTGCTAAGGGCAGTTCTTTAGGCCAACTTTCTGCAAAATTTTGTAATCTATCAAAATTAGTAGGTCCAAAGTTACTGTGTAATTGTAAAAATGTAGTTCCTAACTTTTCTTTTAAATTTAAAGTATTGTCTAAAGAAATATTTACAATATCAGCTACATTTTCTAAACGTTTAAAGTGACTAATTTCTTGATTAATTTTAGGAAAAAACTTAAAATCATTAGGTGTTTTATCATGCCACTTAGAAAATTGTTCTGCCGGAAATTGTCTATAAAAAGTAGCGTTTAATTCGATAGAATTAAATTGACTAGAATAATAAACTAATTCATCTTTTGTACCTCTCGGATAAAAACCTTTTAAATCTGCTCTATTCCACTTAGCACAACCAACATAAATACTAGGTTTATTTACTTTCTGATAAGTATTTAAAAGTCTAAATGTATCTTTATGAGTGTTTGGTAATGTAAAATCTATATTTTCTGGATTATTTACTTTTCCGAATTTCATTCTATAAGTTTTCTGCTCCTTCTTCTATTTCTTTATCCGTTAAAACGTCTGGTCTAAATTCACTCATTAATTCTTCTCGTTTAGATTTTGCATATTTATAACCAGATTTCCACCATTTACGCATTAAAACTTTATCAAAAACCAAAGCATTTGTAGTTAAAACTGTGGGTGTATAATAAAGGTTAAGTTTTACGTTTTTATGAGTAGCCGCTAATTTACCAATAGTAATATTATGCCTTTCTACATGTGTTAACATAAAATCAAAAACATCAAACAATAAAGAAAAAGGATTTTTAGAAGGCAATCTATTAAACTGGGTTACTTCTGTTTCTAAAATAATTGCATCAATTTCTGTTGCTCCTCTTAAAATGGCTTCTCTAATAGGTACTAAAGAGCCAAAGCCACCATCTGCATATTGGCAATTGTTTTTTTCTAACAAACTCATAAAAGGTACATAATTACAAGAACCCCAAATCCAATCGCAAAAATCATCATAAGTACAATCATTAATAGACTTATATTCTATCTGATTGGCGGTTAAATTAGAAACTGTAACCACAACATCTTTGTTATTTGCCCTAATTTCTTGGTACATTTCTTTAGTAACTTTCTTTTTAATCAAACTTCTTAAGTTTTTGCTTTCTCCAAAAGTTTTTCTTCCATTTAAAAAGTTCCAAAATGTATTTAAATGACGAATACTAATCACTTTTTCACCAGAAACTTTTGTTATTTTAAAAGGATTATTACTAAAAATGGTCTTTTGGTTTACATTGGTATATAAATCTTTTAATTCATCTAACATACCTAATGCCAAATGAGATACCATTAAACTACCTGTAGAAGTCCCTAAAAACAAATCGTAATCTCTATTTTCTTTCTTCATTAAATATTGCGCAACTCCACCTGCAAATGCTCCTTTACTTCCTCCTCCAGAAATTACCAATGCTTTTTTCATTATCTAAAAAATGATTTGTTTATTTTAGTGCTATAAAAATATCAAAAATGAAAAGAATAACGTTACTTATTTTTACTTTCCTTTTAATTAACTCCTGCACAAAAAAATATATACCAAGAAATATTATGGCTGTAGAGATTAAAGAATTTAAAATGGACAGCACAAGTATAAGAACTATACAAGTTGTAGATAAAGATACTGTTTATTACGCGGGTTCTATTGGCGATTTTGGTTTTACCACAAATTCAGGTAAAACATGGACCACAAAAACGATTACATATCAAGACTCTATAATTCCTCATTTTAGAAGTTTGGCTAAAAATGGCGATGCTTTTTTTGCTTTCTCAATAGCAAATCCTGCTTTGTTATATAAAATTTCTAAGGATACAACCTCTTTAGTCTATTCAGAAAATCATGAAAAAGTGTTTTATGATGCTTTACATTTTTTTGATGATGGTAAACACGGTATTGCTGTTGGTGACCCTACAGAAAATTGTGCTTCTATTATTTTAACGGAAGATGGAGGAGATTCTTGGACAAAAATAGATTGTACAAACCTCCCTGATTTTATTGAAGGGGAAGCTTTTTTTGCGGCAAGTAATACCAATATAAAAACATTTGGTAGCACGGTTTGGATTGTTTCTGGAGGAACTAAAGCTCGTGTTTTAAAATCTGAAGATTATGGTAAAACCTGGCAAACGTATAACACACCAATCATTCAAGGTAATGGTCCACAAGGTTTATATTCTGTTGATTTTTTTGATGAAAATAACGGAATTGTATTTGGAGGAGATTATTCTAAACCATTAGAAAACATAGCCAATAAAGCAATTACCAAAGATGGTGGAAAAACTTGGACATTAGTTTCTGACAAACAAAACCCTAATTATAAAAGTTGTGTACAATATGTACCAGAAACCAACGGAATGGAAATTTTTGCAGTTGGTAAAACAGGAGTTTCTTTTTCTAATAACGGAGGTATAAGTTGGGTTGATGTTTCTGAGGAAGGATATTATACAATCCAATTTGTAGATAAAAATACAGCTTGGTTAGCTGGTCATAATAAAATAGGAAAACTCGTTTTAGAATAATTATGAAGAAAAATCTTGTTGTTGTTCTAACCACTTTACTCCTATTATTAGCTTGTAACACACAATCTAAAATTAGTAAATATTTTAATTGTAGTACAATCAATTTTAAAAATTTAGAAGAAGTAAAAGATTTTAAAAACCTATTTTCTGTAGAAATTCCAGAAACATGGAAAACTAACTTGTATTACGATCATTTTCAATCCTCCATTTACACAGCAGACACAACAAAACAATTAACACAAACATTACTTTTAGATATTACTCTTATCAATAAAAGCATTAATTTTGATTCCAACTTTAAACTAAAGCAAGAGCAAGAAAACTTATCTAAGAATCTTATCAAAATAAAATCAGCAGAAACTACTTTAATAGAAAAACCCTCTTACTATACTATTTCTAAAGGGAAAAAAGGAAATTATGATTATCAGATTGGTCATTTTTTCATCAAAATAAACGAACAAAATTTTATACTTGCAAAAGCAGAAATTTATGGAGATTCTATAGTAGATCAAAGGTTTTGTAATGCTCTTTCACTTATACAGAAGATAAAAAACTACCATTAAAAATGATTGATAAAAAATATATTACAGACAGATTTATAAAATACATTACTGTAGATACTGAATCTGACCCAAATAATCCTGCTTTTCCGAGTACCGAAAAACAATGGAATTTAGCTAAAATTTTAGTAGAAGAATTGAAGCAAATAGGAATGAAAGAGGTAGATTTAGATGAAAATTGCTATATTATGGCAACATTACCAAGTAATTTAGATTATGATGTACCTACGATTGGTTTTGTTGCGCATATAGATACAAGTCCAGATTTTACAGGTAAAAACATCAAACCCCAAATTGTAGAAAATTACCAAGGAAATGATATCATTTTAAATAAAGAAGAAAATATTGTTTTATCACCAGATTATTTTGATGATTTAATACAATACAAAGGTCAGACTATTATAACAACAGACGGGACTACTCTTTTAGGCGCAGATGATAAAGCTGGTGTAACAGAAATTGTAACTGCAATGGAATATTTAATTCAGCATCCAGAAATTAAACATGGAAAAATAAGAATATGTTTTACACCAGACGAAGAAGTTGGTAAAGGTGCACATTTATTTGACGTAGAAAAATTTGGTGCAGAATGGGCTTACACCATGGATGGAAGTCAAATTGGTGAATTAGAATATGAAAACTTTAATGCTGCTGGTGCTAAAATTACCATTACTGGTAAAATTGTGCATCCAGGATATGCAAAAGGAAAAATGGTAAATTCTATGCTTATTGCTAATGAATATATTGCGGCACTTCCGTTAAGAGAAACCCCAGAAAAAACAGAAGGTTATCAAGGTTTTTTTCACTTACATGATATGCATGGTAATGTAGAAAAAAGTGTTTTAGAATATATAATTAGAGATCATGATTTAGAATTGTTTGGTAAAAGAAAACAATTAATGCATAGAATAGCAGATGATATTAATGAAAAATATACTCAAGATGTAATTGAAGTAGAAATTAAAGACCAATACTTTAATATGAAAGAGAAAATTACTCCGGTTATGCACATTGTAGATATTGCAGAAGAAGTATTGCTAGATTTAGAAATAAAACCTTTAATTAAAGCTATTCGTGGAGGAACGGATGGTTCTCAACTTTCTTTTAAAGGATTGCCTTGCCCAAATATTTTTGCTGGCGGACATAATTTTCACGGACGTTTTGAGTATGTGCCAGTAGAATCTATGATAAAAGCAACACAAGTAATTATAGGGATTTCAGAAAAAGTATCAGAAAAATTTAAATAATATAAAAAGGAGTTCGTTAAACTGAACTCCTTTTTTATTATGATAAATTAGAATGTTTTCCTTTTACGTTTTTAAAGAAACTTCTTAAAACTTTAAAATCTTTATCTTTATTTTCTGTTGGATAAAAAGGCTCAGAGATTTTTACTTTTTTATTTTCAAAATCTAGAGTAGCCATTACAATAGGTACATTTGCACCTTTTGCTATATAATAAAAACCTGTTTTCCATTTATCAACTTTTTTACGAGTGCCTTCAGGAGAAATCCCTAACCTAAATTCTTTTTTAGAATTAAAAACATCAATAACAGCATCCACAGTATTATTACTTTTAGATCTATCAATTGGTGTACCGCCCAAAGCTTTAAAGAAAAAACCAAAAGGAGGTTTAAATAATGATGCTTTACCTACAAAATGAACCATGGTACCAGAAGCCATTCTAGTTAATATGGCTATCGGAAAATCTAACCAACTTGTATGTGGTGCAGCAATGACTACGTATTTTAAAGGATCTTTAGGAAAATCATTTTCCAATTTCCAACCCATAATTTTAAATAATATAAATTTTGCAATTCCTTTCATTGTCTGTTTTAAAAGTGATAAATTTAAGTACTTAATTTGATATGATGAACGAATTGATTACTTACTTCTTAATAGCACTGATTTTTAGTTTTGTAGGATTCTTTATAGGAAAGATTTTAACCAAATTAAAGATAGAAAAAGAAAAATCTGCCTTAGAGTTTGAAGTTGATAAACAAAAAGAAAGTTTTAAAAACACCGAAATTACGATTGATGATTTACAAAGCGAGTTAAGATACATTCAAAAAGAAAAAGAAGTTTTAATTTCTGATAAAACACGTTTAGAAACAGAGCTAAAAAACACTAACGAAAAACTATTAGAAAACAAAAAAGAAGTAGAAAAACTACAAGAAAAATTCACCAAAGAGTTTGAAAATTTAGCCAACAAAATTTTAGATGAAAAATCGAACAAATTTACACAACAAAATCAAGAAAATTTAAAAATAATTTTAAATCCGCTTCAAGAAAAAATTAAAGTTTTTGAAGACAAAGTAGACAAAACTCACAAAGAAAGTATCGATTATCATGCAGCTTTACGTCAGCAAATTTTAGGTTTAAAAGAGTTAAATATGCAAATGAGTAAAGAAACTCTAAACCTTACAAAAGCTTTAAAAGGAGACAATAAAACTCAAGGGAATTGGGGAGAATTGGTTTTAGAAAGAGTTTTAGAAAAATCTGGTTTAGAGAAAGATAGAGAATATTACATACAGCAAAGCTTTACCAATGAAGATGGCCGTAGAATACTACCAGATGTTGTTATTCATTTACCTGATCATAAAAAAATGATTGTAGATTCTAAGGTTTCATTAACCGCTTACGAACAATTTGTAAATGAAGAAGATGAGATTTTGAAAGCACAATTTTTAAAAGAACATGTAAACTCTTTAAAGCGACACGTAGATCAATTATCAGAAAAAAAATACGAAGACATTTATAAAATAGAATCGCCAGATTTTGTGTTACTTTTTATACCAATTGAACCTGCTTTTGCTGTTGCAATTAATAGTGATAATCATCTTTACAACAAAGCTTTTGAAAAAAACATTGTAATTGTTACACCTACTACTCTATTGGCTACTTTACGAACTATAGATTCTATGTGGAATAATGAAAAACAACAAAGAAATGCTATAGAAATAGCAAGACAAGCCGGTGCTTTGTATGATAAATTTGACGGACTTTTAAAAGATTTAGTCGGTATTGGTAAACGAATTGATGATAGCAAGAAAGAATATTCTAACGCCATGAATAAACTTTTTGATGGTAGAGGAAACTTAATTACCAGTGTAGAAAAGTTAAAGAAAATGGGGGCAAAAGCTAAAAAATCGATTCCAGAAAACATTATAGAAAGAGCAAGTGAACAATAACATTTATTTCTTTTGAGTTACTCTTTAAACCTTATTAGTTAAACAATTTTCTTTTAAAAATTTAATTTTGATTCATTATTAATCGTAAAACAAGAAAATTATGTCGAATAAAGAGAAATTAAGTGTAGAAAATCAAACAAAAGGAAATGCTGGAGATGTAAATGAAAGAGGTCTACATCCATTAAAAGGAACCGTAAAAAAAGGTTCTAAAGACAATGATACTGATAAAGACATTTTAAAAGGAGAAGACAAAGAAAAATTAAAAGACCAGGTACATAGTGCAACCGATAACTCTAGTGATAGAATTGCAGATGAAATTCAGCATAAAAAATAATCTATTAAACAACTAATTCATTTGAGCACATTTTTAAATGGATACTGTTAAACAAGTACTTAGATACTTTATAGATTTGTACTATTATTAATCACTACTGAATGTGAGTTCGGTACTTAAAATTTAAAATTATGAATACAGATACAGCAAAAGGAAACTGGAAACAAATTAAAGGAGAATTTAAAGAACAATATGGTAACATCGTAAATTCTGATTCTGCCAAAGCAGAAGGGAAATTAGATAAATTTATTGGAGAAATTCAAGAAAAATATGGTAAAACCAAAGAAGAAGTTAGAGAAGAAATTAAAAATTGGTAATTATATTATTTATACAAAAAAAAACATCAAGAATTAATTCTTGATGTTTTTTTTTATTCTTTTAGTTTAAACCTATTTACTAACTTACCAACTGTTAAACCTTGTACAATTATAGAAAATACTACAACTATGTAGGTAATTACCAAAAATAAATCTCTATGCATTTCTGTTGATAATCCTAAGGCTAACGCAATAGAAATACCACCACGTAAACCACCCCAAGTCATAATTAAATTGGTTTTGGGTACAAAATCTAATTTCTTTTTAAAGAGATTAATCGGTAGAAATAAAGAAATATACCTACAAATTAAAACAATTGGTATTGCAATTAAACCTGCAACAATATATTTGCCTTCAAAAACCAAAAGCAACATTTCCATACCAATTAAAACAAATAAAATTGCATTTAAGAGAATGTCCAACAACTCCCAAAATTTATCTACATATTTTTCTGTTATTTCAGACATAGAACTTGCTCTAACAGTATCATTACCTACAATTAAACCGGCAGTAACCATTGCTAAAGGTGCAGATAAATGTAGTTTATGCGCAATAACTGTACCTCCCATAACTGCTGCTAAGGTTATAATTACTTCTACATCATAATCATTTATAGATCTTATTAGACGATAAGAAACCCAGCCTAATAATCCACCTAAAGCAATTCCTCCGATTACTTCTTGTCCAAATAATTGTGCAACATCTGCAACAGAAGTATTACCTACCCCAGATTTTGCAATCTGAAAAATAGTTAAAAAAACCACAACTCCTACTCCATCGTTAAATAGAGATTCTCCAACAATTTTCGTTTCTAATTTTTTGGGTGCTCCTACTTGCTTTAAAATCCCTAATACTGCAATTGGATCTGTAGGTGAAATTAAAGCTCCAAATAATAAACAGTAAATAAAATTAACATCGAAACTTAAAACTTGTAGAATAAAAAACATCATAATACCTACTAAAAATGTAGATGTTAAAACGCCTAAAGTAGAAAATAGTAAAATAGGCCAACGTTGAATTTTTAATTGCTCAAAATTGGTATGTAAAGCTCCGGCAAATAACAAGAAACTTAACATCTCATCTAATAAAACTGTTTTAAAATCAATGCTAGAAATAATTGATTTTTCAATATTTAATAAAGTAGGATCAAAATAACTTATCAATAAAACAATCAAAGTAAACACAATTGTCATTATCATTAACCCGATTGTATTTGGCATTTTTAATAAACGTACGTTTACATAACCAAAGATTGCAGAAAGAAAAACTAAAACTGTTGCTATAAAATAAGTATCCATATAAAATTTTATTAAATATATAAAAAAAACATCAAGAATGAACTTGATGCTTTTTTTTGTTTTTATAAAAGTAAAATTACTTTAATTACATTACAAATAATCTTCTAGAACTCATCATATCAGAAACTCTCTCTGCAATTGCCTCTAAAGCCGTTTCATTTGCTGCATTTGTAATTGCTTCATCAATAAAATTAACAACTGCTACCATATCTTCTTCCAATAAACCACGAGTTGTAATTGCAGCTGTACCAACACGAATTCCTGAAGTTACAAATGGAGATTTATCATCAAAAGGAACCATATTTTTATTTACTGTAATATCTGCTTTACCTAAAGCAATTTCTGCGTCTTTACCAGAAATATTTTTATTACGTAAATCTATCAACATACAGTGGTTATCTGTACCACCAGAAATAATATTATATCCTTTAGCTACAAATTCTTTTGCCATTGCAGCTGCATTTTCTTTTACTTGAATTTGGTATTCTAAAAACTCATCTGTTAAAGCTTCTCCAAAAGCAACCGCTTTAGCAGCAATAACATGCTCTAAAGGTCCACCTTGATTTCCTGGAAAAACAGAAGAATTAATTAAAGTAGACATTTTCTTTGGTTTTCCACTTTTTAAAGTTTCTCCAAAAGGATTGTCAAAATCTTTACCAATCATAATCATACCACCTCTTGGTCCACGTAATGTTTTATGTGTTGTAGTTGTTACTATATGACAATGAGGTAACGGATCGTTTAAAATTCCTTTTGCAATTAAACCTGCTGGGTGAGAAATATCTGCCATTAAAATAGCTCCAACAGAATCTGCAATTTCTCTAAATTTTTCAAAATCTATATCTCTAGAATATGCAGAAGCACCCGCTATAATCAATTTTGGCCTATGCTCATTTGCTTGAGATTCTAAATGGTCATAATCTATTCTACCTGTTTCTTTATCAACTCCATAAAAAACAGGGTTGTATAATTTACCAGAAAAATTAACAGGAGAACCATGTGTTAAATGTCCACCATGAGATAAATCAAACCCTAAAACCGTATCTCCTGGCTTTAAACAAGCAGCATAAACAGCTGTATTTGCTTGAGAACCAGAGTGAGGCTGAACGTTTACATATTCTGCACCAAATAATTCTTTAGCTCTATCAATTGCAATTTGTTCAATTACATCTACTACTTCACAACCTCCATAATATCTTTTACCAGGATATCCTTCAGCATATTTATTGGTTAAAATAGAACCTTGAGCTTTCATTACTTCATCACTCACAAAATTTTCTGAAGCGATTAACTCTAAACCATTTAACTGTCTTTCTTTTTCTTCCTGAATAAGGTCAAAAATTTGATTATCTAATTGCATTATCGTGTTGTTTTTAAATAATTTTCAAAAATAATAAAAACATGTTTCTTAAAAACATGTTTTAATGATATTTTATTAATTTTTATAAATATTGTAATAATCAGAATAAATTAACCCTAAAATTATTTTTTTCATTGTTTTTTTATTTTATAAATGAAAAAAAAATGTGTAGGTTTGAAAAATATTAAATAGTAATAGAATGATCATAACAGCAAATAACCCCAATAGAAAATCTTGGTTAAAAGTAAACGAAGATTCAGATTTCCCAATTCAAAATATTCCTTTTGGTGTATTTATAACTAGAGATGATATTATTACAATAGGAAGTAGAATTGGTGATTTTGCAATAGATTTAGGTGCGTTTCATCAATTAGGATATTTTAAAGGAATCCTTTTAACAGAAGATATTTTTTTACAAGATAATTTAAATGATTTTATTGCAGACGGACGTAAAACATGGCGTTTGGTAAGAAATAGAATTGCAGAAATTTTTGATGTTACAAATGGTAGTTTAAGAGACAACCCAAACCATAAAGATAAAATTATCTTTAGAATGGATGAAGTAGAGATGTTATTGCCAGTTGCTGTTGGTGATTTTACCGATTTTTCTACTAGCAAAAAACATGCTACCAATCTAGTTTCTTTATTTAATAGTCCAGAAGATACATTATCACCTAATTGGTATCAAATGCCAGTCGGTTATCATGGTAGAAGTTCTTCTATTGTACCATCAGGGACAAAAATTAGAAGACCTTACGGGCAAACTAAACCAAATGAAGGAAGTACAACTCCTAATTTTGGACCGACAAAATTATTAGATTTTGAATTGGAAATGGCTTTTATTACAACTGATGCAAATGTTTTAGGTGATAGAATTCCTATTGAAGAAACAGAAGAAAACATCTTTGGTTTGGTACAATTAAACGATTGGTCTGCTAAAGACATTCAATCTTGGGAAAAAGTGCCTTTAGGGCCATTTATAGGAAAAAACTTTGCTTCTACAATTTCTCCTTGGATTGTAACTTTAGATGCCTTAGAACCTTTTAGAGTAGAAAACCCGAATGAATTAGAAAAACCTTTATCTTATTTAGAGCAAGAGAAAAAAGGAAGTTATGATATTAATTTACAAGTAGCTATAAAGCCAGAAAAAGGAGAGGAAACAGTAGTCGCTAATTCTAATCTTAAATATATGTACTGGACAATGGCGCAACAATTAGCACACCATACTGTAAATGGTTGTCCTGTAGAATCTGGAGATTTAATGGGTTCTGGTACTATTTCTGGCCCAACAAAAGACAGTTGGGGTTCTATGTTAGAATTAACATGGAATGGAGAAAATCCAATAAAATTAAAAGACGGAACAGAGCGTAAATTTATCAATGATAAAGATACCGTTATTATGAGAGCTCATTGTAAAAATGACAAAGTTCGTATTGGTTTTGGAGAATGTATTGGTAAAATTTTACCTGCTAAATAAATAAAACATTTTTTATAGAAAAAGCCTCACAATTATTTGTGAGGCTTTTCTATTAAATTAATAATTTTTAATTAGTCTCCTAAATCATCAACATCTAAATCTTCATCCTCATCAAAAGAATCTTCATCTTCGGCATAATCTTCCATTGTTTGTTCTAAACGCTGACTTATTTTAACTAAGTAAGCAGTATCTTCTGTTCTTACTTCTACTGCTTTTACAGTTTCTCCTTTTGCATTTTTAAAAGAGATGATATCTGAATAATCATATCCATAAGGATATTTTTCTACCAATAAATCTAAAATATCAGTAGTTAACTTAGCGTATTCTACAATTACTCGTTTCATTTTTTATAAAATAGTTTTAATTAGCAATTTTGCTTTTTTATAAAAGCATTTGCCATGCTACATTTCTAATAAATAAGCAAAAATTAACGGAGCAACAATTGTTGCATCACTTTCTATTATAAATTTTGGAGTATCTATATCTAATTTACCCCAAGTAATTTTTTCGTTTGGTACTGCACCAGAATACGAACCATAACTTGTTGTAGAATCTGAAATCTGACAAAAATAACTCCAAAATGGTGTTTCTGGCTTTTCCATATCTTGATACAACATTGGCACTACACAAATAGGAAAATCTCCTGCAATCCCACCTCCTATTTGAAAGAATCCTATTCCGTTTTCAGAATTATTAGTATACCAATCTGCTAAAAATGTCATGTATTCAATTCCAGATTTCATGGTACTTGCTTTTAATTCGCCTTTTAAAACATAAGAAGCAAAAATGTTTCCCATTGTAGAATCTTCCCAACCCGGACAAATAATTGGTAAGTTTTTTTCTGCAGCAGCATACATCCAAGAGTCTTTTAAATCAATTTCATAATACTGTTCTAAAACTCCAGAAAGCAATAATTTATACATGTATTCATGTGGTAAATAACGTTCTCCGTTTGCTTCTGCATCTTTCCATATTTTTACAATATGTTCTTGTATTCTTCTAAAGGCTTCTTCTTCTGGTATGCAAGTGTCTGTAACTCGGTTTAATCCTTTTTCTAATAAATCCCACTCATCTTGTGGCGTTAAATCCCTATAATTAGGCACACGTTTGTAATGAGAATGTGCTACTAAATTCATAATATCTTCTTCTAAATTTGCACCGGTACAAGAAACAATTTGCACTTTATCTTTACGAATCATTTCTGCAAAAATCTTACCTAATTCTGCTGTACTCATTGCTCCTGCTAAAGAAACTAACATTTTAGATCCTTTATTTAATTGGTCTTCATACCCTTTTGCTGCATCTACTAAAGCAGCTGCATTAAAGTGTAAAAAGTATTTTTCTATAAAATTTGTAATTGGTTTTTTCATTTTTTTATTTTGTTTGATAAAATTTCTAAATGTTCTCGATACGATTTTTTCGAAAAAGAAAAATCACTCGAACTGACAGTCCTTTCTTTAAGTGATTATTTATTTGCTGTCACATCGAGTAAAATTTCTATTTCAGAAATTTTGTATCGAGATGTTTTTTTATTTATTTAGAGATTTTATCGTTATTCTATTTATTAATTATTTTTTTAAAGTTTTTTAACCTCGAAGATGTCTTTTCTTCTATCTTTTAAATTACGTACACTACCAAATTGATTTAAGTCTTTTAAGAGATCTAAATCTACATCAGCAATTAAAATCATTTCTGTATTTGTAGTTGCTTCTGCTTTAATTCCGTTTGCCGGAAACGAAAAATCACAAGGTGTAAACACCATCGATTGTGCATATTGTATGTCCATATTATTTACTTTTGGTAAATTACCAACACTACCAGCAATAGCTACATAACACTCATTTTCTATGGCTCTTGCTTGTGCACAATGACGCACTCTAGAATATCCATTTTGTGTATCCGTTAAAAACGGGATAAACAAAATATCCATGCCTTCTTCTGCTAAAATTCTACTTAATTCTGGAAACTCAGAATCGTAACAAATTAAAACTCCTATTTTACCACAATCGGTATCAAATGTTTTTAGTTGATTTCCACCTTGCATTCCCCAAACTTTAGCTTCATCTGGCGTTACATGCAATTTCTCATAACGTTCTGTACTACCATCTCTTTTACAGATATAACCTACATTATACAACAACTCCTCTTTTATTTCTGGCATACTACCCGTAATAATATTGATGTTGTATGTAATTGCTAATTCAGAAAACTTCTGAACAATTACAGGTGTATATTTAGCCAATTCTCTAATTGCTTCCGATTCTGGTAAGTGATTATTATCCGCCATTAAAGGCGCATTAAAAAACTCTGGAAACAATGCAAAATCAGAACGATATGCAGAAACTGCATCTACAAAATATTCTGCTTGTTGCATTAATTCTTCCAAATCTTTATACAAACGCATTTGCCACTGAATCAATCCTAAACGAACTACTTTTTTCTTTGTCGCTGCTTTTTTAGATTTTTTCTCATAATAAATATTGTCCCACTCTAATAAAACGGCAAACTCACCAGAATTTTCATCACCTTCTAAATATCCTTTTAAAATTTTTGAAGGATGAAAATCATTCGAAATTTGAAAGTTTAAAACCGGATCGTTAATTTCTTTACGCTTTACACTTTCTATATATTCTTTTGGTGATAAAGTTGCTGCATATTTATGATAATTTGGTATTCTTCCTCCAAATGCAATTCCTCTTAAGTTCTGCTTTTCTGCCAACTCTTTTCTGTAATCATACAATCTTCTACCCAAGCGTAAACCTCTGTATTCTGATTTTATAAAAACATCAATTCCGTATAAAACATCACCATTTTCGTCATGTGTATCAAACGTATAATTGTCTGTAATATCTTTGTAGGTATGCTGATCATCGAAACTATCGTAATCTAATTTGATAGACAATGCACAACCTGCTAATTCTCCATTTATTTTGATAACAACTTGTCCTTCAGGAAATTTTTCGATTAGTGTTTTAATCTGATTTTCTTTCCAATAAGAATCTGGCATGCTAGAATATGCCTGAATCATTGCAGCTTTTAAAGCTTTATAATCGTCTAAAGTTAAAAACTGCAATTCGATATTTTCTATATTTTTTATCATTATAGAAACTTAAAAATCGTCGTCATCATTTTTAAATTTTGATAATTTACTAAACGGATTTGAATCATTTTCATCCTCTCCATTGTCATAAGAATCATCGTTAGCAGCAAACTTATAGCTCAACATTTTGTAAAATAATTTAGCCGCTAAAAAGTCTGATGATTTTTCATTTCCGTTTGGACATAATTCTACCATATCAAAACCAACCACATTTTTTTGCTCAAAAACTTGTTTTAAAAACTCTAATGTTTCATAATAAAATAATCCGCCAGGTTCTGGTGTTCCTGTTGATGGCATAATCGATGGATCTAAGGCATCTAAATCAAACGTGATAAAAACATTTTCTGTTAATTGGTCAATAACATCTTCCATCCAATCTTCATTTACAGCCATATCATGTGCAAAGAAAACTTTATCCAAATTCATTTCTCTTTTTTCAGAAATATCCATACTTCTAATTCCAACTTGCACTAAATTAGTTGTAGAATTCGCTTCGTAAACTGCACAAGCGTGGTTGCATCTAGAACCTTCGTATTCTTTTCTTAAATCTGCATGAGCATCAATATGTAAAACCGTTAAATTGTTAAAACACTCGTTAAAAGCTCTAATTGTACCAATAGAAATTGAGTGTTCTCCACCAAAAACAGTTACAAATTTATTTCTGTTAATGTATTTTTTAGTGATATCATGCACCGCATCTACCATTGTTTCTGGTGACGCATTCTCTGTAATAGCATCCGCTAAATAAACACCTTCTTTATACACTTCAGAATCTGTTTCTATATCGTACAGTTCCATATTTTCAGACGCTTCTAAAAAAGCTTGTGGGCCTTTATCTGCTCCTTTTTGCCAAGTGCTTGTTCCGTCATAAGGAACAGGAATTATAACTATTTTTGATGTTGACAGGTTTCCATATTTTTCTGAAATTCCTGCGTATGTTTTATTTGTATTCATGCTATTTTTTGAAGCTTAAATAACTTCTTCTTTTATTAATTTTTCTGATTCAATTTTACTTTCTGATAACTCTCCATAACCTAAAATAGAAAGCAATTCGCTACTTTTTTGTTGTTCTTTAAATATTTTTGTGATCAAGTTTCCTTCTTCATCTCTATCAATAATTAAATGTTTTGGATGCGGAATTAAACAGTGTTGTAATCCACCAAAACCACCAACAGATTCTTGATATGCTCCGGTATTAAAAAAGCCGATAAACAATGGGTTTTCTTTTTCATAAACTGGTAAATAAATACCATTTATGTGTTGTTCTGAATTGTAATAATCATCACTATCACAAGTTAAACCACCTAATAAAACACGTTCATATTGTTTATTCCATTTATTAATTGGCAACATTATAAAACGTTTATTAATTGCCCAAGAGTCAGGTAAAGTTGTTATAAATGAAGAGTTTATCATATTCCAGCGTTCTCTATCATTTTGTTTTTTCTGATATAAAACTTCATAAATTGCCGCTCCAGATTCGCCAACAGTAAAACTTCCAAATTCTGTAAAAATGTGAGGCACTTCTACCTCTGCTTCATCACATGCTTGTTTTATTTGATTGATAATTTCATCAATCATGTAAGCATAATCATAATCAAAAGCCAAAGAGTTTTTTATAGGAAAACCACCGCCAATATTTAAACTATCTAAACTCGGACACACTTTTTTTAGGTTGATGTAAACGTTTAAACATTTCATCAACTCGTTCCAATAATACGCGTTGTCTTTAATACCCGTATTGATAAAAAAATGTAACATTTTTAAATCAACTTGGTTATTATTAGCAATTTCACGCTCGTAAAAAGACACAATATTTTTGTATCCAATTCCTAAACGAGAAGTGTAGAATTCGAATTTTGGTTCTTCTTCTGATGCGATTCTGATACCAACATTTAGTTTTTTTTCCGTTTCATCTAATAAAAGATTTAATTCTTCGTAATTATCTATAATCGGAATTACATTTTGATGCCCAGAGTTAATCAATCCACCAATATTTTTAATGTATTGATCGCGTTTAAATCCGTTGCAAATTACATACGTATTGTCTTTTATTTTACCTTCTTTTTTAAGGTTATTTACAATATCAATATCAAAAGCAGATGATGTTTCTATATGGATTTCATTCTTTAAAGCTTCATTTAAAATGTGTTTAAAATGAGAGCTTTTTGTACAATAACTGTAAAAGTATTTACCTTTATAGTCATGTTTTTCCATACTTTCTTGAAACCAACCTTTTGCTTTGTTGATGTTTTCTGATATTTTTGGCAGGTAGGTAAATTTTAACGGAGCACCATATTTTGCTGCTAATTCCATTAAATTAATTCCGTGCCAAAACAATTTGTTGTTTTCTGTTTTAAATTCTTCCTGAGGAAAATCGAATGTTTGTTCGATTAAATTGATGTATTTTGTGTTCACTTTTATTTTTAAATTAATTGTATGATAAACCTATCCAGACTAAAACAAAAAAAGTTTTAGAATAGAAATTATAACCCTAGAAAAAGGTGATTATCACTGTAATATTTGCAAGTAAACTACGTGCAACTTTGAGAAAAGCTGCAATTCTTGAAGAAAACAAAACGGAGATACCTTAATTTTTTCGTTGCATTTCCAAAATGCGATGTAACCTTCATTCTCCGATAAAGAGTTACTTCCGAAATAAGAAAAACTAAACATTTTACTTAATCATAAGTGCGGTAAATGTAAATTATTTTTCAATACAAAAAACAAAATCAAAAAAAAAGTGAAAAAATAATGCATTTTTATTTTTTCCTTTAAATATAAGGCTTTCAACACAAAAGAACTTCTATATTAAAGAAAATAAACTTAATAGTACCCCAAAACAGAAGTTGTAGATCAAAAAAAAACGCTGAATACTCAGCGTTTTTTTAATAATAATTTATTCTTCTATTGGTGGATGACCATGAATTTTTTCATAATCTTCATCAAAATTAGCTCTTAAATAAGCGTTTAATTTCTTTCTATAATCATCTTTTAGCCAAGTAACAAAATTGTGTGTACTTTTAGAAATACATTTTGCATATCTGTTAATTCTATCATCTATCTCCTCACCTAGCATTTTTGCTAAGATTAATGCATCAAAAACATCTTCACTATTTTCTATACACATTTTTGCATGGTGCTCTATCGATTTTTCCAACACTCTTTTAGACGATTCTCCCATTCTAATGGTGTCTATATATACTTTTTTCATTTCGAAATAAGTATCCGTAGATTTTGCAAATTCTTTTTTAACGTCTGCAGGTAATTCATATTTAAAAGTGCTTTCTATTTCTTCATCAGAAAGGATAGCATTTAAATAATAATCTGGTGCACTAAACATTTTTTGCCAATCTAAATCTGCTCCCCAAGGTCCAAATCTATGAAAATTGTTTCCTAAATCAATTACATCAAACTCGTTTCTATCTTTGTAAATACGAGAACCACGACCAATCATTTGGTAATATAAAGTCAAAGATTTTGTTGCTCTATTTAATATAATAGCCTCGATACTTGGTTCATCAAACCCTGTAGTTAAAATACTTACAGAGGTTATAATTGCATTTGGTGTTTTATTAAACCACTTTAAAATAAGTTCTCTTTCTGCTTTGGTATTTGTATTATCTAAATGTGCAATAGGATATCCTGCTCTTTTAAAAGCATGAAATACTTGTATAGAAGTATTAATACCGTTATTAAAGATTAACGTCTTCTTCCCTTTTGCTGTTTCTTCATAAGCAGCAACCAACTTGGTAAGCATGTCATTATTTGTATATAAATCTTCAGAAGATTTTACCGTATAATCACCATTTGCACCTACTTCTAATGAGGTTAAACCAACATTGTAAGAGTACATATTTGCTTTCGCCAAATATCCGTTTGCAATTAAATCATGAATTGGTTCTCCTACAAATAACTCTTGGTAGTTTTCATACATTGGTAGTTTTGTATTTGAACTTAAAGGAGTTGCGGTTACACCAAGAATAAAAGCATCATTAAAAAATTTAAAAATCTTTGTAAAAGAATTGTAATGTGCCTCATCCACAATAACTAAACCAATATCAGAAATATCTAATTTATCATCATTTAACCTATTTTTTAAGGTTTCTACCATGGCAACAAAACAATCAAAATCATGCTGATCGTCTAATTTAGCCGTAGAATTGATAATTTTATTTCTAACACCAAATTCTTTTATCATTTTAGAAGTTTGCTTGCTCAACTCAATTCTGTGCGTTAAGACCAAAACTTTCTTATTGAATTTAGAAATGTATCTTCTAACTATCTCAGAGAAAATAACAGTTTTTCCACCTCCTGTTGGTAATTGGTATAATAAATGATAATCTTTAGCCGCTTCCTCAAATCTTCTAAAGATTTCTTGAAGTGCGTCTTTTTGATATCCGTATAATTCTTTACCTGGTTTTGTTACTGAAGTGTTTATATCTGCCAAATCGATTAAAAATTTTAGGTAGCAAAAATAAGACTTAAATAAGGTTTAATGCAAGTTTATATTATATAAATCTTGATAAATTTGTAATTGTGATGTCATAATGTGATACATCGTGTACAGAAACCCCGTTTTGTACCACAATTAACTGAGGTGATTGATGCATTACTTGAAAGGTATAGCCTACTTCATCAGAAATATCTCGGTAATTTAACAAGTCTAAATAATACACTTTTAAATCTTGATGTTCTTCTGTAAAAAGTGCTTCAAATCGTTTAATAACCATACTACTGATCCCGCAACGTGTAGAATGTTTAAAAATTAAAACCGATTCTGTTTTAGAAATCTCCTTAATTTCTTCTAGTTGCTCTAAAGAAGTTAAAGGAATCCATTTTAAAAATGTCTTTTTTTCTTCTTTTTTAGATCCTTCATCTTTACCTTTAAACATGTTATTAAATATACCCATTTTATGTTTTCTTTTGTTTGTCGATGCAAATATAGAAAACTTTCATCAGTCAAAAAGTCAGTAAAAAAACAGTTTGTACAGACAAAATGACTTGTTTTTATTTTAAAAACGTAATGGTATTAAAATTGCTAATAGTTAATCAAAAGAAAATAAAAAATTAAAAAATGAACTTTAATAATTATACAACAAAATCGCAAGAGACCATACAAATGGCGCAACAAATTGCGCAAGGTTTTGGTCATAATCAAATAGAAAACGAACATATTTTTAAAGCTTTAACTCAAGTTGATGAAAATGTTTTGCCTTTTTTATTGAAAAAACTAAATATTAACAATCAGGTTATAGAACAAATTTTAGACAAACAATTAGAAAGTTTCCCTAAAGTTTCTGGTGCAGAATTAATGATTTCTAGAGAAGCAAGCAAAACACTTACAGAAGCCTCTGTAATTGCAAAAAAAATGAATGATGATTACGTTTCTATAGAACATTTAATTTTAGCTATTTTTAAATCTAAAAGTAATATCGCACAAGTTTTAAAAGACCAAGGTGTTACAGAAAAACATTTAAAAGCGGCTATCGAAGAATTAAGAAAAGGAGAAAGAGTTACTTCTCAAAGTCAAGAAGAGACTTATAATTCTTTAAATAAGTTTGCAAAAAACCTAAATAAATTAGCAGAAGACGGTAAACTAGATCCTGTAATTGGTAGAGATGAAGAAATCAGAAGATTGCTTCAAATTTTATCACGTAGAACTAAAAATAACCCCATTTTAGTTGGTGAACCTGGAACAGGTAAAACAGCCATTGCAGAAGGTTTAGCACACAGAATTGTTGATGGTGATGTGCCTGAAAACCTAAAAGATAAATTGATTTTTTCTTTAGATATGGGAGCTTTAATTGCAGGAGCAAAATATAAAGGTGAATTTGAAGAACGTTTAAAATCAGTTGTTAAAGAAGTAACCAATTCAGAAGGAGATATTGTACTATTTATTGATGAAATTCACACGCTAGTTGGTGCAGGTGGCGGACAAGGTGCAATGGATGCTGCAAACATTTTAAAACCTGCTTTAGCGCGTGGAGAATTACGAGCAATTGGTGCAACTACGTTGGATGAATATCAAAAATACTTTGAAAAAGACAAAGCTTTAGAACGTCGTTTTCAAAAAGTAATTGTTGATGAACCAGATACAGAAAGTGCCATTTCTATTCTTCGTGGAATTAAAGAAAAGTACGAAACACATCATAAGGTTCGTATTAAAGATGAAGCGATTATTGGTGCTGTAGAATTATCTCAACGTTATATTACCAATCGATTTTTACCAGATAAAGCCATCGATTTAATGGATGAGGCTGCTTCTAAATTAAGAATGGAAATCAACTCTAAACCAGAAGAATTAGATGTTTTAGACCGTAAAGTGATGCAATTAGAGATTGAAATTGAAGCTATAAAACGAGAAAAAGATGAAGTTAAATTAAAGTCTTTACGTTCTGATTTAGCTAATTTAAAAGAAGAACGCAACGAAATTAATGCAAAATGGAAATCTGAAAAAGAAGTTGTAGACAATATTCAGAATGCAAAATTAGATATCGAAAACTTTAAAATTGAAGCAGAAAAAGCAGAAAGAGAAGGAAATTATGGTTTAGTTGCAGAGTTGCGTTACGGGAAAATTAAAAAAGCGCAAGAAGATTTAGAAGTATTACAAAAAAACCTGAAAGAGAATCAATCGGAAAACTCTTTAATTAAAGAAGAAGTTACTTACGATGATATTGCAGAAGTTGTTGCTAAATGGACGGGAGTTCCGGTTACAAAAATGATTCAATCGGAACGTGAAAAATTATTACAATTAGAAAAACAATTACACAAACGTGTAGTTGGCCAAGAAGAAGCCATTGTTGCCGTTTCTGACGCCGTAAGACGCTCTAGAGCTGGTTTACAAAACCCAAATAAACCGATTGGTAGTTTCTTATTCTTAGGAACAACCGGAGTTGGTAAAACTGAATTAGCTAAAGCATTGGCAGAATACCTATTTGACGATGAAAACGCAATGACTCGTATTGATATGAGCGAATACCAAGAACGCCATTCTGTTAGTAGATTAGTTGGTGCGCCTCCGGGATATGTGGGTTATGATGAAGGCGGACAATTAACAGAAGCTGTTAGAAGAAGACCTTATTCGGTTGTTTTGTTGGATGAAATTGAAAAAGCACATCCAGATACTTTTAATATTTTATTACAAGTGTTAGATGAAGGAAGATTGACTGATAACAAAGGACGTGTTGCAGATTTTAAGAATACTATAATTATAATGACTTCTAATATGGGAAGCCATATAATTCAGGAGAAATTTAGCGATCCAAAAGCAGATTTAGAATCTGTAACAGAATTGGCTAAAATTGAAGTTTTAGGTTTATTAAAACAATCTGTAAGACCCGAATTTTTAAACAGAATCGATGATGTAATTATGTTTACTCCCTTAAATGAATCAAACATTTTTGAAATTGTAAAATTACAAATAGAGCACTTAAAGAAAATGATTGGTAAACAAGAAATAACTTTAGATGCTACAGGTGAAGCTATTAAATATTTAGCAAAAAAAGGATATCAGCCAGAGTTTGGAGCAAGACCTGTAAAAAGAGTTATTCAGAAAGAAGTTTTAAATCAGCTTTCTAAAGAAATTTTATCAGGAAAAATTACCACAGATAGCATTATTCTTTTAGATGCATTTGATAATAAGTTAGTTTTTAGAAATCAGTCTGATTTGGTAGAAAACATATAATTTAAGTTTGGTTAGTTTGGAAAAAGCGGTGTTTAAAAAACATCGCTTTTTCTTTTTTGCTATATTTGATTTTCAAATCAATATTTATGAAAAAGTTTTTATTCCTTTTTGTCATTGCTTTTAGTTTATTTTCTGCTTGCACTTCAGAAGAAAATACAACTTATTATTTAATTCGTCATGCAGAAAAAGAGAGAACGGATGATACAAATAGAAATCCTAATTTGAATGAAAAAGGATTAAAAAGAGCAGAAAATTGGGCTAAGCATTTTAAAAAAATTGATTTAGATGCTGTTTATTCTACAGAATACAATAGAACACAACAAACAGCTAAACCTACTGCAGAAAGTAAAAATTTAGAAATTATTAGCTACAACCCTAGAAATATGTACGATTCTATTTTTAAAGTTGATACTAAAGGAAAAACAATTTTAGTTGTTGGTCACAGCAATACAACACCTACTTTTGTTAATAAAATTTTAGGAGAAAAAAAGTATGAAGATATGAATGATAACGATAATGCAAGTTTATTTATCGTTACAGTTTCTAATGACAAAAAAACAAGTAAAGTAGAGAAAATAGAACTGTAATTATTTTCTTAAAAACTATAACTTAATAAGTAAGCTTAGCCCTGATTGTAGCATTTGTTTGAGCTCTTTTTTATTCTTTTCTGAATAAAAAAAGCGAGTGCGAAAAGCAAGAAATTGCTTCTAAAAAAAACTTTTTTTATTTTTATAACGAATTCTAATTCTATCGTTACGAATTCTATTTGGTATAATATTTAACCAAACCTACCTTCTATTTTTGATGTATTAATCAAATTAAAACATCAAAAAAATGAAACTACTATTTACTTTATTCAGTATTGTTTTTTCAACAATATTAAACGCACAACAAACTAAAAGTCCGTATTTAGAAACAATAACTAAAAACGCTAACATTCCTTTAAAAGCAACGCAAACCAACGTGCAAATATCGGGTACAATTGCAAATGTGCAAGTTATACAAACGTATAAAAACAAAGGAAAAACACCTATAGAAGCTAGTTATGTTTTTCCGATGAGTACAAAAGCTGCAGTGCACGACATGAATATTTCTATTGGAAAAAGAACGATAAAAGCGACCATTTTTGAAAAAAAAGAAGCTAATAAAATTTATAACAAAGCGATAAAAGAAGGAAAAAGAGCTGCTAAATTAGACCAAGAAAGACCCAATGTTTTTAAAATGAGAGTAGGTAATATTTTACCTAACGAAGAAATAATTGTGTCGCTTTATTATACCGAAATGTTAACTAATAATGCTGGTGAATATCAATTTATGATTCCTGGAGTTGTTGGTCCAAGATTTACAGGAGAAAATACTTCCAAAGAAGAAACATTTAACATTCCTTATACAAAAAAAGGTATAAAAAACACTTTTACAAATAGCATTGATGTTTGCATAAACGCGGGTATGATGATTCAGAATATTTCTTCTATTTCTCATAAAATAGACATTAATTACCCAGATGTTACTTCAGCAGAAATTGTGGTTTTAGATGAAGATTCTGCAAATAGAGATTTTATTCTAAACTATTCGCTAAGAGGCAATAAAATTCAATCTGGTTTATTGTTGTACGAAGGAGAAAATGAGAATTTCTTCACTTTAATGGTAGAGCCTTCAAAAGAAATTATTTCTAACAAAATCCCTCCAAGAGAATACTTATTTATTCTTGATGTTTCTGGCTCTATGAATGGTTATCCGTTAGCGGTTTCAAAAGAATTAATGCGCAATTTATTAAGCGATTTAAAAGAAACAGACACTTTTAATGTACAATTATTTGCCTCTACATCTTCTATTTTTAAAGAAGAATCTGTTAATGCAACAAATGCAAATATAGAAATGGCCATTAACTATTTAAATGGAAATGAATCTAATTACGGAGGAGGAACTCAGTTAATCAATGCGCTAAAAACCGCTTATAAATTACCTAGAAAAAATGAAAACTCCGCCAGAACAATGGTGATAATTACAGACGGATATATAAGTGTAGAAAAAGAAACTTTTAATTTAATTGAAAATAATCTAGACAAAGCCAACGTATTTACTTTTGGTATTGGCAGTAGTGTAAATAGATATTTAATAGAAGGTATTAGCAAAGTTAGCAACAGCGGTTCTTTTATTGCTACTAATAAAACAGATGCTTTAAAAGTTGCTAAAGATTTTAAAAAAATGATTGCAAACCCAGTTTTAACTCAATTAAAATTAACAACAAACGACTTTGCTATTTACGATGTTGAACCAAAAACAATACCAGATGTTTTTGCGAACCGACCTATTTTAATTTACGGAAAATACAAAGGAAAAGCAACCGGATCAATTAGCCTTTCTGGTTGGCAAGCCGATAAGAAAATTACACAAACACATCAAATTTTTAACGGAAAATTAAGCAAAGACAATAAAGCTTTAAAATATTTATGGGCACGCAAAAAAATTGAACGATTAATCGATTATAAAAAGAACTTTAATGATGATATAAAACAAGAAGTAATCAACCTTGGTATAACCTACAATTTAGCAACCGAATTTACTTCTTTTGTTGCCATTGATCATGAAATTGTAAACAAAAAAGGCAAACTAAGCAGTGTTAAACAACCTTTAACAATGCCAAAATATGTAAATAATACTTCCGTTGGTGCAGAAGCTAATATAAAAGGAACCTCTAAAATTAAAAAATCGTTTCAAATAAAAATCTCAAATAACATTAATAATAATCAAAAAAGAGTAATAAAAATGTGGTTAAAAGGAAATTATTCAGCAATAATAAATATGTATTTAAAAAAGTATAAAAACATAAAATTACATATAAACACAAATGGTATAATTGTAAAAATAGAAAAAGAAGAAAATGGTTTGTGGAAAAAAATAAGCAATTTAAAAGAAACTTTTAAGCAATTACCAGCCAATTTAAACACAAATCAAACCACGGTAATAATAGTATCTAAATAAAATAAAAATGCACCTAATATTAAAAACAATCGTTTATTTAAGTTTACTTCTTATAACATCTAACATATTAATCAACGATAAAAACGCTTTATTAAATGATAAAAAAGATGTAAAACCTTTAAAAAATTCGATTGTTTTTATTGCTGGTTTTGATAAAGATGAGAATCAATATTACAACAATGCAAGAACTTATTTTAAACAGAAAAACTACACAATAATTGAGGATACTTATTCTTTAGAGGCAATCATAAATTGGTTAAATAAAAATGAAAACGAAACTTATTTTTCTGAAATACATATTGTAAATCACAGTAATCCTTGGCGAGGAATGAGTTTAAAAACCATTAAAAATGGAGAAAGAATTACAACCGAAACTTTACAAAAATCACTAAAAGATGGAGATTTACAAGAATTGAATAAAAAAGGAATCCAGCATACAAATATCATTTTTCATTCTTGTGGTTTAGGCGAAAACAAAGACCTTTTACAAGTTTTAAAAACGGCTTTTTCTAATAATGAAACACCTAATATTATTGCTTCGCCTTACTTTAATATTTTTGACGGCACACTTAACAATCATTATTTAGCGAAACCTTATTACGTCTTTTATCCAACTTCTAAATCACCCGGTAAAACAGATTTATCCAAAGAAATTGCAAAAAAATATCCTAATGAAAAACAGATTAATTGGTTGCAAAGTTTACAGAATAAAAGAGAAAACTATGTTGGAGAACCTTATAATTATCAATTTAATATTCCTATACAATGGGAATTTGACTTTAATAACTCATCAGAAATAATACCAACATTTAATACTGATGATGAAATTATGGATTGGATTATTGATAAAGAAGAAATTAGTAGAGAATTACTAAAACTACATATACCGATAGAAAAATATCGATGGAATTATAAAGTAAAAAACAACAAACTTATAATACTTGGCAAAACAACTGTAATTTGTGTTTTAAAACCGATAACAACTAAAAAAGAAACTGTTAAACATGTTTTAGCAAGTACAAAAAACACTGATTTATATATTAAAATTTAAATACTATAAAATAGTAACTTCAATATTTTCTAAATTTATTTCTGATAACTTTTTAAGTTGATTTTCTTCAAAAGATTTATCAATGTCTACTAAAGGAATAGACGTATCTAATGTCTCGTAATTATCATAATTTACAAAACGAATTCCGTTTTTTACGACTTCTTTGTTAATGGCTCTAAAACGTTTTCCTCCCTCATTTGTGTGATAAGAATACGCCAAGTAATCTAGTAAAAAATCTTTTTTACCTATCCAGTAAATAAATACATCCTCAAAATCTTCTCCTCCTCCATTTTCAGAAAAAGTTACTTCTATTTTATAGTATTCTTTTCCTTTAATTGTAGATGGTGGTAATAATTTTTTATGGACAGCTTTATCATTTAATCCGTAAGGTAAAACAGAAAAATAATGCACCGAATTTACGGCGTTAGATTGTACATTAGCTATTGAATCATTTACTTGATAAGGTGTTCCGTTTATTAATTTTTTAAATCCTTTATTGCTTAAAATATCAGAAATAAATCCTATTTTTTCGTCTTTATACTTTCTAGTTAGCTTAAAACTTCCGTTAGATTTTCTATTTGCAATATACTCTTTGTCTCTAAATTTAAATTTAAGATCAGAATTTGCAATTTTATCTGCACCAGATGTAACAATCGTTTTATCAATTACTTGTTGAGCCGTAAAATTCTTTTGAGATGGTTTACAAGATATTATAATAACTAAAAAAAGTACAGATAAATATTTCATTGGGTTTTGTTTAATTTGGTCGAAAATAGTTTTCAAAATTACATTTCTTTGCCTAAAGTAAAAATGTATCTTTGTTAAAAATTTTTTAAATAAAAAATCAGTCAATGGCTGTACAAAAAAAGATAAACATACAGAATAAAAAAGCGCGTTTCGAATTTGAAATTCTAGACAAATTTGTTGCTGGAATTCAGTTAACCGGAACCGAAATAAAATCGATTAGATTAAGCCAAGCAAGAATTACAGAAAGTTTTTGTGAGTTTAACGATCGTGGCGAATTGTTTATTGTAAACATGTATATACAAGAATATATGTTTGGACATCACTTTAATCACAAACCAAAAAGTGAACGCAGATTGTTAATGAACAAACGCGAATTACGTAGTTTAAAAAAAGATGTTGAAGCTAAAGGAAATACGATTGTTCCTTTACGTTTGTTTATTAATGATAGAGGTTTTGCTAAACTAGAAATTGCTTTAGCCAAAGGAAAACAAACTCACGATAAACGTGAAACTTTAAAAGACCGAGACAATAAGCGAGATTTAGCAAGAATTAAAAAGAGTTTTAACGCATAATGGATTTTTTAAGACTAATTCGTTACAAAAACCTTTTAATGGTTTTATTAACAATGGTTTTAACTAAATATGCCTTGATTGAGTCTTTAGTAAATCCTATTTATTTAAAAACTTCTCAATTCTTAATTTTAGGTATTTCTGTAATTTCAATTACTGCTGGTGGTTATATAATTAATGATATTTTTGATGTAGAAACAGATAAAATAAACAAACCAAAAAATGTATTTATAGGTAGAAATATAAAATTAAGAACTGCAATTATTTCTTATATTTCATTAACTTCTTTTGGATTAATTTTAGCTACCTATTTATCTTACATTAGAAACTCTTTAAGTTTAATTTCTTTTTTTGCCTTTAGTATTCTCAGTTTATTTTTTTATTCTTATAATTTAAAAAAGAGAACTTTAATTGGTAATATATTAATTTCTATCTTATGTAGTTTACCAATATTATTAGTCTACCTTTTTCATTCCGACTACACAACAAGAAGTGTTGGTGATGGAATTTTGCTTTATTATGTTGTAATTATCTATGCTATTTTTTCTTTTTTAACCACATTTATTAGAGAGATTATAAAAGATATAGAAGATATTAACGGAGATTTAAAAATAAAAGCTAAAACATTACCTATCATAATGGGTAGAAAAAGAGCTGCAAAAATTGCTTTTTTATTTACATGCATTTTATTTTTTTTTATTTTAATCCTATTACTATCTTTTAAAAACAAAATCTATTTTGTTAGTTATGGATTGATTTTTATCTTATTTCCACTAATCATTTTTATGTTTAAATTATATTTAGCGGAAACTAAAGAAAGATTTTCTAAATTAAGTAATACAATGAAAGTGATTATGTTTTTCGGTATTTTATCAATGTTATTATTTAAGTTTATATAAATGTTAAGAGAAAAATTAAAAGATTACAATGTTATTTTAGCATCTGGCTCTCCAAGAAGACAACAGTTTTTTAAGGATTTAGATATTGATTTTTCTATCCAATTAAAAGAAGTGGAAGAAGTATATCCAGAAGAACTAAAAGGTACAGAAATTACCGACTTTTTAGCCAATTTAAAATCGAAATCATTTACCAATTTATCAGAAAAGGATTTATTAATCACTTCTGATACTATTGTTTGGTTAGAAGATAAAGCTCTGGGTAAACCTAAAAACCCAAAAGATGCTTTTAAGATGTTAAGAAATTTATCAGGTAAAAAGCACGAAGTAATTACATCTGTCAGTATAAAAAATAAAAACTTTCAAAGAATTATAAACGATACAACAATTGTTTCTTTTAAAGAATTATCTGATGACGAAATAAATTATTATATCAAAAAATATAAACCTTTTGATAAAGCAGGAGCTTATGGTATACAAGAATGGATTGGCTTTATAGCTATAGATAACATACAAGGGAGCTATTTTAATGTAGTTGGATTACCTGTACAGAAACTTTATAAAGAACTAATAAAATTATAGAAATCATTATTTTAAACATACTTTATTATCTAATTAATAATAAATGTTTAAAAGTCTTTTTTCTATTATCTATTTTCTTTTCTCTAAAGTAAAATAAAAGTTTATTTTTACCAAAATTTTACAATACAACAATTTATAATGAAAAAATACACGTACACAGAAAAAAAAGATACACGTTCTGGTTTTGGTGATGGTTTAACAGAATTAGGAAGAACAAATCCAAACGTAGTTGCTTTATGTGCAGATTTAATTGGTTCTTTAAAAATGAATCAATTTATAAAAGAAAATCCAGAAAGATTTTTTCAAATAGGAATTGCAGAAGCAAATATGATGGGAATTGCAGCTGGATTAACTATTGGTGGTAAAATACCTTTTACAGGAACTTTTGCTAACTTTTCTACAGGTAGAGTGTATGATCAAATTCGTCAGTCAATTGCTTATTCTGGTAAAAATGTTAAAATTTGTGCATCTCACGCAGGTTTAACTTTAGGTGAAGATGGAGCTACACACCAAATTTTAGAAGATATTGGTTTAATGAAAATGTTACCAGGTATGACTGTAATTAACACTTGTGATTACAACCAAACCAAAGCAGCAACAATTGCAATTGCAGAACATGAAGGACCAGTTTATTTACGCTTCGGTCGTCCGGTTGTGCCAATTTTTATGCCAGATTATAAAGAAGAAAAATTTGAAATCGGTAAAGGAATTCAATTAACAGAAGGTACAGACGTAACAATTGTTGCAACTGGTCATTTAGTTTGGGAAGCTTTACAAGCATCAGAACAATTAGAAGCACAAGGTATTTCTGCAGATGTAATTAACATACATACTATAAAACCTTTAGACGAAGAGATTATTTTGAAATCTGTAGCAAAAACAGGTTGTATTGTAACTGCAGAAGAACATAATATTATAGGTGGTTTAGGAGAAAGTGTAGCAAGAACTTTATCTTTAAACACTCCTACTCCACAAGAATTTGTTGGTACAAATGATACTTTTGGAGAATCTGGAACACCAGCTCAATTAATGGAAAAATATGGTTTAAATGCAGCTTCTGTTGTAACTGCCGCTAAAAAAGCAATTTCTAGAAAATAATTACGTTTTATTCAATAAATAAACTTAATAATTAATCTAAAAAGAAAATAAGATGAAAAAAATTGTTTTAGTAATGTGTTTAGCTTTTGGCTTTAGTCAAATTTCTAACGCACAAATTGATTTTGGTTTAAAAGGTGGTCTAAACTATAATAATAGTGGTGATGCTACTTTTTCATCTACAGGAAACGATATCTTAGAAGGTGCAGAATCTAAATCTGGGTATCATGCTGGTATTTGGTTTAGAGGAGATTTGCCAATTATAGGTTTATACTTAAGACCAGAAATTGTTTACACACAAGTTAAAAGCGAATACATTTACAACAACTCATCAACAGATTATGATTTTAAAAAAATTGATGTTCCTGTTTTAATTGGTAAAAAATTCTTCGGGTTTGTAAATGCTTTTATAGGACCTTCATTTCAATATATATTAGATGATGAATTTAATTTTTCTAACCTGAGTACAGATGACTTTGAAAAATTTTCTATTGGTGCTCAAATGGGATTTGGAATTGAGGTAGGTAATCTTGGTGTAGATGTTAGGTGGGAAAGAGGTTTATCTGAAAATGAAGCAAAATTCACAAATGTAACTATTGATAATAGAACAGATCAAATAATTTTTGGTCTTTCTTTTAAACTATAATTTAGTTTAAATTTACATACTTATTAAAAAGCAGAAAAACTCAAATAATTTTTCTGCTTTTTTTATATATGTAAACTAAATATTTAAACTAAAATTATTGAGTAAAAATTCATCAATTTTATACCTTTGTATAATAGTTAACATTTTCTATTTTAATTATTTTATATGAGGATTGATAAATATTTGTGGTGTATTAGAATGTTTAAAACAAGAAGTATAGCTACCACTGCTTGTAAAAAAGGGCAGGTTAAAATTGACAACAAAAGCATAAAACCATCTAAAGAAGTCTTTGGTAATGAGTTAATCATTATTAGAAAAAATCAGATTAATTATCAAATAAAAGTTTTAGATTTACCAGAGAGTAGAGTTGGCGCTAAACTGGTAGATTTATATAGAAAAGACGTAACCCCTAAAGAGGCTTTTGAAAAAACTGAACTCTTAAAATTTGCCAAAGATTATTATAGAAAAAAAGGTACAGGAAGACCAACTAAAAAAGATAGAAGAGATATAGATAATTATCAAGGAGACATAATAGAAGAAGATGATGACAACAACAGGTAATGTAATATTAAACGAATTACAAGTTCAACAAAAGATAAGAAGAATTGCTTTTCAAATTTATGAAGTTAATAGTTCTGAAAAAGAAATTGTAATTGCAGGAATTATTGGTAATGGTTATATTTTTGCTGAAAAATTGGTAGAAGTATTAAAAGAAATCTCTCCTCTAAAAGTTATCATTTGTAAAGTTATAATGGATAAAACAGATCCTTTAAAACCAATCTCCACTTCTATAAATGTTGATGATTACAAAGATAAATCTCTTGTTCTTGTAGATGATGTTTTAAGTTCTGGTACTACTTTAATATATGGAATAAAACACTTTTTAAATGTACCTTTAAAGAATTTTAAAACAGCTGTTTTAGTAAATAGAAATCATAAAAAATATCCTGTTAAAGCAGATTTTAAAGGAATTTCTTTATCTACTTCTATAAAAGAACATATTCAAGTAGAATTTTCTGATAAAGAAACAATTGCTTATTTAGCTTAGTAATTTAACCAACTCTTCTGCTACCTCTTTTTTACTTTTATTATCTATTTTAATAGTAACTTTTGCTTTTTCGTAAAAAGCACGTCTTTCAAAAAGATGTTTTGCTACAAATTCTGGTATTTTACTATTATCTAAAGAAGCAATTAAAGGTCTTTTACTTTTCTTTTTTATCAACCTTTCTACTAATTTAGAATTACTACCTTGTAAATAAATAGAAGTAACGTCTTCTCTCCTATTTATTTCATCCATATTATTAGCATAACAAGGTGTTCCTCCTCCCAAAGAGAGGATAAAACTTTCATCTTTAGCTAAAATTTCTTTTAAATATTTATTTTCAATCAACCTAAAATAGATTTCTCCTTTTTGTTTAAATACTTCAGAAATAGACATGCCTTCTTTCTCAATAATGTAATCATCTAAATCTAAAAAACTCATAGATAATAATTTAGATAATTTCTTACCAATACTAGATTTTCCTGAAGCCATATAACCTAAAAGTACTATTTTCATTGATTTTTATTTTTTTACAAATATCTATAAAAAAAATAAAAAAAATGATGAAATATTTAATTATTGATTGTATATTTGCACGCGGTTAAAATGACCTGGTAGCTCAGTTGGTAGAGCATCTCCCTTTTAAGGAGAGGGTCCTGGGTTCGAGCCCCAGCCCGGTCACAAAAAGGTTAAGCAAATGCTTAACCTTTTTTAGTTTTTTACAATGCGCACGTGGCGAAATTGGTAGACGCGCAGCCTTGAGGGGGCTGTTTTCGCAAGAAAGTGGAAGTTCGAATCTTCTCGTGCGCACAATAAACATAAAGCTGTTTTAAACTTTATATTTATTGTTAATCAACACGAGAAAACTTAATATATTTTATTGTTTTGTAATAAAACTAACTATTCTACACCAACATTAACTTAGTAATTACTTCCTCACCAAGCTCTTCATTCATCATTTTTATAATTTTATCTTTTCCGTAACTCAACTCCTCTCTTAAAACAGAAGACGTTAATTGAATAACCAATGTTTTGTTTTGTAATTTTACAGAAGTTGTATGGTTTGCTACACCTGGTCCCATCATAGAATTCCAAGTTTCTTCAATTTTTAACTTTTGCATTCCTTTGCTTAGGTTATTCTCCTTAATAAAGCTCTGCATTAAATCTTGTATCGAAAATGAATCGTTTTCTCTTTTTGCCATTATAACTTAAAAATCTGATATGGTTTATTACTCTGTTTTAATATATTTTCGGTTCTTTCAGAATGTGTATCTGTAATAAATATTTGCCCGAATTCATCATTATTAACTAATTCTACAATTTGAGAAACCCTGTTTTCGTCTAACTTATCAAAAATATCATCTAACAATAAAATAGGTGTTACATTAGATTGCTTTTTTATAAACTCGAATTGCGCTAATTTTAAAGCGATTAAATATGATTTTTGTTGTCCTTGAGAACCAAATTTTTTAATAGGATAATCTCCAATATCAAAACTTAAATCATCTTTATGAATTCCGGTTGTTGTGTATTGAATAATTTTATCCTTAGTTAAAGATTCCTTTAACAATTCTTGCATAGAAAAATCATTTAATTGACTTTTATACAAAAGATTCACATGCTCTTTATCACCAGAAATTATTTGGTATTTTTCATTAAAAATAGGAATAAACTCTTCTAAAAACTCTTTTCTTACTTTATATATACGAGATCCGTATTCACATAACTGATCATCATAAACACTTAAATTTAAAGCGTCAAAAGTTCTATTTGCTGCAAAATACTTTAACAATGCATTTCTTTGGGTTAATACTTTATTATAAGACAATAAATCTTGTAAATATTTTTTGTTTTGCTGAGAAATTACACCATCAATAAATTTTCTTCTTGTATCACTCCCTTCTGTAACTAAATCTCTATCTGCAGGAGATATAATTACTAACGGTAACTGACCAATATGCTCAGAAAATTTTTCATAACTCTTTCCGTTTCTTTTTAAAACCTTCTTTTGTCCGCTTTTTAAACTACATACAATTTTTTCATTTCTATCATTTAAAACATAATCTCCTTCAATCATAAAAAAACTTGTTCCGTGCATAATATTATGTTTTGCAACCGAATTAAAGTAACTTTTAGCAAAAGACAGGTAATAAATTGCATCTAAAACATTTGTTTTACCCACACCATTATTACCAACAAAACAATTTATTTTTTGCTGAAAATCAAATGATTGAGACTCTATATTTTTAAAATTAACTAAAGAAATCTTTTGTAAATACATGTAGAAAAAAATGCTTTAAAAATGAATCGCAAATTATTGAAAATTTAGCGAATTATCTGCTTTTAAAATCCAATTAAAAAAACTATTTTTGTCGCCACTAATTTTTAAGCGAAAATGGCAACATACAAGAAAAGAGGATACAAACCTAAAGATCAAAAAGAGGTTAAACAGGTTGAAGAAACAGAATACGAAACTGCTGAAGTATTTAATACTTTAGAAGAGACGGCTTCTAAATCCGAACAATGGATTGAAAAAAATAGCAAACCTTTATTTTTAAGTTTAGTAGGTATTGTTGTTATCTTTTTAGCATATTTGGGTTATAACAAGTTTATTGTAGAACCAAATGAAACGGAAGCTGCAAATGAATTGGCTTTTCCTAGAACTTATTTTGATGAAGCAGCAACTGCTGGTTCTGGTATAGATTCTTTATTAACTTTAGGTTTAGAAGGAGCAAATGGTAAATATGGTTTTTTAGATATAGCAGATTCTTATAGTGGAACAAATGCAGGTAACTTAGCAAATTATTATGCTGGTGTTTCTTACTTGCAAATGAAAAAATATGACAAAGCAATTGAGTATTTAAGTAATTTTAATTCTGATGATGAAATGTTAGGTCCTGTTTCTTTAGGAGCTATCGGAGATGCTTTTGCAGATATTAATCAACCAGAAGATGCTTTAGATTATTATGAAAAAGCAGCAAATAAAAAAAATAACGAATTTACAACTCCTTTATTTTTGTTTAAAGCAGGACAAATTGCAATGGAGTTAAAAGATTTTGATAAAGCAGAAACTCTTTTTACTAAGATTAAAGAAAATTATTCTAAATCTGAACAAGGAAGAGATATAGAAAAATTTATTTCTGCTGCTAAGTATGCAAACTAGTATTTAGTTATTAGGTTTTAGTTATTAGTAAAACCTAGCCGCTAAAACTACAACAACTTAAAACTTACAAATGGCAACAACTAATTTATCAATATATGATAAAGCTACAATCCCAAATGCGAAGTCTTTTCGATTTGGGATTGTTGTTTCGGAATGGAATCCAGAAATTACCAAAAATTTACACCAAGGTGCAATTGAAACTTTATTAGATTGTGGAGCAACTAAAGAAAACATTATTTCTTGGGATGTTCCTGGAAGTTTTGAACTTGTTTATGGTTGTAAAAAAATGATTCAATCTCAGCAAGTAGATGCTATTATAGCAATAGGAAACGTAATACAAGGAGAAACAAAACATTTTGATTTTGTTTGTGATGGTGTTACACAAGGTATTGTAGATTTAAATATTAAATATGATGTACCAGTTATTTTCTGTGTTTTAACAGACAATACAAAACAACAATCATTAGATAGATCTGGTGGTAAATTAGGTAACAAAGGCACAGAATGTGCTGTTGCAGCTATAAAAATGGCAGCTTTGAAAAATATAGATACAGCAAAAGAAAGTATTGGTTTTTTATAAATTAAAATTGTCTTATGTTTAAAACCTAAAACAATTTTAAGAATACTTTTAACATCATTTTTTGAAAAATTCCTTTTAATTCTTTAAATTTGATTTACTTTTTTAATTGGTATAATAATTGATTTATTCTTAATAATTATAAACCAATATTTCTAAAAACTATGGGATTTTTAAGACGTACAAATAAAAAATTTGATTATCAACCTCGTTATTATAAAGGAGAAGGAAGTCCTTATAAAATTGAGCATAAGTTAGATCAATTTAGAAGAACTGCAGGTAAAAATAGAAATTTAAAAGGTAAATTTACAGATGCTGTTGATGACTTAAAAAATTCTGACAAAAGTGTAAACAAAACACTTTTAATAATTATATCTATTTTAGTACTTATCTTTTTATACATCATAGATTTCGATTTATCTATTTTTAAAAGAAATTAATGTCTGATATTATTCAACTATTACCCGATCATGTTGCAAATCAAATTGCAGCAGGAGAAGTTGTGCAACGTCCAGCTTCTGTTGTAAAAGAGCTTTTAGAAAATGCCATAGATGCTGGCGCAACAAATATAAAGTTACTTTTAAAAGATGCAGGTAAAACATTAATTCAGGTAATAGATGATGGTAAAGGTATGAGTGCTACAGATGCAAGAATGTGTTTTGAACGTCATGCAACATCTAAAATTCAAAAAGCAGAAGATTTATTTAACCTTTGTACTAAAGGGTTTAGAGGAGAAGCTTTAGCCTCTATTGCAGCAATAGCTCATGTAGAGCTAAAAACAAAACAAGATAAAGAAGAACTAGGTTCTTCTATAAAAATAGAAGGAAGTAAAGTAATTTCTCAAGATTTTGTTTCTACAAGCAAAGGTACAAGTTTAGCTGTAAAAAATTTATTTTACAACATACCAGCTAGAAGAAATTTCTTAAAATCTGATACTGTAGAAACAAGACATATTGTAGATGAATTCCAAAGAGTTGCTTTAGCACATCCTAATATTTCTTTTTTATTACATCATAATAATAACGAAGTTTATCATTTAAAAAGAGGTAATTTACGAAAACGAATTGTTGCTGTTTTTGGTGCCAAAATGAATGAAAAATTAGTACCTATTGATGAACAAACAGATATTTTAACTATAGAAGGTTTTGTTGCAAAACCAGAGTTTTCTAAAAGAAAAAGAGGCGAACAATTCTTTTTTGTGAATAATCGTTTTATAAAAAGCTCTTATTTAAATCATGCAGTTATAAGTGCGTTTGATGGTTTATTAGAACAAGGTTCTCACCCATCTTATTTTCTATATTTAACAGTTCCTGCAAACACAATAGATATCAACATTCATCCTACAAAAACAGAAATTAAATTTGATAATGAAAAGGCTTTGTATGCCATGTTAAGAGCAACTGTAAAACACAGTTTAGGGCAATACAATGTAGCGCCTGTTTTAGATTTTAATAGAGATGCTAGTTTAGATACACCGTATGATTTTAATTCTAAAACAAAATCTACTTCTACTCCAAAAATTTCTATAGATCCTAATTTTAATCCTTTTAAAGAAGAAGTAAAAAATAAAAATAGTTTTCCTTTTAAAAAGGAAAAACAAACAGAAAGTTGGGAATCTTTATATACTTTTACTACAATATCTAATGATGAAAAGAATGAAGAATTATTTCATAGTCAAGATGATTTATTCAATAATAAAGAAGAGGTAAAAACACAAAAAACATTTCAAATTCAACGTAAATACTTGTTGAGTTCTATAAAATCTGGGGTTGTTTTAATTAATCAATCCTTAGCGCACCAACGTGTTTTGTATGAAGATTTTTTAGAAAGTATTACCGTAAAAGAGGCCAATAGTCAACAATTACTATTTCCTGTAAAAATCTCTTTTTCATCTGCAGAAATAGAAATGATATATACTATTAAAACAGAATTAGAAAATGCAGGTTTTTCTTTTGATGAGTTTACAAAAGACAGTGTTACTATAAAAGGGATTCCGGTTTCTGTAACAGAAAGTAAAATAACAATTATATTAGAAGAATTATTAAGTGATATAGATTTAGAAGTACCAGATGCTAGTTTTAGCCATTTTGATGTTATGGCAAAATCATTTGCAAAAACTTTGTCTATAAAAACAGGAACTTTACTTTCTGAAAAAGAACAAGAAGGTTTAGTTAACGATTTATTTTCTTGTAAAGAGCCAACTATTTCTCCGTTTGGTAAACCTACTTTTAAAACATTAACTTTAAACGAAATTGATAATCTATTTAACAGCTAAAAATGGGTAAACTTACAGATGCCATAAAACACTTAATTATTATTAACGTAATAGTATTTATTGCACCACAATTATTGCAATTAGACTTTACAAATATGTTAGCATTACATTTTCCTAAAAACGAACACTTTGGTTTTTGGCAATATCTTACACACATGTTTATGCATGGTAGTTTTGCTCATATTGCATTTAACATGTATGGTTTATGGGCATTTGGTACACCATTAGAACAAATGTGGGGAAGAAATAAATTCTTGTTTTTCTATTTCTCTGCAGGATTAGGAGCTGGTATTATTTATACTTTGGTTAATTATTATCAATTTAACGGAATTTACGAGCTGTTTATAAATGCAGGTTTAACAGATTCTGAAGTTTTATCTATCTTAAAATCTGGTAGCACAAATGATGTGAGAGTTGTAAATGCGATAACTCAAGATCAGTTTAATAAAATTACCTCTTTATTTAATACTCCTGCTGTTGGTGCGTCTGGTGCTATTTATGGAGTTTTGGTCGCATTTGGTTTATTTTTTAAGGATGCAAAATTAGCTTTAATCTTTTTCCCGGTTCCTATAGCTGCAAAATATTTTATTCCTGTAATGATTCTTGGAGACTTATTTTTTGGTATGACAAAGTATTCTGTAGGAAATGTTGCACATTTTGCACATATTGGTGGAGCATTAATTGGTTTTTTAATAGCTTTGTATTGGAAAAAAAATCAATTTAAAACAAATTAATGAGTTTTATAGAAAACATAAAATCACGTTATAAGAGCGGAAATATTGTAGAAAAAATTATCTACATAAATATTGCTGTCTTTGTTTTAATGTTATTGCTTAACACTTTTAGCGGATTATATAGCGGTGATTCTAGTTGGTTTTTAAAATGGTTCTCTTTAGATGATAATTACAACTCTTTGCTAACAAAACCTTGGACCATTATAACTTACGGTTTTTTACATGCAGGTTTTATACATATACTTTTTAACCTAATTGCTTTATATTTTATTGGTAACCTTTTTATTGAATATTTTACACAAAAACAATTAATATCCTTTTACTTATTAGGAACTTTATTTGGAGGATTATTCTATCTTTTTAGTCAAAACTATTTTCCTTTATTTCAAGGAAAATCTTCTTATTTAGTAGGTGCATCAGCAGGTATTTCTGCCATTTTTGTAGGTATTGCTACTTATTTACCTAATTATCAATTAAAAATACGCTTTATTGGTTTTGTTAAACTATGGCATATAACTGCGGTTTGGATTGCTTTAGATATTTTAGGGTTGTCTGGTGAAAACGCAGGAGGACATTTTGCTCATTTAGGAGGTGCTTTATTTGGTTTTTTATATGTAAATCAATCTTCTAATAAAGAATTAAAAATTTGGGATAAAATTACATCTATTTTTACGTCAAAGAAAAAACCTTTAAAAACGGTTTATAAATCACCTAAAAAAACTACAAAATCAAATAAAAATTCATCTTTAACACAGCAACAAATAGATGCTATTTTAGATAAAATAAGTAAATCAGGCTACGATACTTTAACTAAAGCAGAAAAAGAATTTTTATTTAAACAAGGAAGGAAATAATATGAAAAAGTTATCGTTTTTTGACAAAATCATCTACGTAATAAATTCATTATTAGCTACCTTATTATTATTTTCTTATTTTTTACGTTACATTTCTCCAAAAACTGTTCCTGTTTTTGTTGTTTTTAGTGTTTTTGTACCTATTTTAATTATAATAAATATAATTTTTGTTGTCTATTGGGTAATTAGATTAAAAAGACAATTCTTATTATCTACTTCTATTTTATTAATAGGATTATTATTTTCGACACCTTTTTTTAAATTTTATGGTAAAACTGACTCTAATAGTAAAGGTTTGAAAATAATGAGTTACAATGTTAAATCATTTGATCTTTTTAAACAATATGATAAAAATGAAACAAAAAATGGTTTCGATTTTATTAGAGAAGCAGACCCTGATATTTTAGTTCTTCAGGAGTTTTATGAAAAGAAAAAAACAAAAGTACCTGATATTTCATTTCCTCATAAGTATTTAAAATTAATTTCGAAAAACAAAACTTATGGTTTGGCTATTTACTCTAAATACAAAATAATAAATTCTGGCTCTTTAGATTTAGAAAACACACTGAATAATATAATTTTTGTTGATATTTTAAAAGATAATGATACTATTAGAGTTTATAATATTCATTTAGAATCTTTAGGTATAACACAAGGTATAGAGCATTTCGACGAAAAAGAATCTAACAAATTATTAAAAGTAGCTGCCAATTCTTTTAAAAAACAAGAAAATCAAACAAAGAAATTTGTTGAACATGATAAAACATGGAATGGAAAAAAAATAGTTTGTGGAGATTTTAACAATACCTCTTTCTCTTGGGTTTATAATCAAATATCTGAAGATAAAAAAGATGCTTTTGTAGAAGCAGGAAAAGGCTTTGGTAAAAGTTTTAACTACCCTTTTCCTATGAGAATAGATTTTATTTTAACTGATGAAACTGCTACAGTAACAGAATTTGAAACATTTACAGACAAATATTCTGATCATTTTCCTATTCTTGCAAAAATTAATTGGGAAGAATAAATGTCAAATTTACTTGTTATTAGAGTTCTAAAACATATTTAATTTCCTTTTCGCTTTCATCGTTGAAGAATTCATCAACAGTTATAAAGTTATTTTTTTCTAGTATTTTTACTGATGCTATATTTTTATCAATAACATAAGCTACAATTTTTTTAAACTTAATCTGTTTACAATAGAATATTAGCCCTTTGCAAATTTCTGAACCATAGCCTAAATTCCAGTATTTTTCTAAAAGACGATATCCAATTTCATCATCCAAATTATCTTTTATTAAAGCTACTGTACCTATAAACTGATGATTCTTCTTGGTTTCAATTGCATAAATCCAAAAATCATTATTTAATAAATTATATTTATCAATTAAATCTTTTAATTCTTGGAAATGTTCTGCTTTTGTTTTTACTTGTCCATCTGCAAATTTCATCACATTAAAATTACTTTGCATTTTATGAAATGATTCTAAATCACCGATAACAAGCTTTCTAACAATTAACCTTTCTGTTTTAAAAATCATTAATAAAATCGTAATTTTGTCAGCTATAAATGTACTAGAATGAATGCAGAAAAAAAAGTAGCTTTTTACACTTTAGGATGCAAATTAAATTTCTCTGAAACATCTACGATTGCTCGTAACTTTGTAAATGAAGGTTTTGAACGTGTTGATTTTGAAGAAAATGCAGATGTGTATGTAATTAATACCTGCTCTGTAACAGATAATGCTGATAGACGATTTAAAACGATTGTAAAAAATGCTTTAAAGAAAAATGAAGATGCTTTTTTAATTGCTGTAGGATGTTATGCGCAATTAAAACCAGAAGAATTAGCTGCAGTTGATGGTGTTGATTTGGTTTTAGGTGCCACAGAAAAATTTAATGTTACAAGCTACATTAACGATTTAACTAAAAATAATGTTGGAGAAGTACATTCTTGTGAAATTTCTGATGCTGATTTTTATGTTGGCTCCTACTCTGCTGGTGATAGAACTCGTGCTTTTTTAAAAGTACAAGACGGTTGCGATTATAAATGTACTTACTGCACAATTCCGTTAGCTCGTGGAATTTCTAGGTCTGATACTTTAGAAAATGTAATAAGTAATGCCAAAGAAATATCCTCTAAAGGTATTAAAGAAATTGTTTTAACAGGTGTTAATATTGGTGATTATGGTAAAGGAGAATTTGGTAATAAAAAACATGAGCATACTTTTTTAGAATTGGTTAAAGAATTAGATAAAGTTGATGGCATACATCGTTTACGAATTTCATCTATAGAACCAAATTTATTAAAAGATGAAACTATAGATTTTGTTTCTAAATCAGATTCTTTTGTACCTCACTTTCATATTCCTTTACAATCTGGTAGTGATGATTTATTAAAGAAAATGAAACGAAGGTATTTAACAAATACCTATACAAATAGAGTATCTAAAATTAAAGAAGTGATGCCAAATGCTTGTATTGGTGTTGATGTTATTATAGGTTTCCCTGGAGAAACAGAAGAACTATTTTTAGATACTTATAACTATTTAAATGAAATGGATATTTCTTATCTACATGTTTTTACATATTCTGAAAGACCAAATACAGAAGCTGTAAATTTTGATGGTGTTGTACCTAAAAAAGTTCGTGCTAAACGTAGTAAAATGTTACGTGGTTTATCAGCTAAAAAAAGACATTCTTTTTATGAAAGTCAGTTAGGTAATACTTTAACTGTTTTATTTGAGAATGAAAATAAAGAAGGTTATATACATGGTTTTACAGAAAATTACGTAAAAGTAAAAACACCTTGGAATCCCGAATTAATAAATACATTACATAAAATTAAACTAACCGAAATTGATGAAGATGGCTTAGTCAGATTCAATTTCATTTAAAAATTAGGTTTTTACCCCCCAACTAATCTATAAAAATGAATAAAACTAATATATATCTGGTACCAGGTTTAGCCGCTGGTCCAGAAATTTTTGAAAATTTAAATCTTTCTGAAGAAAAATATCAACTTCATTATCTTAAATGGAAAAAACCTTTAGCTAAGCAAGAGACTATTTCTAATTATGCGATGAGAATGTGTGAAGATATAAAAGAAAATAATCCTGTATTATTAGGTGTTTCCTTTGGTGGAATAATGGTTCAAGAAATGAGTAAATTTGTGGATGCAAAACAGGTTATAATTATCTCTAGTATTAAAAAATCTGATGAATTACCAAAGAAATTTAAATTAGCAAAACTTACAAAGGCTTATAAATTATTTCCCACTAAAGTTGTATCAAATTTCGAAGGCTTTGCTCCTATGTTTATAGGTAAATCTTTAAAAAAAAGAGCAGATATTTATAAAAAATATTTATCCGTAAGAAGTGATTTATATTTAAACTGGTCTATTAGTAATGTTTTAAAATGGCAACAAGAAGAACCGATAAAAAACGTTACTCATATACACGGTACAAAAGACCACATTTTTCCTAATAAAAATATTAAAGACTATATAGAGATTGATGGTGGTACTCATATTATGATTTTAACAAAAGCAAAAAAAATTTCTCAAATTATTGATAGAACTTTAACTTGTTAATATCCACGTTTTCTCTATTTTTAAACTAAATTAAAAAAATTACTATGAATAAATCTTTTCGTTTTCTTTCACTACTAGCTATTCTAACAATTACTATTTTGTTTTATAATGCTATTGACAAAAACACTACTGACCCTCAAACAAGTACAGATAAAACATACAGAATTAAGGCTTTAAAATTGCCAACAAATTTAAATCTTGCCGGAGAAAGAGTTCCATTAGAAAACCCTAACATTAAAGAAAGGATGGATAGAGAACTTTTAGTAAATACTTATTGGCAATCTAATGGTCTGTTATTAATAAAAAGGGCAAATAAATATTTTCCTATTTTAGAACCTTTACTTAAAAAATATGGTTTACCAGATGATTTTAAATTTTTAGCGTTGGCAGAAAGTGCTTTTATAGATGAAACTTCTTCTGCAGGTGCTGCAGGTATGTGGCATTTTATGAAAGCTACAGGTAAAGAATATGGTTTAGAAATAAATAGTAATGTAGATGAACGTTACAACATAGAAAAATCTACAAAAGTAGCCGCAGAATATTTAAAGAAATCTAAAGAGCGTTTTGGTTCTTGGACCTTAGCTGCTGCTGCTTATAATGCAGGAAATTATGGTGTAAGCAGAAGACTAAAAACTCAACAAGTAAACAGTTACTATGATGCTCTATTATCTAATGAAACAGAAAGATATGTTTTTAGAATTATTGCTTTAAAAGAAGTTATTTCTAATCCAAAAAAATATGGTTTTGTATTTGATGAAGATGATTTGTACACTTTACCTAAAACAAGAACTATTAAAGTAGATACTGCAATTGCTAATATTGCTTCTTTTGCTAAAACATTTGGACTTACTTACAAAGAATTAAAACTCCACAACTCATGGTTAAGAGAAAATAAGCTAAATAATAAAAGTAGAAAGTTATACGAAATTAAAATACCTATAAAATAATTTATTTTTAATTATTACATATAAAAAAAGCTTCAACCTTGGTTGAAGCTTTTCCTCTCTTAATTCAAATTCAATTCAATGAGGTTTTTTGATTTCAATTTCACAAAAGTTAGCGATTTGGAAAAATCAATCAAAAATTGAACTGTTTCTTGTTTAGGTTGCATCTGAAAACCAGATGACTTATTTGAGTAAATTTGCATCATATGTACTATTTAATAACTTGGTTATAAAGTAGTAACGATGCATTTTTTACATTATTGTTAATTTACTAAAATTATTTTATGTTTTTCTATTAATTTACGCATATTAATTAAAGCATAGCGCATTCTACCCAATGCAGTATTAATACTAACACCTGTGTTTTCGCTAATTTCTTTAAAGCTCATATCTTTATACATACGCATTACCAATACATCTTTTTGCTCTTCTGGCAACTCATTTACAAGTCCTCTAACATCATTATATATTTGATCTTGTATAATTTGCTTTTCTGCATTTAAGCTACCATCACCCAACACAGAAAAAATATCAAACTCATCTGTATTTTTAAAAGATGGCATTCTATTCGTTTTTCTAAAATGATCTATTACCAAATTATGAGATATCCTCATAACCCAAGGTAAAAACTTACCTTCTTCATTATAATTTCCTTTCTTTAAAGTTCTAATAACTTTTATAAAAGTATCTTGAAAAATATCTTCTGTAATATCTCTATCCTGTACCTTACTATAGATAAAGCTAAATAATCTTTGTTGGTGTCTTTTTATTAAAACTTCTAAGGCGGCCTCTTCTCCTCTAATAAAATTACTTACTAAAGTACTATCTGTAATTGAGTGTTTTTTCATCATAACTACTTTTTAAAGAACAAATTGCTCTTCGAATTAAATATTAAATCAATAATTTAAAAGTAGTTTTCTAGTATAGGCCTCTAATTTTGTGGTGCTTATGAATACCAAATATCATTATTATTTTTTGAAACCACAAATATTTTAATATATTTAATTAAGATTTATTTTAAATTCGATTAAAATATTGGTATTTTTATAGCTTATATTTTTCATTAATGAAGACAGACTTATCTACTATAAACCCTAAAGAAAACATCATTATTAAAGGTGCTAAACTGCACAATTTAAAAAACATTGATGTGGTAATACCTAGAAATAAACTGGTTGTTATAACCGGACTTTCTGGCTCTGGAAAGTCTTCTTTGGCTTTTGACACCTTATATGCAGAAGGACAAAGGCGTTATGTAGAAAGTTTAAGTTCTTATGCGCGTCAGTTTTTAGGAAAATTACACAAGCCTAAAGTAGATTATATAAAAGGGATTGCACCAGCAATTGCTATTGAGCAAAAAGTAAACTCTACAAACCCACGTTCTACAGTTGGTACAAGTACAGAAATTTACGATTATATAAAATTATTATACGCAAGAATTGGTAAAACCTACTCACCTATTTCTGGCAAAGAAGTAAAAAAAGATACGGTTTCGGATGTAGTAAACTTTATAAAAGAGTTTGATGAAAGATCTAAATTGCTTTTACTTGCTCCAATTTCTATTGATGAAAATCGCGATTTAAAAACCGTTTTACAGGTTTTAGAACAGCAAGGTTATGCACGTCTAAAATGGAATGATAAAGTTTACAGAATTTCTGAGTTTCCGCAAGCGGATTATAAAGATGAAACTTTATATTTAGTAGTTGATAGAATCATCACCAAAGATGATGAAGATTTTTACAATCGTTTAGCAGACGCTATACAAACTGCTTTTTTTGAAGGAAAAGGCATTTGTTTCATCCAAAATTTAGCTGATAATAAAGTTTCTGAATTTAGTAATAAATTCGATTTAGACGGAATGTCTTTTCTTGAACCAAACACTCATTTGTTCAGTTTTAACAATCCTTACGGAGCTTGCCCAACTTGCGAAGGTTACGGAAATGTAATTGGTATTGATGACGATTTAGTAATTCCTAATACAGGTTTATCTATCTATGATGATTGTATTTTCCCTTTTAAAACACCATCTTACATTCATTATAAAGAAGATTTAATTGCGGTTGCATATCAATTTGATATTCCTATTCATAAACCTTGGTTTGAACTTACTGAAGCACAAAAAGAATTGGTTTGGAACGGAAACAAATCTTTTAACGGAATTCATCACTTCTTTAAAGTTTTAGAAGAAAAAAGTTATAAAATACAAAACAGAGTCATGCTTTCTCGCTATCGTGGAAAAACAAAATGTACTTCTTGTAACGGAAAACGTTTAAGACACGAAACTAATTTTGTGAAGATAAATGAGAAAACAATTTCTGACTTAGTAACACTTCCGTTAGATGAACTAGCTGTATTTTTTAAAAACATTAAACTTGACAAATACGAAGAAAAAATAGGGAAACGTTTGTTAACTGAAATTAATAATCGTTTGCAATTTTTAACGGATGTTGGCTTGTCTTATTTAACCATCAACAGAACGTCTAACACACTTTCTGGAGGAGAAAGTCAGCGTATAAATTTAGCAACTTCTTTGGGTAGTTCTTTAGTTGGATCTATGTATATTTTAGATGAACCAAGTATTGGCTTGCATCCAAAAGACACAGAACGTTTAATTGGAGTTTTAAAAGATTTACGAGATTTAGGCAACACAGTTGTTGTGGTAGAACATGATGAAGATATTATGAAAGAGGCCGATTATATTATTGATATTGGTCCAGAAGCTGGAACTTATGGTGGAAATGTAGTTGCAGAAGGTAATTTTGAAGAAATCTTACAATCTGATTCTTTAACCGCAAAATATTTAAACGAGGAGTTAAAAATAGAAGTTCCTACAAAACGTAGAACCTCAAAAAATAAAATTCAGATTATTGGTGCAAGAGAAAACAATTTAAAAAATGTAGATGTTACGTTTCCGCTAAATTGTTTATCTGTAATTACGGGAGTTTCGGGTTCTGGAAAAAGTACACTAGTTAAAAATATTTTGTATCCAACGATGCAAAAAAAACTAATTGGTCACGGAGAAAAAATTGGTCAACATACAGAAGTAAAAGGCGATTTTGACACTTTAAAACATGTAGAATTTATCGATCAAAATCCTATTGGGCGTTCTTCTCGCTCAAATCCGGTAACGTATATTAAAGCATATGATGATATTAGAGCTTTGTTTTCTAATCAAAAATTATCATCTATCAGAAACTACAAACCAAAACACTTTTCTTTTAATGTAGAAGGCGGTCGTTGTGAGGTTTGTAAAGGTGAAGGAGAAGTTACCATAGAAATGCAATTTATGGCAGATGTGCATTTAGAGTGTGATGTTTGTAACGGAAAACGATTTAAAAAAGAAGTTTTAGAAGTAAAGTTTGATGGAAAATCTATTGACGATATTTTAAACCTAACCATTGATGATGCGGTTGCTTTTTTCTCTGAAAATTTGGTTCCTAAAATTGCCAATAAATTAAAACCTTTACAAGATGTTGGTTTGGGTTATGTAACTTTAGGACAATCTTCCTCTACCCTTTCTGGTGGAGAAGCACAACGTATAAAACTAGCGTCATTTTTAGTAAAAGGAAACACCAAAGACAAAGCTTTATTTATTTTTGATGAACCAACAACAGGTTTACATTTTCATGATATTAAGAAATTATTAGCTTCTTTTACCGCTTTAATTGAGCGAGGGCATTCTATTATTGTCATTGAGCACAATATAGAATTAATTAAATGTGCCGATTATATTATAGATTTAGGTTTAGATGGTGGTAAAAATGGTGGTAATTTAATTTTTGAAGGAACTCCAGAAGATTTAGCGAAAAATAAAAAATCTTATACTGCTAAATATTTGGCAGAAAAATTAGTTTTTTAGAAGGTATTTGCTAGTTTAAATACTCACTTATTTTATCTAAATAAAGCAAAAAAGAGCTGTAACATAGAACTTATCTTGATTTTTTTAAGGTATAATGCTTAACTTGTTTACAAACACAAGATAAAAATGATAACAAACCTAACAGACAGACAAAAAATAAATTGGATAAGAATAATAGCCATTATTCCTGTTTTAATTTTGATGTTGTATGCACCAAAATTATGGGTTTCTACCAAAAATTTTCCTACAGTTCCGTTATATAATTGGTTACCAGTATTACAATATCCTTTAGATTATATATTAGCTGTTGGATTTTTTCTAATACAAGTTATCTACATTTTTAAGAATAAAACATGGCTAGGTTGGACAATTATTCTGTTTTATATTTTTTTAGCATTAATTGACCAAAATAGACTACAACCCTATTTTTATCAAAGTTTTTTAACCATTTTAGCTATAGAAATTTTTAATAAAAATACAAATCCTAAAAAAATACTTTATGTAATAATTCTAATTTTTTTTGCGACTTACTTTTGGAGTGGAATACAAAAAATTAATGCTGATTTTTATGTAATCTGGTTACGTGCTTTAAACAAACATTTTAGTTTTTTACCTCAATGGTTTTTGGTAGGTTTTACTTATGCTGTACCTTGGTTAGAAGCAATAATGGGTGTTTTATTATTATTTAATAAAACAAGAAAATTTGGAGTTCTTTTTATCCTGTTAATGCACTCTATAATTACTTTTTTATTATTTTATTTAGGTTATGGATATAATGTAGTACCATGGAATTTTCAAAATATATTAAGTGTTATAATTTTGTTTTGGACATTAAAAACATCCAGTCCTTTTGATTTTTTTCTAAAATATTTTAACAAACAAAAGTTAATTATGCTAACATTTACAATTATTTTTCCTTTTGCTAATAGTATAAATGGTTTTTATGACAACTTATTATCTTTCCATTTTTTTACTGCTGATTTAAAATATTATTATATAGAAATAAATGATGAATTAAAAGAAAAGTTACCTAAATACATGAATGAATATTATAGAAAAAATGATAATACAACTATTGTTTTTTGTAATGAATGGGCTGCAAAAGTAAATAAAGTATTATTTTACCCTGAGGATAGGGTAATTGAATATACCGATAATTTTTTAAGGTCTTTTGCAAAAAATCCAAATAAAGAAGGTTTAACAAAAGTGGTACATTACAATAAAATTGAAAAATAAAAAGCCATTTAAGTAAAACTTAAATGACTTTTCAAATTCACTAAAATTAAACAAAACAAATATAGCTTGTTTCTATTCTAACAAACTATAGATAAATTCTGGGTAACCACGTTCTCCATCAGCATTTGTTAATGCTAAGAATTGTAATTTATATAAGTTACCATCTGTATCATTTACTACATAAAATACATTATCTTTTAAAGAAGGTAAACTACCTGGTCCTCCTCCATTTCTCCAGCTATTCCCAATACTACGTTGATCTGTTGTAAAATTAGATGTAGCAACATCTGTAAGTGTAAAAGTGTCATAAGTATAAGCATCAACCTCTGTATCTATCATATAAACTTGTGCATTTGCTTTGGTATTGTTCGTTATAAAATCAGAATATCCATAAGAACCATAACCAGTTATTTCATTAGTAAAAACTGTAAAATTTAAATCCCAAGAAGATTTTTCTGGCTGCACTAAAGTTTCTGTTTCTGTATTAAAGCTGAAAAAAGTAAAATTATAATCTGTATTTTTAGTTATTGTTACTTCTGTATGAGTAGTATCATCTAAATCTGCATATTGTAACACATAATCAGATCCATCTTTTAAAATTCTTATTTTTTTCCAACCTCTAGAATCACCTGTAACTGCAACACTTCCGGTAGCAGGATTTTCTGTACCTACTTCATATCCTAGGTTTAATAAATACACGTTATTATTTGAATCTGTATCAGAAATTTCTGCAATTGCTGTTTCAGTTATTGTTCCTTCTGGAGCATCTACATAAATTGTATTTGTAGCATCAAAAGTACCAACAGCAACTTTTGGTTGTAATTCTAAAACTTCTTCTGTTGTAGAGCTTACATTATCTATATCTGTACTAGATAATTGACCAACTGCCATATAAAGTGATCCGTTTAAAGTTACTCTAAATTCATTTCCTGTATAAAAACCTAAATCCCAAGAATCTCTTTTTACAGCTGTTGTAGTATTTGTACTTAAATCTACATATACTTGATTAGGTTCGTTTGGTCCACCAACTTCCGGTGCAATTGCTGCTCCATCTATTACGACCACTATTGGTTCTGTAGGAGAATCATCATCATTACAGCTCACAAAAGAAAATACTGTGGCTAATAAAATAAAAGTTAAAAATTTGTTAGTCATGATTAAATTAAAAATTAAGGTTATATAATAGTTTTAAGTAATAAGAGCGACCATAGCCTAATAGAAGAGCACTGTTGTCTGATGCATGAACACCTTCTGAATTGGCATTACTAACACTTACGTTAGTAACGTCAAACAAATTTCTTCCGCCCAAGGTTGCCTGAATTTTATTGTTAAAAAATGATTTTTTAATGGAAGCATCTAACCAATTATATGAATTAGTTGTAGATTTTGTAAAAACAGAATTACCATCTGTATCTATTTCTGATGCAATGTAATTTTGTTGTTTACCATTATGCTTTAATAATATTGTTAATGCCGTTTGCCATTTTTTTATGTTATATGTAGCACTTGTATTTAACTGAAAAGAATATAAAAAATCATTTTCTGCATTTATCTCGTTATTTGCTATTCTAGAAATACCTTGTAAAGTAGCACCTAAATTAAATGTCCAATTTTGTTTTTTAATACTATTTTCTGATGTAATTCCCCAAAGTTTATAAGCATCTATATTTATATATTGATATTGTAACGGAGTAGGATTTACAATTGCCAAATCAATTTTATCTACAACATCTACATAACTAAATTTTAAAGTATTTAAAAGAGACAAATCTTTTATCCAACTTCTTTTTTTAAGATTTATAAAAGCTGTATAACCATTTTCTGGGTTTAAGTTTTCATTACCTCTAACATCATGGTTTGAGTCTACAAAATAATAATACAATTCTTCGAAATTTGGTGTTCTATAAGATGTACCAATATTACCACGCAATTCAAAGCCGTTTTTTAATAAGTATCGAGTGCTTAAAGAAGCCAATACTTTAGATTTAAACAAAGAATTATATTCATACCTAACTCCAGGTCTTAATGTAAAAACATCAGAAAATCGAAGTTCTGAAGAACCATAAAAAGCATAATTATTTTGTTTTTGTGTTTTATCTTGCTGGGTTACATCTCCAGAAGCCTGGGTATCAAATCCTTCTATAAATCTAGTTTCATAACCTAATTGAAAGTTATAAAAATCACTTTTTACAAGATTATTTATACTTCCTTTAGAAAAGAAAATTTTACTAGATTGATAAACTTCATCTGTTTCATTACTTCTTTCTTTGCTTAGAATGTAATAATTAAACTCGTTTAAGTTCCTTTTTTGTTCTTGGTAAGAAAAAACAGCATTATAAATTGCTCCTTTATTTAATTTCCCTGATAAATTTACGTTATTAATAAACCTATTGGTTGTATAAATTTTGTCTGTTGCAGACGGGGTACTTGTTTGTGCTTGCGTATCTATGTTTGCTCTAACAGCAGCATCAAAATAATTTAAAACTTCATTAAAATATTCAAACTTGTAAAAAAGTTTAAAATTCTTTTTTTCATATTGTAACAAACCTGTGGTTGATAATTGTTCTTTAGGTAACCAATCAAAACCTCTTAAACCATCGTTTTCATAATAATCTCCACCTTGCTTATCATTATAAAAACCAGCAAAATCATTTCTATTTACACCCATTCTTGCAAACCAATTACTGTTTATATTATTTGCAATATTAAATGTTTGTATATGCCTTCCTTTATCAAAAAAAGCATATTCATCACTTACCGTTTCTTCTTGTAAAGATGCATTAATACGCCATTTATTATCTATATTTTTTTTAGTGATAATATTAATTACACCAGAAACAGCGTTAGCTCCATACTCTACTCCCATAGAACCTTCTACAATTTCTATTCGTTCTATATCATCTAAATTAATTTGAGTTAAATCTATATTATTACCTAAACCATTATCACTAACAATAGGAATATTATCTGCCAGAATATTAAAATACTGTGCATCTAAACCGAAAAAAGAAATGGTAGACTTACCTGTTTGAGAATTAGGTATAATGTTTAAGTTTAAATTAAAGTTTAATAAATCTGCTAAATTATTTGCTGCCTGATTTTCTATTTGTTCTCTTTTAATAACTGTTACATTATGTACAGATTTTTTTATAGACTGTGCATTATATTGGCCAGTAACTACTACTTCATCTAAAACAGTAACTCTTGTAGAGTCCTTTTTTTGCTCTTGACCCAAAACAGTAATTGTTGAAAATAAAAATAATAATGCAAATTCTTTATTTAGAAACATTCTTAATAATTTTCGACAAATATATATCTTATTTTGATTCAATCTAAATAAATTTTATATTTTTGTCAGGAATTTTAAAAAACTTCTAAAATGAATAAATTATTATTTTTCTGCTTATTGTTTGCAATATCAATTACAATAAATGCACAAAGCAAAAAGACAAAAGATCAAAATGCCATAAAAGAAATGTGCGGGTGTTTTGAAGTTACTTTCAATTTTGCAGAAACTTTTAATTATAGTAAAGATTCTACTTATAAACCATCAAAAACAAAGGTTGATAAAGGTTTAGAATGGGCTGGTTTAGTTGAAGATGATAATAACAAAATATCAATTCAACATTTATTACAAGTTGGTAATCCTGCAGAACCAATGATTATTAAACATTGGAGACAAGATTGGTTGTTTGAAAACACAGACTTTTATATGTTTAACGGTGATAACAACTGGACTTTTGAACAAAAAGATAAAAAAGAAGTTAAAGGACAATGGACTCAAAAGGTTTATCAAGTAGATGATAGTCCTCGTTACGAAGGTTCTGGAACTTGGGTACATGTTGATGGAAAAAACTATTGGGAAAACACAACTACAGCTCCTTTACCAAGAAGAGAATACACAAAAAGAAGTGATTATAATATTACTTTAAGAACTAATAGACACGAAATAACTGATGCTGGTTGGGTTCATGACCAAGACAATAGTAAAGTTGTTCGTAAAACAGGTAAAGAAGACTTTGTTTTAGCCAAAGAAAAAGGATACAATACTTACGTAAAAGTAGATGATAGCAGATGTAAAGCCGCAGCAGATTGGTGGAAATCTAATGCAGATAAATGGCAATTGGTTAGAAATAAATGGAATGAAGTTTATGGTAGAAGCAAAAACTTATCTCTTGAGAAAAAAGTAGATAACAAAGCTTTATACAAACATTTATTTTCTGATGAAATAGTAGAAGAAAAAGAAATTAACCCAATAATCGAATCATTTGTAAAAAAATAAACCATGAAATATTTAAATAAAATCACAATCTTATTGGCATTTATTAGTATTAGTACTATTGCACAAAAAAAGAACATTTTTCTTGAAAGAGATTTTTGGTCTTCTAACCCAACAATTACAATGGTAGATCAAAAAATAGCAGAAGGAAACGATGTAACAGAATCTACCAGTAATGCTTTTGATGCCATTGTATACGCTATAAATGCAAAAGCAGATAATGATGTAATTAAATATTTAATTACTAAAAATAATGATGTAAATAGACCAACACACGATGGTAGATCTTATTTACATTGGGCTGCTTACACAAACAATTTAGAAGTAATGAAATTCTTAGTTGCTAAAGGTGTAAATACAAAGGTATTGGGTACACATGGTTTTACTTTTATGACTTTTGCTGCAAATTCTGGTGTAACTGATATAGATTTTTACAAATATAGTTTCGAAATCGGTGCAGATATTACTAAAGAAAAAAATCATGATGGAGCAAATGCTCTTTTATTAGTTGCTCCTCATTTAAAAGATTTTACATTGGTAGATTTCTTAACAACTAAAGGTGTTTCTATAAACAATAAAGACAATTATGGTAACGGATTTTTTGAATATGCTGCTAAAGGTGGTAACAAAGAGTTCTTATCATTACTTGTATCTAAAGGAATCGATAAAGGAAACAATGCTATGTTATTAGCTAGCCAAGGAGGTAGAAGAAAACAAAACACTTTAGAAACTTATCAGTTTTTAGAAAAAATTGGAGTAAACCCAAATATAGTTAATGAAGAAGGTAAAAATCCATTACACCTTATTGCTAGAAATAATAAAGACATTGCTATTTATAAATACTTTATAGAAAAAGGCGTTGATGTAAATTTACAAGACAAAGAAGGTAATTCTCCTTTTACAATTGCAGCAAGTAGTGCCCCTTTAAAAGTGGTTACTTTTTTATCTAAAGAGGTTAAAGATATTAACCAAAAGAACAAAAAAGGAGCAACGGCTTTAACAAATGCTGTAGAAGGAAACTCTGTAGATGTAATTAACTTTTTAATTGAAAAAGGTGCAGATGTTAATACTTTAGATAATGATGGTAACACACTTTCTTACTACTTAATTAAGAATTTTAGTTCTAGAAGAAAAGGTCGTGGTCAAGAAAACAAACCAAATGCTTTTGAAACTAAATTACAAGTTTTAGAAAAAAACGGATTGGTTATAAATAAACGCCAAAACTCTGGTAACACATTAATGCATATTGCTGCAGAAGAAAACAATTTAGCTTTATTAAAAAGATTAGCTGTATATAAAATTGATGTAAACACTAAAAATAAAGAAGATTTAACCGCTTTACAAATTGCTGCGATGAAAGCTAAAGACAACAAAATCATTAAATATTTATTAAGTGTTGGTGCAGATAAAAATGTAAAAACAGACTTTGATGAAACTGTTTATGATTTAGCTTCTGAAAACGAATTATTAAAAAAAGAAAGCATCAACTTTTTAAAATAAAAGACAATGAAAACTAAAAAAATATTACTTATAATTCCTGCTTTTTTATTAATGATAACTGCTTTGTTCAGTTTTAAAAAATACAGTGAAAGTGCTCCATATAAATGTATGATTCAAATGACAAATTACACAGGTGAAGGAGCCTATGTTGTAATTTCATTATTAAACCCAGAAGGAGAATACGAAGAAACTTTATATGTACAAGGTGATGATGATGAATGGTATTTTGACATTACAGAATGGTGGGATTTTCAAGGTAAAAAAAGAGCTGATATAGATGCAATTACAGGTGCAACAATTAGTGGTGGTCAACGATCTATTAGTGTTATTAGAATTGATAACAATAAATTAGATAAAGGTTACAAAATCCGTTTTGAAACTGCTGTAGAAAACCAAGAATATCATAAAGATGATGTGGAATTTGAGTTGACATCAGAAAACGTAAAATCTAAAATAGAAGGAAAAGGATTTATTCGTTATGTAAGAATGATGCCAAAATAAGCATAAAAAAATGACCATATCTATTTGGAGGTATAGCCACTTAACCCTGGCTATATCTTCTGCCTTATTTATTATTTTAGCTTCAATAACTGGTATTATACTAGCTTTTGAGCCTATTGCTGATAAAACAAACCCTTATAATATTGTAGATATTAGTACTATTTCTGTTGCAGAAACTATTAAAACTTTACAGCAAGAATATGATGAAATTATCACTATAGAAGTTGATGAAAATAATTTTGTTTCGTCAGATGTTATTTTAAAAAACGGAAAAAGTGATACATTTTACATAAACCCAAAAACAGGAAAAAAAGTTGGAGATATTTTAGAAAAAAAACCAATTTTTGAGTTTGCTACAAACTTACATCGTTCTTTATTTTTAAAATCTACAGGAAGGTTTATTATAGGTTTTGTGTCATTTTTATTATTTTTAATTGCTATAACTGGTATTGTTTTAATCGCAAAAAGACAAGGTGGTTATTCTAAGTTCTTCTCTAAAATTATAAAAGAAGATTTTAATCAATATTACCATATCATTCTTGGTAGATATACTCTAATACCGATAATAATTATTACATTAACAGGTGTTTATTTATCTTTAGAAAAGTTTTCTTTATTACCTAAAGACAAAAGTAAACATGTAGAAATTGCATTAGAAAACAACATTTTAAATACAAGTACTAGTTTTGATATATTTAAATCTACAAAATTATCTGAGATTCAAAAAATAGAGTTTCCTTTTTCTAAAGATGAAGAAGATTATTATTACATAAAACTAGTTGATAAAGAAATTGCTGTTCATCAATTTACAGGACAGATTATTACTAAAAAAGAGGAAAGCTTATTTACTTTAGGTTCTTATTATAGCTTATTACTCCATACTGGTAAAGGTTCTTTTTTATGGTCTTTTATTTTACTTTTAGCTTGTTTTGCTATTTTATTTTTTATTTTTTCTGGCTTTGCCATGACTTTAAAAAGAATTCAAAAAAAATCTAAAATAAAAAACAAATTCACAAAAGATGAAGCAGAATATATAATTCTTGTTGGTTCGGAAACCGGAAGTACTTTAAACTTTGCAAACACTTTTTACAAAGCTTTAATATCTGCCAAAAAAACTGCTTTTATATCAGACTTAAACAGCTACACGACATATAAAAACGCAGAAAAAATCATCGTTTTTACAGCAACTTATGGTGAAGGAGATGCGCCAATAAATGCTACTAAATTCATCAAAAAAACAAGTGAAACTAAACAATATAAATCAATAAATTTTTCTGTTGTAGGCTTTGGCTCTAAAGAATACAAAGAGTATTGCAAATTTGCTATTCAGGTTCAAGCGAGTTTACAATTACAAGATAACTTCAACTCTATTTTACCTCTTTACAAAGTAAATAATCAATCTTTTACAGATTTCGAAAAATGGCTTTTAGAATGGAATTCTTTAAATCAAATAGATTTAAAAATTAACAAAGAAGACATAAAAAAAACAAAAGAAAAACAACAAATATTTACCATTTTAAACAAAACAGAAAATAATATAGATGATACTTTTTTAATTGAATTAAAATCAATTAGAAAAACAAAATTTGTATCGGGAGATTTACTATCTATCATCCCTAAAGATGAAACCAGAAACCGTTTATACTCTATTGCTAGAGTTAATAATTCCGTTTTATTAAGTGTTAAAAAACATGAATTTGGCTTTTGCTCTAATTTTTTAAATAATTGTAATGTTAATGATAAAATAGTTGCAAGTATCCAAAAAAACGAAAAATTTCATTTTCCTAAAAAATCAAAAGAAGTTATTTTAATTGCAAACGGAACTGGAGTTGCTCCTTTTTTAGGAATGATTCATACAAAAAGACCAAAAACAAAAGTTCATTTATTTTGGGGAGGAAGAACAAAAGACTCTCTAGAACTTTATAAAAAAAATATAGATTTATCGATAAAAAACAAAACACTAACTTCTTTTTACACAGCTTTATCGCAAGAACAAAAAGATAAAATTTACGTTCAGGATATTATTTTAAAGAAACCTAAATTAATTGCAAATACATTAAAAGACGGAAATCATATTATGATTTGTGGCTCTCTAAGCATGTATAATGGTGTTTTAATAACGTTAAATAAAATTACAGAAGAATATCTTAATTCTCCCGTAGATAAATTTATAGAAAAATACCAAATTAAAAGCGATTGTTATTAAATAATAAAATTATGAGCGAAAATTCTAAAATAATATCAAGAGTAAAAAACGGAGAACTTTCAATCTGTAATAATTGTAAAGTTTACAACCTTATCTATAATAATATATTTTTTCAATTTAGTAAAGAACAACTATTTCAATTTAAAGAATATCTTGCTAAAATAGATGTAGAGTATTGGTTAACTTTTAATTCTTCTACCACACAAAAAAGAAAAATACCAATTGCTACATTTCATAAAAATTTAATTTTAGTTTTTAATTATCATGAAATAGAAGAACTAAAAATTTTATTAGATCTTAAAAAAGTAAAAGCCAAAACTATTATTACTACTTCTGATATTGATTATACTTTGATTTTAAATTAAAGTACGAATTCTAATTGTTCTTTCACGAATTCTAATAACCGCAATATTTAGCTTTACTTCTACTCTACTTTTACTGTGTATTAACATTTAAAAAAGTAGAAATTATGAGAACAATCTTAAAAAAATCAGTATTCGCGGCAAGTTTAATTGCATTAAGTAGCCCATTTATTAGTTGTGATAACAACAAAACAAATAAAGTAAAAAAAGAAGTAGTTATTGCAACTAATACTTCTGTAGAAAAAAAGGAAAATTCTAAAACAACATCAAGAAATCCTATTGTATTTATTGCTGGTTTTGATAAAGGAAACGAAACCTTTTACTCTAATGCCAGAACTTATTTTCAAGAAAAAGGTTTAAAAGTTATAGACGGACAATATTCTTTAGAAGAAATTATTCTTTGGATGAATGAAAACGCAAATAGAATTCCTTACGGAGAAGTACATATTGTAAACCAAAGTAATCCTTATAAAGGGATGAATTTAGAAACAATTGTTAGAGGCGATGATATAACAAGTAAAACATTAAAGGAAAGTATAAACAACGGAGCATTACCTACGCTTAAAAATATTATAGATACAAATACAAAAATCGTATTTCATGCATCTGGTTTAATAGAAAATAAAGAGCTTTTAAAAACACTAAAAGAAGCTTTTTCCACAGAAATTGTGCCTAATGTAATTGCATCTCCATATCACACCATATTTGGTGGTAAATTTTCTGATCATTATTTAGCAGAACCTTATTATGTTTTTTATCCAACTTCAAAATCACCAGGAAAAACAGATTTATCTAAAGAAATTGCTAGAAAATATCCAGAAGAAAAAGAAATAAATTGGTATGAAGCTTTAAATAATAATGAAGAAAGATACATAGGAGAAGCTTATACAGAACAATTTTCTATACCTGTTAAATGGGAATTTGATTACCACCATACAGATAATGAAATGCCAATTTTTACATCTGAAAAAGAAATAATAGAATGGATTAAATTAGACGAAGAGTTAATAGCAGAAATTAATCAGTACAACATCCCTTTAGATAAATTTAGATGGAGAGCTAGTTCTAAAAACAGCACTTTAATTATTAAAGGTAGAACCACTGGTTTATGTGTTCTTAAACCTTTGGTAAGACCTTACGGAGAGTTACAGCACATTAAACCAAATACAAACAACAAGCGTTTATATGCTTTAAAATAAATTGAAAAAGAGAAAGTAGTTTAACCAACGTCATTACACAAAATTTAAAATAGTGTAATGACGTTTTAATTAGTAATTTTGTAAAGATGGCTAAGTTTTTAAAAACCTTAATTATAAATTATCTTTCGTTTCTTTTATTTCTATCGATATTTTCTGCGCATGCTCAAGAAAATAACTTCGAAAAAATAAAGGCTTATAATGACTTTAGTAATTATCAAATTAAAGAAATAACACAAGATACATTTAACAATATTTGGCTAGCAACCAACAAAGGTTTATTAAAATACAATGGAAAATCTATTGTAGATTTTAGTTTAAACACAGATAATTTTTCTTCTAAAATTAATACTCTTTTCTGTAAAGGTGATTCAATTTTTATTGGTAAAAACAAAAGTCTTTTTCTTAAAACAGCCAATCAATTAAAAAGTTTTGATGCAAAAGAAGTTTACACTATTTATAATCATCAGAATAAAATTCTTGTAGGTACAAACCAAGGAATATTTTATTTTAAAAATAATCTTATACAACCTTTAAAAACGACTTCTAAATTAGATTTTTCTACCATAAATGATATTCTATTTATAAAAAACAATTTTTTTATTGGTTCTAATAGCGGACTTTGGCAAATTGATGATGTATTTAATCCGAAAAAAATAAAACAAATAAGTAAAGGAAATTACACTTCTTTTTTAAGTTTCAACAACACTCTTTTTGTTTTAAAAGATAATAGTGAAATTGAAGAATTTAACGAAGAAAATGGACTTGTTAATAAATATTTTAAAGATCAGATAACTAATATTACCAAAGTTGAAAATAAAATATATGTTGCTTCTAAAAATGACGGAATTGATGTTTTAGATATTACTAATTTTACTTTTGATAAAAGGATTAGCAAATACAATAGTTTTTTAAACTCAAATACTATAAATGTTGTTTTTGAAGATGCAGAACGCAATATTTTTTTAGCAACAGAAAATGAATTATATATCAAAAAAAACAGCAATTTACCTAAAAAAACAAATCTAATTTTAGCTGATATTTCTGTAAATTATGTACCCTTAAACTCTATAAATCTAAATTCTTACAACAAGGTTTTAAACTTACAACCAAATGAAAATAACTTATCTTTTTTATGGCAAGCAATTTCTATAAACAACTCAGAAAATATAGAATTCCGTTATAAATTAAATAAAGATTTTTCTCCTTGGCAGAAAACGAATCAGATAAATTTTGCCAACTTAAAATCTGGTAAATATCAATTTACTGTAGAATCTCGTTTTAAAAACAGTACAGATATTAGTACAAAAACGTTTCATTTTTTTATTGATACTACTATTTATCAAAAAATATGGTTTTACCTTTTATGTGGTGTAATTTTATGCTTTCTTTTAGCTGGAATTGTAGATTTATACATTAGAAAACTGAAGAAAAAAAATCAACAAAAAATAGACAAATTAAAACTTAAAAATCACTTGTTGAGTTTAGAACAAAAAGCATTGCAATTACAAATGAATCCTCATTTTATTTTTAATGTTTTAAATGGAATAAAAGCCCTCGGTAATGCTGGTAATTCTAACGAGTTAAATAAAACAGTTTCTCAATTTTCTATACTTTTAAGAAGTGTTTTAAACAACTCTCGTTTAGAAGAAATTAGTTTACGTGATGAAATTGAAACGCTAAAAAATTATTTAGATTTAGAGCAAAAAATCAATGCTAAATCTTTTGAATATAGTTTTGAAACTTCTTTAAACAATATCGATTCAGAAGAGATTTTAATTCCGCCAATGTTGTTACAACCTTTTCTAGAAAACTGTATAAAACATGCTTTTTTACTAAGCACAAAAGAGCCAAAAATTAAACTTTTGTTTGAAGTTAAAAACAAATTCCTGCACTTTACAATAGAAGATAATGGAGTTGGTTTTAATCAAACCAAAAAAGAAAAATCAAATCATAAATCGGTTGCTTTAAAAGTAACAAAAGAAAGAATTCAAAATTTATCAAAATATAATTTATTTTCTATCGAAGAAATTAAAAACAAAGGTAAAGTAACTGGTACAAAAGTTACATTTAAAATACCTTTAAAAACAGATTATTAACAATATGGAAAGAAGAAAATTTATAAAAAAAGCAGTGTATACTTCTTTAGGTGCAGGTGTTTTAGGTGGTCTTTATGCTTGGCAAGTAGAACCTTTTTGGTTAGAATTTGTTAAGGTTAAAATGCCTATTAAAAACTTACCAAAAGGTTTAATTGGTAAAACATTAATGCAAATTAGTGATGTACACGTTGGTAATAAATTTGATTATCAATACATTATAGATTCTTTTAAAGAAGCAAGTCTTTATAATCCTGATTTTGTAGTTTATACAGGCGATTTTGCTTCTTATGAAACGCCTGAACAATTTGGCCAATTAGAAAAGGTTTTTAAACATGCCGTTACTGGAAAATTAGGAACAGCTGGCGTTTTAGGAAATCATGATTACGGATTAAATTGGGATGAAACGGATGTTTCTGATAAAATATCTGCTATTTTAGAAAATGAAAGTATTAAAATTCTTAGAAATGACGAAATAAGTTTTAGCGGACTAAATATTATGGGTATTGATGATTATTGGAGCTCTAATTTTTATCCCAAAAAAATTATGGATAAATATGACGAAAATAAAGCAAACATAGTCTTATGCCACAACCCAGATGTTTGTGATTTAGATGTTTGGAATAATTATAAAGGTTGGATTTTGTCTGGTCATACCCATGGAGGACAAGTAAAACCTCCTTTTTTAAACCCACCTATTTTACCTGTAGAAAATAAAAGATATTCTGCTGGAGAATTTGATTTATACGATGGTAGAACACTTTATATTAATAGAGCGCTTGGTAATTTATATCAAGTTAGGTTTAACGTAAGACCGGAAATAACCATTTTTGAATTAGAAGAAAAATTATAACATGAATAAAATGACAGCGGTTGTAGTAGAAGATAATGTTTTAGCTTTAGAAATGTTGGTAAACGATATTTCTAAAAATCATAATGAAATTGAAATTATAGCAACTGCAAAGAGCGTAATAGAAGCTGCTAAATTATTACAAAAACAACAACCAGATATTCTTTTTTTAGACATCATGTTAGGAGACGGAACAGGTTTTGATTTGTTAGAGATATTTCCAAACTTAACCTCTAAAATTATATTTGTAACAGCAAGTGATGCTTATGCAATAAGAGCATTTAAATTTGCTGCCATAGATTATATTTTAAAGCCTTATTCTAATGAAGATCTAAAACAATCTATAGAAAAAGCAAAACAACAAATAGAACCTCAGATAGAGCAATTAAACATCTTAAAACAAGCTGTTACGCATCCAGAAAATAATCTTAAAAGGATTTCTTTATACACACAAGACAAAATTATAGTAGTAAATATAGAAGATATTATTCGTTGTAAATCTGATAATAATTACACTACATTTTATTTAAAGGACAAATCTAAAATCTTAGTCTCTAAAACTCTTAAATATTATTCTGATATGTTAAAAGAATTTAATTTTTTAAGAGTACACCAAAGTCATTTAATAAATAAAACACAAATTAAAGAGTTTATAAAAGCAGACGGTGGTTATCTTATATTAAATGATAATAGCAACATACCTGTTTCTGTAAGAAAAAAAGCAGAAGTAATCGATTTTTTAAAAACAATTTAAAACTATTTTCTCAAATTAATTCCACAAAAAAATCCTTCTCATAATGAGAAGGATTCTACTTTTGGGTGGAAGACGGGATTCGAACCCGCGACACTCGGTACCACAAACCGATACTCTAACCAACTGAGCTACAACCACCATATAATTGCGGGTGCAAATATACACACATTCTTTTATTTTGCAAGAAAAAAATTAAATTAATTTAGATAAATTTTCTACTGCAACGTAACGTTCTGTAGTAAAGCCTTCTGCAAAATCAACATCTATTAATCGTCCTAAATCTTTTGCTCTATAATTTATACTTTCGTTAAAATTTTTGCTAGTTATTGGTGTTTCTGGCTCCTTACTATCAGGGTTGTAAAATTGAGAAGAATATGCTAAAACAGATTTCATTTTAAGATCCATAAAACCTGTAACATTTACCACAAAATCTGGTTCAATATTTTTCCATTGTATGTAATGGTATACTTGTTTTGGTCTCCATTTTTCTTGTTGCTTCCCTTCTACTTCTGTTTCAATCTTTAATAAACCACTTAAAAAACAAGCATCAGAAACTAATTTACTACCTTTTGGGTGATCTATATGTCTATCATCTATAGCATTACATAAAACAATTTCTGGTTTGTATTTACGTATCATTTTTATAACCTCTAATTGATGTTTTCTATCATTCATAAAAAATCCATCAGAAAAAGCTAAATTTTCTCTAACACTAACGCCTAAAATTTCTGCTGCTTTTGCTGCTTCTTTATCTCTTAGTTCAGCAGAACCACGGGTTCCTAATTCTCCTCTTGTTAAATCTATAACTCCTACTTTTTTTCCTAAGGAAACTTCTTTGGCAATTGTTGCTCCGCAACTTAACTCAATATCATCAGGATGCGCCCCAAAAGCTAAAATATCTAGTTTCATATATTCTATATTATTTATTCGTATTAAAGAGTCTATTATTCTGTAATTACTTACATAAAAAACAAAACTCTTTAATAGTTATCTTAATTAATTCTTTGCTATTTCTATTGCTTGTAAAATATCTTCTATTAGATCTTCTGGTTCTTCTATACCTACAGAAAAACGAATTAACCCCTCTTTAATTCCTCTTGCCAAACGTTCTTCTTCACTTAACAAAGCATGCGTTGTTTGTACAGGGCTAACCGTTGTACTTTCTAACCCTGCTAAACTCATAGAAGGCTTTATCAACTGTAAACTATTCTGAAATTTCATAGCATCAATACCTCTTGATAACTCAAAAGACATCATTGCCCCAAAACCTTTCATTTGTTTTTTAGCTAATTTGTATTGTGGATGACTTTTTAAACCAGGATAATAAACCGTATCAATATCCATATTACTTTCTAAAAATTCTGCCATTTTTTGCGCATTTTTAGTCTGTTCTTTTACACGTAAATTCAATGTTTTTAAACTTCTTTCTAACAACCAAACTGTTTGATCACTTAAATTTCCACCAAAATTAATTGCTGTTTTCCAAATTTGCTCAATATGCTCTTTTGATGCTGCAATTGCTCCTGCAGAAATATCAGAATGACCTCCCATATATTTCGTTGCAGAATGTAAGATAATATCAATACCAAAGTCTGTTGGGTTTTGATTGATTGGAGAAGCAAACGTGTTATCAATCATTGTAAGAATTTTATACTCTTTGACCAAAGCAGCAATTGCTTTCATATCAGTAATTCCTAACAACGGATTAGAAGGTGTTTCTATGTATAAAATCTTTGTATTTTGTTTGATTAAAGGTTTAAAATCTTCCAATTTATCAGACTCGGTAAAAGAGTATTCTATTCCATATTTATCAAACTCAGAGACTATAAAATTATAAGTTCCTCCATAAATTACTTGTTGTATAACCACATGATCTCCTTTTTGTAAAAAAGCAAATAATGCCGCAGAAATTGCTGCCATACCAGAACCAAAAATTAAAGCATCTTCAGTTTTTTCTAAAGCTGCAATTTTTTTGTGTAACATTTCTTGATTCGGTGTATTAAAATAACGTGGATAACGTTTTATATCTACTCCATCAAAAGCATAAGAAGTTGCAGGATAAATAGGAGAAACTGCTCCTTTAAATTGTTCGTCTTTTACCTCACCAACGTGAACGCAAGTTGTATTTATTCCTATTTTTTTTGATTTTTTCATTTCTATCATTTTACGTTTGCTAATTTAATAAATCCTTATGCAATCCAATAAAAAAAACAATATCTTCGTTAAATGATATCTGTTTTACTTATCGGAAAAGGAAATGTTGCTTCGCATTTACATGATGTTTTTTTAAAAGCTGATACTATTGAAGTTACACAAATTAGTTCTAGAAACTTAGAAAATATACCAGATGCAAATGTAACAATCATCGCTGTTTCTGATGATGCTATTTCAGAAGTTTCTGCTAAAGTTAATAATAATTTAGTTGTTCATACTTCTGGAGCTTGTTCTATAGACGAATTAAAAAACAAAAATAGAAAAGGTGTTTTTTATATGTTACAAACTTTTTCTAAAGGAAAAGAAGTCGATTTTAAGAAGGTTCCTTTTTGTTTAGAAGCTACCAATTTAGAAGACCAAAAACTACTAAATAAATTAGCAAAATCTATTGGTGAAAATATTTATGAAATAAATTCTAAACAAAGAAAATCATTACACGTTTCGGCTGTTTTTGTAAACAACTTTACCAATCACATGTATAAAATTGGCAGTGATATTTGTAAAGAAAATAAAGTTCCTTTTGATATTTTACAACCTTTAATAAAAGAAACTGCATCTAAAATAGCAACATTATCACCAAAAGAAGCACAAACTGGTCCGGCAATAAGAAACGATGAAAAAACAATAAAAAGTCACTTAGGGTTATTAAGTACAGAACAACAAGAAATCTATAAAATTTTAACAAAATCAATCCAAAATGGAAATTAGTTACAAACAATTATTACCTAAAATAAATACTTTAATTTTTGATGTTGATGGTGTTCTCACAAACGGAATGTTAACAATTATGCCAGATGGAGAATTGGTTAGACATATGAATGTTAAAGATGGTTTTGCCTTAAAAACAGCTTTAAATAATGGTTTAAATATCTTTATTATTTCTGGTGGAAAAAACGAAGGTGTTAGAACTCGTTTAGCCAATTTAGGTATCTCAGATATTTATTTAGGTGCACATAATAAAACAAAACAATACAATGAGTTGGTAGAAAAGTACAATTTAGATCCGGAATGTATAATGTATATGGGTGATGATTTACCTGATTATCCTGTAATGGAACAAGTAGGTTTACCTTGTTGCCCAAACGATGCTGTTAGAGAAATACAAAGTGTTGCCAAATACATTTCTGATAAAAAAGGTGGAGAAGGTTGTGTTAGAGACATTATAGAACAAGTTTTACGAGTACAAGGAAAATGGGGAAATGATTTTGAAGCTTAAAATACTACCCTAATTATAATAATTAAATTTTAAAAATATGAGAAAAACAATTTTAACAGCATTACTATTTATAATTACAATTTCTATAAACGCACAAACCATTTTCGGGAAATGGAATTCTAGAAATGAAGAAACAGGTAAAGTTGATTCTGTTATAGAAGTTTATAAAAAAGAAGGTGTTGCTTTTGCTAAAATTATAGACATAACAAACCCTGAGAGAAAAAAAGCAATTTGTAATTTGTGTGAAGGAGAAAATAAAGACAAACCAATTTTAGGCTTAAACATTTTATCTGGTTTAGAAAAAGATGGTGATGAGTGGTCTGGAGGAAAAATTATTGACCCCAGAAGTGGTAAAGTTTATAAATGCTACATTAAGTTAGAAAACCCTAATAAATTAAAAATTAGAGGCTACTTAGGTTTTGCTTTAATTGGTAAAACTGCTTATTGGGAAAGAGTTCAATAAAACTATTTAAAATCTATGGAGAATACCCATTATGTAATTAATAAAAAAGCACTTTCTACTAATACTAAATTGGTAGAAAGTTTTTTAAAAGGCACATCTTCTTTACCTAATTTAACTGCAAAAAAAGGTCTTTTATTTTCTGATAGTATTTTAGAAAAATTTATTGACAAAGAAGAAAAATACAATAAAAACACCTTAACTACTAAAGAAAATAGAAGTATAAGAACCTTGTCTAGCGGAGAGCAAAAAAAGGCTTTATTAAATTATTTAATTACACAAAAACCAGATTTTTTAATTTTAGACAGTCCGTTTGAAAGTTTAGATATTTCTTCTGTATCTAATTTAGAAAAGTTACTGATTAAGCTATCTTCTTCTATAACTCTTATTCAAATTTTTAATAGAAAGGATGAAATTTTACCAGTAGCAACTCATATTTTAGAAATTAAAAATGATAAAATTATTGCTAATACTCCTCTAGGTGAATATACTTTTAAAGAAAATAATTTTGTTTTTAACGGAACAATACCTAAACCAATTACTTTTTATAAAAATATATCAGATCAACTAGTATCCTTACAAAATGTAAACGTTAGTTATGATGAAAAATGTATTTTAAACAATATAAATTGGACCATAAATAAAAATGTATTTTGGCAGTTAATAGGCCCAAATGGTTCTGGTAAAACAACCATTTTATCAATGATTTATGGTAACAATGTAAAAGCATACGGACAAGAAGTTTATTTATTTGGTAATAAAAAAGGTTCTGGAGAAAGTGTTTGGGAAATTAAAGAGAAAATAGGATATTTTAGTCCTTCTATTTTAGAACTATTTAAAAGAAAAGTATCTGTAGAACAAATGCTGATATCAGGCTTTTTTGATAGTATTGGTTTATACCAAACACCCACCACCTTACAAGTAAAAGTTGCTAAAGAATGGATGCTTTTATTAGATTTAAAAAACAGTTCTTTTCAAGATTTATCTACTGCTAAACAAAGATTGGTTTTAATTGCAAGAGCAATGATTAAACATCCGCCTTTATTAATTCTAGATGAACCTTTAACCAATTTAGATGAAAAAGGAACTACAATTGTAGCCGGTTTAATTAATAAAATAGCCAAAGAAAGTAACACATCAATCCTTTTTGTTTCTCATAGAAATGTAGAAGAATTACAACCTGAATTTACGTTTGAATTGACTCCTACTAAAAATGGTTCTTTAGGAAATATAAAAAAAGGTTCTTAGTTTTTTTCTTCTAACATTGGTACAAAAGCAAAATCTCCTAATTCGTGTTTTTCAAATTCTTTAGCAGATTTTCTAACAAATAGTGTCATTATTTGTTTTTTATTGCCAACAGGTATTAATAATTTACCTCCTATTTTTAATTGTGCTAACAATGGGTTTGGTACATAAGGTGCACCAGCAGTAACAATAATTTTATCAAAAGGAGCTTGTTCGGGCAAACCTTTATAACCATCACCAAAAATAAATCTTTTAGGATTATAACCTAACTTTGGTAAAAAAAGAGATGTTTTTTTAAACAATTCTCTTTGTCTTTCTATAGAATATACTTCTGCTTTTAGTTCTAACAAAACTGCTGTTTGGTAACCAGAACCTGTACCTATTTCTAAAACTTTATCTGTATTTTTCACCTCTAAAGTTTGCGACTGAAAAGCAACTGTGTAAGGCATAGAAATTGTTTGTTCTGCTGCAATAGGAAATGCTTTATCTTGATAAGCATGAGACTCAAAACTACTATCTATAAATAGATGTCTAGGAATTTTACGTACTGCATTCAATACATTTTCATCAATAATTCCTTTTGCTTTTAACACATTAGCAAGTTGATTTCTAAGACCTTGGTGTTTAGAAGTATCTCTCAATTTTTAAAGTTTTACGGAGCCTAAAAATAGTAATAAATCCATATAAATAAGCATAAAATTGTATCTTTGTTTTTGGCTGATTTTTAAATCAGAAAAAATAAATCAATGTCTTAAAAATGAACTTTTTGCAATAAAAGCAAGTAATAAAAAATAGATTTAGGTAAAATTAAATTATTATTCTTGATTCATAAAAAAGACGTAAAATACAATATATGCTTAAAGTTGGAGTGTTAGGTGCAGGTCACTTAGGAAAAATACATTTACGTTTATTAAAACAATCAGAAAAATACCAGTTAGTTGGTTTTTTTGATCCTTCTAAAGAAAATGCAAAAAAAGTTGCAGAAGAATTTGGTTATACTTCTTTTGATTCTATAGAATCCTTAATAGATGCTGTAGAAGTTGTAGACATTGTAACACCTACTTTATCTCATTTTGATTGTGCAAAATTAGCCATCGAAAAAGGGCGTCATATTTTTGTAGAAAAACCAATTACAAAAACTGTTATACAAGCAGAAGCAATAAAAACATTGGCTAGCCAACATCACGTTTTGGGTCAAGTTGGTCATGTAGAACGATTTAACCCTGCTTTTACAGCGATTAAAGACAAGATTGAAAACCCAATGTTTATAGAATGCCACAGATTGGCAGAATTTAATCCAAGGGGTACAGATGTGCCTGTTGTATTAGATTTAATGATACATGATATTGATATTATTCTTTCTGTTGTTAATTCTGAGGTAAAAAATGTACACGCAAGTGGTGTTGCTGTTATTTCTGATACTCCGGATATTGCTAATGCAAGAATTGAGTTCGAAAACGGTTGTGTTGCTAACTTAACTGCAAGTAGAATTTCTATGAAAAACATGCGTAAATCTCGTTTCTTTCAAAAAGACGCATATATTTCTGTTAACTTTTTAAGTAAAGAATCTGAAGTTGTAAGAATGAAAGATGTTCCGGAAAATCCAGATGAATTTGCTATGATTTTACAAAATGCAGAAGGTGTTAAAAAACAAATTTATTTTGAAAATCCAGCTGTAGAAAACAACAATGCTATTTTAGATGAATTAGAAACTTTTGCAGACGCTATTAATACCAATACAAAACCAATAGTAACTTTAAGACAAGGTACAGAAGCTTTAAAAGTTGCTCAAATGATTATTGACTGTTTTTAATTGACAGTCAATTCATTTAAAAGAGATTAAATTTAGCAAGTAATTGCGTTAGGGATTGAAATGAAAATCCTTTTTATGTTAATTTTGGGTTTATTTTGTAGTGAAACAATAAATAGAAGCATTAAAATTGACATAAAAAGCCCGACCTTTAAGGAGCACCCAAATAAAAATTAAACTTTAAATTATGAAAAATGTAGCAGTTATTGGAGCAGGTACAATGGGTAACGGAATAGCACATACATTTGCTCAATTTAATTATAAGGTTAATTTAATTGATATTTCTAAGGCTTCTCTAAAAACAGGATTGGCAACTATTTCTAAAAATTTAGACAGAATGGTTACTAAACAAAAGATTTCTGAATCTGAAAAAACAGTAACTTTAAAAAATATAACTAGGTTTACCTCTATTGAAACTGGTGTTAAAAATGTTGATTTAGTAGTTGAAGCTGCTACCGAAAATGTAGCTTTAAAAACTAAAATATTTAAAGAGCTAGATACCATTTGTAATACAGAAACAATTCTTGCCACAAATACTTCTTCTATTTCTATTACAGAAATTGCTGCTGTAACAAAAAGGCCAGAAAAAGTGATTGGTATGCATTTTATGAATCCTGTACCGGTAATGAAATTGGTAGAAATTATTAAAGGTTACAACACTTCTAATGAAGTGGTGGAAACAATTGTGTTACTTTCTAAAAAATTAGAAAAAACACCTGTACAAGTGAATGATTATCCTGGTTTTGTGGCTAACAGAATTTTGATGCCAATGATAAACGAATCTATAGAAACTTTATACAATAATGTTGCTGGTGTAGAGGAAATTGATACAGTAATGAAGTTAGGTATGGCACACCCTATGGGACCTTTACAATTGGCAGATTTTATTGGTTTAGATGTTTGTTTATCTATTTTAAATGTGCTGTACAAAGGTTATAAAAACCCTAAATATGCACCTTGCCCTTTACTAGTTAACATGGTTATGGCAGGTAAATTAGGCGTAAAATCTGGCGAGGGCTTTTATGACTACTCCAATCATAGAAAAGCTGAAAAAGTTGCCAAAATGTTTTCTTAATTTTTGTATGAAAAAAATAATTTTAGTTTTCTTAATATTTACTACTTCCATAATTTTAAGTCAAGATAAAAAGTTTGGTATTTTTAATCCTTATAAAATTGGTTTCCTTTATAATAAAGCCCAAGACAATAATTTTTTATTTGATGATGATAACTATTTATATGCTACAAATAGTTATAAAGCTCAGTTTTTTTACAAGTTAGGTACTTGGAAAAAATTAGACTTTGAAATTAGTGTTCAACCACAAGTACAAACTTTAAAACATCAATTATTTAACAAATATTTTGTCTTAGAAAGTGAAGAAAATTATGAAGAAAAAAGAACGGAATTTACACAACTAAAAGACATGCATCTATATGCTTTTGAATTGGGTTTTATTTTAAAAAAGAAAATTTTAACGAAGTTAGATTTTCAAGCAACTATTGGTTTAGGTGTTGCGTCTATTAGTAAAAGAACAGAACGTTTAGCAAAAGGTTTTACGTTTATAGAAAATGGCTCTTTAGGTTTATCTTATCAGACCACAAAAAAGACATTTTTATATATTGGTAGTAATATTGGGCATGTTTCTAATTTTGATACTCAAAAACCTAACAACGGATTTAATATTGTTGGTTACGAAATTGGTTTATCTTATCTCTTAAAATAAAAAAAGGGAAACATTAAGTTTCCCTTTTTTTACTCTATATTCAATTGCTTATTTTCCTAACCAAGAATTTAACATCCAAATTGTTTTTTCTTGTTCTGCTATAAAATCACTCATCATAGAGTTTGTACCCTCATCATCTGCTTCATCAGAAATATCTAAAATTGTTCTTTCTATTTTTAATAATTCTGATAAAGAACTTACAACCAACTCTACTCCTTCTACATCGTTAGATATATCTTTACCAACTGCTACAGATGCTCTTTCTAAATAATCTGTAAAAGTGTGTAATGGTTTACCTTGTAATGTTAAAATACGCTCTGCTATTTCATCTATTTTAATTTGAGAATCTGTATAAAACTCTTCGAACTTTACATGTAATTCAAAAAAATTTTTCCCTTTAATATTCCAATGTAAACCTCTTAAATTTTGATAATATATTTGAAAATTAGCCAACAAACCATTTAATTCTGTAACTAAATTAGCTGTTTCTTTTTTGTCTAAACCTAATATTGTTTTGTTCATTTTTTCTATCTTTTTGATTAATCAAATTTAATGGAAAATTAATGGTTTTTTCAATAATTTTAATTGATACTTTTAATATCTTTATCAGAAATTTTTATAAAAATGACAATTACACAATTAAAATATGTTTTATCTGTAGCAGAGTACAAAAACTTCACTGTAGCAGCGGAACATAGCTTTGTTACTCAACCTACTTTAAGTATGCAAATACAGAAATTAGAAGACCAACTTCAAGTAAAAATCTTTAATAGATCTAAAAAACCAATTGAATTAACACAAGTTGGAGAAAAAATTGTTGAACAAGCCAAGGTAATTGTAGATGAAAGTAATAGAATTTTAGATATTGTACATCAACAAAAAGGATATATTGGAGGTGAATTTAAGTTAGGTATTATACCAACTATTATGCCGACATTACTACCAATGTTTTTACAAAATTTCACAAAAAAATATCCTAAGGTAAAGTTGATTATAGAGGAATTAACTACAGAAGAAATTGTTAGAAAATTAACTGACGGACATATAGATGCTGCACTTGCTGCTACACCTTTAGAAAACGAGGCTATTAAAGAAAAACCTTTGTATTACGAGCCTTTTGTAGGTTTAGTACCACAAAACCATAGACTTTTTAAACAAACACAAATTTCTTCTGATGAATTAGAAATGGAAGATATTTTGCTATTAGAAGATGGCCATTGTTTTAAAGATAATATTATAAATTTATGTAGAACTCATAAAATTGATAACAAAAAAGGATTTCAATTAGAGAGCGGAAGTTTTGATACTTTAATTAAACTTTCTAAAGAAGGTTTAGGTATGACTTTGTTACCCTATTTACATACATTAGATTTAAGTGAAGTTGATAAAACACATTTAAGAGAATTTAAAAATCCGCCACCTGCAAGAGAGGTAAGTTTAATTTATCATAAATCTCAACTAAAAATGCAATTAATAGAAGCTTTAAAGAAAACTATTGATGGTGTTGTAAGAGGTGCTATTTCTTTTTCTGATGTAAAAATCATTAGTCCTTTACATAAGAAATAGAAATATAAAACTATAAAGAAACAAAAAAAAGGAAGCTAAAATTAGCTTCCTTTTTTTATATAAATAAATGATTCTAAGAATACATTTTATCTCTTAATTCTTTAATTTTAGGATCAGATAAATAATCATCAAAAGTAGAATATCTATCAATTACCCCTTTTGGTGTTAACTCTATAATTCTATTAGCAACTGTATTTGCAAACTCATGATCATGAGTTGTAAATAAAACAGTTCCTTTAAAGTTAATTAACGAATTATTTAATGCTTGTATCGACTCTAAATCTAAGTGATTTGTTGGCTCGTCTAATATTAAAATATTAGCTCTTTTCATCATCATTCTAGACAACATACAACGCACTTTTTCTCCTCCGGATAAAACATTACTTTTCTTTAAAGCTTCTTCTCCAGAAAAAATCATTTTACCTAAAAATCCTCTTAAGAATACTTCTTCTCTCTCTTCTTCTGTTTGCGCATATTGTCTTAACCAGTCTACTAAATTTAAATCTCCATTTTGAAAAAATGAAGAGTTATCTAATGGTAAATAAGATTGTGTAGTTGTAACTCCCCAAGAAAATTTACCTTCATCTGCCTTTTCATTATCATTAATAATCTGATAAAAAGCAGTTACAGCTCTAGAATTTCTAGAAATAACAGCAACTTTATCACCTTTATTTAAATTGATATGAACGTCGTTGAATAATTTTTCTCCTTCAAAATCTTTGGATAAACCTTCTACATTTAAAATTTGATCTCCGGCTTCTCTATCTCTATCAAAAATAATTGCAGGGTAACGTCTACTTGACGGTTTAATATCTTCAACATTTAACTTGTCAATCATTTTTTTACGAGAAGTTGCTTGTTTAGATTTGGCTACATTGGCAGAAAAACGACGGATAAATTCTTCTAGTTCTTTCTTTTTATCTTCTGCTTTTTTATTCTGTTGAGCTCTCTGTTTTGCTGCTAATTGGCTAGACTCATACCAAAAAGTATAATTACCAGAATAGTGATTAATTTTACTGTAATCAATATCAGAAATATGTGTACAAACTGCATCTAAAAAGTGTCTATCATGTGATACTACAATTACACAGTTTTCAAAATTTGCAATAAAGTTTTCTAACCAAGCGATGGTTTCAAAATCTAAATCATTGGTCGGCTCATCCATTATTAATACATCAGGATTACCAAAAAGAGCTTGTGCAATTAACACACGTACTTTTTGTTTACCATCTAAATCTTTCATTAGCGTGTAATGTAACTCTTCCGAAATACCTAAATTAGATAACATGGCAGCAGCATCAGAATCTGCATTCCAACCATTCATTTCTTCAAAAATGATTTGTAATTCACCTATTTTCTCTGCATTTTCATCCGTATAATCAGCATATAAATCGTCTATTTGTTTTTTAATTTTAAATAGCTCTTTATTTCCTCTTACAACTGTCTCTAAAACTGGATACTCATCAAAAGCATAATGGTCTTGTGTTAACACAGACATTCTTTTTCCTTTTTCTAAATGTACTTGTCCAGAAGTTGGTTCTTGTACTCCAGAAATAATTTTTAAGAAAGTGGATTTCCCTGCCCCATTTGCACCGATAATTCCATAACAATTTCCTGTTTGAAACTTCGTATTTACATCATCGAACAAAACTCTTTTACCAAATTGAACAGATAAGTTAGAAACTGATAACATACTACTATAATATTTTTAATTTCTGCAAAAGTACAAATTCCATTTGTCTTTTCGTACTTGATTACAAACCCTTTTAAATTAATTAAAAATCTACTTTTATGACTATTTTTAGAACTATTTTAACAATCAATTAACAACTATAACATCTATGAATCTCTAACTTTGTACTACTAGTATTGAGCCATAAACTATATGATTAAATATCTATTTCGTTTCTTTTTATTAATTACAATTACTTTTTTATTTTCATGTAATTCTAATTCTAAAAACACAACTACCTACTTTGGTGGTAAAATTATTAATCCTAAATCTAATTACGTTATTTTATATTCTATGGAAAAAGTTGTAGATACTTTTTTCTTGAATAAAAAAAATAAATTTATTGGTAAGATTAAAAATGCAAGAGAAGGTTTATATTATTTTAAACACGGGGTAGAAAATCAATATATATACATTGAACCTAATGATAGTTTAATGCTTCGTTTAAATTCTTGGGATTTTGATGAATCTCTGGTTTTTGTAGGTAAAGGAGCTGAAAGAAATAATGTTTTAATAGATTGTTTTATTGAAGGGGAAAAAGATGGTAAGATGTTTTATGCATATAACAAATTGAATCCTACTAATTTTCAAAAAAAAACAGACTCTCTTTTAAATTTAAAGCTTAAAACTTATAACAATTATCTAGCCAATCATACTGAGGAAACAAGTGGTTATAAATCATTTTTAAAAGTTGCTCTTACTTATCCTATCTATGCAAGAATAGAAAAATACCCTATTGCACATTCTAAATACACCAAAAACAAAGAGTTTCCTAACACAAATGCTAACTTTTATAAGCATAGAAAATTTGTTGATATAAATAATGATACATTAATGTATTATTATCCTTACTCTAAATATATAAGTAATTTCTTATACAATACAACGTATTCTCTAGGGCATAAACCTATGGTTAACGAGTATTCTTCTAAGTTTACTATTGACTTATTAAACACAACTAATAATAAAATTAATTCTTCTGCTTCTAAAGATGCAATTTTAAAACAAACTGTTATAGAGCATTTTTATAAAAAATCTAATTGCGATGTAAATGAAAAGGTTTTTGATGAGTATTTTAAATTATCACAAAACAAACAAGACAAAGATCATCTTAAAAAACTTTTAGACGATAGTAAGTATGTTCTTAAAAATGAAAAAATCTTTGATTTTATAATTACTGATTTCGATAACCAAGAACATTCTATTAAAAGAGTTATAAAAGGTAAAAATGCTTTCTTATTTTTTTGGAATCCAGAACATTCTTCTCCTTTATACATATCTTCTAGAATGAATTATTTGAATAGAAAATTTCCTGAAATTGAATTTATTATTATTAAAACTAACCATAGTAATAATGATAAACTCAAAAAATTAAATATAAAAACACAATACTATATTAATAAAGAAAGTAAAGCTAACAACTTCTTAACAAGTAAGATGCCACGTGCTATAATAATCAATAAAAAAGGTATTGTTACAAATGGATATGCCTCAATTTCTTCTAATAAAATATTCAAACAATTAAAAGAATTAGCTAAAGACTAATAGTTTACTCTCATTCAATAAATTTATTGTATATTTGCACGATTTTTATTTTGAGTCTAACTCACTAATAATCAGGTCGAATTTATAATCGGGTTTACAGGTAGGCGTTCTGTGAATCCAAAAAAACACAGTAATGTCAACATTTTTAGAATTAGGTTTAAAAGAACCGATTAACAGAGCATTGACGGATTTAGGTTACGAAAAACCAACCGTTATTCAAGAAAAAGCAATCCCACAAATTATTTCTTCAACAGATGATTTAAAAGCATTTGCACAAACAGGTACAGGTAAAACAGCTGCTTTTAGTTTGCCAATCTTAGAACTTTTAGATCCAAACAACAGCAATGTACAAGCAATTATTTTATCACCTACTAGAGAGCTTGCTGTTCAGATTGGTAATAATATTAAAGACTTTTGTAAATATCTTAAAGACGTAAAAGTAACTACTGTTTATGGTGGTTCTAGTATGGAAGATCAAATTAGATCTTTAAAAAGAGGTTCTCAAATTGTAGTTGGTACTCCAGGTAGAACTGTAGATTTAATTAACAGAAGAGCTTTAAAATTAGGTAACGTACAATGGTTAGTTTTAGATGAAGCTGACGAGATGTTAAATATGGGTTTTAAAGACGAATTAGATAAAGTCTTAGAAGCTACACCAGAAACAAAACAAACATTATTATTTTCTGCAACTTTTCCTAGAGAAGTAGAAGCAATTGCAAGAAATTACATGACAAAACCAGTAGAAATTACTTCTGGCGAAAAGAACCAAGGTTCCGATAATGTAAGTCATGAGTATTATTCTGTTACAGAAAGAACACGTTACCCTGCTTTAAAAAGAATTGCAGATTTAAATCCAGATATTTATGCAATCATTTTTTGTAGAACTCGTAGAGAAACGCAAGAAGTTGCAGACAATTTAATTAAAGATGGTTACAGTGCAGATTCTTTACATGGAGATTTATCTCAAGGACAAAGAGATTCTGTTATGGGTAAATTCCGTAAGAAAACAATTCAAATTTTAGTAGCAACAGATGTTGCCGCTCGTGGATTGGATGTTACCGAATTAACACACGTATTAAACCATAAATTACCAGATCAAATAGAAAACTACACACACAGAAGTGGTAGAACTGGTAGAGCTGGTAACAAAGGTATTTCTATCGTTTTGGTAAATGGAAAAGAAAAAGGAAAATTACGCCAAATAGAAAGAATTATTAAAAAGAAATTTGTAGAAACGAAAGTTCCTACAGGTAAAGAAATTGTTCAAAATCAATTAATGAATTTAATTGATAAAGTACAAGCTACTGAGGTAAACGAATCTGAAATTAACGAATTTTTACCAAGCATTTATGAGAAATTAGAAAGTTTAAACAGAGAAGAATTAATTCAAAAGTTTGTTTCATTAGAGTTTAACACCATGTTAAAGTACTATGAAAACGCAAAAGATTTAAACGATTTATCTTCAAGAGATAATTCTAGAGCGAGAACTACCGATGATAATATGACTCGTTTCTTTATCAATATTGGAAGAAAAGATAGCTTAAATCCAGCTAAATTAATTGGTTTAATAAATGATCAAAACATTGGTGATAAGATCGAAATTGGAGCTATCGATATTTTAGATACTTTTTCTTTCTTTGAAATTGACAAAAATTTCGAAGACCAAACTTTAGAAGCTTTTTCTAGTAATCAACCTGATTTTGATGGGAGATCTGTAAATGTAGAAATTACAAAGAAAGATCGTTCTGGTGGTGGACGAAGAAGAGGAGGAAAAAAACCTTTTGGTAAGAAAGATGGAGGATTTGGAAGACGTAGAAGCTCTGAAGGTTCTTCTAGAAGAAGTGATGATGGTGGAGGAAGGTCTGAAAGACGTTCTTCTTCTGATAGACCAAAAAATACTGGAGGTGATAGAAAATCTGGCGGATTCGGAAGAAAACGTAGAGAACGTTAATCTTTAATTATTTATATATAAAAAAAGCCTTATCAAAATTGATAAGGCTTTTTTATTTGTTAGATGTAAGAAGTTAGTTTATTAACTCCAAAAATTTCTTTGTTTATTTAGTTCTTCTTCTTCTTTAGTTAATTCTTCTAATTCTTTTACAGATAAAACTTTTAAGAAAGAAGGATGCTGTTCTATTGCATATTCAATCATATTAACAATATCAGAAATATCATCATTCTCATAATCAATTTTTAATGGCTCTTTAATTACCATAGATTGTAAAACATTACGTTTTTTTATACGTAATCCTTTTTTATCAAAAGAACGTCTAAAACCATCAATAACAATTGGCACTACAACAGGTTTATATGTTTTTATAATATGAGCTGTACCTCTTCTAATTGGTTTAAAAGGTGTTGTTGTTCCTTGCGGAAATGTAATTACCCAACCGTCATTTATTGCTTTTCCAATATTAGATATATCAGAATTTTTTACTTGTCTTTTTACGTCTTTGCCTCCACTTCTCCATGTTCTTTCAATAGAAACAGAACCCATATAAGCAAAAATCTTAGGTAATATTCCTGCTCTCATTGTTTCTCCTGCTGCAACAAAGTATACGTTTAATTTAGGGTTCCATATATATCCTATATTTTTAATTGTATCATCTCTACCACTTAAAGAAGCATTAAAGACATGAAACATGGCAGCTACATCTGCAAAATAAGTTTGATGATTAGAGATAAATAAAACTCCAGAATCTGGTAAGTTTCTTAGATGTTCTGATCCTTCAATCTGAAGGTCATTAAATTTGCGATATCTTCCGTGAGAAATAATTCCAAAAATTCTAATTAGCCATTTTTTTAATACTAAAATATGACCAAATGGATTCCTTTTTAATAAAGGCATTCTAAATTTGTTTTAAACTAGTTTATACAAATTTACAAAAACATTTAAGAAGTTAGTCTTTTAGAAGTTCTTTAATTTCCGACAACATCATAGCCGTAGCCCCCCAAACAACGTAATTATTTAATTTAAAGCAAGGTACTTCTATATTCTTCATATAAGATGTATTCATTTTAACAGAACTAAGACTATTATCGTGCATTAGATCATCTAATAAAACTTCAATTATTGTATCAACTTCATAATTTAAGATAAAATTTGGTCTTTGTTTTACAACACCTAAAAAAGGAGTTACTAAAAAATTACTTGGCGGAATATAAACATCTGTTAGCTCTCTAATTATTTTAACTGAAGACTCTAAAACACCTACTTCTTCGAAAGTTTCTCTTAAAGCTGTATTTTTTAAACTTTTATCTAAAACATCTAATTTACCACCAGGAAAACTTATTTGCGAAGAATGTGTACCTTTATAACTAGCTCTTTTGGTTAAAAGAATACAAGTTTTTTCGTTATCATTAGGATAAAATAAAGCCAATATTGCTGCTTTTCTAGGCTTATTTTTTATTATTTGTTCTTCGTTATATTTTAGTCGAAGCTTTGGAGCCATTTTAAACTGAGCTTTTAAACCGCCTAACTTTCCTTTTTTAAATTTATTTATTTTTAATTGAAATTCTTTAAAATTCATTCTTAATAGTTACTTTAAACAAACTTATCATTTTCTAAAACAAATAAATATTTTTTGGCAAGAATTTTGATATATTCAACATAAATAAAATATGAATAAAAAATACAAAAAATTAATTTTAAGCATTATTTTAGATGTTATTGGTTACTTAACTATTATTCCCATAGATATTTTTTGGGCTCCAATATCTGGTTATTTAATGACTAAAATGTACAAAGGTAGTAAAGGAAAAATTGCAGGTATTGTAAGTTTTCTAGAAGAAATTATCCCTTTTTCTGATGTAATACCAACATTTACAATTATGTGGTTTTATACATATGTCTTTAATAAAGAAGATGGAAATAAAGTAAAGACTAAAACAATTGAGAATTAATTTTCATTTTTAAAAAGAAACCCAAGTCCTACTCTACTTAAAAACTTTTTTTCAAAAGCCCAAAAGAATTTAAATTGCCCAAACAACCAACCAACAATAGGTAAAGTAAGTTGATAAATAGGAAATATTAAAAGAATTCTTAGCGGCCAATAAATTAACGGATTAATAGAATCTGGAGATAGACCTAAAAAACTAGTAATAGGTTTTGCTACCCAAGCAGAAAATGAGCCATTTATTGCAAAAACAATAAAAATGGCTATTAAAGACCAATTACTTTCTATTCCCCAACGTTCTTTTAGTTTCCTCATTATTTTGCAAATTTACAATTAGAAAATTAAATATGAAGTCTAGTTGATAATAATTTTTTTAGTAATAATTCCTTTATCTGTTTTGGCTTTTACTATAAAAACACCTGTTTTTAAACTTGCACCCATTAGCCTTAATTCTAAGGTATTTTCAATATTTATTTTTCTAGTTATTTCTTTGCCTAAAAGGTTAAAAACAACTACTTCATTTACTAAAATAGAAGAAGATTTAATTATAATTTCTTTATCATCATTAAAAATTAAAATCTCTTCAGAGTTAATAAAGTCAGAATTGTTTAAAGTTTTACTTATAAAGGTTATAAAAAAACGATTATTATAATCCCCTACTGCTAAACTTAATGTTTTAGCTGATAAAGTTAAATTATAATATTTTTCTGTAACAGCATCAAACAGATAAACATCTGTTTCTAAATTTGATTCGTCTATTTTAAAAGTAACATCTCTGGTAATATCTGTTCTTACTTTTAAGGGAATTATTAAAGATTGATTAAAATTTTCTATTCCTGTAATTACAAACGGAGAGCTACTATCTTCTATTATTAATGCTAGGTCCGTAGATTTATAATCCAACATTTCTGCCTCAAAACCATTTTCATACTTATTTGTAAGACCTCTAAAACCAATTGCTACATTTCTATGATATAAGTCTTCATCTATTTGTGTTTCGAAACCTAATCTTAAAATAGGAAAACTCTTTTCTTCTTTAACCTGATTACTTTTACTAAAAAATTCTGTATCAGTTTTAAATACATCAAACACTCGTTGTGAATTATTAAAAGTAATTGAACCACCTGTTGTAGATGCTTTTACAAAAAAACTTTGCGCTATACCAATATTTTGTCCTGGTATTTTTCCTGAACCACCAAATTCTGATGCAGCTGTGCCTAAACCGATTACACGAGTTGCATAACCACCAGCATAATCACTAGATTTATGAGATGATGCAGAAGATTGATAAAAATACAATGTACCTTCTATGCTATTTACACTTGTAATATTATCAGAAATAAATGTATCTGCATTAATTGGTGAAGAATATGGGTTACCTAATAAACTATAAGTTCCGCTCCCATAAGCATCTATAACATGCATATACTCTCCGTCGTTTGGTTTACCTACAAAAGTATAATTTTGTCCATTTGAATTTCCTGTACTTTTAAAATTAAAACCAACTCCAGGATTTAATAATTCTGTAGAAGGATCAATTCCTATATTCCATTCATCATCACTTATATAGGTTGACAACCAATAATTACTTAATGTAATTGGGGATGTTGTGTAATCTCCATCAAAATCATTTGTAAAAGTTATGTCAGAAGGAACCCCTGTAGTAGTTAATGGTATTGTCCCATCTTTTAAAACTCCTTTTATATTATAAGTTTCTCCATTTGTAGTTACTGGAGATGTAAAATAACCCGAATCATATATAGAACTTAATTCACTTTTTACGTCTTTAAATAAATTTCCATCTCCAGAAATATTTCTAGTTCCTGTATGTGTTTGTTTTAATTGAGAGCTACCTAAAAGTCTTAAATCTCCTATTAATTCTAACGAACCAGAAATATTTAATTCTAAATCTGTTGCCACAGATAAAGTGTTTCCTGTTTCTACATTTAAGCAAAAACAATCTACATTTTCAATTAAAGTAACATCAGATTTAATAAGAACTCCTTTAGTTGTATCTGCTATTGTCGGTTCTCCGTTAGTTCCACTTCCTCCAGACCAACTTTCATTATAAATAATATCATCATAACAATTTATAAAATTTACACCTACAAAATCAGAAAACCCAACGGCATTATTTACGCTAGATGCTGTTGAAGAAGAAAAAGCTGCATTTGTAAAATTAAATACCAAATCGTTAACATCATCTACTTCTAAGTGAGATTTAGCTACTCCGTTAAAAGAAAGTGTTGCTATAGTATTTCCATTAGACAATGTAAAAATAGGTGTTAATCCTTCTGGTAAATTGGTAATTGAGAATTGGGTATCTTCATCCAGTAAATTATCTCCATCAATATCTGCAAAAACTTCTCCTGTTATAGTTACAGTTAATTGATTGGAAGTACTTATTGTTCCATTATTTGTTGTAGACTCTTCATGAAGGAATCCTTTCTTTAAATTGAATTCATTTACATTATCATTCTCTAAACCAACTATATATAATTTAGAACCTATATCATCAAAAGTGATTCCTGTTACCCTATTCTCATTTGAAGATATTAAATATTCGTTTGTTAAAGTAGGTGTTCTTGTTAATAAGTCAAAAGGTGTAATGAGTGTATATTCATAAACTTTATTATTTTCATCTCCTGTTACAAAAAATTTTGTTCCATCGTTTTTAAACGCCAAACCTGTAGGAGCATTATCATCAATATCAACAGAAAAACTACCTATAGGTCCAGATGCAATACCTGACAAGTCGTAATTAGTAGAAAGTGAATATACAATTATTCTATTTGTGTTATTTCCTAGCATAAATAACAAACTACCGTCGTTATTAAAAGTAAAACTTGATGGATTTGAATCGTCATTATTAACATCATAACTACCTAAATGACTAACATTTGACGACAAATCAAATGGTGTAGAAACGGTATATTCTTCAATATCATCAGAATGAGAACCTACAACATAAAACTTATCTCCAACATTATTAAATTGTATGCCTCTAATAAAAGTTTCTTGACTCCCTATAAATAAAGCATCTTCAAATACTATTGTAGAAATATCAAACGGAATCGATAAAGAAAATTGAGATACCGAATTTAAAGCATCTCCTGCAACATACATCTTGGTACCATCAATATTAAAAAGAACATCATGTATTGTTATTTCTATTGTTTCTATTTTATAACTATCTATATAAGTTACAGCAGACGTAAAATCAAAATTAATAGATAAACTATATTCATCAACATCCATCCCATCTGTTCCAATTACATAAAATTTAGAACCTATATCATCAAAAATAACTTCTTGAGGCTCTGTTTCATTATCTTTTATGGAGTATTTTGTTGAATATGTAGCAGAAGTTAAATTATATTCATTCCCTGATGAAAAAGTATAGATGTTTATATCATCACCAGCCATACCAATCACATACAATTCACTTCCATCATTATTAAATGCAATTCCTCTTGGATTGGACTCTTGAGTAGAAACATCTAATTCTGCTACCACTCCTGTACTTGCAGAAGAAACATCATAAGCAGGGCTTAAATTAAATTGGTAAATCTTATCTGTATCTCTTTCTAAAACATATAATTTAGATCCGTCATTGTTAAAAGTAATGCCATTAGGTCTTGTTGCCGAAGATCCGTTATATGAAAATATAGCTTCAGAAATATCAAAAATATCGTTAACTATAGCTGAAGAGACATCCCAGTTTATGCCCAAATCAAACTCTATAATATGATTACCAAAGTCTCCTGTAATATACATTTTAGACCCTGACAAGTTAAAGGTTATATCTTGGGCTAATCTTTCTACTCCAGAAGCTAAATAATAATATTTATCTAAATGCGACATTGTAGATAAATCGTAAGGAGTAGTTAAATTAAATTGGCTTATAAAATCACCACTCTCTCCAACAGTATAAAATTTAGTTCCTCCATCTCCAAATGCCATTCCGTTCGGAGTTCTTTCATATGAAGTAATTCCATTTGTTACCCCTGCAAACTCTAATTCTGTAATGTCGAAATAATTAGGCCCACTATATTCTAAACTTTGTGCAATTATAAAAAAAGGAGAAAAATTAAATACTATTAGTAACAAAAATGCCTTTATTTTCATGACTTATTAATTTTTAAGCATGAGGGATAGCTTTTTAATTACATCATAAATATAGCAGTTTTTAAATTAATTAACAAATTTTTAACTTTCCATGAATTTATTTTGGTTTCTAATCATTAGCCAGACACCTATTATAACTAGAGGAATACTTAAAACTTGTCCTGTATTTAAAGAGTTAAAAACCCAATCTTCACGTCCATCTACTTGTGCTTCTTTTAAAAACTCTATAAAGAAACGTAAAGACCAAAGAACTACCATAAACAAACCGAAAAGAAAACCAGTATGTTCTTTTTTATCTGTTTTCCAAAATAAATACCACATTACAAAAAACAAAACTAAATAACTAAATGCTTCATATAGTTGTGTTGGATGTCTTGGAGCAGTTTCTCCTGCTGCTTTAAATATAACTCCAAAATTAGAACCAGTTTCTTTACCGTATATTTCTGAATTGAAAAAATTACCGAAACGGATAAAAAAACCTGCTAAAGCTACCATAATAGCTAATCTATCTAAAATAAACAACCAAGGTTTTTGTAAATGTTTTTTAGCATAAAAATACATTGCTATTGGTATTGCAATTGCAGCACCATGACTTGCAAACCCTGTAAAACCTGTAAACTTCCAAGAACCATTTATTTGTTTAAATGGTAAAATAATTTCTAATAAATGATCTTGATAATAATCCCAACTATAAAAGAAAACATCCCCTAAACGCATACCAACTAACATAGAAACAAATACATACATAAAAAGAGTATCTAATTTTTCTGCAGGAATTTTATCTTCTATATAAATTTTTTTCATGAGTCTTAAACCCAATAAAAATGCAGCTACAAACATTAAACTGTACCAACGTACAACAAAAAAACCTAGATCTAGACCTATTGATGGATTCCACTCTATTGCTAAAAAACTCATATTTTTAAAATTCTATGTTTGGCCTGAGCATAGTCGAGACCTCTATTAATATATTATAAAAAACCTCTCAAAACTTTTATCAAAATACATTTTAATACTAGTAATGTTAGAGACAACAATTATTATTCTTTTTTATCCGGAACAGGATCATAACCACTTCCTCCCCAGGGATGACAACTAAATATTCTTTTTAATGCCATCCATCCTCCAGTAAAAAAACCATGTTTTTGCAAAGCTTCAATTGTATAATGAGAACAGGTTGGACTGTATCTACAACTGGCCGGTGTAAATGGTGATATGGCTACTTGGTAAAACCTTACCAAGAAAATAAATGGATATGATAGTATTTTTTTCAAACTAATTTATTGAAAAACTTGTTCCTTCTTTACCGTCTTTTAATTGAATACCTAACTCAACTAATTCATCTCTAATTTGATCTGACAAAGCCCAATCTTTGTTTTCTCTGGCTTCTTTTCTTAATTTGATTAGCAACTCTACGACTCCATTTATCTTTTCCGAATTGTCTTGAGAATTTTCACTCATCAACCCTAAAACATCAAAAACAAATGCATTTATAGTTGCTGTAAATGTTGCTAAATCATCCGCAGTTAAACTTGCTTTATTTTCTTTAATTTGATTGATCACTTTTACAGCTTCAAACAAATGAGATACTAAAATTGGTGTATTAAAGTCATCATTCATGGCTGCGTAGCAATCTTTTTTCCAAGAATCAACATTAAAAGTAGATGTTTTTTTAGCTTCTATTTTATCTAAAAAAGTAACGGCTTCCATTAATTTAGCGTGTCCTTTTTCCGAAGCTTCTAAAGCTTCACCAGAAAAATCTAAAATACTTCTGTAATTTGCTTGCATGTTAAAAAAACGAACAACACTTGCAGAAAATGCTTTTGGTAAAATATCGTTTTCTCCTGATAAAATTTCATTCGGAAGAATAAAATTACCCGTAGATTTAGACATTCTTTGGCTATTTAATAAAAGCATATTTGTGTGCATCCAATAATTAACAGGAGTTACACCACTACATGTTTGAGATTGTGCAATTTCGCATTCGTGATGTGGGAATTTTAAATCCATTCCGCCACCGTGAATGTCAAAATTTTCTCCTAAATACTTTGTACTCATCACAGAACACTCTAAATGCCAACCAGGAAAACCATCTGACCAAGGAGAAGGCCAACGCATAATATGTTTTTCATCAGCTTTTTTCCAAAGTGCAAAATCTTGCGGATTTTTCTTGTCTGATTGTCCGTCTAAAGTTCTTGTATTATTTAATAGATCTTCTACTTTTCTACCAGATAAAATTCCGTAATTTTCTTTTTTATTGTATTCGTGTACATCAAAATACACAGAACCATTTACCTCATACGCAAATCCTTTTTCTATGATTTCTTTAATCATTTCTATTTGCTCTACAATATGCCCTGTTGCAGTTGGCTCTATACTTGGTGGTAAAAAGTTGTAATTTTTTAAAACATCATGAAAATCTACAGTATAACGTTGTACAACTTCCATAGGTTCTATTTGTTCTAAACGTGCTTTTACAGCAATTTTATCTTCACCTTCATCTGCATCATTTTCTAAATGACCCGCATCTGTTATGTTACGTACATAACGTACTTTATAACCTAAGTGTAATAAATATCTATACACAACATCAAAAAACATAAAGGTTCTTACGTTACCTAAATGGGCGTTGCTATATACGGTTGGTCCGCAGACATACATGCCTACGTATCCTTCTGTTATCGATTTAAAATCCTCTTTTTTCTTGGTTAAAGAGTTGTATACTTTAAGCTGATTTTCTTTGTACAGTTCCATTAAAAAAATTGACTATTTACAAGGGATAAAGATAGACACTTTATAAAGAATAGCGAAATGGAATTTGTTAGAAGTTTGGTAAATTTAAAAGTAGTTTTTTAGCTATAAAATTTCTCTTTTTACGGTTAGCTTACTATTTTCTCCTTTAATATTAAAAGTGCTATTATCATAGGTATTTATAGAGCCATTAAATATTAATATTTTTTTATTCTTTTCGGCTTTATCAGAAACTATAATATTATCTGCCTTTATTTTTAAATTACTATTTGCTGCGGATAAATTTAATTCTGCTTCAGCATTATTTAGATTCAAAGTAAAAGTTTGATAATTAGGTATAATATTTAATATTTTTAATTCGCCAAACTTATTAATAACCTTAACGTTCTCATTTATATTAGTAACTTTTAATCCTGATGAATTATTAACCAATTCTGAATTTGTAATTGATGCTATTTTAGCATCAATTACATTGTTTAAAAATAAAGTACAACCGTTTAAATCATTAATTGTTACTTTAGAGAAGTCGATATTTAACCTTCCTCCTGTTAAGTTATCAACATTAAAAGAACCATATTTTACATTACCAGAAGCTACTATTTTTGGCAGTTTTACTTTAGAATGACGTGTATTTAAATTGAAAATTGCATTCTTAGGCACTTTAATTTCTAAGCGTTTTTTTATGTTTATTTTTTTTCCGTTTATAATTACGTCATCTGAGTTAGAATTAAAATCCATTCTCATTTCCATAATCTGTTTTTTGGCCTCTGCTAAACTCCTCTTAATTTCCTCTTTGTCTATTTTTTGAAATTCTATTTTTGCTTTTTCTAATTGCTTTTTAATTTGTTCTTTATCTATTTTTTTAATCTGAATTTTTGCTCTTTCTAAACCTTCTTTCATTTTAATTTTTGATAATTCCAATTGCTTTTGCATTTTTTCTTTATCAAAAGACATTTTTTCTTTAAGCTCTTTGTACTTTTTTGTTTTCTTAAAAGCTTCCCATTCTTCTTTAGATTTTATAGAAATATTTTCACCATCATGATTCCATTCAAAAGAAAAATCATCATCTTCATACATATTTTTTTCAATTTCATCAAAATCGAAGTCGAAATCAAAATCAAAGTCGAAGTCAAAATCAAAGTCAAAATTTATATTAGGAATTACAATAGAATCAAAATCGGGCAGTTGAATATCTGGCATTTCAAAATCTATATTTTCATGAATAATAAAATCATTTCTTAAATGGGTAGAATGATTTCCTAAAGAAGTAATTTTTACTTTTGCTTTATTTCCTAAAGCTTCGAAATTCCAGTTTTTAAAATATTTTTCTGCTTCTTCCTTAGACAAGCCTTCAACTTCAATAAAAGCTTCTATTTGCACTTCATTTTTATCCCAATTTGTAACATTAATTTCTGTATTAGAAGCGTTAATTACTACTTCTACATCTTTGTTTACAGTAAAGTTTTCTAAATACTTTTTATCAAACTTTTGTGAAAATGTGTTGGTTATAAGACCAATAGCAAAAAGCATGATTGCTTTTTTATATAACTTGTGTTTCATTTTGTTTTGTGTTTAAATTTTTAAGTTGTTTTAGTTGCTTTTTCAAGCGTTGTAACAGCTGTAAGCGTAATTGTAAATTACCAATTAATGCATCTATTGTAGTATCATTAACCCCATTTGTATTGAGCTCTTTGGTTAACGATTTGTATTCTTGTGTTAATTCTGCTATTTTTAGTAAATAACCATCAACAATATCTTTATTTTCTTCCGATAAGTCTAACTGACTAATTTCTAAATTAATACTGTTGGTATAATAACTTTCTATGGTGTTAAATTCTGGTGAAATACTACCTAAACTTATTTCTTTTTGTACAGGTTTACTTTCTATTTTAATAGGAGTTTCTATATTTTTAGAAGGATAAAACTTAACTGCCAAACTAATTAATAATACAACTGAAGCTGCAATAGACAGCCATTTGTAATTTTTCTTTTTTTGTTTTGGTTGATGCATTTCTTGTTGTAACAATGCTTCAAACTTATTGATATGATTTGTAGATAACTCTACACCTTCTTCTTTATAATCTTTTACTAAATCTCTAATATCCTTCTGCATAACTCGTATTTTTTAATTCTTCTTTCAATAAATTTTTTCCTCTTAACAAATGTGTTCTAGAGGTGTTTTCTGTAATTTGTAATACTTCTGCAATTTCTTGATGATCAAAACCTTCTAACAAATACAACGTTAAAACCAATCTGTATTTTTCTTTTAAGTTATTAATTGTATTTACAATTTCATCAACAGAAATGATACTTTCTACATGCCAATCACTTTCTTCTACTTTACCAATTACCTCTTCATTTATGCTAACTAATTCTAGCTTATTTTTCTTTAATTGATCGATACTTTGGTTGATAACAATCCGCTTTAACCAAGCACCAAAAGCAACTTCGTTTTTATAATTTTTAATATTCTTAAACGCTTTTATAAATGCATCTTGCATTACATCTTCTGCCAAAAACCGATCTTTTACATATCTATAAGCCACTAAAAACATAGCTTTACAATACAAATTATACAACTGCATTTGCGATTTCTGACAGTTATTCTTGCATTGATCAATGATTGGTTGATGTATTTGTTTGGTTGATTTCATTGAAACTTTCTTACACTAAAGACGATACATTTTTGGCAATGTTGCAAAATTTAAAATATTTATTGATTTTAAATAAATCTTCACAATTAGATATTACTCAGAAACAATACAAACAGTACTTTTGTACAACCTAAAAGGTAATTAAAAAATTTATGATTAAGAAAAATTTATTATCATTAGCATTAGGAACATTTGCTATAGGAATGACAGAATTTACAATGATGGGTATTTTACCCGACATTGCAAAAGACTTAAATATTGATATTCCTTCTGCAGGTCATTTAATCTCTTTATATGCATTAGGTGTTGTTATAGGTTCTCCTATTTTAGTGCTATTTACAGCAAAATACTCACCAAGAAAAGTATTAATTTTTCTGATGTTATTATTTGCTGTTTTTAATGGTTTATTTGCTATTTCTCCTGTATATATTGTCTTGCTAATTTCCAGATTTATGGCTGGTTTGCCTCACGGAGCATTTTTTGGTGTAGGTTCTGTAGTTGCAGCAAGTTTTGCAGAAGATGGTAAAAAAGCACAAGCAATTGCCATTATGGTTACTGGTATGACGGTTGCTAACCTTATTGGAGTACCTTTAGGCACTTACGTTGGTCATCATTTTTCTTGGAGATATACATACCTACTAATAAGTCTTTTTGGTTTATTATCAATGCTTTCTATCTACTTCTGGATTCCTAAAATGCAACCGCTTACAGAAGTTAGTAAAAAAAGTCAATTGGCTTATTTTAAAACTAAAAAAGCTTGGATAATTATTACTATGATTTCTATAGGAACTGGTGGTTTATTTGCATGGTTAAGTTATATAGCTCCTTTAATGACAGAAATCACAAAAGTTAGTGAAGACGGAATTCCGTTTATAATGGTTTTAGTTGGTTTAGGTATGATTATAGGAAATTTACTAGGTGGTAAATTAGCAGACATAATTACTCCTCAAAAAACAGTAATTGTTTGTTTTATATTTATGTTAGTTTGTTTGATAATAATTTATTTTACAGCTCACATACCTTTTATGAGTTATTTAATGGCTTTTACTACCGGTATTGCTGGTTTTAGTTGTTCTTCTCCTATACAAATGCTTCTAATAGATTCTGCTAAAGGATCAGAAAGTATGGCAGCAGCAGGAGGTCAATCTAGTTTTAATTTAGGTAACACAATGGGTGCATTTTTTGGAGGATTACCAATTACTTATGGTTTTGCCTACAACTCTCCTCTACTAATAGGAGTTGCAATGGTAACAATTGGTATTTGCTTTTCTTTTTATTATTTAATTTTACTTAAAAAGACAAATTAATAATTACTTTAAAAAAAGTATAAAATAAAAAAACACAAGCACTTTAAAAGTACTTGTGTTTTTATAATATTAATTTTTAGTCTTTCTAAAAACTAAAAAAATATAATTATTTTTTTAACTCTGTAAAATAATCATAAATTTCTGGCACATTACCTTGTCCCATACCTGCATCTAAAGCTGTCTGTAAATTACCAGAAGTAGCTTTTGCAATATCAGAAACTGTACCTAAATCATCCATCATTTGTACAAAATATCCTAAATCTTTATTTGCATTTGCAATAGAAAAACCTAAATCACTTACGTTATCTACAGCGTAATGCTTACAAAATTTCATAAATGGAGAATTTGATGGACCTGATGACATGATATCAAAAAGTTGTTGACCATCTACACCTGCTAATTTAGCGGCAGCAAAAGCCTGAGACATTGCTACAACAGTAGTCATTCCCATAAAATTATTAATCAACTTAGTTGTATGTCCTGCTCCTAAAGCACCTAAATGAAATACATTTTCTCCTTGTTCATCTAAAACTGGCTTTACTTTTTCAAAAGTTTCTTTATCACCAGCTGCCATAATATTTAATAAACCATCTTTTGCATGAGCAGGAGTACGTCCTAAAGGAGCGTCAATCATACCAGCACCTTTTTCTGCAAGATCTTTACCAATTTTTTTAGTTGATGCAGGTATCGAAGTTCCAAAATCAATTAAAACAGCACCTTCTTTTATACCTGCTAAAATACCTTCTTCTCCATAAACGATCTTTTCTACAACTGCAGAAGTAGTTAAGCAAAACATTACGATATCACTTTTTTCTGCTAATTCTTTTGGTGAAGCTGCTTCTGTAGCATTACCACGAGCAATAACAGTTGCAACTGCATCTTTATTAAGATCCATTACTGTTAATTCATAACCTCTTTTTTGTAGGTTTTCAACCATATTTGCTCCCATAAGGCCAAGACCGATAAATCCGATAGTAGGTTTTTTCATTTTTTAACTTATTTTAATTTTTTATTATTCTTACAAAGATATACATCTATTAGTTAAAATACAGTGATACATGCAAAAAAACAGAATTCTAAGAATTTAAATAGAGAGATTTAACATAATTCTTACATAGAGTTATGAATCTATTCAATAAAAATATTGCCGTAAAATCTTAAAATTAATTTTTAACTGATATTAGACCAAATTTTAGAATCTTTAGACAATGCTAAATAAGCTTTTTTAATCACTACGTTTTCTGGTTTGGATAAATTGCCATCTTCTTGCAAAACATCAATTGCAGTATTTCTGGCTGCTACTAAAATTTTAGAATCTTTTACAACATCAGCTATTTTTAAATTTAAAACTCCACTTTGCTGTGTACCCATTAAATTTCCTGGTCCTCGTAATTTTAAATCTACCTCAGCAATTTTAAATCCATCCGTAGTATCAACCATAGTTTTTAAACGTGTTTTTCCTTCTTCAGATAATTTATAACTAGAGAGTAAAATACAATAACTTTGGTCTGCTCCTCGCCCAACGCGTCCTCTTAATTGATGCAATTGTGATAAACCAAATCGTTCTGAACTTTCTATAATCATTACACTGGCATTTGGTACATTTACCCCTACTTCTATTACGGTTGTGGCAACCATAATTTGAGTTTCGCCTTTTACAAAACGCTGCATTTCGTATTCTTTATCCGCAGGTTTCATTTGCCCGTGTACTATACTGATTTGATATTTTGGTGAAGGAAATTCGCGCGAAACACTCTCATAACCATCCATTAAATCTTTATAATCCATGGCTTCAGATTCTTGAATTAAAGGATATACAATATATACTTGTCTTCCTTTATCAATTTCATCTTTCATAAATTTAAAAACTGACAAACGATTACTATCAAAGCGATGCACCGTTTTTACTTCTTTTCTTCCAGGTGGTAACTCATCAATTACAGAAATATCTAAATCTCCATAAACAGACATTGCCAAAGTTCTAGGTATAGGGGTTGCGGTCATTACCAAAATATGTGGTGGTAAAGTATTTTTAGACCATAATTTAGCTCTTTGTGCAACTCCAAACCTGTGTTGCTCATCAATAATAGCAATACCAAGATTACTAAACTGTACTTTATCCTCTAACAAAGCGTGTGTACCTATTAAAACATGTAAGGTTCCGTCTTCTAAATTAGCATGAATTTCTCTTCGTTTTTTCGTTTTTACAGAACCTGTTAGTAAATCAACATTTATATTCATGTCTTTTACCATTTCTGATATTGCGTGATAATGTTGCGTTGCTAAAATTTCTGTTGGCGCCATTATTGTTGCTTGGAAACCGTTGTCTATTGCTAGAAGCATGGTTAGTAATGCTACAATAGTTTTACCAGAACCTACATCTCCTTGCAACAAACGATTCATATGCTCACCAGAAGCTACATCTTTTCTAATCTCTTTTAATACTCTTTTTTGAGCATTTGTTAAATCAAAAGGCAAATGATTACGGTAAAAATCATTAAAGTAATCGGATACGTTTTCAAAAACAAAGCCTTTAATTTTTGTTTTATTGATGAGTTTCTTTCTTAATAATTGCAGTTGAATAAAAAATAATTCTTCAAATTTTAAACGATTTTGTGCTTTTGCTAAATTTTCTTGACTTTTAGGGAAATGTGCATTTAATAAAGATTGTCGTTTAGACATCAATTTAAAATTATCAATAATTTCTTGTGATAAACTTTCTTCTATAACCTCAAAAAACTGTTGTAATAAATTCTGAACATATCCACGCATCAATTTATTAGAAACACCAGAATTTAGTAATTTTTCTGTAGATGGATAGACAGGTTGCATTTTAGTTTGCAACTTCTTCTTGTAGTCTTTTACCAATTCCATTTCTGGGTGCGGAATGCTAAAATTACCATTGTAATGGTTTAATTTACCATAAACCACATAAGGTTCGTTAATTTTTAAAGAATCTTTAATCCATTTCTGGCCTTTAAACCAAACTAATTCCATTGTTCCTGTAGGGTCTTGGAACGTTGCTACCAACCTACTTCCTCTTTTTTGAGCTACGGACTTTACCCGTGTAACTTTACCTACAATTTGTACTTCTGATGTATTAGCTTGTAAATCTTTAATGGCGTAAAAAGCAGTTTTATCTATATACCGAAAAGGAAAAAAATTTAATAAATCGTTACAAGTTTTTATACCCAATTCTGTATACATAAGCGCTGCTCTTTGTACACTAATTCCTTTAATATATGTTATTGGGTAATTTAAATTCAACTTTAAAAAAATATTTCTATAACGAAAATACAGAAATCTCTATTAAAATTTATAAATTTTAATTTTAAGGCATAAAAAAAAGCCTATTAATTTTATAATAAAATTAATAGGCTTTTAAATTTTTTCGCTTTTTAAATTATTCTATTACTATTTTTCTAGAGACTTTTCCTTTTTCCGTTTCTATATTAACAATATAAACAGTGTTTGATAAGTTACTTGTTCTTAATCTAATTTCTTTATTTTCTTGCTCTAGATCTGACCACTGATCTACTTTTTGACCTAAAAGATTAAATAACTTTATACTTTTAAGTTCTAAGTTACTTGTATTATTTATCACTATTTCTTTACTATCATTATCTAAAAACACAGATACGTTACTACCTAAAATTGAATCATCTACACCTAAACTACTTTCAACTTCTTTAAATCCAAGAACAAAACGATCTGTATATTCTCCTGCTTCTAAAGTTAAAGTAATTAAAGACTCTTTAATATTATATGATGTACTTGTTAATTTATCTGTTATAAATACATCATTAGGTACATTTTGTAATTCATCAATCATTAAGTTAATTTCTCCTGAATGATCCATTACAATTGTTAGAGGAACTTCTAAATCTGCTGAAATTTCTTGCACACCTGCAATTATATATTTTGCTTCATCTGTAGAAAATTTCCAATAAATATCTGTAACTCCTTCGTCAAAAATTTCTGTATCATAGCCTTTATCAAACTCAAATGAATTTTTAGAACTAAAGGAAATCCCTATCTGGCGATGTAATTGTAAATCTTCATCATTTTTGAAATCAAAACCTAATTTAATAATTGGCAATAAATTTACAGTTGTTTTGGCTTCACTTTTAGTATTTGTTTCTGCCGATTTAAAGAATACAGAAACACCATCACCTTCTTCTATATATGCTCTTTGGCTATTATTAAATTCAATAGTTCCACCATCAGAATCACCAACAACCATAAACCCTTGTCCTATTGCAATGTAAGGACCTGGTGTTTGATATTCTCCATCACCTATACCAGCAATCCCTTGATAATCTTCAGAGGTACCTACTGCTGATAAAGTCATAGGAGAAGTTATTACTGCATATCCACCAACATATCCACTATAAGTATGCCCATCAATTGTTCCTGCTGTTTCTCCTATTGCACTTTCGTGATGTTCCCAGAAATATAGAGATCCAGTTAAAGATTCCTCATTATCCTCTATAAACTTACGAGCATTTAAAGCTGATGCAAACGGGTTACCTATTAAATATTCTTCATCTCCTCCAATTTCTTCAGGTGTAGTAAAGTTTCCATCATTTGGAGCCCCTAAAAAAGTATAATTCTGTGCTCTTCCTGGTCCTTTAAAAATAAATCCTTCTCCTCTTCCAATAACACCATCACTATATTTATGTGCCCAATTAGAACGCCCTTCTGCACTAGGTGCAAAGCTATACACCCAGTAATCTGCTAAAGATATAGGTGATGTTAATGTATCTCCATCATAACCGCCAATAAAATTAATTTCTTTTGCGACATCTGAACCGATAACACCACTAAAAGCAAGAGGTTCTGTACCATCTCTAAAAACAGATTCTAAAGAATAACTTGGTTCTGAACTTGTATTTGAAACAGGAGAACTCATATAATTGTATCGATATAAACTTGGTACTTCTGAGTTTTGATCTATCAATAATTTTCCATTTCCAGATATTTTACTTTCTAAAGTGTGTGTTTGTACTAATTGTGCTTTATTGGTGTCGTCTGAACTAATCAATCTGATTTCTCCATCTAGAACAATATCATTAGTAACTACCAATAAATTATCTGAAACCCCTAATTTACTGCCTGCATTAACAGTTAATTTTCTTGCACTGAATCTTAAATCTCCATTAAAATCTTCTTCTATTACTACAAAACGAGATCTATCTGGATAACCATTAGACCAAGATGTACCAGTTCTTCTAGTAATATCTATTCTATGTAACCCTAATAAAGTATTAGCTTCATTTTCTGAACTTTGTATTTCTGAAATTAATGGTGCTTCTGGATGCCTTTTTTCTGACGATGAATCCTCTTCATCTCCTATGATTGAATAAGTTTGAATTAAATCATCAATAAATACTACCCATTCATCTGGGTCATAATCTTTATTTGGCAATAGTGTTTCATCAATTCTTACATAAGAACTATTATTAGAAAATGACTCTACTATATCATATCTATTAGCATAAGATGTAGAGTCTATTGTTCTAGATAAAATAATGATATCATCTGCACCTTCTATATTTGTTAAGTCATCATTTTCTACGAAAACAGCATTTTCATTATAATTTGTTATCTCATTGTCTCCTCTTCCTATAATCACAGATTGCCCAACTTCTAATTCTTCTGCTATTGTATAACTTACATCTGGTTTTACATCTGTTTGATCTTCTGTTTTTGAATTGTATAATAGAATGTTAATTAGATTTCCAGGAATACTATAGTCTTCACTAATATTAGTAACTTCAATCCATCTTTCTGACCCATACTGATATACTTGTGTAATCATCGGTACACCGTCTAGTGTAGTATCTCTATAATCTACATCTCCAAAAGTTAATACATCTTCATCTTCATCATCAAAATTATCTATTTGAGTATCATCATACCCTCCATTTACATCTGTATATCCTTGATCTATATTATTTGTTTCTATTTCATCAACTAACCCATTAACACCTACATTACCAGTAACCATTCCATTACTATCAGAATCTAAGTTCTCACCTGATTCTTCTATGTCATACAAACCGTCACCATCAGAATCTGTATCCAAATAATCTGGCACTGTATCAGAACCTTCGGTTGCAGTTTCATCTGTATTAACAGGAGATAATCCTAAAGAACCTGTACCAAACTCATCTCCATCAGGTGTTGTATCATATGCATCATCTAAACCATCATTATCTGTATCAATACCAGTAGGAGCAATGTACCCCACAGTTGACTGCGCCTCTATATTATCTGGAATACCATCGTTATCGGAATCTAAATCTAAACTATCTGGAATACCATCTTCGTCTGTATCTCTACACGTAGTAGATGTTACACTTACATAATCTAAATCAACTCCTGCTCCAAGTGACCCAGTAGAAGGAGGTGTACCTATAAACTGTACTGTAGATTCTGTTGTAGTAGCTACAAAAGTATCAGAAAAATAATACCACTTTTTCGGACCAACAACCCCATTTATATTCCCCTCTGCTATTCCTGTTAAAGTTTCATTTAAAATAGCTGTATCTGAGGAGTCTAAAACATTAATATCTAAAGTAACATCTTGTCCTACTTCATGCCCTACATCTTCTCCCCAATAAAAAGAAATGGTATAACTGTTACCTGGAATGGTATTAATAGTTTGAGAAAGCACATTACTTACTCCACCTGTTTGATCGTTATTACCTATAACATCTATATATTGATTACCATGATAAGCACTTGCGTAAGTAACTTCATTCGACCAACTAGGTGATTGATCACCAATCCAACCATCTAAATTTTGAGTATAAGTCCAACCTGTTAATGTATTTGTATTATAATTTGTACCTATAAACGTACCTGAAGCATCTGTAAAACCACCTGGAAACTCTGTTTCATCCGAAAAGTCTTGCAATTCAAAACTACCATTAACAATTAACTCTCCACAACCTTCTTCTGTGTCTAAGATTCCATCATTATCATCGTCTATATCTATATTATCTGGAATACCATCTTGGTCTGTATCTAAAGCATCTCTGTAATCTAAATCACCAATTGTTGTTGCGTCATTGTCTTCATCTCCAAAAGAGTTTATCAAAGAATCAATATCACTAACCGTATTATTTGGTGATAAACCATCATTAACTGTAAAACCTTGTGTTTCTAAATCATCATTATCATCAAAAGCATCATCTAATCCATCTCCATCAGAATCATCCCCAGAAGCAGTATTTTCTGTATCTCCATTTTCTTCGATATCTAAAATTCCATCATTATCTGAGTCTGCATCTAAATAATCAGGAGTTCCATCAGAATCTGTATCAACAACATCTAAACCTAACGTAGTTCCGTTTTCATAATTATCATCTACTCCGTTATTATTTTCGTCGGTAATAATTACTCCAGAAGGAGGAATATACCCTATTGTAGGTTGCCCTTCTATATTATCTGGTATACCATCATCATCTGCATCAATATCTAAGAAGTTTAGGTTACCATCATTATCAAAATCCCCGTTAGGATAACTATTTGGCTCTCCATTAAAATCTGAATCAGCACCTGTAACAATTAATGCATTAGCTGTGTTATCTCCTGCAGTATCATCTCCTGCTGGTAACGAGTTTGTAGGATCTCCGTCTACATTATCGTTAAATCCGTCATTATCATCATCTACAAAATCATCGGCTTCTCCATCTCTATCTTCATCTGTTCCACCTGCTTCTATTGCATCTAAAATACCATCGTTATCTGAATCTAAATCTAATTGATTTAAGATTCCGTCTCCATCAAAATCTCCATTTGGATAGCTATCAGGAATACCATCATCATTATCATCATTACCTGTAACAAGTAAAGCATTGTCTATATTTTCAGAATCACCATCATTACCAACATCACCATCTACAACATCAATAAAACCATCTCCATCTATGTCATTAAAACCATCTCCATCATCACCAAAGTAAGAATCTACTCTACCATCTCCGTTAGTGTCTGTACCTCCTGCTTCTACAACATCAGGAATTCCATCATTATCAGAATCTAAATCGATATAATCTGGTATTCCATCTCCATCGGTATCTGGGTTAGTAATATTATTGCCTCCATTATTAGCATCATATAAATCATCTAAACCATCTTCATCTGTATCGTTTTCTAATATTCCGTAATTATCACCATCAATATCATCTACCAAACCATTACCGTCTGTATCTACTCCTCCTGCTTCTACTATGTCTGGTATACCATCATTATCCGCATCTAAATCTAAATAATTTGATATACCATCATTGTCTGAATCTATAGGAGCAATAACACCCAAGCCATCTGTACCTGCACTGCTAGGTACACCTTCTGTTGTAATTGTTGTACCTACATCTCCGTCTGCTTTTCCATCATTATCTGCATCTACACCACCAGCTTCTATTACATCTGGTATTCCATCATTATCTGAATCTAAATCTAGACTATTAATAATACCATCGTTGTCGTTATCTATAGATTCGCTAGTACATTGTAGTACACCAAAAACAATATTATCTACACCAAAGTCATTACCAGAAATTCCATTTGGCTGATCATTAATAATAACTACATCTATAGTAGATCTATCTGCAGTAAAGTTTAGCACAATTCTTCTCCAAATATCATCATTTGCCACCGCATTATCTCCTTCTAAATCACTAGATTCTATTACCTCTATAACATCTCCAGTAGTGCTATCTTGTATTTCTAATCTAAATTCGGGCACATCGCTACAATTATCACCTGTACATAAACCTGCTACATCTACCCTAAATCGATAATCTGCACCAACGGTTAAATCATTTAATGTTCGTCTGTAAAATGCAACATTATCAGCATCATTACCTAAATTAATAGACAAATATCTACCAGTATTACTACCTCCATCTGGACCAGAATCTTGGTCTATATTTGCGTCTAAATCATCATTAGTTTCTGTTCTATTCCAAATAGCTAAACCATCAGAAAGTGAAGAAACTACCGCGTAATAACCATCGGGTATGTCTCCTTGGCTATCGTATTTATGGTTTACAATATAAGGATTAGAACCTCTTGCTGTACCCGTACCAAAATCTTCACTTAATAGCTCTATAAATTCTATTTTATCTTCTATATTACAATTTCCGTTTTCTGCAACATCTAAAATACCATCATTGTCATCATCTAAATCAAAAGTATCTATAACACCATCATTATCTGTGTCTGTTGTATTACATGCTTCTGAATAATAACTACTAGTAACCGCCGATAAAGTACCTGTATAACCATCTACACCTTGCACAACTCCGTGTTCATCTACAGTTCCGTCTTTCTTCCCATCTCCGTTACTATCTGTAAAACGTGCTTCTATAACATCATTACAATCATCTCCATCAGAATCTAAATTTAAATAGTTTGGTACACCGATTGTGGTTTCTATAGGGGTTAAACCAATACCAGAACAATTGTTTGTAGAAGTGTCTACTTCTATACCATAAATTCTAAGAATATTACCATTATAATGAGCTATTCTTAAATACTGGGTTTCATTCTGAGTAGTAATTGTATAAGCTGTTTTTGTACTACCAGAAACACTAACGGTAGCTATTGCTAAACCATTTGTACCATTAGCATTAGAGTGATAAGTATCTATATTACTACTTCCTCCATTTGTATTAGATGCATAAATGGTTATGGTAGAATTTTCTGCAATTACTTGCCCTAGGTTTAAAACTAAGTTAGAAGTACCGCTACCAGACAAAGCATAACTAGTACCAGGATCTCCAACAGCGTTAGAAGGATTTGTAAAAGTAGACGCTGATGTTACTGATGTTGCATTAATTATTGTACCAGTAGATGAATCTGAACAACTAGCATCATAAATATCTGCTAAACCATCGTTATCTAAATCTGTTAAATCATCTACAATACCATTGTTATCTTCATCTAAACCACCGGCTTCTAACAAATCGTAAATACCATCGTTATCAGAATCTAAATCTAAATGGTTGGGTATGCCATCTCCATCAAAATCTTCATAAGTTTCATCTACATCTAAAATACCATCATTATCATCATCAATATCAATGCTATCTATAATACCATCTTTATCTGTGTCTGTATCATCACAATAAGCAATAGCACTATTGGTTACCTCATCAGTTGTACCTGTATAACCATCGCTATTTTGTACAACTCCGTTTGTATCTACTGTTCCGTTTCCGTCTATTTGGCCATCTCCATCTGCATCTGTAAAACCTGCTTCTATAACATCAAAACAAGCGTCTCCATCAGAATTTGTATTTAAAAAATCTGGTGTACCGCTTGTGGTTTCTGTTGGTGTTAATCCTACACCTGTACAACTACTACCTTCTCCTGTATCTACCTCGATACCAAAAATTTGAACATCATCCCAATATATATCTAATCTTATATATTGTGTATCATATTCAGTAGTTGTTGAATAACCACTTATTGGAGTTGAAGAGTTAACGGTAAAAGAATATAAATGCCCCGATCCACCTTGCCAATTTCCATTAACATCTGATTCAATTATATTAACAGTTTGATCACCTCCACTTATTCTACCCGCATATATCGTTATATTTGTACCCACTGGAATCACTTGTCCTAAATCAAATAATAAATGATCATCAGGATCACCACTGCTATCTCTAGTAGAAACAGCTGCTTGTGTATCTGACAAACCTGTTGCACCTGTAGCATTACTTGGGTTGGTAAAAGAACCTTGAGTTACCGTTGAATTGACTGCATTTATTACTCCGCCTGAACATAAATTATCTGATACTCCATCATTATTTGTATCTACATAATCATCTGCCTTACCATCATTATCATCATCTAAACCGCCAGCTTCTACAATATCATAAATACCATCGTTGTCTGAATCTAAATCTAAATGGTTTGGTACTCCATCTCCATCAAAATCACAACGGATAGCTTCTGTAGCAATGTCTTCTGCAGACCAAACTGCTAAAGCATATCTTGCAGCATCCATTAAACCTGAATAAAACCCAGTAACATCTGCTGCTGTTGCACCTCCAAGAGGACCTCCAAGACCACCATCATTAGAATGATTTCCAATAGACTCATATTCTGAGCTGTAATCTATACTCTCTGGAACTCCGTTTAGATATACTGTTAAAATACCCGCATTAAAAGTAACTGCTACATGCTGCCAAGTATCTGAAACAACTGCAGTAGGATGTGCTACATTCTTTTGAATAGTACCATTTCTTGTGCTATAAGTAAGTATATTATTATTTAACCATAAAGCAGAACCATTAGTACCACCACCTTCTTCGTAAATAATTCTATTACCATTTAAATTATCTGGCTTAATCCATGCAGAAAAACTTATTGCTAAATAGTCTAACTCCATAAAACCATTACCTTGACTATATATTATTTGATTAGAACTACCATCAAAACTTGCTGAATGAGTACCCTGTACAGCGTCTGTGGAAAAGCTTGGTGCATTACCACCTTGTGCATTTTTACCATTACCAGAAATATCATTGGTATTATTATCCAAAGACCAAAATGCATCTACTGTTGTGGCAAAACTATTTATTTCACAATTTTGCATTTCATCAGTATCTAAAATACCATCATTATCATCGTCTAAATCTGTACTATCTGGTATGCCATCATTATCTGTATCAATTGTTTCACTACAACTTTTTACAGAACTGTCTGTTACGCTTGAATTTGTACCTGTATAACCATCGCTTTCTTGTACAACTCCATCTTCATCTACAGTATCGTTTCCATCTATTTGTCCGTCTCCATCCGTATCTGTAAAACCTGCTTCTAAAACGTCATTACAACCATCATCATCTGCATCTAAGTCTAAATAATCTGGAACTCCATCTTCATCTGTATCTAGGCTTTCACATAATGCAACAACTACATCAGAAAAAATTATTCTTGAGGTACTTGGTGGAACCTCCCCATCTGGAGTTAAAGAAGCTTCTTCTATTGGTAGTGCTATTACTGTAAATTCTATAATTGGTACGGTACTACTTATGGTAATCCAAAAATCCTCATCATTATCTTCATTATTTTCATCTTCTTCTGAATAATATACACCATTACCGTCTGAACTTATTTTAATACTAGAACCTGTGTTAATAGTTAAATCTACATCATTTCCGTTAATATCTTTGGCAGAAAACTTAATTGGATCGAAATAAGTGGGATCCCTATCTACATCTTTTACAATAAATTGAGTAAGTATTACTTCTTCTGAAAAAGAGAATTTAAATTTTGCATTTTCTGTAGGGTCATCGTCATAAAAATCTTCCCAACCAATTCTGTATAAAAGACCATCTCCATCATCATAAACTCCAGAATCTTGCCCACCTGTAGTATTTACAGATCCACCATTATAGGTTGCGTTAAATGTTAGGTCTACAGAGGTTCCACTAAGGTTAGTTTCGGTAAAATTAAAACCATAAGTGTCTGAACTATTCCAACCAGTAGATGCCGCAGTAGTTGTATTACAATATCCTTCTTCGGTATCGTAAATACCATCATTATCATCATCCAGATCTATAGCGTCTTCTACCCCATCATTATCACTATCTATAAACTCATAACAAGCGGAGTTATCTGTACTATCTATTACCGCTGGTGTTGTACCTGAATAACCATCACCACTATTGCTAACTTGTACAACTCCATAACTATCATAACCTGTACCATCTATTTCTCCATCTGCATTTGCATCTGTAAAACCAGCTTCTGCAACATCGAAACAACCATCTCCATCAGAATCTCTATTTATATAATCTGGAATGCCGCTTGTAGTTTCTCTTGGTGTTAATAATGTACCTGAACAATCTGAGGTTGATGAACCACCTGAAGAACTTGTATCATAACTTATTCCATAAACAAGGACTCCTGAATTACTGAAGTCATCTATTAAAATATAATTATTTGTACTACTATCTGTTGTATATGAATATGCAGTTGGACCAGTTCCTGAAACAAAAATATTTGTATAATTTGACAAACTAGTACCATTAGAATCACTTTGTCTTATACCTACATTTCTGTTATAATTATTATAACTAGTAGTTAATCCCATATAAATTTTTAATGTTGTATTTGCTGGTATTGTTTCTGAAAAACCTAAATATAACTTACCATTACCACTTATAGATTGTGCATACGTAGTACCTGGTTCTCCAAGAGCATTTGTAGTATTTGAAAAATTTATGGACGTTTCTGAAACCGAAGTAGCATACCCTATAGAAACTGTATTTGTACAGCTATCATCATAAATATCTGCCAAACCGTCTCCATCTAAATCTGCGGAATCATCTACTAAACCATCTTTATCTGTATCTGAACCACCCGCTTCTACAATATCGTAAATACCATCGTTATCAGAATCTAAATCTAAATAATCTGGCACACCATCATTATCTGTGTCTCTAATACTACAATCTGAAGAATAAAAATCTGGATAACTAATATTTGCTACTCTTAAACTACTACTGCCACTTTTATTAAACCCCACTTTAATATGAGTCGCATTAGTTAATAGAGTATATTCATAATCTTCATAATCACTTGTATTTTCAGGTGTAAATTCAATTTGATTTGTAAAATTTGTTCCATCTAAAGACTCACTAACATACATTATACTGCTAGTATTCGTTATTCTTGCTAAAATATTAATTATGGTTCCTGCTTCTACAATAGCACTATTCTCTCTTAATTCTACAATTAAATAGTCATTACTATTATTAAATAATGCATGATTATTTTCATTACCATTAATTGCATAATCTTCATCTTCTACATTATTTTCATCTGTAATTTCATGTGCATTGTCTCCTGGTATTAAAATAGAATCACATTTACCTTCTATAGAATCTAAAATACCATCGTTATCAGAATCTAAGTCATTTTCATCATCTATGCCATCTCCATCTGAATCTGTAAAGTCTAAATTAGTATTAATAGAAATAGATTTATCTAAACCAAAAGTTACATTATAACTCTTTTTTGTTTGATACTCTATGTCTAATTGTTCTTCTTCGGTAAAAACATAAGGTCCTGGTAAAGCTTTTTTTACAACTTTATCTAAAGTAGTATTGCTAAAATTATCTGGTAATATCGTTTTTGCATTAACACTGTTTATTAGCAGTAAAAACAATAAGGGATAATGTAAATTAAGACAAAATATTCCCCCAAATAACTTTGTTCTTTTTACACATTTTTTCATCGTAAAAATTTAACAGCAATATTAATAAAATTCTACCATATTAACTTATTTTCAATAGTTTAACTAACAATATTAATGTTTTTACACATAACAAAATAAAACTATTATTTTATTATTAATAGAATAAAATAAACACTCATTTATTACATTTAACAAATTAAAAAGAAACAAAAACTAAGCTTAATGACAATTAGGACAATTTATAGTATGTTATTAAAATGTTAAATAAATCATAAAGTTAATTGTAATTTTTAGGTATATAGTTCTTTTTAATGTGAATTTTCCACTTATCCAATTTTAAATTCTAACAAAACAAACATCATTTTAGTTTCTAAAATAACAATCTTAAAACCTTTACTTTAGACATTCTATGCTAAATAAATAGACTAAATACCTCTAAAGAATATATAGTTTTAAGAAAACAATAATACTTTTTTATTTGACGTATATTTGCACTCCATTAGAATAAAAAAAATGAGATTACATAGAAACTTAACCTTTGCTGTAATAGACAGTATTAGAGATATTTTTAACGAAGGTATTTATGCTGATAAAGCTGTAGAAAAAGCCTTAAAAAGAGACAAACGTTGGGGCGCAAGAGACCGTAAATTTGTTGCAGAAACTATTTACGACATTGTACGTTGGAATCGTTTATACGCAGAAATTGCAGAAGTAAAAGTACCTTTTGATAGAGACAATATTTGGCGCTTATTTTCTGTTTGGTGTATTTTAAGAGGTATTCCGTTACCAGATTGGAATCAAATAGGAGATGTACCAGAAAGAAGGATTAAAGGACGATTTGCAGAATTGTCTAAAACAAGAAAATTTAGAGAATCGATACCAGATTGGATGGATGAAATTTGTGCTTCTGAATTGGGTGAAGAAGTTTGGACCAAAGAAATAGCTGCTTTAAACGAGCAAGCTAAAGTTATTTTAAGAACAAATACCTTAAATATTTCTAGAGAAATTCTTCAAAAGAAATTAAAAGCAGAAAATGTAATTACAGAATTTGTACCTAATCATCCAGATGCTTTAGTATTACCAGAAAGAGCCAATGTTTTTAAAACAGAAGCTTTTCATAATGGTTTTTTCGAAGTACAAGATGCTTCATCGCAATTAGTAGCTGCATATTTAGATGTACAACCAGGTATGAAAGTAATTGATACTTGTGCTGGTGCAGGTGGTAAAACACTGCATTTATCAGCATTAATGCAAAACAAAGGACAAATTATTGCTATGGATATTTACGAGAGTAAACTTCGTAAATTAAAAGTAAGAGCAAAAAGGAATAAAGCGCATAATATTGACTTGCGTGTAATCGATTCTACCAAACCAATTAAAAAATTACATGGTAAGGCAGATAGAGTTTTAATTGATGCACCTTGTTCTGGTTTAGGAGTAATCCGTAGAAATCCAGATTCTAAATGGAAGTTACAACCAGAATTTATAGACAATATTAAAAAAGTACAACAAGACGTTTTACAACAATATTCTAAAATGGTTAAACCAGGCGGAAAAATGGTATACGCAACTTGTTCTGTACTTCCATCAGAAAATCAAGATCAAGTTAATACTTTCTTAACATCAGAAGCCGGAAAAGACTTTACTTTTGTAAAAGATAAAAAAGTATTGGCTCATATATCTGGTTTCGATGGATTTTATATGGCTTTACTAGAAAAAAAATAATATTTTAAATTGCTGAAAAAGAAAGTATTTATTTTTAATTTAAACAATATCTAAATGATAAAAAAACTACTATTTCTATTTATTATTACATTAACTTCTATTGGTTTTTCTCAAGAACAATATTATTTTAATGTAGACTTAACTTTAACAGGAATTCAGCTTAAAGATGAATTGGCTGCTAAAATTATAGCAACACACACTAGAACCTTAGAGTATACAAGTAATGGCCCAGATGTTTGGGACGCTACCAAAGCTACTGATGAATACACAGAAAACACTGATGAAGTTGTTTTATTTTATGGCTGGGAAGAAGGAAGAGATCAAGACATAACAAACGATTACTCTCGTGATAAAGATTTACAAGACACAGGAAACTCTTCTATTACAGAAGTTTGGAATAGAGAGCACGTTTTTCCTAAATCTTTGGCAAACCCTGTTTTAGATACAGATGTACCTGGTCCCGCAACAGATGGTCATCATTTAAGAGCTGCAGATAGAACACGTAATTCTACCAGAAACAATAGAAAATATGGTAGAGGTTCTGGTAACTCAGACTTTTCTTCAGACACTTATAATGGATTAAGTGGTGCAAATACACCTGCTTGGTATCCTGGTGATGAATGGAAAGGTGATGCCGCAAGAATGATAATGTATATGTATTTACGTTACGGAGAAGTTTGTTTGCCAACTGCTGTTGGTGTTGGTAGTACAGAATTTACGCCTGATGAAATGATTGATTTATTTTTAGATTGGAATGCAGAAGACCCAGTTTCTGATATTGAAATTGCTAGAAATAATTATCATGAAGACACTAGAAACTATGCTGCACAAGGAAACAGAAATCCTTTTATAGACAATCCTTATTTAGCTACAAGAATTTGGGGAGGAACTTCTGCAGAAGATAGATGGGGTATTTACACGGGTAGTGATACAGAAGCACCTACTACTCCAACCGATGTTACTTTAAGTAATATTACTTTAACTACTATAGATGTTTCTTGGACAGCTTCTACAGACAATGTTGAGGTTTCTGGTTATAATGTTTATGTTGATGATGTTTTAACCGCACAAACTTCAAACACTAGCCTAACAATAGACAACTTAAATACAAATACAAACTATAGTTTTACAGTTGTGGCTAGAGATATTATTAATAATCTTTCTACTGCAAGTGAAGCTGTTAATGGTACAACCTTAGAAGATACAGAAGCACCAAGTGTTCCTACTAATGTTACTGTAAGTAATTTTTCTGACTCTTCTTTTAAAGTAAGTTGGTCTGCTTCTACAGATAACAATGCTGTAGCTAGTTACGATGTTTATTTAGATGGTACTTTTAATGCTAACACATTAGATTTATCACATACAATAACAGGGTTAAGCAAATCTACAACCTATTCAGTTGAGGTCTTAGCAAAAGATATTGATGGTAATACTTCCGCTAAAAGTACAGCTATAAATGCAACTACTACAGATGGTTCTTCTAACGGAATTACAGAATTATTTATTTCTGAATATGTAGAGCCTAGTGAATTAAATAATAAAGCTATAGAAATTGTAAACTTATCTAGTGCTACTATTAGTTTAGCAGGATATAGTTTACGAAAGCAATCTAACGGAAGCACTACTTGGATAGATGATTTTAAATTAGATACAGGAGATGTAACAAGCATTATACCTAACGATGTTTTTGTAGTTTCACATGCGGATGTTTCTGATACTCATCTTATAGCAGAATCTGATTTATCAGGTCCACCTAACAATGAGGATAATAATTATGGTTCTCCATTAAACTTTAACGGAAATGACCCTGTTGGTTTATTTAAAAATGGAGTATTAATTGATGTAATTGGTGAAGAAGGAAATTCTAGCAATCATATACAAAACGGAACTTACCGTAGAAAAAGCACTATAACTGTACCAAATAGCACTTATACTGTAAGTGAATGGGATGTTTTAGCAGCAGATACTTTTGACGGTATTGGTAGCCATACCGCTACACTAAGTAGCACAACCTTTACTTTTGAATCTTTTAAAATGTTTCCGAACCCAACAAACGGAAATAATGTTTACTTTAGTGTAACAGAAGATGCAACTATTAACGTTTATAATGTTTTAGGTAAATTAGTTAAAACTACAGAAGTTACAAAAAGTAAAAACAGTATTGATATTTCTGAATTTTCTAAAGGAATTTATCTAATCAAAATTAATTCTGGTAAACAATTCATTACAAAGAAATTAATTAAAAATTAACACATTTATACTTTAACAAAAAACGATTCATTTTTAATGGATCGTTTTTTTTAATTATTACAATTATGAAAAAACATCTACTTTTTTTATCTCTTTTTTTAACTACAATTTTAAACTTTGCACAAGAACAATATTACAACAATGTAGATTTAACCAAAGAAGGTTTAGACTTAAAAGAAGAATTAGCTGCAAAAACAATTGCAGCTCATACAAACTCTTTAAGTTATACACCTGGAGTTTGGGAAGCTTTAAAAGTTACAGATTTAAACCCTGAAAATGACCAAGAAGTATTATTAATATACGGGTATGAAGACACCACTTCTGGTTTAACAGCTAGAAGAAGAGGTGTAAATGATAATAGTGGAAATCAAGGAGATTGGAACAGAGAACATACTTATGCTAAATCTTTAGGAAATCCTAATTTAGGTTCAACTGGTCCAGGTGCAGATGCTCATCATTTACGTCCTTCAGATGTAACTTATAATAGCCAAAGAGGTAATTTAAAATTTGCTGATGGCTCTGGTAATTCTGGTAGCGTTTCTGGTGGCTGGTATCCTGGTGATGAATGGAAAGGAGATGTTGCAAGAATGATGATGTATATGTACATTCGTTACGGAGACCAGTGTTTACCCAATGGAGTAGGTATTGGTAACAATGCAAACGTTGGTGATGATATGATTGATTTATTTTTAGAATGGAATGTAGAAGATCCTGTATCAGATTTTGAAAGACAAAGAAATACCTACCACGATTCTAATGCCACTTACGCACAAGGAAACAGAAATCCTTTTATAGACAATGCGTATTTAGCGACAAGAATTTGGGAAGGAGAAAATGCGATAGATTCTTGGGGAATTTATATTACTTCTGATGATGAAGCACCAACTGTACCAACAGATATTAGTTTAAGTAATATTACAACTTCTACAATAGATGTTTCTTGGACTGCCTCTACAGATAATGAAGCGGTATCTAAATATGAAATCTATGTAGACGGAACTTTAAAAGGGCAAACATCAGATATTAATTATACAATTACAGGCTTAACACCTAATACAACTTATGCAATATCTGTATTAGCAAAAGACATTGCTAGTAATAAATCTGCAAAATCTACAGCAGTTAACGGAACAACTACAACCGATACAACAGCACCAACTGTACCTACAAACGTTACAATTAGCAATATTTCTGGTACAACTTTTAAAGTAAATTGGTCTGCTTCTACAGACGATACCGCTGTAACTGGTTATGATGTTTATATTGATAATACTTATAACGCAACAACTACAGAAACAAATTATACTGTTTCTAATTTAGTAACTTCTACTACTTATGCTGTAAGTGTTTTAGCCAAAGATGCTTCAGATAATAAATCAGCACAATCTACAACTGTTAGTGCAACAACAACAGATGGTTCTGCTATTGCAAATGAATTATTTTTCTCTGAGTATGTTGAAGGTGGAAACTATAGAAAAGCGATAGAAATTGCAAATCTTACTGGTAGCATTGTAGATCTATCTAATTACTCTATAGCAAGACAATCTAATGGTTCTTGGGAAACTCCTTTAGCTTTAAGTGGTTATTCTATCGGTATAGATGATGTTTTTGTTATTACTAACAGTAATACAGGGAATGAAATATTAATTGATGAAAGTGATTTAGGAATACCAAACTCTACTCCTATGACATTTAATGGTGATGACAGAGTTGGTTTATTTAAAAATGATGTATTAATTGATATTATTGGAGACTTAAACGGAACTTCAAGCTTTGCTCAAGATGTTACACTTAGAAGATTATTAACGGTGACTAGCCCAAATACTACTTATACAGAAAGTGAATGGGAAGAACTTCCTAAAGATACAGTTGATGGAATTGGAATTTACAACTCTAACACAGCAAGTGTAAGTACATCAATATTTACTGGCTTTAAAATGTTTCCAAACCCGGTAGCTAATAAATTATACTTTAATACAACAGAAGATGTAAGTGTAAACATTTATAATCTTATAGGTAAATTGATACAATCATCAGAAATTTCTAGTACTAACAATAATCTTGATGTTTCTAATTTATCATCAGGCATTTATCTTGTAAAAATTAGTAACGGAAATCAATTTATTACTAAAAAAATAATGAAAAATTAATTTCTACATTATACATTTACAAAAAAAGACTGCTTCGGCGGTCTTTTTTTTGGTTAATAAACAAGTGAATAACTAAAAAATTTCGATTCAATTAATGTGATGTTTTAAATTGAAAAAAAGTAAATTTGCATTTTTACAACAAACGCTAACACAACACAATAATGATTCATTTCTTTGGAAACAAAAACAGTAAAATATATGCTGTTCAAACAACAAAAGAATTAACTACAGAAACAATTGCTAAATTGACATGGCTTTTTGCCAATCAACCTAAGATAGAAGAAACGTCAATCGATGCATTTTTTGTTGGGCCAAGAGCTGCCATGATTACTCCTTGGAGTACAAATGCAGTAGAAATTACTCAGAATATGGGTATTTCTGATATCATCAGAATTGAAGAATTTGTAGCTTCTACAGAAGATTTTTCTGATTTTGATCCAATGATTTCTGAAAAATTTAAAAGTTTAACACAAGATTCTTTTTCTATCGAAATTCAGCCAGAAGCTATTTTAGAAATTGATGATATTGCTGCTTATAACAGTCAAGAAGGATTGTCTTTAAGTGATGAGGAAGTTGAATATTTAGAAAGTGTTGCTACTAAAATTGGAAGAAAACTAACAGATTCTGAAGTTTTTGGTTTTAGCCAAGTAAATTCAGAACACTGTAGACATAAAATATTTAACGGAACTTTTGTTATTGACGGAGAAGAAATGCCAACTTCTTTATTTAAATTGATAAAAGAAACGTCTAAACAAAATCCTAACGACATTGTTTCTGCTTACAAAGATAATGTTGCTTTTATAAAAGGTCCAAAAGTGGAACAATTTGCACCTAAAACGGCAGACAAACCAGACTTTTATCAAACACAAGATTTTGATTCTGTAATTTCATTAAAGGCAGAAACACACAATTTCCCTACAACTGTAGAGCCTTTTAACGGGGCGGCAACAGGTTCTGGAGGAGAAATTAGAGATAGATTAGCTGGTGGTAAAGGTTCTTTACCTTTAGCAGGAACAGCTGTTTACATGACTTCTTATTCTCGTTTAGAAGAAACTAGGTATTGGGAGAAAAAGTTCGAAGCTAGAGATTGGTTATACCAAACTCCTATGGATATTTTAATAAAAGCTTCTAACGGAGCTTCTGATTTTGGAAATAAATTTGGTCAGCCTTTAATTACGGGTTCTGTATTAACTTTTGAACACGAAGAAAACGCTTCTGTTAGTGATTCTCCCGCAAGAAAATTGGGTTTTGATAAAGTAATTATGCAAGCTGGTGGAATTGGTTACGGAAAAGCAGACCAAGCTCTAAAAGATACTCCTAAAGAAGGTGATAAAATTGTAATTTTAGGTGGTGAAAACTACCGAATTGGAATGGGTGGAGCAGCAGTTTCTTCTGCTGACACAGGAGAATTTGCTTCAGGAATTGAATTAAATGCAGTACAACGTTCCAATCCAGAAATGCAAAAACGTGCTGCAAATGCAGTGCGTGGAATGGTAGAAAGTGATGAAAACTTTATTGTTTCTATTCATGATCATGGAGCAGGTGGACATTTAAATTGTTTATCTGAATTGGTAGAAGATACAGGTGGTAAAATCGATTTAGATAAATTACCAGTTGGAGATCCTACTTTATCTGCAAAAGAAATTATTGGTAACGAATCTCAAGAAAGAATGGGGTTAGTTATTGCAGATAAACATTTAGAAACTTTACATAAAATTGCAGATAGAGAACGTTCTCCTATTTATGATGTTGGTGAAGTTACAGGAAATGATCGTTTTACTTTTGAATCTAAAACTACTGGTGAAAAACCAATGGATTTAGCTTTAGAAGACATGTTTGGTTCATCGCCAAAAACAATAATGACAGATAAAACTGTCATCAGAAAATATAAAAATCCACGTTATAAAACCAAGAATTTAAAAATCTATTTAGAGCAAGTTTTACAGTTAGAAGCTGTGGCTTGTAAAGATTGGTTAACAAATAAAGTAGATAGATGTGTAGGTGGTAAAGTTGCCAAACAACAATGTGTGGGGCCTTTGCAAATTCCGTTGAATAATGTTGGAGTTATGGCATTAGATTATAACGGAAAAGAAGGAGTTGCTACTTCAATTGGCCACTCTCCTATTTCGGCATTAATAAACCCAGAAGCAGGAAGTAGAAATGCAATTACAGAAAGTTTAACCAACATTATTTGGGCTCCTTTAAAAGATAATTTAGATGCTATTTCTTTATCGGCAAACTGGATGTGGCCTTGTAAAAATGAAGGTGAAGATGCGCGTTTATACAAAGCAGTAAAAGCTGTTTCAGAGTTTTCTATTGATTTAGGAATCAATGTTCCAACAGGAAAAGATTCTTTATCAATGAAACAAAAATATCCTGATGGCGATGTAATTTCTCCTGGTACAGTAATTATTTCTGCAGCAGGAAATTGTAACGAAATTAGTAAAGTTGTTGAACCTCTTTTACAAGTTGATGGAGGAAATATTTACTATATCAACATTTCTCAAGACGAATATAAATTAGGCGGTAGTTCTTTTAACCAAGCATTAAATGCTATTGGTAACGAAACTCCTGATGTAACAAATGCGTCTTACCTAAAGAAAACTTTTAATACAATTCAAAAATTAATTAAAGCGGATAAAGTTAAGGCAGGACACGATATTGCTTCTGGTGGATTTATAACAACTTTATTAGAAATGTGTTTTGCAGATGTAAATTTAGGTGCAGATTTTGATATTTCTGATTTAAATGAAGAAGATTCTATAAAAGTATTGTTCTCAGAAAATGCAGGAATTGTTTTTCAAGCAGATGCTTCTGTAGAAAAAGAATTTGAAGAAATGGGAATTGCTGTTTTCAATATTGGTACAGCAAACAATTCTGGTACTGTTAACATTAAAAATAATGAGGATGCATTTACTTTTGATGTTGCTAAATTAAGAGATGTTTGGTACAAAACATCTTTCTTATTAGATCAAAAACAAACAGCTAATAATTTAGCGCAAGATCGTTTTGACAATTATAAAAAACAACCTTTAACTTATAAATTTCCTGAGAATTTTACTGGTAAACTTCCTGTTATTTCGAGCGCAGTCGAAAAACCAAAAGCAGCAATTATTCGTGAAAAAGGTTCAAATTCTGAACGTGAAATGGCAAATGCGATGTATTTAGCTGGTTTTGACGTAAAAGATGTACACATGACAGATTTAATTTCTGGTCGTGAAACTTTAGAAGATATTCAGTTTATTGGAGCCGTTGGTGGTTTCTCTAATTCGGATGTTTTAGGTTCTGCAAAAGGTTGGGCAGGTGCTTTTAAATACAACGAAAAAGCAAATACGGCATTAAAAAACTTCTTTAAAAGAGAAGATACTTTATCTGTTGGTATTTGTAATGGAGCACAATTGTGGATGGAATTAGATTTAATTAATCCTGAGCATAAAGTACACGGAAAATTAGGTCATAATGATTCTCAAAAACACGAAAGTTCTTTTACTTCTGTAAAAGTGCAAGAAAATAATTCGGTAATGTTATCTTCTTTAGCAGGTACAGAATTAGGTGTTTGGATTTCTCATGGTGAAGGAAAATTTAACTTACCAGAATCGGAAGAAAACTATAATATCGTAGCGAAGTATGGTTATGAAGGGTACCCTAATAATCCTAATGGATCAGACTTTAACACCGCAATGATGTGTGATGCTTCTGGAAGACATTTAGTTACAATGCCTCATATAGAGCGTTCTACTTTTCAATGGAATTGGGCAAATTACCCTACAAATAGAAAAGATGAAGTTACCCCTTGGTTAGAAGCATTTGTAAACGCTAAAAACTGGTTAACAAAATAATATTGTCCTTATAATATATAATAAAAAAAGGGCTTTACAAAAAGCCCTTTTTTTGGGTTTTAATCAAAAATAGAATCAAATTATTGAGTAAGTAAAAATGAAAGTTCCAAAAAAATATCAATTTATAGTAGACATAGGAAAAGCCTTGCATATATATGGAATTCCTTCCTATAAAATTCAATCTTACCTAACACAAGTAGCCGATACAAAAGGCATTACAGGTAGTTTTATGGATTTACCTACTTGGATAAATTATGTGTTTTATGAGGATAAAAATTCTTATAATTATATTGAATCGATTCCGCCTGGATCTTTAAATTTAGGAGCATTTTCTAGAATTGATGAATTAACCAATAAAGTAATTGATGAAGAAATTAACGAAGATGAAATTGAAGAAGAATTAAAAATTATTCATGCAAAAACCAAAGAGGTTAATCATTATTATTTAACCTTAGCTCATGCTTTTGCTGCTGGATCTTTTAGTATGATGATTGGTACAAACTGGATTTCTTTTGGATTTGCTTTATTACTAGGAGCATTGACTTATCTTTTTGTGTTTTTAGCAACAAAATCTAAATATATAGAAAATGTATTCGAATCATTATCTGCTTTAGTAGTTACAATTATTTCTTGTTTACTAACCTATATTTTTCCTGATTTTAATTTAGGTTTAACCATTTTAGCTTCTATCATTATTTTTATTCCTGGTTTAGCTATAACAACGGCTTTAGAAGAAATAACTTCTAAAAGTTTAGTTGCAGGAGGTGCAAAACTTTTTGATGCTGTTGTGGTTTTATTTAAACAATTTTTTGGTGTAATACTCGGTTTAGGTTTAATGACATCTTTAATAGATATTGATTTAACATTTTATGTTTCTAATCTACCAAAATGGACTATCTTTTTGGCTATTCCCGTATTTTCTATCACAGTTTTACCAATATTTCAGGTTAGAAAAAAAGATATGTTTTTTGGAGTTTTAACAGGTATTTTTGCTTTTTTTATGGCTGTTATATTGTCTTCTGGTCTAGGTATTTTAGGAAGTACATTTATAGCTACTTTGGCCGTTGTAGGAATCAGTAGAATATTTGGTCGAATTTCTAAAACACCAAAATCTGTTTATTTAACACAAGGTATTGTTATGTTGGTACCTGGAAGTAAATCTTTTATGGGTTTAAGTAATTCTTTCTTTAACCCTTCTATTACTGCTTCTGCCAACTTATTTGAAGAAGTTGCTTTTATATTAATGGCAATAATTGGTGGTCTTCTATTTGCTGGAACATTTAGAGAAAGAAAACCTAAAAAAATAAAATTATAGGTCTTAATCTCATATATAAAAAAAAACAGCTTTTAGAAAAAATCTAAAAGCTGTTTTTTTTTGCGTTAGGGATTGCAATGGCATCCTTTTTGTTTTTCACAAAAAGATATAATGAAAAGCCCGACCTTTGGGAACGCCCAAAAATTACTGAACTCTTTTAATTGTAGACTCTCCAATAACAAGACCTTTTTTTAATTGTGCATTTCCTTTATAAAGAACCGTTGCTTCTCCGTAAGCAGTAACTTTTATCTTTTCTGATGCATTTAATTGAAAAACGCCATCTCCGTAAGCCGTTAACTTTGTTTCTTTAGAAGCAACATCTGCAGCCATTATTTTACTTGCTCCGTATGCTGTTAACTTTTGTTGATTTACTTTTCCGTTTTCAATCTTTAAAAAACTATCTCCATAAATAGAAACATCTAATTTATCAACATCAATAGTATTTATTGTTACTTCTGATTTGCCATAAATTCTAAGTGTACATTCTTGTTGAGTTAAAGGAGTTTGAAACGTTATTTTCTCTTCTCCTCTTAAAGAAAATATAGCTACATCTGTATACGTAATAATTAATTTTACAACTCTATTGTTGTATAACGGAACTTTCTGTTCGTAATTATTCTTAATTATTTTTTTGTTTTTTGTGTAGGTTTTAGCCCCTTCTAAATATACTTGCAATGTTCCTTTTTCTATTTCGTATAGAAATTTTTCTCTGTCAACAATAATATCATCAATTACAATACTTGCTTCATTTCCTTTTTTTAAGACAACTTCTATGTGTGGACTTACAATAATTTTATCAAAACTTTGATTTAGTTTAATAGTTTCTTGTGCCTTTAAATTACTGCTGATCGATACTAAAAATATAAAGAAAATAGTTAATTTTAATTTCATGATTTTTGTTTAAAGTTAGTTTTAAAATGTATTAAAGTTACATAAAAGACTACGCTATTTTTAATTTGTGACTAATTTTTAAAAAATTATTCAAATTTTAAATATTTAATCAAATCTATTTTTGTGGCATTGTATGCTTTTAAACCTACAACTAAAAAGACTAAAATTGATAATATTATTGGAGTTATTATAAACGGTAATATTGGCATATCTATTCTATAAACAAAATCTTCTAACCAATTTTCCATTAAGTAATATGCAATAGGAATTAGAATTAATGAAGCAATGACCGTTATTTTTAAGAAACTTTTAATCAACTGAAACATAATTTCTTTTACCGAAGCTCCTAAAGTTTTACGAATTGCAACTTCTTTTAATCTCTGTTGAATAGTAAGTGTTGCTAATGCAAACAAACCTAACAATGAAATAATAATTACTACTGATGTTAAAACTAAAAATAACGTTTTTTGATTTTGATATTTCTTGTAAGTTCTTGCAAAACGTTTATTTAAAAATTGTGCATTAAAAGGATATCCTTGTTCTATATTTTCTTGCCAATAGTTTTCTATATATTCTAATGTTTCTGGTATATTATTTGGTTTTATCTTAATCTGCATTTGCCAAAAATTGTTTTTCATCCAATCAAAAGTATTCCAGTGAAACATAAATGTTGGTTGTATTTTATTGTCTAAACCCATTGTATGATAATCTTTAACCATACCAATAACCTGTAAGTTATTACCATCATTATCTTCATCTCCAAAACCAGCATCAATCTTTTTACCTATAGGATCATCATAAATATTTAGCTGTTTTGCCAAAGTTTCATTGATTAAAATATTTTTTATAGTATCTGATGCTTTTTCTTCTTGCAAGCCTCTACCCTTTACTATTTTAACACCTAAAACATCTAAATAATTATGATCTATTGCATTACCATAAGACTGTACAGAAATGTCTTTAAAATCTAAATTAGTAGAAGTAGAACTACCGCCTCCAATAGAATAAGAATTACTAGTAACTACATCAATATTTGGGTTTTTAATTAATTCTTTTTTAGCCAGCTCGTACTTTTTATATCTATCATTAAAATCATTTAATGATACCACTACAATTTGATCTCCATTATAACCTAAATCTTTTTTCATCATATAATCTACCTGATTATAAATTATTAAAGATCCTGTAAGAAAAAAACCAGAAATTAAAAACTGTAAACCTAACATTAAGTTTCTTGCAAAAATACCTTGTTTACTTCTAGATACATTCCCTTTTAAAACTTCTACTGCTTTAAATTTAGAAAGATATATTGCAGGTATAAAACCTATTAAAACGGATACTGATAAGGCGATTATAGCAATCTGAATAAGTAAACTGAAATTTAAAATTGAAATCTCTTTTTTCATAAAATCATTAAAAACAGGTAATATCAATTCTACTAAAACTAAAGAAAAGATAAAAGAGATTAAGCCTTGTAATACAATTTCTAGAGAATACTCTTTAATTAAATTTGATTTAGAGAGACCTAATGTTTTTTTAACACCAACTTCTTTTGCTCTTTGTGTTGCAGAAGCAATAGAAAGGTTTATAAAATTAACACTAGAAATTATGATTAATAGAATAGACAACGAAAGCATGATAACTATTAATTGATAATTTCCTTTTCCTTCTGGCCCTGCATCATCTGCAATTGTTTTTAATCTAGTCTCTTTTAAAGGTTCTAAGATTACTGTTGTTCCGTGTTTTTCAAAAAATTCTTCTGGAGAAATACCATCCTTTTTTGCTAATGGTAATGTTGCATTTTTATACCAAACATCATTTGTTTTTTTATTTAAAGTTGCTAATGATGTATTTTTATGGGTCTTTACAAACAAAACATTAGCAAAACTCCCCCAATGACCTTCTAATTCCTCTTCAAACTGAATCACTATTTTTGGCATAAAATAATGTTTTCCTGTTATTTTATAAACAGTAGTAACAATAAAATTTCTACCATATAATTCAATTGTTTTTCCAATTGCGGAATTATTTCCAAATAGTTTTTTGGATTGCTCTTCAGAAATTGCTAAATGATTTCTTGCCTCCTTAAAATTTTCTGCACTCCCTTCTATAATTTCAAAAGGGAAAAAATCAAAGAAATTAGACATTCCTTTTAATATGTCATAAACATATAACTGTTTATTATCTGTTTTTACAATATCACCACCCATCCAGGAATTACTTAGATAAATATCTGTTATTTCCGGAATATCAACTAAATATTTTTCGCCTTCAACATTGGTACTACTTGCCCAAATATTCCCATCAGACATTTTATGAATTACTCTATAAATTTCATTTACATTTGGGTTGTTTGTATTATAGCTTTGTTCATCATTTAAGTATAACAATACTATTAATAAACCTGCAAAACCAACAGTTAAACCCAGTATATTCACCAAGATATTTAACCAATTTTTCTTACTATTTCTAAAAAATATTTTAAACCAAGTTTGTATCATTTGTTATGTTTTTTTTGTGGATATATTATTTGATTAAAACATCAACTTTGTGATCATTTTCTTTTTCTGATATAATTTCTCCATCTTTTAAAGTGATAATTCTTGATGAAAATTGTGCATCATAAGAAGAATGTGTAACCATAACAATAGTTGCCCCTGTTGTATGCAATTCTGTAAGTAATTCCATAACGTCATTTCCACTTTTACTATCTAAGTTTCCTGTAGGTTCATCTGCCAAAATCAATTTTGGGTTCGTTACCAAAGCTCTTGCAACAGCAACTCTTTGTTGTTGCCCACCAGATAATTGTAACGGAAAGTGTTTTGCTCTGTGTGCAATTCCTATTCTTTCTAAAATTTCATTAACTCTTTGTTTTCTTTCAGACGCTTTTACTTTGTTGTAAATTAAAGGCAATTCTACATTTTCGTAAACAGTAAGTTCATCAATCAAATTAAAGTTTTGAAACACAAAACCAATATTTGCTTTTCTAATTGCTGCTCTTTGTTTTTCATTAAAACCTGCAACTTCTGTTTCATCAAACAAATAACTTCCATTATTTGGCGCATCTAGTAAACCAATAATATTTAATAAAGTTGATTTACCACAACCAGATGCGCCCATGATAGAAACAAATTCACCTTTTTTTACTTCTAAACTTAATTTATTTAAAGCGGTTGTTTCTACTTCTTCTGTTTTATAAACTTTGATTAAATCTGTTATTTTTATCATTTTGTATGTTTTTAAATTTTATTTATTTTTAATTAGTTCTCGATACAATTTTTCTTCCTGCGTCAGAAAAATCACTCGAACTGACATTTCTGAAAACTGTGGCTGAATACTGCCCAACTAAATCTTATTCAATATTTATTTCTTCTACTTCTTTAAAATCATCATAATTAGAAGTAATTACACGATCTCCTTCTTGTAATCCTTCTAAAACTTCATAATAGAAAGGATTTTCTTTGCCTATTTTTATAGCTCTCTTTACTGCTTTGTTTTCAGCATTTAATACAAAAACCCATTTACCACCTGTACTTTGATAAAACAATCCTTTTGGAATTAATAATGCTTTTGTTTTTCCTGATAAGAATACTTTTGTTTTTAAAGACATTCCTCTTTTTACATCTTCTGATAAAGTGTCTTTTTTAAACAACAGTTCCACTTTAAATTGTCCGTTTTTTACTTCTGGATATATTTTTGATAATTTTATATCATATTTTTTTGCATTTACAGCCACACTACCGTTTATATCTTCCTTTAGTTTAGAAATATAATATTCATCAACATTGGCAACTAATTTGTATCCGTCTAAAACATCCATTTTACCAATAGGCTGACCTTGATTGTAATTTTCTCCTAAAATCGGATTAAAAGAAGAGAGTAAGCCATCTACAGGTGCTTTTACTGTAAAATTTTCTCTATTTTTACGTAATAATTCTAAGCTTTTTTCCATATTTAGTAATGAAGTATTTATTCTAGATAACTGTACATCTCTACTCTTCTTTTCTTCAGAAACACTTTTTTTAATAACTTCATTTCTTTCTTTTTGAAACGTATGTTCTTGTTTTGTTTTGTCAAAATCATTTTTAGCGATTACTCCTTTGCCATACAATTTTGTATCTAACTCATATTGACGTTTGGCATTTCTAAAATCATTATCAATGCTTAACAATTGTTGATCTAAACTTAATTGTTGATTTTTAATACTTACTCTTAAATTTCTTAAATTATTAATCTGCTCTATCATAGCAGTTTCTTGTGTTAAATAATTTAATTCTGCATTTGGGTTGTAGACTTTTAGCAATGGAGTTCCTTTTTTAAGTAGTTGTCCACTTTCTACAAAAATTTCTGAAACAGAACCTCCTTGAATAACGTTTACTAATACAGATGTTTTTGGTTCTACAGTACTATTGAATAAAACTACATCTTCAAAATCTCCACGTATAACTGTTTTAATTGTAACATTGTCTTGTTTTAAATTTACCTGTTTTTTACGTGTTGTATTTATTAAAAAAACACTTATTAATACTACAATTGGTACTCCCCATATTAACATTTTTTTAGTGGTTTTCTTTTTTGGTTGAATTTGTTTATCCATTTTAACTATTTTCTTTGACATCAATAAAACCATAAATATGCCATTAATTAAAAAATTTCAAATAATTAATATTCAGAACCTTATGTGTTTTTAAAAAAAATAATATGTTCAAAAACGAACACATATTTGTTCATTATTAAACAAATAACTAACTATGTAGTATGAGAAAAAAAGATGCCACCATTTTAATTGCTGATGATGATGATGATATTTTATTTTCAGCTAGAATTAGTCTAAAGAAATATTTTTCTGAAATAATTACCACTAATAATCCAAAGAAGATTGGTAATTATTTAACAGAGAAAACTATAGATGTTGTTCTGTTAGACATGAATTATAGAATCGGTTTTGAAGATGGAAAAGAAGGTTTGTATTGGTTAAAACATGTTAAAGAAATTAGCCCAGAAACTACTGTAATTTTAATGACAGCCTTTGGTAGTGTAAATTTAGCAGTAAACGCGATTAAAAAAGGAGCTACAGATTTTATACTTAAACCTTGGAATACAGAAAAGTTGTATGGAATTGTAAACGCCGGTGTAGAACTCTCTCGCTCTAAAAGAAAAAACACACAATTAGAAACGGTTCAAAAGTTAAATGATAAAGATTTTCACAATAAAACTGAACACATTATTGGAAAATCTGAAGCAATGCAATCTGCTTTAAATTTAGCACAAAAAGTAGCGCCTACAGATGCTAATATTTTAATTTTAGGTGAAAACGGAACAGGAAAATATGTATTTGCTAAAGAAATTCATTTACAATCAGAACGTAGAAATCATCCATTTATTCATGTAGATTTAGGCTCTTTAAATGAAAACTTATTTGAAAGTGAATTATTTGGTTATGCAAAAGGAGCTTTTACAGATGCACAAAAAGATACTATTGGTCGGTTTGAATTGGCAAAAGGAGGTACTATTTTCTTAGACGAAATCGGGAATTTACCACTTCATTTACAAGCAAAATTATTAACTGTTGTTCAAAATAGAAAGGTTACACGTTTAGGAGAAGGAAATGAACGTGCTATAGATGTAAGAATCATTTGCGCAACCAATGCAGATATCCATAAAATGGTAGATGAACAATCTTTTCGTCAAGATTTATTATTTAGAATAAACACCATCGAACTAAATTTACCTCCTTTAAGAGAGCGTATTGGAGACATTACTTTATTAGCAGATCATTTTTTAAAAAAGCTAAATTTAAAATATAGAAAAAGCATTGAAGGTTTTAGCAACACAGCTTTAAGTGCTTTAAAAAAATATCATTGGCCAGGTAATATTAGAGAAATTGAACATATTGTAGAACGTGCAGTTATTATTACAGATAACATCCAAATAGAACCCGAAGATTTACATTTTTCTACCAAAAAAATAGATGTATCTTTAACTGACAATCTAAACCTAGAAGACACCGAAAAGTTATTAATTGAACAAGCTTTAAAAAAACATCAAGGTAATATTTCTAGAGCGGCAAAAGATTTAGGTTTAACAAGAGCTGCGTTGTATAGAAGAATAGAAAAACATCAATTATAAATGGGGAAACCTCAATTTATTCAAATAATAATTAGAATACTGTTATTAGTTTTTAATGGAATTATTATTTATGTGACACAATCAAAAGGATTTTTTGTAAATACTTTTGGGTTTTCTTTACTATTTGGTTTTCAATTAATTTTACTGATTACTTACTTTAAAAAACTTTTTAATGATATTGAAAAATCTATAGATTGTTTATTACATGATGATTTTTCGAATACTATTTCTAAAGAAAAAAGAAAAAACTCCTTACATAACAAAACGGCTTTATTATTAGAAAAACATAGAAAAAAGAGTTTGTTAAGAACATCAGAATCTTTAATTTTCACCAATATTATTGAAAGTTTAAGTATTGGTATGCTGATACTAAGAAAAGATGCCAATGAAGAAATAGAAGTATTTCAAATTAATAAAGCTTTTACAGGTTTTCTTAAAATACCAAAGTTTTATAATTGGAAATTACTAAAAGAAAAAATTGGAGATTTAAGCAATTTTGTATATAAATGGCAAAATTTTAAACACACCATAACCATTGATATCAGTGGTAATAAAGAAAGTTTTTTCTTAAAAACCTCTGTTACACAAACTAATGAATATGAATATTTAATCATTTCGTTAGAAACCATTCAACAATTAATAGATAAGAAAGAAAAAGAAGCTTGGTATAAATTAATGAATGTAATGTCTCATGAAATAATTAATACCATTACGCCTATTAGTAGTTTAGCTGAAAATCTAGATTCTCTTTTACAAGAAAATGAAAACGACCAAGAAACTATTGAAGAATTATCTGAAGGTTTAAAAATTATCAAAAGAAGATCACATCATTTAACTTCTTTTGTTGATACTTATAGAAAATTAGCAGAATTACCTTTGCCTCAAAAAGTTGCATTTAACTTTACTGAAGTGATTGAAAATACGTTACTCCTTTTTCGTCAAGAATTTACTTCTAAAAACATAAAAATACTATTTAACAACCTAAATACTATATCTATTAATGCAGACAAACAACAAATTGAACAAGTAATTATTAATTTAATATCTAATTGTTTGTATGCTTTCGTTGGTATTGAAAATCCAGAAATAAAAATCGTTATTTTAGAAGAAAATAACCGAATACAATTAACAATATCAGACAACGGAGTTGGTATTTCTGATGATATTAAAGAAAATATTTTTATTCCTTATTTTACAACTAGAAAAGATGGTTCTGGTATTGGTTTAACCTTAAGTAAAAGTATTATAGAAGCTCATAATGGTAACATCTCTTTCAATTCAAAAGAAAACAACACTAATTTTGTTATCACTTTTAAAAAATAAATATTGCTTAATTTTTCTTTTTCATTCTACTTCTCATTTGTCTTCTAAGCAACAAAAAACCATTACTAATACTTTTTTTCTTCTTTAATACAGGAATACTTAACGTTACTAATAATGCTATACAAGCTGCAGAACCTAAACCACCACCAAAACCGTTAAAATAAGTACTTGTGTTAAAGTAGATAATTGTAAATACGACTCCAGAAATACCTATTAAAACATGATTAGAAACAACTTTAGAAGAAACCATACCTATAAAAGAAGCGCCAAAACAAACCAAAGGTATATTATCTGTTAAATAAGCTGATAATAAATTAGGGAATATTAAAACTGATATACCTGCAATTACACCAACTATAGCAGAAGACCTAACAGGACTTTGTTTCCACTTTATTTGCAAAACAAACGTAGCTACCGCAGAACCACCACCAATAATTAGTAATAATAAAAACTCTAAATCCATTGAGAAATTAAATAGGTTATAAAAAAAGCAATTGCAACTCCACCAAAAGCTAAGGTACCTAGTTTGCCACCAAAACCATGAAAAGTACCTTTTGTACCTACCAACATAAAACCTGTTATAGCACTTGCTAATGCAATAAAGATATAATCTGGCGCAATACTAACATTGGTCATACCAACAAAAGTACCGCAATAAACAGCTGTTGGCATTCCTTTTATAAAATTATTGTCTTTAAAAAAATTAGGGATAAAGCTAACTACTAAACCAACTAAACTTGCAGATAATACACTACCTAAATTAAAGGAATTACTTAAAACGTATGTTACAATTGCACCAAAAAACACAAAAGCAACAGTTAATACATGCTCCAAGTCATGATTTTCTGCTTTAAGCGATGTCTTTTTGTATGTTATAAATAACAAAACAATTGCTAAAACAACAAAAGTTGAAACAAAAATATTATTCTGTTTTTCAAATAAAATTGCCGCTAAAAAACCTAAATGACTTAATATAATTAGAATAAAAGAAAGCTGTTTTACGCGTTTTTTAATCATGGTTACTATTTAAAATTACACAAAAATACTCTTTTTAGTCTCTTAACTTAAAACCATTTTTACTAAATATTTACATAATTATATATAAAAAACAAGAAATCCCCCATTAATTCACAGTAAAAAGTGAAATTTAATCAACTATTTATTATCATTAACAAAAAAAAGAACACTTTATTCTTATTACACTAAAAATGAATTAGATTTATTAATTGTCACTGATTTTACTGTAAATTTGGTTTGCTTTTGAAAATCAAAAAAATGACATTTAATTATCTTAATTCTAAAGATAATAGAGATCTTATAAGAGATTTATTTTTCTTAAAGTTTTCTAAAGGTGACCTCCCTTTTAAAACTGTTATTTTACCTTTAGGTTTACCCGCCTTAGTTTATATTTCTAATGATAAACAAGAAACTTTAATTAAAAATATTAGAAAACCCGTAAAAAAAGGTTTAACACTATTCGGTCAATTTTATGGAGCCTACAAGTATATTATAAATGATGATACTAAAAATTTTGGAGTCCATTTAAACCCTACCTCATTATATAAAATTTTAGAAAAAGATATATCTCAATTTACAAATAAGCAAACTCCTTTAGATCAAATTAATAAACCAATATCAAAAAAGATAGAAACTATAATTTTAGAAAATAAAAATAATTTATTAGAATGTGAAAAAGAAATTATTAGTTTTATTAATAATCTTAGTGTTAGTAATGACAAAGATATTTTCTATATAGAAAAAGCAATTGATTACATCTATCAAAAAGAAGGCTTACTTAAAGTCAACGAATTATTAGATATTTTGCCATACAGTCAAAAATCTTTACAAATAAAATTTAAAAAAATAGTTGGTATTACTCCAATTAAGTTTGTAAAAATTATTCGTTTCAATCAAATATTGATAAAATATCAAATTCAAAAGAAAGATATAAACGAGCTATTGTTTAAATATAATTACTATGACATCTCTCATTTTAATAAAGATTTTAAACTAATGATGAATGAAAGTCCTAAATTATTTTTTGAACAAAAAAACCATCTTTTTTTAGATCAATATTTAAATAAATAATCAAAAATTACGATTTTTTACTTAAATATAAGTTTATAATAAGTTATTTTCGCAATTAGTGTTAAAATATTTTGGGGGAAATAATTTTAATACGAAATACAAAAATTTATTTTTTGTAATTAAAAGCCTTATTTAATTATAAGGTTTTTTTTATCCATTTTTTTTTTAAGTATTTGTACTTTTTCTGTCACAAATAAAAATTCAGTTTGTCATTAGTATGTAACCTTTATAAAAACTTAAAAAAATGAAAAATAAAATAACACTATTTACATTCTGTCTTTTCTTAGCAACATCTTTTTCTTTTTCTCAACAAAAAATAGAAGCTTCAAAAATTATAAATGATATCAAAGCAGGTAAATCTATCTCTATAAAAAATGCAACAATTATTGGTGTTTTAGATTTTACTTTTATGGATGAAGCTCTTAAAAAAAATACAAAAACTAAAAAAAGTAGTTGGTTTAATTGGGGGAGTAACAATTCTTCTAATGAGGTAAAGAAGTATATAGAAAATGAAATTTCATTTATAAACTGTACTTTTAAAAATGATGTTTTAGCATACATACCAGATGAAGATTCTGGTTATACATTCACTGCTAGTTTTAAAAATATTTCCATATTTAAAAATTGTAATTTTAAACAAAAAGCAATGTTTAAATACTCTAGATTCGAAAAAAATGCTGATTTTTCAGGTTCCTCTTTTGACGATGATAGCACTTTTAAATATGCTAAATTTGATAAAAACATAAGCTTTAATAACACTACTTTTGATGAAGTTGCTACCTTTAAATATGCTAAATTTAATAATAATGTAAGTTTTGCTGATGCTATTTTTAATGATACAGCCATCTTTAAATACACTAACTTTACAAATGGAGTTTCTTTTAGAAATACAAATTTTGAAGAAGATTTAAATATTAAATACATGAAAGTTTCTGGTGAGTTTGATATTTCTAAAATGAAAGTTGCCTATGAGATTGACTCTAAATACACAAAAATTAATGGCAATAGCTTTAACAAACACTTAATTAGCAGTAAATAATATTTTTTGATTCTATGTTAATAGAACTACATTAAATTCTCTCTTCTTAAAAATTCAAACAAAAGCCATTTTAAATATTTATATTTAAAATGGCTTTTATTTTTTTTGATATTTAAAATGCAAAAAGATAACTAATCAAATAAATTATACGTTTTTTTAAACAATCCTTATGATATTTAACAATAAAAAAATATTAGACTTTAAAAATTATATTATTCTTAATATAAAAGTCTTTAAATAACTATTTGTTAAATCGGGTTTAAATTGTTAATTTGCATTTTGAAATAAAAATTTATGGCAATAACAGTTAAAAGGTTGTTCGATTTTCCTTACTATCAACAAGAAAATTACAATTTAGAAAAAGCTTTCTTATCTAAAAATAGTGGCCATTGGATAGCTACAAGTACTCAAGAATATATAGATCAAGCAAATAAAATAAGTAGAGCTTTAATTCAATTAGGGGTTAAACCCAATGATAAAATAGCTGTAATATCTTCTACAAATAGAACGGAATGGAATATTTGTGATATTGGTGTATTACAAACCGGAGCACAAAATGTTCCTATCTACCCTACAATATCTAAAGATGATTATGCATTTATTTTAAATCATTCAGAATCTATTTATTGTTTTGTGTCTGACAAAGAAGTTCTTAAAAAAGTAAATAAGATTAAAAATAAAACCAGTTTAAAAGCAGTTTTTACTTTTGATGATATTAAAGGAGAACAAAATTGGAAAGAATTATTAACTTTAGGTGAAGACCATAGCAATCAAAATATATTAGAAGACAGAAAAAATAATATTGATGAAAATGATTTAGCTACCTTAATTTATACTTCTGGTACAACAGGTAAACCCAAAGGTGTTATGCTTTCTCATAAAAATATTGTTTCTAATGTTTTAAGCTCAGAAAAACGAGTTCCTTTTATTAAAGGAAAATCTAAAGGTTTAAGCTTTTTACCGGTTTGCCATATTTTTGAACGCATGATTTTATATTTATATCAATATTGTGGTGTTTCTACTTATTTTGCGGAATCTATAGAAAAGCTTTCTGAAAATGCCCAAGAAGTAAAGCCACAAGTAATGACAGCTGTACCTAGGTTGTATGAGAAAATTTACGATAAAATTATTCTAAAAGGAGAAGCTTTAAAAGGTATTAAAAAAGGACTTTTCTTTTGGGCTGTAAATTTAGGTTTAAAATACCAACCAAATGGAGCGAATGGTTGGTGGTATGAGACTCAATTAAAATTAGCTAGAAAATTAATTTTTTCTAAGTGGCAAGCTGCTTTAGGTGGAGAATTAAAAATAATGGTTTCTGGAAGTGCTGCTTTACAACCAAGATTAACAAGAGTATTTGCAGCAGCAGGTATGCCAATTATGGAAGGTTATGGATTAACTGAAACATCTCCTGTAATAGCTGTTAACGACGAAAGAAACAATGGTTTTAAAGTTGGTACTGTTGGTAAGGTTATTGATGATGTAGAAATAAAAATAGCAGAAAATGGTGAAATTCTAGTAAAAGGACCTAACGTAATGCTAGGGTATTATAAAGAACCTGAAAGAACTGAAAATGTAATTAAAGACGGTTATTTTTATTCTGGTGATAAAGGTGAGATAGACAATGATGGTTTCTTAAAAATAACAGGTAGAACAAAAGAAATGTTTAAAACATCTGGTGGTAAATATGTTGTTCCGCCATTGTTAGAAGGTGAGTTAAAACAATCTTTATTTATAGAACAAGTAATGGTAATTGGAGAAGGCGAAAAAATGCCAGCTGCAATTATACAACCTAATTTTGAATTTATTGGCGATTGGATTCGTCATAAAAAATTAAATATAGGTACAACCTCAAAAGAAATAGCTACTTCAGAAATTGTAATTGCACGTATTCAAAAAGAAGTTAATAAATACAACAAAAAATTTGGACAATGGGAACAAATTAAACGTTTTGAATTAACTCCTGAAGTTTGGACTTTAGAGCAAGGTCATTTGACTCCAACAATGAAAATGAAAAGAGATATTATCAAAGAAATTTATAAAGATTTATATGATAAAATCTATAATAATTAGCTTTATTTATTCTGTTCTTTTGCGCACGTAAAAGAAAAACAAAAACTAATCTCAATAAAAAAAGCTTCAATATTTAAAATATTGAAGCTTTTCTATTTTATATAAATTAAAATTCTAATTCATTCCTCCGTCTACAGATAAAGTTTGCCCAGTAATGTAAGCACTCATATCCGAAGCTAAAAACACACATGCATTTGCAATATCAATCGGCTGTCCTCCTCTTTTTAATGGAATTCCATCTCTCCAACTTTGTACAGTTGCCTCATCTAATTTTGCTGTCATTTCTGTTTCTATAAAACCAGGAGCAACAACGTTACTTCTAATATTTCTAGAACCTAATTCTAATGCTACAGATTTAGAAAAACCAACAATACCTGCTTTAGATGCTGCGTAATTTGCTTGACCAGCATTTCCTTTAATACCAACAACAGAACTCATATTAATAATAGAACCAGCTCTTTGTTTCATCATTGGTCTAATTACTGCTTTTGTTAAGTTAAAGACAGATTTTAAGTTAACTTCTATAACTTTATCAAAATCGTCTTCAGAAATACGCATTAACAAATTATCTTTTGTTATACCTGCGTTATTTACTAAAATATCTATAGTACCAAATTCTTTTAAAACTTCTTTAGCCAATTCTTGTGCTGCATCAAAATCTGCTGCGTTAGACTGGTATCCTTTTGCAGAAACTCCAAAAGCTTTTAATTCTTCTTCTAAAGCATTTGCTGCATCTACAGAAGAACTATAAGTAAAGGCTACATTTGCACCTTGTTTAGCAAATTCAATCGCAATTCCACGTCCAATACCTCTAGTTGCACCAGAAATAATTGCTGATTTATTTTCTAATAATTTCATATGATGTAATTGTTTTTTAAGACCTCAAATATACTAAAATTAAAAAACTCGTAACACAATATTGTCTTACGAGTTTTCTTATTTTTTTTGCTAAATAAAATTAGAGTTTTACCTCTTTTTTGTCTACATAATTAAACAAATAATCGATATCTAACTCTTTTATTTTACCTAACTTTTGTAAAGATTTTACATCTAAATCTTTTTTGTTACCAATAACCATTACGTTGTAAGATTCTCCTTTTACATTTTTATCAAAAAATGCTTTTAAATCTTCCATGGTCATATTTTTAATAGTATTGTACATTTCTTCTCTGTTATCATTATCAATACCTAATTTTTGTAATCTTTCATAAGACCAAAAAATATTTGATTTTGTAATTCTTTGAGCTGCTAACTTCTTTAAAGTCGCTTCTTTTGCTGCATTAAACTGTTTTTCTGCTTCTGGCATATCATTCATTAAACTCATCATTGCATCTACAGCTTGCTCCAATTTATTAGCTTGTGTACCCACATAAGCCATTACATAATTAGGCGAATCTTTTTTTGATGCTCCTTGATAAGCTGCAAAAGCAGAATATGCTAAAGATTTAGATTCTCTAATTTCTTGAAAAACAATTGATGATAACCCACTACCAAAATAAGTATTAAACAATGTAGAAGCTGCCATATTATCTGGGTTAAAAGGTTCTCCTTTAGCTAAAAACAATAATTCTGTTTGTACCATATCATAATCTGTAAAGAAGACATTTCCACCAGTTTCTGTTTCTTCATATACTTTTGCAATAGGATATTCTTTTAAATCTCCATACAGTTTATGATGTGTATCTAAAGCAGAAACAGCAGACTCTACATCTTTTCCATAGTAAAACACTCGTTGTTTGTAGTTTTTCATGTCTTTTACAAGCGCCACTAACTCTTCTGGATTTATTGCTTTTAATTCATCTATTTGCATAATATCTCTTAATGGAGAATCTTCACCATATTGACCATAATTCATCAATCCATTCCAAAAAATATTTCCTTTTTGAGTTTTTCCATCTAAACGGCCTTTGTAAATTTTTTCTACATATTTATTATAAGCTTCTTTATCAGCAACAGCATTATCCCAAAGGTGCTCTAATAATTCTAATCCTTTCGGTAAATTTTCTTTTAAACCATTTAAACCAACATACGTTCTATCTCTAGCTGTATTTACGTAATAAGAAATTCCTAATTTGTAAAACTCCTTTTTTAATTCTTCATTAGTGTATTTATCTGTACCAAGATATTCTAAATAACCGGCCGCTAAAGTTAATTTTTTATCTGTATCACTTCCCATATCAAAAATGATGTTTAAATCAAACAAATCATTTTTTTCATTTAAAACATAAGAAACTTTAATATTATTTTCCATATTTGTTTCTTTTATAGCTTCTTTATAATCTACAAACTGAGGTTGCAAAGGTTCTGCTTCTATTTTATTAAATTCAGTTATATACTCAGAACTTTTATCTCTGTTTAAATTTACAGGAGTAATCCCAGGATTAGCAACTTTAACGATGTTCTTATCTTCTCCCTTTCTTTTATAAGTTAAAACATAATTGTCTTTATAAAATTCATTAGCAAAAGCAACTAACTCTTCTTTTGTTATTTTCTTTAAATCATCTAAAAACTGTACTCTTTCCGACCAATCTTGTTGATAAATAAAAGCATCTACGTAAGTGTTTGCTAAAGCAGAATTGTTTTCGTATTGACGAGTTTGACTCAATTTTAAGTCATTTACCACCGCTTCAATCATCCAATCTTCAAACTCTCCATTTTTTAACTTTTCTATTTGTTCTAAAAGTAAGTCTTTAACTTCATCTAAAGATTGACCAGACTTTGGACTTCCTGTAAAAGAATGATATCCATAATCATTTAAAAAAGTTGGAGAACAACTTGCTCTTTGTACAGCTTGTTTCTGATTTAAATTTAAATCGATAATACCAGCATTACCATTTGCCATGATCATATCACAAAGCGTTACAAATTTTTCTTCTTCTGTATTTACTCCTTTAGATCTAAAAGCGATAGAAATATTCTCTGATGTTGGTCCAAAAACTTCGTTTATTATAGGCGATGTTATTGGTGTTTCTTTAGGTAAAGTTGGGTGTGTTAATTCTTTCTTTTCAAATTTTCCAAAAGCATCATTTACTTTTTTAATTGTTGGTTCAAACTCAAAATCACCTACCAAAACAACAGCCATATTATTTGGCACATAATATTTATCGAAATAATTATGAATATCAATCATTGAAGGATTTTTTAAATGCTGACCTGTACCAATTGTTGTTTGTTGACCATAAGGATGATTTGGGAATAAACCATCTAACATAGCAGCATACAATTTTCTAAAATCGTTGTCTTGCCCTCTATTAAACTCTTCAAAAACCGCTTCTAATTCGGTATGAAATAATCGTAACACTAATGTGCTAAAACGTTCAGATTCTAATGTAATCCATTTATTAAATTCATTAGCAGGAATTTTATTAGTATACACAGTTTGTTCAAACCAAGTATATGCATTTGTACCAGTTGCTCCTAAAGAAGCTGTCATTTTATCATATTCATTAGCAATAGAATGATTAGAAGCTTCTAAAGAAACTTTATCTATTTCTTGATATATGGCCTTCTTTTTTTCTGGATCTTCTTCTGTTCTATGTTGTTCGTATAAATCAGAAATTTTTTCTAAATACACTTTCTCTTTTTCCCAATCAGCAGTACCTATTTTATGAGTTCCTTTAAAAACCATGTGCTCTAGATAATGAGCTAAACCTGTAGACTCTTTCGGATCGTAATTAGAACCGGCTCTAACTGCAATGAAAGTTTGAATTTTAGGTTCATCAGAATTTTGACTTAAATATACTTTTAATCCATTCTCTAAAGTATACAAACGTAATCCTGTGGGATCATTTTTTACGGTTTCATAAGTTAAACCGTTAGTGTCTTTTTGTGAAGTAACTTTGTAACTTACCTCTTTTTCTTTATCAGAATTGCAACTTAAAGTTGATACTAATAAAAAGATAAGCGATAGCAATTTAATCTGTTTCATAATTTTATGGTTTAGGTTGAATAAAAAAATCCGTTGAATTTACACATTCAACGGATTTATACCTATAAAATTATAAAAACTTAACAGTTTTTTAAAATATTTCTTATTACTTTAATACTTCTGCAATCATTTCTCCAATCTTAGCAGGAGAACTTACAACGTGTACTCCATTTTCAGCTAAAATTTTCATTTTTGCTTGTGCAGTATCATCAGCACCACCAACAATAGCTCCAGCATGTCCCATAGTTCTACCAGCAGGTGCAGTTTGTCCTGCAATAAAACCTACAACAGGTTTTCTATTTCCATCAGCTTTAATCCACTTTGCAGCTTCAGCTTCTAAATTACCACCTATTTCACCAATCATTACAATTGCTTCAGTTTCATCATCATTCATTAATAACTCAACAGCTTCTTTTGTTGTTGTTCCAATAATTGGATCTCCACCAATACCAATTGCGGTAGTTATACCATAACCTTGTTTTACAACTTGGTCAGCAGCTTCATAGGTTAAAGTTCCTGATTTAGAAACAATACCTACTTTTCCTTTTTTAAAGATAAAACCTGGCATAATACCAACTTTAGCTTCATCTGGAGTAATTACACCAGGACAGTTAGGACCAACTAATGTACAATCTTTACCATCTATATATGCTTTTACTTTTACCATATCTGCAGTAGGGATTCCTTCTGTAATACAAATAATTACTTTGATTCCTGCATCAGCAGATTCCATAATTGCATCAGCAGCAAAAGCTGGTGGTACAAAAATAATAGAAACATCTGCTCCTACTTTTTCTACAGATTCTTTTACTGTATTAAAAACTGGTTTTCCTAAGTGTTCTTGACCTCCTTTACCTGGAGTTACACCTCCAACAACATTGGTTCCATAATCTATCATTTGACCAGCGTGAAAAGTACCTTCACTACCTGTAAATCCTTGAACAATAATTTTTGAATCTTTGTTTACTAAAACACTCATTGGTTTGTTTTTTAATTTTGTTACGCAAAAATAACTTTTTGAATCCTTAAAAAAAAGAAAATTAAGAATTCTTTCTATCTTTTAAAAATCGTTTAATTTCTGCTATTTCTTTTAATTTTTCTCTTGATTCTGATATTGGAGTTCCAAAATAACTTTTTCCTCCAACAACAGATTTTGTAACTCCTGTTTGACCAAGAATTACAGCTCCTTTGCCTATTGTAATACCGCTATTTGTGCCAACTTGTCCCCAAATAGTTACCTCATCTTCTATAATTACACAACCAGCAATACCTGTTTGCGATGCTATTAAGCATTTTTTGCCTATTACAGTATCATGCCCAACATGTACTTGATTGTCTATTTTTGTTCCCTTACCAATTGTTGTATCACCTGTAACTCCTTTATCGATTGTACAAGAAGCACCTAAATCTACATTATCTTCTAAAACAACTCTACCTCCAGAAATTAATTGATCAAAGCCTTCTGGTCTGTTTTTATAATAAAAAGCATCTGCTCCTAAAACAGTATTAGCGTGTATAGTTACATTATTACCAATTACAGTATTATCATAAATTGTTACATTTGGATGTATTACACAATTCTTACCAATTTTTACATTGTTTCCGATAAATACATTTGGCTGAACTACTGTATTTTCTCCAATAATAGCAGAATCAGAAATATTTACTTTAGAGGCTATAAATGGATTAAAAAACTTTGTTAATTTATTAAAATCATTAAAAGGGTCTTCTGAAATTAATAAAGCTTTACCCTCTGGACAATCTACTTTTTTATTGATTAAAATAGTAGTTGCCGCAGAATTTAATGCCTTATCGTAATATTTAGGATGATCTACAAAAACAATATCACCTTCTTCTACAACGTGAATTTCATTAATCCCTAAAATTTCAAAATTTTTATTACCAATAAAATCAACATTCAAAAGAGATGCGATTTCCTGTAAAGTTTGTGGAGTATTAAATTTCATTCTTAGAACAGGCTTACAGCTATTTACTATTAGCAAAAAACTAAAGGCAAAAAGCTTATTTTAAATTATTCTTTAATACGTTCTTGGTAAGTTCCTTTAGTAGTTTCTACTTTAATTTTATCTCCTTCGTTAATAAATAAAGGTACATTTACAGTAGCTCCGCTTTCTACAGTTGCTGGTTTTGTTGCATTTGTAGCTGTATTACCTTTTACACCTGGTTCTGTATGTGTAACCTCTAAAACAACACTTGCAGGCATATCTACAGATAAAGGCATGTCGTCTTCTGAGTTTATAATAATGGTTACTATTTCTCCTTCTTTCATTAAATCTGGACTATCTAATGCTGTTTCTTGAAGTTGAATTTGAGTATAATCTTGCTCATTCATAAAATGATACGTATCACCTTCACTATACAAATATTGAAACTTGTGAGTTTCTACACGAACATCTTCAATTTTTCTTCCTGCAGGAAAAGTATTATCTACAACTTTACCATTTGTAACACTTTTTAATTTAGTTCTTACAAAAGCAGGTCCTTTACCTGGTTTTACATGTAAAAATTCTACTATTTTGTATATATCATTATTGTATCTAATACACAATCCGTTTCTAATATCTGATGTCGTTGCCATTTCTATTTTTTAATTAGCGTTAAAATATCCTTTCATTATTCCTCTGTGCGAATCTTTTATAAATTGCACAATCTCATCGCGTTCTGGAGTTGCTTCCATTTCTGCTTCAATAATATCTATTGCTTGAGAAGTATTATAATTTTTTTGAAATATAATTCTATATATATTCTGTATTTCTCTTATTTTTTCTGGAGAAAAGCCTCTTCTTCTTAATCCTACTGAATTAATACCCACATAAGATAATGGCTCTCTTGCTGCTTTAACAAATGGAGGTACATCTTTTCTTACTAAAGAACCACCGGTTACAAATGCATGATTACCTACTGATGCAAATTGATGAATAGCAACCATACCTGCTAAAACAACATTATCTCCTACAGTTACGTGACCTGCTAAAGTTGTATTATTAGAAAAAATACAGTTATTACCAACAATGGTATCATGTGCAATATGACAATAAGCCATAATTAAACAATTATCTCCAATTTTAGTCTTCATTTTATCAGAAGTACCTCTATTTATAGTAACACATTCTCTTATTGTAACGTTATTACCTATTTCTACAGTAGTTTCTTCGTCATTAAATTTTAAATCTTGTGGAATTGCAGAAATCACAGCTCCTGGAAAAATTCTACAATTCTCCCCTATTCTTGCCCCTTCCATAATGGTTACATTAGAACCAATCCAAGTTCCTGAACCAATAATTACATTATTATGGATTGTTGTAAAAGGTTCTATAACCACATTTCGAGCTATTTTTGCTTGTGGGTGTACGTACGCTAACGGTTGATTCATAAATTATTTTTTTCTGGCTATTTGCGCCATTAACTCTGCTTCTGCTACTAATTTACCGTTTGCATAAGCATACGCTTGCATATGACAGATTCCTCTTCTAATAGGTGTTATTAACTCACATTTAAAAATTACAGTATCTCCTGGTAAGACTTTTTGCTTAAATTTAACATTATCCATTTTCATAAAATAAGTTAAATAGTTCTCTGGGTCTGGTACTGTACTTAATACTAAAATACCACCACATTGTGCCATTGCTTCTACTTGTAAAACACCTGGCATAACTGGAGAACCTGGAAAATGACCAACAAAGAAATTTTCATTCATTGTTACATTTTTCATCCCAACAACATGTTTATCAGAAAGTTCTATAATTCTATCAATCAATAAAAATGGAGGCCTGTGAGGTAAAATATCCATAATTTGATGGATATCCATTAAAGGAGTTAAGTTTAAATTATATTGAGGAACATAATTTCTCTTTTCGTACTTTATAATTTTTGCTAATTTTTTAGCAAATTGAGTATTTATTAAATGGCCTGGTTTGTTTGCAATAACTTTACCTTTTATTCTAACACCTACTAAAGCTAAATCTCCAATAACATCTAATAATTTATGTCTTGCTGCTTCATTTGCCCAATGTAAAGTTAGGTTATCTAAAATTCCATTAGATTTTACAGCAATATCATCTTTTTTAAATGCCTTTTTTAACTTTTCCATTGTTTCTTCAGATAATTCTTTATCTACATAAACAATAGCATTATTTAAATCTCCACCTTTAATAAGGTCGTTTTCTAAAAGCATTTCAATTTCATGTAAGAAACTGAATGTTCTTGCATCTGCAATCTCTTCTTTAAAATCAGAAATTGTTTCTAAATTAGCATTTTGTGTTCCTAAAATTTTAGTCCCAAAATCTACCATTGCCGTAACTTGGTATTCATCCGAAGGCATTAAAATAATCTCACTACCAGTTACCTCATCTTTATAAGAAATAATTTCTTTAACAACATACTCTTCTATTTCTACATCTTGTTCTTGTATACCTGCTTTTTCTAAAGCTTCTACAAAGTATTTAGAAGAACCATCCATAATTGGTGGTTCTGGAGAGTCAATCTCTATTAATAAGTTATCAATATCTAAACCTACAGCAGCAGCTAAAACATGTTCTGATGTTTGTATTTGAACACCATTTTTTTCTAAATTAGTACCTCTTTGTGTATTAACAACGTATTCTGCTTTTGCTTCTATTATTGGAGAACCTTCTAAATCTACTCTACAAAATGCAAAACCATGGTTTGTTGGTGCAGGTTTAATTGTCATATTAACTGTTTTACCTGTGTGTATACCTACACCAGATAAAGTTACTTCTTTCTGTATTGTTTTTTGGTTCTTACTCATTTATAATTTGTTTTTGAGTCTTCAACTCTTTTTCTATATTGTTAATTTTAGATGCCATTTTAGGTAAATTTCTAAAATAGACAGAACTTCTATTATAATCTTGTATTTTAAATGCAGGAGATCCGTTTACAATCTCATTATCTTTTAAGTTCTTAGAAATACCTGCTTGTGCTAATATTTTTACATTGTTACCTATGGTTATATGGCCTACAAAACCAACCTGTCCACCAATCATACAATTTTCACCTATTTTAGAGGAACCTGCTATTCCTGTTTGAGATGCTATTACTGTATTTTTACCAATCTCTACGTTGTGAGCTACTTGTATTTGATTGTCTAATTTAACTCCATCCCAAATAATTGTAGATCCCATTGTAGCTCTATCTATAGTGCAAGCAGAACCTATATCTACATTGTCTTTAATAATTACATTACCAATTTGTGGTATTGCTGTATATTCTCCGTTTTTATTAGGAGCAAAACCAAAACCATCTGCACCAATAACGGTACCAGAATGTATTTTACAGTTCTTACCAATAATTGTCTCTGAATATATTTTTACACCAGAAAAAATTACTGAATTATCTCCAATAACAGAATTATCACCAACATAAGTATTCGGATAAATTTTTACATTTTCTCCTAAAACTACATTTTCTCCAATATAAGCAAATGCACCAATATATTCGTTCTCACCAATTTTAGCAGAATCAGCAATAAAATTAGGCATTTCTCTACCAGACTTATTATTCTTTACTTCGTTGTAAAATTCTAAAATTTTAGAAAAAGCTTCATAAGCACTTTCAACTTTAATTAAAGTTGAACTAACTTCTTTTTCCGGAGTAAAAGCTTTATCAACAATTACTATAGAAGCATTTTTACTATATAAAAATGAATTATATTTAGGATTAGATAAAAAGGTTAAAGAACCAATTTCTCCTTCTTCGATCTTAGACAGTTTAGAAACTTCTACATTAGGGTTTCCTACAACATCTCCTTCTAAAATATCTGCTATTTGTTGGGCTGTAAATTTCATCAAACGCAAAAATATAAAATTTATAGTGATTTGGCTAATCTCATTTTACTTTGGGTAGCAAATAAAGTATTTAATCACAGGATTTGTAAGCGCTTGTAAATTTAATTGGTCGGATGCTTTAGCAATATCTTTAATTTTTCCTTTTTTATTTAAAATAAAAATAGGTTTATCTTGCTGATAAGCCTGATTCAGTATTTTTTTTGTAAAAACAAAGAACTTTACTTCTTCTTTAGTTAATACTAATTTTTTAGCAACTTTAGTCAACCTTTTATTTATTTCGGTTTCTTTAAATTCTTTTTGTTGCATTTCAACTCTTAACAATTTTCTATCGATAATCATTTTAGATAATAATGATAAAACTTTATCATCATGATAAACCCACTCTTTAATTGCAGATAACACATCATAATCATCTAAAGTTGCAAACCTATTTAAGGTTTCATCATTAAAATTTTCTTCATTTATTTGATTGTATAAAAAGTATTTTAAAGAAGAACTTGCATATAATTCCACTCCTTTTCCTGCTAATTCTTTAGCTCTAGAAAGTACATTAACCAACATGTTTTCTGCAACTAAACCTGTTTTATGTAAATAAACTTGCCAATACATTAAACGTCTTGCAATCAAAAACTTTTCTACAGAATAAATTCCTTTTTGTTCTATAACTAACTCATCTTCTTTAACATTCATCATAGCAATTAATCTATCTGATGATATATTACCTTCTGTAACTCCCGTATAAAAGCTATCTCTTTTAAGATAATCTAATCTATCAATATCTAACTGACTAGAAATTAATTGACCTAAAAAGTTTCGATGATAGTCTCCTTCAAAAATTTCAATAGCTAAACTTAATTGCCCATTAAATTCAGTATTTAATTTCTTCATAAATTTTAGAGAAATTTCTTCATGAGAAATTCCACTAACAATACTATGTTCTAAAGCATGTGAATATGCACCATGACCAATATCGTGCAATAAAATAGCTATGTAAAGCGCATTTTCTTCTTCAGCAGAAATTTCTATTTGTTTAAACCTTAAAACTCTAACAGCTTTTTGCATTAAATGCATACAACCAAGTGCATGATGAAAACGAGTATGATTTGCACCAGGATACACTAAATTAGAAAAACCCATTTGAGTAATTCTTCTTAAACGCTGAAAATAAGGATGTTCTATAATATCAAAAATTAAAGTATTTGGTATTTGTATAAATCCGTAGATAGGATCATTTAAAATCTTTAATTTATTTGGTTTTTTTTTCTTCAAAAGAGATGTTTTTGCAATAAAACGCAAAGTACAAACATTATTTTTTTTGGCAATATTTTATCATTTTTAAAAATGATTTAAGTATAACAATTAATTACTTTTATGGTTAAATGTTAAAATTATAAACGAATATGAGTAATATACAGATATTATGGGTAGATGATGAAATTGAATTATTAAAACCTCACATTCTTTTTTTAGAACGTAAAAATTATAAAGTTACCACTTGTACAAATGGTGCAGATGCTATTGACTTGGTTGGAGAACAAAATTTTGATATTGTTTTTTTAGATGAAAATATGCCAGGTTTAACAGGTTTAGATACTCTTGCAGAAATCAAACAAAAAAAGGCGAATTTACCTGTTGTTATGATTACTAAAAGCGAAGAAGAATATATTATGGAAGAAGCAATTGGATCTAAAATTGCTGATTACTTAATTAAACCCGTAAACCCAAGTCAGATTTTATTGAGTTTAAAGAAAAACTTAGATCATTCTCGTTTAATATCAGAAAAAACAACATCTAATTATCAACAAGAATTTAGAAAAATATCTATGGATTTAGCCATGGTAAATTCTTACGAAGATTGGATTGAACTTTACAAAAAACTAATTCATTGGGAACTAGAATTAGAAAATATTAGCGACCCAGGAATGTTAGGTATTTTAGAAAGTCAAAAACAAGAAGCAAACAGTCAATTTTTTAAATTTATCAAAAAGAATTACGAAGATTTCTTAACAGCACATGATAAACCTACTTTTTCTCACACACTTTTTAAAGATTATGTGGTACCTAATTTAAGTAAAGACCAAGGTGTTTTATGGGTGGTTATTGATAATTTACGTTTCGATCAATATAAAATATTAGAACCTTTTATTAATAATCATTACAAAAAAGACCAAGAACACTCTTATTTTTCAATATTACCAACTGCTACGCAATATGCAAGAAATGCAATTTTTTCTGGCTTAATGCCTTCAGAAATGGAAAAACGTCATCCAAATTTTTGGAAAAATGATACTGAAGAAGGTGGAATGAATTTATATGAAAATGAGTTTTTATCAGCACAAATTAAACGTTTAGGTTTAGACATAAAACATGAATATTATAAAATTACCAACCTTAAAAATGGTAAAGATTTAGCAGACAACTACAACGGAACAAAGCAAAACGATTTAACTGCTGTGGTTTATAATTTTGTAGATATGTTATCGCACTCTAAAACAGAAATGGAAGTGATTAAAGAACTTGCCGGTGACGATAAGGCTTACAGAAGTTTAACTTTAAGTTGGTTTAAAAACTCACCTTTGTTCGAAATTATACAGAAAGCACAAAAATTAGGACAAAAATTAATTATTACTACAGACCACGGAACCATTAACTGTAAACATCCAACAAAAGTAATTGGCGACAAAAATATTAGTGCAAATTTACGTTACAAAACAGGCAGAAGCCTTAGTTACGAAGACAAAGATGTGTATGCAGTAAGAAACCCTAAAGACATTTTCTTACCTACAATAGCCATGAATAGTCCGTTTATTTTTGCAAAAGAAGATTTGTTTTTTGCGTATCCTAACAACTTTAATCACTTTGTAAAATACTATAAAAACACTTATCAACACGGAGGAATCTCTTTAGAAGAAGTAATTATACCTTGTGCAATTTATAGTCCAAAATAAAATAATTAGAAGCTATTTCCTGCTTTCACTACTCGCTTTTTTTTCATTTTTCAAAAAAGAGCTCAAACAGATCGTTCAATCAGGGCTAAGCCTTTTTGCCAACAACAATAAATAAAAACAAAATCTGATAGTTTAATTAGCTATCAGATTTTGTTATCACAATAAAACTATTTATTTACCGTTTTCTTGTGATAAAAATTTCACTATTTTTGTAGTTATGGACAAAAACTATTCTTTAGAAGATTTAACTTCCATTGCAACTGAACTTATTTCATCCGTAGATAATAAAACCTTATTATTTTTCGGACAGATGGGCGTAGGCAAAACAACTCTTATTAAAGAAATTTGTAAACAATTAGGGGTTTTAGATAACATCTCTTCTCCTACTTTTTCTTTGGTAAATGAATACCAAACATCAAATAATCAAAAAGTTTTTCACTTCGATTTTTATAGAATTACAGATGAAGAAGAAGCCTTAGATATGGGTATTGAAGATTATTTATACAACAATGATTGGTGTTTAATAGAATGGCCAGAAAACATAGAAAATTTATTACCTTTAGATGCCGTTAAAATTCATTTAACTATTTTAGATAATGAGCAACGTAACATTCAAATAAAATAACCAAACTATGAGTTCATTTTCTCCTTTTAGTAAAGAAGAGTTACTGCCACAAACAGAAATGCTAGAAATAAAAAAGCAAAAAGGAGAACTATTTATAGGCTTGCCCAAAGAAACATATTTAGGCGAAAAACGAGTTTGCTTAACACCAGATGCTGTTTCTGCTTTATGTTTTCACGGACATAGAATTGTAGTAGAAACTGGTGCAGGAGAAAATGCTAACTATTCTGATAAAGAATACTCTGAAGCTGGTGCAAAAATTTCTTACAATACCGAAGAAGCTTTTAAATGTAAAATAGTTTTAAAAGTAGCTCCGCCAACAGAAAAGGAAATAGAATACATGAATCCGCAAACGATTTTAATTTCTTCTCTTCAGTTAAAAACTCAAAATAAAACATATTTCGAAAACTTAGCTAAAAAAAGAATTACAGCCGTTGCTTTCGATTATATAAAAGATGAACATAACACGTACCCAATTGTAAAATCTTTAAGTGAAATTGCAGGTACTGCTTCTGTTTTAATTGCTGCAGAATTAATGAGTGGCATTAATAAAGGTAATGGATTATTATTAGGTAATATCGGTGGCGTACCGCCATCTAGCATTGTTATTTTTGGAGCAGGCACAGTTGGTGAACATGCGGCTAGAACTGCTTTAGGGTTAGGGTCTAGAGTTAAAGTTTTTGATAATTCAATTACCAAACTAAGAAAATTACAACAATCACTAAATTCACCAATTTACACCTCTACGTTACAACCAAAATCTGTAGCAAAAGCTTTAATGCGTTGCGATGTTGCCATTGGTGCTATTAGAGGTAAAAATAGATCGCCAATTTGTGCTACAGAAGAAATGGTAGAAACCATGAAAGAAGGGTCTGTAATAATTGACGTTAGTATAGATAGAGGTGGTTGTTTTGAAACTTCTAATGTTACTACGCATAAAACACCTACTTTTGTAAAACATGGGGTTGTACATTATTGCGTACCTAATATACCAGCTCGCTATGCTAGAACAGCATCACTTTCTATTAGTAATATTTTTACTCCCTATTTATTAAATATTGCAGAAGAAGGTGGTTTTGAAAACGCTGCTCGTTTTGATAAAAGTTTACGAAACGGAATGTATTTTTACCATGGTATTTTAACCAATAGAACAGTTGCTAATTGGTTTGACATGCCTTTTAGAGACATCAATTTATTAATTATTTAATTTAAAACAATTAACCACAACTCCCTCGTTTAATTTACTTTATTACTTTTGTATAAAAATTTAATTATTGCTATGACACATTTAACAACAAAAATAAATTATGTAAAGCCATTTATTTTTGTCTTTTTTCTTGTGATTTCCACTTCCCTATTTTCACAAACAGTAAGTGTGGATAACACTTATACAGAAGAAAATCTTTTAGAACAACTTATAGGTAATTCTTGTATTCCTAACTCTAATCCTAATTTTTCTTCTAATGAATCTGTTGGGTATTTTAATAACAATGGAGGAAATTTCCCAATATTTGAAGGTATTATCATTAGAAGTGGAGATGTAAAAAAAACCGAAGGACAATATACCGGTGAAAACCTCAGCACAACGAACTCGAGCAACGGAAATAATGATTTACAAGAAATAAGCAATAACGAAGGTAGAAATTCAAGTATTACAGATGCTGCTTTTTTTGAATTTGAATTTACACCAATAGGAGAAAACTTAAACTTCAATTACGTATTTGCATCCAATGAATACGGAGAGTTTCAATGTGATGGAGGAGATCTTTTTGCTGTTTTTCTAACTAACTTAAATACAGGAGAAGCAACCAATATTGCAACTGTACCAAATGACAAAAGTATTTCTGTTCAAAATATAAGGTCTGGTCTAAATAACTTAAGTTGTCTAGATGAAAATGAAGATTTATTTAGTACATATAATGTAGAAAATGAAAACTCTACCATAAACATGAGAGGTTTTACTGAAATCTTAAATGCATCTGCAACGGTTATCCCAAATAACGATTATAAAATAACATTTGTTATTGCTGATTACGGAAATTCTGATTTTGACTCTGCTGTTTTTATTGAAGCCGGTAGCTTTGATGGTTTTTTAAATTTAGGAGAAGACCAAGAAATGTGTGGTGGAGAAGAAATTATATTAGACTCAAATTTCTCTGGTATAGATGGTTTTAGCTTCCAATGGAAGAAAGATAATGTTAATTTTAGTAATGATCCAACACTTTCTGTTAATGAACCAGGGACGTACTCTCTTACAGTTACTAACGGAACTTGTATATTATCTGATGATATAACCATAACTGGTTTTAGTGCAACTAAACCAGATGATCTAGTAATTTGTACAGATGATACTATTTTTAATATATCTGAACATGTTGAAGACCAAATATTAAGCGGATTAAATTCCTCTGAGTTCACAATTAATTATTATACTTCCGAAAATGATGCTAATAATAACATCAATGAAATTACAATCCCTACAGATTACTCAATCCCAAGTAACTCTTTTACACTTTGGTCTAGAATAATAAATAATGACACAAACTGTTTTGACATCGTTAATTTTAATGTCAACATTTATCCTTTACCGCCTGTTGATAGTTTAGAGGATGTTTATGAATGTTCAGAATATATACTGCCAACTATAACTAATGGTAATTATTACACAGAAACAGGTGGTAGTGGCTCTCAACTAAACGAAGGAGATACAATTTCATCAACAAGTATAATATATATTTATAATGATAATGGTAATTGTTCTAACGAAACAAGTTTTACAGTTAACCTTGGTAGCGATTTTGAAATAGAAGAAGAACAATGTGGCGAATTTATTATCCCTAACACTTCTTTAGGTAAATTTTATACTCAAGATAATTATGTAGATGAAATTCCTTCAGGAACAGTTTTTACAAGCAATACAACAGTTTATTTTTATTCAGAAGACTGCTCAATAAGTAAAACATTCGATATCAATATTAATGAACTTCCTCCTTTAGATATTTTTGATACTATAATTACCTGTTATTCCTATACATTCCCTAAAATTACAAATGGTAATTATTACAGTGCTAAAAATGGTGAGGGAAGATTATTTTTAGAAGGTGAAGTATTTACACAATCTAGAGGTTTTTACGGATATAGCATAGACCCAGTTAGTGGTTGTACAAATAGTAGCTTTTTTCAAATAATAATTATAAACCCTGATGCTTTTGAAAAAGATATTCAGTCATGTGGTACTTACATAGTTCCAGATTTTAGTTATGGTAATTTTTATACCGATAATTCATACCAAACTATAATTCCTCCAGATACTGAAATTACATCTTCACAAACAGTATATTTTTATGTCCCCGAAATTAATCTAGGAACAAACTGTACAAGGTTTGAGGTAAACATTACCATTAATGATATACCTGTTGCAGATAGTTTAAATGATAGTGACTTTATAAATTGTGAAAATGATTTACCTACATTACCTGAATTAACAAATGGAAAATATTATACAGAATCAGGAGGACCAGAAGGAACAGGTATAGAATTATTAGCTGGAGAAACTATAGAAGAAACTCAAACAATTTATATTTATAACTCTATCGGATCTTGTGATGCTGAAACAAGTTTTACAGTAACAATTAAACCATTACCAATTATTCCTGCCGTTTTTGATTTAACAGTAAATAGTTGTGAAACTTATACTTTACCTGAACTTGAATATGGTGGTCAATTTTACACAGAACCTGGTGGGCCAGACGGAACAGGTATAGAATTATTTCCGGGTGATCCTTTAATTGAAACCCAAACAGTTTATATATATCATCAAGATGATGATATAGAAACTTGCTATAATGAAAAATCTTTTTTAGTAAATATTTTAGAAACACAAGTAGACATTCTTTCTGATGTAAAAACCTGTGATAGCACATATACACTACCCGTTTTAGATATTGGTGAATACTATACAGAATCTAAAGGAGGTGGTATCCATCTTTCTGCAGGAGAAATCATTAGCACAACACAAACTATTTATATTTATAAAGAAGACCCTAGTTTATTTGACTGTCAAAATGAAAGTTCTTTTACAGTAACCATGTATACAACACCTAATTTAGATACTTTACCAATAAACTTTAGTAGCAAAGAATCATGTGGTTCTGTTACATTATCATCTTATTCAATTCCAGATGTTGTTGTAGAATACTATAGAGATGAATATTTTACTGATTTGGTAACTCCTAATGAATTTAATGAATATACAATTACAGAATCAGGAACAAGAGATATTTATGTAAAAGTTTACCCTGAAGGAAATTCAGATTGTTATGTAAGCGATACGATCTCAATAACTGTTTATCCTCTTCTAGATTTTGATATTGAGAACGGAGCTATTTGTATTAATCCAGATAATAATACAATCACCAATCCTTATATAATGGACACAAAAGCTGATTCCACTTATTATAATATAAAATGGTATTTAGAAGGTCAGTTATTAAACTCTACCTCTACGCCTAGTTGGGAGGCTACAACCCCAGGAACCTATACAATAGAAGCAACTGTAATAAATCCTAGTAGTAATTCTGATTGTAATTACAATACCATTGACGTTATTGTAGAGGGATCTAGTCCTAAATTTGAACTAAATATTTTATCCAATAATTTTTCTGACACCTATTCTATAGAAATAAATACCGTAAGTGAAGGTGCAGGAGAATATGTTTATGCAATAGACAATGGAGATTTTCAAACCTCTAATGAATTTGATAATATACTACCTGGTACATATAATGTTACAATAAGAGATCTATCAGGAACTTGTTCTGATGTTATCTTAGAACTTATAGCATTAGACTATCAAAGATTTTTCACTCCAAATGGAGATGGAGTTAATGATACCTGGAATATCAATGATTTAAAAAATGATTTAACTGCTACAATTGAAATTTATGATAGATACGGAAAACTAATTGATTCTATTAAAACTAGTGGATCTGGATGGGATGGTTTAAATAATAATGGAAGTAAAATGCAAAATACAGATTATTGGTTTTTATTAAAATACACCAAAGATGGACAACAAGCTGTATTTAGGTCTCATTTTTCTCTTATAAGAAAATAGTTTAGAATTAAATAAAAAAGCTAAATTTGCAATTCAAATTTTTCTCATGTTAATTAAAAGAATTGGTTATTATTTAATAGGATTATCATTAGGTTCTATAGGTGTTTATTTTTTTTGGCAAAAAAAACAAGCAACTTTTGATTATGGTCCAGATGCAAGAACATTAAAAACCATTAGAATTAGAGAACGTTTATTTTCTGATGATGCAAAAAACACAATGGAAAATTTTGATATTGATACTTTAAAAATATCAACTATTTTATATAATGGAGATGTTGATTTTAGTAAAGGAAATCCAAGACAAAAACCTTGTGCAGATTACTATATTACTGGTAAAAAAGAATTAGAAAAAATTAGTCTTTTAGTAAAACGTTGCGATTCTACAGCTACAATAGAAAAAATTATTATGAATTAACTAGCAGTTTTTGTATTTATCATACAAGCCTATTTGGAATAATTTTTTGAAGCCTTTTTTGTTTTGTAATTTCTCTTTTTGCTTCAGAAATATAATCTGCATATTCTCTTTGTTTACCATTTGTTAAAGAGTTATATTTATCTTTTAATTCTTCATTAGAAGACATTTCATCCAAAAATTCTTCAGGAATAATTAATTCTTTTTTTGTTTTGTTAGGTTTTATTTCTTTACCTAATTTTATGTTTTCAATTGTTTCAATTACATATTCTTTTATTAATGAAACATTAATTTCTTCTAAAGCATAAAAACGCCATTGCAACATTGCTTTCGTTTTACCTTCTTGAGCATTTAAAAATACTTTATGTTTATCTTTTAGCAATGTTCCCTGAAAAAATCACAAACCACAATATTTTTTAAAAGCTGCCAAACCTACAATTTTTTTTTCTTGAAAAACATAAGTTGGTGCACCCCATTTAATTGTTTCTATAACAGGTAAATCAGAAAAAACAGAACGTAACAACTCTAGCTCTTTACGCAATTTTTCATTTTTTAAAATATAGTGTGCAATTTTATCACCCATAATTATACTTTTAAATTATCAAAATAATGTGCTTCAATTTTATCTACATTTTTTATCGTTTTCTTAACCCAATCAAAATATAAAATTTCTTTTTCTTGCTTTGTTAATTGCCAATTAACATTAGAGTTTCTTAATCTTGTAGTAACATCTTGTAAAATAATTGCAGCTGCTACAGAAATATTTAAACTCTCTGTAAAACCTACCATTGGTATTTTTAAAAAACCATCTGCTTGTTCTTTTACATAATCTGAAACTCCTTCTGCTTCTACCCCAAATACAAATGCAGATTTTTTTGTAATATCAAAATCTTGTAATAAACAAGAATCATTATGAGGTGTTGTTGCTATAATTTGATATCCTTTTTTCTTTAAATTATCTAAGCATATTTTTGTGTTATTTCCATCAGTTTTATAACGTTTAGAAGTTATCCATTTTTGCGATCCTTTTGCAACATGTCTAGAAACCTTATTTATATATTTATTTTCTATTGCATGTACATCTTGTACACCAAAAATATCTGTTGTTCTAACAACTGCACTTGCATTATGAGGTTGAAAAATATCTTCTAATACAACAGCAAAATGTCTAGTTCTATCTTCTAAAACCTTTTTAAAAAGGTTTTTTCTATTATCAGTTAAGTAACCTTCAAAATATTTTAATAATTTATGATCAATCATACTTACAAAATTAGCATTTTATTATTATTTTTAACTCAAACGAAGCTTTTATATAATACTCAAATAATTTAAAAAATGAAAAAATTAGTTGTTTTAACAGGAGCAGGAATTTCTGCAGAAAGCGGAATCAGTACCTTTAGAGATGCAAATGGATTATGGGAAGGACATGATGTTATGGAAGTAGCCACACCAGAAGGTTTTGCTACTAACCCAGAATTAGTTTTAGAGTTTTACAATCAACGTAGAAAACAACTATTAGAAGTAGAACCAAACAAAGCTCATTTTAATTTAGTCGATTTAGAAAATTCTTATGACGTAGAAATTATCACTCAAAATGTTGATGATTTACATGAAAGAGCTGGAAGTAAAAATGTTACTCATTTACATGGAGAACTTTTAAAAGCAAGAAGTTCTATTGATGAAAATATTGTTTTAAATTGGAATAAAGATTTAATTATAGGTGATTTCTGTGAAAAAAAGTCACAATTAAGACCTCATATTGTTTGGTTCGGAGAAATGGTACCGATGTTAGATAAAGCAATAGAAATAACTAGAAAAGCAGATATATTAGTAATAATAGGTACATCTATGCAAGTGTATCCAGCTGCTAGTTTAATTGACTATATAAAACCCGATACTCCTATTTATTTTATAGACCCTAAACCATCTGTTTCTGAAAATAATTTTAAAAAACTAAAAATTATTAAAGACCTAGCTAGTCATGGTACAGATAAGCTAATTTCTATTTTATAAATTAAATTTTTATTTTTTATTACCTCCTTTATAATGCCATGCAATTTGCCCTAATTGTCCAACAATTTTTACTGAATCTTTCATAGATAACTTAGATCCATCTGCATGAATCCACCTTTTTAAAGGTTGTTCGCATAAGATTTCTTTTGCTTTTTCTAAACCATAATAACGAGTTACTCTTCTAAAAATTTCAACATCAAAAATCCACTGAGTTACAAATTTGTCTCCAAAAGAAATATCAATAACATCTTTATGAAAAATTTTTGCACCACATTGTGTATCTTTAAAATCCATTTTTAAAATACTTCTAATAATATAATTAATAGTCATACTAATTACTTTTCTAGCAGATTCTTTAGTGATATTAGCTCCCATTCTACTAATCCTAGATCCACTAACTATCATGTAGTTAGAATTATTTTCTATAGTTTTAACTAAATCATCAAAATCTTCTAAATCTGTAGATAAATCAGCATCTAAAAAACCTATATAATCTAAATCTTCTTGTTTAGACATATATAACATACCTTGTCTTACAGCTTCTGCCTTACCTCCATTTTTTTCACAATCATATACTGTAATAAAATCTTCTCTTCCTTTTCTTAAATTATTTAATACTTTTAATGTATTATCTTTACTACCATCATTAACAAAACATAAATGATACCCTGTATGTTGATCTATATAATCTGTAAACTCTTTACTTAATAACCTTTCTTCTTCATTATAACAAGGTATTACAACCCCTACACATCTTTCTTGAATAATTGTGTTTGAGTATTTTTTTGTAACATCCATATTCTCTGGTGCTCCAATTAACCTTTTTGTTCTTAAACCTACTTCTGTTAAACTTAAAGGTTTTTTCATGTAATCATTTACACCTAACTCAAAACCTTGAGTAATCATTTCGTCATCAGTATTACCAGACAAAATCATAATTGGTGTATCAGATTTTTTTACATCTCTAATATATTTAACGATCTCTAACCCAGATATCGTTGGCATATTAATATCAACGATTACTAGATCTGGTTGAAAAGAATCATATAATTCTATACCTTTATTAGCATTAGTTTCTGTTATTACTTCATATCCCATTTCTTTTAATCTAATTTCTAATGGGATTAACACTAATTTTTGATCATCAATTGCTAATATTTTCATATGAGAGGGGCTTATTTGTAAAATTATAAATCAAAAATAATATAGATTTCTTTTTATTTTTTCTACTTTGCTTTAAAGGTAAGAAAACTTAGATAAAAAGCAGTTTACTTAAGTTAAAAAAAACTATACTAAAATATTTATATTTACATATTATAAGCGTAACCATTATTAATGAAAGAAAAATCTAATAAATACCTGATTTCTGCAATATTATTAGCTATAATATTTCATGGTTCTTCAATTTTCTTTACCCTCGAAACAACGTATGACGCTTTAATTCATTTATTTTTTGCAGAGCATTATGCTAGTAGCTGGTTTGAACCTTGGAATTATAAATGGTACACTGGTTTTACTGTACAAAGTTACCCACCATTAGTACACCAAACTATTGGAGCTTTATCTCTAATTGGTGGATTAAAATTTGGGCTTTTTACAGTTGCTTTAGTAGCAATCTTACTCTTTGTCACAGGGTCTTATAGGTATTCCTTATTAATAACATCTAATAGAACTGTTGCTGGTTACTCATCACTTTTAGCTGTTTTTTCTTCTTCTTTTGTAGAAACTTTACATGTTTTTGGACAATTACCCAGTATTATAGGTGTTTCTGTTTTAATGCATTCTTTACCAGAAATTTATTTATGGCTTAAAACAGGTAAGTACAAGTTTTTTTTTACTTCAATATCTCTTATTTCTGTAACAGTTACCTCTCATCATGTTACACCTATTTTTGGAATGGTCTTTTTTATTCTTCCATTAGTTGGTACCGTAATTATGGATATTTGCAGTGAGAAAGCTGGTTCTTACAAAGACATTAAAATTTCTTTATTTTTAAAGGTTTTTGTATCTCAACTAAAAAAGAACTTAATTTTTTGTATTTCTGCGATATTAATTATTGTATTCTGTATTTTTCCTTATTGGTTAAATTCTAAAAAAAATCCAATTACTCAGGTTCCCATACCTCATGGATCTCGAGATAATTTTTTAGATGTAACCTCTTCTGGATTGGTTTTCTTTACAATTCCTTGGGGACTTTTATTGTTTATTTTACCCTATATTTTTTACAGATATTACAGTAAAAGATATTTGTTTTTTGGTATTTGTTTTACAGTATTAGTTGTTTTAGGTACTGGTGGTACAACACCTATTCCTATAAAAGTTTTAGGAGAAACTGCTTTTAATATTTTAACTTTAGATAGATTTACACTTTGGGCTTCAATAATGTCTATTCCTATTTTTGGTGAATTTATCTATAGGTTTGTAGAAGGAGATTTAAAAACATTAATTCAAAATAAATTTGGAGCAGTTTACCATAGACTCTTAGGAGGTATTCTGGCAACATTATATGTTTCTATGGTAATTTTTACCATGAGTTTGGGGTATTTTAGACCATCTCAACCTCAGAAAATAAAAATGTTGCCTATTGTCAATTTTTTGAGTCAAGATTCTCATGATCATTGGAGGTTTTTAACCTTAGGTTTTGGCGATCAAATGGCTTGGTTATCTGCACAAACAAATGCCATGAGCGTAGATGGTAACTACCATTCTGCCAGACGACTACCTGAGTTAACTACAAGACCAATTGAGCGTTTAGAGAATTCTAAATTTAAAGGAGTGGCAGGCATTGGTTCTTTACAACAGTTTTTAACAACTCCAGAAAAATATAATTTGAAATATATTTTTTCTAATGATAAATTTTATGATCCTGTTTTATTTTTCTGCGGATGGCAACGCTTATCACAATTAGAAAATGGTATTATGGTTTGGGAAAAACTAAATGTACCTCCTGTTTCTTCTATTTTACCAAAAGAAGATGTACCAGCTTGGGTAAAAATAATTTGGGGAATTATTCCTTTTTTAACCGTACTTTTTGCTTTTATTTTAAACGTTCAATCTTTGTTTGTTAGAGGCTTAAAAACAAAAGTAAAAGCAGTACCTGTTTACTTTAAATTTAAGGTTGATTATAATAAGTTTCCTAGATTTATTCTAAAAGCTTTCCATATTTGGGCGGTATTATTAATAATTGCTATTTCTTATGGCTGCTATATGTTTTATATTAAAAATGATACACAAAGATCTCCAGAAAATGTTGTAAAAGCATATTATGATGCAGTAGATTTTAAAGAGTTAAATAAAAGTTTTAGTTATATAGATCCAAAAGACGAACTTACACTTGCCCAATACTTATTAGAAATATCAGTTACAGATGGTCTATTAAGCTCTTATGCAAAGTTAGACGCAATTACTTCTGAAGTTATAAAGCAAACGGATAGTTTAACTACTTTAAAAGTAGAAACTAAATGGATTACTCCTTTAGAGAAATTAACAAAAACAGAATTTAAAACTACTGTTAAAAGAAAAGGAAAATGGTACTTAAAACCGACAAGAAAATCTATAGATCTACCTCCAGATCAATTATATTCTAAAAATACTACAGGTTATTTTAACCAAGGAAGAAGAAGAATTACAACTGAACAAACCCATCATGAAGATGTTTTAAAGCAACCTGTTTTAGAAATTGTTTCTGCAAAATTGATTAAATTTAATAAAAGGTATTCAATTGTTGGTGAAGTACAAAATATAGATAATGTACCTTCTGATGTTGTTTTAAAGGGAACACTTTATAATGATGACGACAAAGAATTAGCAACCTATAATGCAAAACATATTTTAAAACATAAACTAATGCCAAAAGAAATTAGTGCTTTTAGAATCAATTTTGAAGGAATTGCTTGGTCTAGAACTCAAGATTCTATTCCAGATACTTTTAACCCAGATGAATTTACACCTATTGAGTTAAGTGAACAACCAACAAAGTTTAATTTGCAAGCTGCAGGTAATACTTCTAATTCAGATTTATATAAAGATATTGTTTTGAGTGAAGTAAATATCACCCCCAATAATATAAGTGGTACTTTGTTTAATAGCGGTATACAGGAAATAACCGTACCACAAGTTATTATTACTTTTTATAATGATAATAAAGAAATGATTTGGGTAGATAATTTATTTTTAAAAGAAGGTATTAGACAAGAAAGAAAGTTACGTTTTAACTACCCAATACCATTAGAACCAAAAATAAAAACGATTAGTGATGATATGAGTTTTTGTTTTGTAAATGGTTTACCAAATAAAGATATTGCTTTTAAAATAATACCAAATAGAATAAAAAATCATACTATAGATAAATTACAAAAAGTAGATCATCCTCTTTTTAGTTATGTTAGAATAGAGTTAAATTTTTATATCGGTAATCCAAAATAATGAAATTAAAACAAGCCTTTTTTCTGCTTTTTATTCAACTTGTAACTGTTTCTTTTCTATCTCAAGAAACAATTACCAAAGAAACTCCTATCTCTTTATTATCAACAAAGACTGAATATACGGTAAGTGATAAAATTACCTTAGAATTTAAAGTAACAAAAGACACAATTTTTCAATTATACTGTTCTAATAGTTATGGCTCTACAATTATTGATCCTGTTGTATCAAATCAAAAAATCAAATTTAAAATACCCAGTTTTATATCACAAAAAAGAGGCTTATTGTCATGGAGTTTAATTAATAGTAGTAAAAATATACTTTCTGGTAATATTTCTATTACTCCTAAACAGCAACCAACAAAAATAGAAACTTATTTGGGGCCACCTAGTATAGATGCTGGTGGTTTAGATTATACTATGTTAGTGGTTATACCAACAGATAGTTTAGATAACCCAATAATAGATAATAGTAAGGTTACTGTAAAGCATCAATTTCTAAAATCAGAAAGAAGAGAACCTATTTTAACCAATAAATTAATTGGTTATAAAAATATTTATTCTCCTAAAAAAAGTGGACGAATGATTATTTCTTCTGAATCTTATGGTTTAAACTCTAAAGAGTTTGATGTAAATATTATGCCTGCAATTGCTACAAATTTTAAAATTTTTGTACATAGAAATCATGAATATGCAGACGGAAATCAAATAACCACATTTTATACCTCAATTATTAAAGATAAAAATAATAACATTATTAGTGATGGAAGTTATATAGAGTTTTATATTACAAATAAAGAAGGTGGTATTTTAAAAACAGCTGCCACTACTATAAATGGAGTTGCTCATGCAAAAATTATACATCCAGATTTTGAAGATATTTGGAAAATAAAAGCTTACTTTATTGGCATAGCAGAAAGTAATACAATAACTGTTAAGTATAAAAGAGTTATTGATGATTATATTGTTACGTTTAAAGAAAATAATAGAGTAATTAACATAGGTCCATTAGAAAGTTTTATGGGACAAATTATACCAGATGGATTGTCCGTTAAGTTATCTATTTATAAAAAAAATGTGTTAATTGACGAGCTTTTTAAAGAGTCTAGCAACGGTTTTGCCAATTTTTATTTAGACCCTAATATTTATGAAAAAGACATATATCAAATAACAATTGAAGCTGCAGGAATTAAAAAAGAATTTAAAAGTTTTAAACTATGGTAAAAATAAACAGACGAATTCTTAGAGGTGTTTTAATGTTAACTTATTTAATGATAACTGGTGTACTATTATTTTTAGTAAGTTCTGTTTTTAGTTTTTTAAATACAGGTGCAGATAGAAGTAAAATGCTACATACAGAGGTAAAAAAAATAGAACAATATTTACCTAAAATTTCTTGGAAAGAAGATGGTAATGAAGGTAGAGAAATAAGTCAGCAAAAATTGAATGCTGTACAAAATGACTATATAGACGCATGGTATGTAAAACATATTGCATACAAAACCAATACAAGAGTTGGTATAGAAGACTATTTTACAGAAAGTGCAAGAAAAAATATTTATGATATTTTAGATTATAACAAATTAAACAGAACATCTGTACAATCTACTACTTTACAACACAATTTAGATATTGAATTTTTTAGTGAAGATGGTCAATTAATTGTCTTAAAAGATACAAATGCAATAGAATATAAAAAGGTTTTTAAAGATGATAAACTTATACTAGAGTCTACCGAAGTTACAGATTATAAATATGTTTTATTATTAGAAGATGGTTTTTGGAGAATAAGACATATGGTTAAAGAATCTTCAAAAAAATTTGAAGACCATTCTCAAAAAACACCTATAACTTACACCGATATTAAAGGTATTAATTATTATCCGCAAGCAACTCCATGGAATATGTATGGAGATGAATTTGATATTGATATTATTGAAAAAGATTTTAATATTATTAAAAATGCTAATTTAAACTCAATCAGAATATTTGTACCCTATGAAGATTTTGGTAAAGCAAATGTAAAATGGGAAAAATTAGAAAAACTAAAAAAAGTTTTAGATGCTGCTTTAAAATTTGATTTAAAAGTAGTGGTTACTTTATTTGATTTTTATGGAAATTATGATGTTTTAGACTGGACTTTAAACCAAAGACATGCAGAAAAAATAGTTAATACATTTAAAGATCATGAGGCTATTTTGACTTGGGATGTTAAAAATGAACCTAACTTAGATTTTGAATCTCGAGGAAAAGAAAATGTGACTGCTTGGTTAGACCTTATGATTATTTTAATTAAAGATATTGATAAAAAACATCCTGTTACAATTGGTTGGTCTAATACAAAAAGTGCTACAATTTTAAAAGATAAAGTAGATGTAGTATCTTTCCATTATTATGAAGATATAACTAATTTTGAAAAAGAATATTTAGATTTAAAAACTAAAATTAAAGACAAACCTATTATTTTACAAGAGTTTGGTTTATCTTCTTACAGTGGTTTTTGGAAACCTTTTTCTAGTTCAGAAAAAGAGCAAGCAAATTATTATAAAGAAATACAAAAAGTCCTTACAAAAAATGATGTTCCTTTTTTCTCTTGGACTTTATATGATTTTGATGTTGTACCAAAAGAAGTTTTAGGTAGACTTCCTTGGCGAACAAATCCTCAGAAAAAATTTGGTTTTATAAATAGTAAAGGAGAGAAAAAGTTATCTTATAAATATATCTCTAACTAATATTTATTTCTTTTTTGCTATAATTTTATCAAATTCTTCTAAATAAATATTAGTAATTCTCTCCATCGGATACGCCGTTGCTGCTTTATAATTGGTTTCACCTAATTCTATTCTATAAGCATCATTTGTAACAATAGCTTTAATTGCATCTGCTAAACTTTGCACACTATCTGGTTCAAAAAACTCACCTCTATAACCTTCATCTTCAATTAAAGTAGTTAAATCTCCTAAATTTGGCATTACAACAGCTTTACCATAACTACCTGCCTGGTGTAATACTCCAGAACTACCAGTTGTAGAAGTATAAGGAAAAACAACTACTGCACTTTCTACAAACAATGGTTCTACTTGATTTTCTTCTACATAACCCGTAAATGTTAATTGAGGTACATGTTTATAAGTTTCCTGTGCATTATCTAAATAACCTGGTACATTTGGGTTATCTGTACCTGCAATTACAATTTCTAAATCTAAACCTGTTTCTTTTCTTACAATTTCTACAGCTTCAATCATAGATTCTACTTTTTTATAAGTACCAAACTTACCAAAAGCCATTATTTTCTTTGGTCCTTCTGGTAATAATTGAGTAGGACTATCTGGTATTTCAAAAGTACCGTGTGGAATCATTTTTACGTTATCAACCTTGTACTTTTCTTCTAAAGTTACAACATACTTATCCATAGTAACAGCTACCAAATCTGCTTTTAAAATTAATTTAGTTAATGTTGTACCAATAAGATTGTATATTTTTTGAGCTAATTTATTTGTAGTAAAACCTGCACTACCTAAATCTACTTGTTCTAAAATATTATGTAATAAAACAATAGTAGGTATTCCTTTTATTTTAGAAATTAAAGGCAAAGTTAAACCTAATGCGGCTACTACTTTTTTATCTCCAAACTTCATAAATTGTAGGTTATACAAAATAGCATCTGGTTTTGTTTCATTTAAAGCCTTAATTACTTTAGTTGTATTACCATAACTATTAAACTTCCAACATTCTTTAATAGTTATTTTACATCCATTCTCAGTAAAATTAACATCTTTTTCTCCTTTTGTTTCATCAGTTAATAAAATTAACTCAGTTACTTTTTCACTTTGTCTAAAACTTTTTACTAAGTGATAAGCGTATTCGTTTAATGTTACTTTACTAGGAGGATATGCAGTTACAATAGCTAATTTCATATTATTAATTTTATTTTACAACCTAAATTTAGATTGTTAATTTTAAGTTTTACTTTATTAAGCTTTATTTTTTATTGTTGATTTTGAATTTTTAAAAAAGAAAAAACTCAATTGTACAATTAATAACATAACCATTGCTATAATTTGTACATGAACAACTTGTTCTAATGAGTTATGAAAAACCACAACTAATACTATTTGCAACATTCCAAAAATACCAGAAAGAACAACCGGAATGTATTTATCTAAAGATAAATAATAATAAGCAAAGATATTTGAGATAGCAAAAATACCTGTTGCGGTAGCATACTTCCATAATAAAGAGGATACTGATAAATAATCGCTACCAAATAGTATTTTTATAATTGCATCCGGAAAAAGAAAACAACTAACTACAATTGTTGCTGCAATAAGACCAATATATGCTACATATTTTAAAAGAATAGGTAATGTATCTTTACCATCTTTTTTTAATTGAACTACTTTAGGTAATAATAGCATTACAAACATCCAAGCAATAAAATAAACAACTCTACCTATTAATGCTAATGAAGCATACAATCCTGCTTCATAAGACTCAAAATAATGTTTAACTAATAATATATCACTATTATTTATAATAATTTGTGTCAATTCATAAAACGCAGTGATTATAAAAAAGTTCTTTACTAGTTTCTTATTATCTTCTTCTAATTTAAAGGGATTAAATAGAGATAAATTGTCTCTTTTAAAAGGTATTAATCCAAAAATAAAAGAACAAAAAATACCAATTGCAATAATTAAAGAAGAGTCTATATCTAAAAGATATAATAATAAAAATGTTAATAACAAACGACTAATCATTTCTGATTGATATGTTATTGACAATGATTTTAGTTCCTGTTTTCCTTGAAAAACACCTCTATTTACACTCATTAAAAAATAAAACGGCACTCCTAAACCAAAAATAAGAAACATTGTGGAAGATGTTGTTTTAAAGAAATGCTGTAATTGATAAGAAAAAACAATAATTAAAACACCTAAAAAAACACCTGTAAATAAAGCATTTTTATATATTTTAGAAACAAAACCACTAAAAATAGAATCTTCAAATAAAACTGAAAATTTAGCTGTTACTAGCTGAAACGTCATAGCAACAAAAGAAAGCACTAACAAAAACGTAATTAATATTGCAGCATCAGCAAATTTTTCTGGTCCTAAAACTCTTCCTAAAATCAGGTTGTATAGATAATTACCTCCGTTGACTAAAAGAACACTTAACATAAATAATTGTTCTGGTTTAATACTATTTTTTACAAATCGAATAATTGAGGGCATCTTATTTCTTAATTTTGTTTAGGCTATTTACACGTGTTTAATTTAGTTATAAATTTTTAAAAATTGAGGCTCTAAATTATTAAATGTTAAAATTTACAAAAACTTTTAATAACTAGAAACAAATATCAGACAGTGTTGTTAAAAATAACTTTAATTATCGTTGAAAAACAGCATTATATAGTTAAGTGATAAAATACTAATGCTTAACTTGCAATTAAAAGCAATTCCCTATGAAAGTACTATATTCTACTCTTTTTTTCTTTCTTTTTTTCAGTTTCCAAATTTCTGGACAAAATATGAAAGAAGGTTTTACATATTTAGAAACAGGTAAATATGCAAAAGCAGAAGTTTTTTTTAATAAAATATTAAAAGAATACCCTACCAATAAAACTGCCAGACTTTGTTACGGTAGAGCTGTTGGTTTAAATGGAAGTTCAGAAAAAGCTGTTGCAATTTTCACAAACTTATTAAAAGATTTTCCAAATGATTTTGAAGTAAAGCTAAATTATGCAGAATCTTTACTATGGAGTGAAAATTATCCGGCAGCAAAAAAATATTACCAGAAGTTACTAAAAGAAAATAATAAAAGTTTTGCTGCTTTGTTAGGCTATGCAAATACTTTATCTAACTTAAAGGAATACGATGATGCTTTAATTAATGTTGATAAAGCTTTAGCTGTACTTCCTGGAAATCCAAATGCCCTAGTTTCAAAAAAGTATATGAGGTTAGGTTTAACTAATGCTAGAGTACAGACTAGAGAATACGATGTAGCAGAAGAACTATTAAAAGAAAATTTAAAGACTTTTAATAATGATAAAGAAACATTATTAAACCTTGCCAATCTTTATTTAATATCTAATCAAGTAGAAAAAGCTAAAAATACCTACAAAACTATTGGAGAAAACCCTGATAACAAACTAATTTCTTTAAATGGAATCTCTTTAGCGTATCATTTAGATAGTAATGATAAAACTGCTTTAGCTTTCAGTGAAAAAGCTTTGAAAAACATTGATCAAAATACTACTGAAACTTTAAAAAATCAAACAATAGAACGTAATATTCAAGCTTTAATCTGGAATAAAAAATATACAGAAGCAGAGACTAAAATTAATGAATTATTAAATGATAGTGAAGATCCAGAAAATTGGATGTTATCTTTAAGAGCAACACTTAATATCTATAAAAGTGATTTCAAAAAAAGTTTGAGTGACTATAATTTAATATTAAAAAAAGATAGTGCTTCTTTTGATGGTAATTTAGGGAAAGCTAATGCATTAAAAGCTTCTGGTTATTATAATGATGCTTATAAAAGTGCAGAAAATACATTAAACTTTTATGACAATCAGAAAGATGCTTCTAATTTTATAAAGCAATTAGATTTAAGTTTTACTCCAAATATAGAAACAAATGCATCTTACTCTTATGATAATGGAGATAATGAAGCATACTCTTATACAGCAAACTCAGAAATTCCGTTTTCTACAAAATTTAAAGTATTAGCTAATTATAATCACCGAACTACATCCAATAGTATTACAGATTTAAAAGCTACTACAAACAATCTATTATTAGGTGTTTCTTATCAATTATTAAACAACTTAACTTTAAAAAGTACTTTTGGTGTTACTTCTTCTAATTCTGATGAGAACAAATACAATCAATTTATAACAGATATTTCATTAAATATTAAACCTTTTAAGCTTCAAAATTTAGAAGTGGGTTATAAGAGAGATATTCAAAGCTTTAATGCAGCCTTATTAAATGAAGAAATTGTACAAAATAATCTTATTTTAAATTATAGTCTAAATACTAATTTTAATCTAGGTTGGTTTACACAATACTATTATACTTTTCAAAGTGATGATAACGCTAGAAACCTTTTATTTACCTCGTTATATTATAATATCTTAAGTAAACCTTCTTTAAAAGGTGGTTTAAATTATCAAAATATTTCGTTTAAACTTCAAGTTCCAGAAACATACTTTAGCCCTAGTAAATTTAATGCAGCAGAAATATTTATAGATCTTATAAAGGATGAAAATGCAGCTAAAAATAAGGAATGGTTCTATGGTTTAACAGCAGCAACTGGTTTTCAATATATAGAAGATGAAGAGAAACAAAGTACTTATAGAATACAAGGAAAAATTGGATATAGATTCTCTGAAAGAAGTATCATAAATATATATGGCCTACAGAGTAATATAGCATCTGCAGTTGCCTCTGGTTTTACTTACACAGAATTTGGTTTACGTTTTAAATGGATCTTTTTAGACAAACCTTTATATAAAAATATAAGGTAAAAGATTTCTCTTTTACCTTATATATAAACGCTATTAAAAACTAATTATTGGATAATTACTAACCAAACTTATTATTAACAATACATTATTTTAGAGCGTCTAGAAAGGAGCTTTTTGTAAACATTATAAGCTACTGTCGAAAAAAATTCAATTTTATTTTCTTCCATTTGAAATGATTCATTTTCTACAGATTGAATCTCTAAATTTAACAATGGATAATTTTCTGTTGAAGAATCTAATTTAACTTCAGAATTTACTACTTCAATTTTGTTATCTTCTACTGTACTATTAACCGTTTGTGCATTAATAGTTGTTGAAATTGTGATTATTAAAAGAAGTAATATTTTTTTCATGATATTAGATTTATACTTCAAAGATAGTTTTGAAATCTAAAAAAATATCCCCTTTTTCGTTCTGTACACTTTAACTGTAGATGAAGTGTTTCTAATCTTTAGATAAAGCATTTAAAGAAAAACATTAATCGTTATAAAAAAACTTTGATTAAAGAGATATATCGTTGAACAGCTATTTTAAAGACCTTACTGTTTAAATAATATCTTTCTATTATACCTAATGATTAAGCTTTAAATAGTTTAATTAGACAAACCTTTATATAAAAAAATAAGGTAAAAGATTTCTCCTTTACCTTATATATAAACGCTATTAAAAACTAGTTATTAAGTAATTCCTAACAAAACTTATTATTAACAATACATTATTTTAGAACGTCTAGAAAGGAGCTTTTTGTAAACATTATAAGCTACTGTCGAAAAAATTTCAATTTTATTTTCTTCCATTTTAAATGATTCATTTTCTGAAGATTGAATATCTAAATTTAATAATGGATAATTTTCTATTGAAGAATCTAATTTAACTTCAGAATTTACTACTTCAATTTTGTTATCTTCTACTATACTATTAACCGTTTGTGCATTAATAGTTGTTGAAATTGTGATTATTAAAAGAAGTAATATTTTTTTCATGATATTAGATTTATACTTCAAAGATAGTTTTGAAATCGAAAAAAATATACCCTTTTTCGTTCTGTACACTTTAACTGTAGATGAAGTGTTTCTAATCTTTAGATAAAGCTTTTAAAGAAAAACATTAATTGTTATAAAAAAACTTTGATTAAAAAAATATTGCCAAATAAAATTAATAATACTGTTAACCAAATTCTGGTTTTAATATTTAGAAGTTTATAAAAAAAAACATAAGGTAAAAGATTTCTCTTTTACCTTATGTTTTAAATTTTATTTAAAGACTAATATATCGTATAATTAACAATACATAATTTTTCTTCGTTTAGAAAGTATTTTTTTATATACACTATAAGCTATTATTTCTGTTTTGTTTTCTTCTAAATATAAAATGTTATCCTCATCAAATAACAAATCTAATGTAGGAAAATTTTCTATAAAAGATTCTGAACTTACATCTGAATCTGAATTTAATACCTCTATTTTACTTTCTTTTTCTGAATTAATGCTAGTTTGTGCATTTATTGTTGTAGAAATTATAATTGTAAAAAGAAATAATAGTTTTTTCATGTAGTTGAGTTTGCATGGCAAAAATAGACATCAAATAGAGAAAATATTATAAATATTAGATGAAAAACAAATAAGTATCGACGAATTGCATAAAAACTTAGATAAAGCTCTTAAACTAAAAATAATTCAGATAAGAATACAACGTAAAGTACAATTAAAATTTATAAAATATTACTTTTTTATATTTGTTAACATTTTAAATACTTAATATTAACAATACATAATCTTACGACGTTTAGAAAGTAACTTCTTATAGATATTATAAACTAATGCTTCAGAAAATTCTATTTTATTAACTTCTACTAGTAGTTCTTTATTTATTTCAGTTTTATCTTCAGTAATTATTAAAGTAGAAGACTTTAAAGAAAATTCTAAATTTACTTCTTCAATTTTTTTATCTTCTAAAGAAGTAGAAAATGTTTGTGCATTTATAGTTGTAGAAATTATAATAGTTAGAAGAAGTATTACTTTTTTCATATTGTTAGATTTATACTTCAAAAGTACACATCAGATAGAAAAAAGTATATCGTTTTTCGTTTTAGAGACATTTACTGTAGATGAAATGCCTATATTTTACAGATAAAGTCTCTTGTTAAAGTAAATCTAAACGTTTCATTAACATAGGTCTTTTAGATCTACTAACAGGAATTACATCTTTCTTTATTAGAACGCTATTATCTTCAATATCGATAATCTTTTTAATATTAATAATATAAGAACGATGTATTTTTAAAAATAAAGAATCTGGTAATTTTTCTTCAACTTTTTTAAGTGTAGAATGAACTATATAGTCTTTATCTTCAGTTTTTATTTTGATATAATCTCCTTTAGCTTCCACTAAGTAAATACTAGGAACATCAATTTTTATTAACCTACGATCTATATTTACATAAAAATCGTTTTCAATATCTTTGTTTGTAGATTTCTTCTCTGGTAGGGTTTCTTTAGAAACTTCTTTCTTCTCTGCTCTTTCAATAGCCACTTTAAAACGTGATAACTCTATTGGTTTTAATAAATAATCTACAATAAAATCATATTCGAAAGCTTCTAGAGCAAATTTAGGGTCTGATGTAGTAAAAATTATTTTAGGTGGTGATTTTAATGCTTTAATAAAGTCTACACCTGTAAAACCAGGCATATGAATATCTAAAAATATTAAATCTACTTTAACATCTATTAAATATTTTATAGCATCAATGGCATTAGAAAACTCCTCTAATATATTTAAGGATTCTATTTGATTACAAAGGGTTTTAATAATAACCCTAGCCATTTTTTCATCGTCAATAATAATACAATTCATAAAACTTATATAGTTTCTATATAGTCTGAAATTGCTTTTAAAATTTTTTCAAAATCTTCTAGCCCTTCTAAACTTAGTTCTCGAAGATTATGTTCAAACTCATTAGCTATTCCATAGCTCTTTTCGAGGCCTAAAATACTAATTTTATGTTTAATTTTATGGACATTTTCTTCAATTTTTTTAAATTCTCTATTTTTTAAAAAATTATAGTAGTCTTCCTTCTCTCCAGGGAATTCAGTTTTTATAACATTTACTAATTCATTTTTAATAGATTCATCACCACCTGCTAATTGGTTTATGTAATCTAGGTTAGGTTTTTCCATTTTATTTTTTTTATGCTAAAATAAAAAGTTGTTTCCACATTTGGTATAGATTCTAAATAAATTTCTCCTTTATATAGGGTAACTATTTTTTTTACAATGGATAAACCAATTCCTGATGATAAATAATCATCTTCTAACTTCTGAAAAGCTACAAAAATTTTATCAAAATATCTCTCTTTTATTCCCTTACCGTTATCTTTTATATAAAACTTCCAAAAATCAGCTTCTTCTTTAAATCCAATTTCAATAGTAATTTCTTTTTTATCATTAAATTTAATTGCATTATCAATTAAATGTGAAAATAATTTTTTAAACCTAAATTTATCTCCTCTTACTATTGGTAATTTTTCATCAATTTTAAAAGAAACATTATCTATTTTATCTAAATTAGTTATAATTTCATCTTTTACTATTGCATCTATATCTACATCACATAAATCACCAAAATTACTTCCTATTTTAGAGTACTCTAATATACCTTTAACAAGTATATCCATTCTTTCTACATTTTCTCTAATGAGCTCTAATTTTTCATTACCGCTTTCATCTATAAGGTCTAAATAATCTTCTTGTAACCAAGTAGTTAAAGCTTCCACACTTTGTAAAGGAGATCTTAAATCATGAGAGAACATGTGTGTGTAATCTTTTAATTCTTCATTCTGACGCTCTAAATTCTTTAAAAGTCTATCTTTCTGTTGATTTATACGTATAATTTCTTTTGTCTGATTATCAATAAAATCTACTAATTTTAAAGAATCTGAACTTTCTATTGGACGATCTTCTTTTAAATCATAAATCTGTAACCTATCAATAACACTCTCTAATTTTAAAATTACTTTTTTCTGAGATTCTGTTTCTTTTTTTAATTGTTCATTTGCTTTATAAAGCTCATCAGAACTAATTGCTGTTGCTCTTTGTAGCATTATAAATTGCTCTTCTGATGTTGTATAAGAGCTATCTATTGCCTCAAAAAAATCGTCTAAACGACCATCAGATTGTAAATCTTCTGGTATAAACTTTCTTATTTGTCTTTGTAAAAGAGAATTCATTATTCGCTAATTAATGTAATTGTCATAGTTTGATTATGCAATTGACAGTTATTTTCCCCTATAAAAGGAGCTATTTCCCCATAAGAATATAAACCAGTAATTGTTGTTGAGTTTCCTATAACTTCCATTACTTCTTCTACTTCTTCTTCTACCCTTTGGTCTAAAACCAATTTTCTACCAATACAACTAACCAAAATGGCTAATTCTGGTTCTTTTTTTCTAAACTCAGAAGCATTGATAGCTGCCTTTTCTGCTGCATTTACAATGTTATCTACATTAGTCATCATCAATTGAACACTAGAATCTTCAAAAATATCACCAGCCAATATCATAGAATTCTCCTCTTCATCAATATTTATTATGGTTCTAACAATAGAGTTATTATCTTCTTTAGATTTAACATTTAATGGATATAATAAAGCTGCTCCTGGTAATTCTTTAGATTTCTCTCCTAAATATTTCTTATATAGATCTAATGCTGGTAAATTGTCTAATTCATATAATATATTTCCTTTAGATTTAGTTACAATTCTTTCTGGTCCAAAAGGTGTCCAACCTCCATTAATAGAAAAAGTAACTTCTAGAGATTCTCCGTATAAACCGATTGCAATTATTTCTCCCGATTTAGGGTTTTCATTATAAGAAGCTATTGTTTTTTCAAATCTTGCAGCATCAGCACATAAAGCTCCTGTTATAAGTAAATTATCTTGTGTTGCTGCATTCATACCTTTAGTCAGTTGGCTACCGTTTATAAAACTTCCTTCAGAAATTATAAATACATGCTTCAACCCTTCTTGAGGTAATTGACTAATTATTTTTTTGCCTACAGCAAAACTATCTACATCTGCATCTAAAACATTTGTCGTTTTTATTATAAAATTACTTTTTTCTAATTCGATTGCGGTTATAGTAATACTTTCATCATCTACTGACTGAGAAGTTATATCCCCTGATGTTGAACCGAATACAATATGTCCATCATTAAAAATAGATTTAACTTCTTTAAAAATGTTTTTATCTTCTAATAAAAATCTATTACCAAAAACAAGAACTAAAGGTTCTTTTAGCTTAATATCTTCTGATAGATATTGCCAATCAGAATTTTTATTTCTTTTTAATTGTACTGTTCTCATTTCTATTTTAATTCTTTTTTAAGGTAAAGTAAAATGTAGTGCCTACATTTGGTTCACTCTCTAACCAAATTTTACCACCATATAAATCAATAATTTTTTTGATTATAGATAATCCAATTCCTGTAGAATCTTCTCTCTTATTTAACGAATGGAATACCTTAAAAATTTTATCAAAATACTTTTTTTCGATTCCTATACCATTATCTTTAATATAAAATTGATGATGTTCTTCTGTTTCTGTAGAGCCAACTTCTATAACACCCACTTCTTTGTCACAAAATTTAATAGCATTACTCATAAAATTTTGAAACACTTGTTGCAGTTTTGTTTTATCACCAAGAACAACAGGTAAAGTATTTTTAATATTTATAGAAATATTACTCGGTATATATAAGAAATTTTTTAATTCTTCTACTAATCCATTTAAATCTACATCAACAAATTCTGTTTCACCTGCACCTATACTAGAATACTCTAAAACGTTAGAAATTAATGTTTCCATAGTTTCTAATGTAGATCCTATTAGCTCGAAGTTTTGATTAGTCATATCATCAAATTTTTCTTGGTTATCTGTTTTAATCCAAGATATTAAAGCTTCGATGCTTCTTAAAGGAGATTTTAAATCATGAGAAACTATGTGTGCATATTCGTATAATTCTTCATTTTTTTCCTTTAATTCTTTTAAAATTATTTCTTTTTGCTCTTGTAATTTTTTGATTTCTGTAATATCATAAATAATTACAATTGTACCTATAATATCACCTACCAAATTAAAATTAGAAGCCGCACTAAGCATCCAATATTTAGTATTTCCTTTTTTATCTTTAACTTTTATTTCAAAAGAACCAGGATTACCATTAAGTCTTTTTTCTCTTTCCTTTAATAGTTTCTCTTTTTCTGAACCTTCTGTAAAAAAATCTGCACCAACTTTACCGGTTAGTTCACTTTCTTCATAACCAGATATTCTACTAAAACTTTGATTAATCATCAAAATTTCTCCATCATTATTCAATTCAATTAGCCCAATATTCATATTGGCAATTATGCTACCATATTTTGTTTTTTGTGCTTCTAAACTGATTTTATAATTTTTTTCTAATGTAATGTCATTAAACTTCCATAAATAACCTTTAACATTATTATCTACCATTACAGGTGTGTAGCTTCTGCTTAAAGTCTTACCGTCTATCATTTCTAATTCTTCATTAAAAACGGCTTCTTTATTTGCAACTATTTCATCCATCCTTTGTACAAAAGTAGATGCACTTTTAAACAGCAGTTTATTTTGTTCTGCTGCCAACCTACAATCCATACCAATTAAATCATTCGGATTGGCATCTACATTTAACAATTCACAAAACTTTGTATTAGATAAAACTATTTTTCTATTTTCATCCTCTAAAACAATACCACTATTTAAGTTTAGCACAAGTGCAGATAATCTGTTCTCAGACTCTATAAGTTTTTCTTTATCTAAAATTTCTTTGTGGATATCTTCTATAGTAGCTAAATGGTATTTGATAACATTATTTTTATCTTTTACAGCAGTTACAGTAGTTTTTGCCCACAATATTTCTCCATTTTTTTTCAGATATCTTTTCTCTAAATTAAAAGTATTTATTTCTCCTGTATTAAGTTTTTCTGATAAATGTATTGATTTTTCTACATCATCTGGATGCGTTAAACTATTAACTTTGATATGTGCAAAATCTTCTGCATTATACCCCAACATAGACATTAAAGAGTTATTAACTAATAAAACTCCATTTTCACTAACTTTTGATAAAGTAATACCAATTGGAGAATTATTAATAATAATACTTAATTGGTTTTTTTGTTCTTCTAACAGCTCTTTCATTGTTACCCATTCTGTAATATCTCTTATAATACCTTGTGCAGCAATGGGCTTATTTTCTTTATCGTAAATAATTGAAGAGTTAACCTCTATCCATTTTAAATTATTATTGTTATCTACAATTCTAGCAGTATAATCCTTAAAAAAACCTTTTTCATAAAGATCTTTAAAAGCATTTGCTGTATATTCTATATCTTCTTTATAAACGAGTTCAGAAACATTAAACTCTCCATCTTTAATATCAAAACCAAATAACTCAATAGCAACATCATTCATTTTTAAAACATTACCAAATAGATCCATAACTAAATATGCATCATTAATGTTTTTAAAAACACTGTTTAAAGTATTTGTTTTTTCTTCTAAATGTTCTTTTAACTGTTTAGATATAGAATACAATTCTCTTGATTTATTCTCTAGAATTCTTTCTGCAGCTTTTCTTGCAGCTCTTTCACGTTTTAGAGCTCGTTGTAGTATTTCTATCTGTTCTTGGCTCATTAGTTTTTATTCACAATAAACTTAACTTCTGTACCATCTTCTTTAATTTTTTCTAAAACAATAGAAGCCGAACTATTAAAATGTTCAAAAGTTTTGTTCATTAAACCTAAACCAAAATGATGCATTGCTCTACTAGACTTATAAATCATTACTAAAGAAGTTTCTGTTTTTTCTTCAATAATAAAAGTAGGTAACTCTGCGTCTGGATAAATTTTTTGTACCTCTATATGAATATGATCTTCTATAGATGATAACATTTCTATTGGGTCTTTATAAGTAGCTAAAAGACCTGGATAACTAGTTTCTATAACAGAAAAGAAGTGCTCTGCATAAACCAAAAGTAAATCGTCTGTAGAAATACCTGTGTTATCACTTAAATTTGTTACTAATTGCAACATTTCTGAAAAACTATAGGTACCAATTGAAGTATAAATGCCTTCTGATTCTAATTGTGATTGAGAAATAATTTTATCAACCATTTCTAATCCAAATTTATCTTCTACTAAATCTAAAAATTCTGTAAAAACAATACCTTTCATTTTTCTTTTTTTTATTTCATTTATAACTGCTTTAATTCATTTGTAGACCAATAAGTTAAGACAGCTTCAATTTTTTTAACGTAATCATCGTATTTTAATGGCTTTAAAATATAACCAGAAATACCAATTTTATAACATTCAAATAAATCTTTTTGATTATCTGATGTTGTTAAAATAACAGTAGGTATATGCTTAAAATCATCTGTACTTTTTAGAATATTTAAGAACTCTATACCACTCATTTTTGGCATATTTAAATCCAATAAAATTAAATCAGGAAAATTGCTTTTATCCTCTAATACTTCTAAAGCTTCTTCTCCGTTTTTAGCCTCTTGTATTGAATGTTCTAATTTTAATAATGAAATAGTTCTTTTCATTTTCATTATCTCAATTAAATTATCTTCAATTAACAAAATTTTCAATTTTCTATCCATCTTATCAGATTTTATCTTGGGAGCAAATGTAATTTTTTTTTAAAAAGTTGTTTTAGTGTTATTGACCACCTTGTTTAAAGTATAGTTAAAATACAATAAAGCATAGACGGTTTGTAAAAAAAGGTTATTTTAATAAAGATAGCTCTTTTTAAGCTCCTATTAATTTACTAAAATATTCGAATATCTCTCCCTTAGATATTGTGCTTCCTTTTTCTATTAAATCAAAAATTTCTGTATTTCTTTCTAAATTATATTCCTTAGATCCTTTAAAAATTTCTACAGAATTGTCCATTGGGTTTTTCATTAGCCACTCAAAACCTTTTTGTTCTAATAAATTGATGTCCCAATTTACCTTGATTGCAATTCTAAAAATTGCACTTTCCTCAAATTTAAACAAATTAACTGAAGATTTCGAAAAATGTTCTACATATTTTGTTTTAGTTAAAACATCATCCCAAACAACATCAGAAAAAACATTCATCTCATCCTCTGCAACTTGTGGTTTATCTTTTTTAATTTGATTCCACTCTTTTACATCAATACTTTGTGTGGCTAAAAATTGTGCAAACTCTTCATGTAAGTTTTCAAATTGTTCTTTGGTTAGTTGTCTGTATTTCATAAAATATAGGTATAAAAAAACCGCTCAAAAAATTGAGCGGTTCAAATATCTAATTTTTAAAATGATTTAGAAAATATAACGTAAACCAATTTGTGCTTGCCAACGAGACCTTAAATCTGAAACTGGTGTAAATGTTTCTTCTAAGTCTGTATCAAAAGTATACGTTGGTGTATTAGTTTCATCAACGGTTACAGATAATGGTTGTAAATCTCTAGGCTCTTGTACAACTCCCCAATCTGAATTTAATAAGTTACCAATGTTTAAAACATCTAAACTAATTTGAACTGTATGTTCTTTATTTTCTGAAACTTTAAAGTTAATATCTTGTAACACTTTAAAATCCCAACGAGATCTCCATGGAGATAAAGCTCCATAACGCTCTACATATTCTCCTCTTCTATCATTTAAATAATCATCTTGATTAATATATGCTTCAAAAGCTTCTGCTTGCCCTGTTCCTGTAAATTGCATTTGATTTAATTCTGATGCTGTTGGCACATATAATAAATCATTATTTTGAAAAGAAGAATCTCCATTTATATTACCAGCATAAGTATAGTTAAATCTTCCTCCTCTTGCATATTCAAAGAAAGTAGAAAAAGTTGTTGGAGAGTTCTCTCCGAAAAAATTAAACTTTTTAGAGGCTACCCCAATAAATCTATGTGTATCTCCATATTTAGAATATGATAACACATCTTGGTTTGCATCTCCTAAATTTGGATTAAAATCAAATGCATCTCCTGTAATTTCTGCTTCAATTGAATTTACGTCTTTAGCGTTTAAATAATTGTATGCAACACTTGCATAAAGTCCATCATCAAAAGATTTCTGTAGTTTTAAAGAAGCATTCCATACTCTACCTTTATCAGAATTTGTAAATACATAAGCATTATTACCTTTATCTGAATCTAAATAAGTTGATCTATCATCTCCTGGCGCATTTAAAGTTCCTGAAGGGTTTCTTAATCCCCAATTTTGAACATGAGCTCCATTAATATCTTTTGTATAAGAAATATCTGTAGTTGCAATTATTCCATTATCAAATCGATGATCTACACCAATGTTAGTTCTCCAAACTTGTGGCCATTTAAAATCAGGATCAACAGCTTGATAAAAGAAAAAATCTAAACCTTGTACTTGATTACCCAACCATACAAAAGGAAAACGTCCGGTAAAAATACCACTTCCTCCTCTAACCTGTGTTGTTCCGTCTCCATTAGCATCCCAATTAAAACCAAATCTTGGTGAGAATAAGAAACTATTATCTGGTAACTGTCTAGAATCTATTGTAGTTGTTTCATTAGTATTTGGATTATAATACTCTATACTTGGATCAAAAGTAAATGGCTTTCTAGCAATATTTTCATCAATTTTATCTTGAGTATCAAAATACAAAGGCTTATCAAAACGAATTCCGTAAGTCAATTTAAAATTATCATTTACATTCCACTCATCTTGTACATAGAGTGCAAACTGACCAACATTTGTTTCTGCTAATGCCCAACCATCTCCTGTAGGTAAAGCATTATTTGTATTAAAAAGAGATTCTGCATTTGCTATTGCATCTGCAAGAAAACCATTATTTACAGCAGTCTCAAAATCTGCAATACTAGCATAAGATCCAAAAGCACCGATGTATCCTCTATCATCTCCATAACCATAAGCACCTAAGTTAAATGAGTTATCAAACTGAAACTTTTCAAAAGATACACCTGCAGTTATCGTGTGGTTTTCTAATAAAAAGTTGGTATTATTTGTTATTTGAAATACTTTTTGATCTAATTTGTTATTGATAGAAAATGGTTCATGACCTGTTATTATATAATTACTTCCGCTTCCGTCTTGAATTGTAATTGCAGGAATTGGAGTTGATAAAGGTGTTCTATAATCATCAAAATGAGTATAACCTGCCTGAAATTTATTTGTGATTTTCTCTGAAAAAGTAGAATTTAATTCTAATTGAAAAGAGTTTATGTTATTATTAATTTCATAACCTGAATTTTCGAACTGTAAAGTCTGAAAGTTTGGACCTCTAGTTCCTAATGCTGTTGGGTGAGCAGGGTTTTCTTTAGAAGCATTTAAAAAGTTATAAATTAAAGACAATCTATGATCTTGATTTATATTTAAATCTAATTTAAAAATACCTTTAGAAGATTTAGAACCATAATTAAAACCTTGGTATCTACCAGTATCATAACCTAAACTAGAAAGTGCGTTTTGTACGGTTATTAAATCTGACTCTAAAACACTAGACTCATTAATAGAAAGTGTTCCATCATTATTATTAGGTATCCAACCTCCTGTACCTAAATCAGTTCTATCATCTTTCTCGTAATTAGCAAAGAAAAATAATTTATTTTTGATAATAGGCCCACCAATACTAAAACCAAATTGCTTTTGACTTAAATCCGGTTTTATAACATCTTCTCCCTTAATTTTACCACCTGTTAAATCTTCGTTTCTAAAGAATCCATAAACCGTTCCTTTAAATTCGTTTGTTCCACTTTTTGTAACTGCATTTACAGAAGCACCTGTAAAACCCGATTGAGTAACATCATAAGGTGCAATAGAAACAGAAATTTGTTCAATTGCATCTAAAGATATTGGTTGAGCTCCTGTTTGACCACCAGGTGTTGGAGAATCTAAACCAAAAGGATTGTTAAAGATTGCACCGTCTAAAGAGAAGTTATTAAACTGATCATTTCTACCTCCAAAAGAATTTCCACTAGCAGAAGGTTCTAATCTAGTAAAATCTGATGCTGCCCTAGAGATTGTTGGCAAGGTTTTTAATTGTACTGCAGAAACACTTGTTTGTGCACCTGTTCTATCGCTATTGAAAGTTGAGTTTTTAGATGATGAAATTACTATTTCTTCTAAAGATTCTCCTTCTTCAGATAACGTACCGTTAACATTAAACGTTTTACCTAGAGATAAATAAACATCATTTATTTCTTGAGATTTAAAACCCAAGTAACTAAATGTAATTTTATAAGGACCACCAACTCTTAAATTTAAAACAGTAAACCTACCGTTTTCTTGAGCTGTTGTACCTGTTAAAGTACCTGTAGGAGTGTGTAAAACAGAAATAGTTGCACCAAACAAAGGTTCTCCTGCAACATCTGTTACAATTCCTTTAATTTTTGAAGTTGTAACCTGTGCATTTACAGAGGTTAAAACCAAAAACAAGAATGATAATAATAAAAGTAATTTTCTTTTCATTTTTTTCGATTTTGAATTAACAAAATCAAAAATAGAGTAAAAAAAAACATCTACTATAAAAGTAGATGTTCTTTTTTTAACAATTAGTTAACAAATATATTACTCAGCAATAACCTCAAAAGTAATATCTGCTACTACAGCTCTGTGTAATCTTACAGATGCTTCGTATTTTCCTAATCTTTTTACAGAACCACCAACAACTTTAATAAATTTCTTGTCTAATTCTGTACCTGCTTTTGCAAGTGCTGCAGCTAAATCTATATTGTTAACAGAACCAAATAATTTGTCTCCTGAACCAGTTTTAGATGCAATCTTAATTTCATATCCTTTAATTGTTTCTGCAATTGCATTTGCATCTTCAATTAATTTAGCTTCTTTGTAAGCTCTTTGTTTTAAATTCTCTGCTAATACTTTCTTTGCAGAAGAAGTAGCTAAAATCGCTTGTCCTGTAGGGATTAAGAAGTTTCTACCATATCCGTTTTTAACGTCTACGATATCATCAGCAAATCCTAAATTTTCTACGTCTTGTCTTAATATCAGTTCCATGTCTCTACTTCTTTATTATTTTAACATATCTCCAACGTAAGGCATTAACGCTAAATGACGCGCTCTTTTAATTGCTTGCGCAACTTTACGTTGATATTTTAATGAAGTTCCTGTTAAACGTCTTGGTAAAATTTTACCTTGCTCATTTACTAAATACATTAAGAAGTCTGCATCTTTATAATCGATATATTTAATACCCTTCTTCTTAAATCTACAGTATTTTGCTTCTTTTTTAGTGTCTATATCTAATGGCGTTAAATATCTAACGTCAGCAGATTTACCGCCTTTTGCTTGTTGTTCTATTGATGCCATTTCTTATTTTTTTGTAGATTTAACACGTTCAGTTCTAACTTTTGCCCAAGCAGCAGCATGTTTGTCTAATCTTACAGAAAGGTAACGCATAACGCTATCATCTCTTCTAAACTCTAACTCAAATGCAGAAATTTCTTCTCCAGCTACTTTGTACTCTAACAAGTGGTAAAATCCACTTTTTTTCTTTTGAATTGGATAAGCTAATTTTTTTAAGCCCCAATCTTCTTTAGAAATCATTTCGGCACCTTTAGAAACCAAATAGTCCTCAAACTTTTGTACTGTTTCCTTTATCTGAGTATCAGATAAAACGGGATTCAAAATGAAAACAGTTTCGTAATGATTCATAATAAAATATTTATTGTTTATTTTTAAGGGTGCAAATATACATACTTTTTTGTATAAAATAGCATCTTTTTTACTTTATCCTTTTTAATGAAAAAAATATCTATTTTACTAATATACAATTCAATAACATTTAAGTTTTGTGAAGTCAAAAAAAATGAGTGAAATCAAAAAAATCAATTTCACTCAAATTAACATCAAAAATATTTTTAACCTTACTCGAAAAGACCTTCTAATTCTTTGTAAACAATTTCTCCTTTTACAATATTTAATCCTTTTGCTAAGCTTTCATCCATTTCGCAAGCTTTTTCATACCCAAAATTCGCTAATTTTAAAATGTAACTAAGTGTAACATTTGTAAGCGCAATAGTTGATGTATAAGGCACTGCACCTGGCATATTAGCAACACAATAATGTACAACATCATCTATAATATATGTAGGATCTTGATGAGTTGTAGCTTTTGTAGTTTCAAAACATCCACCTTGGTCTACAGCAACGTCAACAATAACAGTACCTGGTCTCATGTCTTTTAACATGTCTTTGGTAATCAATTTTGGTGCTTTACCTCCTTTTACTAAAACTCCACCAACAATTAAATCGTGTGTTTTAATTAATTGCCTAATACTATATTCGCTAGAAAAAGCAGTAGTAACATGGTTTGGTAACACATCGTTTACATAACGTAAACGTTTCATATTAATGTCCATAATAGTAACATGAGCACCCAAACCTGCTGCCATTTTAGCTGCTTGTACACCAACAACTCCAGCTCCTAAAATTAGTACTTTACCTGGTTTAACCCCCGGAACACCTCCTAATAAAATTCCACGTCCTTTAATTGGTTTTTCTAAATACTTGGCTCCTTGTTGAATTGCCATTCTACCCGCAACTTCAGACATTGGTGTTAATAACGGTAAAGTTCCTTCAGAATCTTCTACAGTTTCATAAGCAATACAAATTGATTTACTTTTAATCATTGCTTTTGTAAGTGGCTCACTAGAAGCAAAATGAAAATAGGTGAAAACGATTTGATTTTCTTTTATCAAAGGATATTCTTCTTCGATTGGCTCTTTTACTTTTACAATCATTTCACTCTGATTGTATACATCTTCGATTGTTGGTAAAATAGTTGCACCTACTTTAATGTAATCTGCATCAAAAAAACCACTACCCTCACCTGCAGTAGATTGAATAAAAACTGTGTGCTTGTTTTTTGTTAGAGCAAAAACGCCAGCAGGTGTCATACCTACTCTACTTTCGTTGTTTTTGATTTCTTTAGGAATTCCGATTTTCATTGTACTTAATTGAGTTATTAAGCACGTAAATTTAAAAGCTTTTTTTTAGGATTAAAGATTTTAATTTAACGATTTTAATTTTTGTGAATAACTTAAAAATCATTTTAAAAAAAGACATAATTCTTAAGTTTACTTAGTCTTTTTAATTAATAAACAATATATAATCATAAAAAATTGACGGTTAATACTCTAACATAATTTTAATTTGATAATTTTTAGTCTAAATCTAAGCGAATTCCTAAAGAAATGTTTCTAGTTTCTGTATTCTTAAATAACGAGTTTAAATCATACTTAACATAAAAACTCGTAGATCTGTATCCTAAATAGGTACTAATACCATAATTAACTGTATTCATATTAAAATTATCAAATTGTACCTCTTCTACATTTACACCATCTACATCTTTATATTCTAAATATTGTCTTGTACCTAATTTGAAACCTACAAAACCACCAACTCCTAAACGTAAAGATCTATTGGTTCTGTCTGAAACATAACCGTCTGAATATACTCTGTTCTTAGATAAATCCCACTCTAAATGTACCGGAAAATTCATTTGAACATGACGCAATCTACTTTCTGATAATGGATTTGAAAATGTTTCTATTTCTGTAATATTTCCGCTTTTAACATGGATTCTATTATCTTCTAAACGTAAATTATTCCAAAGAAAAGACAATCCATATTTTAGGTAAAATTGAGATGGTTTGTCACTTACACGTGTTTTCCAAGTCCAACCAAGTTCATAAAAATGAGATTTCCAAAACTTATATTCAGAATTATTTAAAGAGTTTAATTTGTTATTATTTAAAACATTATTTACTCCTATTGCAAATACAAACTGAGAAGTTGTTTTTCTATTTCTTCGTACTTTTCGGTCTCTTTCTGTTCTTCTATTGTCATTTCCATCCTCAACATCTTCACCATCTTTTCCGTCAAAATCAAAACGAAATGTTGTATTACCAATTGTAAACACGTTATGATCATCATCAAACTCTCCTTCTTCTGAACTTGCAATCTTTCCATTTGTTTTATCCTGTACTAGTAATTGTAATAAACGCTCTTGTTCACTAACCAACGTTTCTATTCTTCTTGCATGATAAGCTGCAACTTCCTTTTTTAAAACTGTAGATGTTTCTGTAGTAATTTCTCCTTTTTCAAGTTTTCTATCAATATCTATTACTTTTTCTTTTAAAGAATCTTTCTGTTGTTTTGTAATAATTTCTATTCTTTTAGAAATTTTAATCACTTCTTTTTCAAACGTTTTTTTTTCTTGAGATAAGGTAATAGTTGTACTAAACAACACTAAAATTAGTAGTATTCTTTTCATTTTTAACATTTTAAAATTTTATTATTCTTGTTTTTTAGAAACGATTTTTAATATTTAATCATTTCTACTTGCGATGGCAGTAGCAATATCAGACACTTTTATTTTTAATGTTTTTATAAAGTTATTCTGAAAATCTTCATCATTTATTGTGCGTTCTACTTCTGCTAAAATAGTATTCGGATTTATTTTAAAATTCGATTTTTTGAGCTCACTTTTAATCGTTCTTAAAACATCTTCTCTATTTACATTATATTTAGCATAATAGGCTTTTACTTCTGTTGGGGTATGTGTTACAGCATACAATAAATCATCACTATTTATTTTTATACTGCTGTTTGGGTTTTGCTGTAAGGCTTCTTTATTTAATTTTGTTTGATTATCTAATGATGATTCTATATTTAATTCTTTTTCATCAACTTTTGCAATAATAATTTCTTCCTCTTTTTTTACAATATTTATTTTTTCTTTCGGATTGATATTTATTTCTTTTAATGATATAATACTCGGTTTTATAATTTTGCCAGTTTCTATTTCATCATTTTTAACAAACGCTTTTTCAACCGGAACCTCATTAATAAATTGATCTAATTTTTTATTAATTGTAACTGTATCAATTACTTTTTCTACAATAATTTCTGATGGTTTAACTTCTACATCATTATTAAAAACCATAAAGCTTACATTAATTAAAAGTAAAATACTTGCTGCTACTGCTATATAAAAAAACCAACCTTTTTTCTTTTGTTTAGGTTGCTCGTCTAATTTTACAGACAAACGCTCCCAAGCAGAAGCTGAAGGCTGAAAAGTTCTTTTTTCTAACTTTTCTTTTATATTTTTATCTATATTATTTGTCTTCATTAATAACCTTATTCATTTTAATATAATTCTGTTGCAATAATTTACGTGCTTTAAATAATTGCGATTTTGATGTACTTTCTGAAATACCTAATTGCATTGCTATTTCTGAATGTTTATAGCCTTCTATAGCAAATAAATTAAACACCACTTTGTAACCTTCGGGTAAATGATCGATCAATGTTTGAATATCTTCTACACTAGTATTTTCTAAACTTTCTGTAGCAGCATCGTTAAAAACAAAATCTTCATCAGATAAATCTACTAAGTTCTTTTTTCGTAAATAAGATATGCACGTATTTACCATAATTCTACGAATCCAACCTTCAAAACTACCTTCGTGTTTAAACTTATGTAAGTTGGTAAAAACTTTTAAAAAACCTTGTAATAATAAATCTTCTGCATGATGTAAATCTTTTACATATTGCCTACAAACCCCTAACATTTTAGGAGAAAACTGCTCAAACAATTGTTGTTGTGCTTCTCTATTGTTATCAATCGCTTTTTTTATGAGCGATTTTTCTTTGTTATGCAATTTTATAATTTTCAAGCCTCTTGGTTCTGTTTTTACTGCCTTACAAATATATAGACTACAGAAGTTTTAAAAAGGTTGCTTTGGATAAAAAAAAATAAAATTTAATTTAATTTTAAAAAGAAACACAACATTAAACTACTACTTATCAAGCATATAAAATAATTATAAATTTAAAAATTTATTCATAAAAAAACTCATCAGAATCTATTAATAGATTCTGATGAGTTTTTTTACTATTCTTTTAAAAGAATTTTGTTTTATCTAAACCACAATAAGTGTTTTATTCGAAACTTGTTTTCATTTTTAAGTAATCTAAAAACTCTCTTTTTGTTTCTTTTTCTTTGAATTTACCACCAAACTCAGCAGTTACAGTTGAGCTTTCTATGTCTTTTACTCCTCTAGAGTTTACACATAAATGCTTTGCATCTATAACACAAGCAACATCTTCTACACCTAAAGCTTCTTGCATTGCTTGTACAATTTGCATTGTTAAACGCTCTTGTACTTGCGGTCTTTTAGAAAAATACTCTACAATTCTATTCATTTTGGAAAGTCCGATTACCTTTCCGCCAGAAATATAAGCAACATGTGCTCTACCAACAATTGGTAATAAATGATGCTCGCAAGTAGAGTAAACCACAATGTTTCTTTCTACCAACATTTCACCATAATTGTAATTATTATCAAACGTAGAAGCTTTTGGCATATTTTTAGGATCTAATCCCATAAATAATTCATTTACAAAAGATTTTGCTACTCTTTTAGGAGTTCCTTGTAAACTATCATCGGTTAAATCCATTCCTAAAGTTTCTAAAATATCTTTTACACTTTCTTGGATTCTGTAAATTTTTTCTTCATCAGAAATATCAAAAGCATCGTCTCTTAATGGTGTTGTTGCTGATGTACCAATATGGTTTTCTCCTATTTCGTCAATTCTTTCGTCATTCATTTTGCTGCTTAATTCAAACATTTCAATCTTATTTAAGGGTGCAAATTTACGTGTTTGCAACGTATTATTTTAATTTACTAATCAATAAAAACTATAAATATATAGTTTTTATACTTTTAACTTGTTTACTAAGTCTAATAATACACAATCTATTTGCTCACCAGAAGTCATATTTTTTAATGTAAAAACATCATTTTCTACTTTAGAAACTACAAATTCTATGGCTCTATTAGTTACATATTTCCATTGTCGTTTCTGCGCCTTATTACTTTCAGCTAAATCTGGATAAAATTCTGATTTGATATTATTTTCTCTTAAAGTTTTAACAGCTTTCATTTTAAGAACATCTGTATTTACATCAAAATTTAAGAAAATAACTTTTGGTTTTGGTAGTTCTACTGTTTTAAACAAGCCTAATTCTTCTAAAACCAAATAAATTCTGTCCAATCCAAAAGAAATTCCAACTCCAGAAACATCTTTTAAACCAAAAATCCCTGTTAAATCATCATATCTACCACCACCTCCAATAGAACCCATTTTTACGGTTTTTGGTGCTGCAACTTCAAAAATTGCGCCTGTATAATAATTTAATCCTCTTGCTAAAGTAACATCTACCTCTAAAGTAGCCGATTCTAAACCTAATTCTTCTACCGCATTTATTACAAAGCGTAGCTCTTCTACTCCGTTTGTTCCTTCTTTAGAAGTAGATAACATTTGTTCTAAAGAGACTAATTTATCTAAATTAGAACCTGTAAAATCAAACAAAGGTTGTACTTTTTCTATAGCTTCTTCTGTAATCCCTTTAGATAGCATTTCTTTTACAACACCTTCTTTACCAATTTTATCTAACTTATCTAAAGCTACAGTAAAATCGATTAATTTATCTGATGCCCCAATAACTTCTGCAATACCCGATAATATTTTTCTGTTATTAATTTTAACCGTTGTATCTGCTAAACCTAATTTATTAAAAACAGTATCGTATAATTGAATAAATTCTACTTCTTGCCAAAGTGATTTACTACCAACAACATCTGCATCACATTGAAAAAACTCTCTAAAACGTCCTTTCTGTGGTCTATCTGCTCTCCAAACTGGCTGAACTTGATATCTTTTAAAAGGGAAAGTAATATCATTTTGGTGTTGTACAACGTAACGTGCAAAAGGCACTGTAAGGTCATATCTTAATGCTTTTTCTGAAATTTGAGAAGTTACTTTTGTACTCTCTTTTTCTGATAATAATTTTTGATCTGCCTTCTTTAAAAAATCACCAGAATTTAAAATCTTAAAAATCAAACGATCCCCTTCTTCACCATATTTACCCATTAATGTAGATGAGTTTTCAAAACTTGGTGTTTCAATTGGTGCAAAACCAAATGTTTCAAAAGCAGACTTAATAGTATTTATTATATACGTTCTGTTTGCTACTTCTGTTGGCGAAAAATCTCTTGTTCCTTTTGGGATGCTTGGTTTCATATAAATCAATTATCAATGTTCAGTTATCATTTATCAAAAATCTGAATACCGATAATTGTTAAAATGATAATTACTTTTTTGCGAGTGCAAATATCGTGAAAAAAGTTATATTTTTTTAGGTGTTATAAAAGTTTTATTTCTTCTTCTTAAAGAGTAAATAGAAGCATTTAATTCAAATCCTAACAATAAAATAATTGCGTTTAACCAAATAAATAACATTAAGATTAAAAGTGTACCAATAGAGCCATAAAGTTCGTTGTATTGGGCAAATTCATTTACATAATAACCAAATAGATAGAATGTTAAAATAGATAAAATTGTGGTAAAAACTGCACCTGGCGAAAAGAAACGAGAGTGTTTACCTTCTTTAACTCCGTAATGATATAACATAGACACTGTTAAAAATATCATGGTTAAAAATATGAGTCCTCTACCTAATTGTAACCAAATTAAATTACCTTCTAACCATCCCATAGAAACTAAGTTTTTTAAAAAAAGTTCAAAAAAGATAATTAAAACAACTGTTACTAAAAGAAAAGATACTATTACAATAGAAACTAGCATAGCTATAAAATAGCCTCTAAAAACGTTTCTAACTACTTTTACATGATAAGAATGTTCAAAACCTCCAAAAATGGCATTTACTCCATTTGTCATTAAAAAAATAGAACCTACAAAACCAAAAGAAAGTAAACCACCGTATTGATTTTTAATAATATCTACCAAAACAGAGTCTACAGCCTCAAATGTTTTTGGCGGTAAAACATCTGCAATAATAGATAATAAACCTTCTTGAGCTCCATCAATTGGTAAAAAAGGAATTAATGTTAATACAAATAATAAAAAAGGAAAAATAGACATAAAAAAACTATAGGCAATACCACCTGCTCTTGTAGTTAAAGCTCCTTTAATAATACCAATAAAATACATTTCTAAAATATCATATAAAGACATACCTTCCAAGCCTGGAATCTTAATGTTTTTTCCAAGCTTTACCAAAAGGTTTACAATTGGTATTTTATCTAGTTTGTCTTCTATTTCTTTTGTCATTAATTAAAGTTACAGAGTTAGAATTAATTTTAAAATCACAAAGTTAAATCACTTTACACTTAAAACTCAATTATGTTTTAATTTTATACTTTTTATGAAACTTATTAGCATTCTTTCTATTTCTCTTGAAAATTTATATAATTTATTAAATTCTTCTTTTTAATATACTCTAAATTAAAAGCAATTTCTAATTGTATTTGTAATTCAAAAAGTGATCACATAGATAATCTTTAACTCCTTCTCTTCCGTAACCTTCATAAATATTACTTGATATAGAAACGGCATATCTTCTTAATTGAGAAGTTAACCCAAATATTTCTTCTTAATTATGTAAAAATAGGCTGCAAAGTTTTCCTTTGCTACTTTGTTATTAAAATACATTAAACCTCTAAACTTTAATCACTCAACTACAATTTTATAAACTGATAGTAAACCCTCTACATTTTCTTTACTAAACTTTGCTCTTTTTAAACTATTTTCTTCTGGGTTAATATTAAAATTAAAAGCAGTTCTAAAATCAGAATTTTCTAAATTAGTTCTATCAAAAACCGTTAATTTTAAATCACAATTATTAAAAACAGCATTTGTTAAATTTGTTTCTGTAAAATCTGCTTCTTGTAAATTACAATTTTTAAATACTGTTTTTTGTATCTTAAGTTGATAAAATGATGAGAAATTTAATTGACAATCTTTAAAACTAAACTGTAATAAAAAAGGATCGCATTCATTAAATTTTACTCCAATCATTTTACAATTGATAAAATTTACATCTTTAAAAGCAGTATTATCTACAATAGCATTACTAAAATTACAATCTACAAATTCGCATTCTATAAACTGAATATTTGAAGCATGAATATTCTCTAAATTACAGTTAGAAAAAATGCAATTATCATATTCTCCTTTTTTGATTTTCGTCTTTGTAAAATCAATTCTAGTGAATGTTTCATTATCAAAATAATCGTCTATCATTTAAAAAACTATTCTTGTTTAATTAATTTATAGTTTAACTCACTTTCAATTTTATTTCCATCAATATCTAATAATTCTATATAATCATCACCTATTTGATATTTAAAAGGCGATTTTTTTACGTTTAAAATTAGTTGTTCATTTTCTACAGAATATTTACCCGTTTTTCTAAATATCTTTCCATTACCTTTTCCTCTATAGATTGTTTCTAACACAAAAGTTTTATCTACTTTTAAAGTCATTTTATTATCTATTCCTATACAATCACCACAAGGAAGCTCCCCCTCATAAACCCCAACAACATCTTTGTAAGCATCAGATTTACAAGCAAAAAAAATGAATAAAACAATTACAGGTATTGTAACTTTTAATTTTTTTTTTATTTTTTTCATCCTTAATTAATCAATTGCTTTTAAACTTAAATCCATATTATAAACCGAATGTGTTAATGCACCAGAAGATATATAATCAACACCACATTCTGCATATTTTCTAATGGTATCTTCGTTAATTCCACCAGAAGATTCTGTTAAACAAACATCACCAATTAATGCCACCGCTTTTCTGGTGTCTTTATAATTAAAATTATCAATTAAAATTCTGTAAACTCCGCCAACAGATAAAATTTCTTCAATTTCTTCTAAGCTTCTTGCTTCTACAATAATTTTAATATCAATATTTTTATCAGCTAAATACTTTTTTGTTTTTGTAATTGCTGCTGTAATTCCGCCAGCAAAATCTATGTGATTATCTTTAATCATAACCATATCATACAATGCGAACCTGTGATTTTCTCCACCTCCTATTTTTACAGCCCATTTTTCTAAAGCTCTAATACCTGGTGTTGTTTTTCTGGTGTCTAAAACTTTTGTTTTTGTACCTTCTAATAAATCGGCAAAAAAAGCTGTTTTTGTTGCAATTGCACTCATTCTTTGCATTGCATTTAAAACCAAACGCTCTGCCATTAAAATAGATTGAGATTTACCTGAAACATGAAAAACAATATCACCAAACTTTACTTTTTCTCCATCTTTAATAAACGTTTCTACCTTTAAATCTGCATCTACATAACTAAAAACTTGTTTTGCAAATTCTACTCCAGCAATAATTCCGGTATCTTTTACCAATAATTTTGCTTTACCTTTTGCCTCTGCAGGAATACAAGAAAGTGAGGTATGATCTCCATCTCCAATATCTTCTCTTATGGCATTTTTTATAATTAAGTCTAACTCGTTTTTAAATTGTGCTTCCGATATCATGCTCTTGTTTTTATTGTGATGTAAAAATAGCAATCGTAATTCAGAATTCGTAATTTTGTGGCATGAAAATTAAATTACTTGCAATTGGTAAAACGGATAACAAACAACTTATCCAATTGATTGATGAATATCAAAATAGATTAAAACATTACATAAAGTTTGAATTAGAAATTATACCTGATATTAAAAACGTAAAGAATTTAAGTGAAATTCAACAAAAAGAAAAAGAAGGCAATTTAATTCTCTCTAAACTGCAAAATACAGATCAATTAATTTTGTTAGATGATAAAGGAAAGCATTTTACTTCTATAGAATTTAGCCAATATCTTCAGAAAAAAATGAATTCCGGAATTAAACAATTGGTTTTGGTAATTGGTGGTCCATATGGGTTTTCTGATGCTGTTTATAAAAAATCTGTTGGAAAAATATCTCTTTCTAAAATGACTTTCTCTCATCAAATGATTCGTCTTTTTATTGTAGAACAATTATATAGAGGCTTTACAATACTTAAGAATGAACCTTATCATCATGAATAATTATTTTACAGAGTTTAACCAAATTTCTATAAAATTTTCATCTATTAAAGAACTAGCTTTAGATTTTTCTCCTGAATAATCAATATATTTTGTGTATTCAAAACTTGTATTATCACCTAAAAAATAATCATCTTCTTTTAATTCTATAAGTTTAGAGTTTTGAAGCCTTTCTTTTAAAATTGAAGTAAAAAATGCTCTAGTTAAATTATCTGAATTAGCTACTTCATGATAAGCTCTGGGTTCTTCTACAAAACAAGCAATTGCATTTTCTTTTCTTTGACTTAAAAAAGCATCAAAAATAATTTCATTTCTATAGGCAGAATCTTTACCTCCTGTAATAAATAAACCTGGTGGTAATCTTTTGTCTGTGCCTATAGTAGTACCTCTAATATTAGAAAAAGCAATTGTTCTAACATTAAATAAACTTGCAAAATTATAACCAAACCTGCCTCCATGAGAAAATCCTCTCATTAAAAAAGGCAAATCAGAAATATAATTCACATTTCTTGCAGAGGCAATCTTGTTTAATGCATAAATTAAATTATATGAAGCAACAGTAAAATCTGAATTAACATGAACACCTAAAAGTGCTAATTTTTCTTTTTGTGCATAATCTTGCCACTCTTTAAACCTTACCAAACCTGTACCATTTGTAGCGCCACCTGGTGCTAAAACAAGTACAGCTCCTACTGTTGTATTTTCTGGCACCCACAGTTTAAATGAATTTGCACTTGGAGATTGCATATAAAACTCAAAAGTCCAATCATCTGTAAACCTTCCTCTTTCTTCTTCTACCTCATCATCACTTGTTGATGATTCTTCTGTTGAACAAGAAATTAAAAACAATAAGAAAAAAAGAGAATAATAGAGTTTCATTAATCAATATAATTTAAAATAAAAATTAGCTTTATAAAAAAGCTTTTTGCAATTTACTGTATATTTTTTTAAGTAAAACCAAGAATAAAATCTCTTTTTTAAATTGATTACATTTGCTTAAAATCAATATATTTTAATGAAACTAGTATTTGCTACAAACAATCTTAATAAACTTGCCGAAGTTCAAAAAATGTTACCGAATTCAATTGAATTATTGAGTTTAAAAGACATTAATTGTTTTGATGAAATAGAGGAAACTGAAACAACTTTAGAAGGTAATGCAAAATTAAAAGCAGACTATATTACCAATAAATTTGGTTATAATTGTTTTGCTGATGATACTGGTTTAGAAGTTGAAAGTTTAGATGGAAAACCTGGAGTTTATTCTGCACGTTTTGCTGGAGAACCTGCCAATTCTGAAAATAATATGCAAAAATTATTATCAGAATTAAAAGATAAAGAAAATAAAAAAGCACAATTCAGAACTGCTGTTGCTTTAAATTTAAATGATGAGAAATTTCTTTTTGAAGGGATTTGTAAAGGTAATATTTTAACCGAAAAACAAGGTGAAAAAGGTTTTGGTTATGATCCTATTTTTAAACCCGAGGGATTTACACATTCTTTTGCAGAAATGAGTTCTGAAGAAAAAAACAAAATTTCTCATAGAGGAATTGCTATTCAAAAATTAGTCGCTTTTTTAAAAGAATACAAATTATAAATTTGTCACCTCACGCTCAATCGAGAGGTTATTATTAAAACTCATATTGTCTTAAACAGGCATTTACCAATGAAAAACAAATCTTACACAAAACACTTTATTTTATTATCAATTTTACTGATTATTTTGTTTTTTATGAATGTAAGTTTGGGTTCGGTATCTATACCTTTACAGGATATTTTTAAAATTACTACAGGAAACATTTCTACTAAAGAAAGTTGGGAAACTATTATTTTAAATTTTAGACTACCAAAAGCAATAACCGCAATTTTAGTAGGTTCTGGTTTATCTATTTGTGGTTTATTAATGCAAACTCTATTTAGAAATCCTTTAGCTGGTCCTTTTGTATTAGGAATTTCATCAGGTGCAAGTTTAGGAGTTGCTATTTTAATTTTAGGCTCATCTGTTTTTGGTAGCTTTTTATTAACAACTTCCGTTTCTAGTTGGTCTTTACCAATTGCAGCTAGCTTAGGGGCCTTTCTTGTTTTATCTGCTGTAATTATTGCTGCGAATAAAGTAAGAAACACAATGTCTATTTTAATTATAGGATTAATGTTTGGTTCTTTAACTTCTGCCATAATTAGTATTTTGGCTTACTTTTCTGAAGCAGACCAAATTCAGCAATATTTATTCTGGAGTTTTGGTAGCTTGGGGAATCTTTCTTGGACAGAATTAACTGTTTTTACAATCATTTACACAATAGGAATTACAGCAACCATATCCGTAATAAAACCTTTAAATAGTTTTTTATTAGGAGAAAATTACGCCAAAAGTTTGGGTATCAACATTAAAAAAAGTAGAAATATTATTTTACTAGTTACAAGTTTATTAACAGGTGTAATTACTGCTTTTTCTGGTCCGATTGCTTTTGTGGGTTTAGCGGTACCACACATTTCAAGAATGTTATTTACTACCTCTAATCATAAAGTATTAATTCCGTCTACAGCAATTATTGGTGCAATTGTTTTGTTAATTTGCGATAGTATTGCACAACTACCAACAAGCGAATTTACGTTACCAATTAATGCAATTACATCATTATTTGGTGCACCAATTGTTATTTGGTTACTGATAAGGAAAAAGAAAATATTTGTATAAATCAATGCCAAACCTTAAAGAAAATATTGTCTTAAAAACAGAAAACCTATCAATTGGTTATCAATCTAAAAAAGCACAAAACATTGTAGCTTCTAAAATTAATATTTCTATTGAAAAAGGACAACTTGTTACTGTTTTAGGTAGAAATGGTATCGGAAAATCAACTCTTTTAAGAACTATTTCTAAGGTTCAAAAACCTTTAAATGGCTCAATACTTATCAACAATAAAAATTTAGATAATTATACTAATAAAGAATTAGCAACTTCTTTAAGTATGGTTTTAACTGAAAGGCTACCAGAGAGCCAGTTAACTGTTTTTGAAATAATTGCACTTGGAAGACAACCCTACACAAATTGGATTGATCAATTATCTAAAACCGATTTAGACAAAATAAATTGGGCAATTGAAGCTACTGAAATCAATCACCTAAAAGAAAAGCACTTTTACGAATTAAGTGATGGACAATTACAAAGAGTTTTAATTGCAAGAGCTTTAACCCAAGACACAGAAGTAATTATTTTAGATGAACCAACTGCTCACTTAGATTTACATCATACTATTAAAATATTTGCCTTACTTAAAAAATTAGTTGAAACAACTTCGAAAACAATAATTATGTCTTCTCACGAAGTAAATTTATCTATAAAATTTGCTGATAAAATTATCTTATTTACCGATGAAGAAATTTTTACAGGCACTTCATTAGAATTGATAGACAACAATGCTTTTGACAATTTATTCCCTAAAGAAATCGTTAATTTTAATAAAAGTTTACAACAGTTTATCATAAACAAAAAGTAATTTTGAGGATACTGTAACATTCATTACATTGCCTACTTAATTCAAACTAATTTAAATATTTTTCTAATCCATGAAAAAAATACTTTATGTTGCTAGTACACTTGCTTTTATTGCTTGTGGTTCTAGCAAAAATTCTTCTAATGAAGATACAAACGTAGATCAAGCTGCTAAGTATGCAGCTACAATTACCGCTGCTGATTTAAGCACACATTTATACACTTATGCTTCAGATGAGTTTGAAGGTAGAAATACTGGTGAGCCTGGACAAAAAAAAGCTGTAGAATACTTAAAGAACTTTTATGTTTCTAAAGAAATTCCATCTGCTTTAGGTGGCGACGATTACTTCCAAGAAGTACCTGCAGAATTTTTAAACAAACGTAAAAGAAGAACTACTTTAAAAGCTTCTGAAAACGTAGTAGCATTTATTGAAGGTTCTGAAAAACCAGATGAAATTGTTGTTATTTCTGCTCATTTAGATCATGAAGGAATAAAAAATGGTGAAATTTATAATGGTGCAGATGATGATGGGTCTGGAACTGTTGCGCTTTTAGAAATTGCTGAAGCTTTTAAAATGGCAGAAAAAGCAGGTAAAGGTCCAAAAAGATCTATTTTATTTTTACACGTTACAGGAGAAGAAAAAGGTTTATTAGGTTCTAGATACTATACAGAAAATCCAATTTTTCCTATTGCAAACACAGTTTGTGATTTAAATATTGATATGGTTGGTAGAATTGATGACAGACATACAGAAGACCCAAATTATGTATATTTAATTGGTTCTGATAAGCTAAGTACAGAGTTACATAACATTTCTGAAGTTGTAAATACAAAGTACATGAACATCAATTTAGATTATAAATATAATGACGAAAATGATCCTAATCGTTTTTACTACAGATCAGATCATTACAACTTTGCAAAACATAATGTGCCAATTATTTTCTATTTTAATGGTACACACGAAGATTACCACAAACCAACTGATACTCCAGACAAAATTAGTTACGATTTATTAGAAAATAGAACTCGTTTGGTTTTTCATACAGCTTGGGTTGTTGCAAATCAAGAAACAAGAATTATTGCTGATAAAGCAGTTGTTAAAGAAGAAAAATCAAAATAACTTTTCTCTTTAAATATTCTAGAAAACCTCACTATTTGTGAGGTTTTTTTATTTAAAATACCATCTTTAATAAAGAGAAAACCTATCTAAAAAATAGAAAAGTGATTAAATAATTGTAGTATTGTAGTAGATTAATATTGAAAGCTTGAATCAACAAAACAAAAAAACATCTTGGAAAGATAAACTTCATGAAATAATTTATGAAGCAGACACTCAACAAGGTAAACTTTTTGATGTTATATTACTTTTTGCAATTATAACTAGTGTTGTTCTAGTAATACTAGAAAGCGTAAAAAGTTTTGATCAAAAATACCACACTCTTTTAAATATTGCAGAATGGTTTATTACCATCCTATTTTCTGCGGAATATATTTTAAGAGTTTTTACCATAAAAAAGCCATTTAAATATATTTTTAGTTTTTATGGTATTATAGATTTACTTTCTACAATTCCTAAATATTTATCGTTTGTATTTGTAGGTTCGCATCATTTAATTGCCTTAAGAGCTTTACGTTTATTGAGAGTATTTAGAGTTTTAAAATTAGCCAGATATATTGGTGCTTCCAACAAATTAATGGTAGCATTAAAAGCAAGTAGAGTAAAAATATCCGTTTTTCTATATTTTGTAGTAATCATCTGTCTAATATTAGGTACACTTATGTACATGATAGAAGGTGAAGAAAATGGTTTTACAAGCATACCTAGAAGTGTATATTGGGCAATTGTAACACTAACAACTGTTGGTTACGGAGATATTGCACCTCAAACTGCTTTTGGTCAATTAGTAGCTAGTGCAATTATGGTTTTAGGTTATGGTATAATTGCCATACCAACTGGCATTGTAACTGCAGAAATGACTAAAACTAATTTAGATATCAATACACAAACTTGCCCTAATTGTGCTGCCGAAAAGCATAAAGACAATGCCGAATTCTGTTATAATTGTGGTCATAAATTAAACTAAAATGATTCCGAAAAATATTTTAATAACCATTGTTGGTCCTACAGCTATTGGTAAAACAGCTTTGAGTATACAATTAGCAAATCATTTTAAAAGCGATATTATTTCTTGCGATTCTCGTCAGTTTTACAAAGAAATGAAAATAGGAACTGCTGTACCTGAAGATGATGAATTAGCAGCTGCAAAACATCACTTTATTCAGAACAGAAGTATTTTTGATGATTATAATGTAGGTTCTTTTGAAAGAGATGCACTAAAAAAATTAGATTCACTTTTTGATAAAAACCCGATACAAATTATGGTTGGCGGAAGTGGTTTGTATATAGATGCTGTTTTAAAAGGTTTAGATTATTTTCCGGAAGTTCCTCTAGAAATTAGAAATAAATTAATATTAGATTTAGAAACAGAAGGTTTAGAAGTTTTACAAAATCGATTAAAAGAACTAGACCTAGAAACCTATAATGTTATTGCTTTAGACAATCCTCATAGAGTTTTAAGAGCTTTAGAAGTATGTGTTGCTTCAGGAACCCCTTTTTCTACATTTAAAAACAAACCTAAAACACCTAGAAATTTTTATTCAATTAAAGTTGGATTAAAAGCAGATAGAGAAATTATTTACGATAGAATAAACAGACGTGTAGATATTATGCTCGAAAATGGTTTGCTAGAAGAAGCTAAAAACTTATATCCAAGTAAAAAATTAAACGCACTCCAAACGGTAGGTTATAGAGAATTATTTTCTTTTTTTGATGGAGATTTCACTAAAGAATTTGCCATTTCTGAAATTAAGAAAAATACCAGAAGATTTGCAAAACGACAATTAACATGGTTTAGAAAAGACGAAGAAACACTTTGGTTTGATTATCAAACAGAAATAAAAACAATTATCTCTAAAGTTTCTGATAAAATTAACTTTTTAAACAGTTAACCTACTTTTCTAATTCATCCACTTTTATATATTTGTAAAATATCAAAAACACAAACATGAAATCAAAAATTATATTCATTTTTATTGCTTTTTTAAGTACAATTTCAATCGCACAATCTAAAGTTGGTACTATTGATACAGACTATATTATAGGGTTTATGCCAGAAACTAAAATTGTTTTAGAAAGAACTCAAGATTACGGAGTTAAACTAGACTCTTCTTTTAATATTAAATTAACTACTTATCAAACAAAAGTTGAAGATTATAAAAAAAATGAAAAAACTCTAGGGGTATTAGCTAAAAAAACAACCATTCAAGAACTTACTGAAATGGAAGCTGACATCAAAAGATATCAACAAAACGGTCAAAAATTACTTCAATTAAAACAAGAAGAGTTAATGAGACCTTTGTATAAAAAATTAAATGATGTAATACAAGAAATTGCAAAGGCAGAAAAGTTTACACAAATACTAACGATTTCTGGAAATCAATTTGCTTACATAGATAACAAACTTGATCTTACAGAAAAAGTAATGACTAAATTAGGCATTACAATACCAAAAGATTAATAATTTTTATTCATTTAAATAAAAAAATCCTCACATATAAAATGTGAGGATTTTTTTTTATTTAAAACTAATTTTAGAAAGTTTTATTTTTTAAATTATCTTCTACTGTAATTAGGAGATTCTTTAGTAATTGCTACATCATGCGGATGACTTTCATTAATACCACTTGCGGTAATTCTTACAAACCTACCAGTTTCTTTTAAAGTTTCTACATCTTTTGCGCCACAATACCCCATTCCTGCTCGTAGACCTCCAATAAATTGATGAATACTTTCTGCCAAGTCTCCTTTATAAGGTACACGACCTACAATACCTTCTGGTACTAATTTTTTAATATCGTCTTCTACATCCTGAAAATATCTGTCTTTAGAACCATGTTTCATTGCTTCTACAGATCCCATACCTCTATAAGACTTAAATTTTCTTCCTTCGTAAATAATTGTTTCTCCTGGAGATTCTTTTGTCCCTGCTAATAAGGAACCTAACATTACAGTATCTGCACCTGCAGCAATCGCTTTTGGAATATCACCTGTATAACGAATTCCTCCATCTGCAATAACAGGAACTCCACTTCCTTTAATTGCTGCAGAAACCTCTAATACTGCAGAAAACTGAGGAAAACCAACACCTGCAACAACTCTTGTTGTACAAATAGACCCCGGACCAATACCAACTTTTACAGCATCTGCACCAGCTTCTACTAAATATTTAGCAGCTTCACCAGTTGCAATGTTACCTACAACTACATCTAATTTTGGAAACCTATTTTTAACTTCTTTTAAAACAGACACCACACCTTTTGTATGACCATGTGCTGTATCTATAATTACAGCATCTACACCTGCATTTACCAAAGCTTCTGCTCTATCCACAGCATCACCAGTAACACCTAGTGCTGCTGCTACTCTTAATCTACCAAAAGAATCTTTATTTGCAATTGGTTTTTGTGTAACCTTAGTAATATCTCTAAAAGTAATTAACCCTTTTAATTTATAATTATCATCAACAATTAAAAGTTTTTCGATTTTATAATTCTGAAGGATTTTTTCTGCATCATTTAAAGAAGTACCAACATCTGCAGTAACTAAGTTTTCACTTGTCATTACCTCTATAATTGGCCTTTGGTTATTATGCTCAAAACGTAAATCTCTGTTTGTTACAATACCTTTTAAAGTTCCGTCATTATCTACAATCGGTATTCCTCCTATGCTATGCTCTTTCATATAAGCTTTAGCATCTAAAACAATTGCTGTTAAAGGTAAAGTTACTGGATCTAAAATCATACCGCTTTCTGCACGTTTTACCTTTCTAACTTCTTGCGCTTGTTGCTCAATTGTCATATTTTTATGTAAAACACCAATACCACCTTCTCTAGCAATGGCAATTGCCAATGCAGATTCTGTTACTGTATCCATTGCCGCAGAGACAATAGGTACGTTAATAGTAATATTTTTAGTAAATTTTGTTTGAATGCTTACTTCTCTTGGAAGTACTTCTGAAAAGGCAGGAACTAAAAGAACATCGTCATAAGTTAACCCTTCTCCTAAAATTTTGTTGTTGTGTGCTGTCATGTTGCAATTAAGATATAATTGCGTGCAAATTTACAATTTTTAATTGAATTTAATGCTAAAAAATCCACTTACATCTATAACCTTAACTTTTACTTTATATTAAAATATACTTAATTAATATTTTCTTTCAATGAAAATCAACAAAACCGGTTAGTTATATAATGCTAAACTTTATTTACAAAAAAGTTTCTAAAGCTTTATTGTAAGCGCTTTCAAAACTCATTGGTCTAATATTTGTGTCTGCTTTTTGCGAAGTAAAATAACTTAATAATTTTTCTGTTGGCATATTACCCGTCAACTCATCTTTTGCCATAGGGCAACCTCCATAACCTTTAATTGCACCATCAAAACGATTACACCCCGCTTTAAAAGCAGCATCAACTTTTTCGTGCCATTTATTTGGTGTTGTATGTAAATGTGCACCAAATTCAATCTTAGGATAAATCGGGATTAAATTTGAAAACAAATAATCTATAATTTCTGGAGTAGAACTACCAATTGTATCAGAGAGAGATAAAATTTCTACACCCATTTTAGCAAGTTTTTCTGTCCATTTACCAACAATATCAACATCCCAAGGGTCTCCATAAGGGTTTCCAAATCCCATAGATAAATAAGCAACAACTTTTTTATTAGACTTGTAAGCTATATTTAAAATTTCGTCTAAAGTTTCTATAGATTCAGAAATAGTTTTGTGTGTATTACGCATTTGAAAATTTTCTGAAATAGAAAAAGGGTAACCTAAATAATCTATTTCTTCAAATTTAGAAGCGTCATTTGCACCTCTTACATTTGCTGTAATTGCTAGTAATTTACTGGTAGTTTTAGTTAAATCTAATTTTTCTAAAACAGCAGCAGTATCTCGCATTTGCGGAATTGCTTTTGGAGAAACAAAGCTTCCGAAATCTATAGTATCAAAACCAACTTTTAATAAAGAATTTATGTATAATGCTTTTTGCTCTGTAGATATAAAATGCGATTTTATCCCTTGCATTGCATCACGAGGACATTCTATTATTTTAACTCTTTTCATGAATATCAAAGATAAATAATCTAATGATGTTGTAAAACATTTTAAATTGAATATTAGATCTTTTGTATTACTTTAACTAAATTTTATGAGCATATCAAAAAGCATACTTCCTATTATAATTATCTCTCAGTTTTGTTGTACATCTATGTGGTTTGCAAGCAATGGAGTAATGACCGATTTGGTAACCAGTTTTAATTTAGAAGATATTGCTTTAGGTTATTTAACTTCTGCTGTTCAATTTGGTTTTATAATTGGTACGTTAGTTTTTGCTTTATTTACCATTGCAGATCGTTTTTCTCCGTCTAAAGTATTTTTCTTTTGTGCAATTCTTGGTGCTTTCTTTAATTTAGGACTTATTTTTGAGAATCAAACTTTTTTTACACTAATTAGTTTGCGTTTTTCAACAGGATTTTTCTTGGCAGGTATTTATCCTGTTGGAATGAAAATTGCAACCGATTATTATCAAAAAGGATTAGGTAAATCTTTAGGCTATTTAGTTGGTGCATTGGTTTTAGGTACTGCTTTACCTCATTTATTAAAAGATATAATGCAAGGTTATCCTTGGAAAAATATATTGATATTAATCTCTATTTTAGCATCTTTTGGAGGAATAATTATGCTAATTTTTGTACCTAATGGACCTTATAGAACAGCTGGAACTAAATTAGATATTACCATTTGTTTTTCCATATTTAAAAATTTAAATTTTAGAAAAGCTGCTTTTGGGTATTTTGGGCATATGTGGGAATTGTATACCTTTTGGGCATTTGTACCCATTCTTTTAAAAACGTATAATGATATACATACAGAAGTACAATTCAACATTCCGCTTTTATCCTTTTTTATCATTGCAATCGGTGGAATATCTTGTGTTATTGGTGGTTATTTAGCAGAAAGATTTGGCACAAGAAATATTGCTTTTATGGCACTTTTATTGTCTTGTATTTGTTGTTTAATTTCACCTTTAATGTTTCAATTAAATAACAAAAATCTTTTTATTCTTTTCCTACTTTTCTGGGGAGTTTTTGTAATCGCAGATTCTCCTTTATTTTCTACTTTAGTTGCTCAAAACGCCCCCTCTAAAAGTAAAGGGACTGCATTAACTATTGTAAATTGTGTAGGATATACAATAACAATAATTAGTATTCAATTAATTAGTAGCTTGACTAATATTACAAATTCTAATCTAATTTATTTAGTATTAGCAATCGGACCAATTTTAGGTTTAATTGCTATAAGAAAAAAACAAATTATTAATTGAATTTGATATAAAACTTAAGAAGCTAGTATAATTACTTATCTTGATACTAGCTTCTTAAATTAAAAGCATGATTTACTCATATTGTTTCATTTCTTCATCATAAAATTCCCCAGCTTTATCCATTAAATCTGCTAATTCTGTAGCAATATCTTCTTCATTTTCGCCTGTTAAATCTTCAAACCACTCAATTTCATCGTCTTTTAAATTAATCATAAAACGAGGAAATTCTGTATGTAATACAAAAATATCTTCAGGGAAATTGCTGTTATCTGCTAATAAAAATTTTGGTAAATTCATGTTGTACATTGTTTGGTAAATTTCTTAACGTTCTTAGAAACTATTAAGAAATATAATTTAAATTAATATATGTTTTTCTTTTATCAATTTTAAAGTTAACCAATTAAATCTGATAAATAATAAAATGGAAGCTGTTGTTAATCCGGCTAATAAACCTAACCAAATACCAAAACTACCATACATTTCTTCTGTTCCTAAAAAATAAGAAGTAGGAAAACCAATAACCCAATAAGAAATAAAGGTAAGTATCGTCGGTATTTTTACATCTTGTAATCCACGTAAAGCACCTAAAACAACTACTTGTATGCTGTCTGAAATTTGAAAAAAAGCTGCTGCTAATAATAAATTAGAAGCAATAGAAAGTACCTCCATATTATCAATATAATTTGCTTCATCACTTAAATCTACATATATATTGGGTAAACTTTTATGAAAAACAAAGAATAATAGAGCAAAGAAAGTAGCAAATAAAATACCAAGTAAAAAGATAGAAAATGCTATTCTTCTTAACTCATTATAATTTTTTAATCCTTTTTGATTACCTACTCTAATCATAGATGCTACACTTAAACCCATAGCAACCATAAACGTCATAGAAGATAAATTTAACGCTATCTGATTTGCTGCTTGCGGATTCTTACCCAACAAACCACTTAACCAAATTGCAGCTGTAAAAATGGCAACTTCAAAAAACATTTGCATAGAACTTAAAGATCCTAAACTAATAATTTTCTTTATCGTTAAAATATCTAAAACAAAGAACTTTATATTTTTTACAATTCTTGCAGAACGCTCTTTATAACGTAACAATAACCATAAATAAACCACCATAATTATACGAGAAACCAACGTACCATAAGCAGCACCTACAATCCCCATTTCTGGAAAACCAAATTTTCCAAAAATTAATACATAATTTAAAAGAGTATTTACAATATTAGCTATTAACGTGGCATACATTGGGTATTTTGTCATAGACATTCCATCACTAAACTGCTTAATTGCCTGAAAAATAACTAACGGAATTAATGAAAAAGCTACCAAATCTAAATAAGGAATTGCTATTTCTACAACCTCTTTGGGCTGTTTCATTAAATACATTAATGGTTTAGAAAAATAGACTCCTAAAAATAAAATAAATCCTAAAGTTGTACATAAAAACAAACCACTTTTGTAAGTAGACCTGGCTTTTTCTAAATTATTGGATGAATCTGCTTCTGCAATTAAAGGAGTTATTGCCGTAGAAAAACCAATACCTATAGACATAGCAATAAACATAAAGCTATTACCTAAAGAAACTGCTGCTAATTCTGCAGTACCTAATTGGCCAACCATAATATTATCTATAAAACTTACAAATGTATGCCCTAACATACCCAACATTACTGGTGCTGCAAGTCTCCAATTATATTTAAATTCTGATGTGTACTGTGTAATATTCACTAATAACTATTGTTTTTTCTCGAGGTGCAAAAGTACAACTTGTTATTATAAAATCTACGCTCTTATATAAAATAGCAAAAAGAAAAAAGCCACTTCCTTAAGAAGTGACTTATCAAATTCAAATAATCAAATATAATCTACAAAGTTTTAAGACTTAGGTAACAAAACAGCATCTATTACATGTATTACTCCATTAGATTGGTTTACATCTGCAATTGTAACTTTTGCTTTACCTCCATTTTCATCAGAAATATAAACACTCCCATCTTTTTCCCAAGCAGTAATTGTACCACCACTAACAGTTTTAAGAGCAGCTTTTCCTTTACCCTTTTTAATTAATTTTAAAACGTCTTTTGAATTCCATTTACCAGCTACCACATGGTATTTTAATATTGTTTGCAATTTTGTTTTATTCTCTGGCTTTAATAAAGTTTCTACAGTACCTTTTGGCAACATATTAAATGCCTCGTTTGTTGGTGCAAAAACAGTAAAAGGACCTTTACTTGTTAAAACATCTACTAATTCTGCTGCTTTTACTGCTGCTACTAATGTTGTATGGTCTTTAGAATTTACAGCATTTTCTACAATGTTTTTTGATGGATACATTTCTGCTCCACCAACCATTTTAGTTTTTTCTTGTGCTAAAAAAGCTTGACTAGCAAATAAAGTAAATGTTACAACTATTACTTTTAAAAAATTTAATGTTCTCATAATTTTATTTTAGTTAATATTAATTTCTATTCACAAATACTTACGGAAATTTTTATCTTTTGGTTTTAAAAAAAATTAAACCAAAGCAAAAAACAGAAAACATCTATAAATTATTCTTACTTTTGATGTTCTAAAAAAACATACAAAAATGGCAAACATCACATTAAAAGGAAACGCAATAAATACAATTGGTAACTTACCAGAAACAGGAACTAAAGCTGCTAACTTTACATTAACAGCCGTAGATTTATCTAAAAAAAGCTTATCTGATTTTGCTGGAAAAAAAATTATATTAAATATTTTTCCTAGTGTAGATACAGGTACATGTGCTACATCTGTTAGAGAGTTTAATAAAAAAGCAGCCGATTTAGACAACACTGTAGTATTATGTGTTTCTAAAGATTTACCTTTTGCTCAAGCTCGTTTTTGTGGTGCAGAAGGAATAGAAAATGTAGTTATGTTGTCTGATTTTGCTGATGGTAACTTTGGTAAGTCTTACGAATTAGAAATTGCAGACGGACCTTTAGCTAACTTACACTCTAGATCAATTGTAATTATTGATGAAGAAGAAAATGTAATTTATACAGAACAAGTTGCAGAAACAACAGAAGAACCAAATTATACAGCTGCAATAAGCGCAATATAATTAACGTTTTTATGAAAAACCATAATGATAGCTTTATAAGAGGTAGACTTCGCAGTTTTAAATTTGCATTTAAAGGTATTTGGCTTTTAATTACTACAGAAGATAGCATTAAAGTGCAGTCTTTTATTGCTATTATTGCTATTATTATGGGTTTTTTTTTTAATCTTTCTAATATTGAATGGATGTTTCAGTTTTTAATAATTGGCTTTGTACTTGTTGCAGAAGCTTTAAATACAGCCGTAGAAAAATTGGCTGATTTTATACATCCAGATTATCATAAAAAAATTGGCTTTATAAAAGATATCGCTGCAGGTGCACCTACTTTTGCAGCAATTACCTCTTTAATTATTGCAGGTTTTATATACTTACCTAAAATAGTATTGCTCTTAGAGAAATAATTATAATTTACAGCTACAAAGAATATTTTATTAATGGCAATAAGAAAAAAAAGCACAAAAAAAACAATAATGCCCCCAGATAAAAAACTGGGCATTTTTGCCTTCTTAAAAACAACGCAAACAAAGACAATATTAGGAACCTTTTTAGTTTTATTCTCTATTTTTCTTTGTATTGCTTTTATCTCTTTTTTCTTTAATTGGCAAGAAGACCAAAGTATTCTTACAGAATTAGATGATAAAACTGTAAAAAGTAAAAACCTATTAGGAAAAATAGGCAATAGTTTATCTCATTTTTTTATTTATAAAGGTTTCGGAATAAGTGCTTTTATCATTTGTTTTCATATTTTTAAAACAGGAACATCAATTCTTATTAAAAGAAAAATTTCTTCAATAATTGTTTCTTGGAACTGGGGTTTAATAGCTACATTATGGCTTTCTATCTCTTTAGGTTTTTTAAACTCTAAACATGCATTGTTATCTGGTATTATTGGTTTTGAAATTAATGAATATTTACAAGCTTTTATTGGTAAAGTTGGTTTAGTTATTCTGCTTTTATTTTATTTATGTGTTTACCTAATTATACGTTATAAAGTAACTTTCGAAAAATATATAGAAGACTATAAGATTAAAAGAGAAGAAAGAAAATCTCAAGAATTGATTAACATTGATAAAGAAGAAGTTGTTAGTAACACAATTAAAAAAGAACCTACAATACAAAAAAAAGAAACAGTAGAAAAAACAGGAAAAAAATCTAGTGTAGAACTTTCTTTAGAAAACTTACAACCAACTATTTCTAAACATTCTGATGTAACAAGTAAAAAAGAAGAAATTTCTTTAAATATAAAAACAACTTCTATTTCAAATACTGAAGAAAAAGCAGAAGACCTTAATGATGTAGGGATAGATATTGCTATTAATAGAGAAGAAGAACAATCTGTAGAAAATTTATCTGATAAAGTTTTAAAAGATTTTGGAGAATTTGATCCTACATTAGAGTTATCAAACTTTAAATTTCCAACTTTTAATCTATTAAAACAATATAACGAAAGTATTTCCATAGATCCAGAAGAGCTTGAAGCGAATAAAGATAGAATTGTAGAAACCTTAAAAAACTACAAAATTGGTATTGCAGAAATTAAAGCAACTGTAGGGCCAACAATTACACTTTACGAGATTGTACCAGAAGCCGGAATCCGAATTTCTAAAATTAAAAATTTAGAAGATGATATTGCATTGTCTTTATCTGCTTTAGGGATAAGAATTATTGCACCAATACCTGGTAAAGGAACGATTGGTATTGAGGTTCCTAATCAAAAATCGACCATAGTTTCTATGCATTCGGTTATTTCTTCTAAGAAATTTCAAGAATCTCCTATGGAACTTCCTATTGCGTTAGGTAAAACTATTTCTAATGAAACTTTTGTAGTCGATTTAGCAAAAATGCCTCACTTGTTAATGGCAGGTGCAACAGGACAAGGTAAATCTGTAGGTTTAAATGCCGTTTTAACATCTTTGTTATACAAAAAACATCCTGCAGAAGTTAAGTTTATTTTAGTAGATCCTAAAAAAGTAGAACTTACTTTATTTAATAAAATTGAGCGTCATTATTTAGCAAAATTGCCAGATGTAGAAGAAGCAATTATTACGGATACAACTAAAGTTGTACATACATTAAATTCTTTATGTATAGAAATGGATAACAGATACGACCTGTTAAAAGCAGCAATGGTACGTAACATTAAAGAATATAATGCTAAATTTAAAAAGCGTAAATTAAACCCCAATGAAGGTCATCAATTTTTACCTTACATTGTGTTAGTTATTGATGAATTTGCAGATTTAATAATGACAGCTGGTAAAGAGGTAGAAACACCAATTGCACGTTTAGCTCAGTTAGCTAGAGCAATCGGTATCCATTTAATAGTTGCTACACAAAGACCTTCCGTTAATGTAATTACGGGTATTATTAAGGCCAATTTCCCTGCTAGAATTGCTTTTAGAGTAACTTCTAAAATAGATTCTAGAACAATTTTAGATGCTGGTGGAGCAGATCAATTAATTGGTCGTGGAGATTTATTATACACTGCCGGTAACGATATAAATAGAATACAGTGTGCTTTTGTAGATACACCAGAAGTAGAAAAAATTACAGATTTTATTGGTTCTCAAAAAGCTTATGCAGAAGCTTATCAATTACCAGAATATATAGATGATGAAAGTGGCACAAGTATTGATATTGATATACAAGACAGAGATAAATTATTTAAAGATGCAGCAGAAATTATTGTAACAGCACAACAGGGGTCTGCCTCTTTATTACAAAGAAAATTAAAATTAGGTTACAATAGAGCTGGTAGATTAATAGATCAATTAGAAGCAGCAGGTATTGTTGGCGGTTTTGAAGGTAGTAAAGCAAGACAAGTTTTAGTACCAGATTTTATTGCCTTAGAACAATTATTAGAAAACGAAAAAAACAATTAAAATAGCATCTAATTATTAAGATGATAAGCATTAAAATTATGAAGAAAATAGCAATCTTATTTTTCAGTTTATTTATTACAACAATTACTTTTTCTCAAAATTCTGAAGAAGCAAAATCTCTATTAGATGAAGTTTCTACTAAAATGGGCGCATATAAAAATATGAATATCGGTTTTGCACAGACATTAAGTAATGAAGATGCAGGTATTAAGGAAGGAGATGAACCACCAATAAGAGGAGAAATTACTTTACAAGGAGAAAAATATAATTTAAACTATTTAGGTAATACATTTATTTTTGATGGTAAAAAATTATATGTAATTAACAATGATGAAAAAGAAATCTCTATTACTGACGGAGATATGGGAGAAGATGATGGTTTTATTTATCCTTCTAAATTATTAACTTTTTATAAAGAAGGTTATAATTTTGAAATGGGAAAATTATTGAACTTACAAGGTAGAAAAATACAATTTGTTACTTTAAATCCTATTGATAGTGATTCTGATATTGTAAAAGTAGAATTAGGTATTGATGCTAAAACAAAACATATTTATAAATTGATACAAACAGGTTCTAATACTTCTAAAACAACGTTTACTATTACTAAATTAAAAAGTAATCAGACTTTACCTAACCAGTTTTTTTCTTTAGATCTAGTAAAGTATAAAAAGTTAAAATATACAATAGATTAATTTCTTTCAATTAACAGTAAATTAGTAGCTTCTTTCATCTTAAGAAACTACTTTTGCAGCAATGAAAATTTTAGATAAATACATCTTAAAAACATTTCTAGTTCCATTTGTAGCTACATTTCTTATTGTGCTTTTTGTTCTAGTAATGCAAGTATTATGGCAAACTTTTGAAAACTTTGCCGGTAAAGGAATTAGCTTACCTTTTATTTTAAAATTTATTTATTACACTACGTTAATTATTACACCACAAGCATTACCAATAGGCGTTCTTTTATCTTCTATTATGGCACTTGGTAATTTAGGTGAAAACTACGAGTTTGCCGCTGCAAAATCCGCAGGAATATCTTTACAACGTCTAATAAGACCTTTAATTGGTTTAACAATAGTTTTTAGTATTATCAATTTTTTATTTTTAAATAATGTATACCCTTATGCTGTTTTAAAACAAAAGAATTTATATCTAAATATAAAAAAGAAAAAGCCCGCAATGGCTCTAGTTCCGGGTAGTTTTAATAGTGATTTACCTGGATATCAAATTAAATTTACAGAGAAATACGGAGAAGAAGAAAACCTTCTAAAAAATGTACTGATATACGATTTAACTGCATTTAAAGGAAATCTTAAAGTAATTACAGCAAAAAGAGGTAAAATTATTTCTGAAGAAGGTAGTAGATATATTACCTTTATTTTATATGACGGTAATTATTATGAAGAACATATAAAGAAAGGAACACCTACAACAAAAGTTAAAAAAATGCCTGCTTCTAGTGCTACCTTTGATGAATATGAATTTAATATTGATATCTCTTCAATATCTGATGAAGAAGATTTAAATAAAACAGATCATACTAAAAACCATATGATGCTAAGTTTAAACCAATTAGGAGATACAATTCCAGATTTAAAATCAAGTTACGACGAAGTGTTAAGGTTAAAAGCAAAAAACTTATTCATGACCATAAGTGCCAAGGATTTATATGAATATCAAGATTCTTTAAAGCCAAAAAAACTTAATCCAGAAATTATAGAAAATTTTGAGTTAAAAGATAAAATTAACATATTAAACTCTGCGGTAACAAAATCAGCTAGAGCTGTTACTTCTGTTAATAATAATAAAACTAAAATAAAACATCAAAGAAAAACATTAAACTACTTTGATACCGAATATTACAACAGAATAGCTTTTTCTCTATCTTGTTTAATTCTCTTTTTTATCGGAGCTCCTTTGGGTTCTATTATAAGAAAAGGAGGTTTTGGTTTACCTATGATACTAGCTATTGCTATTTACGTAACCTATTTTTTTAGCAACACTTTTGGTAAAAATCTAGCAGAAGAAAGTTCTATCACCTCTTTTTTAGGTTCTTGGATAGCAGCAATAATTATGGTTCCTCTAGCTGTATTATTAACTAGAAGAGCTACAAAAGACAAAGGAATATTTAATTTGGATGCAATAACGCAACCAATAATTAAATTCTTCAAAAAAATATTTTCTAAAAAAGAAGCATAACTTATTTATTATGACAGCTCAAAATATAAAAATCAATTCTAAATTAAACTTAATTTCTGAAGCTATACAAGACATTAGAAATGGTAAAATTATTATTGTCGTAGATGATGAAAATAGAGAAAATGAAGGAGATTTTTTAGCAGCAGCAGAAAAGGTAACTCCAGAAATGATTAATTTTATGGCTACACATGGTAGAGGTTTAATTTGTGCTCCTTTAACAGAAACACGCTGTAAAGAGTTAGATTTACATGTTATGGTAAATAATAACACAGACCCTATGGAAACTGCTTTTACCGTTTCTGTAGATTTACGTGGTAAAGGTGTTACAACAGGTATTTCTGCAGGAGATAGAGCTTTAACTATTAAAGCATTGGTTGATAATGAAACTAAGCCTTATGATTTAGCTAGACCAGGCCATATATTTCCTCTTATCGCTAAAGAAGGAGGTGTTTTACGTAGAACAGGCCATACAGAAGCTGCCATAGATTTTGCTCGTTTAGCAGGTTTACAACCCGCAGGTGTTATTGTAGAAATAATGAACGAAGATGGTACAATGGCACGTTTGCCACAACTTTTAGAAGTTGCCAAAAAATTTGATATTAAAATTGTTTCTATAGAAGATTTAGTTGCTTATAGAATGGAACATGACTCTTTAATAGAGAAAAAAGAAGATTTTGATATTAAAACAAGATTTGGTGATTTTAGATTAAGAGCATACCAACAAACAACCAATAGTCAAGTACACATTGCTTTAACTAAAGGCTCATGGAACAAAGAAGAATCTATTTTAACTAGAGTAAACTCTACTTTAGTTAATAATGATATTTTAGGAACATTAACTAACGATGCTGATAAAAAGCTAGAAAGAATGTTTCAAGCTATTAATAATGAAGGTAAAGGAGCAATCATTTTTGTAAACCAACAAAATCAATCTCAGAATTTATTAAGTAGATTATCTACTCTTAAAGAAAACCAACAAACTGGAAATATGGAAGCTCCAGAAATAAAAATGGATAATAAAGATTTTGGTATTGGAGCACAGATTTTACACGATTTAAATATCCGAAAACTAAAATCAATTACCAATACACATCAATCTAAACGTGTTGGTATGATAGGTTATGGTTTAGAAATAGTAGACTATATAGGTTATTAAAAAATAACTTAAACCTCTAATAAATAAGTCTTTTTAAAATTAAATTTATTAAAATGTTAAACTAAGTTAACAAAACATACTAGTTGGTATTTTTTATTAACTTTGATAAATAATCAAAAAAAAATAAAATGACATTAAAAGACAAAGTAGTTATTGTAACTGGTTCTTCTAAAGGGATTGGTAAAGAAATTGCCTTACTTTTAGCTGAAAATAATGCTAAAGTAATTGTTAATTATAATCATAGTGAATCTAAAGCTAATGATGTTGTATCGACCATAATACATAATGGTGGAGAAGCAATTGCTATTAAAGCAGATGTTAGTATAAGAAAAGAAGTTACTTACTTATTCGATAAAACAATAGAAGTCTTTGGTAAAATTGATGTTTTAATAAACAATGCAGGTACAATGACATCTAAAAAATTAAAAGACAATACAGAACAAGATTTTGATAGTCATTTTAATATTAATGTAAAAGGTCTTTTTAATACTTTACAAGAAGCAGAAAGCAAACTTGCTGATAACGGAAATATTATAAATATATCTTCTAGTACCGTAAAATTAATGCTACCAACTTACGCTATTTACTCTGCCACAAAAGCAGCTGTAGAACAAATGACACGTGTATTTTCTAAAGAAGTTGGTAGAGGGATTTCTGTAAACGCATTAGCCCCAGGACCAACAGAAACAGAATTATTTTTAAAAGGTAAAACACCAGAATTTATAGAAAAATTAAGCGCTATGAATGCTTTTAACAGATTAGCTAAACCAATTGATATTGCTAGAGTTGCTTTATTTTTAGCTAGTGATGAATCTAAATGGGTTTCTGGGCAAGTTATAGGTGCAAATGGTGCAATGGTTTAATTAAAATTTAATCACTACTCTACTCTCTAATTCAATTGGCTGCTTGTTTTTTTCAAATAAACGAGCAGTCAATTTTCCTTTTAAAATAACCTCATTATCATTTACCTCTAACCAACTACCTTCTCTTAAACCCAAAACAGGAATATCATTAAAAACATGAAACTCTTTAATACGAGTCTCTCTAGTTTCTCCCATATGTGTAGAACCTTCAATGGGGTCTAAATAATGTGCATTTATATTAAAGTTAATACAGCCTAGAGTTGTAAAATCTGGTGGATAAACAATGGGCATATCATTCGTGTTCATCATATTTACTCCACAAATATTACTACCAGCACTTGTACCTAAATAAGGCGTTCCTTTTTCTAAAACTTGTCTTAAAGTATTTAAAATATCTGTTTTATATAATTGATTTACCAATTCAAAAGTATTTCCTCCTCCTGTAAAAATAGCTTCGGCATTTTTAATTGCTTTTTCACCATTTTTATACTCATGAATCCCTTTTACATCAATCCCTAAAACAGAAAATACTTTTTTTACAATTGATGTATAATCATCATAAGAAATACCTCCAGGTCTTGCAAAAGGAATAAATAACAACTCTTTTACATTTTTAAAATGAACTTTTAGTGTTGGTAATAAGTAAGTTAAATATCCGCTACCATGTAATGTAGATGTACTCGCAATAATCATGTTTTTCATACATCAAAATTAATCTATTTAACACAAAATTACAATTCTATTAGTAGAGTTTTAAGACGTGCTTCTTGTTACTTTGTGTTGATGAAGAATTTACTTGTCCTGTTTTTTATATTCTCTTTTTTTGTATCCTTAAATGCACAAGAAAAAAGAACTTTTATAAAAGGGAAAACACTTTTAGATAGTATTACTAATTTTGATATACATGTTATCAATAAAAACACCAATATTGGTACAATTACTGATAGTAACGGTTCTTTTAAAATTCCTGTTAAGGTTGGTGATAGTTTATACTTTTCTCATTTAAACCTTCAAAAAAAAATAGTTTTAATTACTGATAAAATCCTTACTGATGAAACTATTACAGTTCCTTTAGATGAAAAAACAGAAACTTTAAATGAAATTGTTTTAGAAGAACCTAAAAGTATTTTTTATGTAGACCCAGAAATAACATCTTATCGCGGACCTGTTGTAAATGCAAAAACATTAAACTTACCTAATGTTAGTACTAAAGCAAAAAAGAATACTAAAATTGCAAAAATATCATTTACAAGTGCTTCTGTAAATCTAGACAATTTAATAAATGCTTTAAACGGAAAAACCAAACAAACTAAATTATTAAAAAAACTAGAAAAAGAAGACATTAACATATTAAAAATTAGAAAATTTTATACAGACGATTTTTTTGTAACAGATTTAAATATTAAACAAGAATACATTAATCAATTTCTAAATGATTGTGTAGATAAAAATATTATTAGTATTTTTAAGAGTGACGAAAAAATTAAATTAACCACAATCTTAATTGAAGAAAGCAAGCTTTTTCCTCATAAAAAAGTAAATGAAGACTTGTTTTTAACCAACCAATAAAGTTAAAGAATGATTAAAAAATTACTATTATTATTTGTTTTACTGTTAAGCCTTTCTACCTTATCACAAGATAAAAAAGTATTAATTTTTGGTCAAGTTATAGATTCTGTTGGTACTGTTAAAAATGCCAATATTGTTAACTTAAAAACAAATCAAGGTACTTTTTCTTCAGACAGCGGTGGTTTTCATATTTCTGTATCAGAAGGAGATTCTTTGCAAATATCCTCTGTACAGCATGTTACTTTAAAGATAATAGTAAAAAAGAAAACTATAGAAGACAGAACAATTACGGTAAATTTAGTATCTAATGTATATGTTTTAGATGAATTCGATTTAAGAAGACACAATTTATCTGGTAATTTAGCCGTTGATGTTAATGATATATCTAAGGAAAAAAAAGATTCTATATTAAAAAATAATATGGATTTTTCTAATGTAGATTTTAGTATCGTTGACCAAAGAATTGATGATAATATAAGAGCAATGCCTAAAGTAGTAAATACGGTAGCAAACTCTTATGAAGGTTTAAATGCAGGCAAAATTATAGGTAAATTAAATCCTTTTAAAAAATCGAAGATATCACCTAATATCAATGAAGCTTTTAATGAAAAAAAAGTGATTCCGCTTAAAATTTTATCTGAACTTGGTGAAAACTTTTTCTTTACTAAACTAAAAATTCCTAAAGAAAAATATTATCATTTTTTACAATATTGCAATACTAATCGAATAGAACAATTATATAAAGAAAATAAAGTATTAGACATCATCGAAATATTTCAGCAAGAAAGTGCTGGTTATTTAAAACTCTTAGAAAAAAAATAATTTTTTAACACATGATAAAACAACTACTATTACCATTTATTTTAATTTTAGGTTTTACCACTTTTGCTCAAGATCAAAAAACATTGATTTTAGGTAGGTTAACAGACTCTATTGGCCCCGTTAGAAATGTAAATATTATTAACTTACAAACTAATCAAGGTACTTTTTCTTTAGATGATGGTACTTTTACAATGTATGCAATAGAAGGAGACACTTTACAAGTTTCATCTATACAGCATGTTACCAGAAAAATAATTATTACTCCTAAAATTATATCAACTAGAATTTTAAGAATAAAACTAACTACAAGTACCTATGTTTTAGAAGAATTTGAACTGAGAAAAAATAATTTAGCAGGTAGATTAGGGGTAGATATAAATGATGTTCCTAAAAATGTAAGAGACTCTTTACTTAGAGAAGTAATGGATTTTTCTAATGTAAACTTTAAACAAAAAGACCTTACAATTGATGCTATTTCAAGGGCAAAACCTCCTATTGTAAATACAGTAGCAAACTCACTTAGTGGTGCTGGTGCTAGTGCAACAATTCCTTTTAAAGATAAAGAAAGTTTGTTACGTAAAGAATTAGCGCAAAAAAAAGCAGTACCTAATAAAATATTATCAGAACTTGGTGAAAGTTTTTTCTTCGAAGCGCTAGAAATACCTAGAGATAATTATTATCACTTTTTAGAATATTGCAATCATTTAGGTATTGAAAATTTACATAAGGAAAATAAAACTTTAGAACTGATAAAAATATTTCAGAAAGAAAGTATTCCTTATTTAAAAATCATAAAAAAAGAGTAAATTCTTGTTTTATGTTAAAAAATATACTTATTATTTTATTACTTCATATAACAATAATAACGTTTTCTCAAGAAAGACAAACATTCCTTTCAGGTAAAGTAATAGACTCTTTAGGTGCTGTTAAAAACGTAAATATTATCAACCTAAAAACAAATCAAGGTACTTTTTCTTCGGATAATGGGCTTTTTAAAATTTATGCTTCAGAAGGAGATTCTTTACAGATTTCGTCAGTACAATACATTACTAGAAAAATTAATGTGAATAAAGCAATCATCAACAATAAATTTATTCTAATTAATTTGAAGCCTAACACCTATGCATTAGATGAATTTGAATTAAAGAAGTATCATTTAACTGGAAGATTAGGCATTGATTTAAAGCAAGTACCAACAAATATAAGAGACTCTTTACTAAGAAAAACTATGGATTTTTCTAAAATAAACATGAATTTAGGTATGGAAGACGATCATATAAGCAGAAAAGTTAAACCACATAAAGTAGAAACAGATCCAACTCTATTGATTAGTGGCATAAGTATAGGTACAAAAATACCAATTCCAATTAAAGACCATGAGTCTATTTTACGAAAAAAATTATCACAAAAAAAAGCAGTTCCAAATAAAATATTATCAGAACTTGGAGAAAGTTTTTTCTTTGAAGTTTTAAAAATACCCAAAGACAATTATTATCATTTTTTAGAATATTGTAATCATTTAGGTATAGAAGATTTACATAAAGAAAATAAAATTCTTGAACTGATAAAAATATTTCAGAAAGAAAGTGTTCCTTATTTAAAAATCATAAAAAAAGAGTAATTTGGCGCAATAATTGTTCTAATATCGATATGAAATTTAAAAAAACGTATTTAATCCTTTTAATAATTCCATTATTATCTTTCTCTTTACATAAATATTATTTAAGTCTTACTCAAATAGAATATAGAAGCGAGTTAAAGTCTATACAAATTACTGTAAATGTTTTTATGGACGATATAGAAGAAGCTTTAAACAAAGACAATAATATTGATTTACAATTAACAACTAAAAAAGAGCTAAAAAACAATGATATTTATTTCAAAAATTATTTAGAAGAAAAATTACATTTTAAAGTAAATAATATTAGTAAAAGCTTTAATTATATTGGCAAAGAATATGATGCCGATATGGTGTTTTTCTATTTAGAAATAGAATATATAGAAAGCTTAAAAACCATAGAAGTAGAAAACAATATTTTAACTTCTCACTTTCCAAAACAACAAAATTTAATAAAGAGTAAAGTTGGCAAAAAGCACAAAAGTATTTTACTTACCGCAAAGAATGATAAAGGTTTGTTAAAATTTTAACTCATTTTAACTTTTTAACTAACTTATTCTTAATTTGTACGCTTAATCAATTCAAGTACAAATGAAAAAATTTACACTCTTATTATTAAGTGTGTGTTTTGTTGGAACAGCTGCATTTAGCCAAGAAAAAACAACACAACAAGGTCACACAAACCAAAATAAGTTTAAACAACTTAAAGATCTTTTAGCAACCCCTAATGAACAAAGAACTGCATCTGGTGCACCAGGTAAAAGTTACACGCAACAAAAGGTGGATTATGTAATGGACATTGTTTTAGATGATGAAAAAAGTAGAATTACCGGTAAAGAAACAATTACTTACCATAACAATTCTGCTGACGAATTAACATATTTATGGGTACAATTAGACCAAAACATGAGAGCTGCTGACTCTAAAACTCCAGACATTCAATCTAGTAAAGTACCTAGTAAACTTAGCAAAGAAAGATTTGAAAGAGCTTACCCAGAAGAAGCTTTTGATGGTGGTTTTAAAATTACGAGTGTAACTACAGATAATGGTGATAAATTATCGCACACCATTAATCAAACAATGATGCGTATTAATTTAGTAGAACCATTAGCTTCAGGTGATACTTATAAGTTTAAAATAGAATGGTGGTACAACATTAACAACCACAGAACTCAAGGTGGTAGATCTGGTTACGAGTACTTTAAAGAAGATGATAACAAAAACTACGTAATTGCTCAATTCTTTCCAAGATTATGTGTTTATGACAATGTAGAAGGATGGCAAAACGACCAATTTTGGGGAAGAAGTGAATTTGCTTTAGAATTTGGAGATTATACAGTAAACATTACTACTCCAGATGACCATATGTTAGGTGCAACTGGAGTTTTAAAGAATGCAAATGATGTTTTAACTAAAACAGAATTAAAAAGATTAGAAAAAGCAAGAACAACTTTTGATGATCCTGTTGTAATTCGTACTCAAAAAGAAGCTACAAAAATTGAAAAAACAAAATCTAAGAAAACTAAAACTTGGAAATTTTATGCAGAAAATGTAAGAGATTATGCATTTGCAACTTCTAGAAAATTTATTTGGGATGCAATGGCTGTAGACATTAATGGTAAAACTGTAATGGCTTATTCTTTATACTCTAAAGAAGCAAATCCTTTATACGGAGATCATTCGACAAGAGCAGTTGCACAAACTTTAAAAACATATTCTAAATATACTTTTGATTATCCTTACCATAAAGCAATTTCTGTAGATGGACAAATGGGTATGGAATATCCTCAAATTTGTTTTAACCCAGGAAGACCAGATTTAGAAGATGGTGGTTATTCAGACAGACAAAAATATAGAACTATTGGGGTTACAATTCACGAAGTTGGGCATAACTTTTTTCCGATGATTGTTAATTCTGATGAAAGACAATGGACTTGGATGGATGAAGGTTTAAATTCTTATGTACAAATGTTAGCCATGATGGATTATGAAGAAGGTTATCCATTAGGTAGAGGTTTACCTAAAAATATTGTAAAATATATGGGAGGAGATCAATCTAGAATTTCTCCTATTATGTCTAAAGGAGATAATGTATATAGTTTTGGTAACAACGCATATGCAAAACCAGCAACTGCTTTATGGATTTTACGTGAAACAATTATGGGTAAAGAATTATTTGACCATGCATTTAGAACTTATTCTCAAAGATGGATGTTTAAACACCCAACTCCTGCAGATTTCTTTAGAACAATGGAAGATGCTTCTGGTGTAGATTTAGATTGGTTTTGGAGAGGATGGTTTTACACTACTGATGTAACTGATATAGGTATTAAAGGTGTTAAGAAATTTTACACAAAAGCAGACAATGAAACTGTAGAATTTACAGAAGATATTACAGAAGGCTTAGGTTTTTCTGGTAAACACAGCAAATATCATTACGAAATTACTTACAACAAACCAGGTGGTTTAGTAATGCCAATTCTTGTGGAATTTACTTACAAAGATGGTACAAAAGAAAAGAAAACATATCCTGCTCAAATTTGGAGATATAATGATGCAGAAGTTACAAAAGTATTTTCTTCATCTAAACAAATAGAAAGTATTGTAATAGATCCAGATTTAGAAACTGCAGATGTAGATACTTCTAACAACAGTTTCCCTATGCAAACAGAAAATAAATTCGAAAAATTTAAAAAGAAAGTAAAAAGTTAATATCTTTATAACTCTAATAATAAAACGGCATCATTAGGTGTCGTTTTTTGGTTTTAATTGTTTTGTTTTTATGATAAATTTTTGTTAAAAAAATAACATAATAATCTCAATTAATATTCTTATTACTAATTTTAACTTTAATTAATTCAAATAGATCAAATGAAAAAAATTTCTTTATTAGTCTTTTCTTTATTCTTTATAGTAGCTGCAAACTTTGCGCAAGAAAGAAGAGGAGGACAAACTAAAAAAACAGAGACTCAAGAAGGGCACACAGACCAAAACAAATTCAGACAGATGAAAGATGTTTTGGCTACTCCAAACGATCAACACACAGCTTCTGGTGCTCCAGGTAGCCAATATAGTCAACAAAAAGTTGATTATGTTATGGACATCCGTTTAGAAGAGAGTACCAACAAAATTTATGGTGATGAAACAATCACTTACCATAACAATTCTAAAGACGTATTAGAATATTTATGGGTTCAGTTAGACCAAAACATGAGAGCAGATGATTCTCAAACTCCATTAGCTAAGTCTGATAGAGCTTCAGAATTTATTACGCCTTCTAACTTTCAAAGTACTTACATGAAAGAAAGTAAAGGTTTTGGTTTTAATATAGAAGAAGTAAAAAGCAACGGTAAGCCTTTATCACACTTTATCAATAAAACGATGATGCGTATTAACTTACCTCAACCTTTAGCTTCTGGAGAAACTTTTGAATTCAGTATTAAATGGAATTATAAAATTAACGACATCAATAAAGATGGTGGTCGCTCTGGTTTAGAAACTTTTCCTGATGGAAACAACAACTATACAATTGCTCAATTCTTTCCAAGATTAGCAGTTTATAACAACGTAGAAGGATGGCAAAATATGCAATTTTGGGGTAGATCTGAATTTGCTTTAGAATTTGGAGATTACGAGGTTAACCTAACAGTACCAGAAGATCATATTGTAGATGCAACTGGTGTTTTACAAAACGAAAAAGATGTGTTAACTAAAACACAACGTAATCGTTGGGAAGCTGCAAGAAAATCTTTTGATAAACCTGTAATTATTGTAACACAAGAAGAAGCAGAAAAAGCTGAAAAAGGACGTGCTACAAAAACTAAAACTTGGACATTTAAAGCTAATAAAGTAAGAGATTTTGCCTTTGCAACATCAAGAAAATACATTTGGGATGCTATGGCAACTAATGTAAACGGTAAAACTGTAATGGCTGTTTCTTTATATCCTAAAGAAGGAAATCCTTTATGGGAAGAGCACTCTACAAGAGCTGTTGCACATACATTAATAGAATATTCTAAATTAACATTTGATTACCCTTATCCAAAAGCAATTTCTGTACATTCAGAAAGACAAGGTATGGAGTATCCAATGATTTGTTTCAACTTTGGACGTCCAAATCCTGATGGAACATACTCTGATAGAACTAAAAAAGGAATGTTAGGTGTTATTATACATGAAGTAGGACATAACTTTTTCCCGATGATTGTAAATTCTGATGAAAGACAATGGACTTGGATGGATGAAGGTTTAAACTCTTTTGTAGAAATTTTAGCAGAGTTAACATACGACCCAGAATTATTTGCAACAAACCCTGCAAAAAGTATTACAAGATATATGGGCGGAGACCAAAGTAACATCTCTCCTATCATGTCTCAAGGAGATTATGTTAAGCAATTCGGACCAAATGCATATTCTAAACCAGCTGCTGGTTTATACATCTTACGTAAAACAATTATGGGACCAGAATTATTTGATCATGCATTTAGAACTTATTCTAAAAGATGGATGTTTAAACACCCAACTCCTGCAGATTTCTTTAGATCTATGGAAGATGCATCTGGTATGGATTTAGATTGGTTTTGGAGAGGTTGGTTTTACACAACTGATGTAACAGATATAAATATTAAAGAAGTTAAACCTTTATATTTAACTGATAAACCAAGTGAAAGAATTGCAGAAATTATTAAAAGTAACCCAAGAGCAAAAACTTATTTTGATGGTTTAGGTGATTTAGTTTACATTACTGATAAAAAAGAAGACGCTAATGCTAAAGCAATGGACAAATATGCAGATGGTAAAGAAGTACCTGCATTTATTTATTCTGTAGAATTTGAAAAACCAGGAGGTTTAGTAATGCCATTAATCGTAGAATTAACTTACGCTGATGGTACTACAGAAAAACAAACTTTTCCTGCTCAAGTTTGGATGAAAGATGATACTTCTGTAAAAAAGATATTTGCAGCTAAGCAAGAAATTACAAAAATTACTGTAGATCCAGATTTTGAAACTGCTGATGTAGATACATCTAATAACAGTTGGCCAGAAAAAGAATCAAGTGATTTTGATAAATTTAAAAAAGAAACAACTAATTAAACTTAGTTCTTCTTTAAATAATAAAAAGCTAGTGAATAATATTCATTAGCTTTTTTACTTTTATAAAACAATTAAAATTTGATGTTATACAAAAAAGACAGTAACCTAAGATTACTGTCTTTTATAATTATAGAATAACGCTTAAAAACGAAACTAGATATTTTCTGCTAACCAATCTCCTACTTCAGAAGTCCCATAGGCTTTACCTCCATCAGCTAAATCTTCCGTTACAATACCTTTATCTAAAGCATTATTTACAGCATCTCTAATAGCTTTACCTTCTTCTTGTAAACCAAAGTTTTCAAACATCATTGCTGCAGATAAAACAGTAGCCATTGGGTTTGCTATATTTAAACCTGTTGCTTGTGGATAAGAACCATGAATTGGCTCAAACAAACCAATATCAGAACCTAAAGATGCACTAGGCATTAATCCCATAGAACCAGAGATTACAGAAGCTTCATCTGTTAAAATATCTCCGAATAAATTTTCTGTGATCAATACATCATAACTATTTGGCCATTGAACTAAACGCATTGCAACTGCATCTACAAACTCATAAGAAACCTCAACTTCTGGATAATCTTTTTCCATAGCTTGTACAGTTTCTCTCCATAATCTAGATGTTTCTAAAACATTTGCTTTATCTACACAACATAATTTCTTACCACGTGTCATAGCAAGCTCAAAACCTTTAACAGCTAATCTTTTAACCTCATCTCTTGTATATACACAGTTATCAAAGGCAGTTTCTCCTTCATCTCTTCTCCCCTTTTCACCAAAGTAAATTCCTCCAGTTAATTCACGTAAAAAAACCAAATCTGTACCTTCTATTCTTTCTCTTTTCAGAGGAGATTTATCTAATAAAGAAGGAAAAGTAAATGTTGGTCTTACATTAGCAAATAAACCTAATTTTTTACGCATTTTTAACAATCCTTGTTCTGGACGAACTTTTGCAGAAGGATCATTATCAAAACGAGGATGCCCAATAGCTCCAAATAAAACAGCATCAGAAGATACACAAATATCATGTGTTTCATCTGGGTAAGGTTCACCAACAGCATCAATTGCCGCTGCACCTGTTAAAGCTGGTTTCCAATTAATTTCGTGATTAAATTTCTTTGCAATTGCGTCAGAAACTTTTACTGCTTGATCAATTACTTCAGGTCCAATTCCGTCTCCTGCTAATAATGCGATATTTAATTTCATAATTTTACTTTTTGTCATCTCGACTTTATGGAGAGATCTTTTTTACTATTTAGCTTTTTCGACTACACTATGTTTCGCTTAAAATGACAATAATTTTAAGCCTATTAATTTAGTCTTATATAATATTTAACATTTTCTCGGTAGCTTTAATTGCAGATACAGTTTGATCTGAATCTAAACCACGAGTTATAAATTCTTTTTTATTTCTTTGCCAAGTGATTATTGTTTCACACAAAGCATCAGAATGACTTCCTGGAGGAATCCTTACTGCGTAATCAATTAATTTTGGTAATTCTATTTTACCATGCGTTTTATATAGCTTTTTTAGAGCAGTCATAAAAGCATCAAATTGCCCATCTCCTTGTGCATGCGCTTCGTATTGTACACCTTCTACAATTAATTGTAAAGTTGCAGAGGGTTTCATCCCTTTTGCATGCCCAAGAACATAATTCTCTACAATTACACTTTTTTCGATTGTGTCACTGTCTAAAACATCAGAAATAATGTATGGTAAATCTTCTTGAGATACTACTTCCTTTTTATCTCCGAGTTCAATAATTCTTTGGGTAACTTTCTTTAAATCTTCATCATTTAAACTTAAACCTAAATCTTGTAAGTTCTTTTGAATATTTGCTTTACCGGAAGTTTTACCTAATGCATATTTACGTTTTCTACCAAAACGCTCGGGCATTAAATCGTTAAAATAAAGATTATTCTTGTTATCTCCGTCTGCATGAATTCCGGCAGTTTGAGTAAAAACATTTGCACCCACAACGGGTTTATTAACAGGTATTCTAAAGCCTGAAAATGTTTCTACTAACTTACTAACTTTATTTAGTGCTTTTTCATTTACAGAAATAGTAACCTCTTTTAAAAAGTCGTTAATAACAGCAATAACACTTGCCATTGGCGCATTACCTGCGCGTTCTCCCATTCCATTTATGGTTAAATGCAAACCATTTACACCTGCTTTTACAGACTCCATAACATTGGCAACTCCTAAATCATAATCGTTATGACCATGAAAATCGAAATGAGTTGTTGGATATTTCTGATGAACTTTCGAAATAAATTTAAAAGTTTCTTCTGGGGTTAAAACACCTAAAGTATCGGGTAATAAAACACGTTCTATGTTCTGAGTCGTTAAAAAATCTAAATACTCAAAAACATATTCTTTAGAATCTCGCATTCCGTTAGACCAATCCTCTAAATAAACATTGGTTTTAATGTTGTGCTTTGCAGCCAACTCAATATTTGCTTTAATATCTGCAAAATGTTGTATTGGTGTTTTTTTAAGCTGATGTGTTAAGTGATTTAGTGAACCTTTGGTTAATAAATTCTGAACTTTTGCTCCGGCATCAATCATCCAATCGATAGATTTACCTCCATCAACAAAAGTTAACACTTCTATTTTATCTAATAAATTACTATTAGATGCCCAAGAAGTTATTTTTTTTACCGCTTCTAATTCTCCTTCAGAAACTCTTGCAGACGCTATTTCTAAACGATCTACTTTTAACTCTTCTAACAATAACTTTGCAATTGTTAGTTTTTCGGAAACTGAAAACGACACTCCTGATGTTTGTTCTCCATCACGTAGTGTCGTATCCATTATTTCTATCTTTCTCTTCGTCATTTAATCAACTTTGAAAAATATACTTTTATTGTTTGATAATTATTTCAATTTGTTATTTCTTCAAAAATGAAAAAATCCAAAAGTTTAAAATATTTTCAAGATTCCTCTACTTTGTTTTCGCTTCAATCGGAATGACAAAATAATATCATTTCGACCTTGTGGAGAAATCTAAAACGGTCTTGTTTCGGCAAATGCAGAAATTTCGTTTTCGATGTTTTTTAAATAATCAATATCATCAAAACCGTTAAGCATATTTTCTTTTTTGTAGGTATTTATAACAAAAGATTCAGACTCACCAGTTGCAACTAAAGTTACTGTTTGATTTGGTAAATCTACTTTAATTTCTGTTTTTGGATCTGCCATAATTGCTGCAAATAAGGTGTCTGCAAATTCCGCAGAAACTTGTACAGGTAAAACACCAACGTTTAAACAGTTGTTTTTAAAGATATCTGCAAAAGCAGATGAAATTACACAACGTAATCCAAAGTCATACACAGACCAAGCTGCGTGCTCTCTAGAAGAACCAGAACCAAAGTTTCTACCTCCTACTAAAATTTTAGAACCTGCATAAATTTCTTTGTTTAAAGGAAAATCTGCTTTTGGTGTTCCGTCTTGTTCAAATCTCCAATCACGGAAAAAGTTGATATCAAAATCTTTACGCTCTGTTGCTTTTAAGAAACGAGCAGGAATTATTTGATCTGTATCTACATTTTCTGTAGGTAAAGGATATGCTGTACTCGTTAGTACGTCAAATTTATCGTATGCCATTGTATTCTTTTTTAAGCGTTAGCATTTGCTGTTAAAATTGTTCTCGGATCTGTAACTTTACCTTCTACTGCAGAAGCTGCGGCAACTAATGGCGAAGCTAATAATGTTCTAGATCCAGGCCCTTGTCTTCCTTCAAAATTTCTGTTTGATGTTGATACTGATAATTTTCCTGAAGGAATTTTATCATCATTCATAGCCAAACAAGCAGAACAACCTGGTTCTCTTAATACAAAACCAGCATTGTCTATAATTTTATCTAAACCTTCTTCTTTAATTTGATCTACAACTTTATGAGAACCAGGAACTAACCAAGCAGTTACGTTATCTGCTTTTTTACGTCCTACTACTATAGAACAAAAAGCTCTAAAATCTTCGATTCTTCCATTTGTACAAGAACCTAAAAATACAAAGTCTATTTCTTTACCAATCATAGAATCTCCTTCGCTAAAAGACATATATCCTAAAGACTTTTTGTAAGTTTCTACTCCACCTTCTACATTTTCTGCAAGTGGAATAGATTTTGTAACTCCAATTCCCATTCCTGGGTTTGTACCATAAGTAATCATTGGCTCAATATCAGAAGCTTCGTAGTTAAATTCTACATCAAACTCTGCTCCTTCTTCTGTATATAAAGTTTCCCAATATTTCATGGCTTTGTCCCAATCTGCCCCTTTAGGAGTTTGAGAACGTCCTTTAATATATTCGTAAGTTTTAGCATCTGGAGCAATCATACCTCCACGTGCTCCCATCTCTATAGATAAGTTACATACGGTCATACGACCTTCCATTGTCATGTCTTCAAAAACATCACCTGCATATTCTACAAAAAACCCTGTTGCACCAGAAGTGGTTTGTTTAGAAATAATGTATAAAGCTACATCTTTTGGTGTTACACCTAAACCTAATTTACCATTTACATTAATACGCATTTTTTTAGGTTTTGGCTGCATAATGCATTGTGTAGACAATACCATTTCTACTTCAGAAGTACCAATACCAAAAGCAATAGCACCAAAAGCTCCATGAGTAGATGTATGAGAATCTCCACAAACAATTGTTGCTCCTGGTAATGTAATTCCGTTTTCTGGACCAACAACATGTACAATTCCATTATTAATATCACCTAAACCCCAGTGAGAAATACCGTGTTTTGCAGCATTGTTTTCTAAAGCATCTAACTGATTTGCAGATAATGGATCTGCAACTGGTAAATGTTGATTTATAGTTGGTGTATTATGATCTGCAGTAGCAAATGTACGCTCTGGATATACAACACTGTTTCCTCTACTCTCTAATCCTAAAAATGCTACAGGACTTGTAACTTCATGGATAAAATGACGGTCTATAAAAAACACATCTGGTCCGTCTTTAACTTGACGTACAACATGTGAATCCCAAACTTTGTCAAATAATGTTTTTGCCATTTTTGTAACTTTTATGATTTATTTATAATCAGCTTCCAAAAATATGAATTTTATTAAGTTTTATAATATTTAAAATGGTTAACCACATTATTTTCAACTGTTAATGTAACACATAAACACCTTAAAAAAAGAGTATTAGCATAATTAAAAATACGATGTCTATCAATTTTGTTGTTTCTGATTTTTTTTAAAACTAGCTCCATTTTAGGCAAAAACTGTATATCAAAATTTATAAAACATAAACTTATTTAACTTTTTAACAAAGTTATCAATCTAATCATTTAAGATTTTTATATTAGTTAATTAACATCTAAACAGAAATCATATAAATAAAGGATAAAAACCTAACACTTTAATTAACTTAAAAGATCTATTTGGTAGCAATGACAAAGTATCATTTGTTAAAATGGATTTAGTTTATTTAAACTCTGTTCGTGATATAGCAAAACAAGTTTTAAATACATCTATTATATTTAAATTAGGTTTAAAACATAAAAACAACATCATCTATTATTAAAACTAACTACAGAAAGGATAAAAGCTGAATTTTTCTCTTCTAAACTTTTATCCTTTTTTGGAGCTTTATTTATTATAGCTTGTAGATGCCTACTCATTTATAAAGACTCTTAAACAGAAACTCTATCATATTATATATTCCGTTTGTTTATATTTGTTAGATCAGTTGTTTAAACACAATTAAGTATTTGGTGTAAAAAATTTATCAAAACTTGTGCTTTATAGCTACTTTTAAACAACATCAACTTAAATATTTAAAACATAACAATATATAATTAAACAAAATAATGACAAAGTTAAGAGAACAAACTGATGCTAAAATTGCTGCAGGTAGAAAAGGTAATCCGGAGTTTATGAAAGGTGTTGACGATATTATTGCTAAAGCAAAAGCTTTTGAAGAAGGTTCTAATGCCTTAAAAGTAGGAGAAAAAGCTCCTGATTTTAATTTACCAAACGCAAAAGGAATACCTATATCTCTTGAAGTTTTATTAGAAAATGGTCCGTTAGTTATTACATTTTATCGTGGTAGCTGGTGTCCTTATTGTAATCTACAATTTAGAGCTTTACAAGCTAAGTTAAATAAAGTTAAAGAACTTGGTGCTACATTAATTGGTATTAGCCCAGAAGTACCAGATGATTCCTTATCAGAAAATGAAATTAGTAAAATGGATTTTGATGTATTGTCTGATCAAGATGCTAAAATAGCTTTACAATATGGTGTTGCTTGGGAAGTACCAGAATTTTTGATGGAACATATGAGAGTAGATCGTAATCTAGACTTAAAAAAGATTAATAATGGTAATGATAGTGTATTACCAATACCGGCTACGTTTATATTAGGAACTGATGGAATTATTAAATGGAGTTATGTAAATGTAGATTACAGAACACGTTCTGAACCAGATGAAATTGTTGAAGCTTTAAAAAAACTATCTTAGATATTTTATTGATACATCAAAATAGAAATCATTATAAATCAACAAGTCCAAAACATTGTTCTAAAAGTTAAATTAAGAACATGTTTTGGGTTGTTTTTATTATACAAGTTTTAATACTTTGTCTATATTTTCTTTATGAGCTAAATCAGATCCTTCACTTAATGTTGCAGAAACCCCACAAGCAACTCCCCATCGTAACATTTCTTTTGGATTTTTATTTTTTACTGTTCCGTAAATTAAACCCGCTACCATACTATCACCTGCTCCAATAGTACTTTTTACAGAAATTATTGGTGCTGCCACATAGTCTACTCCGTTTTTATGAGCAATAAATGCTCCGTCTTTACCTAGAGAAACTACTACATATTCAGCTATTTTATCAGTAACCATTTTTAAAGCAAAAGCTTCTTGTTCCTCTTTAGTTTGAGTTTCTTTACCTGCCAAACGAGCTAACTCTTTTTGGTTAGGTTTAATTAAATACAATTCATTTTTTAACACCTCATTAAAAACAGGTCCAGAAGTATCTACAATTACCTTAACTCCTTTTACTGATAAATTTTGAATAATTTTTGAATAATAACCGGTTGGTAAACCTTTGGGTAAACTACCACTAATTACTAAAATATCATTTTTAGATATTTGATCATTAATTAATTTTTCTACTTCTTTCATTTCTTCTTCAATAAAAGCTTCAGTAGGCATTCCGAATCTAAACTGTAAACCTGTTTTTATATCAAAAACAGCAAAATTTTCTCTTGTCCAAATAGAAATCGGTGTTGCAAAAACTTCTATGTGTTGTGCTTCTAATAAATCTACTAAATGTTCTCCTGTTTTACCTCCGTATGGAAATAAGCAATTACTTTCTACACCTAACCTATGTAAAACTCTAGAAATATTGATTCCACCACCACCCGGATGATACGTAATATCATTACATTCTAGTTTATCAAAAGGAGTCATTTCTGTAACTTTTGCACTTTTGTCTAAAGCCGGATTTATGGTAAGTGTTACTACTTTCATGGAGTTTTATTTTAATGAATAATGTAAAAGTAATTTTATTATAATTGAAGAATGCAAAATATTAATTTTTTTTCATTAAATTTAGATGCTATATTTAAAAGAATGAAGAAATTACCTACTATATTTTTAGAACAAAAAAACTATAAAAATAATCCTCAATTATTAGTTAAGTTTGATTATAATAATAATTTAATAAACCTATTAAGAAAGACACAAAAAGCTAGTTGGAGTAGAAGATTACAATCTTGGTATCTTAAAGACACAGAAGAAAACTTAGCTTTGATTATAGAAATTTTTAAAGGAGTAACCACTGTTGATATTAGCAAAATACAAAAAAAACCTCTTTTTAGAAGAAATTTAACAGAGGATGAAAAGTTACTGCTTAATAATTTTTACTCCTTTTTAAGAGGTAAAAGATATAGCAAAAGTACAATGCAAACGTATACTTTTTTTATTGCTGATTTTGTAAACTTCCATACTGATAAAAACTTAGAAGAATTAACCAATAGAGACGTAGAACTTTTTATAGAAAAAGTATTTATTGAAAGAAGTTACTCTATCAGTTCTCAACGACAATTTATAAGTGCATTAAAACTTTTTATTTTGTTTTATCCGAATACAAAAATTAACGATTTAGCTTTAGAAAGGCCTAAAAAATCTAGAAAATTACCTAGTGTTTTGTCTCAAGAAGAAGTTTTAAATATCATTAGCGCTACTCAAAATCTAAAACACAGAGCTATTATTGCATTAATTTATTCTTGCGGTTTACGAATTAGTGAATTAGTTAACTTAGAGCTAAGAGATTTCTATATTGAGAGAAAACAATTAATTGTAAAAAACGGAAAAGGTAGAAAAGACAGATATGTTAGTTTGGCAGATAGTTTTTTACCGATTTTATCTAATTACTATTATTCTTACAAACCCACTACTTATTTTGTTGAAGGTAAAAATGGTGGAAAATATTCTACTGAAAGTGTAAGGCAATTTTTAAGAAGAAGTTGTGAAAGAGCTAAAATTAAAAAAATTGTAACTCCACATACATTAAGACATAGTTATGCTACTCATCTTTTAGAAAATGGTGTTGATATTAGATATATTCAGTCTTTATTAGGACATTCTAGACCCGAAACAACTATGATTTATACTCATGTAAAACGTAAAGATTTAATGAACATTCAAAACCCTTTAGATATTGCTCTACAGAAATTAAATAAAGTGAATAAACAAAACGAAAATGTTTTATTATCCCGAAATATTTAAGTAATAATAAATATATTTGTTTTAATATAACTAGTTAGCAACAAGCAAAAAAAACCAACTATGAACAAAGATTTAACCGCATTTGCAGAAGATATAAGTTGGTTTTTTCAAGAAAATGATAAAGTTGAAATTGAAGAAAGAACTCTTGAATTATCGAATGACTTTATAAATATATTCCCAAAACTGACAAAACTGATTGAATGTTCACGAAAAACCTTTCTGCGAATTAATAATGTTCCACACATTTTGTTCGCTTGGACTGATATTGATGACGAAATATTTGGATGGTTAAATAAAATTGAGGATTTAGAAAATGTATCAGATGAGTTAAGTGCTGAACACAAAATTTTATTACAAAATATTGGTGGAATACAGGAATCGTTTAATCAGCCAGAGGATTCTCTAACCAATAATCAGAATTTTATGTTTATCGGAACTGAATGCAGTTTCGGAATTGGAAGTTGGAATGAATATTATAAAGAAACTTGCGAAGAAGAAAATATCAAACCGATAGACCACTCAAACCTAATTTGTTTTGTAGAAGAGGCAAACGGGAATATGACTTTCTATGATTCTAAAACCAATAAAATAATATTATTCGCTTCTGACCATTGTTTTGATGACATTACGCCAATTAATGGACAACCAGAATACACATTTTACAGTTATGACAAAATAAATACATTTACAGATTATGTTGAACAAGTAGCTAAAGAATGGACAGAAGAAAATGCCAGTTGCTAACACCGTATATAATTTATTGCTAGTTCTAGCCTACTTACGAAAATCCTCTCGGATTTTCTATTCGGTTTTTATTTGCTAAATTAGGTGCTTAAACCACGCAACAAACCATATACAAACACGTTGTGTGTAATGCGAGAAAAATCGTGCTGAAATGAAAAAACCGACATATAAATATCCTGATTTTGTATCAAAAGTGGAATTGAAAAGCGGAAACGGAAAACGCTATTGGCTGAATTTAGAAATTGATAAAAATAAGTCGGACGGAATTACTGTAATACTTAAAAATCCAAGTCGAGCGGATAAACTGATTTCAGACAAAACTGTTTTTAATGTTTCAAATTACATTTATAGAAACCGAGAAAAATATTCGGAATTTAAAAATATCGGAAACATTACAATTCTAAACCTAATGCCGAATTATTTGACTGATTCAAGCGGACTAAAGGAATTTAAAGAAACTATAATTGACCAAGAAAATATTCGGACTTTAAGAGAATTTTGCGGAAAGAATAAAAACGTAATTGTTGCGTGGGGAAATCACCCAAGCGGACTTTATCACGAATACGAACAATTAAAAACGGAAACGAAAAAAATATTGACTGAAAATAAAAACCAAGTCTTTTTCGTGGACAGACTGACTAACGCTGGAAATCCTAAACACGGACAGGTTTGGGGTTATGAAAATGAATTAAAAAGACTAGATGAATAGTGTAAAAAGCACTACACACAACAATGTATAACCGCAATTACGGCGGATTCGACTACGTCCGAATCCACTCGGAATTGCTAAAGTCTGTGCTAAAACGAAAATAATCGCTAATTTAACCCGTAACTGACGGTTATACGAAACCGTTGTGTTTCATACGAAAAAAGAGCCCGTTTGCATAAAAAGGACTCTTAATTCATTATTTTTTTGCAGAAAATATTTGAATCGGATAATGTAAAAAATACTCACTATTAATTTCTGTGACATTTATTCCTAAATCATCTACTCCAACATCTGCAATAATCATATTTTTTAAAGCAATTGAATCACTTGGAAAAGATGCTTTAAGTTGTTCCTTAAGTTCTATTTTCATTGAATAAAAATCAGTATTTACATCTTTAAAACCCACTTTTTCAAAAAGATCAGAAAATTCAGTTAATGAAAGTGCAGCAATATGAGAATAATCCCTATTCTTCTCCATTTCATTATATTTTTTAACTTTACTATCTGGTAAAGAAACATCTACAACCATAACAACTCCATTAGGTTTACAAACTCTTTTCATTTCAGACAAAACCTTAAGTGGGTTTAAAAAATGATGAAAACCAAACCTTGAAACTACTATTGAGAAACTGTTATCTGCATAAGGTAAATTTTCAACATCTCCTATCAGCCACGTAAGGTTTTTAAGATGAAGTTTTGTTTGCATTTTTTTTGCTTCAACAAGCATTTCTTGAGTCATATCAATGCCAGTTACATTATTTGTATGTTTAGCAAATTCGCAAGAGACAATACCAGAACCGCAAGCAATATCTAAAACTTCATCTTTTTTAGAAGCTGATGTTATTGAAATTAATTTATCCAAAGAATCGCTATGTGAAGTAATAGATGTGTATCCCCTTGCTTGTTTTGAAAATTGCTCTACAATGTTTTTATTGTGTTTTTTAGTATCCATAAATTTAATATTTTAATTTTCTACAAAGTTCAGAACTTATCCCGAGTCTTAATTACTATATTTGGACAATGAATATTGTTTATAAGACAAATATTAAAGTAGATTATGGTTTTGAGATAAATGAATTACGTCCTGTTACTACATATTCAGAACATATTCAAAAATCAAAATGTGCAAATTCGCACGCACATCCAAGAGCTCAAATTATATCATGTAATACTGGTATTATGAAAGTTGTTACAAAAAACAACATTTGGATAGTTAATTCTTTACAAAGTGTTTGGATTTCGAGTAATGAAGAACATCAAGTTTATTTTCCTAATAATGTAAAAGTAGACACAGCATTTATAGATAAATCTAAATTAAGTAATTTACCAAAAGACAGTTTTGCTTTTGAAACCTCATATTTTTTAAAAAGTCTCTTAGAAAAAGTAATCTCCTTTTCTAATCCAAATATATTTACTCAACAACAAAATAGAGTTATTGAAGTATTCATAGATGAACTATCTAATTTGAAACCAAGTAGAACTTTTTTGCCAACTAGCCAAGACAAAAGAATAAAGGCAGTATTAGATGCTTTAATGAATGATTTGTCGAGTAAGCATACAATTGATTATTATGCAGATAAAACATTTGTGAGCCCAAGAACACTTTCTAGATTATTTAATAAAGAATTAGGTATGAGTTTTGGAGATTGGAAAATACGTTTAAAATTAATGGAAGCGGTTAAACAGTTAGGAGAAAAGAAAAGTGTAAAAGAAATTGCTTTTAATTTAGGTTATGAAAATGTTAGTTCATTTATAGTTACTTTTAAAAAACATTTTGGAAAAACACCGACAAATTATCTAATGAAATAAGTACGAAAACACAACACCGTGTATAAAACATAGCTAATTTAGGCTTTCCGAGAGGTTTTTGCTTATTTGCTAAGTCCGCCAAATTTTTAATTTGGATTTTACGTTTGACAAGTTAAAAACAAAATTAAAAATTTAGCTCTGTTTTATCCTTAAAATATATTACCTTTTTACACGCTACGTTCCATACACATCAACGTTCTACGCAATTTGACCAAACCAATGAACATATATTTTGACTTGAACATTTTCGACCGAATTAAGAAGAAAGAAAATCTCGAAGAAAATGAGCGGAATTTATATACGAAATGGGAGAATTTAGTCTTATCAGGTCAAATAGTGGTTCCCTATTCAAATGCGCATCTGAATGACTTATTTCGTGGATTTCAGAAAAACCCAAATTATATAGATGGACATTTGGACAATATTGAACGACTAACAAAAAATCTTTGTATTTGTCAATATTGGGGAAACAAAAATACTGTTTGGCATTTCCGAGAAATAAGAGAATTTTTCAATGAAAAGAATACCGAATGGGAATTTGAACCCAATTCATTTGGCGAACTTTTCGATTCGGATTTAGGAATTCCAAATCCACTAATGCTTTATAAAATGATTCCGTTACCGAAAGAATGGAAATTAGGATATAGACAAGACCCAATGTTCGGAATAATGTACCCGAAATCGAAAACCGAAAATAATATGTATGCGTTAATGGAAGACATTTTCAACTTCCAAAGTCGACTGAAATCGGACTTTAGCCTTTACAAGTCATTTAAAGCAAATTTAATGAGAAGTATGAATAAGCTAAAGAATAACAAAGAAATGCTTAAAGCTGTAAAGCAAAACTTCAAGGATTTACCCAAACATTTAGACATTTTTGAGATTTCGGATTTATATGGACCAAAATCTAAAACAAGCGAAAACGACAATTATTCAAAACTGATAGAAACGTTTTACAAATATGACCTTAAAGGCTATAAATCTGATGGGAATTTTAATAATATGTTCGATGATTCTTTACATACATTTTATGGAGCGCATTGTGACTATTTTGTAACTAATGACGACAGATGTAAATACAAAGCGGAAAAGACATACGAACGACTAAAAATAAATACGATTGTAATTAAAGCAAATGAAATTGACCGAATAAAAACTGCGTAGAACACCGTGTATAATTAATGGCTAGTTCTCGCCTACTTACGAAAATCCTTGCGGATTTTCTATTCGGTTATTATTTGCTAAATTAGGTGCTTAAACACGCCACTAATCATACACAAAACCGTTAGCGGTAATTAAAAATCACAATGAAATTCAACTTTTTCAAATCAAAAAAGAAAAATAATACTTCAAAAGAAGAAGAAGAAGAAGTTAATTCTATGGGATTTACTAAAACGGAAATAGAAGAATACGATAAGCACGTAAAGTTCTATTACACGAATATTATAAATTCTTTAATACTATACACATACAATGAAAAACAGTTAGACAAAATGGAAACAATCTTAATTGACCCACTAACCGAATTGTATGAAGAATTGGATTATGCATTTACACCTATACTTTTTGAAACAGTTTTAAAAAACAGATTGATTGATACAAAATTCAAAAATGAGCTATTAGAATTCAAGATTAAAGTAGATGAAATTCCAACTGAAATTTGGAACTGGAATTATTTAGACACTAATGAAACTTGGAAAAATATTAGAAATGACGCTGATGAATTGTTAAACAAACTTGGAATAAACACAAGAAAATATAATGATGAATTCACTACTATTATCTCAAATACAGGAGAGATACTAAAAAAAGGGAATAGTAATTTGAAATGAGGAAAACTGACAAATCGTTACATAATATTTCTATTGCTTCTATTAAGCGAAGTACAGTTAAACCATATGAATTTAAGTGGACTAAATTTTATGATTCAAATTCGGAATTTCCTTATTCTGGGCTTGAACTAGAATTACAAGAAAAGGAATTATTAATTTGCTCAACAATTATCAACGCTGATAATTATAGCATTTTGACTACTCAAAAGTTAATTACGAAAGAAAACGGAACTGAATCTGTTGGAAAATTAACTGGAGCGAAAGACAATCTATACGGAGATTTTAAAGGATATAAAGACAAATCTTTAACTTTTGGAAAAATACAACTTGAAAATGGAGTTGAATTTAAATACTTTATTGAAACAGGAAAAGCTTCTATGATTATGATAAATGGAATAAGAACATTAATCAAAACTCAGCAAATGACAAATAAAAATATTGAAAACGTAACAAGAAGTTGGAATACGAAAAATGAAAAATAACTACCGCTAACACCGTGTATAATTAATTGCTTTGTTGAGCTTACTTGCGAATATTCCTGCGGAATATTCACGGGTTCGTAAATGTTTGCTAACTTAGTCGCTAAACCACGCAACTAACCATACACAAACACGTTGTAAGTCATTAGAAAAACGAAATGATAAAAGAATATAGACATAGAAAAACCACTTATCGATTAGTTGATTCAAACTCGTCTTCTGAAAATAATATTTTCTCAATTTTGGTAGGGAAAAACGGTTCAGGAAAAAGTACACTATTAGGTGCATTAACTAGTGATTTAATAAAAGAAATAAAGAGTCGCAAGGAATATTATTCGAATAATGAAAATACTTTTTTTGAAAATGTAAATGACGACTTTTTCCCAAAAGAAATAATTGCAGTTTCAACAAGTCCTTTTGACAAATTCCCAGTTAATAGAATGGGTAGGAATATTGATGGTTATACATATTTAGGATTAAGAGATTTATATAGTACTAATTTCGGTTTAGCATACTTATCAAAAATAATAGCCTCACTTGTAGAAAGTGTAATTAGAGAACCTAGACAGTCTTATGAAATTGGTCGTGTTCTTAAATATTTAGGATATAAATCTGAAATTTGGATTAAATTTCAAATATTTAATTCTCGAAAATTTTTAGATGAAATAATATCAATGGATGATCCAATGATGATTTTTGAAACTAGAAGAACTGGAACTATTAGAAAATTTAACAAGTCATTTTTTTTAAACGAAGATGATTCAATAAATGAAGAAAAAGTTTATAAACTTAGAGATGTTGCTCTTAAAATTATGGAGGGTAATTTATATCGTTCTAATTTTGAATTTTCATTAAATGAAAATGGATTGAATATCGATATGCAAGAATCTGATGATATTCTCTTCTTAATACAATCTGGAATAATTAGACTAAAAGATGTAATTCTTCAACCTCTTATTGATTATAGCCATTTTTCTATTAAAGATGCAAGTTCAGGAGAACAAAGTATCATTTTAAGTATTCTAGGAATTGCCAGTAAAATAAAAGATAATTGCCTTATATGCATCGATGAACCAGAAATTTGCCTTCATCCACAATGGCAAGAAAAATATATTGAAATCCTAATTTCAACATTTGAAAACTATCGAAATTGTCATTTTATAATAGCAACACATTCACCTCAAATAATATCAAGACTTAATAATAACAGTTTTATTATTGATATGGAATCTGGAGAATCGAGAAATGCTCTAGAATTTATTAATCATTCAGCCGATTTTCAATTAGCAAATATATTTGATTCACCTGGCTTTAAAAATGAATATTTAAGTCGTATTGCTTTAAACATATTCACTAAAGTCAGTAAAAGGAAAATGTTTGATTTGGATGATTTAGAGAAATTGAGATTATTAGATAAACAAAGTAAGAATCTAAATCATAATGACCCTGTTTATAACTTATTTGAGGCCATAAAAGAACTGCAAAAAATTTATGGCTGATATACAATCAAGTATTGTTTTCAGTAAAGAAACTGATGCAATAATAAATAAGAAATGGACAGACCCAAATTTCAGTCATTTGAATTGGAGTGAAGATGAATTATTACCACTTAGAAAAGAAACACGTAATTATTATAGAAATCTTCAAAAGGGGTTTTGTAGCTATTGTAAACAAAATGTTTCTTTAATTTCAGCTTCAAATGGTCATATTGAACATATTGTACCAAAATCAATACATATTGAATTTATATTTACACCAAAAAACTTATGTGTAATATGTGCCGATTGCAACCAAATAAAAAGAGAACAAGAAACTCTAGGAATTATTCCTGACACTTTAAAAAAAGTATCTACTGCTAAGAATAAACTATATCCAAGAAGTAGCGGAGCATTTAAAATAGTCCATCCACATTTTGACAATTATGATGAACATATATTAATAGTTAAAGGATTATATGTAGACAAAAGTACTAAAGGTCATTTCACAATTGGGGTTTGTAAGCTTAACAGAAAATTACACGTATTTGGTCGCAGTGAAGAAGAAATTTACGATGATAGACTAAGTGAATTAATGAGTGGATTTTTAGATGATGATAATCATTTTAGTAGGAACGAAAAGTTAATTACAATAAAGAAATTATTGGAAAAAAAATAACGCCTTACAACACCGTATATAATTTATTGCTGGCTTCTTGCCTACTTGCGAAAGTCCTTGCGGACTTTCTTGGTCGGTAATTATTTACTAAATTAGTTACCTGAAACACGCAACAAACCATATACAACAACGTTGTAAGCAACCTAAGAACAGAAACGCATGAAATACTTTTTCGATACAGAAGATGATGGACTAGCAAAGGAAACATCCCATCCGAATTTTGTAAAATCAATGAAATCGCAATTCTATTATGACTGTACAGATGAATTTTCACCATTTGGAAATGATGATGGAGCGGATTTGTTTTACAACCTTGAAGATTGGTATCGGGAGAAAAAGCTAACTCGTAATATTGTTAAATGGATGTTTAAACAAATTGACGAAATGGGGTTCGAATACAAAAGCAAAGGTTGTTCCGAAATACTAGACTTGGAAAAATTAAATAAAATTCAAGAAGAAGATGAATACTTGATTTCATCAATGGATAACTCAATAATTGCGACTGGATTTGGACAAATAAAAATCACAGGAAAAATTGACTCAAAACTTAAAGATTTGACAATTAAAGCACTTGACAGACAAATGTTATTGGATGAAGATGATGATAAAGAGTTTTTTAATCGACTTGAAAAAATGAAAAGTGATTTAACGAATTACAAATAAAAAAGGCAGCTTACAACACCGTGTATAATTAATTGCTGTATTAATCTCTACTTGCGAATATTCCTGCGGAATATTCACGGGTTAGTAAAAGTTTACTAACTTAGTTGCTCAACCACGCAACTAATCATACACAAACACGTTGTAAAACATTTAAAACCAACATTATCAATAAATCAGAAAACTTAGTTTCAGAAATTAATTCAAACGTCTTTTTTAAAGAATTTACGTTTGCGAAAAATGATTTTACAGATTTAGACTCTAAACAGAAACTTGAATTTTCAGATAATGTAATTTGGTTAGACGATATATTTTTCATTTTCGAAATAAAGGAAAGAGATTCAAAGGAAAACTCGAATGATTCTAGTTGGTTTAATAATAAAATTTTAAAAAAAGCAGTTAAGCAAATTAAGAATACTCACGAGTATTTAGCAAAATATCCGAACATACCAATAATCAACGAAAAAGGACATAAAAAGAATATTTCCGAGGCAAACTTTCAAAATATTAAATCAGTAATAATTTATTCGCCAAGTGATAATCTTGAGGAAAATCAAAGACATTTAAAGTTTTACAGAAGTGCAAAAGTTGGACTAATTCACTTATTTCATTCAGAAGATTATTATTGGATATGCAAATATTTAATCACACCAGCAGAAGTTGAGGAATATTTAATGTTTAGAGAAGAGCTATTTGAAAACCATCCGAAACATTTAAATGCTCTTCCTGAGCAATATGTTTTAGCACATTTCTTCTCAACTCTTGACACTTATGAAATTAAACCTGAATACATAAATAATTTCAAAAAAGTTACAACAGATTCAAGCGAATTTAATATTTCATATTTAATCGAAAACTTTAACAAAAATATTAGGTTTTTAAAGGAGCAAACAGAATATTATCCAATCATTTCAGAAATAGCAAAACTTAATCGAGCAGAATTAACTGAATTTAGAAAACGGTTTGTTCGAACAATCGAAAAGTGTAAAGAGGAAGATATTGTAATACCATATAGAATATATGTTCCTAGAACTGATTGTGGTTTTGTATTTATTCCACTAAATAAACGAGCTAATAAACATTGGAAAACAGCTTTAAGTAATTTCACATTTGCTCAAAAATATGACCAAAAGTCAAATCGCTGTGTAGGATTAATAATGTTTGAAAAAGAAATTAACGGAGAAAATTTTTTAGATATGTATTGGGCATTTATTGAACAGAAATGGGAATATGATGCAGAAATGGAAAAACTGCTTTCCGAAAATTTCCCTTTCCGAGAAGTAAAAATGAAAAGGCTTAATAACAGATATTTGAAATAAAAAACGTTTTACAACACCGTATATAATTTATTGCTAGTTCTAGCCTACTTACGAAAGTCCTCGCGGACTTTCTTTGTCCGTAATTATTTACTAAATTAGTTGCTTGAAACACGCAACAAACCATATACAACAACGTTAGCCTTAATTAGAGAAAAACCCAGAAATGATATTCAATAACAGAAAAAGAAAACAAGCAGTAATAGACTTTTTTGAATATGTAGAATCTGAATTATTAACTAATGAAGAAGATTCAGAAGTCATTAATGGGATTAAAAAACAACTAAAAAGTGGATTTGAACTAATAGAAAATAATGAATGGGGAATTGCGTTTGAAAATCTCTCATCAGAATTAGTTGAGCATTACATTATAGTTGATAGAAAAGGAAATGATTTAGTAAAAAAAGTAATTAAACTCTGTAAATTAAATAAAAAATGGGAATTTGATTTAAGGAGAATAAATTCACTTGGTTATAAAATGGGGAGTTGGAAATTAACTGATTCTGAAAAGTTAGCTAAAGAAAACAAATACACTTTTTACAAACCAAGCATAGAAATATTAAAAAATCTAAAAGTTGGTAATATTGTAAAACTCACATTTGAATTTGAATCTTCTAATTCAGAACATCCAGGAGCAGAAAGAATGTGGCTTGAAATCACCGAAATTAATGAGGATAAATTTAAAGGAACATTGGACAATCATCCATTTTACCTTCACGAATTATATGCAGGAGACAAAATAGAATTTGAATATAAACACATAATTGACCATGATTTAGAATTATCTGAACCCAATCTTGTAGACAAATATTATGATAGATGTTTTGCTACAAATAAAGTATTGTATGAAAATGCACCAATAAACTATATTTATAGAGAAGAACCAATGGAAAAAGATGAAGAAAGAGATTATATAGATACTGGTTGGAGAATTTTATCAGGAGACGAATCTGATGAATATATGGAAGATTCAGAAAATATTAGTTTAGTTTCAATTGGTTCTATTTTATCCAGAGATGATTCGTTTATCGACTTACTCGAATCTGAAATTGGAACAAGTTTTGAGCGTAATGAAAATGGAATATTTGAGGAAATTACCGAATAATAACTAAGGCTAACAAGGTATAAAAAACATAGGGCGGTTTAGGCTTACCGAGAGGTCTGTGTTTATTTACAAAGTCGCCAAATATAAAATTTGGCATTTTCAACATAAAAGATAAAAGCAAAATATTATATTTGGCTAAGTAATAAACCGAAACGAAAGTGCAAATCAACTGCCCTACGTTTCTTATACTAGACGTTGGCAGTAATTAGAGTCTGACACTAAAACAAAAACATTTTTATTGTCAAAATACATTAATAAAATTATAATAAAATGGCAGAAAATAAAGATATTTTCTATTTAGACAAAGTATATCCTGAACCCGATAAAATATTTTCTGAAACTTTTAGTGGAGCAAATAAACTTTTGAAAGATTCTATTATTATTTTAGACACGAATGTATTATTAATTCCATTCGATACTAATGATAAAAATCTTCAAGAAATAAAAAATATTTTTCTAAAATATAAATCTAAAAATAGGCTTTTTATTCCAGCAAGAGTTGCAAGAGAATTTGCAAACAATAGAGCTACCAAAATCGGAGATGTTTTTCTTCAAGTGAGACAAACAAAAGAGAAGTTAAATTCAGGAAATTTTAAAATAAATCAATATCCTATTCTTGAAAAAAACAAAGATTATATCGAATTGAAAAAACAATTTGAAGATATTCAGAAATTAATTAAATTATCTAGGAAAAATCTTGAAAATATAGAAAGTCATATCAGGGAATGGACTTGGAATGACAATGTGAGTATAGCTTACAAAGAAATATTTACACCCGAAATAATTATAGAGGTAAAAAAAGATGTAACTGAAATAGAAAAAGATTTAGCTTTTAGAATAGCATATAAAATTGCTCCTGGTTTTAAAGATAGTAAAAAACCAGACGATGGTGTTGGAGATTTAATAATTTGGCAAACTATTCTAGAAATAGCAAAAGAGCATAATAAAAATGTTGTTTTTGTTACTAACGACCAAAAAAATGATTGGTTTTATAAACAGGATAAAATTGGTCTTTATCCAAAATATGAATTATTCGATGAATTCAGGAGATATACATCAGGAAAATCAATTTCTATAATAAATTTTATCAAATTTTTAGAATTATCTGATGCTGATGCAGAAACAATAAATGAAGTAAAAACATCTATAAAAGAAAAAATAAAAGAATATTCTAAAATAGATGTTAGCAGTATAGTAGAAGGTTTAGAGGTTGAACACAATAGGTTTGGTAAAGGACAAGTTAAAAAAGTATGGAAAGATGGAAGTTTTAAGAAAGCTAAAATTTCATTTGAACATTATGGTAATAAAACTTTATTATTACAATTTGCTAAAATTAAAATATTAGATAATGAATGGAATTATCTAATTCAAAATCCTGACTTTAATGAAGATGATAAAAATCTATTTAATGATGAATAATAATTAACTACTGCCAACACCGTATAAAATTAATTGCTGGTTTTAGCCAATTTACGAAAGTCCTCGCGGACTATCTATCTGTGATTTATTTACTAACTTTAGTGCTTAAAACACGCAACTAATCTTATACAACAACGTTGTGCATAATGCGGAAATCGTGCTAAACATCAACATTTGAACTAAAAAACCAACGCGCAAACAGCACATTTATTTTTTTGCCAACGCGAAAAGCCAACGCTTAAAAAAACAAAAGAGCTGTTTCTTTGCCAACGCTAAATTCATTCTTGACAATCGGAATAAAAAACTTTGCAACACCATTGCATTGAAATTTATTTATCTTTGTGCCAATGAAATTTATAACTATCATACTATCATTATTAATTCTTGGTTTGTCAATTAAACCTTGTTCTGACGGAAATAATGCCAAAGACCAACACCAAGAAGAAATATCTGCTGAACACAATCATCAAAATGATAGTGATGATACTTGTCCAATAACTTGTATTTGTAATTGTTGCGGAATCTCAATTACATATGAACCTATTCAAACTTTTGAATTAGTTGTTAATAATCAAATCTCTACAGAAATATTATCTGTCTATCAATCAATCTACAGATTTAACTTTCATTCCAATATCTGGCAACCGCCACAATTAATTAGCTAAAAATATCGACTAAAAGTCAAAATTTTAAAGTTAATTAATATTTACATTTTCAATGAATAAATACATATTGAGCGCAATGCTCACAATTATAACGTGCTTTTCTATAAAAGCGCAAACATCTGATATACAAATAAAGGTAACTTCAGAATCCGAAAACGAACCGTTATTTGGAGCAACAGTATATTTTGAGGAATTAGAAAAAGGAGCAGTAACCGATTTTGACGGAATTGCAACTTTTAACGAAATTCCGAATGGCGAACATATTATCATAGTTTCTTTTTTAGGCTTTGAAACTCTAAAAACAACTATTCAAATCCCAAGTAATTCAGACTTGATTTTCAAATTAAAAAGTGGAGGAAACGAATTGGATGAAGTTGTATTACAATCTTCAAGAAGTACAAGAACTGTAAAAAAAATTCCAACAAGAATCGAGTTTATTGGAGTTGAGGAATTGGGAGAAAAAGCAATTATGAATCCAACAAATATTTCGATGGTGCTTCGTGAAAGTACAGGAATACAAATGCAACAAACATCTTTAAGTAGTGGAAGTACAAACATTAGAATTCAAGGTCTTGATGGTCGTTACACACAACTTTTAAGAGATGGATTTCCGCTTTATGGAGGCTTTTCAAGTGGTTTGAGTATTTTACAAATTCCACCTTTAGATTTGCAACAATTTGAAATTATTAAAGGAAGTTCATCTACACTTTATGGTGGTGGAGCAATTGCAGGTTTAATAAATATGGTGTCAAAAACACCTGACGAAGAACCTGCTTTAGATATTATGCTTACGCAAACACAAGCTTTGGGAAGTACTGCAAACATATTTTACAGTAAACGGAATGGAAAATTTGGTGTTTCACTTTACGGTTCAGGTCACTATCAAAAAGCTTACGACCCAGAAGATGATGGTTTTAGTAATTTACCAAAAACTAAATCTATTTCATTTAATCCAAAATTCTTTTATTATCCTTCTGACAAAACTACGTTTTGGTTTGGTCTAAACGGAACTTATGACGATAGAATTGGTGGAGACATTACTAAAATAGAAAGTGGCGAAAATGGAATTCATCAATATACAGAGGAAAACATTTCAAAAAGATTGAGTAGTCAAGCAGTTTACAAAACTCAAATAGATTCTATTAGTTCTTTAAACATTAAAAATAGTGTATCCTTTTTCGATAGAAATTTAACGATTCCAGATTTCAATTTTGATGGTAAACAAACCAACACATTTACGGAAATCACTTATCAAAGAGAGACTTCAAAAGCAGATTGGATTTTTGGAGCAAATTTATATACTTCAAACTTTGACGAAAATGATAATGCAACTTTGCAACGTGACCAAAAAGACATCACTTACGGAATGTTTGCTAACAATATTTATGACCTTTCCGAAAATTGGATTTTAGAAACTGGATTGCGAGCAGATTACAATACTGATTTTGGCTTTTTTCCACTTCCAAAAATTTCTGTGCTTTATAAAAATGATAGCGGATTTTCGAGTAGAATTGGTGGTGGTTTAGGTTATAAAATTCCAGATATTTTTACAGAAGAGGCTGAATTTATAAACTTTGAAAATGTTCTTGGAATTGATAAATCTTCATTAAAGGCAGAGCGTTCTTATGGTGTAAATCTTGATTTCAACTATCAAACACGTTTATTTGAAAATATTGGCTTTTCAATTAATCAACTTTTCTATGTCACAGCAATTAACAACGGTTTGCTGTTAAATAGTACAGACAGCGGAATGTTTGCATTTGAAAATGCAACTGATGAAATTTTAAGCAAAGGAGCAGAAACAAATATAAAGTTTACTTATAAAGATTTTAGATGGTTTTTAAATTATGCACTTATAGACACTAAATTGAACTATTTGGCAGGAAATCCACAAAAACCATTAACTGCAAAACATAATGCAGGAAGTGTTTTGATGTACGAATCTGAAAAATGGCGTATAGGTTATGAAACTTTTTACACAGGAAAACAATTTTTATCAAACGGAACAGAAACTACAGATTTTGTAACAATGGGTTTACTGTTAATGAGAAACTTTAAATTTGGTAGTGCATTTGTGAACTTTGAAAATTTCACAGACAGAAGACAAAGTAGGTTTTCACCTTTGGTTTTACCACCACACGAAAATCCAGAATTTCCCGAAATCTATGCACCAACAGACGGTTTTATTTTTAGTGTAGGCATAATAATTAAACCATTTGGAAACGAAGAACATTAAGAAAATATGCAAAAAATAGAAGAATTTTTAGAATCAAAAGATATTCGAGCAACTGCAATGCGTTTATTAATATATAAGTTCCTTGCCGAAAAACAAGTTGCAGTTACATTAAGTGATATAGAAAATGCTTTTGAGAAAGCAGATAGGACAACATTATACAGAACTATTAAAACATTTGAAGAAAAAGAAATTGTGCATCAAATAGACGATGGCACAGGAATTACGAAATATGCTTTGTGTGAAAAAGGTTGTAATTGTGAGATTGAAACCGATTTGCATTTACATTTTCATTGTAATAACTGCAACGAAACCATTTGTTTAACAGAACATAAAATCCCTCAAATAAAAGTGCCTGATGGATTTGTTTCAGAAAACGTAAACTTAGTTGTAAAAGGCATTTGCGATAAATGTAGCGGACAATAAATGCACTTCCATTGCATTGGTTATTATAGCATTTTTACATAAAATTAGAAACTATGTTATTATTCGCTTATCTCATATTGTATTTTTTATTGGTCTTTGTTTTAAGGTCTGTATTACTTTGGAAAAAAACTGGAATAAATCCATTCACATTTGAAAAAACAGATAATGCACACGACTATAATGGTAAGGTTTTTAAATTTATCACAGTTCTTGAGCTAATTGTTGTAGGAATCTATGCTTTCAAAGAAGAATGGTATGAATATTTACTTCCTTTTTGGTATTTGGAAAATCAAACTTTACAGAAAATTGGATGGGTACTTTTGTTAGTATCGCTGATTTTTGTTTGGTTTTCTCAAAGCCAAATGGCAAATTCTTGGAGAATCGGAATTGATGAAAACAACAAAACCAAATTGGTAACAAAAGGAGTATTTTCAATTTCAAGAAATCCTATATTTTTAGGAATAATGATTACGAATATTGGGTTATTCCTTGTAATTCCTAATGCATTTACATTACTAATAATTTCATTATCTACTTTAAGCATAAATACACAAATACGAATGGAAGAAGAATTTTTAAAACGTGAATTCGGCAATGAATATAAAGAATACGCAAAAAAAGTAAGACGATGGATTTAATAATTAGCAGAAAAATGCCAACGCTTAAAGCCATACACATTTACAGTCGCTTCATCCAAGCTTCGCCAAAACTGTAAAAGAGTATGTCTTGCCAACGCTAATATTTGAACTAAATAACAAACATCGGAAAACCAAGCTGAACGTGAAAAGCACTATGCACAACACCGTATATAATTTATTGCTGGCTTCTCGCCTACTTACGAAAGTCCTCGCGGACTTTCTTGGTCGGTAATTATTTACTAAATTAGTTGCTTAAACCACGCAACAAACCATATACAAACACGTTGTAAGCCATTTGAGAAAACCAACATATGAAAGAACAATTCCAAGAAACTAAAAAGTTAATTCTCTTCGAAGAAAAAGTTGGAGATAAAAAAGTCGTATATCGTCAACACAAAGAAGATGAGGAAAAGGAATTCGTCAAAATCTATGAACAAAAAGGGAAAGATTATTTTTTCGACTACGATGGACAAACTATAAAACAAATTGAACTAAGAGATTTTGAAGAAATTCCATATATGTTTAGTTCTTTTGGTTATGGATTTAGTGACAATACGGTAAACAGTTTTTTTAGGTATCAATTCGATGATAAGCGAATAAATAAAATTATAATATCAGAAGATATTGAATCTAAAAAAGTTAGAAAAAATCTTTTTTTAAATCTAAATGACCTTTCAGCATTAATTTCAAGTACAAATCAAGAACAAAGAGCTTGTAATGACACTAAAAAAATTCTAATTAAAAATTTTTTAGTAGATATATTTCCAGAAATAGCTTTTGACTATAAAGAGACAAATAATAATAAAAAGCTGATTTTAAGAAATCTCAATCAAAAACTAATTGACCAACTAACAGCTGATGATATTGAAAAAATTGGAGATTTTTATGTTGATGCTTCAAAAAAATATAAAAGAGCAGATTTAGTCAAAAGAATGACATTTGGGCTTCAAAAAAATGCTCAAATCCTAACACTTCAAGAGATTATTACTAAATATGAATCCTTGTTAAAGGAAAATCCACCTGAAAGTTCTTGGCAGAAATTTTTTGATGAATACATTACACTTTTTGACACACGCTACGCACATAAAATCAACTATAAAAATATTGCTACTGGCATAACAAAATATCCTGATTTGGTTTTGGTTGATATTTATGGATACATAGACTTTTATGAACTCAAAAAAAGTAGTACACCTTTAATTCAATACGACTCAAGCCATAAAACTTGGTATTGGACAAAAGATGTTTCTATGGTAATTGCACAGGCAACTGATTATTTACAAAAATCAAAGGAAAATGCTATTAGCTACACAAAGGCAATTAAAGAAGAAACCGAAACTGAAAGCGAAGAAGGAATTGATGTTAATATTATAAATCCAAGAGTGATAATTGTAGCAGGCTCTACAAAGGAATTGAATACAAAGAAGAAACTAAATCATTTTAAAAATCTTCGTGAGAGTTTGAAAGACATCGAATTTGTGCTTTATGATGAACTTCTCGAGCGACTTAAAAATCTATTAGACAAAATAAAAATCAAATAAATGACAACTGAAGAAAAAATTGAAAAAATTTCCGAATTCCTTCATCAACCGAATAATAAATTGATTTGGAGTAAAAAAGAAACAATGCAAGCTGGAACTTATTTCGACATTGAATTGTCAACTAATCCAATGAATATAGATTTTTCTGTTGAAACAATTGTTGACGGAATTGAAGAGACAGTTACAATTTTAAAAAGTCTTGCAATAAATAAAGATTTAAAGTCCATAAGAAATGAAGTTGAAAACAAACTAAAAAAATATAATATTAACCCTAACGATAGTTTTCATCTTGCTATAAAAGGTAATCGAGATGAAAGAATGGAAGAATAAAAACGGCTTACAACACCGTATATAATTTATTGCTAGTTCGTGCCTACTTACGAAAATCCTCGCGGATTTTCTATCTGTGATTTATTTGCTAACTTTAGTGCTTAAAACACGCAACAAACCATATACAAACACGTTGCCAATAATACCAAAAAAATGAACACACAAGAAAGATTGAATATAAGAATAAACCAATTGATTGAATTGGCTGATAATGTTTTAAGAACTGAAAGAAGAGGAACTGGTTCATTTTCGACATCTTATGTTGACAACGAACAATTCAATGCTTTCAAGAATGCATCTTTATCTTTTATTCTAAATTTATTCGATAAAGACCATCCATATTACGAAAATTTCACAAATAGTTGCAATAGGGCAACACCATACGATGCTAAAGCAGGAAGAGGAATATTAACATCAATAAAAACAGAAATTGAACAAGGTTGGCTGAATACTATTCGAGGTTTAGTAACAGCCGAAATCTTTACTGATTTTATTGAAATGGCTGAACATTTACTGAACGAAAATTATAAAGATGCTTCTGCGGTTATGATTGGAAGCGTTTTAGAAGAGCATTTAAGACAGTTATGCACGAAAAATGGAATTGATATTACGTCTGAAAAAGGTGGAAAACAAATCCCAAAGAAAGCGGACTTGTTAAACGCTGAATTAACAAAAGCAACTATATATAATAAACTTGACCAAAAGAATGTAACTGCGTGGTTAGATTTAAGGAATAAGGCTGCTCACGGAAAATATGGCGAATACACAAAAGAACAAGTTGAATTAATGTTACAAAGTGTTATTGACTTTATGACAAGAAATAGCATATAAGTACTATTGGCAACACCGTATATAATTTATTGCTAGTTCTAGCCTACTTACGAAAATCCTCGCGGATTTTCTATTCGGTTTTTATTTGCTAAATTAGGTGCTTAAACCACGCAACAAACCATATACAAACACGTTGTACACCATTAAAAAAAAATGCGAAATTTAATTTATATTTTAACAATAATTACATTTTTTTCTTGCAATAGAAAATCTGGAGAATTGGAATTATGCGGTTTGGGAATTCTTAAACCCTATTATCTAACAGGATTAGATTATGAAGGTGGAATTTTTGCAATAAAGGAAAAATATAAGAAAGAATACATTACCGTAAAAAAAGGTCAAAACTCTGGAATAGTAAAAATTCGATTTGATGTTAATTGTAAAGGAGAAACTGGAAATTTTGAATTTGAGACTTATAATCTAAAATATGAATCAATAACTATGAATGATTCTATCACTAACCAAACAGTTTCAATAGCTAAAAAATTAAATAATTGGACTCCAGGAACCAATGATGATAATGAAAATATTAATTCATTTAAATTTTTAGCAATAAAAGTAATTAATGGCGAAATTAAAGAAATATTACCGAAATGATAAAATGGATTAAACGCATCATACTTGGACTTTTAAGTACAGTTCTAATACTGATTTTACTTTTTGTTATAATTAAACCAAAACCATATTATGTAATTAATTATTTAATTGGTTCACAAATGCAATGGTTTGGTTATGATAAAGACGGAAATGAAATGATTGAAAAATCAATAAAAAAACTAAAGAACTTTAGTGCTTCACAATATCATTCAGCTTCTGTTCAAAACTCAAAAAATGGTAATTATAACAAAGCTATAGAATATTTAGACAAAGCATCGGAATTGGAACCAGAAGAAGTTGATGGCTATTATGGTTGGTTATTACTTTACTATTACAGAGATTATGAAAAAGCATTATTTCACTTGAATAGATATGATGCCTTTACTCCAGATTTTGTTGATTATCCCCAAGGAGATAATATACTTTTCACAAAAGCTTTATGTTATAAAGAATTAGGACAATATTCTAAAGCATTAAAATTATTTGATAACGCAATTAAATCTGAACTAAAAGAGCACGATGAAAATTGGATTTCACATCAAATTTACTTCCAAAAAGCGAGAACATTACATTTATTAGGTCAACAGAAAAAAGCTATTGAATATTATGACAATACAATAAAGTTATGGGGGAAAAGTAGTGAATCTTTTTATTATAAAGGTCTTGCCCAAATAGAGCTTAATGACTCATTGTCTGGTCGTGAAAGTTTAAATAAAGCACTAGATTTAATAAAAAAAGGTTACAAAACATCTGACAGTTACGTTGCTTTATTTGACGAAGTTTATCAAATGGAAATTGAAAAAACAATTAATGAACTTTAGAAAAAAACGGTGTACAACACCGTATAAAATTAATTGCTAGTTTTAGCCAATTTACGAAAGTCCTCTCGGACTTTCTATCTGTGATTTATTTGCTAACTTTAGTGCTTAAAACACGCAACTAATCTTATACAATCACGTTGTAGCACATTACAAAAACCTACTAAATGAAATCAAAATACATATTACTATTTGCAACTTTATGCTTGTTCTATGGCTGTAAAGAAAAAATTACTGGATTCGACATTAGCCTCAATTCAAAAATTAAATTAGATACAATCTACATTTCGGAATTGATTACTAAAAAACCGATTGCAAAAGTTTACGAGAGTAAAGAAACAAAAACTGTTAAATTAGATTTTCCAACTGTAGCTAGCATTCATTTTAAAAACAATAACCGAGGATATCTGACCATATTGGCTCAAAATAAAAATTTGAACATATCCATATTACCCGATTCTAGCCTAACAACTAATTCCAAAAGTGATTCTCTAATTAACTACCTTTGGAGAAGTACTATACCATTTATATCTGAAAATAGTAAATTTATATTTAATACTAAAAACATAGATTCTATTCCTATTTTATTTGAAAAACTCAGAATTAAAAGAGAAAATGAAATAAGAAAATCTGAAGGACAATTCAGTCCTGAAATAGCAGAGATACTATATTTTCAAAATATTGCACGTATTTATAATTATTTGTTTTTTTTTGGTAGAACTACCAAAAATTTAAATCCAAATGATAGTTACTTTAATTTTATCGAGAAGATTCCAAAAGCTTCTAAAACATTAAAATCCAATCCCTTTATTTATCTGTATAAGTACGAAGTTGAGTATTTAAGAAAAAATCAATCTATAGAAAGTATCACCGATTTTTTGAGATTTATTGAAGAAAAGATAAATAACAAAGAGTTAGCTGATTTTTTAAAAGCAAATTATATTAAAGCATTGATTGAGGATCCTCTATTATGGGAAAAACACAAAAAATTATTTGATACAGAGGTTTTAACCCAAATTTTAAATTCTGAGAAAACGAATCTTTATTACAATATATTAGAACAACCATCTTCTTCTTTTTACGCTTCACAAAATGGAGAAAAAGCATATTTATTTCAGGCAGAAGATAAATTTGGAAATCAATTTAATTTAGAAAGCTTAATAGGAAAGGTTATTTTTATTGATACTTGGGCTACTTGGTGCGCACCTTGTTTAAACCATAGACCAAAGGTTCTTGAATTTGCTGAAAAATATAAAACCAACGATGATGTAGCAATTTTATTTGTTTCTGTAGATTCGTCAAAAGACAAATGGCTCTCGTTTTTAGGGAAAGAGAAAAAAAAATTAGGAACAAATCTATTTATTGAAAACGGAATGCGAACCGAATTTGGAAATAGCTACAATATTAAATCAATTCCGAGATATATTCTTATAGGAAAAAATGGGAAAATAATTAACTCGAATATTATCGAGCCTTCACTATCAGTTGAAAATGAGATTGAAAAAGCATTGAGAGAAAAATAACGTGCTACAACACCGTATAAAATTAATTGCTAGTTCTAGCCTACTTACGAAAGTCCTCGCGGACTTTCTATCTGTGATTTATTTGCTAACTTTAGTGCTTAAAAAACGCAACTAATCTTATACAAACACGTTGTACATAATGCGGACGAGTTTGTAACAAAAATTCAACTTTGACGTCTAAATAGATATTAAAACTTAAACAAATGAAAAACACGCTTTACATTTTACTATTTATTTTCGGAGCCTCTGCTCAAGTATTTAGTCAAGAATCTTTATTAAGTCCGTCAAATAATACAGCTAATAAAACACTTATAAACTCTGAAACATCAGAAATGTCTTGGTTTATGCTTCAAGATACTCTTAAAACACAAATAGGAAATATACAAACTCAAATTCANAAATGCTATGGCAGAACGCATAAATGGAATTCTAAAAGATGAGTTTTATCTCGACCAAACCTTTGATAACAAAGCTCACGCAAAGAGAGCTGCAAAAAATGCAATTAATTTATACAACGAAATAAGATTACACTTATCTTTAGGTTATAAAACACCGAATATGGTATATAAATTATCAGCTTAAAAATAAATTTTAACCTGTAGCCATATTTCAGGACGAGACATTTTAAGAGAAACATTTGAACCAAGAATTAGAGAATAAAGAAAAACGAAAAACCATACCATTAACAAGAGAAGAATGGTTGAGCTTTTTCATATTTCCAGTTAATTCAAATTGGCGTTTAAATCCAAAAAGCGCAAATCAAATTGAATACGAACGTTACAAAAAATTTGGTTTTGAAAAGAAAATTAAACAAGTCAAAAATGCTCGAACTGCTGGAATTCTATTTTATATTTTATTATTCATAATTGCAATTATAATCTTTGAATTTATTTTATGAGTTGGGCAATAGTATTATTTAATTCAAATGAGAAAATCCCATCTGACTTGGATTTTGACGAAAACATTCTTAAGCCGATTATGTTCAGTACTATTCTAGAAAAGTCATTCGTGGAAATTATATCTGACGAAAATCATAGAGAAATAAAAGGTTCTGATTATTCAATTGACTTTTTTATTGACAAAGAACCTACAGGTACAAAAATGCTGAATTTGTATGGAGAAAATGGGCTTTTTGAACTTATTGAATTAGCCAAAAAACACAAATGGAAAGTCTATGATACAAGTTTGGATTCATTTATTGATTTAGATAATCCAAAAAATAATGGATTTGAAAATCATAAAAAATACGTTGAACAAATAATTAATCGGAAATAAAAACTGTGTACAACACCGTATAAACTTTATTGCTGGTTTTAGCTCACTTGGGAAATTCCTCCGGAATTTCTCCGTTCGATTTTTATTTAGTAAATTCATTGCTTAAAACACGCAACAAAGCTTATACAAAACCGTTGCCACACATAAAAAACTGAACCGAAAATGTTCTGGAATAGAAAAAAGAAATTGCCAATTACGGAAGAAGATAGAATTTGGATTAACGAAGATTTGAATTGGTTAAGAACTGAATTTGGAAAAGAACATTTTCAAGAAATTAGAACAATTACACCAACAAAAGAATTCTACGAAAGAACTTTTGACGGAACTGAAAAAGATGCTGAATTTATTCTCAAACGAACAATGGAACTAATGAGAATTGAAAATTGTGAGATTAAACTTGATTTTTTTACAGATGGTATTGTAGAGTCTGAAAATGGAGGAATACTAACAACACCTGCTGACATAAATGGAAAATGGGAAAGTGCTTCTGGAACTTATGAAATGAAAGAAAATGAAATAATAATTTCAATTGAAACACAACAATTGAAAGATCCTATTTCTTTAATTGCAACAATTTCTCACGAATTATCGCATCAAATATTATTAGGAGAAAATCGAATTGAGGAGAATGACGAATTTTTAACAGATTTAACCGCTATTACTTATGGTTTTGGAATTTTTATTGGAAATTCAAGGTTTAAGTTTTCTCAATTTTCGACAAATGGAGGTTTTGGATGGCAATCGAGCAATCAAGGTTATTTGCCTGAACAAATAATTGCTTATTCAATGGCTTGGTTATCTAAAGAAAGGAATGAAAAAACAGATTATTCAAAATTTATGAAACAATCTGTAAAAAAATATTTTGAACAAAGTTTTGAATATTTGGAAAAAGAAGAAACTGAATAATTACGTGTGGCAACACCATATATAATTTATTGCTGGCTTTTTGCTTACTTACGAAAGTCCTCTCGGACTTTCTTGGTTGGTAATTATTTACTAAATTAGGTGCTTAAACCACGCAACAAACCATATATAAACACGTTGTTAGCCACAATGACCCGTCCTGAATAAAGGCTACATAATTTTAAACATTATGTACAAAAATGACAAAGTAATTAGACGGTATTCAGAACCTTTTAAACTAAAAATTCTTGATGAACTCAGTAAAGGTAAACACACANCACTCTGTTTGTAAAAACCTCGGAATCTGAATTCACGAATGAATTTATAAAAAAACTGATGACTGAATAAATAGCAAATATACTAACTGAAATAAAAAAAACTATTGCCAACACCGTATAAAAAAAATTGCTAGTTTTACCTAAACCAATGTTAGTTGCTCGTTTGCTAGCTTCTGATTTTCCTTCGGAAAATCCTCGCACACAAACACGCAACTTTCCTTATACATAAACGTTGTGCGTCATTAACCAGCAACCTCGAAAAAAGAAAAATGAGTCGAAAAAAATGGACATCTGAAAAAATATTCACTCGACTGCTGAAAAATAAAACGCAAAAAACTTTTTGGGATAATGTTGGAGAATTAAGAAAAAGACCGAATAAAGAAGTTTATAATCGAGCTTTCAAACTTGCCAATTCCGAAAGTGAAAAAGACAAAATTATTGGAATTTATGTGTTAGCGCAATTAGGTTTTGACCCAAGGTTTCAACAAAACAAAACAGTAGATTTATATTTCAAATTATTAGAAAATGAAAAATCACCAAAAGTGATATCAGCAATTTTATCTTCAATAAGTCATAATAATGAGAACTTAAATGAGAATCAGATTTCAAAACTAATAGAATACAAAACTCATAACTTTGCGGATGTCAGGTTTGAACTAACTCTTGCTATTTCTTGTTTAGAAAATGAGAATGCGATTAAAACTCTAATCGAGTTATCTAGTGACAAAGATTCTGATATTAGAAATTGGGCAACTTTTGGAATTGGAAGACAACTCGAAAATGACACAGAAGATATTAGAAATGCTTTATGGAATAGGATAAATGATTCTAACTTTGAAACAAAATCAGAAGCAATTGTTGGTTTAGCTAATAGACTGGATAGAAGAATAAAAGAAGTAATTATTTCCGAACTCAAAAATGGAGATTATGGAACTTTATTATTTGAATCAATTTTAAAACTGAATGACAAGGAATTTTTGCCATATTTAAGCGAAAATCTGAAAATTGCAGAAAAAGATAATGATGATATTAAAAATGGATGGGTTTTAGCATTGGAAGAAACAATAAACGAATTAAAAAAATAACGAACGCACAACACCGTGTATAATTAATTGCTTCATTGAGCTTACTTGCGAATATTCCTGCGGAATATTCACGGGTTCGTAAATGTTTGCTAACTTAGTTGCTTAACCACGCAACTAACCATACACAACAACGTTAGGCACAATTTAAAATCACGAAATGGAAGAAAAAATTTTCTGCAATAATTGTAAAGGTTTGAGAAATCAGTCCGAAGTTCATAAGATTGAAAAAAGAGGAGGCGATGAAGATGGAGATTTTCAATGGTACAGAAGTTATTCCCTTGTCAAATGTGATGGTTGTGATAATATTTCATTTTATGAAGTATATGGAGATACAGAAATGATGGAACCTACTGGACCACATGGGGAACCCGACTACTATTTTGATAAAACTGTTTTCCCACCGTATCTTGAAAGTGGAGAATCTATCAAACAATTATTTTATTTACCTGAAAAGATTAGAGTTATTTATTCAGAGACCATTGCTTCATTTAAATCTAATTCATCAATTTTAACTGCAGGAGGTTTAAGAGCAATAATTGAAGCAATTTGTAATCACTTAAAGATTACCGGAAGAAATTTGGCCGAACGAATTGACGGATTAAGCAAAAACGGTCATTTAACTATTGCTGAATCCAAAAGACTTCATTCAATCAGATTTTTGGGCAATGATGCTCTTCACGAAATAGAAATACCTAAAAAAGCGCATCTATATCTTTTATTGGAAATCGTAAATCATTTATTATCAAATCTATTTGTTAATGACAAGAAAATGAAAGGGAGAGTTGAAACAATGATTGACAATTACGAAGATTTTATTCGACTAGTTCAGAACAAAATAGATGAAGATATAGTTGGAAAAAAATTGACAATATCAACAATACTTGGGAAATCGAAAAGGTTATTAACCAAAGAAAACTTAACTGATTTTGAAAAGACTTTTATAAAAGATATTGGTTCAAAGAAAATCACTTTCGTAAAAGTTGACAAAAAGAAACCTGAAAATATTTATGAAATAATCGAAAGACCTTTACTTTTTCAATTTGGAATTAAATAAAAAACTGTGCCTAACATCGTGTATAAAAAAATGCTAAATTAGTGCTTAAATAAAGTTAGTTGCACTTTTGTTACGTCTGATTTTCCTACGGAAAATCCTCGCTCACAAAAACGCAACTTTTCATACACAAACACGTTGGCAACTATTTCCAATCAAACTCAAAAATGACTGAATTACAAAAAGAAGATATTTCCGTTTTAGATTTTATAATTAATGAATTATGTAAAGTTGGCGTTTATTCAATTGATGTTGAGTATTTAAAAAATAAGCAAGTTTTTAATTTTGGAAAGAAAGATTTTAAAAGTGTTGATGAATTAGTTTTCGGAGAAGAAAATGAATTTAAGAGATTAATATCAATCATAGATGATTTTGGTTGTGCTGAAGTAAATTTCAATAAATACTTCAATGGAGAACATTCAGTCAGAGAAAATCAAAAAACAGCGAATTTTTTAAAACTAGGTGGCTTTGAAAACGAATTTAATAAACAACAACAAAATTCTTTAAGAGAAAAAAACAAGATAAATTACTTGATTTAGATATAACTTTAAGAGTTTTTGAAAAGAAAATAGGTAAGAAAATTATTATAGCTGGATTTATAATTGCTTTTTTGAGTTTTTTAATAACAGTTTTAACTCTTAATTTTTGGCAGAATAATGAAAAGGAAAAACCAAAAACTGACAAAACAGAAATTAAAAAAGATTCTTTAAACACATAATTAAATTTAAAAAATAAAAATACTATGGCTTATTCTTCAAAATGTCCAAATCCTGAATGTTCAAGTTCTTCTTTTGAGTGTGAAATTGAAACACCAAGAAACTCAAATTTTAAACTACAATTTATAAGATGTTCAAGTTGTGGAACTGTTGTAGGAACTCAAGATTATTATAATATTGGATTTATAGTTCAGAAGATTGCAAGAAAACTTGGAGTAAATCTTGGTTAATTGATTCTCTGGAAAAAATAATATGATAAATTGAAAAATAACAGTTGCCAACACCGTATAAAAAAAATTGCTGGTAAAAGCCAATTTACGAAAGTCCTCGCGGACTTTCTATCTGTGATTTATTTATTAAATTTACTGCTTAAACCACGCAACTTTTCTTATACAACAACGTTGGCAGCAAGGTAAACCAAGTCCTCCCATCACCTCGAAAAGACAGTTATTCGAAAAGACCTTTCATTCTGAATACAAGAAAAGCCGATTCGGCTACTTCTGTTTTTTTGTTTTGCTGCAATTTTACAAAAAAAAATAGAAGTACAATGAAGTTAATTGCGATAGAAGAACATTTTTTGACCAATGCAGTCAAGCAAGAATGGATAAAAAATTTAGATAAAGACGACCCAACGTTAAAATTGCATTTTGGTAAGATTGAAAGTCGTTTGGAAGAAATAGGAGGTGAACGTCTTCAACTTATGGACGAAACCGGAATTGACGTACAAGTCCTTTCGCTAACGAGTCCAAGTTTGCACAACTTAGGTAAAGAAAGTGTTCCGTTGGCGAAAAAAACAAACGATTTTATAGCGGAGGTTATAACAAAATATCCCAACAGATTCCAAGGTTTTGCTACTTTACCAATGTTCGACCCAAAAGAATCTGCAAAAGAATTAGAGCGTTCGGTAAAAAATCTTGGGTTAAAAGGTGCGATGCTCTGCGGTCGAACGCGAGAAAAAAACCTCGACCATAAAGATTTTTGGGAACTGTTTGAATGTGCCGAATCACTTGGTGTTCCATTGTTCATTCATCCTCAAATTCCGCAAAAAGCAGTTAGAGATATTTATTATTCCGGCTTTGACGAATTGACCGACATTGCCTTTTCTACTTTTGGGCTTGGCTGGCATTACGAAGCAGGTATACAATTTGTCCGTTTAATTTTGGGAAAAGTTTTTGACCGCTTTCCGAATCTTCAAATCATTCTTGGGCATTGGGGAGAAGTTATTTTGTTCTATACCGAAAGATTGGCTTCATTAAACAAGGTTACAAAACTCAACAAACCGTTTATAGACTACATCCGTCAAAATTTGTATGTAACTGCAAGCGGTATGTTCAGTCAGTCATACCTACAACACGCTATTGAAATCATCGGAATAGACCGCATACTTTTTTCTGCAGATTATCCTTTTCAATATCGCTCTGGTAGAGATGCCCGCAATTTTTTGGAAGCAGCAGAATTAAGCAAAGAGGATAAAGAAAAATTTGCCTTTGCTAATTGGGAAAATTTAATCGGCACAAATTAATCTAAAAACAATGCTTATAAAGATTTTTTTTGGAAAACTCACAAGAAAACAAAAAAAACAGTGTTGTGAAAAATACAAGACCAAAGGTAGTTTTTGCAGAAACTGCCCAAACAATTCTAAGTTTTTATTATATCAAAATATTTCAAAAAAAGTTTAACTTGTAGTCGCAATTACAATCTCTATAATATGGCCATTTCAAAAATAGAACATATAAAAACCATCAGCGAGTTTCATCGCTTAAGAGGTTTGCCACAGCCCGAACATCCACTTATCAGTGTGGTTGATTATTCTATGATAAAACGACCTGCCAATATTGGTGATTTGAATTTAATACTTGATTTCTACCAAATTTCAATCAAAAGAGGCATTAATGCCAAGATGAAATACGGACAACAAGAGTATGATTTTGATGAAGGCGTTATGTTTTTTGGTGCCCCAAACCAGGTTTTTAAAATAAAGCCAAATAGAAATTCAACGGAAAAACGCTCGGGTTGGATATTATTCATCCACCCCAATTTCTTTTGGAACACATCGTTGGCAAAGGCTATTAAACAATACGATTTTTTTGCTTATTCCGTTAATGAAGCATTGTGGTTATCAAAAAACGAAGAAACTACAATCAACAGTATTGTTCAAAATATTTATACAGAATACCATTCCAATCTTGACAGGTTCAGTAAGCAAATCATTATATCGCAAATTGAAACTTTACTCAATTATTCGGAGAGGTTCTATAATCGGCAGTTCATTACAAGAGAAAAAGCCAATCACCAAATTCTGGAGCGTTTGGAAAAATTGTTAAACAACTATTTTAATGATGATAATTTGATAAACAGAGGATTGCCTACAGTTCAGTTTGTTGCTAAACAGCTAAACGTTTCACCAAGTTATTTAGGTAGTTTTCTTAGAGTATTGACAGGGCAAAACACGCAACAACATATCCATAATAAACTGATAGAAAAAGCGAAAGAAAAACTATCAATATCCGACCTTTCAATAAGCGAAATTGCCTACGAATTAGGTTTTGAATATTCGCAATCGTTTAGTAAACTTTTTAAAGAGAAAACTCGACTTTCGCCCTCAGAATTCAGAAAATCTTTCAACTGACAACAAACGACTAAGAAAAACCCTGCTGCCAACAACGTGTATAATTCATTGCTAGTTATAGCTTACTTACGAAAATCCTCGCAGACTTTCTATCTGTGATTTATTTGCTAACTTTAGTGCTGAAACACGCAACGAAATCATACACAAACACGTTGGCAACAAGCTAAAACCAAGAACATTTCATATGAACATTAAACATTTAGAAATTGAAATACCTAATGAAAACCCATTTGAAAATTGTAAACTTGAGAGAAAAAAATACGCAGATGTTTTAACAAATATTATTAATTCATATACGAATGGATTTGTCCTTGCTATTAACAATAAATGGGGAACAGGAAAAACCACATTTGTAAATATGTGGCAACAAGACTTGAAAAACAAAGGACACAAAACAGTTTATTTCAATGCTTGGGAAAATGATTTTGAAGACAATCCATTAACAGCTTTAATGGGAGAATTAAAAACTCTTACTAAAAAATCGACAGAACCAGAATTCAAATCCACTCTTAAAAAAGCAGCAATTTTATCTAAACACGTTGCACCAATTATAGCACAAGCAATCGCAGATAAATACATTGATACAAAAGGAATAAAAGAAGCGATAGTTGGAGTAACAGAAGGCTTATCTGATGTTTTTGAAAATGAAGTTAATGAATATGCAAAAAAGAAAAAAAGCATTTCTGAATTCAAAAATAGCCTATCCGAATTTATTGCAAATACATACGAAGGAAAACCATTAATATTTATAATTGACGAACTAGATAGGTGCAGACCGAATTACGCAGTTTCTATATTAGAACAAGTAAAACACTTCTTTTCAGTACCAAATGTGGTTTTTGTTTTATCAATAGATAAAACTCAATTAGGTAATGCTGTAAAAGGTGTTTACGGTAGTGATTTTATTGATTCAGATGAATATTTGAGAAGATTTATTGACCTAGAATACTCAATTCCAGAACCTGAAGTTGATGTATTTTACAAGTATTTATTTGACTTTTATCAATTTAAGGAATTCTTTGATTCAGCAGAGAGAAAACAATTTCGTGAATTACAATCAGATGGCGAGCATTTTTTAAGAGTATCAAAGTTACTATTCACAAATAAGAATATTCCTTTAAGACAACAAGAAAAGATTTTCGGTTTGGTAAGAGTTGCATTGCGAAGTTTTAATGCAAATAACTATGTTGTACCTCATATATTTATATTTCTTGCATTCATAAAAATAACGAATAGTGAATTTTATCAAAATCTAAAGAATAAAAAACTAACACTTAAACAAGTACAAGAAAAATATTTAGCTACAATTGAATCTAATAAAAATGATGATACTGAACACGAACTAATGTGGTTAGAAGTATATTTAGTAAATTTTTATCATAATTATTTAGAATCTAGACATTATAGAAAAAGACTTTATGAATATGACAGTGAAAATGGTTCTAATAAACTTTTAATTGATTCTATAATTAACAAGGAAAAGAATTCAAGTTTTTTAAATATTTTGGAAAATATTCACAGAGGTCGTAGTGAAGGAGATTTAGATTTAGGTTATTTCATTAATAGACTTGAATTATTAGAAAATTTGAAAATATAAAAGCCAGTTGCCAACACCGTATAAAATTAATTGCTGGTTTAAGCCAGTTTACGAAAGTCCTTGCAGACTTTCTATCTGTGATTTATTTGCTAACTTTAGTGCCTAAAACACGCAACTAATCTTATACAACAACGTTAGCCGTAAATTACACTCAACCCTGAAAATGATTGACTATAGAGAATTACCCGAAGACGGAATTAAATTTGAACAACTAACTAGAGAAATTTTTATAAGAGAAAATTACGAAACATATTGGACTGGAATTGGGCCAGATGGAGGCAGAGATTTAATAATAATCGAGAAATTGACAGGAAACTTATCTAACAGTGAAAGAAAATGGCTTGTAAGTTGTAAACATTTTGCCAATGCAGGAAAAAATGGAAGGTCAGTTGGAATTAGCGAATTAGGAAATCCAGTTGCAGACTGTCAAGCAATTAAAGCTGAAGGTTACATTTTAGTATGTTCTACTTATCCATCCTCATCAGTGGTTAATCGATTAGAAGAAATAGAAAATAATCAGAATATAATTACTAAAATCTGGGATGGAGTAGAAATTGAAAAAAGATTACTGAATCCCAATACATTTGGGCTTATACATACATTTTTCCCAAAAAGCTCAAAAGAATATAAATGGAAAATTTACAATGAGTATTCACCATCGTTTTGGTCAGCAGGTTATAAAGATTATTTTTTCTACTTAAGCTCAAGGGATGCTAATATTTATCCTAATTTAAAAGGTATTGAAACTATAATCAGTCTACTAGAGAGAATAGATATTAATAAAGGTAAAGTTCAAAATTATTATGAGAATCATTTACTTCGACCTAGGTCTATACACTTTGATGATAAGCATAGTACTCATATGGTTTATTTAGATTATTTAATGCCAACTAACACAAATAAAGATTCTATAATGAGACCAAGTGCCATTAGAGATATATTATTGGAAAAATTTACTGGAGAAGACCATAAATATGTAAATGTTCCTGATTTAGATATCAAATATGTTGAAACAAGTTTTGGAAGTGACCATTTTCATCCTGACCACAAAAAACATTACGAAACTTATATTCCGAATTTTAAAAGTGGAAGTCCAAGAGGAAATTTATATTTTGGATATGAATTTTAAAAAATCTACGGCTAACACCGTATATAATTTATTGCTAGTTCTAGCCTACTTACGAAAACCCTCGCGGATTTTCTATTCGGTTTTTATTTGCTAAATTACGTGCTAAACCACGCAACAAACCATATACAACAACGTTGTGTGCAATTACAGAATTGACTCAAAAAACTGAATTGAAATGATAATTTTTGAAATTTTTACCGAAATAATTCTCGAAGGAATTATTTATAAGTTTTTTAGATTTTTAGGAAAAGGTTTTAATAAAATGGGCGAATTATTTACTGGAACTAAAAAGGAAATTGAGCCAATTAAAATATTGGAGAAAAAATTTCTCTATAAAAAAATTGAACTGACTAAAAGCCTTAATGAAAGATTAAAATCAGGACAAAAAGGAGTTGTTTTAGAAATAATTAATAAAAACAAAATATTTGCGGAATTTTACGACAAAAAAGGAAAACAAATTGAGCTTAATAATAAATTAGTATTTGAAATCGGAATGAATCAATTTAGACTAAAAAAATAATAGTTTAAATATGAAAATCAAAAGTCTGGAAATAATATTGAAACTAATTTGGGTCTTACTTGTATTATTTACGATTTACGTCTTTAGTTGGGTAAGTTTTTTGAATTTATCATTTGGGAATATTATCGCAGGAAAAAATAATATTTGGAATTCACTTATTCCAAGTATATTAACTTTTGGAGTTTTAATTATTTATACAAAAGAAATTATTATTGGTTACAAACCAAAATCAAAAAGTTGGAACTTAAAATCTTTATTATTTTTTTTAATTTTAGTAATAACATTAAGTGTTACACAAATTTCTGAATTTGATATATTATTTGAGCATTTCGAATCTGATTATTGGCAAATAATATTATCGTTAATAATTATTTTAAGTTCATATTTAGGAATTTTAATAAATAGAATATTGAAAATAAAAAATCTGAATAATAAAAAAACTGCACACAACACCGTATAAACTTTATTGCTGGTTTTGGCTCACTTGGGAAATTCCTCCGGAATTTCTCCGTTCGTGTTTTATTTACTAAATTAACTGCTTAAACAACGCAACAAAGCTTATACAACAAGGTTGTGCATAATAAAATGAAAGTCTTACAAAACATAATATTTTTGCTTTTAATTAGCTTTTCGTGTTTCAGTCAGAAAAACGAAAAAGGAATGTTTGACTTTAAGTTTTTAGATAAATGCACGAATAAATTTGTAGAAGCTGAATTTGAAATTGACACCATTCCAGGATTAGAAAATAGTATTTCTCTTACCTATTTTATCAAACGAGGGAATTTAATTTCTCAAGGTTTTTACTCAAATAGAATTAAGGAAAATTCAATAGACACAATTATAATACCGAAAATTCTCTTTTCTTTTGGAAACGAACTACATTCAAAACGTTGGAAATATCTAAACTGTGAAAAAACTTGCGAAGGTTTAGAAACTGATTTTTATGAAAATGGAAAAAAAAGAATAGTTGGAAATTTTAAAGAAGGAAAGCCAATTGAAATAAAAGAATATAGAGAAAATGGGACACTTGTAACTCAAACTTTTTACGAAAATTTCACTTTAAATATTAGTCGAATAAACTATTTTGATTTGAAAGAAGAATTGATTGAATATGAAGTTTATAATAACAAAAAAAGAAAAACTATTATTAAAACTTATGACAATAAAGGAAATTTAATCGAAAAAGGAATGAACAAAAAATATGTTGAAAAATACAGTTGGAATTAAAAATTACTATGCACAACACCGTACAAAATTAATTGCTTGTTTTTGCTTAATTACGAAAATCCTCGCGGATTTTCTTGGCCGGTAATTATTTAGTAAATTTAGTGCTTAAACCACGCAACTAACCTTGTACAAACACGTTGGCATTAATTAAAAAATGAAAATATTTGAATATTACAGAAAAGCAATAATTTCATTTTCATCAATGTTATTGGTGTTTCTTTTTTCATTTATAATATCAGGAAAATTCAATATAAATGGAATTATAAATATTACTTACTTAATATTTGGAGTTTCTATATTTTTAGGAACACTTTATTATATTTATGATGTTTATTTTGGGCCAAAAAAGAGAGTAAATGAATTAAAAAAATATCCTTTTACGGAATTAATGAAAATTGGTTTTAAACACAAAAAAGATTATTTAATTGGAAAAATTAATGGATTTACAGTAATTGTTGGTTATAATTGGAGAAATGAAAAAGGATTTCCTTGTGTTTATGGAATTATTCTCTTTGACCCAAGAATAAATGGAAAACACATGAATAATTACGATCTTAATAAATTACAAAATCCAATAAAAGATGAATATAATTTTTGGGAATATGGCAGATTAAAAACTGAATGGGACTTTACCAATGAAAAACCAAATCATAAGTCAATAGTTACGAAACTGAAAAAGAATTCTAATCTGATTTTAAATAAAGGAATGAATAAAATTAACTTTGAAAATTGGAAAAATGAAATTGAAAGTAAAAAAACTAATGCCAACACCGTATAAACTTTATTGCTAGTTATAGCTCACTTGGGAAATTCCTTCGGAATTTCGCCGTTCGTGTTTTATTTAGTAAATTCACTGCTTAAACAACGCAACAAAGCTTATACAACAACGTTGTAAAACATTTATAACAAACATTTAAGATATATTTTCATAATTTATATTCTACAAGAAGTATATTTATTTCCACTTTATCAGCTGACTTGATTCATTTAAGATAAAAGACAATATTTTTAAACAATTAGAAATTGATTTATATAACACTTCTCAATATTGCGATTTTTCAAGGAATAGTACTAGGAATAATTATTTTAAAATCGCCCTTATTTAAAAGCAATGCAAATAAATATTTGGCCTACGCCATATTTACACTATCGCTTCTTTTATTAAATCTTGTATTCGAAATAGTAGAAATATATAACACTATACCCGTGCTACGTTTTATTGATAATATAGAATGGGGTTTTATTTTTCCAGTTTTTATTTTTCTATTTACTGTGCACCAAGTAAATCATCCTATACGACATTCAAAAAAAACTCGATGGTTATTTGTCCCTTTTATATATTATGCCTTCATCAATATTTTTAGTGACCTTGATACTATTGCTGATTTTTATGATATTCCAAATTCAGTTGATAGAGTAATAGGAATTTTAAAACTTATAGGAATTTTTATAGTTCCACCATTTATAATTGGTATCTTAATCTATACATATAGTTTCATTAAATTTTCGAACAACACGCAAGAAAAAAAATGGATTACAATTTTATGGACGTTGGTTTCTGTATTATTGCTTTCTTGGGTATTAGCAATTATTCTTGGTTTATTTTTTGAATATGACGTTTCATCTTTTATGAAACTTCTTGCCTTATTTGGAACATTCGTAATCCATTGGACAGCATATTTTGGTCTATTTAAATATAGATTAGCGAAAGATAAAGAAGGTATCAATAAATTATTAACTCACAAGATTTCATTCAGCGATAATGACCTATCTATAGATACTAATCTTAAAAAAGTGAATTATTCAAATAATTTAGAACCACCTACAACAGAGAATCTTTATTACATAAAACTTGAAGCACTTTGTAAAAATCATCAAATTTATAGAGACAGTACATTAAATAGGGAAAAAGTTGCTGAAAAATTAGGAATAAGTTCAGGTTATGTTTCTAAATTAGTAAATACAATTACAGGAAAAAATTTCGCAAATTATATAAATTACTATCGTGTAGAAGCAGTTAAGGAAATGATTTTAGATTCTGAATTTAAAAATTACAGTCTTTTAGCAATAGGGTTAGAATCGGGGTTTACTTCAAAGACAACATTTTACAATGCATTTAAGAAAGCAACAGGAATGACACCAAATGCATACCGTAAAGCGCATAAATAAGTACGGATTTGTATTGTTTTAAGGTATTGAGACTTTTAATATGTTTACTTCATTTAGTTTCGAGCCATAATTAAAATAATTTATAACCAAATTTGGACTACTGTATATGAATTTAATTCGATTACTACTTATTCCTTTTAGTATGATATCCCTTGTTGTAAAACATTTTGACCCGTCAAATAAATAATACTATGAAAAACTTAATAATATTTCTATGTTTATATACAACCATTGCTTCATCTCAAGAAGAATCGCAATTTGAAATTAAAGATAATCTGTTCAAAGTTGGTGTTTTTAATAACATCTCTCTATTAAACAATTTAACTCTTCAAAATGGTCTTTCAGTTAGAAAAAATCTTGATTTCGTTACTTTAGAAGTTCCGATTTTGATAAAACACAACATCTCAAATAAATGGTCTACATTTTTAGGTGTACAATCAAGAAAAGTTATATATACAAATTTTCCAGACTTAAATATTGAACAGCCTTCAAAGTTCTATATATCGACAGGTACGGAATATGGATTTAAAAACAATTTTACTGGAAACCTCACGATAGGATTTCCTTTCGACTTACAATTAGGGCTAAAATTTTAGAAATTATAAATGAAAATAAAAAAAACTTTAACCACATTCATTTTGGTAGTATTTTTTACGATTGGATATTCGCAAACAACAAAAAAAAAGAATCAACTTGAATTTTCTATAGGTTACAATTCAGGTTCATTAAAAAATTTAGAATTTGCCCCAATATCACGCTATGATTATAAAGACATAATTTATAAATTAAACTATGAACGAACGAGTAAAAAACAAAACATTTTTGAAATAGAATTAGACTTTTTTGACAGAACAGCGTTGAAAAGTGAAAGAATTCCAAGCTTAAATGCTGAGTATCTTAAAGCAGATTTAAGTTTCTCGTATTTAAAACAAATTCATAATAAAAACTCGCTTTCTATCCATTTGGGATTACAATCTTATACAAATGTTTCTTTTCTATATAATAGAACTGATTACCTAGCTTTACATCAAGAATTTGGTATTGCCAGTCGTTTTGGTTATCAATTAAATGAAAAACAGTATCTCTCTTCAAAATTGACAATTCCGTTCGTGTTACTTAGAATAACAAATAATGGTGGAAATGTTGCATCCTTTAATCGTTATCAAAGTGTGAAGTGGAACTTTAAGTATGGTTATGTACTTTCAAAATATTTTGACTTAAAAATAACCTACGACTTTATGTACAATAGACTTCAAATTCCTAGCGCTTATAGAGAATTGCAACATCAAATAAACCTTGGAATAATCTATAAATTTTAACTTAATTATGAAACTTACAAAATTAATAAAACATGTATTTTTATCTTCTTTTATTTTTATAGCAACTTCTTGTGCTGATGAGTTAATTGGTAATGTAGGAGAATTAGACGAAGATATTTTTCTAAATTATCAAACAATAACAGTATTAGAATTACCATTTGAAGATGATGCTGAATGGCATGTAAATCAAGGTGGAAGGACAGGCTTTCAGAACAATCATTTTTCAAATCGTAATCAGAGATATGCTATAGATTGTGTTCAAAAATTAAATGGTATCTCTTTTATTGGAGATGGAACCAGTAATGAAGATTATTACTGCTTTGGTAAACGATTAAATGCACCTGGTTATGGAAAAATAATAGCTCTAGAAAATGATATTAATGATAATACAATACCTGGAAGTGTTAATAGTGATATTGATGAAAACACAAAAGCAGGTAACTATATTATTATAGACCATTTAAATGGAGAATATTCTCTTATGGCGCATTTTAAAAAAGGTACAATAATGGTTTCCGTTGGAGATATAGTTGTTAAAGGACAAGAAGTCGGCAAAGCCGGAAATAGCGGAAACTCTGGTGGTCCACATTTACATTATCATTTACAAAATAAATCTGGATATCTAGAAGGAATTGGTCTTCCAATGCAATTTTTAAATTATTATGCGGATGATGTATTCATAGAAAGAGGAGAACCTGTGAAAAGTGAGGTTGTAAGAAAGGAATAAAAACGTTTTACAACACCGTGTATAATTAATTGCTTGGTTCACTGCCGACTTACGAACATTCCATCGGAATATTCTATCTGTGATTTATTTGCTAAATTAGTTGCTTACACACGCAACTAACCATACACAAAACCGTTGTAAGCAATTTAGGAAAAATGGAAATACAAGAATTATTAACAACTTATTGGAGTCAATTCACTCTTTTACTTTTAGGAGTAGGATATTTCATAAAAAGAGTTTTTGACAATATTTCTAACAAGAGAGAAATTAATCACAATTTATTTCAACAACACAGGTTGAATGCTATAAATAAATTTTTCACTTCCTATGCAAAAACAGAACGAATGTGGAACGATTTATCAGTAATTCCTATTTTTGAATATAAGATTAATACTAAAGAAATGGATAAAATCATCTTTACTCCAATTGACCAATTAAGAATGAATATTTTGGAACTTCAGATATATTTTCCTGAAAAAGAACACAGAATTTTTAAAGATATTTTGAAAAATGTTTTAAAAATAAACGGAAAATTAAATTCCATTTACTTTAGTTATGATAAGGAAACTACAGTTACAGTAAAATCAAATAACTTTAGTTTCGTCAGAGATTCTAAATTGGAAGAAAACGAAAAATTACTTGAAAAATTAAGTGAAATAATTAGAAAAACATTCAATTAAATTATGACTGAAAGAGAAAGAATAAAAATGCATCTTATAGTAAAGACCAGAAAACAAAAGGATAGAATTGGAAAATTTTATAGATAATAATCTTGAGGAAATAGATATAATTAAAGTTACGAATTATATAAATGAATTAAACAAGTCAACTTCACATAGAATTATTGAAATACAATATTCTGAACAAGGGGATTTACATATAAAAGCGGAAACTGGATTGACATTTATAAAATAAAAAAACGGCTTACAACACCGTGTATAAAAAATTGCTTATTTTTAGCTTAACCAAAGTTTGTTGCTTTTTTGTAAACTTCTATTTTCCTGCGGAAAATAGCCGTTCACTTTAAACGCAACTTTCCATAACACAACAACGTTGTAAAACATTATGAAGAAAATCTTGAACATAAAAAAATACTTCATCAAATTGATTTTAATATTAGTTTGTGGAATGAGTTATGGACAAGTTGAAATAAGAGGAAAAGTAATTTCTGAATTATCAAAGGAAACTCTTTGGTATGGATATTCAATAAAACCGAATATAAAAGAACATCCGAAAAGTAAACCTAACGAATCTGGCGAATTTATTATTGAATATTTAGAACCGAATAAAGAATATAATATCATAATTTCTGCGATTGGTTATGAAAATCAAATATTTAAAGTTAAAACGAATGAAAGTATAACTTATAAAACTTTTGAATTAAAAGTAGAATGTTTTTATAGTTCAGAAAAGGCTGAAAATGATTGGAAAAAAGGAAAACCACAATTTCTATTAATTGGTTCAATTGCACCAATAGGAAACACTAAATCTGACAATAAGTTTGAGAAAAAACACAAAATTGAATATTATGATTTTGGTTGTGAAATTTCAAATTATGAATGTATTGAACTTTACAATCAGAAAATAGCGGAATTAATGGACAAAAAATATGGAAAGAAATGGAGAAAAAAAGCAAGAAAAGATATAATCGGAATTTAAAAAACGTTTTACAACACCGTGTATATTTTATTGCTTTCTTTTAGCCAACTTACGAAAATCCTCGCGGATTTTCTATTCAGTATTTATTTGCTAAATTTACGCTAAACCAACGCAACAAAGCATACACAAACACGTTGTAAGTAAGCTGTGAAACGAAATCAGGAATGGAAAAATGATATTTAAAGGAATAGATAATCAAACTGTAGAGTTCAAAATTACTAATTATGAATTTCCCGAAAATACAACTTGTGAATACGACTCGAATTGGTTATTAATTTACTTAAATATTAACAGTAAATGTGGAAAATGGAAAACCATTGACCCAGCATTATTAACGGAAGAAGTTAAAGAAATAATTAAATGGTTTGAGAAACTATCAAATAATATAAGACCTGAATCAAAAAGACTAACCTTCATTGAACCAAATATCGAATTTGAATTAACAAAATTTAATGAAAGTTTAAAACTAGTAAAAATAATTTTTGACCTAGAATCTAGACCGAAAAATGCCGATGACAAAAAAGAATATTATGTAGAATGCGAATTAAATAATATAGAATTAAAAACTATTTCAGAAAATTTGGAAAAAGAATTAAACCCATTTCCAACTCGTGGTTTTGAATAAAAAAAGTTATCAATTTGAAAGAAAAATTTGATATTGAATATGTAATAATTGGAGTAATATTTTTGCTTACTGCAATAGCAATTATTTATATTGACATAAAAAATGACAAAGTAAACGAGGAAAATAATTCAAGTTTCAAATATTACTCTGTAAGAGGTGCAATAATATTTTTTATACTTTCTTTGTATTTAATATTTAGAGAAGTAATGAAAATAATATAGAAAGTTTAAAAAGCCTACTTACAACAACATATATAATTTATTGCTGGCTTTTTGCTTACTTACGAAAATCCTCTCGGATTTTCTTTATCAGTAATTATTTACTAAATTAGTTACTTAAACCACGCAACAAACCATATATAAACACGTTGTGTGTAATTTGAGAAACTTATGAATACAGAAATAATATTAGAAATATTTTTAATCCTAATTGGCCTTTATTTGGCTTTATTTAAATCTTATTTTCAAGAAAAAGGGAAAAATATTGCAACAAGTGAAGACATTGAAGACTTAACCTTGAAAGTTGAATCTGTTAAACAACAGTTTATAGAAAAGAATGCTACGCTAAAAGCAAAACTTGATTTACTTACTAATCTTCAAATTAATCATAAGAATGATGAAAGATTAGCTCTTATTAATTTTCATAAAAAATTAAAAAGTTGGATAGGGCTTTTAACCGAATCTTCACCTTCTTTAGTTGACGATTATGACAATCAAGAAATCCTCTCGAAAATCCACCATTATCAATTTACTTATAGTGAAGTAAGAACAGCTCAAGCTATGCTGGAATTGTACATTAAAGACGAAGAGTTGATTAAATTAATAAATGATTTAATAATCATAACTCTTGAGAATTTGAATGGACTTCCTTCAATTTATCTTCACGAATTAAGACATAATAATGTTAAAATAGAACAATTAGAATCAGAATTAGATTTAGACAAAAAGACAGAAAAGCATAAAGAATTGTTAGATGAGCGAAAAGCTCTTTTTACCACTAATACCGAAAAGATGTTAGAGGGATATAAAAAAGTGATTCCAAAGGACAAGGAATATGGAAATTATTTAAGAGAATATTTAGCTAAATTTTCTGAAGAATAAAAACTACACACAACACCGTGTATAATTAATTGCTTTGGTCGTTGCTTATTTGGAAAATTCCTTCGGAATTTTCTCGCGTTCGTTTTTGTTTACTAAATTAGTTGCTTAAACACGCAACTAACCATACACAGGACCGTTACCAACAATTTGAATGAACAAGATAAATCCAAATAGAATCAAGTTTTATCAATTCCTAAATAACGATATTTCATTGGAATTATTTGAAAGTTGGGTTTATGAAAATAAAGAACTTGAAAACGTAATTTCAGAAGAAAATTACATTGATTTATTAGCCTTTAATTTTAAAAGTAGAGAAATCAAAAATTTCATAAAATCAATCATCAAAAAACATTTTGATTGGAAGGAATTTGAAAAGTATCGAACAATTGAATTACTCAAAAATATTAAGTCTGGTAATATTGAGATTGTTTTGGCAAGTCGGAAATTAAGAGAGTTATATCTCGAACAAGAAGAGGAAATCAAAAGACCGTTTCTATCAATTGGACTTGCAATAGGTTATGAAAGTGAGCTTGATAATTGCCTGATAGAATCGGAATATAAACTATGGAATTCTAACGCTCTGAAAAAACAACTTGAACCTGTAGAATGGTATCGAAAACGGATTTTAGAAAACGTTAACCAAGAACTCAACGAATTACTAAACCCTGAATTCAAAGTTATTGATCTTGGGGAAATTGTGAATATTAAGCATTTGCACGAAACTTTTGCCGAAAGACTTTACTTTCCTGAATTTTATGGAAATAATTGGGATGCGTTTTGGGACTCAATAAGCGGAATTGTTGAAATGCCAAAACATCTGACATTGATAAATTGGGAGAAATTTGAAAAAACATTTAAAAAAGATTCGAAAATTTTAAAAAAAATTATAAAGGATTATAACAATCAGAATATTGAAAATAAAATAAAAACTGTTGGTAACACCGGCTAAACTTAATGCGGGTTTAGTGCTTTCTCAAAGTTTTGTGTATATTTACTAAGTCGCCAAATCTTGTTGATTTGGCTTTGTGAAACCAAAGAAACACCAAACAAAAAGCTTCGGCTTAGTTGCGTGTTCGAAAATCTTGGCGATTTTCTTCCCGCACTAAGCCTAGCCAAAACCGTTGGCAGTAATTGCTTACTCATACATAAAATATGAATTTAGAACTACCTAAAGAGTTGGAAAATGAAATTGATTTACTGTTAAGTGAATTAACTGAATTTAATAATTGTTCTATAACAAAAGGAACTCCAAAAATTAGAAATAGAGCATTTAATTTTGCTAAAGCTCTGAATCTAATTAGACCAAAAGTGTTTTCTAAATCTAATTCATATGAACTTGACGAAAAAGGAATTTTTGCAATCCAAGATGGTGGAATTGAAAAATACCTTGAAAACATAAAAGCTGGAAAAGATTTAGACGGAACAATTAAAACACTTACGAGTAGAAGGCTTGAAAACGATATTAAGAACAATTTACTATACATTTTATTAGGTGGTTTTATTGGTTTAATAACATCCATTTCAACAACGGTACTAACGTTAAAGGCAACACCAGATAATACAATAGAATATATAAAACAACTGAATAAATTATCTTCCGAAAAAAATGAACGTGATTTGGATTTCCAAAAACGTCTGAACGATATGAACATTGAATTATCTTTATTAAAAAACGAAATAGATACATTAAAAATTAAAAACTATGAAATTAATAAACCCAAAAAATGAATTAATAGGTAAAATTGAATTAAAATTTTTACCTAGAAAAGATGAAAAAATAATATTTAAAGAAAAAAACTACACAGTAAATGAAATAATACATTCAGAAGAAAGTATTAATATATCAGTTACAGAAGTTAAAAACGAATGGTTTTTCTTTTAATTAAATTACTTTATTTTTTAGGTAAGTTTCAGAATATATCATATATAATTTATGTTCATTTAAAATTGAATTCATAAGTTGTTTATATTCTGGAATTGACTTTTCAATCCTTTTAATTTGGTTGTTTATTTTATTTAAATCATCTGAATTAGTATCTTTTGTAATAAAAGGAAAGCTAAATTCTGAAAGTTTTTTTATTATTTCCTCGTTCATGATATTGATTATTAAATATTTACAACAAATATAACAAATATTTATGACTTTATAATTTTGTATAGATAAGAACAATTTGAAAAAACTACAGCCAACAACGTGTAAAAAAAATTACTGCTAATTTCTTGTTTAGGAAAATCCTTTCGGATTTTATTTTTTCTTGTTTTATTTACTAACTTTATTGCTTAAACTACGCAACTTTCCTTACACAACAACGTTGTGCGTCATTTTGACCCGTCCTGAATAAAGGCTACATAATTTTAAACATTATGTACAAAAATGACAAAGTAATTAGACGGTATTCAGAACCTTTTAAACTAAAAATTCTTGATGAACTCAGTAAAGGTAAACACACAAAAAGCGAACTTTGTAAGCTCTACTCTATTGCACCCACAACGATTAATGAGTGGATTAAAAAGTATAATCGTAAAGACTTAATGAACACCAGAGTAAAAGTGGAAACAAAAGACGAAATATCTAGAATTAAAGCACTTCAAAAAGAGATTCAGCAACTTAAAAAACTATTACTTAAAAAGGATCTAGATACCATGGTATTAGATTCCTATCTTGAAGTAGCTGCTGAAGATCTAGGCTATAAATCTGTTGCTGAACTAAAAAAAAAGCTAAGTATAAAGCCTTAACCAAAGCCAAAGAAAAATCTAAGGGATTTGCCTCTTTAACCACTATAACTCATTGTTTTGGACTTAAACGTGATGCGTATTATAAATACAAATCTAGAGCTGATAATCGTTTAAAACTAGAACAACAGATTATTGAAATTGTTAGTAAAAGACGTAAATCCCTTCCTAGAGAAGGTGTGAGAAAACTTGTGAAATCATTAGATGTAAATTTTACTAAAGCCAATATTAAGGTGGGTAGAGACACTTTGTTTAATGTCCTTAGAAAACACCAAATGCTAACTCTTAGAAAGAAAACAAGTGCTAGAACTACTAACTCGTATCATCGTTTTTATAAGTATAATAACATCATAAAAGACTTAGAGGTTACTAGAGCTAATCAAGTTTGGGTTAGTGATATAACTTATATTAGAACAGTAAAAGGTTTTTGTTACTTAGCCTTAATAACTGACATGCATTCCAGGAAAATCGTTGGTTACGACCTTAGTGACAGCCTAGAATTAAAAGGTTGTGTAAGAGCTTTAAACAAAGCCATTTATCAAGCTAAAAACATTAAACAACTTGTTCATCATTCGGACAGAGGAATACAATATTGTAGCAATGTATATACACAAATACTTAAAAGAAAAAAGATAAATATTAGTATGACTGAAGAAAATCATTGTTACGAAAATGCTATGGCAGAACGCATAAATGGAATTCTAAAAGATGAGTTTTATCTCGACCAAACCTTTGATAACAAAGCTCACGCAAAGAGAGCTGCAAAAAATGCAATTAATTTATACAACGAAATAAGATTACACTTATCTTTAGGTTATAAAACACCGAATATGGTATATAAATTATCAGCTTAAAAATAAATTTTAACCTGTAGCCATATTTCAGGACGAGACATTTAAACCAAGCTCTATGGACAAACCAAATAAAGATGAAATATTAAGTGCAGTTAATGCATCAGGATATTTATTTGAACAAGAAATAGGTTCGATTTTAGAGAAAAATGGATTCCATATTAAAACAAACGCTGCTTTTAAAGATAAAGATGAAGAAATCTCAAGAGAAATAGATGTTCTTGCATATAAACGAATTTATTGGAATGAAGAAAAAAAGTGTCTGTTGGAATTACAATAATGTGTGAGTGTAAAAAAAATAAAAATCCATTTGTATTTATAAAAAGGAATAAAAGCGCAATTGATAAATCGTATTGCCCGCCAAATTTTTTATTTCCAAAAAAGGAGTTTAACGAGCCTATAAAAGACAAACCGAATAGTTATTATGTTATTCCTGCATTTCGACATTTTGGACTTGACAAAGTTTTTCCATTTAGTAAATCTGAAAGTAAAGCTGTTCAGTTCTGTAAAATTGTTCGAAAAGGGAAAAATTGGAATGCATTTCACGATGGAATTTATGACAGTTTATTATTTCCATTAATTAAATGTCTTGAGTATTATAAAGATAAAGACCGAAAAATGCTAAATGGAGAATGGAATAATTACTTTATCTACTTCCCTTTAGTTGTTTTGAACTCTGAAATTTACGCAATCGAATCACATAATTCAACGAATGAACTTATTGAAACTGAATTCGTTTCATTTACAAGAGATATTGATTCTAAAAAATATAAGGACAAATATCTAGTTGATTTTGTAACTAAAGATGGACTTCAAAAATATTTAGACAATCACTTGAGTCCTTTTGTTAATGATTTTATGGAAAAAGTAATTGAATAAAAACGAACGCACAACAACGTATATAGCTCATAGCTTGTCAGTTGCTTAAACGAAGTTAAGGCATATTTGGAAAGTCGCCAAATTTTTAAATTTGACGATTACCAATAAAAAAGATAAATAGTAAAATTTAAAAATCTGGCTTGTGCTCAACCGAAAGGAAATAGCTAATTTGCACGCTACGAGCCATATACAAGACCGTTAGCAACAAGCTGAACCAACCAAGACAATGAAGTACTACAAACGAAATTGGGAAGAATCACGTGGAGATGAATTTGATGATTGGGGAAAATCTATTTGGTACTTTGAAACCGATAATTCTGGACTTCCGACCAAACAAATGGAAGTTTATGCAAGCGGAAAAATATTGAAATATGACCAAACAAAAATGGAAGATGACTTTGGCGGACTTGGAGACCAAGAATTAGATTTAGACGAATTCTCTGAATTTGAAATAACCGAATTAGAATTTAATAAAGTTTGGAATGAGGACTAATTCAAAATCGATTGAAGAGCTGGAAAATGATTATTGGAAAGAGGAATCTGAATTTCCGACCAATCTGATTAAAAGATGTTTTGAATACAGAAAAATTAAAATATCGAAATTAAGTGTTGAACAAATAAGGCTTCTGATTTCTCAAAAAATAGGAATTGAATTTTTAATTGGAATAGCATTAGAAAAACTTGAACAGAATATAGTTATAGAAGGAGATTTATATGCGGGAGATTTGTTAGATTCTGTTTCAAAAATACCAACTGAATTTTGGAATAAAAACTCAACTGTATTTCTAAATTTTAAGAATATTTTTGAGTCAAATAAAGAGAAAATCATATCGGAACTCGGAGAAAAAGAATATGACCGAATTTCGGAAAGAATAAAAGCCAGTTGCTAACACCGTATAAAATTAATTGCTGGTTTTAGCCAGTTTACGAAAGTCCTCGCGGACTTTCTATCTGTGATTTATTTGCTAACTTTAGTGCTTAAATCACGCAACTAATCTTATACAACAACGTTGGCAACAATTTGGAGATGATTCTAAATTGATGTATATTTACACCAAACAATTTAATTATGTCAAGACAAAGTATATCATTTACAGAACCTAACGACGAATGGCTGAAAGCACAAGTCAATGGAAAAGAATATTCAAGCAAAAGCGAATTAGTAAACGATTTAATTAGACAAGCTAGAAAACAACAAGTCGAAATTGATTGGATTCGAACTAAATTGGAAAAAGCTGAAAATAGCGGATTTACAAGCGAATCAAAAAATGAAATTTTAGCTCAATCAAAAACTTTACTGAATGGCTAAATATCGATTAAGTAACGAAGCTAAAAATGACTTAATCCGAATCCATCACTATGGAGTTAAAAAATTTGGAATGACTCAAGCGGATAAATATTTTGAATCATTCTTTAAATATTTTGAAATTATTTCCCAAAGGCCTTTTTCATTCGAGTCAGTTGATTATATAAAAAAAGACTACAGAAGATGTGTTTGCGGAATAGATAGTATTTACTATAAAATAAATAATGACGTTGTTGAAATAATGGCAATTGTCGGAAGACAAGATTTAAACGACATACTGTAATCTGAATAATAAAAACTGTTGCCAACACCGTATAAAAATAATTGCGGTTAAGTACTTAATCAAAGGTCGTTACGTGTTTGTAACGTCTGAATTTCCTTCGGAAATTCCTCGCATACAAACCCGCAACTATTCTTATACATAAACGTTGTAACTAATACCCAAGCAGACCCAAAATGGAATTTATAATTGAACAATTTGACAATAGATTTGAGCTATCAAAAAAAGGAGATAGCCGAATAATATTGTATGGAAATTGGTCAATGTTATTTGGAAAATATAAAGCGGAAATTTTTAATCGGAATGAAAAACTGATTTATTCAATTAAACGAAAATTCAGTTTATGGAAATGGAATATGACTTATTCTATTAAAAGCGAAAACGAAAAACACATTGAACTGAAAGCGAAAAATAAGTGGCACTCAATTTATGAAATGAAAATTGAGCAAAACGAGTTTCAGATTAAACTTCATAAAGGCCGAAAAAAATCGATTTTTAAGAACGGAAATCAAATTGCGGAACTAGACGAATCCCTTGTAGAAGTTTTTTATCACGACAAAATTAGAATAATCACGACTGACCAAGAAAGTATAAATGAAATATTCCTGATGATAGTTTGTTTGAAAATCGGAGAGGAAAAAGATGGAGGAATTACATTTGACTTTGGAAATATTGGAAAAATGGAGCCGATTAACGAAAATTGGAAAACTGAAAAAATAAAGTACTAGTTACAACACCGTGTATAATTAATTGCTTTGGTCGTTGCTTATTTGGAAAATTCCTTCGGAATTTTCTTGCGTTCGTTTTTGTTTACTAAATTAGTTGCTTAAACATGCAACTAACCATACACAAAACCGTTGTAAAACATACCCCAAAAATACTGTGATTAACATTGAACTTTTAGTAAAAGAAAAAATAAACGCTCTTTGGAGAGAATTTGAAAATGAGGAATATTGTCAATTTTCACCAAATTCGATTGCAGAAATTCCAAATGATGGACTAATTTTTATCGGAATTAATCCATCAATGACTGATAAAGTTAAAGAAAGGCTAATTGAAAAAAATGATATAAACTGCGAATTTCATAAACTGACTTATGATGTTAACGTTGATTATCGCTATTTCAAAAAATTCTTTGATGTTGCCGAAAAAACTGGAATGAATTGGGGACATATGGATTTACTTTATAATCGAGAAACCAATCAAAAGAAAGTTGCTGGATTATTAAAAACGGAACGAGGAAAAGATTTTATTTATAAGCAATGTATGATTTCTAAAATTGTACTTGACGAATTAATTGACGAAAACAAACCGAGAATATTTGTCGTTAATAACACTTTAGCGAGAAAATTATTAGGACAATATCATACGGAAAAACCTATCAATAAAAGCGTTCATTGGATTGGATATGATTTTGTGTGGAACGAAGATTTTGGAACTTATGTTTATAAGAATAACGCTTTTTTCTTTACAAGTATGTTGACAGGTCAAAGAGCTTTAGATAATGGTTCTTATAAAAGGCTGATTTGGCACATAAATTTTGTGAAAAATAAACAGAGTGAATAAAGTACGATTTTACAACACCGTATATAATTTATTGCTGGCTTCTTGCCTACTTGCGAAAGTCCTCGCGGACTTTCTTTGTCCGTAATTATTTACTAAATTAGTTGCTTGAAACACGCAACAAACCATATACAACAACGTTGGCACCAATTAAAAACACGAACTGAATGAGTTTTGATTTAAACTTTTACAAAAAAGGAAACAATAACGTAACTGCTTCTGAAATGGTTGAATTCTTAAATACTATTCCAATGTTGGAAAGTAAAACAGAAGACCAAATAGTTTATGAAAACGAAACTACAGGAGTTTTTTGTTTATTTGAAACTTATGAACCAGAAGAAAGTGAAAATGAAGAAGAAAATGACTTTGGAGATTTAAAAGACACTAATTTATGTTTTAATATAAATTATGTAAGACCAGACTTTTTCGGAATTGAAAGTTTTGAATTAGTAGATAAATTAATAGAAAAATTTGACCTTTTTGTTCTTGATCCACAAGCAGAGGGAGAACCTATAAAATATAAAAAAGGAGATTTATTAAAAAGTTGGTTAACATCAAATGAAAAAATCAGTAAATCCTATTTTAAAGAATGGGAACTGAATTATTTGGAATTGGAAAAATCCAATTATTGTTGGAAATTCTGTTACAATAAAAACGAACTTCAAGAAAAATTAACAGAAGAATATTTTGTCCCGAATATTTTCTACGTGAATAAAAAAGGAACTGAAAACGTAGAAACTTTATGCGTTTGGCCTGAACATATTCCGTTTGTATTGCCAAAAGTAGATTTTGTTTTAATTCAAAAAAGAATAAAAAAGTTATTTCGAACAAAAGAAGAAAGTGGTTTAATAAAATATGAAACAATAATTGAAAAATTAGGAGAATATTTTGAAAACGAAAATGATTATAAAATTATTCACCCTGAAAATGAGAAAAATATAAAACCAATTTTTAATTCACTTGAATTTTTTACAACAATAGAAAAATACGGAAAAGGAATTTCAGTAGATAAAATAGTGAATTACAAGAATGAATAAATAACTGGTGCCAACACCGTATAAACTTTATTGCTAGTTTTGGCTCACTTGGGAAATTCCTTCGGAATTTCGCCGTTCGTGCTTTATTTACTAAATTCACTGCTTAAACAACGCAACAAAGCTTATACAACAACGTTAGCCAACATCTAAAAAACACCGTGACATATTCAGACTATACAGAAGAAATTACAGCAAACGAAATTTACGATGGACTAATTGGTTGCGGAATGTTTGCTGAAAAAATCCCTAAATTCTTAACCAGTGTTGAATTTCTTAGCTACACAAAAACTTTAGCTTTACCAATTACAACGGTTAAAGATAAAGACTATGTTCGTTATTCAAGTATGAGGAATATTAATGTTCCTCGACCAATGGCGATACCTGAACCATTTGCGTATACTAATTTATGTTATTCTGTATCCCAAGAATGGAATAGAATACAAAAATTCTTTCAATTTGAGACAAGAAACCAGACACATAAAGTAAGTCGTATTCATCTTAGAAAAATGGATGATAACTGTGCTTTATTTGAAATGAATTATAAGAATTATGAGAAAGACGATTCGCCAGAGCAAGAGCTTCTAATCACAAGCAAATATTTGGTCAATGCTGACATTTCAAATTTTTTTCCAAGTATATACAGCCATTCTATACCTTGGGCATTAAAAGGTAAAAACTTTTGCAAACTAAGACCGAATAGAAATAAAGCTTTATGGTTTAATCAATTAGACTTTTATACAAGAAATGTAAAATTTGGAGAAACAAATGGAGTTTTAATAGGACCTCACGTTTCTAATTTATTATCCGAAATTATTCTTGCAAAAGTTGACAAAGCTTTGGTTGATAAAGGTTACAATTATATAAGATATATCGATGATTTTTCCTGCTACGTAGCTTCTTTCGAAGAAGCGGAAAATTTTATAGTTGATTTGTCAGAAGAACTAAAAAAATATGAATTAAAACTAAACGATAAAAAATCTGAAATTATTCCTCTTCCATTGGCAAGTGTAAAAAATTGGGTAAATAAATTAAATAATTATTCATTCCTAAACACATACCAAACAAACGGTAAAGAATCTTTGAGATTAAAAGAGTTAAAATCTTTTCTCGATTTTGTAGTACAACTATTTTTAGACGAAAATAAGGATAGTGCAATTCTAAATTATGCTATTAAGATTATTGCTAAAAAGCATATCGGAATAAATGCCAAGAAATATTTCATAAATCAAATACATCATCTTGTTTTATTATTCCCTTATCTAATTCACCTTTTAGATGAATATGTTTTTGAGCCTCATAATATTGCAAAAAGTGAGATAAAAAAGATTTCCGAAAACATATATCGTTACGGAACGAAAAAAAGATTTTACGAAGCTAATTCATATACACTTTTTTGGGCTTTAAAATATGATTTTGAGCTTGATGGAATAGTTACTAACTTGAGAACAGATGCAGAGAAATCAGAAGATGCAATATTTTTACTTCTCGCCTATTTGTATGAAAAGAAATTAGGAAACCGATTAGTTGAGTATAGAAAGCTTGCAAGAAAACTAAAATATGATTTTGATAGATTTTGGATATTTATTTACGAAGTTTTAGCTTGGACTGAACTTTCAAATGAATATAGAATTATGAAACAAACCACGAATTTATCTTTTGTAATTGACAAATATCGATAAAAGACGATTGGCTAACACCGTATATAATTTATTGCTGGCTTCTCGCCTACTTACGAAAGTCCTCGCGGACTTTCTTGGTCGGTAATTATTCACTAAATTAGTTGCTTAAACCACGCAACAAACCATATACAAACACGTTGTGCGGCATGCAACTCACTCATGTACAAATATGAACAAAAAAGAAAAATTTCCAACTCCTTCACAATTTTATAGAAATAGAAGACCAGATTTTTTTTCAGATTCTAAAACAGAATCTAAAGTTCTATTAACTAAAGAGCAATTGGCTTTCGAAATAAGTCAAATCTCTACGAACCAAAAACATGATAGTTTTGAAAACCTTTGTCGCAGATTAGCTGAAAAATTAATTACTCCTAATTTAATCCCACAAGTTGGACCAACAGGTGGTGGAGATGGGAAAACAGATTCAGAAACATATCCAGTTTCTAGTTATATTTCTGATAGATGGTTTATAAGTAATAATAAGTGGAACGAAAATGAGAATTGGGCTTTTGCTATAAGTGCTAAAAAAGACTGGAAACCAAAAGTTAAATCAGATGTAAAAAAAATAATTGAAACAAAAAGAGGTTACACAAAAGCTTATTTTTTTTCAAATCAAAAGATTCGTAGCAAGGATAAAAAAGATACTCAAGACTTGATTAATGAAAGACATGGAATTGAATTGATTATACTTGATGCTGAATGGATAATTGAAAAAGTTTATAGTAACAACCTACTAAATGATGTAATTGAAAGTTTAAACCTATCATCGGTACATTTAGAAGAAAAAAAAATAGGTGTAAATGACTCTATAAGAATAGAAAAATTATCTAAAATTGAAGAAACAATAAATAACTCAGAAAGAACTTTCGAAGTTGACTTTCAATTGGTAGAAGATTGTTTAGAAAGCGCCATCTTATCTAGAATGTTAGAATTGCCAAAGACAGAAGTTGTCGGAAAATTCGAAAGAGCGAAAAGGTTTGTAAATAAATTAAGTAGTATTCAGCAAAAAATAAGAATCCATTATCAATTAGCCTGGACGTATTTGAATTGGTATGACGATTATAATAATTTTTATGAGGAATATATTGAATTTAAAACACTTGTAAATAAAGAACCAAATCTAAACAATCTTGAATTACATTTAAATCTTTATAATTTATTAAAAACAATTTCTAAAATTAATGAAGTAAAAGATTACGTCAATATTAACTTCTCTAGTGAGGAAGTTGAGTTTTTAAAATTACTAAAGGAATGCAGTAAAAATAAAAACAAACTCTCAACGGCATTACTATGTAAATTCTATATTAGTATTATAAATATTTCAAACCAACTAAATGATGAAAGATTAGTATCAAAGGAGGTTATAAATTTGCAAAACTATTTTCAAATAAGTCAACACCATTTAGATATACCATTTGAACAATTAAAAGGCACAATTGATATTTATAGCGAACTTTTACCAAACGATAAAGAGTTTGACAAGTTAATTGATGTTCTTGCAGATTTAGAATCAACCAGAGTCTCTGAATTAGCTTCTGCTAAAATTTATTTGAATAGAGGAAGTACTAAATTAAAGAACGATTTAAATAAAGAAAGTTTAGTCTTCTTTGGAAAAGCTGTAAGAAAGCTAGCTAAAGAAGAAACACAAGACGAATTTTATTTTTGCTTAATGTTATTAAGTGAAGCTTATTCGAATTTAGGTTTACATTGGGCTGCTAATAATTGTGTTATTTCTGCAATTAACCTTTATATAAATGAATTCTTTACTACGGGTACAATTAATCGAAGATTATATAACAGTATTGAACAAATTTTAAAAAATGAAGTTATACTTGGTCGTATTCCTATATTACTAAGTTGGTATGAATTATTTAACGTCATAAAATATTATTTCGAATCAGAAATAAATTTAGAAAATGAAGAAATGTCTATTGAAAACATTATAGATGGTTGTCTTTCTACAAGGTTATTAAATACTGACTTTGAAAATTTCAAAGAATTATCAGATTTATCAGATATTTTAACTAAAAATGAACTTTGGCTAAGTGCTGATTCTGTTTTATATTTATTGGGATATGAAGATTTAATAGAAATTAACGAGTCTAGAAGTCCTTCATATACAAAAGAAAACTTCAAAGAATTCTATAATAAATTAGCAAACCAACCTTTTGTAGAACAAATGGCTTTTGAGACTAATTTTTTAAATAAAAATAAGATAACCTCTTACACTAGAATACTAGGAATAAAATTTATCATTAATTCAAAAGATGATATACAGCTTTTAATTTTAGGAGAAACTATTTTTGCTTATTTGGAATCATTTTTAGCAACTGCTTTTGAAGATGCGTTTCCATTATCTGAAAAAATCACATTAAATATTAAATATGAGAAATTAGATAATTTTTTTGAAATAAAACATGAGAGTAAAAATTTATTTGACTTATTCATTAATCAAAATTATGAGTATACTTCAAAAGATATTCCTGAATTAATGGACGAACTTATACCTTTAATTATTGGAAGTAACTACATGTTTAAAGACTATAAAGAGTTTTTTGAGAATTTATACAAAAATGATGAAGTTCATGAAAGGTTAACTTTAATAGTTGAACATAAAAATTTCTTAACAAACACCTTAACTTCAGACCCAAAATTCTTTTTAAAAAATTGGGTAAAAGAAAGCAATACAAACTTTCCTTTAAAAAGAATTTCAAATCCTATATCATTTTCAAAATCTAATTTGGAAAAAGATGAAAATAACAAAGGAAAACCAGATTTCAATTCTGTAACTCATAAAAACATGACAGCAGAAACAATAATTGATACTTATTTATGGGACAAAGCTACATGGAGAGCTTTTGGTTTTGTGGCAATGCCACAACCAAACCCATTTGGGATTATGTTAACTTTTGAAAATGAAGAGGCAGGAAAAAAAATATTTGAAAATTGGATAAAGGAATACGGTCAAATTGATAAAGAGGAAACAATTTCTATAACAATAATTAAAGGAATTAGAAAAGATAAACCATATTGGTATAAAGTTTTAGTAAGTAAGAATATTAAAAAAAATCAAATTAAAAATGGTGGTTTTGTTACTTTATCTTCTCGATTTCATAGAATGGAACCTACAAACAGTACCAATCTAGATAATCTTATGAATGGATTTAAATATTTTAATAAGTACTTATTAATTCCTGCTCATTTTGATGAAAATTTTAATGTAAAACCATTTCCTGAATTAGGAATACTTAAAACCAAATTGAAATTTATTAATGCTTGGGAGATTGGAATTCATGACCCTGAAAGTGTGGTAATTACCGAAGATGACAAACCAATCATTCCTAAAAACATTGAAAATGCTCCAATTCTAGAATTATTGAAAGAAAAAAGAAAATGAGAAAAAAGCACGACCGCACAACACCGTATAAAATTAATTGCTGGTTCTAGCCTACTTACGAAAGTCCTCGTGGACTTTCTATTTGTGATTTATTTGCTAACTTTAGTGCATAAATCACGCAACTAATCTTATACAACAACGTTGGCCAAAATAGAAAAAAATGTATGAAATTGTAATATATGATTCAATTGTAAAAAAAGAAAGTACTGCTAAAGAACTAAGTGAAGGAACTATTAAGTATAAACTATTTACAAATGAAAACATAAAACAGAAGTATTTCCATATTTCAAATAAAGAAGAGTTTGTTAAAAAACATTTTGAGGTAATTGAATCAATTTTAAAAGAAAAGAAATACTGTTTTTTTCATTTTGATATGCATGGAAACGATTATGGTTTACAATTTATTAGTGGAGAAAAATATTCATGGAAAGAATTATTGGAATCTTTAAGACCAATTAACATAATGTACAAAAACAAACTATGTGTTTTCTTTGCTGTTTGTAATAGTGCAAGTTTATTAAAATCATTAAATCCATTTAAAGAAAGTCCTTTTAAACTAATTGTAACCTCATTTGAAAAAATTTACGAAAAAGATTTTGTCCCTGGATTTACAGAGTTTTATACTTCTCTAATAGATACTTTTGACCCTTCAATTGCTATTGTGAATTATAATAAAATGGTTGAAGATAAGGATAATGAGTTATCATTAATCACCTCAGATTCTTGTATAGATAAGTTGATAGAATTAGAACAAACGGAAATGAAACCTTTATTAAATTTATTATCAGAGTTTATAGATGAAAACAAAGAAGATAATATGACTGCTTCATTTGAAAAATTCTTTGAAGATTTAGATGGTATTACAAAAGAATATAAGATTGACCGAGACAAATTTTTATTAAAATAAATTAGCATTAAACTTTGGCCAACACCGGCTAAAATTAATACGGGTTTTAATGCTTTCTCAAAGTTTTGTGTATATTTACTAAGTCGCCAAATCCTTTTTGATTTGGCTTTGTAATAAGAAAAATAAAACCAAAAAAAAGGCTTCGGCTTAGTCCGTGTTCGAAAAGGCTCTGCTTCTTTTCTTCCCGTACTAATCCTAGCCAAAACCGTTGTAGTACATTAAATGAAAATTAAATATTCAAATAACTGAATCAAATAGAGACATATTCATCTACATTTTAAAGAATAATAATCTGAAAGTTACTAATGAAGAGAAAATTCAGTTTAAAGATTTAATTAAAACTAATTATCCGAGATTTAAACCTACAATTAGTGGTGAATTTAATTCAAGTGAATGGAAAATTAATTTAGATTCTGTAATATTTAAATGTTTTCTAATAGGAATAAGTACTTATATATTTTTCTGGGCAAATAATGCTGGAATAAATACAAGAATAATTATATCTATGATTTTAATGATAACAAATTACTGGATAAATCAGTTAATTATTAAAACTAGAATTGAAAACATTGAACAATCCTTTAAGAATTCACTGAATAAAACATAAATTAAAATGAAAAGTTTTTTAGAGTTTTTGGGGTTAATAAAGAAAATTAATTTAACAATTGAAATAGAAAAATCTGAATTTATTAAATGTTTAAAACAAAAAGTAAAACCTAATGGATTAATCTTTTTAGATGTTTTAGACAATGATAGAAAAGAATTCTATGGGAATGTAAATTCTGAAAAATTTTGGTTGAGGAAAAGTCGTCAATTGTTTTCTGAAAGTACATTTGCAAGTGCTTGTGGAGTAATGAAAGATTCTAAAAATAAAACAAGCCTAAAAATAAAAATTATTGGTTGGAATTGGTTTATTATTGTTTGGACTTTAGTTATGTCATTTGTTTTATGGAATATATTGGTAGCAAATTTTATTCTCCCAATACTAATAATTTTAATTCTATATATAATACTATTCTTTAAGATCAGAAAAGGTGTAAGTAAGTTTGAAAAATATTTAATATCCGAAATCAATAAATTCTAATAAAACGTACTACAACACCGGCTAAACTTAATGCGGGTTCTGTGCTTTCTCAAAGTTTTGTGTATATTTACTAAGTCGCCAAATCTTGTTGATTTGGCTTTGTGAAAACCAAAGAAACAAAACCAAACAAAAAGCTTCAGCTTAGTCCGTGTTCGAAAATCTTGGCGATTTTCTTCCCGCACTAAGCCTAGCCAAAACCGTTGTGCGTCATTTAAGCAACACTCTCGAAAAAAGAAAAATGAGTCGAAAAAAATGGACATCTGAAAAAATATTCACTCGACTGCTGAATAATAAAACGCAAAAAACATTTTGGGAGAATGTCCGAGAATTAAGAAAAAGACCGAATAAAGAAGTTTATAATAGAGCGTTCAAACTTGCTAACTCTAAAATTGAAAAAGAACAAATTATTGGAATTTATGTTTTAGCTCAATTAGGTTTTGACCCAAGGTTTCAGCAAAAAAAAACAGTAGATTTATATTTTGAATTATTAGAAAAAGAGAAATCACCAAAAGTAATTTCAGCAATTTTATCTTCAATAAGTCATAATAATGAGAATTTAAGTGAGAAACAGATATTAAAATTAATAGAATACAAAAATCACAAGTTTGTAAATGTAAGGTTTGAATTAGCTCTTGCGCTTTCTTGTTTGGAAAATGAGAGTGCAATAAAAACTTTAATTGAATTATCTAATGACAAAGATTCTGACACCAGAAATTGGGCAACTTTTGGAATTGGAACACAACTTGACAACGATAGCGAAGAAATCAGAATTGCATTATGGAATAGAGTTTCAGACAAAGACCAAATTACAAGATTAGAAGCTATTTCAGGCTTAACAAAAAGGAAAGACAAAAAAATAAAAGATGTTTTAAAAACCGAACTTGAAAACATTGACGAAAATGGTTCGCTGATTTTAGAATCTATAGAAGTATTAAATGATAAAGATTTCATTCCATTGTTGGAAAAGAAAATCATAGAGAATAAAAAATTGAAAAAAGTTAATGAAGATTGGTTTTTGGAAACAATAAACAAACTGAACGAAAAATAAAAACGAACGCACAACAACATATATAATTTATTGCTGGCTTCTTGCCTACTTTCGAAAATCCTCGCGGATTTTCTTTGTCTGTAATTATTTACTAAATTAGTTGCTTAAACCACGCAACAAACCATATATAAACACGTTAGCTTTAATGCTGGAGCAAGTTTGCGGTTTGAAAAAAGCCTGGTTTATTTTTCGATTTTTTTTTAGAATTTTAAATAAGATAAATTAGAAAAACTGTGTGTCGAATTTCAAAAATTTTCGGAATTATCACTCAAATGTGGAATGAAATACAACAGCGGAATTGCTCACTCAAACTCTGAATTGAATTACGCTTGATTTTTTAGCTTGTTTGCGGAATCTTAAACTGAATTGGAAACTCGAAATCTCACGCAATCGGAATTTAGAAAGTTGCGGAATTGCTTACTCTAATCTGAATTTAAATATTGCGGAATTTGAGCAAGTTTACGGAATCGAAAACTGCGGAATTTACTCAAACTTTGAAAACGAAAATTATCGAAAAAACATAAATTCGGAATAAATTACTAAACGAACAAAAAAGCACTAAAAGCTAACAACGTGTATAATTAATTGCTTTTTTTAGATTACTTACGAAAATTCCGCTGGAATTTTCTCGGGTTCGGTCAATTTTTGCTAACTTAGTCGCTAAACCACGCAACTAAGTTATACACAAAACCGTTGTGTGTAATACCGATAGAAACAAAATTAGATATTTAAATGGACAAAAATACAATTGAATTAATTAAAACTATCGGAAGTCAGTGGAAATTTCTTTTAGTAGTTTTTTTCATAATTATCTTTATAGTAAAATGGAAAACTATCTGGTCATTTGTCAGCAACTTTACACAAGTTAGAGTAAAAAGAGGACAAACGGAATTTGAACTTCATAGAAAAGAAAATAAAGAAGAGAATGAAACAATTAATAAAGAGAAAGAAAAATCTAAAGGAGAATCATTAGAAGATGACAATGAAGAAATTCCTGAAATAAAAAAAGAAAACAATCTTCATATTTTATACCACGAAGCGTTATCCGAAAGAAAATTTAATGAAGCAAAAGATTTTTTTGATAAAATACTAAAGGCAGAAACTAACTCGAAGAAAAGAAAAGAAGAAATAATACGAAATTATTATTGGAGACATTCTTATGGCGATACTTCTGCATTTACTGAATTAGAAAATCATACGTCAGCTATAGAAAATGATAATGAACAAAAATCGGTTGGACTTTATTATTTAAGTTTAATTTATAAAGAAGCTAACAACTATAAAAAAGCAATTGAGTTAGCTAATAAAGCTTTAGAAATAACTACAGATAATGAACAAAAATCATATTGCATCTCAAAAATATCAGAATTCCATTTAGATAATGATAATAAAAAAGAAGCTCTAGAGATTATAATTAAAAATATAGATTCTATTAACGATAAAGAACCAAAAACTATTCTATATCGAGCTTTAGCAAATTACTACAAAAAAACTGACAATAAGTTATTGGAATCAGTAGCATATCAAAAAGCTTTAGAGTTATCACCAAATAATACTTATTTATTATTTGATTCAGCTTATAATTATAGTGAAACTGAAGATAATTTAGAAGATTTAGGATTCTTATTATATAAAAAACTATTGAGCTTTAACTCTAAAGACCAAAATGCTTTAAATAATATTGGAGTCGCATATAAAAATCTTGGGCTAGGAATTAAATCCATAGAGCAATATAAAAAGTCATTCGAATTAAAAAACAGTTTAGCTGCTTCCAATATAGGATATTCATTAATTCATCTTGGGTTTGTAAAAGAAGCAGAAGAATATTTAAATAAAGCAGAGGAATTTGAAAATCCTCACGAGAATGTTTTTAATGCAGTATCTTCGATTAAATCTAAAATAAAAGAGGAAAAGGAATTAGAAGAGAAAATATTAAAAAAAGCAAATAGAAAATATAGGTTTTTTAACCATTTTGGTAATGCCATATTTACTTCAAATAAAATTAAAATTAAAAGTTCAAATAAATGGCATTTAAATAAGATACCTATAACAATTACCCAAAACGATAATAGAATAGAAATATCTTGGGAAATTGGAGAAGAAAAACACTCAATAAATGGAATAATAACAAACAATTCAATTATTGCAACATATAAAAAACCTAAAAAGAATATTTACAGCTATAGTGAGCAAAACAAATACATCCATAGAGATATTAAAGGGTTTGGCTATTTAAATTCAAGTCAAGAAATGACATTCATATTTGAGTTTGAAAAAGAAATTATTGAATTGAATTTTATTGAAAAATAAAGTACTACACACAACACCGTATAAAATTAATTGCTAGTTTTAGCTTATTTACGAAAGTCCTCGCGGACTTTCTATCTGTGATTTATTTGCTAACTTTAGTGCTTAAAACACGCAACTAATCTTATACATCAACGTTACCTGCAATTTGACAAACCAACAATGGACGAACAAACAAAGAGAAATATTGAACTTCATTCCGCAGGTGCAACCGTAAGACACAAAAGTCCATTTGAAAATTTGGAACATTACGAGTCCGAAACTAAAATTGATAAGGAATTTATTAATAAATGGGTTTTACCATTTTATATGTCATTCCCGAAAAAGAATGAATTTATCTCTGACTTTAATGAAGTCAAATCTGAATTGAATATCGAAATCGCAAAAAAATTATTAGGGAATTTTAATTGGAGAACCCGAATTGTTGGCGCATACTTTGCAACAATTCAAAATTATACTGAATTAGAAAATATTATCGGAATTCACCTTCTGAAAAGTCAAGTCTGCTACGCTGGAGAAGGTTATTGTTTTGCACTTGCCTCTTTTAACACTGAAAATTCAATTGGTTTTTTAAAAAAATATCTTGACTATTATTTGACTCGAAAAGATTTGCAATTTGAACAAAGTGGTGCGCTATTAGCATTAAACTGGACTGATAAGCAAAACGGAACAAATGACGTGGAAAAATATTTACCAATTTATAAAGAATGGAATTCAAGCCAATATTCACAAGATATTAAATCGAGATTTGAACACTTTAATAGATTAATAACTGAATTAAAAAACTGCAGGTAACACCGTGTATAAGCCATTGCTTGGTCATCGCTCATCTGGAATATTCCTTCGGAAATTCCAGCGCAGTTTTGTACTTTTAATGGTTCGTACCGAGACACGCCACAGCTCATACACAAAACGTTGTACACCATTTGAGAGAAACATTGAGAAATTTAATTTACATCTTAACAATCATAACATTTTTTTCTTGCAATAGAAAATCTGGAGAATTAGACTTATGTGGTATGGGTATTCTTAAACCATATTATCTAACAGGTTTAGATTATGAAGGTGGACTATTTGCTATAAAACAAAAATATAAGGAAGAATATATTCCCGTAAAAAAAGGACAAAACTCTGGAATAGTAAAAATTAGATTTGATGTTAATTGTAAGGGAGAAACTGGGAATTTTGAACTTGAAACTTACAATCTAAAATATGAATCAATAACTATGAATGATTCTATCACTAACCAAACAGTTTCAATAGCGAAAAAATTAAATAATTGGATTCCAGGAACTAATGATGATAATGAAAACATTAATTCATTTAAATTTATAGCAATAAAAGTAATTAATGGAGAAATTAAAGAAATATTACCAAAATGATAAAATGGGTTAAACGAATCATACTTGGACTTTTAAGTACTATTCTTGTACTAATTTTACTTTTTATTATAATTAAACCAAAACCATATTACATAATTAATTATGCTATTGGTTCACAAATGCAATGGTTTGGATATGATAAAGAAGGTAATGAGATGATTGAAAAATCAATAAAAAAACTCAAGAATTTTAATGCTTCACAATATCACGTAGTTTCAATTCAAAACACAAAGAATGGTAATTATAATAAGGCAATTGAATATTTGGACAAAGCTTCTGAATTAGAACCAAAAGAAGTAGATGGTTATTATGGTTGGTTATTACTTTATTATTATAGAGATTATGAAAAATCTTTATTTCACTTAAACAGATATGATTCTTTCACACCTGATTTTGTTGATTATGTCGGAGATGATAATATACTTTATGCAAAAGCTCTATGCTATAAAGAATTAGGAGAATATTCTAAAGCATTAGTATTATTTGATAACGCAATTAAGTCTGAACTAAAAGAACACGATGAAAGCTGGATTTCTCATCAAATTTATTTTCAAAAAGCGAGAACATTACATTTATTAGGTCAACAAAAAAAAGCTATTGAATATTACGACAGAACAATTAAGTTATGGGATAAAAGTGCTGAATCGTTTTATTATAAAGGTCTAGCTCAAATCGAAATTAATGACTCATTAGTTGGGCGTAAAAACCTGAATATAGCATTAGATTTAGTAACGAAAGGTTATAAAACTTCTGATAGTTATGTTGCATTATTTGATGAAGTTTATCAAATGGAAATTGAAAAAACAATTAATGAACTTTAGGAAAAAAACGGTGTACAACACCGTGTAAAAAAAATTGCTGGTAAAAGCCTACTTACGAAAATCCTCTCGGATTTTCTTGGTTCGTGTTTTATTTACTAACTTTAATGCTTTAAATACGCAACTTTTCTTACACAACAACGTTGTACACCATTTGAGAGAAACATTGAGAAATTTAATTTACATCTTAACAATCATAACATTTTTTTCTTGCAATAGAAAATCTGGAGAATTAGACTTATGTGGTATGGGTATTCTTAAACCATATTATCTAACAGGTTTAGATTATGAAGGTGGACTATTTGCTATAAAACAAAAATATAAGGAAGAATATATTCCCGTAAAAAAAGGACAAAACTCTGGAATAGTAAAAATTAGATTTGATGTTAATTGTAAGGGAGAAACTGGGAATTTTGAACTTGAAACTTACAATCTAAAATATGAATCAATAACTATGAATGATTCTATCACTAACCAAACAGTTTCAATAGCGAAAAAATTAAATAATTGGATTCCAGGAACTAATGATGATAATGAAAACATTAATTCATTTAAATTTATAGCAATAAAAGTAATTAATGGAGAAATTAAAGAAATATTACCAAAATGATAAAATGGGTTAAACGAATCATACTTGGACTTTTAAGTACTATTCTTGTACTAATTTTACTTTTTATTATAATTAAACCAAAACCATATTACATAATTAATTATGCTATTGGTTCACAAATGCAATGGTTTGGATATGATAAAGAAGGTAATGAGATGATTGAAAAATCAATAAAAAAACTCAAGAATTTTAATGCTTCACAATATCACGTAGTTTCAATTCAAAACACAAAGAATGGTAATTATAATAAGGCAATTGAATATTTGGACAAAGCTTCTGAATTAGAACCAAAAGAAGTAGATGGTTATTATGGTTGGTTATTACTTTATTATTATAGAGATTATGAAAAATCTTTATTTCACTTAAACAGATATGATTCTTTCACACCTGATTTTGTTGATTATGTCGGAGATGATAATATACTTTATGCAAAAGCTCTATGCTATAAAGAATTAGGAGAATATTCTAAAGCATTAGTATTATTTGATAACGCAATTAAGTCTGAACTAAAAGAACACGATGAAAGCTGGATTTCTCATCAAATTTATTTTCAAAAAGCGAGAACATTACATTTATTAGGTCAACAAAAAAAAGCTATTGAATATTACGACAGAACAATTAAGTTATGGGATAAAAGTGCTGAATCGTTTTATTATAAAGGTCTAGCTCAAATCGAAATTAATGACTCATTAGTTGGGCGTAAAAACCTGAATATAGCATTAGATTTAGTAACGAAAGGTTATAAAACTTCTGATAGTTATGTTGCATTATTTGATGAAGTTTATCAAATGGAAATTGAAAAAACAATTAATGAACTTTAGGAAAAAAACGGTGTACAACACCGTGTAAAAAAAATTGCTGGTAAAAGCCTACTTACGAAAATCCTCTCGGATTTTCTTGGTTCGTGTTTTATTTACTAACTTTAATGCTTTAAATACGCAACTTTTCTTACACAACAACGTTATGTGCAAGCTAAAAAAAAGACACTAATTGAAAGAAGAAGTAATAGTTAAACTTGAGCGAATAGCAGACATTTGGAATCATTTCATTTGGGAATATGATTTTTGCAAACGAAAAATAAAATTTACGCCAGATGTTAGAACTAACTATTTCGGAGCAATATTGGGTTACTTTCAAGATACATTTGATATAATATTTGAAAATAAAGAAACGGAATCAAATTCTGACCGTTTTTCAAATCAAATAAGCCTTTTGCAAAGCATTTATGTTCAACAAGATTTTATAGAAGAATCATTAATAATATTTAAATGCGGAATCGATAAAGGTGATTTAAAAAAAGATTCTAACTATTTTATAAACAGAGATATTAGAAATGAATTAGTTGGTCACCCAATCAGGAAATACAAAGGAGACATTATTTCTTCCTGCTTATTTGGATACAATGGAGGAAAAGGTAAAATTGTCTATTTAAGATATCACAAAGACAATAACTTTAAGTTTGAATCTATGGAGTTCCCAATTTCGGAAATAATAGAAAGGCACAAAGATTTTTTGAACAAATATTTTGACAAAATACTCAACAAACTAAAACGAATACTATTTGATTTTTCAAAAGAAATTGAAAACTTAGAAAATCTAATAGACAATAAAAGCTTTGATGAAATTCTTACCATCTCAAAGATATTTTATGAATCTATTTTTAAATATGATTTTATTTACGACCAAGAGTCTTTAAAAAAGGTTTATGCAAAAAAAGACGAACATAAAAGGTATCAAAACTTAATTGACAAATTCTATTACGACTTAAAAAGTAGCTTAAAGGAAAAGAAAGAATATGCAATCGAACTTTTTGAACCTAAAAAGGAATTTAAAGAAACAAATATTGGAATTCCAACTATTAATATAAACTTTGAGAAAACAACTAAAATAAATTCACTTGAAAAAGAAAGACCTGTAACTTATCATTATGAACTTGGTAAAATTGCAACAAAAAGAACACCAATGGACTTTGAATTTTTCGGAGGTTGTTTAAAAAGTAAATGTGCTGAAAATAAAATAGTATTAAATGAATTAGAACATATGGAATTGAATATATACAATGATATTGAATATTATTCCGCATATCGATTAATATGTAGTGAACTGAAAGAAGATTAAAAGCCTGCACATAACACCGTATAAAATTAATTGCTGGTTTTAGCTTATTTACGAAAGTCCAAACGGACTTTCTTGGTTCGTGTTTTATTTAGTAAATTAGTTCCTTAAAACACGCAACTAACCTTATACAACAACGTTGGCATTAATATAAAATGAACGTAATCGAAAAAACTTTTGAGAAGAAATTAAAAGAAAAGCTTTCAAAAATGCCAGTTGAAAACTTGTTGTCTGAAATGACAAATAATAGTTATTATTTTCCATATAACATTTGGAAAAAATACTTTGACAAAAAATCAATTGAAAGTGGAAAATGGATTTCTTGGTTTGCTACAAGAGAAGCAGAAAAAATAACTGATTTAGAACAAGCTCAAACTCTCAAAAAAATAATTGAAAACAAAAATAAAAATACCGAAATAAGAAGAAAATCTTTTTTCTGCTTAGGACATTTATCAAAAAACACAAGAAATAAAGAACTTTTTGAATATTTAATTAATTATCTAAAATCTGAACCTGAAGAAATTCAAGAAACAATTTTTGCGTCAATAAGAAACGCTGAAAAACCAATTGAATATAATTTGAAACCAATTATAGAAATTTTGAAAAATGGAAAAATAGGAATGAAGACAAGTGCTGCAGTTGCTCTTAAAAATTCTGAAAATCCTGAAATTGAATTAATATTATTAAATTCCTTTCAAAATGAGAAAAACAAACATTTGCAGGAAATGATTGCTTCAACTTTGAGAACTTTAGGAACAGAAAAATCACTTTATATTCTTGAAGAAAAATTAAAAATTGCGAAAGGAAGAGATTATAAATATTATATTAAAAATGCAATAGAAGGAATAAAAGAACGAATAAATACTAATGCCAACACCGTGTATTAAATATTGCTATATTTGGCTAAACTAAAACCTGTTGCTTCTTTGCCAACTTCTGAATTTCCGTTGGAAATTCCTCGTTCACAAAGCCGCAACATTCAATACACAACAACGTTGTGGGTAATTTGAGGAAAAACCGAAATGAAAGAATCTAAAAGACTGAATTTTTTAAAATCATATCTCAAATTATATGGAGTTGAGAAAATTGAATTAACTAATGAAACGATTGATTCAATAAGCGGAATTGCAATCTTTGACGAGAATGACGCAGAAGAAAGACAGGAATTTATTTGGTATAAATCTGAAAAGGAAAATCCTTCACCAGAATTAAACATTCTAATTGAAAAAATTGTGGCGGAAAAATGGCATAATGGAGACAAAATTTCAGAACATATTGAGGAATTGGAATTTGAAGAGTTTGACAGCTCAACTAAAGAAAAAATCTTGGCTGAATTATTTGACATCCGAATTAGAATGGTTGACGATAAAGAAGAAACGGACTCTTTTTGGGTGCATTATTAAATTAAGAAAATGTTATGAAAGAAAAACTTGAAAAATTGAAAAAGGAAATTGACGAAATTTCAAATTGTGTTTGGAAAGTTAGTCTAACTCACGAACTTGGTCCTAAAGTTGAAAAGATTGGAGAAAATTGAAAAAGAAATCGAGTTATCAGCTTTAGAAATGAATCAACAGATTGAAAGAAAAATAAAAAACTACCCACAACAACATATATAATTTATTGCTAGTTTTTTGCCTACTTACGAAAATCCTCGCGGATTTTCTTTGTCAGTAATTATTTACTAAATTAAGTGCATAAAACACGCAACAAACCATATATAAACACGTTGCCAAAAACTGGTTGAAATTCCTCAAAAACGTGCCAGTTATTTAAAATTGCATTTTACTTTTATCTTTTTTGCGCGTAAAATGTTGGAAAAATTTGTTGCTTAAAATTGTTGAAAATGGAAAATAAAAAATGCTGAACAGTCTCTTGCTAATGAAAATTCTAGTGGGAATTTTCTTTGTTTTCGGAATTTTTAAACGTGAGAATTTACTCAGAATGAAAAATTTGGAATTCTTACTCAAAATCTGAATTAGCAAGTTTGTGGAATTTAAAAAACTGAAAAATTTAAGTTGTAAAAAATTGAATTAAAAGGAAATTTGTGTTCTGAAAAAAGGGAAAAATGAATGACAAAAAATAAACCCGCATTTGGCAACACCGTGCATAATTCATTGCTTACTTCAGTTTTTCTTGCGAAAAACCTCGTAAACGCAAAAGTCTGTAATTATTAATTATTTTTCGCTAAATTTACGCAACAAATCATAGCACAAACACGTTGGCAATAATTTATGAAAACAGTAATCCGAATCATATTAGTAATGACATTTCTGCAAAGTTGTTCGAAAAACAACATCAATTCTGACTTACTTGGAAATTGGAAATCAACTAAAAGTGCGAATATTGTGGAATTGAATTTCTTTAAGGATGCAATTAATTTATACAACGAAATAAGATTACACTTATCTTTAGGTTATAAAACACCGAATATGGTATATAAATTATCAGCTTAAAAATAAATTTTAACCTGTAGCCATATTTCAGGACGAGACATATGAGAAAGACGATTTTCATACTAACATTTTTTATAATCATTAGTGCTTTTTCACAAGAAAAAAAACTAGGAAAAAGTGAATTAAAGTATTACAAAGAACTAATAAAACATTTTAAGTCTAAATCAATAAATAAGGATTCAATTGACTGGGAAAATTTTGAAAAAAAAACATTAACAAATGCCCTTATTTCTAGAGATTCAGCGATTAGAACAGCATTGACTTTAAATGGAGAAAGTCACTCTTTTTATTACAGAATAGATAATAAAACAAGAATATTTGGAAATTTTGAGTCAAAACCTTTTCTTGGAAAAAGAAAGAAAATAAATGATATTAAAATTGAAAATTCAGGTTATATTAAAATAAACCACTTTATTTCATCTAAAACAAGTTTAAAAGAAACAATTGAAAGATCTAAAATTTATATAAATAAGAATATTGAAAATATTAAATCTAATGATAGTGAAAATTTAAAATGTTGGATAATTGATTTAAGAAATAATGGAGGTGGGCAAATGTGGCCAATGATAATTTCATTAACTCCTTTTTTAAAGGAAGGAAATATAGGTTACACAGTTAAAGAAAAAAAAGAAACCAATTGGAGAAAAGTGAATGGTGAAATCCTGTATGGAAAAAGAAATAAAACGAAAAAATATTTAGGAAAACCTTTCAATTATTCTCTAAAAAACCCAAGAATGAAAGTTGCTGTATTAATCAACGAATGGACAACAAGTTCTGCAGAAGCAACAGCAATTGCAGTTTTGAGTAATTCTAATGTAAAATTTTTTGGAACAAAAACTTTTGGATATACTTCAAACAATACAAGTATTAAAATGAAAAATGGAGATTATCTTCATTTAACAACTGGATTTTGGAAAAATTATAATGGAAAAAAATTTAAAGATGGAATTATTCCTGATTTTGAATCTTGCAATGAGAAAGAATTGAAAGAATCTTTAAAAAATTGGATTAAAAAGTAATACTGCAGGTAACACAGTATAAACTTTATTGCTGTTTATAGCTCACTTTGGAAATTCCTTCGGAATTTCGCCGTTCGTGTTTTATTTAGTAAATTCACTGCTTAACCAACGCAACAAAGCTTATACAAATACGTTGCCATTAATTTGATGAAACACCGAAAAATAATACAGACACTTAACCAATTGGACTTAAATTCTTGTTCTGACAATGATGTTAGAAACAACTTAAAACTTTTGGGAGAATTTGGAGTTATGATTACAACTCTTCATAAGGGAAAGAAAATTATTCGAGCAAGACTTTCGGAAGACAAGCCTTTCAAGAACATTTCTGAATTATCATACAAACCTCAAAAATTCAATACTACGTACCAAAGAGCAAGTACGCCATTTCAAACTATGTTCTATGGCTCAATAGTTCCTGAAATATTAGGAAAGTCAGAACCGCAAACGGCACGAATAACTGTCGCTTTTGAATTAAGTGAGTTTTTAAGAGATATTGGAACAGTTGGAGAACAAGATATTGTCTTTAGTGCTTGGGTTGTCGAACAAGATATACAACTAGTTACTTTAATTCACCATAAAAAATTCGCAAGACCAACTGAACTTTCAAGTCAACTACAAGCGGAATTTGAACAATTTGTAAAATCTAATCCTGACCAAAAAATCCCAACTCTTGAAATAAGTAAGTTTTTAGGAAATGAATATGCAAAACTTCCTATAGCAAAGCACACAGATTATATGCATTCTGCAATCTACTCACAATTGGTAACAAAAAAATTTGATGGAGTTTTATACCCAAGTGTTAGAATGGCTGGAGAAGGAATTAATGTTGCAATTAAACCAGAAACTATCGATGAAAAATTGAAGTTTTTAGGGGCATCAGAATGTACTATTTACAAGAACGGAAAGGAAGTATTTGTTGGAAACAATACACAAACAACTATTTCTGGAAACGAAATCGAATTTTTGCCAATCGAAAAAGAATATTTAGTGACTAAAGATTTTGGTAGAAAACAAGTAGGATTGGAATAAAAAACTAATGGCAACAACGTATATAACTCATAGCTAGTTAGTTGCTTAATCGAAGTTAAGGTATATTTATTAGTCCGCCAAATTTTTTAATTTGGCTTATTGGGAAAAGATAATAAGAAAAATTAAAAAATTCGGCTCGTGCTTAATCCGAATGGAAACAGCTATTTTGCACGCTACGAGCCATATACAAAACCGTTATGTGTAATTAACAAGCAACCTCTTAAAAATTGAAAAACTACTATTTAATATTATTAATTCTAATCTTATTTTCTTGTAAAAACAAGAGTGAAATAAATGATTCTCAATATAAGAATTCTAAGTATCTTTTTTATAAAGAAGATGGAAAAGAAGGAATCTGGCAAAAAATAAATAAAAACTCAGACTTTAAATACGAAAAAGGAAAACTAAGTTATTTTTATGAAAATGGAATAAGATTTGGAGAAATTGAAATACTTGACAGCTTTCCTAACAGAATTGAAAAATTTTATAATAAAGAAACTAATCGCTTAACAAAAACAGTTTGGGTCAAAAATGGTTCAGAATACAAAACAGTATATGAAAATGGTTATTACAAAAATTATTACTCAAACAAGGGAGAAATAGTTATTGAAAAAGGCTTAGTTGAAAATAATTTAGAACAAGGCCTCTGGAAACGATATTGGAATAAAAATGGTGAATTAAAAGAAACCATATATTTTAAAGACGGAAAAATTCATGGTGAAAGAAAGAATTATTGGAAAAATGGAAATTTAAAATCTTCTGCTTATTGGGATTCAGGTATACAATCTGGGAAAGGTTTCTTTTATTATGAGAATGGAAATATAGAAGAATCAAACTATAGATTCAATGAAAAACTTCACGGTGAATACAAAGCTTATTACCTTGATAAAACATTAAAAACACATTGTAATTATTGGAATAATCAAACCTTAGATACTTGTAGGAATTATTATCCAAACGGAAATTTGAAAAAATTGGAATTATATAAATTAGACACAATTAGTCTTGAATCATCTGGAAAAGCATTTTTCTATTATGAAAGTGGAAAGCTACAAATGGAAACTGAAGTGAAAAATTATAAGCCTAATGGAATAGCAAAATATTACAATAAACAAAACAAATTAATTGAAATAATAACTTTTGAAAATGGAGTTAAAATTAAATCAACATTAAAATAAAAAACTACACATAACACCGTGTATAATTTATTGCTTACTTAGTTTTTCTTGCGAAAAACCTCGCACGCATAAAAGTCTGTAATTATTGGTTATTTTTAGCTAAATTTACGCAACAAATCATACACAACAACGTTGTAGCAAATTGAATTGAAAATCTTTATTTTTTAAAACACATAAATACTCTTTTATAAAATACTACTATGAAAAAAATACTACTTTTTTTAAGTTTATTATTTACTACTACTTTATTTTCTCAAGTTCAAATAGGCTCTAATATTGATGGAGAAGCTGCATTAGATTTTTCAGGTTGGAGTTTAAGTTTGTCAAGCAATGGAAGTATTGTTGCGATTGGAGCTGTGGGTAATGATGGAAATGGGAGTGGTTCTGGTCACGTTCGGGTTTATGAAAATGTAGGTGGAATCTGGACTCAGATAGGTTCTGATATAGATGGAGAAGCAATAGCGGATCGATCAGGAGTAAGTTTAAGCCTATCAAGTAACGGGAAGATTGTTGCGATTGGAGCTGAACGAAATGATGGAAACGGAACTATTTCTGGTCATGTTCGTGTGTATGAAAATATTGGTGGAGTTTGGACACAGGTGGGCTCTGATATTGATGGAGAAGCAGCAGAAGATCAATCAGGGTTTAGCGTAAGTATGTCAAGTGATGGTAGTAATGTGGCTATAGGAGCTTATGAAAACAATACTACCGCAAGTGGAGTTGGAGCTGGAGAAGGAAGAGCTGGTCATGTGAGAGTGTATGAAAATATTAGTGGAGTTTGGACTCAGATAGGCTCTGACATTGACGGAGAAGATCATAGGGATTCTTCAGGTATAAACGTAAGTTTATCTAGTGAGGGTAGTATTGTAGCAATTGGAGCAAATAGAAACGATGGAAATGGAAATCAATCTGGTCATGTGAGAGTGTATGAAAATATTGGTGGAGTTTGGAGTCAAATTGGTTCTGACATAGATGGAGAGACAGCAGAAGATCAATCAGGATGGGAAATAAGCTTATCTGACGATGGTACTATTGTTGCTATTGGAGCACAATATAACGATGGGAATGGAATTAATTCGGGGCACGTTCGAGTGTATGAAAATATTGGTGGGGTCTGGATCCAAATAGGTTCTGATATAGATGGAGAAGCGGCAGGAGATCTTCAATTTCATGTAAGTTTATCAGGTGACGGAAGCATTGTTGCTATTGGAGCAGAATCCAATGATGGAAATGGAAATGGAGCTGGTCATGTTCGTATCTATAAAAATATAGCAGGCACATGGACTCAAATAGGTTCTGATATTAATGGAGAAGCAACAGGAGATGGTTTAGGTTTTAGTGTAAGTTTATCAAGTGATGGTAACATTGTTGCTGCTGGAGCACCAGGTAACGATAATAATGGTAGTAGCTCTGGTCATGTTCGTGTTTTTGATTTATCTAGCATTTTATCTTTAGATAGTTTTGTGTTAAAAAATACAAGTATCTATCCTAATCCAACCAACAAAGAGTTTACAGTTCATCTAGGTGGAAATATTCAATTTAAAAAACTAAGTGTTTATAATACTTTAGGAAAGTATATTTTAGAATCTTATGATAAAGAAGTGAATATTGAAAACCTTTCAAAAGGGCTTTACTTTGTAAAAATAATATCAAATCAAGGAAAATCGATAAAAAAACTTGTAGTTAACTAGGTATCATAAATTGGATAGCTTTTTTTATGGCTAAGTAATGAATTTATGATATAGTTGTTTAAACAGAAAAACTTGCTACAACACTGTATAAAATTAATTGCTGGTTTTTAGCTTACTTACAACAGTCCAAACGGACTTTCTTGGTTAGTTTTTATTTATTAATTTTTGTGCTTAAAACACGCAACTAATCTTATACAACAACGTTAGCCAAAATAGCGCGAAAAAATTCTGACACTTTAAAAAAAGTCCGTTAAAACAATGATTTTTTCACACGAAATAAAGCGAAAAAACTAACTCAAATGTTGAAAAAACGAGAAAATTGGAAAAGTTAAACACTCTCTCGCTCGTGAAAATTCTTTGTGGGAATTTAGCTAGTTTGTGGAATTAAGTTCTTTGCGGAATTCTTACTCAAAATCTGAATTTAGAAAGTTTACGGAATTTAGCAAATTGCGGAATTAAAATCTTTGTGGAATTTTCACTCAAACTATGAATATTAGAAAACGGAAAAAAACAAATAACTTTGGCTAACAACTTGTATAAAAAATTGCTAAATTTGGCTTAATCAAAAGTTTTTGCTTTTTTATAAGCGTCAATTTTTCCTTCGGAAAATTTGCCGCGTTTTTAAATCGCAAATTTCCATACAAAAATACGTTACCACACATTTGAGAAATGACCGCAATAATAATATTTTTCGTAATTATAATTGGACTGAATTGCATTCCTTATATAACTAAAACTGAATTTCCAAAATTTGAAAAAATAATCAGAAGAGCTTTAATCGTTAATTCAATTACTCTTCTAATAATTGGAATATTTTTATATAATGGTTATCGACTAAAGGGAATTTATACTAATACATTTTTTGAACTGACATTTATAATATTAACTCTATTGTTTTTTAGTTTCGTAAAAAATAATATAAGAAAACTATTATCACTTTTTATTTTAATTCCGTTCCTTTCTTTAACAACTCTACTTTTTATTTTTGAGCAAGTAATCGCTGAATATAAAATTAACGAAACCTATAAAATAGAAGTTTCGGAAAGTGGTTTTTTAAACTGCGGAGAAAGAGTGTCAATTACTAAATCGGAATTTGGAATATTTAGGAAAAGAATATTAATAAGAACAGATTTATGCTTAATTGGAATAGATAAAATAGAAACGGTTGAATTTAACGAAAATAATGCTGAATTTTTAATTTATCACAACGGAATTTATGATAGTGAAAACCCATATAAATTCGGAATGAAAAATAAAAACGTGTGGTAACACCGTATATAATTTATTGCTGGCTTCTTGCCTACTTACGAAAGTCCTCTCGGACTTTCTTGGTCGGTAATTATTTACTAAATTAGTTGCTTGAAACACGCAACAAACCATATACAACAACGTTAGCTGTAATGAAACAACAAACCTATATCTTAAGAACAAGAGAAAATTTTTGAACACAACAAACAAAGATTTGCACACATAAATCACATTCTATTTGAACAATTTTGCATCGTAAAAATAATAAATAAAAGATGGAGAATTTAAAAAGAAAAGATTCGAGCAATTTATCAAAACGTTTAATCAGAGCAGGTGAACTCTTAGTTTCTGGCGAAGACCAAAAAGAATTAGACTCTTATTTCGATACAGAAAATTTTCAATTTCACGGTCCAGGATTTGACGCAGATTACAATGGTCTAATTAGTTACTTTCAAGCTGTACAAGCTGCATTTGGTCCATTAGTAATTAAAAGAGGAATTATAATTGAACAGAACAATTATATCGCCTGCCAAACATTCATTGAAGGAAAATTTATAAATGATTTTACCCAATCACCAATTGGAACTATATCACCAAATGGAGAAAAAGTAGTTTTCGATTTAATGAATATCTTCAAATTTGATAATCAAGGTAGATTAATTGATGAATGGGTAAGAATGGATAATAGAGGTTTTCTTAATCAGCTTGGTGTAAAGGAAAGTAAATAGCATATAACAGGTTTCAAAAAGGATGGGAAATTCATTTAGAAAAGTACCATACCTTTGTTTAAAATTGAAATATAATTTTATAAGGATGGAACTAATTCGATTAAAATCAATTAAAGAATATCATAAAGCACTCGGAATTGGTAATCCTGAGAATCCGATCTTAAGTGTTATCGATCTTTCTAAAGTTGAGCCTCATCCGGGAGAAGGCTTATTAAGCTATGTTTTTGAATTCTATTCAATTTCGCTAAAGAGAACAGAAAGTGGTAATATAAAATATCGTTATGGACAACAAAAATACGATTTTGACAATGGTATTTTGTATTTCATTGCTCCCAATCAAGTTTTTTCTTTTGATGCAGATGAGAATTTTTCTTCAAGTGGTTATATCATACTTATCCATCCAGATTTTCTATGGAAAACTTCTCTAGTAAAAACAATAAAAAGATATGATTTTTTCAATTATAGGATAAATGAAGCCCTTTTTGTATCGGAAAAAGAAGAAGCTATATTAACTACTTTTATTAAAAATATAGAACTTGAAAATAATTTGAATATCGATAAGTTTACTCAAAACATTATAGTTTCCCAAATTGAGTCATTTTTAAGTTATTCAGAACGCTTTTATCAGCGTCAATTTCTATTTAGAAAAATTAACAACCATCAAATTCTTGAGCGATTAGAGGATTTAATAGATGCTTATTTTAAAAATGAAAATTTAGAACAGAAGTCATTATTGTCAGTGAAATTTTTAGCGACAAGTTTGAACATATCTTCAAATTACCTAAGTGGTATTTTAAAAACACACACAGGTCAAACCACACAGCAACATATTCACAATAAATTAATTGAAAAAGCGAAAGAAAAGTTATCTACTACTCAATTGACAATTACTGAAATAGCTTATGAATTAGGTTTTGAACAAAGTCAAAGTTTCAGTAAACTATTTAAAAGTAAAACAAAGTTAACTCCAAAAGAATTTAGAGAGACGTTCAACTAAATCTAAAATATACTAACAAAATCACTACAGCTAACAGCGTATATAAAAAATAGCTGCGTCTTTTCTAAATCGTAAATTTTGTATATTTGGTAAGTCGCCAAATCTTTTGATTTGGCTTTTGAAGAGTAAAGATAAAATCAAAATGCAAAAGTTTTGGCTTGTTTTATGGCGGAGAATTAATCGCTAATTTCTACGCTACTTTTCATATACAATCACGTTAACTGTAATAACGCAGCGCAACCAAATTCGGAATTTTAAGCAAAAAAATCAAAGTGTTTTAAACCGAATTGAACGCGAAAAATGCACTCGAAATCTGAATTTAAAAACGTTGGAATAAATCGTCTGAATTGAATACTCACTCAACTCTGGAAATTCACTCAGTCGGAATTCTCACTCGAAATCTGAATTACATTACGCTGGATTTTTTAGTTCGTTTGAGCAATCAGAATTGTAAGCGGAAAAAGATACTCGAAAATATCCCACTCAATCGGAATTTCTCACTCGAGATTTGAAAGGAGTTACGCTGGATTTTTTAGCTAGTTTGCTCAATCGGAATCGAAAAAATCAACACGTGAATTTTTTACTCGAAACCTGAATTGACTGTGAATTTCTCACTTAGTCGGAATTTTGGAACTGACTTCTATTCTACTGTTATTAATCTTAACTAGAATTTTAGAAGCATAAACACCCTAGGATAAACACAAGCCAAATTTACTACAGTTAACACCGTGTATAGTCAATAGCTTTATATATGCTCATCTGGAATATTCCTTCGGAATATTCTCAGGCTCGTGGGTTTTTGTTAACTTAGTAGCCGTAACACGCTACAAACCATACACAACCACGTTACCAAACAGTTGAAAACCGAACAATGAAACAACTTCTGTCTTTAATATTAATATTTTCGATTCTATCAAGTTGCGACCGAAAAAAATCGGACAAAACCCAATCTGAATTTAACCCAAAAACGGAATTAAAAGCAGAAACGAAATCTGAACCAAAAAAAGAATTGGAAACTATCCAATCAAAAAAGAAAAAGGATACAATTAATAATTATTGGGCTTTAATTCTTGATACCATTTCAAGTAAAAAAGAATTTAAAATTTCTGACTTTAAACATATTCTTGAATTAAAAACCTATAGCTTAAACGATAGTTCAATTGTTAGGAATTTAGCTCAAGACGGAGAACAAGCGTATTTAGACCATTCTCACAAAATGGTGACTGATTTTAAACTTTTGACTGACTCAATTGTTGACAAAAAACAAATCGACAGAACTGACTTTGAAAAATCACTAATTACTGAATTTTATGCAGAATGCAATCTTTTCTCAACAGAAATTGACAGCATTGTTGGAAATAATATTTACCTGACTTCTGACTTGGCTGTTCCAGATACGGACAATCAATGGAGAGTTTGGTATTCCATCAAAATAAATAATAACCGACTTGGAAAATTGGAAATAAAAGAAACGGATTATGTCGGATTATAAAAACCGTTTGGTAACATCGTGTATAAAAAAATGCTACATTAGTGCTTAAATAAAGATCGTTGCACTTTTGTTACGTCTGATTTTCCTGCGGAAAATCCTCGCTCACAAAAACGCAACTTTTCATACACAAACACGTTGGGCACAATTAAAACGAACGAATGAACAGACTTCTAATTTTCTTTTTTTCAATAGTATTTATTGGTTGCTGTAATGAAAAAAAAGTATTGAATAATGGACTTACTAAACAAGCGACCAAAATAACAGAATACACAATCAAATCCATTAATGATTCTTTGAATAATAAAATTCAAGACACTCTTGTAATTACCGAATTGAAATACAACGAAAATGACCAAATAATAAAAAGGTTTCAACAGAATTTATTCGCTGAAGGAACTATGGAAATAGATTTCGTATATAATAAAAGTAAAAAGATTGAAAGAGAAATAGTTAAAATGTCAACTGATAGTTTACCATTAATTGTCAATTACTATTATAATGATTCGTTATTGAATCAAACCAAAAGTTTTTTTGAAAACGATTCCGAAATATTTGAACAAATTGAATCGCATTATTACGGAAAAAACAACAAAATAGAAAAGAAAATATTATCTCAAGTTTTTGTAGACAAAGAATCTACAGATACAATTACAAACTCTGAAACAATAAGTTTTTTTAACAAAAATGAATTTACTGAAAAAACAGAAACAATTAATCATAAAGACTTAAAACGAAATACAAAAACGGAATTTAAATACGATTGTGGAACTCTTATAAAAACTTTGGATTACAATTATCAAGATTCATTAATTTCAACAACAGTTTATAAATATCAGTTGGATAAATTTGACAATTGGATAAAAAAAGAATTCTTTGAAAATGACAAACTGAATTATATAAAAACGAGAGAAATAGAATATAAATAACTGTGCCCAACACCGTATATAATTTATTGCTAGTTCTAGCCTACTTACGAAAATCCTCGCGGATTTTCTATTCGGTTTTTATTTGTTAACTTAGTTGCTTAACCACGCAACAAACCATATACAAACACGTTGTATGCAATTTGAGAAATGGAAATAATAATCACAAAAGGTAAAAATAGAAATACACTGACTTGTAAAAGAATGGATGGAACATTAACAAGTGTGAATCTTGGACCTGATATCCCAAATCACGATATTGCTCATTATGTCGTTGAAAAAGAATTCAAATTGGAAAATGGTTTTTACGGAAAGGTTAAATCTGGAATGACTATAGAAGAATTATCTGATAAAGAAATAATTCGACATTTGGACTCTGAAACTTGGCTATCCGAAATTATGGCGAGAAACCTTCAATCTATTGGTTCTGGAGCAGCGAAAACTGAACAATTCATTGAATTAATAAATTGGGAAGCTCAAAGCATTAGTGGAATTAGAGTTCCGCATATGAACTTAACAGATATTGAAAAAATGAAATCGGAATTTGACCAATTGCGTGAAAAGTGGAATTTGATTCCTGAAAATGGACAATTAAAACTGATTTTTGAATAAAAAAACTGCATACAACACCGTGTAAAATTTAATGCTTTTTAAGGTTTTTCTGGCGAAAAACCTCGCAAGCGTAAAAGTCTGTTTATATTAGTTATTTTTGGCTAAATTTACGCAACAAACCTTACACAACAACGTTGCCCACAATATTGACCCGTCCTGAATAAAGGCTACATAATTTTAAACATTATGTACAAAAATGACAAAGTAATTAGACGGTATTCAGAACCTTTTAAACTAAAAATTCTTGATGAACTCAGTAAAGGTAAACACACANGGAGACCCAGCTGAACCTTTTTCAGAAAATACTCAGTTGAACACAATGGTTTTACTACCAACAATTGTATTAGGAGAAAATTTTCATTTTTTAAAATTAGACTACAAAACCATTGATTTTTATTCTTTGGTTCCGTTGTATAGTGAGGAAGTAGATTTAAAAATGAAAAAAGGAGTTGAAGCTCTTTTCGATGGATTTGACAAATTTGGAGTAAATGATATTCTCGAAATTAATAGACCAAATACAGCTAAAAGAAAAAAACTATTTGGATTATTTTAATAAAAAACTAAAGCTAACACCGTATAAACTTTATTGCTAGTTATAGCTCACTTGGGAAATTCCTCCGGAATTTCGCCGTTTGTGTTTTATTTAGTAAATTCATTGCCTAAACCACGCAACAAAGCTTATACAACAACGTTAGGCATAATTAGAACGAACCAATGAAATTGACAACTTTAATATTACTTTTTTTTACTATTTCTGGTTTTAGTCAAGAAATAAAATTTAGTATTACAATAGAAGATCCGTGTTCAGAAAGAATTGAAAAAGGATTCGATTATTGCCTTGAGAAAAATGGAATAAAATATTGTGCAACGAGTAAAGAAAATAGATTTGTAATACTTCCAGATTATGGAGAATATAAATTAACTGGAAAAGAAATTGAAGAGCTTTATATTGTTAAAATTAATAAATTGGTGAATTCTGAAACATTTAAAGTACCTAAAATTCGAGAATATTATGTAAGCCATAGCAAACATAATTATTTGTTCAAAAATTGTGACACTCTTTGTAATGGAATAGAAACGGATTATTACTCAAACGGAAAAGTTCGATTAAGAGCAGAATTTGAAAACGGAATTATAGTAGGTGAATTGAAAAAATATTATAGAAACGGAAAAACAAAAGAAGTTTCTATTTATGATAAAGATGGTTTTTTAATAAAAAAGACTCTTTTTACCGAAAATGGAGAAATAAAAAATGAATAATAACTATGCCTAACACCGTATAAAAAAAATTGCTAGTTTTAGCTAAACCAAAGTTAGTTGCTTGTTTGCTAGCTTCTGATTTTCCTTCGGAAAATCCTCGCATACAAACACGCAACTTTCCTTATACAATCACGTTGGCAATAATTATGAAGAACCCGATAATCATAACAATATTCATTCTGATTTTTTCAGCAAGCAAGGTTTATTCTTGTTCTTGTGAAAGATCAAGCGTTAAATATGGATTTGAACATTCGGATTTGATTTTTACCGGAAAAGTTGTGGAAATTAACAAAGGAAAGGTGTATGACTCAATACCAAGCTCAACTGAAAAAGGAAAATATTACGTTCGAGAAATTAATAGAATTGAGTTTGTTTTTAAAGTTACGGAACTGATTAAAGGAAAAGAAAAATCGGATTTCATAACTATTGTGACTTCTGGTGGCGGAGCGGATTGTGGAAATTATTTTGACCTGAATTCGGAACATTTAGTTTACTCTTACATTACGGATTTACAAATAAACACGTATGACGAGAATAATAAAGTTGATCCATATTTTTCGACTGACCTTTGTACTCGGACAAAAGAACTGAACCGAACTAAAAAATCGGAAATAAACCGATTAAAAAGATTGAATAAACGGAATGAAAAATAACTATTGCCAACAATGTATAACCGCAATTACGGCGGATTGGACTACGTCCGAATCCACTCGGAATTGCTAAAGCCTGTGCTAAACCGAAAATTAACGCATATTAACCCGTAACTGACGGTTATACGAGACCGTTACAAAACATTAAAAAAAATGAGAACTAAATTACAATATTTATTAATTTTTATAATTGTACCATTAACTTATGGACAAACAAACGTTAATGGGGGGATTTTTAATAACACCACATGGAATATAGGAGGAAGTCCATATATAGTAACTGCAGATGTGGCTTTATATCCTGAGTATTCTTTAACTATAGAACCTGGCGTTACTATTAAGTTTGATGAAGGTACAAAATTAATAGTAAGAGGTACATTACTTGCTTCTGCGTCCGTTGGTAATGAAATAACTTTCACTTCAAATATAAGTAATCCAACAAAAGGGAGTTGGAAAGGAATAGAAATAGAAAATGGTCAAGGAGGAAAAATTATTGCATCAAATTTAATAGGAGAATTTGCTGATAAATTTATTAGTATACTAGGTTCTACATATTCAGACGAAGTTATTAATATTAACAATTCAGAAATAAGAAATTGTTCCTATGCATTTTATGGGAATGATAAATCTACTAGTAATTATAGCAATATTAATAATAGAAATTTAGTTATTCTTGATAACTTAAATGTTAATAATATAACCTATGTATTTGCATATGCTGAAAATTTAATAATTACTAATAGTGCTTTTTCAAACGGTGAAAAAGGAATAACAGGTAAAGAGTATTCCTTTCCTGATAACGTTTGGGTCTCACAAAAAAAAAATATTACTAATTCTGAATTTTTTAATTTTAATGAATCTGCATTAGATTTTAGAAGTGGAGAAATCACAGAATCTCATATTCATCAAAATGGTATAGGGTTAAAATTGGGGAAATGGTTAAAAATTGTTAACTCAATAATCGAATACAATATTATTGGTGTCGAAGTCAATTTTCAAGATGAATATTACCAGCTTTTTTCTAATAATAAAATTTGTAACAACTCTCAATACAATTTTAAGAATACAAATAACCATCCTATCTATATTAGGAATAATTTTTGGTGTACAGATAATGAAACAGATATTTCACAAACTATATTTGATGCATATGATGATGTCAATTTAGGAATTGTAAATTTCAAACCATTCAATGATAGTTTTGTAACTTTGAATAGTGAGAATTTCTTATACGATAAAAAAGAAGATTTTATTTTCTATCCCAATCCAGTAAATAATGAAATTTTTTTTAGTGATGACTCTATTAAAAATTTCGAAATTTATTCAATAAAAGGAAAAATTATTAAAAAAGGAATTATCGAAAATAATAAACTTAACTTATCTGATTTAAATAAAGGCATTTATTTAATAAAAATATTTGATATTAATAAACTACAATTTTCGATAAAAAAACTCCTTAAAATTTAACATTTTGTAACACCGTATAAAATTAATTGCTGGTTTTAGCCAGTTTACGAAAGTCCTCGCGGACTTTCTATATGTGATTTATTTGCTAACTTTAGTGCTTAAACCACGCAACTAATCTTATACACAAACGTTGTAGCCAATATAAGAAACGCCTATGGGAACTTGGGGAACAGGAATTTCTTCAAATGATATTTACGAAGATATTAACTATGAATTCTTTGAATTATATAATCAAGGAATGGAAGTCTCTGCGATTACCGAAAAGTTAATTAAGGAAAATAAGGAACTGATTGATTCTCACGAAGACCAAAATAATTTTTGGATAACTATCGCAAAATCTCAATGGGAATGTAAATCGCTTGAACCAAAAGTTCTTAATCGAATTAAAGATATTGTAGAATCTGGAAAGGATATTGAATTGTGGAAAGAACTTGACGCTTCAACATCTGATTTGACTAAAAGGAAAAAAGTTTTAGATAGTTTTTTAGAGAAAATATCGACCAAAAAAAAGACATCTCGAAAACGAAAAGTAAAAAAATCACGAAATGCGATTTTTGAAAAAGGCGATTGTTTGGCTTTTAAATTAAATGATGGAGATTATTGTGGAGTTTTTGTTTTAGAATCAGAAAAGGAAACGGAATTCGGACTGAATTTAGTTGTTGTAACTGACATTAAACAATCAGAAAAGCCAACCGAAAAAGATTTCGAAAACGCAAAACTATTATTTAGACTTGAACAACAAATAAACAAAGAGTATAAACCAAAAGAACAAATTAGTTGGTATTATGCTCAACATTTCAAAAAATCAGAAACAGAATTTGAAAAAATTGGACAATTAAAAGTTAGTAAAGATTATTATTCAAATAAAGATTATCAAAACTTTTCGAATTGGGACAATCTGAAATTATTTCAAGATGAATTCTATTCTGACTTTGAAAATAATAAATGTAAGAACAAAGTTAAATTAAGTAGTTTAAGGAAAAAATACTGGCTACAACACCGTGTATAATTAATTGCTTTATTGAGCCTACTTGCGAATATTCCTGCGGAATATTCGCAGGTTCGTAAAAGTTTACTAATTTAGTTGCTTAACCACGCAACTAACCATACACAACAACGTTGTAGCTAATTACGATATAGTCTGTAACAAATTAAAAAATTAATCGTCTCCTTTAAAAATATACACCAAGAATATGCGAAAATTATTATTATTAAGTCTACTTTTTTGTGGAAATATATTCTCACAAACACAATTACCAAATAGTATTTCTAAAACAGAAAAAATTTACGGTTTATCTAAATTCTGGAAAGAGGCAAACTCCAATTTTGTTTACATAAACAAAATAGATAAACAAAAATGGGAATCTGATTATATCTCATTAATTGGTGAAGTACAAGACACAAAAAATGATTATGAATATTATCGTCTACTACAAAAATTTTGTGCATCACTAAAAGATGGTCATACAAATGTGTGGATGCCTAAATCTCTAAGAGATCAAATATATAATGGAGAATTTGACAATTATAAAATTTCTCTAAAAAACATTGATGAAAAAGCAATTGTTACACAAATTAATTTAAGTAAAAAACAAGAAATCCCTATTGGAACCGAAATACTAGAAGTAAATGAAATCTCTGTTAAAGAATACATAAATCAATATGTAAAACCTTATATTTCAACTTCTTCAAAACACATCTTAGAAAACAGATCCATTTCTGAACTATTAAGAGCGCCTAAAGGAACTGTGTTTAACTTAAAAATAAGAAAGCCTAATGGAGAGTTAACAACTCTTAAACTTACATCAAAAAAAGTTTTAGAAAAAGAAGTGTTTCCTTCTATTAACAAAAGGCAATTATTAGATTTTAAATGGATAAATACTGAAACAGTATATGTTAGTTTGAATAGTTTTAGTGATCCAAAAATCGACTCTATTTTTATAGATAAGTTACCTGAAATTAAAAAAGCTAAAAAACTTGTCATAGATTTAAGGTATAATGGTGGAGGTAACTCTAATATTGGTCTACAGATATTAAAATACTTGACTTATGATAACGAACTTGAAAAATTAAAATCTTCTAGCCGATTACATATTCCAACTTTTAAAGCTTGGGGACTTATTTATAAACTTGAAGCAAAAGACACGTTACAAGGAACTAAAGAAAACATAAAGTTATTAAGTCAAGCTTATTTAACAACAAAGGATAGTTATTTTTATAATTTCCCTTATTCTGTCAAAGAAAATGAAATAGATAAGTCAGAACGTATTGTTATACCTACAGTTTTATTAATAGGAAATAATACCGCTTCAGCAGCAGAAGATTTTCTAGTTTCTGCAGATAACCAAAAACATATGACAAAAATCGGAGAACCAACTTACGGAAGTACTGGACAACCAATGTTATTTGATTTACCAGGAGGTGCTACAGGAAGAATTTGTACTAAAAAAGATACTTATCCAGATGGAAGAGAATTTGTTGGTTATGGAATTCAGCCAGACATTTTGGTAAAAAAAACATACCAAGATTATATAAATGATAAAGATCCAGTATTAGAGAAAGCAATAAAATATCTGAATAAAGAATAAACTAGCTACAACAACGTATATAATTTATTGCTAAGTTCTAGCCTACTGACGAAAGTCCTCTCGGACTTTCTATTAGGTTTTTATTTGCTAAATTAGGTGCTTAAACCACGCAACAAACCATATACAAACACGTTGGGTGTCATTAAAAACCGACTCAAAACTGAATAACAAAAAATATGAAAAAAACTATACTTCTGACATTATTAGTTGTCTCTTCATTTCAAAATATTAATTCTCAAGAAAAAAGGGAGAAAGATTTATTAACTTCTAGAAAATGGTATATTAAATATATGAAGTTTGGAGAGAATAAAAGAGAAATTTCAGATAAAACAAAAAATGAAAATTGGATGTTATTTAATCAAAATGGAAAAGCTGAAATAACTACACAAGGAATAAAATCTATCGAAGATTGGAATTTTGGTAAAAAGCACGAAATTATTAACATAAGTGAAGACGGAAAATTTACTGAATATAAAATTGAAAAACTTAACGAATCAGAACTTGTTATATCAAGAAAATATTTAAATAAAACAACAACTTTAGGACTGAAAAAATAAAATATGAAAAAGATTATACTTCTGACATTATTAATTGTTATTTCTATTCAAACAATAAATTCTCAAGAAAAAAATGAAAAAGATTTAATAACATCTGGAAAATGGCATATTGAATATATGGAAATGGGTGGAAAAAAAATGGAACTACCTTCTGAAATGCAAAAAATGAATTGGGTCATTTTTCATAAAAACGGAAAACAGGAGGGAATAGAAAATGGTCAAAAATATGTTGGGAAATGGGAATTTGACAAAAAAAGAAGAATAATAAAAACAAATGATTTAGACGGAATAGCTGAACAAAAACTAATTTCAGTCACAAAGAATAAATTAATTATATCCGTGAAAGAACAAGGTTCAGAAATGATAATGGGAATGAAAAAACAATAACGCCACCCAACACCGTGTAAAAAAAATTGCTTGTTTTAGCTTACTTTCGAAAATCCTCTCGGATTTTCTTGGTTTGTGTTTTATTTACTAACTTTAGTGCTTAAACCCGCAACTTTTCCTACACAACAACGTTGTGCGTCATTAAAATCAGAACTCAAAATTGAAAATTCTACTGAAAATAATAATCCGATTTATCATATTTTGCTTTCTAACTGCTTTGACTCAAATCGGTGGAATTGTTTATTTATTAAGTTTAATAATTACGAAAAAGTGGAATAAAAATCTGAAGTTTAAAACTCTGATTATTTTTGCAAGTCTTTACCTTTTTTCAACTCTTTTAATTGTTCCCTTAATTTCACCAATTTTTGGAAGAGAAAAAGTGAAACATTCCGAAAAAATAAAACCTACGAATTATATGACAGTTTTATTAAATAGGAATTATGTCAAACCAAAACTGAACGAATTATTAAGCAAAACAGGAAAAAAACTGAACGGAACAAATATTGAAATTCATTATTTAGATGCTAATTTCCCCTTCATTAATAAATTTCCTCTACTTCCACATTTAAGCCATAATGACGGAAAAAAGATTGACTTAAGTTTAGTTTACGAAACTAAAAGCGGAATTATTACGAATAGACAAAAATCTATAAGCGGTTACGGACTTTTTGAAAAACCGAAACCAACTGAATATAACCAAATCGAAAAGTGTTTAAAAAACGGGTATTTTCAATATGACTATCCAAAATACTTGACTTTAGGAAAAATTAATAGTGAATTAGTATTTTCGGAAAAAGGAACAAAGAAATTAATAGAAAAAATCTTGGAAAATAAAGATTTAGGAAAATTATTTATTGAGCCACATTTAAAAAACAGAATGAATTTAAAGAATAATAAAATAAGATATCACGGTTGTAGAGCAGTAAGACACGACGACCATATTCATATACAGCTGAAATAAAAAATAACGAACGCACAACACCATATATAATTTATTGCTGGCTTTTTGCTTACTTACGAAAGTCCTCGCGGACTTTCTTTGTCCGTAATTATTTACTAAATTAGTTGCTTGAAACACGCAATAAACCATATATAAACACGTTGGCAATAATTTTGACCCGTCCTGAATAAAGGCTACATAATTTTAAACATTATGTACAAAAATGACAAAGTAATTAGACGGTATTCAGAACCTTTTAAACTAAAAATTCTTGATGAACTCAGTAAAGGTAAACACTGCAATTAATTTATACAACGAAATAAGATTACACTTATCTTTAGGTTATAAAACACCGAATATGGTATATAAATTATCAGCTTAAAAATAAATTTTAACCTGTAGCCATATTTCAGGACGAGACATTAGAAAATAGAAACTTATGAAAAAACTATTAGTCTTAATAAGCTATTTAATAATATTTTCTTCTTGTACAAATTCTGAAAAAATTGAAGGTCATTGGCATCTTCAAAACGAAGATTCAGGAGAACGATTTATTTCATTAGATTTAGATAAAAATTCAGATTCTGTAGCATTTTTTGACAAATTTTCATTTAAGGACACACAAAAAATAAGACATTATTCCAAAGAGAAAAATTTAATAACGGGTGATTGTGGAGGATATTTTGAATATAAAATAACTGGAAAAAAAATTCATTTAAAAAATGTTCAAAATTATGGTGACTATTTTGGAAAAAAAATTGAATTAACAAATTCTCATAAACTGAAAGATTATTTGAATAACTTATTAGTTAATATTGATTTACCAATAGTTAAACTTTCTAAAAAGAATAATTCTTTAAACTTTGAAAATGATGATTTTATTAAAAATCTAATAATTGGAAAAAGTAAAGAAACTACTAAAACCGAATTTAAAGAAAAATACAAAATTCAAACTAATGAAAGATTTTTGAAACTTGAAGAAATTGACGAATGGGTTGAATCGATTAAAAATAGAACAAGAGATGAAGATTTTAGTCTTATCAAATTTAGAATAGTTTCAGACAAAAATGCTCCTTTAAATTTTATCGAAACAATTAATCATAAAATACAAGAAAAAGGTCTTGAAAAAGTCTTTTTAACTTATTTAATACAAAATGAAAAAGGAACGACTGAATTATTTGAATATTTAGATTTGGCAAAAATAAACTTTAAAGGAAAAGTAAAACTACAAGATTTGGTTGAATAATTAACGTTACACAACACCGTATAAACTTTATTGCTAGTTCTAGCCTACTTACGAAAATCCTCGCGGATTTTCTATTCGGTTTTTATTTGCTAACTTTATTGCTTAAAACACGCAACAAACCATATACAACAACGTTAGGGCAAATTTGCCAAAAAACCAAAATTGAACTATGAAAGAAAAATTTGTCCTTTTAATTACCTTCTTAATATTCGGACTAAATACTTCATTTGCGCAGAAATCTAAAACAATTGAAAAACTTGAGTTTGAGAATTATGAACTTAAAGTTATATTTTTTGACCCTTACGAAAATTTAGTTTCAGAAAATCCTGAATTCAAAAATCTTGACTCTATAAAACAAGGAGAAATTTGGAATGAATATTTACTTAACAATGTCATTTATGATTTTCAATTAATTCAAAAAAAGAAAATAGTTAAACATTATATTTTAAGAGGAAATTCATCGAAAGACATTTACCCAAAAGATTTAACGAGAAATAATGTCTATTTATTAGATATAGTAAATCATAAAAAGAATACTAATTTTTATAGGTTATCAGACTATTCAAAAATGATTGATAAAACAATCGATAAGTTCAGTTTTTATGGAACACTATTCGAGAATATGGAACTACTGAAAGATAACGAAGGAAAATTAGGCAAAAGCCTCTTTGGTAGATTTAGACTTAAAATTCCTTATTCCAGTATCCAAAATAACGTAATGACTTTGATAGGTTTTGACTTATTTGGAGAAATAGAAACTGAATGGATTGACAATAACACAGAGGAATTTAAAAACTCATTTTTCGATTATCAAGAAAAAATCGACCAATATTTCAAAATTGAAAGGATTAAAAAAACGTTCGTAAGAACTTATGACCAAAATGGAGAAATTCAAAATGAATATCCAAGGTTAAATACAGATGAGGATATCAAATCCTATATTGGAAAAATGAATAGAATTGGTGATGTAGTTTCTTTACCGTTTTTCAAATCTACTGACAAAGTAATTTTAATCGAAAAGGATAGTTTATACTCAAAATATAAAGTTGAGACTAAAAACAATAAACCGATTGAAAAGTATTTAGAAAATATTGTCGTCTTAAAAAATTCAGATGGAGAAATTGAGAATATTACAGCAACTCTTTTAATTCACGGTTCTTCGATTGACAGAGGAGATTATGTTGAGAGAGAAAATTATATTGCATATTTCAAGACTTTTAAGGATTTGAGATTACCTTTTAAAATTCTGTTTACACCATTAACTGACAAACAATTTGAAAAACCACGAATTGAAATTGAATTAGATTATTTGTTCCATAGAAAATAAAAAACTTGCCCTAACACCGTATATAATTTATTGCTAGTTCTAGCCTACTTACGAAAATCCTCGCGGATTTTCTATTCGGTTTTTATTTACTAAATTACGTGCTTAACCACGCAACAAACCATATACAAACACGTTGGGCTTAATTAAGAACTAAAACCAGAATGAACTTACAATATTATTCATTTAAGGAAGATAAAATTTATGAATATAATTCGGATATAATTTCTAAAATTTATGAGAAAAAAAATAGTTTTGATTTAAATACTAGATTTGAATTATCTATAAGCAAAGAAATTACTTCTCTTTATGTTTATCGAGTTGAGGAAAAATATCATTTAAATTTAATTGAATTTAACGACAAATCACAGGAAAGAATTGGAATTAAAATTGAAAGTTTAGAAACTGTAAATAGTTTCATAAATAATTACATCAATGAATTAGATTCTAAAGTCACAAAAAATTCTATTGAAAAATATAATTCTCAAAAGAAGAAACAAGAAAGTGAAAAATTCAACAAATGGAAAATTAAATACGAAAAAAAGAAGGAAAAAGAAAAATTTGATTTCTTAAAGCCTATTTTTTATACATTATTAGTAATTTCAATTGCTGGAATATCCTTTTACTATTGGAATTCTGAAGAATATAAATTTATATTTAACGAAACTAAATTTGTAAAAGCTGAAATAGTTGAAACAAAAATGGTTCATGCTGGAAAAGGTTATTATTATCAAAAAATAATGTTTGAATATAAATTTAATAATCAGATATTTAAAGGAGACAAAAAAATTGGAAAAAGAGTTGGAAGAAAGAAAAAAGGAGATTTTATTAAATTAAAAATTTCAACCGAAAATCCAGAAAGAAATAAAGTTTTAGGATATTACAATAACTAAGCCCAACAACGTGTATGTTTTATTGCTTACTAAGTTTTTCTTACGAAAAACCTCGCACGCATAAAAGTCTGTAATTATTGGTTATTTTTAGCTAAATTTACGCAACAAATCATACACAAAAACGTTAGGCACAATTAAGAGGGAAAATTACGAATGAAAATCACAAAATTAGTTTTACTTTTTAATTACCAAAAAATATTATTAGGAATATCTGTTTCGTTAATTTTTTATTGGTTTTCTTGTAAAATTAGAAATGAATTTTTTTCAAATTTCTTAATAGTTTTTAGTTGTTTAATTCTAATAAATATATTCCTTTCAATTATAGCTTCATATATTCTTTACGACAAATCAGATTTATATAAACTGGAAAAATTACCAAAATATTTGAATTTAAATAATCTGAATAAAGGAATATTTATTCACGCAAGTTTTGATCCAATTTCTAAGGAACTTGAAAAAAAATATCCTGAAATGGAATTAATCGTTTGTGATATATTTGAAAATAGACATTTAGAAGAAAAAATGATTAATATTTCCAAAAAACAATTTCCACCAAATCCAAAAGAAATAAAAATTGACCCGACTGAATTACCTTTTGAGAATAACTCTCAAGAAATAATCTTTGCTGTAACAGCATTACACGAAATTTTGGAACACGATAATAGAGTTAAGTTTTTCAAAGAAGCAAAAAGAATTTTGAAAAAAGATGGAATTTTAATCATTTCAGAACAAATGAGAAACGAAATTAATTTTATATTTTTTAATATTGGGGCGTTTCATTTTTTGAGTAAAAATAAATGGAAAAAAGCCATAAAGGAAAGTGGATTACAAATTCACGAAACAAAAGACATAAACTTATTTGCTGAAATTTTAATAATAAAAAACTGTGCCTAACACCGTGTAAAAAAAATTGCTTAATTTTAGCTTAATCAAAGTTAGTCGCATTTTTGTAAACTTCTATTTTCCTTCGGAAAATAGCCGTTCACTTTAAACGCAACTTTCCATAACACAAACACGTTGCCAGTAATTTGAGAATGACGAAATCAGAAACAAAATTGTTAGTCGGAATTGGAGTTCTGATTTTGCTAATCGATATTTTACTTATGAAATATTGGGTTAGTAATATTAAACCTGACCCATTTATGTCTGTTGGAGTTGAATCTCACAGACTTGAAATATTTGGAGTGAACATTCTGATTGGAATTATTGCTTTCTTTATAAGAAAAAAACTTTCGATTTTATTTTTCCTAAATACAATAGTTTGTTATTGGATATTCTCATTTTTCTGGAATTCATACTTGGAAAATAATCCTTACTCGCAAACTATATATGATTTTAAAATTGAGGAGAGAAATATTCAATTAAGAATTTCCGAAAATCCAAATACTTACGGAATTTATGAATTAAACCCAAATCCTGTGGATTCTTTGACAGTAATTGAAATGGGAATGAATGAAAAAAGAGGAGATAGTATTGTGTTGAAATGGTGGAATGGGGAAATCCAAGAAATGTACTTTTATGATGATAAGTTAATCGGATTACCTGAAAAGCCAGACCCAATTGAACTGTATAAAAAAAAATAAAACTAAATGGGAGTTTGGAACACAGAAATAAAAGGAAACGATACGACACTTGACATTTATTCGAACTTTTTCGATAAGTACAATAATGGAGGAAATCAAGTTTGGGTTTCAAACGAAATTAAAACGGAATTTGAAGACTATTTTTCAGATTTAGACGACAGAAACAATTCATTATTTGGACTTGCTTTAGCTCAATGGGAAACTAAATCGTTAGAACCTGAAATTTATAAAACCGTTAAAGAAATAATTGAAAACGGAACTGATTTGGAATTGTGGAAAGAACTTGGAGCGGACCAAAAAACTCTTAATGACAGAAAATCGGAATTAGAAAATTTCTTAAAATTAATCTCAACCGAAAAACCAAAAGCGAAAAGACGAGTAAGACCAAAATTTGAGTTTACTACAAACGAACTCGTTAATATTAGAACGATTGATGGAACAAAGGAATTCAGGGTTAATGAAGAGTTTACAAATGGAAAATATATCCACACAAGCGGAATTATGGAATGGAATTCTGGAGGTGGAGCTGGGATAATGTATTACACAGCAGAAAGTAAAAATATTTCTGCCAAATGGATTGATAATAACAATTTGGAAATAATTCACGAACCGAATTTGGATTTTGACAAAAAAGAAAAAGAATCGTTTTTTCGAGGAGATAAAGCGATAATAAAATATAAAACGGAATAAAAACTACTGGCAACACCGTGTATAATTAATGGCTGGTTCTCGCCTACTTACGAAAATCCTCGCGGATTTTATATTCGGTTTTTATTTGCTAAATTCCGTGCTTAAAACACGCCACTAATCATACACAAACACGTTAGCTTTAATTAAGAAAAAAAATGGAGAAATCAGAATCAGGTTCGCCTATATATCGATATAAAGAATCAGACCAAAAGGAATTTGAAGGAGCGTCTGGCGAACCATCAATAGAAGAAATATCAGACCACATTGAAAAGCATATTGGTGAAATCGAAATGGTTTTTCACGAAATAATATCTGAACAGGTTCATATAGATATTCATTGGGTAAAACCAACAAAAGATAAACCTTTTCATACATTAGTCACATCTGGAATGAGTGACAAACCTATGAATACACCTGATGGAGTTGAGAATTGTGATACATGGTTGTTTTTGACTTTGTTTTACCTTTATTAAACTTGCTATTTCTTTAGCAATAGACTGGGAGGCCGATGTGGAGTCTGAATAAACTACCGTTCCGATGTTTTCAAAACGCTTCTCAAATCCTGTCGCTTTATCTATACTACTCTTTAACATTTTATTTTTATTTTATTTTTTTGATTCTAATATTAATCACTCAGTCAAAAAGCATTTAAAAAAACAGAAAACTTAGTTCTATTTTTTTAATACTTAGTTTAAGGAAAAGATAAATACATTTCCAGAAAAAAATATTCTAAGACTAATTTTATATAAAAAAACCAACAAAATAAGACATGTTAAAATTTGTTCGACCAATAACAATCCTGAAAAGGTGTTGGTTCGTTATTCTCTTTTTTACAAGTAACATCACTAGAAACAGACTAATACTACTATTTATTTTTTGTTTTTTGATTATTTTGCGAGAATTAACTTAATTTATTTAAGTATTCATAAAATATAAAAAGGTATTATTCTCATTTCTAAAGACAAAATAAAATATATTTTTTCACAATAAATGTAAGCAATTATAAAGCATAATTCTTTTACCTAATATAATACTAGGTAATTAGACCTAAAAAACACAAATAGGAACATTAAAAAAACTTAAGCTTAGTTTTATTAGAAGTATTATTCTTTAAGAATAATATTTAAAGTTGCACCTTCAACTAAATCTTTGTGATCTATAAAATATTTTTTATAGATCTTATTATTAACTTGAATTTTATCTATAAAACCTTTATCAGCATTCCCTTTTTTAGTAATTATCAATTGCTTTCCTGAATAATAATTGGAATCTAATTCTATAGTAATCTTATCAAAAATGGGTGCTGTAATTGTATAAAAAGGTTCTCCTGGAGAAATTGGATAAATACCAATCATACTATAAATTAACCACGCAGACATAGTACCTGTATCATCATTACCAGGTAATCCGTCTGGTGTGTTTTTAAAATATTTAGCAATGAGTTCTTTCACTTTTTTTTGACTTCTCCACTCTTCTCCTTTAACATAATTGAATAAATAAGGGTAACCAATATCTGGCTCATTTGCCATATCAAACTGATTGTTATCAAATACTTTTTCTAATTGATTTGTAAACTGTTTTTTTCCTCCCATCAACTTTATTAACCCTTTTATATCATGAGACACCATAAAGGCATATTGCCAAGCATTTCCTTCTATAAAACCTATACTTTTTTCAAAATCTGCACCTTGTAGCGGATCAAAAGGTTCGTACCAAGAACCATCTGTATTTTTTGGCCTTAAGAGTCTTAAATCCTTATCGTATAAATTTCTGTATGTTAATGACTGTTTTATAAATCGTTTATAATCTTCTTTTTTACCTAATGATTTTGCTAATAATGCTATAGAATAATCACTAATATTATATTCTTGTGTTGTAGATACAGATCCAGTATTTTTAGTTGTTAAATAACCAGTTTCAACATATTCTTTTATACCTGGTCTTAACGGATTATTTTCTATAAGTGTAGCACTTTTACGCATTGCTTTGTATGCTTTTTCTACATCAAAATCTTTAATACCTTTTAAGTAAGTATCTGTTAATACAATTCCTGCAGGATCACCCACCATTGTAGTTGTTTCTGTAGAATTTAATTCCCATTTAGGCAACCAACCACTTTCATCGTAAATATTTAACATGCTTTTTACCATGTTAGATTGTTGTTTCGGATAAACCAAAGACATTAATGAGTGTAAATTTCTATAAGTATCCCAAAAAGAAAACACTGTAAAACGTGTGCCTTTTGTTTTTAAAGTTTCACGAGTTGCCATACTCGGGTATTCGCCATTAAAATCATTTAATGTATTCGGATGAATTAAGGTATGATATAATGCAGTGTAAAAAATAGTTTTATCATCTTTTGTACCACCTTCTACTTTTATTTTTGATAAAAGATTATTCCAATGAGAAGATGTTGCTTTATAAATATCATCAAATGCTAAGTTTTGAGTTTCTTTCTCTAAATTTTCTCTAGCATTTTCTATACTTACATAAGACACACCTATTTTAACCTCCACTTCTGTTGGTTTAGAAAAATTGTATTTAAAATAAGCACCAATACTATCTCCAACAACTTCTTTTCTATACCCTTTCTTTATTCTTGTTTTTCCATTATAAGGCATCCATTTAGCTTCAACTCCATTATATTTATTTGGCGTTTTCCAAACGCCAAAATCTTCTGCTGGTTTACTAAATTTTGCGACAAAATATACAGGATAAGCTTCTTCTGGTTTATAATAACAAAATGAACCTACAGTTCTAATTCCTTCAATTTCTGTTAGAGAAACGACTTTTACAGAAGCACCTTCTTCATTTGTTAAGCCTAAACCTAAATTTAATAATATATTAGATTCTCCTTTTGGAAATCTATATCTAGAAACACCTATTCTTGTAGTTGCTGTAGTTTCTACTTTTATATCATACTTTTCTAATACGGTACTATAATATCCTGCTTTTGCAGTTTCTTTTGTGTACGTGCTACCATATTTTAAATGATTTGTTTCTAAAGCACCTGTTGTTGGCATCAATAATACAACACCTAAATCTGGACAACCAACTCCACTTAAATTTACATGAGAAAAACCTGTTAAAAATGTATTTTCATTTACATAAGGGTTAGACAGCCACCTGCTATCTTTTTCTAAAGAATTTTGTTTACCAGAAACATTAAACGGAGATACACTAACCATACCTCTTGGCGCAATTGCACCAGGATTTGTTGCACCAAAATTAGACGTACCAATAAATGGATTTACATATTCTACTTGTTGTTGTTGTTGTGCATTAAAAACCCCTTTAATCCCTAAAAGAAATAATATAAAAAGCTTAATTCTCATCTAAAAATTTAATTTACTAATATTTCATCCATAAAAAACCAAACTTCTCTACGATTTTTGTTCTTTTTTAATAGATTAACTTTTACTTTTATGAACATAGTTTTGTGCGATTTAAATTCTAATTTAAAATCTTTAAGTCTTGGTTCATCATTTTTATTGTATTCTTTAGACAACGATTGTACTTCTGTAAAATTTTGTCCATCTATAGAAGTTAAAACTTCAACTTTAGCTGGGTAAAATATTCCGTTTTTTTGATTTTCCATACTACCAATTACAACTTCTTTTATTGTCTTTTCTGATTCTAAATCAATAATAACCTCTGCATTTTCATTTAACCAAGCTTGCCATCGACCATCTCTAAAATTTTTAGTTCCGCGTAAGGTATTTACTAAATTAAATGCGTCAGAACCTTTATATCTTTCATGGTAATTTGTTTTATAATCTACTTTATTAGAAACTGCTTTATGAAAGACTATAGTATCTGTAAAAACTCTCCCTTTAGGCTCATCATTCTCAAATAAAACTGCTTTTATTGCTGTTGTTTTATTCAAGATGATTGGTTCTGTAAATTTTGATGAATTTACATCTAATTCATCTCCACCTAACGCATATTTAATATCAGAATCTTTATATTCATTATATAACGTTAATGCTACCGTTTTATTTTTAGCATCTATAGTTGCCTTTGAACCAATAATAAATGTACTTTTTGCAAAATTAATATCTAAAAGATCATATCTTTTAAACATTACTTTTAATCGTTTAGAAAAATCATCCCAATTTCTAGAAGATTTTGTACTCCAAACCGTTTCTGATAAAGCAGTTAATCTAGGGAAAATCATGTATTGAGAATGTTCTTCTGTAGGAATATGTTCTGCCCAAAGGTTTGCTTGTCCTCCTAAAATATGTTTTGCTTCTTCTGGCGTTAACCCCTCTATAACTGGCTCAAAAGTATATACTTTACTTGTTGATAATACACTACCACCTGCAACTGGTTCTTGTTCTGGCGGGCCTTGATAATAATCAAAATAAGAATGAGACACAGGTGTCATAATTGCATCATTACCATGTTTAACAGCTTCTACACCTCCTTTTACACCTCTCCAACTCATTACGGTAGCATCTGGAGCCAAACCTCCTTCTAAAATTTCATCCCAACCAATTAATTTTTTCCCTTTAGAGTTTATAAACTTTTCCATTCGTTTAATAAAATAACTCTGTAGTTCATCTACATTTTTAAGACCTTCGTCTTTGATTCTTTTTTTACAATGTGGACATTTAATCCAATTGGTTTTAGTCGCTTCATCTCCTCCAATATGAATATATTTAGACGGAAAAATGTCCATTACTTCTGTTAATACACCTTCTAAAAACTGAAATGTATTTTCTTTACCCGCACAATAGATATCTGTTATTGGCCATATTGCTCCTGACGGAACAGCTACAGGTTCTGCTAAACATGATAATTCCGGATAAGCAGCTATAGCACTAGTTACATGTGCTGGCATTTCTATTTCTGGCACAACTTCCACTCCTTTTAATGAAGCGTAAGACACTATTTCTTTTAAGTCTTCTTGAGTTAAAAAACCTCCATAAGTACCTTTTTCTTTTGGATTATTACCTGTTCTTAAATTCCAAGGAATTGATTCTTGGTCTACTCTCCAAGCACCAACTTCTGTTAATTTTGGGTATTTCTTTATTTCTATTCTCCATCCTTGGTCATCTACCAAATGAAGATGTAGAATATTCATTTTATGTAATGATAAAGCATCAATAGTTTCTTTTATATACTCTTTATCAAAGAAGTGACGAGATAAATCTAACATTAATCCACGCCATTTAAATCGAGGTCCATCTTTTATCTCAACATTCGGAACTTCCCAAACCGTATTTTCTGTTTTTATATTACTTTCTATATCAACTGGTAATAATTGCCTAAGACTTTGTACAGCATACAAAAAACCTGAATTATCAGAAGCTTTTATTTCTATATGGTTCTTTGTTATATTTAAAGAGTACGTTTCTGATGCTAGACTATCATTAGTTTTAAAAAGAATGTAATTTGAAGTAGGTAATGTTTCAGAAATTTTTAAATCCCAATCAGCAGCATTCTTAAATTTATCGATTAATAGTTCTGCTGCAATTGATTGCCTTTTACTTGATGTGATAAAAGTAGTATTTTCATCAAACTTAAAAACACCAGAATTAATTTTTAAAGTATTAACTTTGGGTATAATTGCAATTTCTGATTCAGTAAAAACTCTTGTTGATTCTTCTTTACAAGAATTCATGGTTAAAACAACAAAAGCCATTAAAACATATAAATAAAACTTTTTTATCATGATAGAATTAGTCTTTTTTTCTGACTATTTTAGATGCCGCTTTTTCCATACGGTTTCCTTTTTCTTCATCATAAACCGCGTAATTAAAACCAGGTCTTATACTGTAACCACCATGTTCTCCTTGCTTATTAACAGCAATAAAACCTACTTGTAAATAAGCCATATCTTTATGATTTAAGTGCTTTTTATAAATACGCTCTACAATTTCTTTACACGCTTCTGTTGGTGATTTCCCTTGTCTCATTAACTCTACAACCATAGCACTACCAGCTGTTCTAATTACTGCTTCTCCTAAACCTGTTGCAGCTGCTGCACCAACCTCATTATCTAAAAAAAGACCTGCTCCAATAATAGGAGAATCCCCTACTCTACCATGCATTTTCCATGCTGCTCCACTTGTAGTACAACCACCATATAAATTACCTTCTTCATCTAAAACCAACATACTAATCGTATCGTGATTTTCTATGTTTATTACCGGTTTGTATTTTGAATCTTCTAACCATTTTTTCCATCTTTTTTCAGATTTTTCGGTTAGTAAATTTTCTTCTTCAAAACCTTTTTCTAAAGCAAATTGCAAGGCTCCCTTTCCCGTAAGCATTACATGAGGTGTTTCTTCTAAAACTTTTTTTGCTACCGCAATTGGGTGTTTAATTCCTTGTAAAAAAGAGACCGAACCACAATCACTATTATAATCCATAATACAAGCATCTAAAGTTACTTTACCTTCTCTATCAGGCAAACCTCCATAACCTACACTTCTAACTTCTGGATCTCCTTCTGGTATACCAACACCAGATACAATGGCATCTAAAGTCGGTTTTTTATTTTTTAACTGTTGCCAAGCTTCTTCGTTTGCTGCTAAACCATGTCTCCATGTAGAAATAATAATTGGCTTTTTTATGACATTAGTTTTAAGAAGATTTTTAGTTGATACATCTTCATTAGTATTACTTGCATGAGTATATAAAGAACTAATTGCTACAGAACCTAAAGCTGCTTTTTTTATAAATTTTCTTCTATTTGTCATAAAAAATGATTTTTATTTAAATACTTCTGATGAAAGTGCCATTGAAAAATTTTTATCTTTACTTGGTTTATCACTCATAAAAAACTCCAATTTACCTCCTTTTAAAATTTCTTGATGTGTTATATAACTTTGGCTTAATTCTTCTCCATTTAGAACTACTTTTTGAATATATTTATTGGCTGAATTATTATTTATAGATTCAACTACAAACGTATTTCCATTTTCTAAATTTAATTCTGCTTTATCAAATAAAGGAGATCCAAAACTATAAACACTTTGTGCTGGATTGACAGGATAAAAACCTAAACTACTAAAAATATACCAAGAAGACATTTGTCCACAATCTTCATTTCCACAATGTCCATTAGGCGCATTTTTGTATTGTGTTTCTAAAATCTCTCTAATTCTTTCTTGCGTTTTCCAAGGCTTACCAATATAATTGTACAAGTATCCAACATGATGACTTGGCTCGTTACCATGTGCATATTGACCTATCATTCCTGTGCTAAAAATAGGTAATTTATCGCTAGGAAATGGATTATAAGTAAACATTGAATCTAATTTTTTCTCAAAAAACTCATTTCCACCAACTTGTTTTACCAGACCTTCTACATCTTGAGGTACTGACCAAACATATTGCCAAGCATTACTTTCACAAAAATATGGCGTGTATTCTTTTGGGATAAAATGTTCTATAAATTTACCGTCTTTATACTTTGGACGCATAAATGTACTTTTAGAATCGTAAATATTTTTCCAGTTATTAGAACGTTCTGTAAAATATTTATAATCCTCGTCTTTCCCTAAATCTTTAGCAAATTGTGCAATACACCAATCGTCGTAAGCGTATTCTAAAGTTTTAGACACAGACCAATTTTCGTGATGATTATCAATAGGAACATAACCGTATTTCATATAATCATCAATTTGCCTGCTTTTATCCATCGCACTTTGCTTACAAGCTTCAAAAGCCAATTCAGCATCGAAGTTTTTAATACCCTTAAAATAGGCATCTACAATAACAGGAACTGCATGATAACCAATCATCATGTTTGTTTCGTTCCCTTGCATAGACCAAACAGGCAATAAACCTGTTTCGTTATAATGTGCTAAAAGTGAATTTATCATGCTAGATACACGCTCTGGATGTAAAATGGTGTGTAATGGATGTGCTGCTCTGTAGGTATCCCAAAGAGAAAATGTATCATAACGATCGTAACCTTTGGCATTCATAATACTATCGTTCGCACCTTTATAATCGCCATTTAAATCGCTTAATAAGGTTGGTGCTAACATGGATTGATACATCATGGTATAGAAAATAGTTTTCTTTTCTACATCATCTGTTTCGATCTTTATTTTTTGTAGTTGTTTGTTCCAAACAGCATCGGTCTTAGCTTTTATTTCTTCAAAATTAAAACCTGGAGCTTCTTTTTCAATAGACTTATAAGCACCATCTATACTACCTGTAGATAGGCCTGTTTTTAAAACAATCTTCTCATTTTCTGACGTACTAAAATCAAGAATAAGTTTTGTGTTTACACCTTTTACAGGTGAATCTACTTGTTCTCCTTCACTTAATAACGTGTAAGATTTAAATGGTTTAGAGAGATTAATAACAAAATACAATCGTTGGTCTCTAGCCCAACCTTTAGACATTCTATAGCCTTCTATGGTTTTATCGTCAATAATATTAAAATAGGTTTCCATTGGTTTATCCCAATTTAAAGAATACCCTAAATCGATATGAATTTGAGACAAACTATCTTTAGGAAATGTGTATTGATGAATTCCTGTTCTACGCGTTGCGGTAACCTCGGCTTGGATTCCAAAATCTGATAGCATTACACTATAATAACCTGGTGAAGCCGTTTCACTATCGTGAGAAAAACTAGAAAATGGTTTAAAACTATTCTCTTTTATTTTTTTAGATGATCTGCTATTGGTTGGCATCACCAAAATATCGTACATATCTCCTGCTCCCGTACCACTTAAATGCGTGTGAGAAAAACCAGAAATAATTGAATCTTGATAAAAATATCCTGCAATTCTATCCCAACCCGGAATACCATGATCTGGACTTAATTGCACCATTCCGAAAGGAACCGTTGCACCAGGATATGTATTTCCAGGGCCATCTGTTCCAATAAAAGTATTTACAAACGATGTTAACGCATCAGGTTTAACTTCTACTTCAACTTGCTTTTCTTTTTTACAGGCATAGCAACAAATTATTAATATCGCTATGTAAATACTTTTAGTCATGTATTTATTCTTTAGAATTTTTAATAATTTCGAATTGCTCTTCTGTCATTTTTCCATCATCAAAAAATGCTATTCCATTTGCGCCGTTATCTTTTGCCATTTGGATAGCCTTTTTTAAATCTTCTGGCGTTAATTTAGGTGTATACAACCCTGTATGTAATTGAGTTGCTTTTCCTTCTAAATCTTGAACGCCTTGTTTAGTTGCATAACCAATCCAATCTAACTCTTCGTTGTAAAAATTGTAATATATCATTGGTAAAACCATATCTATATTCCATTTATCCCAACGTTGACGCACCATATGGTCTGCCATTTCTGGGTAAGGAAATACGGCGGCACTTAATTTTTTATCATGTTTATGTACCACTTCGTATGCTTCGTTTACAAGAGATCTTATTTCATTTAAACGGAAGTTTTTCCATTCAATATCAATCGCAGGGTTTTCCATTTTTCTTGGATCTTTATGGTGAAGTGCCATAAATTTTTCTACACTAGCATCAGAATAATCAAAATCGTAATCTGGTAATTCTTCCTCTTGTTTTAAATCGTATTTTGGAAGTAATCCAACTGGTAAATACACATCTGGGTAACGTATATAATCTAAGTGTACACTTGTTACTCCTTCTACCTTAGCCAAACCTTCTACCAAACTTAAAATATGTTTTCTTGCTTCTGGATGACTTGGAGATAACCATTGATAATATCCTACATAAGGTCTTTCTTCTTTTACAAAACAAGACTTTCCGCTACGACTTACCATATACCAATCTGGGTGTTGTTGCGCTATAGAATCTCCTGGTCTATTTGTGGTAAACATCCAAGCATGAACCTCTAAACCTAACTTATTTGCTATTGGCGCTGCTTTAGATAATGTTTTAGGATCTGCATTTGTATTGATTAAAATAGCGTCAATACCGTTTTCTTTTAAAATACTAAATCTCTTTTCTATACTAGATTCTGATTCTTTATCTCCTACAGCAATCCATTTCCAATATTTATATTTCCCTTCAGTTTTTTCTATTTTCGTTTTAGAATCAACAACTGTATTTTGTTTTGGCGCATTGTTACAAGACATAAAACCCAATACAAGGGTAATTATTGCTATTCTTAATTTCATATTGATTGTTATTTAGATATAAATTTTCCGTCCTCTTTAACCGTTAGCATTTTATTTGTGAATGGACTTTTTACTGATATGTTCCATCCCATGCTGTGGGTTTCTAATTTTGGTTCTATTATTTTTCCTTCTATTTTAATTTCTGATGTTTTTAATTTTTCTACTGAAGTAAAGTAGGTTTTATTTTCTTTAAAATGCGCCGTTTGAATACGATACATTTTATACAATTCCCATTTTATTTTATCGTCTTGAGGAATTGTGAAATTATTTTCTTTTTGAGGTGCTTCGGAAGAGAAAAACACATAACCCCATTTTTCAGGTTCATGCATGTTTATAACCCCCATTGGAGACCACACCCAATTGTATTCTTGTAAGCGCTTACCGTTGGCATCTTTTTTTCTTTCGTATTTACCATCTGTAATTTGATAATCCCAGTTTACACGAGAAAAGTTAACACGCCAAAATTTATCAGTTGGCACATTTTTATGGAAATATCCAGTTTTATATGCTGCCCATGGAATGGCTAATTCTAAAACCCAACCTTCATCAATATCGTTTGGATTATTTAGTGTACCATTCACTTTTACAGCAGATTTTAAACCGGTAATATTCCAATCGTTTAAAACTACATTGGTATTTCTGTATGGTTTAGATACAAACAAATCCCAAGCTGTATTTAACGCATTAAGTTCTAACTCGTAATAATTATGCGTATCACCATCTGGATCTACAAACACTTCAAAATCGTTATTATGAAATATAATAGCATCTCGTTTAGTAATATCTCCCCAAACATGAGGTTCTTCCATTTTGGCTAACACGTAAAAAAACGTATCGTCCCAAAGCATTTTAGCCTCTGTTTTGTATTTGGGTTGCTTTTCTCCTTCAATATCAATGAACAGGTTTGTCCATTCTACTTCATTCCATGCCGCGTCAGAATCTTCACCATCAATAATTATACTTTCAGGTGTTTTATAGGCTGTATAGGTTTCTGGAATAATATCTTTTTTACTCTGAGCACAACTCAGTAATGATAACCCACAAAATAACACCGAAAAAAAAGTTCCTTTACACTGCATGTATCGCATTTTATAAACTATTGTTTTTTGTAAAATCTATTACTTCACTAAGCTTACCGAAAGCCATAGCAACTACGGTATCGGCAGCTCCATAATAAACAGCTAATTTGTCTTCTTCAACATCATGTAAAGCAGCACAAGGAAATACTACATTTGGTACATCACCATTTTGTTCGTAAGTTTCAGCTGGGCCTAATAAATAAGGTTGCGTTCTGTATTTAACTTTATCGGGCTCGTTTTCATCTAAAAGAGCAGATCCCATAGCGTACCTAAACCCATTACATGTGTTTATTACACCATGATATAACATGAGCCAACCTTCATCTGTTAAAATAGGAATTGGTCCTGCTCCAATTTTAGTACACTGCCAAGCACTATCTTCAAAATTAGAGGCTTTCATAACACAACGATGCTCTCCCCAATATTTCATATCGGGACTGTAACTAATATAAATATCACCAAAAGGTGTATGTCCATTATCACTAGGTCTACTTAACATAGCGTATTTGCCATTTATTTTCTTAGGAAACAAAACACCGTTTCTATTAAATGGTAAAAAAGCATTTTCACATTGAAAAAACTCTTTAAAATCGAAAGTATAACCAATACCTATAGTTGGTCCATGATAACCGTTACACCAAGTAATCCAATAACGATCTTCTATAAAAACAACACGTGGATCGTATTTATAAGCAGACTCTATCATTTCGGTATTACCTGCCTGAAACTCTATAGGTTCGTGTTCTATATCCCAGTTTATACCATCTTTACTAAAACCAGCAAAAATATTCATTTGTACTGCTTTATTATCGCAGCGAAAAACACCAGCAAAACCATCTTCAAAAGGCACGACTGCACTATTAAAAATACTATTAGATGATGGAATAGCGTACCTATCTATAATAGGGTTTTCACTATATCTCCACATAACATCGTTACTGTTACTTGGTTTATCTTGCCAAGGTATTTGTTTCATTCTTTATAACTTTAAAATTAATTTTATTCGTTTGCTGCCGCTTCTGTATCGGGAAGTTTTCTAACTTTATCTAACCATGTAAATTTAAGAATAACAGTAGTTACTACAAAAACCAACAAAGCTATTAATGTTTTTGGATAATCCCTTATCATAAAATAAATAGGTAATAAAACCATACTAGATTGCCAAACAATACCTACTACACAATTTACCATATCTGAAGCAAAATCTCCATTTTTTGTTATTGTTTTATCGTCTACCTGAAGTTCTTTTAAAACAGGTTTCCACCATCCCCATGGACGCACATTAAAATAAAACGCTTTTAATGTTTTCATATTAGTTGCCGGTGTTAATAAAGTTCCTAAAAAAGAACCTAATAAAGAAACCACAAATATGATTGGAAAAATATAAATAACATCTATATGCGCACAGTTGTACAGAAAAGATCCGACTTCAAAATTATCTTTATTCATATCGACCAAAAACTGTAGCGTTGCAATAATTAATCCTGATGTCATTCCCCAGAAATAGCCCCAACCATTAAAACGCCACCAAATCCATTTTAAGAAATTCGACGCTACATAACCACCATAAAGTGCAGATGTAATCCATAGAGTAATAGCATTAATCGACTCCGCAAAAAAGCCCATAATTACACCTAAAATAACAATAATAAAAGATGTAACGTGACTGGCTTTGATATAGTGAGCTTCTTCTTCATCTGGTTTATAATATTTTTTATAAATATCATTTACCACATAAGCGGGACCAGAATTAACAAAAGCTGAAAAAGTTGACATAAACGCAGCTAATAACCCTGCTAACAGCAAACCTTTTATCCCAACAGGCACATGGTTATTAATAACTGTAGGTAAAATGATTTCTAAATCGTTTAAACTTAACGTTGGAGATATTGCCATAGACGGCGCTAAATACACTAAAGCTAAAACCACAATACCACCAATAAGTAAATAGCGTGGTATAAACAAAATAAGATTAGTAAAACCACTCATGTATGCAGCTTCTTTCACTGATCTTGTGGAAAGAATTCTTTGCATATCGTAACTTGGAGTTGGCCCTGCAATACTTGCAAAAAAACCTTTAAATAAACACATACCTATAAAGGCTCCAAACATTTTATAACCTTGTGTATCTACAAGATTATTGAAAGCGGTTAGCTTACCTGTCCAAGACCCTTCTATTGTATTTCCAAAAAATATGGTACTCCATTCTGTTGAAAGAATATTGTTAATTTCTACATCGCTAACCGAAATAAATGCATAAATCGCAACTAAAATTCCAGAGAGTACCATAATACCGTATTGTAAAACCTCTGTAGCCACCACAGAAAACATACCTCCTTTTATAGTGTAAATGGTTGTTAAAAATATAATTATCAATGCATAACTTTGACTAGATGTTAGCAAAACAGCATTGTTTAAAACTAAACTAATATCCCAAGGTAAAATAACAGACATGAATTTACCAACACCCTCAAAAAAATAAGCTATAAAACCTACAGATGCTACAATAGCAAAAATGGCAACAATTAAATGAGATGCTCTACCAGGTCTATCGTCTCCAAAACGTGTTAAAATCCATTCGGAACCCGTCATTATATTTGATCTTCTAATCCAAACAGCTAAAAAAACCATGATAAAAATCTGATTCCAAATAGGCCACATCCACATAAATAAGAAACTTTTGGCTCCGTAAAGAAACAGTAAACCAACCATCCAAGCTGTTCCGGAGACATCAAACATACCAGAACCATTACTTAAACCTAAGTAATACCACTTTATGCTTTTACCTCCTAAAAAATAAGAATCCAATCCTTTAGATGCACGCTTAGATATCCAAATACCAACTCCTAGAGTTAATAGAATATATAGTACAATTATTATAACGTCTACACTATGCATTAGTGAATATTATTTTTGTTAAGTCCCCAAGATTTATTTGGTGTATCACCCATTACAAAATGAAGTGTTCCACCTTCCCATATTGTTTTATGAGAAATTGAAGATTGATTAAACAATTCGCCATTTAGAGTTGCAGATTGTATGTAAATATTTTTTGATGAAACATTTTCTGCTTCAATAACAAATGTTTTATTCTCTGAAACTGAAATTATTGATTTTTCGAAAATCGGACTTCCAATTTCGTATTCTGTTGATGCTGGATTCATAGGATATAAACCGATAGAACTTAAAACATACCAAGCACTCATTTGTCCGCAATCTTCATTACCACTTAATCCATTTGGTGTTGTATTATATTGTGTATCTAAAATATGGCGAACCCAATATTGTGTTCTCCAAGGTTTGTTTGCTGTATTAAACATATAAGCTATGTGGTGACTTGGTTCATTACCATGTGCATATTGACCAATTAACCCTGAAATATCCGCAGAAGTATTAGCTCCTGTAATCTCTGAACTTTCAGTAAAAAGTTGCTCTAATCTCTCAGTAAAAACTTCATCACTACCATGTAAACCTATAAAGCTTTTAACATCATGAGGCACAAACCAACTGTGCTGCCAAGCATTACCTTCTGTATAATCTGTATGTTCTCTATGGTTAGAATATTTAGGGTCAAAAGGTTCGTTCCAAGATTTACCATCATCAGACTTACCTCTCATAAAACCAGTTTCTGCATCAAATAAATGTTGATATGCTTTAGATCGATTTAAAAAGTAACTATAATCTTTATTCTTCCCTAAAGCTTTAGCCATTTGAGCAATACACCAATCATCATATGCATATTCTAGAGTTATTGTTACAGACTCATCTAATAAATTATAAGGTATATAACCATATTTTTTATAATGGTCTAATCCGCGTTCATTTTGCATCATCGTTGTTTTCATTGCTTCGTACAATTTTTCTACATCAAAACCAGTAATTCCTTTTAAATAAGCTTCAACAATTACAGGTATTGAATGATAACCTGTCATTGTATTTGTTTCATTACCATAAAGCGTCCAAACAGGAAGGATTTTATTTGTTTCGTAATACGCTAACATCGTATTAATAATATCTGAAACTTTTTCTGGAGCTAATAAAGTAAGTAATGGTTGTTCTGCCCTAAAAGTATCCCATAGAGATAAAGTTGAGTATGCTGTATAACCTTTAGCTATTTTAATACTATCATTTTCTTTTCTAAACTGACCATTTTTATCGCTAAATGTAACTGGAGCTAATTGAGAATGATACATGGCTGTATAGAAAATAGTTTTTAAAGAATCTATAGGTGTTTCTACTTTTATTTTAGACAAAGATTCATTCCATGTAGTATTTGCTTTTGCTCTTACCTCTTCAAATTTAAATCCATCTGGCTCTAAATTATCTTTGGCGTTAGCTACATTTACTGAAGAAAGTGCTACTTTAACTAACAACTCATTATTTTTATTTGCTTCAAAAAATAGTTGTGTTGCAGTTTGCTCTCCTTTTATTGTATTATTTTTTACAACCGTATTATCTGAAACCAAACTATATTTTGATATCGGTTTAGAAAACTTTGCAACAAAAAATACTTTTTGATTTTTTGCCCAACCTGTACTGTAACGATATCCACTTATTGTGTAATTATCTTCAACACTTATAGAAGATTCTGTAGCTTTATCCCAATTAATACCAAAACCTAAATCAACTACAACAGATTGTGTATCATCTTCTTTAAATGTATATTTATGATATGCTGTTCTTAATCCAGTCGTTAACTCTACGTTAATATCATGATCTTCTAAAAAAACCTGATAATACCCTGGAGTAGATTTTTCATTTTTATGACTATATGAAGATTTATAATTTAAAGAATCTCTAGATTTTGGCATTACAGATAAATCTACCTCTTTATTTATCGGCATAAATAACAGATCTGCTAAATCTCCAATACCAGTTCCACTTAAACTTAAATGACTAAAACCTACAGCAATAGAATCTGAATAATGATAACCAGAACACCAATCCCAACTACTTATTCCGTTTACAGGACTTACTTGTAACATACCAAAAGGAACCGTTGCTCCAGGATATGTGTGTCCATGACCTCCAGTACCAATAAACGTATCTACAGAACCAGTTAAAGAGCTTATTTCAAGATTTTTATCTTTAATATTTTCTTTACAACTAGTTATAAAAATTAGAAATGAAAAAATAAGTATAATCTTCCTCATAAAATTAATGTATTGCTTTAATAATATAAAAATTCATAAATTTAGCAAAAATTAAAAGTAATTTAGACAGACGACCTATTAACTGAGTTAAACATCAATAAATTAAAAAAAACAAATCATTTAAATAAAAATGAATTTTAATTCTAATCAACGCTACAGCATTTCTTTAAAACATCATGTTATTTTTTGGTCTATCTACTTTATTATTACCGTTATTAGATGGGGAGGGATTCATGAAAATTATTTGTACTCTTTAAAAACTACATTAATAGGGTTTCCTATAGAAATGATTTTGGTTTATTTAAATGTTTATGTTTTAATGCCAAAATTTGCCTTTAATAATAAAAAATATACCACCTATATTATATTAATATTATCCGCTATTTTCTTGATGGTACTTGCTAAGTTTTATCTAAATTTTTATTTATTGAGTAGTAATGCTTGGAAAGAAGGATTGAATACAGCAGACAATATTACAACCACCTATATTTTAGATAACATGATTGGAGAACTATATGTTATTACTTTTGTTACCGCTATTAAAATAACTTTAGATCTTCTTAAAGAACAAAAAAGGGTTACAAGTTTAGAAAAAGCACAATTAGAAACCGAACTTCTGTTTTTAAAAACTCAAGTATCTCCACACTTTTTTTTTAACACATTAAATAATATTTATTCTTTAGCTGTAGAAAGATCTAAAAAAACACAGATAATTATTTTAAAATTATCCGAATTAATGCGTTACTTATTGTATGAAACAAAAAGTAAACGACAAACTTTAGAAAACGAAATACTTTGCATACAAAATTACTTAGATTTAGAACGTGTAAGACATAATGACGATTTAGAAGTAAATATGTCTATTTCTGGAAATATAGAAGATAAAGAAATTGCACCTATTTTATTATTATCATTTATAGAAAATGCATTTAAACATGGTGCATACAAAAATATTGGAAAAGTAAAAATCGATATTGATTTCTCTATTAAAAATGATTTTCTTTTTTTTACAATAACAAATCCCATGCCTGCTAATATAGAACATGAAAAAACTTTTAATCAATCAAGCGGTATTGGTTTAAAAAACGTAAAAAAAAGATTAGCTTTAGGCTATCATAAAAACGATTACAAATTAACTATTAAGAATAATAAAAAAAGATTTATTGTAAGACTTAGAATAAAGGTATCTCCTACTAAGTAATTATAAATTTAATCTCAACAAAATAATAAAGTCAGATGAAAATAAAATGTTTAATTGTAGATGATGAACCTTTAGCAATTAATGTTATAAAAAATTACTTAGAACAAATGGAAGGTTTTGAAGTAATTGAAACATTTAATAATGCTATTGATGCTTTAAATTTTGTAAAAGACAACACTGTAGATGTTATTTTTTTAGACATAAACATGCCTGTTTTAGATGGCGTAAACTTTATAAAAAGTTTACAAAATCCTCCTTTAATAATTATTACTACTGCATATCATGAATTTGCTGTAGAAACTTACGAATTAGATGTATTAGATTATCTAATAAAGCCTATAGAGTTTCCTCGTTTTATGAAAGCTCTAAATAAAATTAATAGAAGACTAGAAACTAATACAAGTACTATTGATAAAATAAATGATCGTCCTTATCTTTTTATTAAAATTAATAAAAAGACAATGAGAAAGATATATTTAGACGAAATTTTAGTCATAGAATCTTTAAAAGATTACTTAAAAATTAATACTACTACAGAAAAACATATTATACACAGCACATTATCTGGCTTTACAGAGCAATTGCCATCAAGAGATTTTATAAGAATACATAGATCTTATACTGTTGCAATCGACAAAATAGATGCTGTTGAGGGTAATAGTATTGAAATCGAAGGCCTGAGATACGTTATTGGTAGATCTTACATAGATGAAGTAAAACAAAAAATTTTAAAATCTTCGTTATAAATTAACACTTAAAACAAACCCCATCCTCTTACCCCTTAAAGGTTAAGATACCTTTTTTTAAATTTAGGTTTAAATTTAATAGCTTGTTTTTTATCTGAGTTGAAAAGTTATTCGTCGAAATTTTTATTTTTCAAGAAATAAAAAAAGTTAAGTTTATTAAATATTTAAGATAATGTTAACATTTTACACTATTTATATGTATAATGTTAATAGTTCAAATTAACTAAAATAATCTTAAATTTTTAATAACGAATCTTAATATTTTCAACAAATTTAATTCACTATCTATGAAATTTAAACTAGATCATTCTTTTTTTTCATTTAAGAAAAAATTACTGCTTCTCATTATGAGATCTTTTATTTTCTTATTTTTCACATCTATTTTTGGAGCAATACCAAACGTTGATAATTCTACTGCAATTGTTCAACAAAAAATTACTGGTATTATAACTGATGCTCAGGGAGAACCTCTACCTGGTGCAAGTATTAATGAAAAAGGAAACATTACAAATGGTACTCAGTCAGATTTTGACGGTAAATTTTCATTATCTGTTGCTGACCCTAACACAACAATTGTTATTTCTTACATTGGTTTTAAAACAAAAGAAATAGCCTTAAGTGGTAAAACTAACTTTACTATTGTATTAAATGAAGATGCAGATACATTAGACGAAATTGTTATTGTTGGTTACGGAACTCAGAAAAAAGTAAACTTAACAGCAGCAGTATCTCAAGTAGGTTCAGAAATTTTTGAAAACAGACCTACAGCCAATGCCGTTAGATCTTTGCAAGGTACCGTACCTGGTTTAATAATAACGAACTCTGCTTCTGGTGGTGAACCTGGTGCTAGTGCAAACATTAACATTCGTGGTTTTGTAACAAGTGGTGGTACAGGAACATTGAGTAATGCTTCTCCATTAGTGCTTGTTGATGGTATAGAAATGAGCTTAAACAATATTGATCCAGAAGATATTGAATCTGTTTCTGTTCTTAAAGATGCAGCAGCAGCATCAATCTACGGTTCTCAAGCGGCAGCGGGAGCTATTATAGTTACTACTAAAAGTGGAAAAAACCTTAATGGTAAAGTAAAAGTAAACTTTAGTACAAGTTACTCTATTACTCAACCCTCTATTTGGCCAGAAAGTGCTAGTCCTATTGATTTTGCTTACACAATGAACGATGCCAGAACTAATAATAATCAAACTCCTTATTATGATGAAACTGGTTTAGCTAATATTATTGCTAATATGGAAAATCCTGGAAGTGCACCTTCTATAGTATCTAACGCATCTGGTAATGGATGGGATTATGGAACGATTGGTATTGAAGGAACAGGTGCTACAAATTGGGATGATATAATTATGAAAGAATGGGCACAAAGAATTAAGCACAATGTAAGTATTACGGGTGGTAATGAGAAAACAAACTATTACTTATCTGCAGGTGCTTATGATGAAGATGGTTTATTAAAGGTTGGTAACGAGTCTTACCAAAGATATAATTTAGACGCTAAAATTTCTAGCCAAGTAAATGATTGGTTAAAAATTGAGTTATTAACTAAGTTTAGAAAAAGTTTTACAGATTTCCCTACTGAAGTAAGTAATAACAGTGCCTTTTGGAATAAATCTAGAGTATTAGATTTAATTACTAAATTAAAACCTACTTTACCTCAATACGATCCAATTTACGGAGAAGAATTATTACAACATTCTTACTATCCTTTTTGGGATACACAGCGTGCTAAAACAGAAAACGATCAAGTTATTCTTATCCCAAAAATTGTTATAGAACCTATAAAAGACCTTAAATTTAACTTTAATTTAAATTATAAAAGAAATAACAATTTCCAAGAGACATCTATTCTAGCTAGTCAAACGATAGTACCTAACGGACTTGTTGATAAAATATCTCAAGCGGCAACTTCTTACAGCCCTACTGTAATTGTTAATGAGTATTTTTCTCCTAATATTTTTGCTACATATGATACATCTTTAAACAATCATAATTTCAATGCTACAGTTGGTTTCCAAAGTGAGTCTTATGACTATTATGCACTTGGCGCAACAACAGACTATTTAATTAGTAATAATATAATTTCTTTAAATGCATCTTTAGATGATGACCAGATAGTAAACGAAGCTATTTCTCACTGGTCTACAGTAGGTGTATTTAGTAGATTTAGATATAATTTTAAAGAAAAATATTTATTAGAATTTAGTTACCGTAGAGATGGTTCTTCAAGATTTTCACCAGATAATAGATGGGCAGGATTCCCAAGTTTCTCTGCAGGTTATAACGTAGCTAAAGAAGATTTCTGGAATATAGATGAAATAAGCACCTTTAAATTAAGAGGTTCTTATGGAACTTTAGGAAACCAAAATGTAAATAATTACTTATATCTTACCTCAATATCTTTAAATACTGGCGGTACTTCTTATTTATTTGATGATGAAAGATTAACTTATGCACAAACTCCAAGCATAGACAGTCAAAGTTTAACATGGGAAACAGTAAAAACAACAGATATCGGTTTCGATTTAAGTGCCTTTAACAACAAACTAGATGTTGGTTTCTCTTGGTATAGAACAGACATAGAAGGTATGGCAGCACAAGGTGCAGATTTGCCAGCTCAATTAGGTACCAATGCTCCATTAACAAATATTGGAACATCTAGAGTACAAGGATGGGAAGTAGAAGCTACATGGAAACAAAAACTAGGAGATTTTAGCTATAGTGTTAGAGGTGTTTTAAGTGATTATAAAAGAAGTATTGTAGAATACCCTAATGACACTAAAGCATTAACAAACTATTTTGAAGGTCAAAACCTAGGAGATATATGGGGATTCGAAACAGAAGGATTATTTCAAACAGATGCTTTAGCCACAGAAGTTACTTCTCTTGTTGATTACTCATTTATTACTGGTTGGTCTCGTGTAGCTGGTGATATAGAATATAAAGATATTGATGGAAATAATGTAATTGATAGAGGTAATTATCTTGCTGGAGACACTGGAGATTATACTGTAATTGGTAACTCTACACCACGTTACCAATATTCTGTAAACTTAGCTATGAACTACAAAAATTGGGATTTTAATGCATTAATACAAGGTGTTGGTAAAAGACAATTATCTTTCGCTAACCAACAACGTTTTAAAGGTCCTGCAAATGGTCCATTCCATGCTTTTGTTTGGGAAGGTCATTTAGATTACTTTAGACCAGAAGACACAACAAGTCCTTTAGGTGCAAACACAGATGCTTATTTCCCTACTCCATATTTAAATGGTGGTGGTAGAAACAACAAAAACTACAGCTACCATACAGATAGGTTATTACAAAATGCTGCTTACACTAGATTAAAAAGTGTACAAATTGGTTTTACTATTCCAGCAAGCATAACACGTAAATTTAAAGTAGATAAGTTCAGACTTTATCTTACAGGAGAAAATCTATTAACTTTTACTGACTTAATGTTCTTTGACCCTGAGACAAATACATCTGGATTAACTGGTAGTGCACAATCTTACCCGTTATCAAGAATAATTTCTACAGGAGTAAATATCTCATTTTAAATAAAATATAATAATTATGAAAAATATATTAAAATTATTTATTCTAAGTACAATTCTAACACTGTCATCATGTGAGGATTTTTTAGATAAAACACCATTAGATGAAGTTTCTGAAGCAGCTTTTTATAGCACGCCATCAGACTTACAAGCAGCTGTTAATGGCTTTTATAACGACTTTCCTGGTTGGTCTGCAACCTCTATAGGATTTAACATTTTACCAGACATGTATTCTGATATAGGTGTGGCACAAGAACCAAGTAGTAGAATTAGTGGTTTAAGCTATACTGTACCTACATCTGCTAGTGCATCTGTTTGGAGTTTTGATGAAGTTAGAGAAACCAACTGGCTAATAGACCATTTAGACCAAGCTTCTGGTGATGAAACATTAATAAACCAATATTCTGGTGAGGCATACTTTTTTAGAGCTTATTATTATTTTGAATTATTAAAAAGATATGGAGATTTACCAATTTTTCCAGAATATTTTGATAATACCGATGAGGAATACGTTTTTGCTTCTAGATCTCCAAGAAATGAAGTTGTAGATTTTATTATTTCAGATTTAGATACAGCAATTTCATTAATGCAATCTTTTCCTGATGTTGCTACATCACGCTTAAGCAAAGAAGTTGCTCTTTTAATGAAAGCTAGAGTTGCTCTTTACGAAGGTACATGGGAAAAATACCATAGTGGTACTGATTTTGGTGTGTCTGGACTTGATGGATCTGACTTCTTACAAACAGCTGCAGATGCATCAGAAGAATTAATTAATAGCGGTGTTTTCTCTTTGCATAGTGATTACAAATCACTTTTTAACCAAGTAGGTTATGGTGGTAATAGTGAAGTATTACTTTCTAGAGATTATAACTCTATTGTATTAGGTATTAATAACGTTTTACAACAAACATGGCCTAATAGATGTGGTTACACTAAGTTCGCTATTGACAGTTATTTATGTACTGATGGTGATCCTATTTCTGTTAGTTCTCTTTACCAAGGTAATACAGATTTATCTGTAATAGAAACAAATAGAGATCCTAGATTAGCAGCTACAATAATGGTACCTGGTGATTTAATTGAAATAAAATCTGATGGTACAGAGGTTTACTGGGAAAACCCAAACTTCAACTCAACAAATACAGGATTAACAGGTTATGAGTCAGAAAAATATAGAAATGTTTTATATGATGGTAATTATGATGACTTTACAGAAGATACATCTAGAATTATAATGAGATATGGAGAAGCTTTATTAATTTTTGCAGAAGCAAAAGCAGAGTTAGGTACAATTACTCAAGGTGATTTAGATAAATCTATTAATTTATTACGCAGTCGTGTAAGTATGCCTGGTATTACTTTAGGTTCTATAACTGTAGATCCTAATTGGCCAAATTACGGTTATACTCTTTCTAATATTTTATATGAGGTAAGAAGAGAACGTACAGTAGAACTTATGGCAGAAGGCTTTAGAGCTGATGATTTATATAGATGGAGAGCACATACTTTGTTTGACAGCGATCAACCAAGAGGTGCATATTATAATGATGGAATTGTTAGTGTAGAATTAGATCCTTCTAACGTTACCTTAGATGAAGATGGGTTTATATTACCTTTTGCTTCTACAGGAATTTACAGTTTTGATGAATCTAAAGCTTATTTGCTACCAATACCTTTAGATGAGTTAGTGTTAAATCCAAACTTGACGCAAAATCCTGGTTGGTAGTATTTTTTATTTTTTTTTATATGGTCGTAAAAATGTAATTAATTTTTACGGCCATATTTTTTACAAAAAAAACTAAAAAATAACCTTATATTAATTTTCTATTATTTTATAGCTTCTTCTCTCCTTTCTTTAGCAAAAAACATAAATCTCACCCTATTATAACTATTCATAAAATGTTTAAAATCAAAAAATCAGCTCGGATAATTATTTTCTTATTAATTATTAGTCAAATATTTATTTCTTGTAAAGAGGAAAAACAAATAATATCTATCAAAACCATGTTAAATGAAATGATAGATAGAGATAAACAATCTAGATACCCTAAAATAGATTTTAGACTTAAACAAGAAAGTAGCTACAACCGTGTCTCTGTAAGTATAAAAGACAGTATTACTTGGTTTGAAAACCATGACTTTAATAGCAATGATAAAGACAAAAACTTTATCAGAATTGAAGAAAATAAAAATCAGAAAGAATGGGTTTTAATGGATCATAAAGGCCCTGGAGCAATAGTAAGAACTTGGATGCCTTTTTTAAATGCTAAAAAACCAGATACAGACATCCAAATTAAAATATATCTAGATGGCAATGATCAACCTATTTTAGAAGGAAACATGCTAACCTTACTAAATGGAGATGGTTTTTTCCCCTACCCTTTTGCTCATAAATCTTTACGCTCTGCAGTTTCTTTTTTTCCTATTCCTTACTCAAAAAGTTGTAAAATAACAACAACAAAACGTCCTTTCTTTTATCAGTTTACTTATAGAGAATACCCAGAAGGAACAAATATTAAAACTTTTTCTAAAGATGAATTTAACAGTGCTAAAAAACTAATTAATAATGTTGGAGAAAAATTATTAAAACCAACAAACTTTTCAGACGGACAATCAATTAATTTAAATACTACATTATCAGCATCAACAGAAAAAACAATTGAGTTGCCAAAAGGTGAAACAGCTATTAAAAACCTTTCACTTAAATTAGGTTCTTATCAAAATGATGAAATTATGAGAACTACCATTATAAAAATAAAATTTGATGGTAAAGAAACTGTTTGGTGTCCTATAGGAGATTTTTTTGGTTCCGGTATTGGTCTTAATCCTTATCAAAATTGGCATAATACAGTTGCCCAAGACGGTACATTAACTTGTAGATGGGTAATGCCTTACCAAACATCTGCTAGTATTAGCATAGAAAATTTGAGTAAAACACCAATTAATATTGAATTAAATACTGTTGTTGATGATTATACTTGGAATGAGCAAAGTATGTACTTTAATGCTGCTTGGAGAGGTCAATACCCAGTTTCTACTAGGCCTTTTTCTGATTGGAATTTTGTAAAACTAAAAGGACGTGGTGTTTACATTGGTGATGCACTTACAATAATGAATCCGGTTGAAAAATGGTGGGGAGAAGGAGATGAAAAAATTTGGATAGATGGAGAAGATTTTCCTTCAATTTTTGGAACAGGAACAGAAGATTATTACGGATATTCTTGGGGAGGAATAAGTACAGATTTTTATGAACATCCTTTTCATGCACAACCAAGAAGTAATGTTTATAATAAATTAAATAGAAAAGGTAGTAATACAGAAAGGAACACAAAAGGGTTTAGTACAGAGGTAAGAACAAGAGTTTTAGATGTAATGCCTTTTTCTTCTTCTTTAAACTTTGATATGGAAATATGGAGTTGGTCGGATTGTGATATGGGCTACGGAGCAAGTGTAATGTGGTACGGAGGTTCTAACACTACATCAAATAGAAGTCCGAATAACAAAGAAGCTTTAAATGTACCTAAAATTGAAAATACCACAACAAAATAAACAGTCTCTATCTATTATATATTGTATGTAATTTGAGCTTTATTTCTTTATTTTACTAAAGATCTTATATAGAAATAAAGCTCTAACTTATACTTTAAAATCTTAATTAGCACTTATTGTTGTAATTTTAAATACACTTTTAAAAGCCGTTCTTCTTCACCTATTTAATTGATAATTTTTTCTAGAAAACAGACTCAAAAAATTTCATGGTTCTTTCTTTTAAAACCATAAATACGCCATTAATACATGTTCTTTATCCACTTAAAAGTGAATTAAACTATATATTCCTAAAAACGAAGCTTCTAATTTTTTTAATCCATAAAACACATTAAAACCTTTTTTTAGATTAAATAATTATCCATTTAAAATAGTGTAACCGCGCTACAAAAAAACAAGTAAAATACTGATATTCAAAAACATATAAAATACTTCTAATTTAAACTAGAATGTAATAAAAATTAAAATAACAATTTAACATCCATTTTTATAATTTATAACAAATCCATATTATAAAAAATCACATTGTTATATCAACAAATTAATTGTTAAAAAAATATTTTATTATTACATTTATGGGATTACATTTTTTAGGTTCGTACATACCCTTATCCCTTTAGCTATGAGTTTCAATAACATACTAACCCTTTTTTTACAAGGATCTTTAGTTGCTTTTATAATACTTTTATTATTTAAACTTAGAAAAATTTTAGGTATAGGAGTATTATATGCTTGTATTGGTTTATTTCAGTTTGTACAAGTAATGTCTTTTATTATAAATACTGCTTACAGCTCTTACACTAGTATACACCTTGTTACACCTGGTTCTTCTGTTTTTATTACTATTACTCTTTTTGCTTTACTAATTGTATACATAAAAGAAGATGCTATAGAAACAAAAAAAATGTTTTATGCCATACTTATTGTTAACATATTAATTAATTTTATTTTTCTTGTTTTTTTCTGGGATTTTAATAAGGCTTCTTCAGAAAACTTAAGTGTTGCGAATAAAGTTTTTAGCAATACCTCTAAATTTATTGTAGGTAATATTGCACTTTTTTTAGACATTTTTTTGTTAATAACCGTTTTTGAATTTTTGTCTAAAAAAACAAAATTCTTATTTGTTCAAATTTTAACAACAATGCTAATTGTTGCAAGTTTTGATACCATCTTTTTTTCAATTTTTGTTTTTTGGAAATCAGAAAATTTAGGTTCTATAATAATATCTGGCTTAATTTCTAAAAACAGTTTTACCATTTATTATAGTATTTTATTTTACATTTACTTAAGGTATTTAGACAAAACTGATAAAGATTTAGTTCATTTTACTGTAAAAGATGTTTTTAAACCATTAACCTACAAACAAAAATTTAATACAGCTGTTTCTGATATAAAAAAGGCGAATGAGATGTACCGTATCTTAACAGATAATTCTAATGATATTATTTGTTTGCAAGAACCAGACAGCTCTTTTAAATACATAAGCCCTTCTATTAAAAAAGTATTAGGTTATGAACAATCTTATTTTTTAGGCAAAAAAATTTTTGACATTGTACATAAAGATGATTTACAAGATTTAATAGATTCTATAGAGCAAAAAATCTATCGTGATAATAAAACAACAGATGTTTTAACTTTTAGATTGCTTCATAAAAAAGGTTATTATGTATGGATTGAGTATAATACATCGCCAATATATAATGAAAAAAATATTATTTCTTTTGTTTCCTCTGCTAGAGATGTTACCCAAAGAGTTTTAGCTAACAATCAATTTAAAACCTCTCTAAAACTTTTAAAAAAGAGAGAATATTCTCTAAATGAATCTAGTAAAATAGGAAAAGTAGGCTTTATCGAATTTAAGGCGGAAACTAATAACTATATATGGTCTGATTACCTCTACTCTATTTTTGGAATAACTCCATCAAAAAAGCCCCCTTCTAGTGAAGAGTTTCTATTATTCTTTACTGAGGATTATCAACAAATAATATTAGATAAAATTAAAAATTTAAAAGAAAATGGAGAACCTTTTAACATTGAAGCTAAGTCTATAAATAACCTTTGGTTAAAGTTGATTATAGAGCCCGTTTTTAATGATAAAAATGTAATTATAGGCAGAAGAGGTATTATACAAGACATTACAAGTTATAAAACCACGCAAATTAGATTACAAAAGTCACTAACTCTTTTAAAGCAAAGAGAGTTCTCTTTAAATGAAGCAAGTAACGTTGCTAAAATTGGTTATTTTGAATATGATATTCCTTCAGATACTTTTAAATGGTCGGATTATCTTTATCATATTTATGGATTAGAATTAGGTACACCTGTGCCATCGAGAAACGAAATTGTAAAAATGATAGATAAGGATTCTTTAAGCACCATAAAGAATGCTACTCTAGATTTAGATTTAAAAGGGATACCTTATGATATTGAAATGAAAATCTTCAATAAAAAAACAAATAAAGGAGTTTGGATAAGAAGTGTAGCACAACCTATTTATAACGATAAAAAAGAAATTGTTGGTAGAAAAGGTGTGGCACAAGACATTACAGAATATAAAAACAACCAACTTAAAATACAAAACTCATTAAATTTATTAGAACAAAAAGACGAAGCTTTAAACCAGTCTAGTAAAATTGCTAAAATTGGCTATTGGGAATACAATATATCTAAAGAAACTTTTACTTGGTCTGATTCTGTATATAAAATTTATGGTCTAGATAAAAATGATAAAATTCCTTCTAGAAAAGAAATGATAAAGCTTTATGATGAAGAATATCAAGAAAAAATAGAAAAAGCCACATTAAACCTTATAACCAACAAAATACCTTATGATTTAGAATTAAAACTAACCAACTTTAAACAAAAAGAAGTTTGGATTAGAAATGTAGTATATCTTATTTATAATGAAAAAAATGAGATAATTGGTAGAAGAGGAGTTGTACATGATATTACTGAATCTAAAAACAATCAATTAGAACTAGAAAGAAGAGAATTTCTTTTAAATGAATCTGGTAAAATAGCTAAAATTGGTGGTTGGGAAGTAGATTTGGTTACCCAAAATGTACGTTGGACTGATCAAGTTTATGAAATACACGGGCTACCGATAACAAAAGTTCCTACTCCAGAAGAAGTTATGAGCTTTTACATTGATGGCTCTAGAGAAGTTCTAGAAAAAGCAATTGAAAAATGCCTTACAGAAAACAAGAGTTACGATCTTGTTTTGAGGTTTCAAAATAAACAAAATAAAAAATTATGGGTAAATACTATTGGATACCCTGTTTTAAATAAAGAAGGAGTAACTATTGGCTTAAGAGGCGTTGTACATGATATTACCGAATCTAAAACCAATCAATTAGAACTAGAAAGAAGAGAATTTCTTTTAAATGAATCTGGTAAATTAGCTAAAATTGGTGGTTGGGAGCTAGATTTAGAGACACAAAATATACGTTGGTCTGATGAAGTTTTTGAAATTCATGGATTACCAATAGGAGAAGTACCACCAATAGATGAATGTATTGGCTTCTATATTGATGGCTCTGATAAAATTATAGAAAAAGCGATACAAGATAGTATTGCCGAAAACAAAAAATACGACCTGGTATTGAGGTTTTTAAATAAACAGAATCAAAAACTATGGGTTAACGCTATTGGATATCCAATAACAGATAAAAATGGAGTTACAATAGGTATAAGAGGTATAATACAAGATATTACAGAACAAAAATCTAAACAAGATGAATTAGATATACAAAATGAAAAACTTAATAAATTAAATAACGAATTAAAAGAAGCTCAAAAAATATCTAAATTAGGAAACTGGGAATACAACATAGCTTCAGATAAAGTAACTTGGTCTAAAGAAGTACATAACATTTTTAAACTACCTATTGAGCTCGGAGCTCCAAATTATGATGAGCATAAATTAATATTTTCAGAAAAAAGTTATACTTTAATGAATGAAGCTGTTCAAAATTGTATAGAACATCAAACCCCTTATCATTTAGAACTAGACATCAATACTCCAGAAGGGTTAACTAAGTATATAACTATAAGAGGTAAAGTTCTTAAAAATAAAGAGAGTAATGTAATTGGCTGTTATGGTACAATACAAGACATTACAACTTTAAAAAGCATACAAATTGAACTAGAAAACAAGAATAAAAAAATAAATCAATCTCTAAAACTTTTAGAAAGAAATGAATTCTCTAAAAATGAAACTAGTAAAGTTGCCAAAATAGGATATCATGAATATTATAATATAACAGATTCTTTTTATTGGTCGGATTATATGCTTACCATTTTTGGTTTAGATAAAGATCAAAAAATACCAGATAGAACAAAATTAGTTTCTTTATTTGATAAAGAATCTAAAGCCAAATTGATAAAAGCAACAGACAATTTAGAAACTTACGGTTTACCTTATGACTTAGAATTAAAACTAACCAATTTTAAAAAAGAAGATGTTTGGATTAGAATGTCTAATCAACCAATATTTAATCATCAAAATAAAATTATTGGTAGAAGAGGTATAGGACAAAACATTACAGAAAGAAAGAAAATTGAAGAAGAAAATCAAAAAATAAAAAACGATTATATAAAATTATTTGACAACGCAACCATTTCTATTTGGAATGAGGATTTAACTTTATTCTATAAAGAAATAGATAAACTTAAAAAGCTTAACATAACGGATATTCATTTATATCTAGAAGAAAACCCAGATGTTTTATTTAATTTATCTAATAAAGTAAAAATAAATTATGTTAATAAAGCTACTCTAGATTTATTTGAGGCCAATAATCAACAAGAATTTTTACAAAACATACACCTATCCTTTGGTAAAGGAGCAGAAAGAGTCTTTTTAAAACTTATTGCAGCAATTTGGAATAATCTTAAAACCTTTACCACAGAAGTTAATTACAAAACTTTAAAAGGAGAAGAATTTACAGCAATATTATCTGTAGCAATACCGCAAACTATAGATGAGCAAAAAACAGTACCTGTAAGTATACAAAGTATTCAAAATATTAAAGATGCAGAATTCGCTCTAAAAGAATCTCTAAAAGAATTAAAAGAAGCACAAAAATTAGGACGTTTAGGTAATTGGATTATAAACCCATTTGCTAAAGAATTTATTTGGTCTGATGAAGTTTTTTATAATTTAGGCTTTGATCCAAAAGATGGTTACCCTAATTATGATGAAGTAATGACCAGAATTCATCCTGATGATATTGAATTTCACAATAAAAAATTTGATGACGCTACAAATTTAGGAATTCCGTTTGACATGGAAATAAGAACTGTAATCCCAAATAAAAAAGAAAAAACAATAAGGCTAATTTGCGAACCTATAAAAGATGACAACGGAAAAGTTATTAAATTAAAAGGTGTTAATCAAGACATTACAGAACAGAAGAATATCTTAAGAGAATTAGAAAAAACAAACAAAAAAATTAAACAATCTCTAGAACTTTTAAAAATAAGTGAACACTCTAGAAATGAAATAAGTAAAATTGCTAAAATTGGTTATCAAGATTATGATTCTGTGACCAACACCTATATTTGGTCGGACTATTTTTATGATATATTAGGATTTGATTCTAAAAAAGGTTTTCCTAACAAAGAAGAAAAGATAAGAATTTTTTATAGAGAATCTCAAATAAAATTAAAAAAAGCATTTGATAATTTAGAAAAAAAAGGTGTTCCTTTTGATTTAGAATTAAAATTATTTGATAAAGATAAAGGAACTGTATGGGTAAGATATCTTGGGCAACCTGTTTTTAATAGTGATAATAAAATTATTGGTAGAAGAGGTATTATACAAAACATTACAGACCAAATAATTAAACAAAAAAGATTAGATGACCAAAACGAAAAGCTATTTAATTTAAATAATGCTCTAAATGAAGCTCAAGAAATATCAAAAGTAGGAAACTGGGAGTATATTACTAACAAAGAAGAGATAACTTGGTCTAAAGAATTATTTAATATTTTTGAACGTTCTTTAACTTTAGGTCCGCCAAGAAATTATTCTGAACTGATATCTTATTACACAGAAGACAGTTATAATATCTTACAAACAGCAATTGCTAATTGCTTAAATAATAAAGTGTCTTTTAATGTTCAATTAGACATTTATAGTTCTAATGGAGATATAAAACATGTAACCACCAGGGGTAAAGTTTTATACGATAAAAATAATACAGCCATTGGTTGCTACGGAACCACACAAGACATAACAGAACAAAGACAAATTTTAGATGAAATAAAGAGAACGCAAGAATTATATCGCTTAGTAACGGAAAACTCAACAGATATAATTTGTTTATTAGGCCGAGATACTACATTAAAATACGTTAGTCCTTCTGCTAACATTCTTTTAGGTTATAACATAGATGATTATTTGGGTAAACAAGTTTTTGATATTATACATAATGATGACACAAAACTTTTAAAAGAAAGTATAAATCAAAGAAAATTAAAGAATAACTACGATGGTTCATTCACTGTAAGGGTTCGTCATAAAAAGGGACATTTTATTTGGATGGAAGCACTGTCTTCTCCTGTTTATACTAATAACCAAATTAGTTATTTTGTTATCTCCGCTAGAAATGTAACAAACATGATGTTAGCTAAACAAGAAATACAAGAATACCAAAGTTCTTTACAAAAGTTAACCACAGAAATCACATTAATAGAAGAAAATCAAAAAAGAGAAATTGCAACAAATATACACGATCATTTAAGCCAATCCTTAGTAATTTCTAAAATGAAAATTAATTCTTTGAAAAAAAATCCAGCATTAAAAATAATTGATAAGGATTTACAATTTATAGACACACATATTTCTGATGCTTTAACAAATAGTCGAAAAATAACTTACGATCTTTCTCCACCTGTATTATACCAATTAGGTATTATTGAAGCTTTAAATTGGTTACTTAATGATGTAGAAGCTAAACATAAAATCAAATGTGTTTTTAATGATAATGTAGAAGATGTAACGTTAGATGATACAAAATCTATTTTACTCTTTAGAAGTATACAAGAAGTACTTAATAATGCAATAAAGTACGCAAAAGCCTCTTTAATAACTTTAAATCTTAATAAAGACAAATTTGGTTTAAAAATTATTATATTAGATGATGGTGTTGGCTTTGATACAACTTTACTAAAAAAACATAATAACCACACAGGTTCTGGTTTTGGATTGTTTACAGTACAAGAGCGTATTAAAAACATAAATGGAGAATTTGTAATTACATCTATAATAAACAAAGGAACAACAGTTAATATTTTTATCCCTCTTTAGAAAATGAATTACTTAAATAAGATTAATATCGTACTAGTAGACGATCATACACTACTAAGAGATGGTTTAAAAAATATAATAGAACAAAAATCCAATTTACATATAATTGGTGAAGCTTCTGATGGTAGAGAAGCTATAAAAATTTGCTCTAAATTAAAACCAGATGTTTTGGTTATAGATGTTGCAATGCCTAATTTAAATGGTATACAAGCTGCAGAACAAATTCATAAAAATAATCCAGATATAAAAATAATCGGTCTTTCTATGCATTCTAGCAAACCATTTATACAAGGTATGTTTAAAGCTGGTGCTTATGGTTATTTATTAAAAGATGGAGATTCTGATGAGTTAATTACAGCCATAACTTCTGTAGTGCAGAATAAAAAATACTTATCTAAAGAAATCAATCAAGAATTTCTTTCCCTATTAAAAAAAGGAGAATCTCTAGAAAAAGCTAAATTAACCTCAAGAGAAAAAGAAGTTTTACAATTAATTTCTGAAGGTAATTCTTCTAAAGAAATTGGCGATATTTTATTTTTAAGTTCTAAAACAGTAGATGTTCATAGAAATAATATAATGAAAAAAATAGATTTACATTCTATACCAGAATTAACAAAATATGCAATTAAACAAGGTCTTACAACACTAGATTTATAAAAACTTATGAATAACAAAATCAAAAACTACCAAAAATAAGAAATACAAAAAGCCAAACTTTGGGGGACAAGTTTGGCTTTTGTAAGTAGTCTATTTCTTTGGGGGGAAATGAAATAAACCTATAAAAATGATTCTCAACTTTACTTATATACCACAAAGATATAGCAAATGGTAATTTTAGAATATAAGCAGTTTTCTTAAATTATAAATTTGATGAGGAAATTCCTAAACAATAATCAAAAAACTACCAAAAATAAGAAATACAAAAAGCCAAACTTCGGGGGACAAGTTTGGCTTTTGTAAGTAGTCTATTTCTTTGGGGGAATGAAATAAACCTATAAAAATGATTCTCAACTTTACTTCTATACCACAAAGATATAGTAAAAGCCAACTCTAAAATATAAGCAGTTTTCTTAAATTATAAATTTTATCAAATTTGATGAGGAAGTTCCTAAATAACAATCAAAAACTACCAAAAATAAGAAATACAAAAAGCCAAACTTCGGGGGACAAGTTTGGCTTTTGTAAGTAGTCTATTTCTTTGGGGGGAATGAAATAAACCTATAAAATAATTCTCAACTTTACTTCTATACCACAAAGATATAGCAAAAGGCAACTCTAGAATATAAGCAGTTTTCTTAGATTATAAATTTTATCAAATTTGATGAGAAAATTCCTAAATAACAATCAAAAAACTACCAAAAATCAGAAATACAAAAAGCCAAACTTTGGGGGACAAGTTTGGCTTTTGTAAGTAGTTTATTTCTTTGGGGGGAATGAAATAAACCTATAAAATGATTATCAACTTTACTTCTATACCACAAAGATATAGCTAAAACCAACTCTAGAATATAAGCAGTTTTCTTAAATTATAAATTTTAAACACAACGTAAATAAGCAAAATGCTTATGATAACAACTCTAAAGTTTTCTTAATTTCGGGGTCAACAAATTATTGTTAAACTAGCCCATTGGAATCAAAACAAAAAAATCTACTAATAGTAGAAGACAACACTTATATAGGAAATAGTATTGTAAATTCTGCTAAAGAAATAAATGTTGTAAAAAACATTCATTTAACTGATTCTATACAAGAAGCTATTTCTTTATTAGATAACCTTACCTTTAATTTAATTGTTCTAGACTTAAGCTTACCTGATGGTAGTGGTTTAGAATTGTTAAAATTATTTAAGAAAAAAGAAATTCAAAAAAAAATTTTAGTTTTTTCTACTAGCATAAATCTAAAACAAGTCTGTCTAAAATATGGAGCTCATGCTTTTTTTGATAAAGCCAATGATTTTGACGAATTAATTGAAACAATTAAAATAATCGACTAATGACTTTTTAAAAAGTCATTCCCTTCTAAATTAACTTTACATACAACCACCCTAAACTTCCCTCAAAACTATAATAATAAATAGTTCTTTATTATTATTTAAATTACATTTACTTCTTTTTTACTTTTTATGTCAGTCATAATTTATCAAATATGAAAATACATATACAAACTATTCAATCAGAAGAAATTTTAACTATAATTCCTCTTTTAGTTAAATTAAACTCAAAAACCCCTCTACCATTACTTAAAGAAAGAGTTTTAGAAATGTCTCTATTTTCAAATTACGAATGTATTGGTTTATATATTAATGACCAACTTACCGGTATTTGTGGTCTTTGGTATTCTACAAGACATTATATTGGAAAAACTGTAGAACCAGACCATGTTATTATTGATGAATCTTTAAGAGGAAAAAAAATAGGAAATCAGTTTTTTAGTTGGATAGATAATCATGTAAAAAATAAAGGTTGCGAGGCTATTGAATTAAACACTTATTCTGGTAATACAAAATCTCATAAATTTTACTATAACCAAGGTTATGACATTTATGGGTTTCACTTTTTAAAAGTATTACGAGATGATAAAAATTTTTATTAATTTTTTTTCATAAAAACGTTGCAGAACTAAAAAATGTTTATATATTTGCAACCGCTTACCAAAAACGCGAAAGTAGCTCAGTTGGTAGAGCGTCAGCCTTCCAAGCTGAATGTCGCCAGTTCGAACCTGGTCTTTCGCTCAAAAGACTTCATAATTTTTTATGAAGTCTTTTTTTTTTGCTCTTTATTTTATAAAAACAAAAAAACCGAAACCTTTAAGTCTCGGTTTATTATTTAGTTTATAAATTTTTTAATTTATTACCAAAAAGAAATAATAATACAATTGGTACAGCTAGAACAATTACTAAAACTTTATTAGAAACAAATAAAGAAGGATTTAATAAAAGTGTAAAAACAAAACCACCAATTGCACCGCCTAAATGTGCCGCATGACCAACATTACCCAACTGTTTTTTCATACCATAAATAGAATATAATAAATAACCAACTCCAAAAATATAACCAGGTATCGGTATCGGAATAAAGTATAAATACAACTCCATTTCTGGGTACAAAAGTATTGCTGAATAAATAATACCAGAAACAGCTCCAGATGCACCTACAGCACTGTAATAAGGCTCATTTTTATGAAAATGTAAAGAATATAGACTACCTGCTAATAAACTTGCCAAATAAACAATTAAAAAGTTGGGAGTTCCTAAAATAGCTGCCACAATACCTCCAAAAAGATACAGTGCATACATATTAAAACCAAGGTGTACCCAATCTACATGTAAAAAACCAGAAGTTATGGTTCTTATCTTTTCTCCTGATAAAACTTTACCTACTTGAAACTTGTATTTATCTAAAAAAGAGTAATCTTTAAACCCTTTCATAGAAACCAAAACATTGGCAATAATAAGTAATAAAACTGCTTGATTTATATTGTTCATCATATAACAAACATACTAAAATCTAAGTACCTAATACTATTTGGTTTTAAATTTATGTACGATATTTGTATTTTTAAAAAAGTATTTTATGCACCTAATAATTTTTACTCTTATATATCCATTTATATGGTTAATCTCTAAGCTTCCTATGAGAGTATTATATTTTTTTTCTGATATTTTTTTTCTCTTAAACTACTATATTATTGGTTATCGAAAAAAAGTTGTTTTAGATAATTTAAAATTATCTTTTCCTGAGAAAAGTGATCAAGAAATAAAAAAAATTAGCAAAGGTTTCTTTAAACATTTAACCGATTTTATTGTAGAAAGCATCAAGACTTTTACCATTTCTGAAAAGGAGATTTCAAAAAGAATAAAATATAAAAATATTTCTTTGTTAGAAGATATTGCAAAAAATGGAAAAAGTATTGCCTTAGTAGGTATACATCAAGCTAATTGGGAGTGGCTTACTGGTTTACCTTTGCATATTAAAAATCCTGATTTTTATGCAGCTTACACCAAAGTAGAAAATAAACATTTTGAAAAAGTAGTTAAAATGTCTCGCTCTAAATTTGGCGGAACTTTATACAGAACTTCAGATACTATTAGAAATCTTCACAGGAATTTTGTAAATAAAAAACAAGGTATTTATATTCTTTTAAGCGATCAATCTCCATTACCTAGTAAAACGCAATATTGGGCAAATTTTATGGGAGTTAAAGTACCAGTGCATACGGGAGCAGAAGCATTATCTAAACGATACAACATGTCTTTTGTTTATTGGACTTCTAGAAAAATTAAAAGAGGTTATTATGAAATTGAATTTGAATTGATAACCGAAAACCCAAAAGAATATAAAAATTATGAGCTTACTGATAAATTTCTTGAGATAACCGAAAGAAATATTAGAAATCAACCAGAGGTATATTTATGGTCTCATAAACGTTTTAAACATAGAAATAAAGTTCCAACAGTTACATCGTAAAAATAATATATGCAGTTTCTAAGTTTTGCACTTACATACCCTATTATTTTACTACTCTCTATATTGCCTATGAGAGTTTTATATTTAATTTCAGATTTTTTTTTCTTTCTAGTTTATTACGTTTTTGGTTATCGAAAAAAAGTTGTTTTAGAAAACCTAAATCTTTCTTTTCCAGAAAAATCTGAACACGAAATAAAATTAATTTCTAAACAGTTTTTTAAACATTTTACAGATTTAATTATTGAAAGTGTCAAGTTTTTTTCAATTAGCGAAAATGAGATTAAGAAACGGTATAAATTTATAAATCCAGAATTAGTAGATTATTATGGCAAAAAGAAAAAAGGGATTATAATTGTTGGTGCGCACCAAGCAAATTGGGAATGGTCTACAAGTATGCCACTTACATTAAAAACGACTATTTTAGGAGCATACTCTAAAATGCAAAACAAATATTACGAAAAGACTATTAAAAAGAGTAGAAAAAGGTTTGGCATTAATGGATATCAAACTTCTGAAACAATCTCTAATATTCAAAAAAATGTTGATAACAACATACATGCTGCTTATGTTTTATTAAGTGATCAATCTCCAAGAGTGAGTAAAACCTATTATTGGAATACTTTTTTTGGCACAAAAGTTCCCATACATACGGGTGCAGAAATGCTTGCAAAAAGATTTGACTTTGTGGTAATTAATTACGTTGCAAAAAAAATAAAACGTGGGTATTATGAAGTCGAATTTAAATTAATTACAGAGACTCCTAGAGCTTTTGATGATTATCAAATTACAGATAAATACACAAAACTAACGGAAGAAAACATAAGAAAACAACCCGAACTCTATTTATGGTCTCATAAACGTTTTAAACATAGAAATAAAGTACCAAAAGAACTTTTATAACCTCAAATTTATATCAGATTGAAAACCAAAATAAACAAATTATTTTTAGCTTTTATAATAAGCTTTACTTGCTTTAATTTAAGTTTTAGCCAAAAGCTACAAGAAGGACAACTAAGATGGTCTGCAGGTAAAAAACTAACCATAAACGATTATAAAATTAAAATTGGCAAGGAAAATAATACTGTAATTTCTAGTCAGTTTTTAATCTCTTATTCTGCTCAAGGATTTGATTTTATAAAACGGAACTTAAATCAAAGAATAGGAAATTTATTTATAAGTAATGCTTCTTGGATTGATACTACAAAGGTTAAAGAAATTGATAAACAAATCGATTTTCAACAAGTTCAATTTGATTTAGCAGAAATTCAGGCTCGTAAATTTAGACAAAGAATCTTTTTAAATAAATGGAACATTACAAAAGGATTCTCTATTTTAGACAAAATTAGTAACGAAATAATGGCTGAATTTGCTGAAATTAGAGTAAAATTAATTGAAGAAACTCAGAGCGGTACTAATGAACAAGAAGTTTTAAAATGGAAACAGAAAATTAAAACTCAGTTAGAAGAACTTTATGATTTTAGGTTTGATAATAAAAAGAAAATAAAGCGTAAAAAATAAAAATTACATATTGTTGATTTAAATTCTCAATCAACAATATGTAACCTTATTTAAATCAAAAGCATATAAATTTTATTTGTTTTTCTTTTTTCCTCCAAAAACACTAAACCTTCCTCCTATTAAAATATTCTTTTGAAAGAACATAAAACTTTGAGAAGCACTATCACTCTTGTTAGCTGTTGTTCTAATATCTGGCATATTTATATAACCAAATTTTAAATCTGATTGAATATAAAAGTATTTAAAGAAAGTTAAATCTAAACCAACTACAGCAGAAGCTCCCCAACCAGAAAGGTGAAATTCATCCCATCTTTCTTGATTAAATAAAGTGGCATTTGTTTTTGGCAACAAAATTCCTGCACCAAAACCTTCGGTAACATTTATTTGAAAATTTTCGCTATTTAAACCAAATAAATGGCCAATTTCATCAAACCTTCTAAACTCTACGTTTACATAATTTAAACCGTCTGTATGTTCAAACTTTAAAAAGTTTTCTGATAAAACAAGATCTTGATTATTGTAAGTACCATCAAAATCTGTCCCAGAATTTATAGAACCATTTGCTTTTACCGTTTGATCTGCAACCATTACATATTTCATATGATCTACACCTAAAGAAATTGTGTAGTTATCACTTAAAAAATAACCAAATCTGTAATTATTTTGTGGTATTGTAACTCTAGCCGGATTAAAATAATCGTTAAAATTAAAAGGAGTTTGTCTGTCTTCTGCTACAACATCTTTTAGAGTTATATCATAATTATCTCCTTTTAAACGAATATCAGAATTAGAATAACTTGCTCCATTCCATCCCCAATAAAAAAACATTTTACCTTTATAAGATATTTTATCTACTTTTTCTTGAGAAAAAGTAACTATACTTACTAGTAAAAACGATAAAACTACTATTGCTTTTTTCAAAATACTATGCTATTATTTCTTTAATTTCTTTTATAAACCTTACAGCTAAATCATCCGCTGCTTGCTGAGATTTTGCTTCTGTATAAATTCTAATAATTGGTTCTGTATTAGATTTTCTTAAATGAATCCATTCATCAGCAAAATCAATTTTTACACCATCAATAGTATTAACATCTTCATTTTTATAGGTTGATGCCATTTTTTCTAAAATCTCATCAACATTAATTTCTGGTGTTAACTGAATTTTATTTTTGCTCATAAAATAACTTGGATACGAATCTCTTAATTCTTTACAAGATTTTTTTTGATTTGCTAAATGCGATAAAAATAAAGCAACACCAACTAATGAATCTCTTCCATAATGAGAAGCAGGATAAATGATTCCTCCATTTCCTTCTCCACCAATTACTGTATTAGTTTCCTTCATTTTTATAACCACATTTACTTCTCCAACTGCTGATGCGGTATAAGTTCCGCCATGTTTTTTGGTAACATCTCTTAAAGCTCTAGAAGAAGACAAATTAGAAACGGTATTTCCACCGCCTAATTTTCCTAAAACATAGTCTGCACAAGCAACTAAAGTATACTCTTCTCCAAACATAGAACCATCTTCAGAAACCAAAGCCAATCTATCTACATCTGGATCTACAACAATACCAAAATCTGCTTTTTCTTTTACAACCAATTCAGAAATATCTGTTAAGTGTTCTTTTAAAGGTTCTGGATTATGTGGAAACTGGCCATTTGGAGTACAATATAATTCTACACATTCTACTTTTAATTCTTTTAACAAAGCAGGAATAAAAATTCCTCCTGTAGAATTTACACCATCAACAACCACTTTAAAATTTGCTTTTTTAATAGCTTCAACATCTACCAATTCTAAATTTAAAACTTCTTTAATATGTTTTTCTACATAAGTATTATCTTTAGAATAGGTTCCTAAATCATCAACTTCTGCAAACTCAAAATCTTCACTTTCTGCCAATTCTAAAATTTTAATACCTTCTTCTCCATTTAAAAACTCTCCTTTTTCGTTTAATAACTTTAAAGCATTCCATTGTTTTGGATTGTGAGATGCTGTTAAAATTATTCCTCCATCTGCATTTTCTAAAGGTACAGCTACTTCTACAGTTGGTGTTGTAGACAAGCCTAAATCAATTACATTGATACCTAAACCTACCAAAGTATTGGCTACTAAACTAGAAATCATTTTACCAGAAATACGAGCATCTCTACCAATTACAACCGTTATTTTTTCTTTATCAGCATTTCTTTCTTTTATAAAAGCCCCGTATGCAGATGCAAACTTTACAGCATCAATTGGTGTTAAATTATCTGCGGTTTTTCCACCGATAGTTCCTCTAATTCCTGATATTGATTTTATTAATGTCATATATTTTAACGTCTTTTTAAAGCATAACAAATATAATTCTATTAAACCATTAATTAAATTAGTAATCAGTTAAATTTTGGGTTAGAAATTTGTTGACAGAAAAATGCGTTAGGGATAGTAGCATTTGTTTGAGCTCTTTTCTGAAGAATGAAAAAAAAAGCGAGTGTGGTAAGCCCGACCTGAAAGGAAATGCCAACATAAATTTAAAACAATAAAAAGCCGCTACAAAATGTAACGGCTTTTAAGATATTATAAATATCGACTAGTACTAAAACTTGTTTAGTTTAAAAGAATTATTTCTTTTTGTTACCAGCTTCCATTTTCTTTTTTAAGTCTGCAAGTCCACCTATGTCTCCAAAAGTAGCTTTTTCTGCTTCAGCTGCTTTTTTAACTGCTGCTTTAACATTTCTTTTCTCTTGCTCTTTAAATAAAGATGTATGAGATACAACAACTCTTCTGTATTCTTTAGAAAATTCTAAAACTACAAATTCTACTGCATCACCTTTTTCTAATTTAGAACCATCTTCTTTTTCTAAGAATCTTGTTGGTGCAAAACCTTCTACTCCATCAGCAAAAGTTACAACTGCTCCTTTATCATTCTTTTCTTTGATTGTTCCTTGGTGTTTAGAACCGATTGCATACGTAGCTTCATGAGCATCCCAAGGGTTAGATTGAGTTTGCTTATGACCTAAGTTTAACTTTCTGTTCTCTACATCTAATTCTAATACTTGTACTTCTAGTTTATCTCCAACAGTTACAAAATCTGAAGGATGCTTAACTTTCTTAGTCCAAGATAAGTCTGAGATATAAACTAAACCATCAATACCTTCTTCTAACTCTACAAACACACCAAAGTTAGTGTAGTTTCTTACTGTACCAGTATGAGTAGAACCAACAGGGTATTTGCTAGTAATATCTGTCCAAGGATCTGGGTGTAATTGTTTGATACCTAAAGACATTTTTCTATCTTCACGGTCTAAAGTTAAAATTTGAGCTTCAACTTTATCTCCAACTTTTACGAAATCTTGTGCAGAACGTAAGTGAGTTGACCAAGACATTTCTGAAACGTGAATTAACCCTTCTACTCCTTGTTCTACTTCTACAAATGCACCATAATCAGCTAAAACAACAACTTCTCCAGTTACTTTATCTCCAACTTTTAAGTTAGTATCTAAAGCTTCCCATGGGTGAGCAGATAATTGTTTTAAACCTAATTGAATTCTAGATTTGTTATCATCAAAATCTAAAATTACAACGTTTAATTTTTGATCTAATTCTACAACCTCATTTGGATGGTTGATACGAGACCAAGATAAATCAGTAATATGTACTAATCCGTCTACACCACCTAAATCAACAAAGACACCATAAGAAGTAATGTTTTTAACAACACCTTCTAATACTTGTCCTTTTTCTAATTGACCAATAATTTCTTTTTTCTGTAATTCAATATCAGCTTCAATAAGAGCTTTATGAGATACAACAACGTTTTTAAATTCGTGGTTGATTTTAACAACTTTAAATTCCATTGTTTTCTCAACATATTGATCGTAATCTCTAATTGGCTTAACATCAATTTGAGATCCTGGTAAAAATGCTTCGATACCGAAAACATCTACAATCATACCACCTCTAGTTCTACATTTAACAAAACCGTTAACTACTTCACCAGTTTCATGAGCATTGTTAACACGTTCCCATGCTTTAATTACTCTTGCTTTTTTATGAGATAATACTAACTGACCAGAAGAATCTTCTCTTTTATCAACTAATACTTCTACTTTATCACCAGCAGCTAATGCTTGGTTGTAACGAAATTCGTTTAAAGAAATAACTCCTTCTGATTTAGAGTTAATATCAATAATTGCATCTCTTTCTGTAATTCTTACTACAGTTCCTTCAATTACGTCACGCTCGTTTACAAATCCTACAGTACCTTCTAAAGCTTTTTCAAACTCAGCTAATTTATCTTCATCAACAGCTTCAATACCTTGTTCGTATTTGTGCCAGTTAAAGTCAGCTAAAAATTGTGTTGGATCTACAGCAGGAGTCGCTGTTTCTTGTACTTCAGTAGCAACTACTTGCTCTTCAGTGTTTTTTGTTTCTTCAGACATGTGTCTAAAATAATTTTGTATCTTATTGTTTTTCAGATTTTTAACGACAAAACTCTAAGAGTTGTTTTTATATACTTTTTATATCTATTTCCTTTTATAAATCTGTTCTCGTAAAAAGGAGTGCAAATTTACAAAAAACATTTGATTTTTAATACTTTAGAATTAAATTATTATTCTTTTTATTCTATAATTACAAAAAACTACCTTTGCACTTTTAAAACCTTAGGGTAGATTTTAATGTAGATGGATAAAAAAACACAAGATTTAGTAGACAAAGGTATTATGCTTCCATTAATGGAAGAATTTTATACAATACAAGGAGAAGGTTCACATACAGGAACTGCAGCTTATTTTATTAGAGTTGGTGGTTGTGATGTGGGTTGCCATTGGTGCGATGTTAAAGAAAGTTGGAATGCAGATTTACACCCACCAACTTTGGCCGATACTATTGTAGAAAATGTAACAAAACATGCAAAAACTGTAGTTATTACTGGTGGAGAGCCTTTAATGTGGCCTATGGATTATATTACAGAACTGCTTCAAAAAAACAATATAAAAACACATATAGAAACTTCTGGTGCGTATTCTTTTTCTGGAAAATGGGATTGGTTTTGTCTTTCTCCTAAGAAAACAAAATTACCTTTAGAAGAATGTTATCCAGAAGCAGATGAATTGAAAATGATTATCCATAATAAATCTGATTTTGAATTTGCAGAGCAAGAAGCTGCTAAAGTTGGTGAGAAATGCCAATTATTTTTACAGCCAGAATGGAGTAAAAAAGAAAAAATGACAGAACAGATTGTAGATTATGTAATGAAAAATCCTAAATGGAAAATTTCTTTACAAACTCATAAATATCTGAATATTCCTTAATATTCAGATATTTAAAATTTTTAGTTTGATATTTTTTTTCAGATTTTCTGTATAATTTTTATCAAAAAGAATTCTAAAAAAAATGCCTTTAAGCTATTTCTCTATCAACTAGAGCACAAATTCTATCAAATTGTTCTTCAATTCCCATATCAGAATTATCAAATTCAATAGCATTATCTGCCTTTATTAATGGAGAGTCTTTTCTTGTAGAATCTAATCTATCACGCTCTTCTACATTAAAAAGAACATCTTTAAAACTCACTTTATCACCTCTATCAAGTAATTCTTTATAACGTCTTGTTGCTCTTTTGTCTGCAGAAGCTATCATGAATAATTTTAATTCTGCTTCAGGAAAAACTACGGTTCCTATATCACGCCCATCCATTACTATACCTTTATCTTTACCCATTATTTTTTGCTCTGCTACCAGTTTTTTTCTTACATCAGAAATAGCAGCAACTTTACTAACTAATTGAGAAACTTCTAGGGTTCTTATTTCTTTTTCTACATTTTTTCTATTTAAAAACATTTCGGCGTAACCTAAATCTTTATTAAATTTAAATGATAAAGAAATGTTTTTAAGGTTTAACAAAAGACCTTTTTCATCTAAATGATTTTTACTCACAAAATTATTATTCATTGCATATAAAGTAACAGCTCTATACATTGCTCCGGTATCAACATATATATAATTATATTTTTCAGCTAATAATTTTGCTATTGTACTTTTACCTGTTGATGAAAAACCATCTATTGCTATAATAATTTTTTTATTCATTTATCTTCTATTATTTAAATCTATTAATAAACTAAAAGTATTGGTATTTGATGCAGAATGAAATTTAGAATACGCATAATTAAATTTTAAACTATTTAATTGAATACCAAAACCATAAGATAATCCACTAAATGTTCTAACATTTTGTAATTTTAATTCTGCAGCTCTTCTAAAATTATACCCCATTCTAAAATTAATTACACTTTCTGGAAATAACTCTCCTCCTATTATTAAATGTCTGAAAGTGTTTTCTAAAAAACCTATTTTTTCTTCAGTTACATTACCTTCTAAATCTGTTGTTTGTTCTGATGGATTTGCTACAGAAATATCCCATTTTTGTAAATTATCTAGTGTTGCATACCATTTTATAGGTACATGTTCTAACTTATAAGAACCACCTAAAGCTACTTTAAATGGTAAATTTTCTTTTGTCCCGTTATAGGCTTTAATTTGAGTTCCAATATTTCTTGCAACCAAAGTAACTGTAAAAGGTTTATATGGATTGCTGAATAAAATTGCCAAGTCCGTAGAAACTCCTGTTGATGTATAGTTCGAAATATTCGAATTTATAAATCTAAGGTTAGATCCGATAAAAATATCTGTATTCGGAATATTAAGAGCATAACCTATAGAAACAGCAACATCACTAGCACCAAAACTCCCTGTTTCATTACCCTGTTCATCTGCACCTATTAAAGAACCGTAATCTATATATTTAATACCTCCATGAATTGTACCAAATCTTCTAGAAATGGTTTTTGCATAAGTTAAAGACCCTATATTAATACCTGCTAAATAACTGGTGTAATTAACAGAAACTTTATTATCAATATCTCCATTAATAACAGAAGGATTAGAAATTGGCTGATTAACATCGTCTAATAAATTTAAAACTTCACCACCTAAACCTATTTGTCTAGCTGAAGTAGATAAATTAAGAAATTGGTATACTTCTTCCCCTCCAACTTGAGCACTTATCGAGATAGAAAAAAATAAAATAGAAATACAAAGTAACTTTATCATTAACTAATTTAGTTTCGTAACACAAATATACTTTATAACGTAGTAGCATCATAAAAATTACTATGCAATCCGTAAAAAACTTTTATTTTAAATTATTTTATTACAGTAATTACATTAGCTGATAGCAAGCAATTACTTTATAAAACTTCAATAAATTTATAATTCTTTCAAACTTTTTTTTGCATTCATTTTAAAAAATTCAAAATCAATTGTAATTAGTTGCAAATAAAATCATTACAAACCACTTAGTATAAATAAAAAAAAACAAGCTATACAACTATGCAAAAAACAGAAAAAACACAACAAATCAACACATATACACGAAAAAACGCATAAAAAACGCATAAATGATGCAATAAAAATAAAAAAAACGCATAAATATTGTATTATTTTATTAAGTTTGTCACTACTAACCATTTAAAAAGAATTATGACAAAAAAAATTAAAGTTACTCTTCTGGTTTTTTTTACAACATCATTTTCCGTATTATTTTCTCAAAATATTACTGTAAAGGGAACTGTTGTTGATAAAACTGACAACCCTTTACCAGGAGTTACTATTTTAATTAAAGGGACTAACAAAGGAACATCCACTGATTTTAACGGAAAATATAATATACCTGTTGCAAAAGGTAAAACGTTAGTTTTTTCTTCTCTTGGTTTTCAAAAGAAAGAAATAGAGGTAAACAACTCAACAATTAATATTGTATTAGAGGAAGACACATCTGTTCTTGGTGAAGTTGTAATTACAGCAGAATTTGGTTTAAAACGTGTAAAACGTAGTATTGGTTCATCAGTACAGCATATTGATGGAAAAACAATTGAAGATTCTGGTAGAGAAAACTTCGTTACTGCATTAGCAGGTAGAGTAGCTGGTCTTAATATTGGTTCTACTAGTGGTAATCCTGGTGCATCGACTAATGTCGTATTAAGAAATATTACATCTATATCGGGTAACAATCAACCGCTTTATGTAGTAGATGGTATACCTATGAATAACTCAACTTTTGACCCAAGTGGAATGTCTGGTGGAGAATTTTCTGTTCGTGATATGGATTTTTCTTCTAGAGGTAATGATTTTAACCCAGAAGATGTTGAGTCAATAACAGTATTAAAAGGCGCAGGTGCTGCAGCTTTATACGGTTCTGATGCGTCAAATGGTGCAATTATAATTACAACTAAGAAAGGTAAAGCAGGAAAAGGTACTGTAAGGTTTAGTAATTTTCTTAAATTTAGTAAAGCATACGGTTACCCAGAAATGCAAGATAAATATGCAAACGGAGCAAAAGGTACTACCAACTACTATTATACAAGTAAGTACGGAGGATTATATCCAGAAGGCACCAAAATTTATGATAATATTGATGCAGTACTTCAAACAGGTTTTCAACAACGATACAATGTTTCTGTAGAAGGAGGTTCTGACAAAGCAACAATCCGTGGTAGTTTTTCTCAGTTAGATGAAAAAGGAGTCATTAAAACTACAAAATATAAAAGGACTAATTTAAGTTTGTCTGGTAAGGCTGATATTACTGATTGGTTAACTTTTGAAGGAGCTCTACAATATACTAGCACAGGTAACAATAAAGTAAGAACTGGTACAGCAGGTCCTTTATATCGAGCTATGCTATGGCCTATGGTAGATGATATGAGTAATTATCTTGCTGAAGACGGAAGTCATATGAGAACTCCAGATTATTATCTTGATGATGATTTATTAAATCCGCTTTTTGGAATGAATAAAAACAAATATTATGACGAATCTGATAGATTTATTAGTAATATCTCTCTTAACATTACTCCTATTGAAAATACATTTGTAAGAGCTCAAGTTGGTTGGGATGTTGGTATGCAAACTTATATTACATCTACACATCCTTATTATGCAAATGCCAATGCTGGTGTAGGTAGTTATAATATAACTCAGTCTAACTTTTCTGATCCAACAATTAATATTATTGGAGGTTATACTAATAATTTTCTTGAAGATAAATTCTCTTTTTCAGGGCAATTAGGTTATCACCAAGTAGAAAATGGAGTAACTAGATCTAGTAGTTATGGTAGTAATTTTATCGAAACAGATTTTCAGTCTATTAATAATACCGACCCATTAACACAAACATCAAGTCAAAGAAACACCACTCGAAGAGTACAAGGTATTTCTGGTTCTTTTGAGTTTGGTTATAATAATATGGCTTTTGTTACTTTAAGAGCTAGAAACGACTGGTCTTCTACATTACCTGTAGAAAACAACAGTTATTTCTATCCTGCTATTGAAGGTTCTTTAATTGTTTCTGATTTCGAATTTATGAAAGAGGTAGAAGCAATTAATCATTTAAAACTTCGTGGTTCTTGGGCTCAAGTGGGTAAAGATGCAAGGCCTTTACAAATTGATCCACAGTTATCACAAACAAACTTAACAGGTGGTGGTTTTCAATATGGTTTTACGGGCCCTAACCCTAATCTTAAACCAGAAATTACAACAGCTAATGAAATTGGTATTGACTTAGGTTTATTCAAAAATAGAGTAAAAGCAAGTTTTACTTATTTTACAACAGAAAATTCAGATCAGATAGTACAAGGTTTTCGATTAAGTTATGCCACAGGATTTGTTTTAAACACATTAAATGTTGGTACATTTAAAACAAAAGGTTGGGAAGCAAATATAGATGTTGATATAATTAGAAATAATGATTTTACTTGGAATTTTGGAGTTAATGGTTCTAAAGGAACCTCAGAAGTAGTTTCCCTTCCAGAAAATGTAACAGAATACTATAATTCTTATACATGGAATTCGGGTAATATTAGAAACGGAATTATGCAAGGTGAACCTATTTCTACCATAACAGGAAGAGCTTACGAACGTAATGATAATGGAGATATATTAATTAGCCCAACTACAGGATTACCTATTACTGCTAGTGAATGGTCTATTATTGGTAATAGAGAACCAAAATTACGTTTTGGTATGTCAACAAGTTTTAAATATAAAAACTTTAGATTATCAAGTTTATTTGCAGGCCGTTTAGGTGCAACAGTTGTTAATGGTACTAAACGCTATATGATGGAAAGAGGAACAAGCTGGGAATCTGTAGCTTTACGTGAAAGTGCTCCTCAAATATTTACAGGTGTTTTAAGAGATGGTAATGAAAACTCTGATAATCCAACTGAAAATACTATCGCTGTTGACTATAGCATGTATGGTTCTTCAATCTTTAGCGGAGGAGATGAAGATTGGTTAGAAAAAGATGTAAATTATTTACGAATGCAAGAATTACGCTTTTCTTACCGTGTACCAGAAGATCTTTTTGATAAATCTAAACTTTTTTCTCAAATGAATCTATACTTTGTAGCTAATGATTTGTTTACCTGGACAAACTATTCTGGTATTGATGCTGTGGGTAACACAGTCTCAGCTGCTGCTGGAGGTACTGGTGGTGAAGGTATTGATGTTTTCTCAATGCCAAACCCTCGTAGCTATTCAATAGGATTAAGTTTAACCTTAAATTAAAAACATCATGAAAAATAAATTAATATACATACTAATCGTCTTTTTTAGCTTAAGTAGTTGTGAAGACTACCTTGATGTAAATCAAAATATAGATGCACCTGATTATGTAGATGGATATTTATATCTAGCAGGAATAACTCAACAATACCAAAGTATTTATTACGATTTACGAGCTATAGCGCCTATGACACAAATGATGGGCACAAGTAGTTACACTAGTTTTGCAAACAATTACTATAGTTTAGGTAGTGATGCCGGTGGAGAAATTTGGAAAATGACGTATTGGAGTCAAGGTCAAAATTTAGAAAACCTAATCAATCAATCAAAAGAAGCAGAAGATTGGACATTAGCCGGAATTGGTTTGGCTATGAAAGCTTTTAGTTGGGATTTATTAACAAAGGTTAATGGAGAAGTACCAATGAATGATGCATTTGTTGCTGGTTTATTGCAACATGATTATGATTATCAAAAAGATGTATATACTCAAGTTCGTGAGTGGGCTTATGAAGCTATTGAACTTCTTGAAAAAACGGATGATCAATCATATGGTGATAAAATAAGTAGTAATGATTTTATTTATGGAGGAGATAAAGACATGTGGATTAAATTTTCATATGCTGTTATCGTTCGTAATTTAGCTTCCTTAACTAATAAAACAGATTTTACTGGTACCTATGCACAAGAATTAATTACTGCAGCGGGTAAATCTTTTCAAAGTCCTAGTGATGATGCTACAGTAACAATTGGGGGAGGATCACAATCTGCTCCTTATAGCAGTTACAACAATTTCTGGGGTACGGCTAGAGGTAATTTAAGTTACAGTTACTTTCAACACGATTATGCAGTTCAGGTATTTACGGGTACTGTTCCAGAATATGAAGAAACAACAGGAGACAAAATTCATATTATAGATGCTAATCCATACCACCCTTTTGAACTTGCTGATACACAAATAATAACAGACACTTTAGTAAACGAAACAGGGCATTTTGATCCAAGAGTTACTGTTAAATTAGCTACAGAAAGCAATCCAACATATTTGAACTTAAATGATGCGGATAGTATAAAAACCTATGAATATTATGGAGGAAGCTTTACAGGAACAACTGGTCCTATCGGACAAGCTCCTTCCTTTTATGGAAGAACCTTAACATCTCAATACCAAGGTACAGTTCACGATGGTATAGGTCGTTGGATATATAGAGATGATGCTCCTTATATATTAACAACTTATGCTGAAGTACAATTTTGCTTAGCTGAAACTTATTGGAAATTAGGTCAAAAATCAGAAGCTTTTGAAGCTTTTAAAAGGGGTATAAGTGCAGATATGCAAACAACTGCACGCTATATAGATACAGGAAGCGAAGGAAATCCAACAGGAGGAGATAAAATTACATCAAGTGTATTTAATTCTTTAGCTTCAGAATATTTAAACGGCCCATATGCTGGTAGCTTACAACTAGATGATTTTACTTTATCTCATATTATGATGCAAAAATGGGTGGCTTTATACCCATGGGGAGCATCAGAAGCATGGGTAGATATGCGTAAATATAATTATGACATTGATTATACTGGTGATGTTCCTAGTAATGGTAATGGGTATGTACATGGTATCGTTGAACAAAAAAAAGACACAGACCCATCAAAAGTGTATAAAGGTTTTTATTTAGCTCCAGCACAAGTTGAAGGTAGAAAAGGATCTTATTATATCCAAAATGAAGGTTCACCTAGCTATAGAATTAGACCACGTTTCAACTCAGAATATATGTGGAATTTACCATCTTTAGAGGCTTTAAAACCTATTTCTGGTACAGCAGATAATTATCATACCTCAATACCATGGTTTGCTTATCCAGGAGATTTACCTCAATAATAGAATATGTTAAACTTAAGAAATATAAAAAACATGAAAAAATTAACAAAAATAGGACTCTTTCTTGTCTACACTTTTTTAATTGTAGCTTGTGAACAGCATATTATAGAATACGATACTGAAGAAATTGATGTTACTACAACAGCACAATTTCAAATACATAACGTAATTCCACTAGCATCAGGAACTGCATATAATATAAATAGGATAGAATTGAATGATCAATTATTAACAAATGAAACATTCCCATTATATCCAAATTACTTTATACCGTATAGTGCTACTGGTGGTAAGTTTTTTACTACAGATTCTGGAATAATAAATCTTAAATTATATCAAGGTGCTGTAGATGATTTAACTTTAGTTTATGATAGGGATATTGAATTACCTACTGGTAAAACTAGCTTAATTTTACATAGTTTTGATGAGCTTCCAACTATGGTTGAATATGGTGAATATCCTAAAATTACAACAGAATATAGCGGAGAAACAACATGGATTAAATTTCATAATTCACTATATGAAACTCCAGGTGTTCCAACACCTTTAAAACTTCAATACCAATACCAATACACTACAGATTGGGATACAGGAGATAAAAGTGAATGGATTAATGTTGGAGAGCCTGTTTCATTTGGAGAAGCAACGGGTTGGGAACCTGTAACCGTTAATAAAACCATAGAAGTTTCTTCTGGTTATGCCAGAGTTGATTACCGTTTAAGAGTAATAGGTGATGATGGTTCTGATCAAGGTAATTTAGAAGTTGAAAGATCATGGGGTTTTGTTGAATACGGAGATTATTGGACAGGTTATGTAGGTAGTTATAGACAACATATCCTTTCTAGATATCGAGTTGATAATACATCATACTATGGTAGAGTATACCAACATACAGCATTATAAATAATAAGATTTAAAAAAAAGAAGCCAACTTATTATATTTAAGTTGGCTTTTTTTATATAATATAATCAACAACAAAAATTACAAACCGGTCTTAAATACCAAACCAATGTAAAAAACATATTTACAGCTGGCGATATGCGTCGTGGACAATCATTAATTGTTTGGGCAATATCAGAAGGAAGAAAGCTGCTCGTCAAGTAGATTTATACTTAATGGGTAAATCAGAATTACCAACAAAAGATGTTACAGGAGATTTGGTTGCAATGTAATAAACTTTTAAAAAATATATAAAACTCATCAAATTAACTTTTGTTGAGTTTTTTATATCTAAGAATTTCTAAATATATTTAAAAAATTGTTCAGACTTTTCATTATAAGTCATCGTTAATATTCCTTTATTGGCTATCAACTATAATTCTTCTTAAAAAATAAGTTAATATAAACTAATCCTTAATTGATATAAAACAACTTTTTTTAATCAACGAGATAAATCATTTGTAGATATTTTACCATCTATGTAAAGAACAAAAGATCTATAGATAACAAATTAGTATAATATGAGGTAATAGTTAAAAAATATTTCACAAAAGAAGTCCTGGTTATAGATCGATTTAATGTACAAAAATTAGATTTAGAAGCTTTAGCAGTATTGCCAGAATAATGGCTATTCATTATAAAAAT
>NZ_JBEFOE010000008.1:0-95563 GCF_045063585.1 Polaribacter sp. Asnod1-A03 | reverse complement strand
AAAAGACAATAAGTTTATTTTATTATCTACAGGCACTTGGATTATTACCATGAATCCTTTTAGTACAGAAACTTTAACACAACATCAATTAACTAATAATTGTTTGTGTTTTATGACGCCTAAAAAGCAACAAGTAAAATCTTCCATGCAATTTTTAGGACGAATCCATGAAGTGTATTTAGAGCCTTTAAGTAAACATTTTAATGTTGATATTGATAAACATCTAGAACTCGAACTGGATGAAGAGTTATGTACAGATTTAATCAATAAAAATGCGGAAGTATTTTTATCAGAAGGAATTGATACAGATTTTGAAGCAAACTCAAACTTTTTGGTACAGTTTTCTTCTTACAGACAAGCTTATTACCAATTAATTTACGAAATAAGTAAAAAAGTTGTTGCCGGAATTGATTTAATTTTAGATCAAAAAAATGAATTAAAAGAAATATATGTTTCGGGAGGATTTAATAAAAACGAAATGTTTATTGAATTTATAGCTCAAATGAAACAAGGTGTAGAAGTTAAAATACCAAATTGTAAAAATGAAAGTGCGCTGGGGGCAGCTTTATTAATGAAAGACTATTTATAGATATATATCTTAAGGAGTACACAGAGTATTAATTTAAACCCAAAATTATGTTAGAAAGTAGAAGAATTTATTTACCACCATTAAGTTTAATAGGACCAGGAGCAATAAATGATCTTGGAGAAGAGTTAAAGAGTTTACCTTATAAAAAAGCATTATTTGTAACGGACAATGTTTTGGTTAAGATTGGCGTTGCCCAGAAGGTTATAGATGTAATTAAAGCTTCAGGAGTAGAAGTTGTAATGTATGATCATGTACAACCTAATCCAACTGTAAAAAATGTAAATGAAGGGTTAGAGATGTTACATGAACATAATTGTGATTTTATTTTAACTCTTGGAGGAGGATCTCCGCAAGACTGTGGAAAAGCAATAGGAATTTTAGCAACTAATGGAGGGGAAATTAATGAGTACGAAGGGATTCACAAATCACTAAAAAAATCATTACCTCTAATAGCCATAAATACAACTGCTGGTACTGCTAGTGAGGTTACTATAAATTATGTAATTACCGATGAAGTTCGTCATATTAAAATGGTAATGGTAGATAAGAATTGTTTAGTATCGATTGCGGTAAACGACCCTGTTTTAATGTTAGGTAAACCGGCAGCTTTAACAGCTGCAACAGGTATGGATGCTTTGACTCATGCAATTGAAACATATATTACAAAAGGAGCATTTGCTTGGTCAGATACTTTGGCATTATCAGCTATAAAACTTATTTACAAAAGCTTAGAGAAAGCCGTAAAAAATGGATCTGATCTTGAGGCTAGAAGTCATATGGCATGGGGACAGTTTATTGCAGGACAAGCTTTTTCTAATGCAGGTTTAGGTTATGTTCATTCAATGGCACATCAATTAGGAGGAATGTATGATTTACCTCATGGTGTTGCAAACGCAATTCTACTACCTCATGTAGAAAGATTTAACATTCCATCATGTGCACATAAACTAAAAAAGGTAGCTAGAGCAATGGGGATTTCTGTATTGGATATGAGTGATTTAGAAGGTGCTAATGCAGCTATAGAAGCAATTGAAAAACTATCAAAAGCTGTTGGAATTCCTTCAGGTTTAGGAGAGTTAGGTGTTAAAGAAGAAGATTTTGAAGAAATGGCAAAAAATGCATTGCTTGATGTTTGTACTGGAGGTAACCCAAGAGAAGTAACATTAGAAGATACCATTGCTATTTATAAAGCTGCTATGTAATACACAATAAGCAATAAATACTATTAAAAATAAATAACCTTTTTGTTAAGATTTTAAACTTAATAAAAAGGTTATTTATAATATGTAAAAATTATATGTTAGAAGAGTTTTGATGAGTTTTTTTTGATGTAAATCAGTTTATAGTATCCGTTTGGGTTGAAGTTTTATTTTAGATAGGTTTATGTAAATGTGTCTGGTATTTATTCTGTTAACAAAGAAATCACGATAATTTTTTACAATAATAAATGATTATATTAAACCTTGTCAAAGAATGGAAGATAACAAATCTTATTTTTCTAGAAAAATGATAATAAATGGTTTATAGATCATAGTCTTTCAATAAAAAAGTAAGAAAATTTTAGAGTTAAAATTAATATAACTTTACGTAAGAAACCTTTTTTGTAAAGTTTATGATATGTTAATTTTTTTAATAATTTTATTTTATATCAATAAAAATAAATTAAATTTGGAGATATGGTAAAATATATTAGGTTTAAATGCGTTTTTCTGATTATTTATTTAAGTTTTTTTATAAGTTTTGGACAAAATTTTGAAAAAATTTCTAATAAAGAAGGGTTTAATCAAAATACCATTAACGATATTGAACAAGATGAATATGGTTTTTTATGGTATGGTACCCCTAATGGATTAATAAAATACGATGGTTATGAATTTGAAACCTACACTACTCAATCCAAATCAAACCAAGCGTTAAATAGCAATTTTATATCTACTCTTTACAACGATAAAAATGGAATTTTATGGATTGGTACAAATCAAGGAGTTAATTTTTATATTCATTCTTTAGAAAAATTTATTAGTGTACCGTTAAGAGATGATTTACTGGTTACTAAAATTGCGCAAGATTCTATTGGTAATATTTGGTTTTCTGGAAAAAATAAATTGTATGTATGCAAAGTTATAGACAGAAAAAAAGGTTTGTTAGATATATCTAAAAATCTTTTGCCGTCAGATTTCAAGAGCAAAATTTTCGATTTTACTTTTAAAAACCCAAAAACTATAATTCTTGCAACAGAAAGTGGTTTAAAAAAGCTTGTATTGGATGACAAAAAATCAAACATAAAATCAATTGTAGATTTTAAAAAATTTCAAAATAATCCTATAAAAAACATTATAAATGTTCAAAATTTTTTCTTGATTGGAACAGAAAATGGTTTTTTTAAAATTGCTATTGATGATAAAGATGTTCATTTAATAAAAGATTTCAATCAATTAAACAAAACAATTTCTTTAAAATCTGAATTAAATGTAAACGATATTTTAAGCGATAATTTAGGTGTAATTTGGATTGCTACAAAAAATAATGGATTATTTAGGTATTATGAAAATAAAGACATTTTACAACATTTTGAATATAATCCCAAAAATGAACTTGGTATAAGTAGTAACCAAATAAATACCTTGTTTAAGGATGAATATGATGTGCTGTGGATCGGTACAGCACAAGGAGGTATAAATAAATTAGACATACATCAAAAGAAATTTATTAATTATACTCATAATCCTTATGATAATAAATCTTTGTCAGACAATCTTGTTACTTCAATTTTAGAAGATAATAGAGGAAGATTATGGTTGTCTGCTTATAATGCTCCTTTATTCAGAAGTACAACCTCTGTAACAGAAAAGACCGTTGGTAATCTAAAATTTGAGAACTTAGGTGTTGAGAAATTCTTAATAGAAAACGATTTTGTAAGATGTATTTATGAAGATAAAAGAGGATTTATATGGGTAGGTTCAGATTTTTCTTTATTGGTTTACAATCCTAATACAGATAAGATTAAAAAAGTTAATTTTATTCACAATAAAATTCCTTATTCAGAAATTTCAATTAGAGCAATTTCAGAAACTGATACAAATGAAATTATTATTTCTGGAAATAAAATTTTAGCAGTAGAAAATCCGTGGAAAGAATTTAATAAATCATCCACTACCTTAACAGTAAAAACAATTTTTGATTTAGGCTTAAATCGTGCTAAAACAATTTTAAAAGATTCTGATAATGTTTTTTGGTTTGGTACAAACAATGGGGTGTTAAAAACTAAATATATTGATAAAAAATTCATTGTAGAAGATCAGTTATCAAGTAATAAAAAAGAAAATAAATTAAGCTATAATAATATATTTTCTTTATATAAAAATGATACTACACTTTGGGTTGGTACATTTGGAGGAGGTCTAAATAAAGTTTCTTTAAATAAAAATAAAACACCAACTAGCGTAAAATATTTCAGAAAAAATGATGTGTTGCCTGATGATGCTATATACGGCATTCTTAAATCTAAAGATTCTATTCTTTGGTTAAGTACAGATATGGGATTGGTGAAGTTTAACACGTTTAATGAAGAGGTATATGTATATGATGTTAGAGATGGTTTATCGCAGAATAATTTTAGACAAGGTGCATATTTTAAAGGGAAATCTGGCTATTTTTATTTTGGAGGATTAAACGGGTTAACCATTTTTAATCCAGAAGAAATAGTAGTAAATAAGCAAGCTCCTAAGGTTTTAATTTCTGGATTATCTATAAATAATAAAGATATTAAAATAGGTGAAAAGTTTAATAATAAAGTAGTCCTTGAAAAATCTATTTCAGAAATTAATGAATTTTCTATAAGTCAAAAAGCACAAATAATATCTTTTAATACGGTTGTAAAAAATACCTCTACACCATCAAAAAATAAATTAGCTTATAGATTAGAAGGCTTTAATGATTTATGGATTGAAACAGAGGATGGTAAAGAATCAATAACATATACAAACCTTTCTGCCGGAACTTACAAGTTTGAAATAAAAGCAAGTAATGGAGATGGCGTTTGGGGGCAAAGTAAAACATTACGTTTAAGAGTACTGCCTCCTTGGTATAAAACTATATGGAGCTATTTACTATTTTTTATTATTGTTATTTCAACCACTATCTACGTGATGTTTTATTTCTTAAAGCATCAAAAATTAAAAGAAAAATTAAAGTATGAAGAGTTAGATAAGCAAAGGATTGAAATTGTAAACCAAGGGAAATTTAGATATTTTACAAATTTATCTCATGAATTTAGAACTCCTTTAACATTAATAGCAGGTCCTTTAGAGCGAGTTATAGAACAAAATTCAGACAACTCAAATAACAGGTATTTGGCTATTATTCAAAAAAACACCAAAAGACTTTTGAGTTTAGTAGACCAACTAATTACTTTTCGTCAAGCAGAACAAGGTTTTATAGATTTAAACCTTGTAAAGTATACTTTAGGAGATTTTATATATCCAACAACAGAAGCTTTTGAAAATTACGCTTTAGAGAAAAATATCAATTTTTTTTATAAAGTAACGCAGCCTAATGAAGAAATAATAATTGATGTAGAAAAAGTTGAACGTATCATTTTTAACTTATTGTCCAATGCTTTTAAAAATACACCTTCACAAGGAACGATAAGTATAGAAGCTGGAATACATTTTGAGAAGAATGAGAAAATAATAGAAATAGATGTTGTTGATTCTGGAAAAGGCATCCCCGCAGAAAATTTACAGAACATTTTTGAGCGTTTTTATCAATTAGGAAACTCAGAAAGTGAAGTAAGTGGTGGTGGTATTGGTTTGGCCTTTTGTAAATCTTTAGTAAATATTTTAGAAGGAGAAATTTTAGCTACAAGTAAACCTGGCGTAGAAACTCGATTTACAGTTAAAATTCCATCAAAAGAGTTAAAAGACTTCGATATTAAAACAAATCAAGAATCTAAAAAGTCATTTATTAAAAACTGGGTTCCTTTAACAAACGATATTATTAATGAGCAAGAACAATTATCAAATTCTATTGGCAAGAAAAAAGATTATTCTATTCTTATTGTAGAAAATGAGTTAGATGTCCAGCATTTTTTGTTCAGTACATTGTCTGATAAATATGATATTAGAATAGCTAACAACGGAATTGAAGGTTTAGAAAAATTAAATTCTAAAATTCCAGATTTGGTTATAAGTGACGTAATGATGCCAGAAATGGATGGGTATGAGCTTTGTAATAAAATAAAATCAGACTCCAAAACCTGTCAAATACCTGTATTGCTTTTAACTGCCTTAGGAGATAATGAAGATATTGTTAAAGGATTACAATTTGGTGCCGATGAATACCTTAGTAAACCATTTTCGGTTAAGCACTTAGAGTTAAGAGTTAGCAAGTTGATTAAGAATAGTCAACTACTTAAACAATATTTTGCTAAGAATAGTAACTTACCAGAAAAAAATAGTTCAATAGAATTATCTAAAAAAGATAAAGAATTTTTAGAAAAAATAATTCAGGTGATTGAAAAGAATGTTTCTAATTCTAGTTTTGGCGTAGAAGAGTTGTCAAAAGAAATTGGTTTAAGTGCATCACATTTCTATCGACGTTTAAAACAACTTACTGGTCAAGTACCGAATGTATATATTAGGAATTTTAGATTACAGCTGGCTGCAAAACTATTAAAAAGTAACCAAGGCTATAATGTTGCGGAAGTTATGTATCAAATAGGCATAGAATCTAACTCTTACTTTTCGTCATCATTTAAAAAACTACACGGTGTCTCTCCATCAGAATATTTAAAAAGATATTCAAAATAATTAAAGCCTTATTTTCATTAAATTAATACTGCAAGGTCTATTTATCCTTAATATTCTAAGAATTTCAGCTAAAAATTGTTCTAAATACAATTTTTAGCTGCTTAAAAATCACTTCAACTAGAATCTAAATTTTTAGCTGCTTAAAAATGAAAAAAAGGTTTAAAAGAGCTAGTAATAATACTTAATAAACCGATTTCAGCAAAGAGATGCTTATTTTCAGCAACAGTAAATTCCATTTTGTTTATAATTTTGAGGTATCTGTTGAGAATTTGTAAATATGTAGATGTGAATTTGAAAATTCAATAATATTTCTTTTTTAATCAGATAGAGCACTTATTATCAATTTACAAATCATTCTTTGTGTGTATTTAAAAATTCACCATTAAAACATCAAAAATAGAGTGATTTTTAATTGATCAAGGCAAATATGTAACTCACTAATACTAGTGAAAATTATGTTTCAATAAAATTATAAAATATGTTAAAAAATTGTTATCAAATTGCTTCACTGTTAATTTTTTTGTTTTTCACACAAACTGCTTTCTTACAAGAAACAGAAGAGAAACAACAAAGTATGGACAAAATGTGGGGAGAAGCATCTGTTGTTGATGGTAATATAAGAGAAGGAAGAGGTCAGTTTTTTGATGAGAGTAATTTTGGAATGTTTATTCACTGGGGGTTATTTTCAAGTTTAGGAGGAAAATGGAAAGATAAAACGTATTACGGTATTGGAGAGTGGTTAATGAATCCTAGAGTTGCAGATATTCCTCCTAAAGAATATATGGAAGTGGCAAAAGATTTCAATCCAGCTAATTTCGATGCTAAAGCCATTGCAAAATTAGCAAAAGATGCTGGTATGAAATACATCATAATTACAAGTAAACATCATGAAGGTTTTGCAATGTTTGATTCTAAAGTAAGTGACTTTAATATAGTAGATGCGACACCATTTGCTAGAGATCCAATGAAAGAGTTATCTAAAGCATGTCATGATTTAGGTCTTGGTTTCGGTTTTTATTATTCTCATAATCAAGATTGGACAGCACCAGGAGGAACTAATGGCCCGAAAACTAATGATGATGGTTCAGAAGCTTCTTTTGAAAATTATTTTTATGAAAAATGCAAACCTCAAGTAAGAGAGATTTGCACGAACTACGGTGAAATCGATTTCGTTTGGTTTGATACGCCTGGAGGGATGAAAAAAGAATATGTAGTGGAGTTAGCAGATATGGTAAGAGAATTGCAGCCAAATGCTTTAATGTCTAGTAGAGTGGGTTATGGAATGGGAGATTATGTTAGTCATGGAGATATGGAAGTACCTGCAAAAAATTTAGATGTTTTGTGGGAAAGTTGCGATACAAATAATGATTCTTGGTCTTATGCTTGGTATGATAATAATTTTAAAAGTCCTAGAGAAATATTACATAGATTAATTTCTACAGTTGGTCGTGGGGGAACATATTTATTTAATGTTGGTCCAAATGGTAATGGAGAAGTGCCAAAAATTGGTGTAAAATTTTTAGAAGAAGCTGGTAAATGGATAAAAAGATATCCGCAAGTTGTTTATGGTGCTGGTAGTTCTCCATGGGGTCACGCTTTTCCTTGGGGAGATGTTACAACGAAAGAAAAATCATTGTTTTTGTCAGTATTTAATTGGCCACAAGATGGTAAAATATACTTACCAGGTTTAGAAAACGAAATTGTTTCAGCAAAAATTTTAGGTACAGGTAAAACTGAAAAATTGAAATTCACCAAAAAAAATGGTTGGGTTGTATTTGATGTTCCTTATAGGATACCAGATAATCCAGTTTCTGTAATAGAAGTTGTTTTAAAAGATGATGTAAAAGATGTAAAAGTTGAAAGCGCATTAGGAATATATCCAAATATTGAAACAGAATATTTAACAGAGTTTGCAGAAGTAAAAAATGCAACTAAAAAACATGTTAGATGGATGGAGAAATTTGGAGAATGGAAGAAAACAAATCAAGTAAGTGATTGGAAGAAAGATAGTAAAGCTATTTTTACTGTAAATGTATTAGAGCCAGGATATTATTATTTAGACCTTAATTATAAAGGTGAAGGTAGATTGGTTTGGAATACAAGTACAGATGAAGGAATTGTAGTTCAAAATCAACAAGCGGCAACAGAAAAATATCAGTCATATCCAATGGGGATTTTAGAATTTAAGAAGCCAGGGAAACATACGATATCAGTTTCATTGGTAGAAGGTAATCCAGAAACATCTAGTTTAAAATCAATAATAATAAAACCTATACATTAAATAAGGATAAAGAATAATGCAAGCAAGAATAGTACAAACAAGAATAAATATTTAAACTAAATCAACCAAATTAAATTATGAAGAAAATTATATTTGTATTTATGTTTACTTTAACTATAACTGTTTTTTCTCAGAAAAAAACAGTTACTGGTAGTGTAAAAAGTAATATTGGAGAACCGCTTCCAGGTGCAAGCATAATCGAAAAAGGTACTTCTAATGGTGCACAAACAGATTTTGATGGAAATTTTTCTATTAGTGTTACTAGTGAAAAATCAGTATTAGAAATTTCTTATTTAGGGTTTGCTAAAAAAGAAGTTAGTGTTGGTAATCAAACTAAACTAAACATAGTGTTAGATACTGCTGCTGACAGTTTAGATGAAATAGTCATTATTGGTTATGGGGCTGTTAAGAAAAAAGATTTAACCGGATCTGTAGCTACTGTAGATACTAAAAGTACTTTTGCAGCTCCATCTGCTAATCCACAGAATGCACTTCAAGGAAGAGCGGCAGGTGTTCAAGTTACTTCTTCAAGTGGAGCGCCAGGTAGTGCTCCAGATATTATAATTCGTGGTGGTAATTCAATAACAGGTGGTAATAGTCCTTTATATGTTATAGATGGGTTTGTAGGTGCAGATAATATTTCTTCGTTAAACCCTAATGATATTGAGTCTATGCAAATATTAAAAGATGCATCTTCAACTGCAATATATGGTGCTAGAGGTACAAATGGTGTAATTATTATTACTACAAAAAAGGGTAAGGTAGGTAAACCTGTTGTAAACTTTAGAGCTTCTTCTGGTATTCAAACTTTGCCAAATCAGCTTGATGTACAATCTACTACTGAGTTAGCAAAATGGTTTAATGATATTGCTCCAGATCAAACTAATTTGCCTTTTGATTTAGATAATCTACCAGATACGAATACAAATTGGCAAGATGAATTGATAAGGTCATCTGTTGTTTCGGATTATCAGTTGTCAGTTAGTGGAGGTAGTGAAGCAGTAAAATATTATGTGTCTGGTGGCTATTTAAACCAAGAAGGTATTGTAAAAGGATCTGGTTTTGAAAGATACAGTTTACGTTCTAATATTGATTTTAAGTTATCTAAGGTTTTTAAAGCGGGTATTAATTTATCTCTTTCAAGAACAGATAAAGAAAATAATACAGTAGGTTTTACGGGGTTATTAAGAGAAGATCCATCAAAACCAGTTTATGATGATGAAGGAAATTATTGGATTGGAGATAATCCTATTTTTGGAAACTCTACGAATCATAAATTAGCTGATGCTTTATTAAACGACGATAATACAACATTGGACAAGATTTTTATCAATACTTATATTCAGGGAGGTTTCTTTGATAATAAGTTAATTTGGAAATCTACTTTTGGTGGAGACTTTATATATAATAAACGTCATCGTTTTACACCTTCAACGAACCCGAGTTTTATTATGAATGATAATCAATTAGCTCGAGCAATAATTAATAGATCTAATAATGAAGAATTTTTAAACGAAAATACTTTTAATTATACAGAGACATTTGGAGATCATTCTATAAATATTTTAGCAGGTGCTTCATTTCAGACACAAAGTGGCGAAAGTATTCAAATATCTGCATCAGAAATACCGAGTGATGGTGTAGGGGTAAATGCCATTCAGTTAGCACCATCAGAAAATGTAGCAATAACTTCTGGTTATGGTGAAGTTCATAATCTTGGTGTTTTTGGTAGAGTTAGATACATTTATAAAGACAAATATGTTTTTAATGCATCGATTAGAAGAGATGGTAAGTCAAGTCTAGGAATAAATGAGAGGTATGCTAACTTTCCGTCAGCATCATTTGCATGGAAAGTAAAAGAAGAATCTTTTATGGAGAATGTAGAAGCTATAAGTGATCTTAAATTTAGGTTAAATTATGGTAGAACAGGGAATTCAGGAGTATCTTCATTTGCTACAATTGCTAATTACGGTATTGATAACAATACAATTCTTGTAAATGGAGTGTCAGTACCAGGTGTAACACAAGGGCAGATTGCAAAACCAGACCTTGGATGGGAGATTACAGATCAATTTGATGCTGGTATTGAAATTTCGTTATTTAATAGAAGGCTTTCTGCTGAAGTTGACGTCTATTATAAAAAAACAACAGACTTATTGTTAGCGGAAAAAGTAGCTGAATTTACTGGTGAATCTACATTACTAACGAATATTGGGGCAGTTCAAAACAAGGGAATAGATATCGTTTTAAATGGAAAAATAGTAGATACAGAAGATTTTAAATTTGATGCTTCTTTAAATATTTCAACGTTTAAAAACAAAGTATTAGATTTAGGGCAGAGTACCTTTCTTTCAACTAAAAATCTAGGAGCTCCAGCGACAGATGAAAGTAGTAGGTTAGTGGTTGGTCAGCCTTTTGGGATATTTTGGGGGGCTAAGTATTTAGGCTTTAATCCTGATACAGGTGATGCCATTTTTGAAGATATAAGTGGACCTGATGGTGTGCCAGACGGTATCTATAGTGAACAATATGATGACCAAATAATTGGAAGTGCAAACCCTGATTTTTATGGAGGACTTCAAACCAATTTTACTTACAAAAATTTCGATTTGTCAGCATTCTTTGCTTTTAGTGTTGGTAATGAGACTTATAGTGAAGAGTTTTTTAGAGTAAATGAATTAACAGTTAATAGCTTTGCTTCAATACGTAATAATATGTGGTCTGTAAATAATACAGAAAATGCACTATACCCAGCGGTGGGAAGTGCTAACTATGATCTTTCAAGCAGTTTATATTTACAAGATGCTAGTTATTTACGATTAAGTACTTTACAATTGGGGTATAATTTACCATCGGACTTGATAAAAGGGGTAAGCAAGCTTAGAATCTACTTTACAGGTAATAATCTTTTCTTAGTTAAATCTAATGATTATGTTGGTTTTGATCCAGATGTAAATACAGGAAGTGGCCTTCAGCGAGGTTTTGATGCTATAGCATATCCACAGAGTAGAAATTTGCTTCTAGGAATTGATGTTAGTTTCTAAATTTAAATTTTTAACCATTAAAAAACTAAAAATGAAAAATAAATATATAATTAAAGTTTTGATGATTGCCTTTTTGGGGATAACCATCAGTTGTAATAATTTTTTAGATGAAGATGCGAGAGGTTTATTAACCCCTACAACATTCTTCCAAAATGAAGAAGAAGCAGTTTTAGCTTTAAATAAATTGAATGAAGGGGTAGCGAATGCAGGTTTTCTATTCTTCTTAGGAACCGATGTAGGTGTTTCTGGTAGAATAACATTAGCGGCATCACATCGATTTGGAGCTTATGATTTTGATGTGAGTGATAATCGACTTAAATGGTTAACTCAATATGGTATTATAGCAGATGCTAATTTAGCTTTGGCTAGTATAGAGAAATCATCGTTATCAGATGATGTAAAAGGAATGGTTACTGCACAATCACTTTTCTTTAGAGCATTTCAATATATAAACCTTGCTACTACTTATGGTGACGTACCTTATTGGAGAGATGAGTTGACTAACTTAGAAGAGGTTGCTTTATATGGTCAAACAGATGATACTCTAATTTTATCAGATATGATTGATGATTTAGATGCTGCTATTACTTCTGGATATTTATCTACAAGTACATGGGGTAATAATGATGGAAGACCAACAGTTTGGGCTGCTCGTATGTTAAAAGCGCATGCTCATATTTGGTTAGAAGAATGGGAGGAAGCTCGTACAGAACTAATTGAAGTAACTACTAATTCTCCTCATATATTACATGATGATTATGCAGATAAGTATAGAGAAGGTAATGAAGTTCATTCAGAGATTATTTTTGGAAAACAATATTTACAGGATATACTAAGTACTCTTAATACAGTAGCACGCCCTAACCTTGCTGGAGATTCAGGTTCACGACCTGCTTTTTCCGAAGTAGGTATTACCAATGGATCTGCACCTTTTACATTAAGAAAGAGTTTTGCTAATACTTATGATGATAATGATGCAAGAAAAATTTACAACGTATGGGATAGTTACACATTAGAAGGAACAACAGAGCCTATTGAATTTGCATGGACATATATACCAAAATTAATGGCAGGACCAGTACCTGTTAGCGATCCTTTATTTGCGGAAGAAGAAGCTAGAAATAATTCAAGTCAACCTGCTCGTATATTTTTATTAGCAGATGCTTATTTATTACTTGCAGAAGCAGATTTTATGTTAAATGGAGGGACTAGTCAAGTAGCACTTGATGCAATCAATGCAATAAGACCTAGAACTAGTTTATCTAATTATAACTCAATAACTATAGAAGACATTCGTAATGAACGAGCTTGGGAGCTAGTAGGAGAAGGTTATTGGGGTAGAAAAAGAGATCTTATTCGTTGGGGAATATTAGATGCTACTATTATAGGTTTACCAGCTGCAGAAACAGCTGCAGGAGCTACAACAGAAGCTATTTCACGTGCGCAAGATGAAGCAAATATTATTGCAAATGCTCCAGCAGGAAGGTATACACAATATCCAGTACCATTGGATGATATTTTACAAAGTCAAGCAACTGGTGGTGCATTGGTTCAAAATCCTTTGTGGGAAGATTAAAAGATTGGATATAAGTTATTTTATGTATTGGGCTTTAAAAGCCCAATACATAAATTTTTTTAATAATAAAAAGTGCTTAGCCAATAGAAATAATAGATTATTAAGTATGATACTCTACTGGAAAAACTAAAGAAAAATAATCTTGTAATAACAAAAAACAAATGATAAGATTAAATAAATATATAGCATTAATAACCATATTTACTTTATTAATTTCTTGTAAAACAGAAAAACCTGCAGAAATAAAGAAAAAACCGAATGTAATTATTGTAATTACAGACGATCAAGGTTATGGAGACATAGCGTATAACGGAAATAAAATTATTAAAACTCCTACAATAGATAAATTTGCTGGAGAATCTGTTAGTTTAACAAATTATCATGTGGGTACTACTTGTGCACCTACTCGTGCAGGACTACTTACTGGTAGAAATTGTAACAGAAATGGCGTTTGGCATACTATTATGGGAGCTTCTTTATTAAATAGAGAAGAAGTAACAATGGCAGATGTTTTTAAAGAAAATGGTTACAAAACAGCAATGTTTGGTAAATGGCATTTAGGAGACAATCATCCATTTTTACCAGAAGATCGCGGATTTGAAGAAACTTTTTACCATGGTGGTGGTGGTGTTGGTCAAACTCCAGATTATTGGAACAATGACTATTTTGATGATACTTATCACAGAAATGGAGTTCCAGAAAAAGTAGAAGGATATTGTACAGATGTTTGGTTTAATGAAGCAATTAAATTTATTGAAAGTAAAAAAGACGATCAATTTTTATGTTATTTAAGCTTAAACGCACCTCATTCTCCTTTTAATGTTCCTCAAGAATATTACGATTTGTATAAAGACGAAGATAGTTTGTTAGAAACTCAAAAACGTTTTTATGGAATGATTACCAATATCGATGATAATTTTTCTACGTTATTAAAAAAGTTAGATGAATTAAAAATTGCAGACAATACCATCGTTATTTTTACTACAGATAATGGAACTTCAAATGGTTATAAAGCAGGTGAAGATGGTGAAATTCATGGGTATAATGCAGGAATGCGTGGTACAAAAGCAAGTGAATATGATGGTGGTCATAGAGTGCCTTTTATGATTAGATGGCCAAATGGAAAACTAGAGGCAGGTAAATCGCTTTCAGATTTAACAGCACATGTAGATATTTTACCAACATTAGCATCATTAGCTGATATTAATTTTACTTCTGATAAAGTAATGGATGGTACTAATATAGAATCGTATATAAAAGGAGAATCTAAAATTAAAGACCGCTATTTAGTTACAGACACACAACGTATTTCTTGGCCTGTAAAAGGAAAACAAAGTTCAGTAATGGATGGAAGTTGGAGATTGGTAAATGGTAACGAGTTATATAACACTGCAGAAGATCCAGGACAAACAAATAATTTAGCTGCTCAATACCCAGAAAAAGTAACAAGTATGAATGCTTTTTACGAATCTTGGTGGCAAAGTGTAATTAAAGAAACAAAATATTCTACTATAGATTTAGGGGTGGTTGAAAAGGAAGTTATTACTTGTCATGATGCAAGAACAATAGATTATTTTCCACCATGGAATCAAAGAAAAATTCGTGAAGGACAAATAATGAAACCTGCACCTTTCTTTGTAAATTTTGTACAACCAGGTAATTACACATTTAAATTAACACGTTGGCCAATGGAAAGTGGTGAAGCTTTAGGTGCTGAAATTAATGATGCAATAGCAGAAACTGCAACTACGGATCCACGAATTAAAGGAGAATCGATGAAATTTAAAAAAGCTTTTCTAAAAATAGGAGATAAAGAAGTTTCAGTTAATGTAGATAATACAGCCCAATCTGCAGATCTTCAGTTAACTGTTGAACAAGGTAAAACAGAAATGTTAGCTTGGTTTGAAATGGAAGATGGATCGGTAAGCAACGCCTTCTATGTAAATGTAGAAAATAGCAGCAAATAATAAATTAAACAATAACCAATTAAATTTTAAAAAAATGAAAAAAGTCTTAAGTATCGTATTTATCCTTTTTATAACGGTATCGCTATCTGCACAAAAGAAAAAAAAGAAAACTGCAAATAACGATTGTTATTTAACAGAAGCAACCAAAACATTTGACTTATCTGATGATGAAAAAAATGACTTAAATGAACTTTTAGTAAAGGCTTCAAAAGATCGTGCTGCAATTAAAAAAAGCGTTAGAGCTGGAGAAATTACTAAAGATCAGGTGAAAGGAAAAACTAGAGCAATTAATCGTAAATATTTTGCTGATTTAGGCAAATTAACAGGGAAGTCTAAAAAAGAGGTTATGGTTTTTGTTAAAGAAGTTGGAGGTAAGTGTAAAAAATAATTTCTTATATATTATTAATAAACATTATTTTAAAGAATGAAAATCATATTTTTTAATACAAAACTTTATAAAGTTTTATTAGTACTTATTTTAAACTTGCTATTTCTTCCAACTTTTGTTGCGCAAGAAATAGTAGGTTATACAGAAGTTGATTCAAAAATTGAATTCGAAAAACTAGATGGTAATTCTAATGGAGAACTAGACGTAACTGAAGTATTCCAGATTTGGAAACAGCTAAGAAAATATGATACAGATGAAAATAAAAAGATAGATTTTGAAGAGTTCTCAAAATTTGAAATTCCATACCTAAAAACCAAGGGTAAGAAAAATTTAAATATAAGATACAAAATCACTGAGGCAGAAGATTTGTATTTAGATATTTATTATCCGGCACAAAATATAGGTGCTAAAAAATTACCTGTAGTATTTTATACGCATGGCGGAGGTTGGTTTAATGGAAGTAAAGAAAACATTGTTAGAAAACCTGTTTCAGCTCCTTTTTATAAACTGTTAGAGCAAGGTTTTGCTGTGGTATCAGTTAACTATAGATTGACAAGAAGAAAATCTGTGTTAATGCGAGATTGTGTTATAGATGCTATGGATGCTTTACGTTTTCTATCAAAAAATAGCGATGCTTTTGCATTAAACACAAACAAAGTTTATCCAATAGGAGATTCAGCAGGTGGTCATATAGCTCAAATGATAACTTTAGCAAATCCAGATAACTTTAAAGGAGATAAAAAACTTTTTGGAAACACATATAAAGTAATTGCTGGTATTTCTTGGTATGGTCCTTCAGATTTTACCATCAGAAAATTATTTGAAACCACAGACAAAACTAAAAACCCAGATAGATTTAGTTCTAGAATTACAAAAACAGAATCAAATCCTAAAAGGATAGCTCAGATGTATAAAGAAATGAGCCCTATTTTCTACTTAACAAAAAATAGTCCACCATTATTTATGATGGCTGCTGATAATGACACAACCATTCCTGTAGGACATGCATATCATATGAAAAAGAAAGCAGATCAAATTGATGCCAATGTAGATATGTTTATCGTTAAAAATGCAGGTCATAACTGGCGAAAAGCAGGAGGCAATATTGAACCAACATTAGAAGTAATTACACAAAAAACTGTGGACTTCTTTTTAAAGTATAAATAATAATATTAACAATTAAATTAAATAAATTATGAAAAAAAATTACACATTTAAAACGATTAAAAAAGGAATAGTGTTAATGGCTATTTTAGCAGGGTTTACACAGGTAAATGCGCAAACAGAAACTGAATATGATACAAGTATAAGACCAGATGCTACTATTTTAACCTATCCTAATGGTGCAGCTAACTTTATTTCAGATGAGATAACTAGAGAAGGAGTAACTTTTAAACTTCAACTTACTGCAACTCCCTCAGGAAATGAGAATGCATTTATTGGGAATGCAACAAATAGAAGGTTTGGTGTTGGTGATAGTACGGATGAAACTAATCCTGCCAATTTGCTTAACTCAGAATTTGGTGATACGATAAACTTTAATACATTAGAAGTTATTGACTTTAATGATAATGGAACGGGTTATACAGAAGCTGCCATTTCAAAATTAAATTTTAAAGCAATAACAATTAGAGGTGGTCATGGAGCTGCTGATAATGCTAGTCTTACAGTTGATGGAGCTACCAATGCTGGTACCTTTGAGTTAGGACAATTAGCAACTGTTAATGAAGTTTTAGAATTTGGTGTAGAATATACTAACCAAGCAAGTACTCCCTTTACTATTGGATCACAAGAGGGAGATATAACTACTGTTACTGCTACTAATGGAGTAACAGACGGAGTGAGTAATTTTCAATTATTAGGTTTGAATGTAGGGTATACATTTACAACAAATGCAACTGCTTCTGTAGATGATAATGTAAAAAAAGATACTTTAACTATTTTTCCAACAGTAACAGATGGAACCTTTTCTGTAAACAAAGCCTTTGAAACTTTACAACTTTTTGACCTAACTGGTAAAGCTGTTAAAACATTTAAATCTTCTGATGCTTTAGAAGTATCAGGAATTGGTTCTGGACTTTATATCGTTAAAATTCAATCGGAAGTTGGTGCAATTTCTACAGGTAAATTAATCGTTAAATAATCATAAAAACCATTTCATAATTTAGGTAAAAAGGAAAAAATTTGGGTTTACTTAAATTATGAAACTTTTTAATCTGCAATTTTTTATCAAAAGATGAGAAAAAATTCAATTCATATATTGGTGTTTCTTTTATGTTCGTTTTCAACTAACATAAGTTTTGAAGCACAAGTTTCAGACCCAGAATTAGGTCTGAGAGCAGATTGGATGAAAGGAGCTCTAGGATTGTTATGGTTGCCTGAGCGCAATTACAATGGTAATATTGAAGGTATTAGAATTGATGATTTTATCGCTCAAATAAAAAACCTTAGAACCATTGATTATGTACAACTTCCATTAACGAGTCCAAATATTTTTTCTCCAATACATGTTGGTCCTCATCCTATAATAGAAAGTTTATGGCAAGGAGATACTGATACAAATGGTGATATAATTAATTTGGCAGTTCCTAGAGAAGCAGTAGATGATCCTCTTTTAAGCTGGTTAAAAGCATTAAGAGCAGCAGGATTAAAAACGGAAATATATGTAAATTCATATAATTTATTAGCTCGTAATCCAGATGATACACAAACTGAATATCCAGATGTTTCAAATCGATGGATGGAATGGTGTGATACTAATGCCGAAGCGCAAGCTTTTATAAATAGTCAAAACTATCATAATGGAGATGGCAGACGTAAATATATGTTTTGTTATGCAGAATTTATTTTAAAGGAATATTCAAAACGATATGGAGATTTGATAGACGCTTGGTGTTTTGATTCTGCAGATAATATTATGGAAAATGAATGTGGAGATGATCCTGCCTCTGACGATGTAAATGATCAAAGAATTTATCAAGCTTTTGCAGAAGCATGTAGAACAGGAAACCCAAATGCTGCATTATCATTTAACAACAGTGTTGGAGATCGAGAAGGAAACCCATTTTCTACAGCAACTTTATTTGATGACTATACTTTTGGACATCCATTTGGAGGAGCAGGTAATATGGTTGAACCAAGAGATCCACTGTATGACTATAATTTTGGTATTATTGAATGGATGGAAGCTTATAATGGTTATGCTTTTAGAGATGATTCAAGAGATTGGAATGATAATGTTGTTTCTCATTTTTTTCCAAAACAAAGTACTACATCATGGAATGCAGGCAATACTCCTTGTTTAACAGATGAAGAATTTGTAGAATGGACTACCAAAGGTCTTATAAGTGGAGGAGCAATTACTTGGGGAACTCCTTTAGTGAGAACCAATTTAGAAAATTCTCCAGAACTTGTGTTAAGAGATTATGCAGTAACTCAGTTTGAGCTTACAGATACGTATTTAAAAGAATTTCAGTCTCCCGGAGCACCAAATTGGTCAAGACAATATACTATTTTACCACCTGCTTATAAAGGTTCTTTATACTCACATAAATTAATAGAAGGGTTTGATTTTTGGGATCCAGAAGGAGATGTTATTACATCACTAATAGCTTTAGGTAGTTTTCCTTCTTGGTTAACTATTAAAGAAACAGCGCCCGGAGTTTGGACATTAAGCGGAACTCCTACAGAAACAGTAGAGACCGATTATAATTTTAATCTACAAGTAAACGATGTATCTGGCGGAACTAACAGACAAGTAACATTAAACGTTTTATCAGAATTTGCTTCAACAGAGGTTCAAGTAAAAGCAACAGCAAGTACTAATTATGGAATAAATACAAAGGCTGTTATGTATTCTGATGTTCAAACAGCACCAGATGGATTGGCAACCTATAGAATTTCAATAGATGTTATACCTACAAGTAATAAAGCTGTAATTTCTGGTGTTTCAGGAGGTGACGCAACAGAAAATTCTTGGGGATTGGGAGATGGAACAAATAATAATAGCGATGATATTTTTACAGGTAGTGATAACGAATGGATAGAGAGTATTAAGAATATTCAAATTGTTGATTTTAATGCCAATGGAGGATCTCTTACTGTAGACAACTTTTCAGGTTTTTTTAAATCTATTACTATTGTGAATGCACAATCCGTAAATGATTTTGTTTCCTTAAAAGTTGGTACTACAACTTACAACCCAGGACGGTTAGCAAACAAAACAGAAATCCTTGATTTAGAATTAGAAACTTTAACTAATAATATTACTGATTTTGCTATTGGAACAGGGAATACATCAACAACTAATAAATGGTCAGTTGAAGGAATTCATATAGCAATTGAAATTAATGATAGTAGTTTATCTACTGCTGAAATAAATCAAGAGGAAATAGTCTCATTTGCTTTATTTCCAAGTCCAGCAAATAATCGAATTTCATTTAACATGCCATTGCATGCTGTTAAAATTATAGATGTAAACGGAAAAGAATTGAAAACTTTTTCAAAGGAAATAAAAAATATAGATATCTCAGATCTTATGTCGGGTATATACATCCTAAAAGGAATTAATGCCGAGGGAAAAACTATTATAAAAAAATTTATAAAACAAACTTCAAAATAATTCAATTTTATCTAATTAAAGAATGAATAGCAAAGAAAAAATATTGATAAATGTGGATAAGAATAATTTCTTATTCATGCTTTTTTGTTTGTTATTTGGAGTATTTAATACACAATCTCAAGTGTTTTACGATGAAACATCGTCAAATGGAATAGTGTCTATAGAAGGAGCTGCTGTTTGGAATAATTCATCAAATGAAGGTTTTGAATATGATAATAATGGCATAAATGTTCAAAATAGAGCACTATTATATTCTACATCAGCTTTCCAATCTGAAGATGGATTTAAGCTAACAATTGAATATACTACAGGATCAATTGAAGATATTGCTGGGCATAATTTTTCTTTTGGTTTAATAAGTGATGAAACTGATTTATCAACTTATGTGGGGTTCAATCCTTTTAGAGCAGAGACATCAGTTTATAGTATTGGTACCAATTTAACAACCACTGAAGATGATACAGCAAGAGGTTTAAATTTTACGAATACTACAGAAAGAGTTACTTTGGATGAATCTGGAACCAGAATACAATTTGTTGCAGGTGAAACCACAAAAGTTACTATAGAAATTGGTATTGGTGGGTATTGGTCTTATCGTATTAATGATATTTATGAAGCATCTGGAGTAGTATTAGAAGGTTTTGATTTAACTAAAAATTATCACGTTGCTGTGTATGGGCAAAGTGATAATGGCAATGGAAAATTGATTGAATCCATTACTTTAGAAAAGAGATATGCTGCAGGAGAACGCTCAGTAAAATTACGAGGAACTTGGAATTCAGAAATAAATGTAGATTTATTGGATGACAGAATAAAGAATCTTAAAACATTAGATCGTTTAGGTGTAAGTTTTACAAACGGCGCTGTATTATCTGCAGAACACAAAGTGCCTCATAAATTGTTTGATATGTTACCTGGTGGAGATGCAGCTGCCCCGGCTTGGGGAGATTTAAATTCAGATACCCCAGATAATGATAAAATGCTAGCGGATATTTTAAAAATTAAAGCTGCTGGTTTTTATGTAAAAACCTACACAAATTCTGAAAATTTTGTTGGCTCAAATGCAGACCATCTTCAGCCATTTGTAGATAGTTGGATAGCATATTGTGATACGGATCCAGAAGTACAGGCTTTTATTAACAGTAAACCTTATCATACAGGTATTTGGAATAGAACTACTGAAACCTATGAAGATGCCACTGATACTTTTCCTATGAGAAAGTATATGTTTTGTTATGCAGAATATTTTCTGAAAGACTATGCACTTCGCTATGGTAAATACTTAGATTCATGGATTTTTGATGACGGAGGTACTATGGAGCAGAATGGAGATAATGCTACAAGTGGTCTTGTAGAAGAACAAAGAATATATCAAACTTTTGCAAATGCGGTGCATGCCGGTAATCCTGATATTCCAATTGCTTTTAATAACGGTAGGAGCACAGTAAATTACAACTCTTATCCTTTTGCACATGCTATTAGATTTGAAGATTTTACATTCGGACATGCTTTTGGAGGAAATAACAATCATGCGGAAAAAGAAAATGGAAATCAATTTAATCTTAATTATCAATATATAACCCGTATGACTGAAACCAATGGGTTTGTACATGCAGGTGGAAGTTGGGATTGGGATGATAAGATTGTAGGAAATTTTCATTCAAAATTATCAACATCAGCATGGAAATATGGGCCTACACAAGCATGGGAACAAGATGATTTTAATCAATGGAACTTAGAGGCAATGCATGCAGGAGGGTCTGTGACATGGGGAGGATCTTATAATAGAGATGTTACAACAATTTACGATTGGGTATATGTGCTATTAGAGGGTATGGATAATTACCTTGCAGAATACGAAAATCCAGGATCACCAAACTGGGCAAGAGCTCATACTGTTTTACCACCGGCTTACAAAGGTTCCTTATACACACACACATTAAAAGAAGGTATTGACTTTTGGGATCCAGAAGGAGATGTTATTACATCACTAATAGCTTCAGGTAGTTTTCCGTCATGGTTAACTATTACAGAAACAGCATCTGGAGAATGGACTTTAAGTGGAACTCCTACAGAAACAACAGATAGCGAATATGAATTTAATTTACAAGTAAATGATGCTTCCGGAGGAACTGATAGAAAAGTAACATTAAATGTTTTTTCAGAGATTGATTTTATAGATGTTCAAATAAAAGCAACAACAAGTACAAATTATGGTTTAAACACCAAAGCTGTTATGTTCTCAGATGTTCAAACAGCGCCAGATGGATTAGCAACCTATAGAATTTCAATAGATGTTACACCTTCAAGTGATAAAGCAGTAATTTCTGGTATTTCAGGAGGTACAGCAACAGAAAATTCTTGGGGGTTGGGAGATGGAACAAACAGTAATAGTGATGCTATTTTTACAGGTAGTGATAACGAATGGGTAGAAAGTATTAATAATATTCAAATTGTTGATTTTAATGCCAATGGAGGTTCGTTAACTTATGATAATATAAAAGCCAATTTTAAATCTGTTACCATTGTAAATGCACAATCTGCAAACGATTTTGTAACCTTAAAATTTAATGAATCTAATATTGATGTAGGTAGATTAGAAAATCAAACACAAGAAATAGCTTTAGAAGCTATTTTAAATACAGATTCTATAGAGGAGTTTGCTATAGGCGTTGGAAATTCAGAAGCTACTAATAAATGGTCTGTAGAAGGTGTTACTATAGCCATTGAATATAAAGATAATAGTTTATCAAATTCTGAGATACATCAGAATAAAATTGAGCCTTTTAGTGTATTTCCAAATCCAGCAAAAAATCAAATTTCATTTAATCGTTATTCAGTAAAGACGCAAGTTTTTGATGTAACAGGAAAATTGGTGAAAATTGATATTACAAGAAAAAAAACAATTGATATTTCAACATTAAAAAACGGAATATACATTATTAAAATGCTAACCGAAGAAGGGGATATCTTCTTCAATAAAATAATAAAAGAATAATTAATAAAATTGGTGATACAACAAATAAATATGAAAATTAAATTTTTAATAATGGCAAATAGAACAGCAATATTATGTTTTCTATACTTGATTACATCTTGTACAGGATTTACAAAAGCACAAACCAAAGCACAAAAACCAAATATCATTTTCATTTTTGCTGATGATTGGGGGTATGGAGATATAAGTGCACATGGTAGTACTTGGGTAGAAACTCCACATATAGATAAAATGATAAGTGAAGGTATGGACTTTGCTAATTTTACAGTTAACAGCCCTGTTTGTTCACCAAGTAGAGTTGCGGTTATGACAGGGCAATTTCCTGCAAGACAATCTATTCATCAACACTTTCAAGGTTGGAAAGCACATCAAAAAAGAGGAATGCCAGATTGGATGGATCCAAATGATATGTCACTACCAAGAGAATTTCAAAAAGCAGGTTACGTAACTGGGCATTTTGGGAAATGGCATTTGGGTTGGAAAGCAAAAGATGGCCCTAAAGAAAGCGATTATGGTTATGATGAATATGCAACGTTTAACGGTTCAGGAACTATAAGTATTCCTAAATCTGGATCTGTAGGTGTAGATTATGCAGAAGACTTCATCAAAAAAAATAAAAACAAGCCATTTTTTATAAATCTATGGTTACATGAAGCACATACAGCTCATTATCCTCAAAAACGTTTTATGGATAAGTTTGGTAAACTAGATGAGCAAAAACAAGTATATGCTTCAATAATAGCAGAAGGAGATGAAGCAGTTGGTAGAATTACAAAATTGCTAAAAGAATTAAACTTAGATGAAAACACGTTAGTAGTTTTTTCTACAGATAATGGTCCAGAATGGGAAGGTTCAGAAAAAGAAAAACTGCATAAAGGTAATGAAGAGAATGGAGTAGCGGGGCTTGGTAAATATTATTCTGTAGGTGAAACAGGAGGATTAAAAGGTCAAAAAAGATCATTGTTTGCCGGTGGAATTCGTGTACCATTTGTGGCTAAATGGCCAAAAGTTATTTCTAGTGGTGTAGAAGATAAAAATTCTGTAGTAACAGCTGTAGACTTATTACCAACTTTTTTTGAAGCTGCTAATATTACAATGCCAAAAGACTATAAACCAGATGGAGAAAGTATGATGTCTGCTTTTAAAGGAAAAGGTTTAGAAAGAAGTAAACCAATTTTTTGGGAATGGAAAGGTGGTACAAGTAAAGATTATACATGGCCAACATTAGGTGTAAGATATGGGGATTACAAATTAGTTGTAGATGTTACAGGTGATAAATATGAGTTGTTCAACATAAAAGAAGATTGGAAAGAAGAAAAAGATTTAGCAAAATCCAACCCAGAAATAACATCAAAACTTTTAAAAATGGTAAAAGATTGGAAAGCGACTTTACCAACTGAACCTAGAGCAAGTGCTTTATCTATAGTAAGAAATAAAGCAAAGACTAAAGTGAACAAAAAAAAGAAAAAGAATAATTAAATCAACATAAAATTAAAAACCTTAAAGTTTAATTTTTAATCAATATGAAACATACTGCTAAAATATTTTTATTATCATTTTTTGTAATAAGTATAGCTTGTAAAAAAGAGCCTGAACTTACTTATGAACAAATGAGTTCGTCAAAAGAAAAATCTAAAGAAGCTTTTAATGATGCTAAATACGGTATGTTCATACATTGGGGTTTATATTCAATTCCTGGAGGTATTTGGAAAGGCAAAAAAATGGAGGAACTAAAAGGACCTAGAGTAGCAGAATGGATTCAATTTGGCGCACAAATACCAAGAGCAGAATATGCAGCCTTAGCACCTCAGTTTAATCCAGAAAAATTTGATGCGGATGCTATTGCAAAATTAGCAAAAGATGCAGGAATGAAATATTTGGTGATAACGTCTAAACATCATGATGGTTTTGCAATGTATGACTCTAAAGTAAGTGAATATGATATTACTGATGCAAGCCCTTATCCAAAAGATATTGTACAAGAATTGTATGATGCTTGTAAAAAATATGGTGTAGATTTTGGATTGTATTATTCTCATAATATAGATTGGATGGATGCAAATGATTGCGGGTTATCTGAATATATAGCATCTGGAGGAGAAATACATGCCAGAGTAAAACGTAAAGCAGGTGTAAATACTTGGGATCCAAGTCCGAATACATTTTCAGAATATTTAGAGGATAAAGCATATCCTCAAGTTAAAGAAATTCTTACAAAATTTCCTGACATGACTAGTTTGTGGTATGATTATCCACATTATGTTACTCCAGAACAAAGTCATGAGTTTTACAAAATAGCGTATGATTTACAACCTAATATGTTAGTAAATTCTAGAGTGGGTAACGATTTAGGAGATTTTGATATTCCAGGAGATAATAAAATTCCTACGGACCATTTAGCAATTACAAAACCTTGGCAAACTGTTGGTACAACTAATAATTCATGGGGATATAAATCTTATGATAAGGATTGGAAATCTGTTAAAGAGTTATTGTTTTGGTTAACAGAAATAGTAAGTAAAGGTGGTAATTATATGTTGAATATTGGACCAAAAGCATCAGGTGAAGTTCCAATAGAATCTGTCAATAATTTATTAGAAGTAGGAAAGTTTTTAGCAGTTAATGGTGAGGCTATTTACAATACAAGAAAATGGAAAGTTACTAAAGAAGGACCTACTAATATTGAAATGAATGGTACGCATGATAGAGCAGAAAAAGCAGATTTAAAATTTGAGTTTACTCCACAAGATTTTTGGTTTACTCAAAAAGAAAATACGGTGTATGCGATAGCACTTGCATATCCACAAGAAAACGAAAAGGTGATTATTGAAAGCTTAACTCAAGAAAACTTAGCAGCAATAAAAAGTGTAACCTTATTAGGTGATGATTCAGAAGTGTCTTGGAAACAAACCAATGATGGTTTAGAGATAGAATTAAACCAGGAAGAATTGAATCCGAATGGGTATGCTTTAAAAATTGAATATTAATATTTTATTTTCGAGCAATAAAAACTGGAATACTTAGAAGAAATTCTATAAAATGATGCTTTCATTGGGAGTTATTTCATTTTTTTCAACTAGGCTTTTGAGTCAAGTTGTAAAAGAGAGCTGTGATGTATGCAAGAGTTCTTGCGCCATTTTAAGTAAATTTAATGGTTGTGTATTGGTATAATTACCTTTCATCTTTTATTAAAAATAGTTAAAGATCCGAATCCAAATCTTAGAAATTTTTGAGAAGTATTTAAGGTCTTATGTGGCAAAGATAATCTATCAAATATTTTTTAAAGCCTCCATGATTTTATCAATTTAATAAAATCAGCCGTTATTTTTTATTAAAAAGTAGATTTAAGCAACTGAATGGTCTAATTCAGCAATGATAAAATACACATCCGTGCTATTTTTGAAAAACTATTCAATCTTACAAATAAAACATTGAGATTAAATATTTTATATACTAAACAATTAACTAAAACTAAATTATGAGAAATATTATTACCACATGCCTGCTAATGGTTTCTTTTTTTGCATTTACACAACAAAAAACCGTAAAAGGTAAAGTTGTTGATAAAGAAGGATTAGCACTTTTTGGAGTTAGCATTATAGAAAAAGGAACTAAGAATGGAACTGTTTCAGATTATGATGGTGAATTTTCTTTAAAATTAAAAGGAACTGGCAATCAGTTAGAATTTAGTTATATAGGTTATAAAACAAAAATTATAATTGTAGATAAAGAAGTTTTAAATGTCCTAATGGAACCAAGTACAAACCAATTAGATGCAATTACTGTTACAGTAGGGTTAAGAGCTGCTCAATTAAAATCTATTAAAGATAAAAGAGACTCGGATGATATCATAGAATCTATTACCTCAGAAGATATTGGTGCCTTTTCAGATAATAATACTGCAGATGCATTAGAGAGAGTTGCTGGTGTTCAAATAGAAAGAAATATAGATGGAACTACTGGAGATAGAATTTCTGTCCAGGGTTTAGGACCAGAATTTGTAGAGGTAACCATTAATGGGAGGTCTCCACTTTCAGCAGGAACTGATGGATATAGTGATTTAAGACAGTTTAATTTAGATGTTATACCAACAGAAATTATTAGTGGTGCTTCTATCAATAAAACTGGTGGAGCAGGTAGTAATGGTGGTATTGGAGGTAATGTAAACTTTAGTACTATAAGACCTTTAAATATGCGTTATAAAGGAGATACAAAATATTTTGGTGTGGTATCTTCTAGGACTACAGCCAATAGCAATAAACCAGAATTGGGAAGTAGAGCTTCATTTGCATTTGGAGGTAAAATTACTGAAAAACTTGGGGTATTTGCCACTTTTTTAAAATCAAAAGATATAACGGTTCAAAATTCAGTTGGTCTAGGAGGTCACTTGCCTAGAGGTTATACAATAGATACCAATGAAAATGGCGTGTATGATGAAGGGATTGATACTTATTATGCTGCTATAGATAGTACACATTATGGGCCTGGTAATAATAGTAATAGTATTAATAAAAGAATAAATACAAGAACAGCAACTTCCTTAGGAATTCAATACAAACCGAATAAGAAGTTAGACATTATGCTGGATTATACATTTACTGGTCTTATAGCTGATTCTCAAAGAGATGTTTTGCAAACGACTTACACTAATCTTTTTACTACTACTAATAATAATACAGGTATTACTAACCACGTATTATGGGCGCCAGATGCCCTTGATTTTAATGGATCGCATTTAACATATTTCGACCTAGAGGGTGCGCCAGATGCTGGTTATACTATAAGAAGTAGAAATACGCAGGTTAAGAATAATACTAAAAGTGGCTTAGGTGGTTTAAACATTAGATACAAAGCAAATAAGAAATTAAACTTAGTTGGAGATATCTCTTATTCTAGTATTAATTTTGTTGGTCAGACAGTAAATAGTGGAACTATAGTATATAACCAGGATTTCGAGGAGTTTAATCGTCAAGGTTTATCTTTAGATATAAGAGAAGGAGATTTTTCTTACGGATTTCCTAATATATACAATAGTGAGGTCTTAGCTACCGCTGCTCCAAACATAGGAAATAATGTTACAAAAAATATAGGGTATAAATTTCAGGCTAAGATAGATGCGGATTATAGAATGAATAAAAACTTTAGAGTATCTGGAGGTTTAAGTTATGATTATAGCGATAATGAATCTAGACGATTTGGGATAAACTCAAATACTTTTGTAAAAGAAGATGGTAGCGTTGGGCTTAGTGCAGCGCAGTTAATTGCATATAAAGATTTTACTTCTCAAGGTACTAGAACAGATGGCATTTTCTTAGAAGGAGGTACTGGTTTAGATAACTGGCTAGCTAGTTCAGGTTTAGCGCTTTGGAATGCAGGTCCTGAATTTGCTTCTTATGATGGAGGTGAAATTTTTAATTTTGACAAATCGCTTTCAGAAATTCCAGGAGAAGAGGATAACGTTGGATTTAATGCAAATAGATCTTATCAAGTTTTAGAAGCGAACCTTAAGGCATATTTAGATTTAAGATGGACTACTAAAGTTTTTGGTCGTAAAGCAGTTTTCAGATTTTCATCATCTCTTGTTAAATATAATAATGCATCTTCAGGGTTTTCAACGATTGTATATTATGATCCTATAGATGATACAGAAACTGCAGATACTGGTTTTTCTCAATACCTTGTAACAGATAATACTACCCTAAATTTCTTGCCAAGTTTTAATGGAACAATAGATCTAACTAAAAAGGTAAAACTTAGATTAACTGCAAGTAAAAGATTGACAAGACCTAGAGTTAGAAATTTACTTCCTAACAATACAATTAGATTTATAGATCCAGAATCAGAAGTATTAAACCCAGATTCAGAAAGCTATGCACCTAATGAGTATTTTAACACAATTAGATCTGGAAACGCTAATTTAGTTCCTAGAACAGCTTGGTCTTTTAATACTGCTTTAAGTTATTATACTAAAAATGGAGGTATTTTTACAGTAGGTGGATTTTATAGGGACCTTAGAAATTATGCGGGTGTAATATGGCAATATCAGCAACCATTTCCAGGTATAGAAAAAATTGGTATTTCATTACCTGAAGGATTAGAAGATAGTTTGTTTGATATTAGGCAACCTGTAAATAATGCATCCAATGCGCAGGTATACGGTTTTGAAGCTGGGTTAAATCAACATTTTACTTTTTTACCAGGTTTTGCCAGTGGTTTTGGTTTTTCTGCTAACTTTACGTATACAGAAAGTGAATTTATATCAGCAACAGGAGAAGATGTAGCATTAGGCTTGCCTGGAACATCAAAATATAGTGGAAAAGCAATTTTATACTACCAAAAATATGGTTTAACTTTTAGAGCTACAGGATCTTACAGAAGTAATTATTTAAGCCGTCTTGCAGGTCTTGGTTATATTGGTCAAGATCAGTCTCATTATACGATAGGAAACTTGATATTAGGATTAAGTGCTCAGTATAATATAACTAAAAATGTAAACTTAAATACAAGTATTACCAATTTAACTGGTACAAATACTAAAAGATATATAGCTAACGACCCAAAGAACTTAACGTCAGTTTTTGCAGTACAACCTGTATATTCACTTGGTCTTACATTTAGGTTGTAAAACAATTAAATAGAAATTTATTTACTAATTAAAAACATAAAGAAATGCTTAAAAAAATAATACTTCCGTTTTTTTGCTTATTCATAATAACGGCTTGCGAGCTAGAAATACCTAAAGCCAATTTAATTATTCTTGATAGTGATGCTACTTACTCACAAACAGGTACAGCTACACAAGGAGATCATATAGGCGTTGTAAGAAGAATTGCGACCAATACACTAGAAGAAGGAGTTTTTGATTTACTTGCAGAAGAAACCTTAGTAGACCCAACAATAGAAGAAGCAAGTCTAGATGGTTTTACTTTTGAACTTATAGACCAATCTGTAGACAATGCTGTTGAGATAAGTAGTACAGGTGTTATTACAATAAATGATATCAATGCTTTTGATCCTACTAGATATGATCGTATTACTGTAAATTATGTGGCATATCTTGAAGATAAATTTAAAGAAGGTACTTTTTTTATTGATATTATTGTAGATACTACGAATTCTGAATTTATAACTGTTTGGAACGTTGAAGCAGGAGGTACCATTGTGCTACCTTTATATGCAGGAGATGATTCGGAATATAATTTTACTATAAATTGGGAGAATACTGGTGATCCAGCAGATGATGTAGCGGTAACCTCTTTTGATGATCCAGATGCAATGCATACTTTCGCTGACGCTGGTTTAAAAACCATTACCATCAAAGGTTTGATTAAAGGGTTTAATTTTGGTAAAAATGGAGTTAGTTCATCTAATTTAGTTGATGTACAAAAATGGGGTTATATGTATTTTGGAAGTCAACCAGGCGTGTTTCAATGGTGTGATAATTTAGTGGAGTTTACAGCAACAGATAATCCTTTAATAGGAAGTACAACCAATATGCAATTAATGTTTTTTAACGCACGTCTTTTTAATGGTGATTTAACTGGTTGGAATGTTTCTCAAGTTACATCTTTCCATTCAACTTTTAGAAATTGTTTTGCTTTTAATGGAGATATTAGTACTTGGGATGTTTCTTCAGTGACCACTATGTATCGAATGTTTTTTAATAGCGGTGCTTTTAATCAAGACCTAAATAACTGGGATGTTTCTAATGTTACTGATTTTGGACAAATGTTTAGGAGATCATCTGGTTTTAATGGTGATATAAGCAATTGGGATGTTTCTAATGCTACTGCTTTTGGGCAAATGTTTAGACAGGCAAGTGCTTTTAATGGTGATATAACTGGTTGGGATGTTTCTAATGTTACTGGTTTTGTCTCATGTTTTCTTCAAGCAACATCATTTAATCAAGATATTTCAGGTTGGGATGTTTCTTCTGCTTCAAGTATGGCTACTATGTTTAGTGGTGCTACAAATTTCAGCCAAGATTTATCTAGCTGGGATACGAGTCTTGTTAGTGATTGCACAGATTTTGATCTTAATTCAGCATTAACAGAAGATCAATTACCTAAATTAGGATGTTTTGATTTTTAATGTTATTAATTATTGATAAAGCAAAAAGTAACACCCTTAGAGATATTTATGCTGAGAGTGTTGCTTTTTTCTATAGTAATAAAACTGAACACTAAGTATGAAGTTAAAACTAGAAAAAAATATGAAAAGAAGAAAAGCCATCAAATTAATGGGATTATTTGGTTTGGCATCATTTGCGCCCACTAAGCTTCTAAGTCAGGGTGTAAATAATACCTGTCAAAATGCTTGGGAAAAGCTACATAAGTTTGCTAGAACACGTTATCAATTCAGATATATAGAACCTGTACCTAGTTTACCAAAAGTCTTTATTTATGGAGATTCTGTATCTATTGGATATACTGAATATGTTAGAGCGTCTTTAAAAGATAAGGCATGTGTATATCGTTTGCATACCAATGGGCAATCTAGTAATGAGTTTATTTCTAGAATGGAAGAGTTGAGAAAAAGAATGTTTCAGCCTTACTTAAAAGAGGGATGGGACTTTGAATGGGATGCAATTCATTTTAATGTTGGGCTACACGATTTAAAATATTTAGCAAATAAAAAATTGGATAAGAAAAATGGAGTCCAAGTTTCTACTTTAAAACTATATGAAGAGAATTTACATAAGATTATTAATTATCTTAAAACTAATTATCCAAAAGCGAAGTTAATCTTTGCGACCACTACACCTGTTCCAGAGGGCGCAGATGGCAGGTTTTCTGGAGATTCTGTTAAATACAATAAGGTAGCTTTAAATGTAATAAAACAATATCCAGAAGTTATTGTAAATGATTTGTTTACATTTTCAGTACCTGTTTTAAAGAAACATGGTGTTAAAGAAGGAGATGTACATTATAAAGCAGAAGGTTCTCGATTACAAGGTATTGAAGTTGCGAAAAAAATTGCAACTTCTATAAACATAACACCTATTGAATGTCCTTCAACAGAGATTATTACAATTCAATTTAAAACATACGAATCAAAAAAAAAGAAATAAAATGAAGTATAAGAATATTTTATATCTAGTGTTGTCACTTACTTTTTTAAGTCTACAATCTTGTAACTCTCAAAGTAAAAAAGAAAAAAAACCGAATATCATTTTCTTTTTTACAGATGATCAATCTTACGATACGCAAAAAGATTTTGGGAATCCAGATGTAAAAACACCTAACATAGATGTTTTAGCAAATAATGGAGTTATTTTTAAAAGACACTATAATACTACAGCAATTTGTATGGCTAGTAGAGCAAATGTAATGACTGGTCAGTTTGAGTATAAAACAGGTTGTAATTTTGACCATGGTTCTTTAAAAACAAAACAATGGTCTACGTCTTATCCTGTATTACTTAGAGATGCAGGTTATAGAGTTGGTTTTGCGGGTAAGTTTGGTTTTTCAGTTTCTGATACCAATGGAGGTTGGAAAAAAGAAGGAGAAGTTGCTAAAAAAGATTTTGATTTTTGGGCAGGTAGCCCACATCAAACATCATATAAAACTATTGAAAATAAATCTTTAGCTAAGTATGCAGAAGAATATCCACACAGTACACGAGCTTATGGAGCTGCCAGCATTGATTTTATACGAAAATCTGTTGAAGAAGATAAACCTTTTTGTATGAGTGTTTATTTTAAAGCACCTCACAAACCAGCTATGCCAGATCCAGTTTTTGATTCGGTTTATAAAAATACCACTTTTAGAAAACTTCCTAATTATGGTAGAAAAGCAGGAGAACACCTTGCAAAACAATCTAAAATGGGTAGACAATACCCAAGGTTTGAAGAATGGGGGTATGATAAAGATGAAACCTATCAAGAAGCCTTACGTAAGTATAATCAACTTATTTATGGAGTAGATTATTCTATAGGAATGGTTTTAGAAGAATTAAAAAAACAAGGTTTAGAAGAAAATACAATCATTATTTTTTCTTCAGATAATGGATACTTCAACGGATCACATGGTTTAGGTTCTAAAGTACTTCCTTATGAAGAAGGAGCAAGAACACCGCTTATTATTGTAGATCCAAAACAAAAAAACAAGGCAATAAGAACAACCTCTTTATCTGGAAATGTAGATATTACAGCAACAATCCTAGATTATGCAGGTGTAGATATTCCAGCTATTTATGATGGTAAAAGCCTTAAGAATGTACTAAAAAATCCAAAAGAACAAGTAAGAAATTCTCTACCAATAGTACAAGTTTGGGGGCCAAAAGCAACACATTGTTTAACGGTTATGGATGATCAATATAAATATGTGTATTGGTATTACAAGGATGAAGAAAAAGGAATTTATCCTACAGAAGAATTATTTGATATTGTTAATGATCCTTATGAAATGAAGAATCTTGCAGCTCAATCCGATCATAAAAATCAGCTTAAAAAAATGAGAGCACTTTATGATGTACAATTAAACCATTGGAAAACAGATGGTGTTAAATATAATGGATATGAAAAATATGAATCATTATTTGTAAGACAAATAAAATAAAACGAGTTAAAAGACAGATTAATAGTCTATTCAATCAATTAAATTATGAAAAAACATTTAACCATCTTATGCCTTTTAGTAGTTGTGTTTTCATGCGCAAGTGCACAAAAAACTGTTGGTATAAAAGCAGATTTTTATGTATCAACCCAAGGGTCTGATAATTGGTCTGGAACTTTATCAGAACCGAATGAACAAAAAACAGACGGCCCTTTTGCAACCATAGAAAAAGCTAGAGACGAAGTACGCAAACTAAAAAAGAATAGCTTAGAAAATATTACCGTATTTATTAGAGGTGGAGTTTATCAAATAAATAAAACCATTGTATTTGATCTTAAAGATTCAGGAGAAAAGAATCAGACGATTACTTATCAAGCATATCCTAATGAAACACCAATTTTTAGTGCAGGAGAAGAGATTACTGGTTGGAAAAAAGCAACAGAAAAAATTCCTGGGCTACCAAAAATAGCTGAAGGAAAAATTTGGGTTGCAGATGCCTCAGATCGCTATTTAACCCTTTATGATGATAATGGAATGCTACCTAGATCTCAATCTAAGGGTTTTATTACAGAAGCTAAAACGAATAGTAAAAACAGACTACATTTTCCTGATGAAGCTTTTAAAGATTGGTCTAATATGGAAGATGCAGAAATAAGAGTACGTCCACATCATGCTTGGATTGTAAACATGCTTCCTGTAGAATCATACAATAAAAAAAAGCAAATAGTTACAACATCCATAGATGCAACTTACGCAATGAATGTACTACATTTTTTAAAGGATACTGAAAATGCTTGGGTAGAAAATGTAATAGAAGAATTAGATGAAGAAGGTGAATGGGTGGTAAACACCAAAGAAAAAAAAGTGTATTTATGGAAACGTAATGATTCGCCAGTAATAGCACCGACACTTAATGAAATTATCCGAATTGAAGGAAAAATTGATTATGCAGGAGCTAAAGATATACCTGTTAAAAATATTCATATTAAAGGCTTAACCTTTAAACACGGAAAGAGATATCAGTTAGTTAAAGATGATAAAGGTTTTCAGCATGATTGGGATATGATAGATAAAGACAATGCTGTAGTTCGTTTAAGAGGAACAGAAAACTGTGTTATAGAAAACAATCATTTTTTACATAGTGGAAGTGGTGCTATTCGTGTAGATCTTCATGGTATTGGAAACACAATTTCTAGCAATCATATAGAACACATGGGTGGTGCAGGAATTTTACTTTCTGGTTATGGGCCAGGTACAAAAGATGTTAATAAAAATAATACTGTTTATAATAATAACATTCATCATATAGGAGAAGTTTATTGGCATTCACCAGGAATTTTACTTTGGCAAAGTGGAGAAAATCGTGTAGCAAATAATTTGATACATCATACAGATTATACTGGGTTAATATTATCTGGTGTTATGACTCACTTTTTAGAGAAAAAAGGAAATGGAAGAGAATTATTAAGAACTTTTAGAAAAAATGAACTTAATCTTCCTCAAACAAATATTACTCATGAAGATGCACGACCTTATTTACATACTCGTAACAATATTGTTGAGTATAATGAAATTCATCATTCTATGTTACGTTTAGGAGATGGTAATGCTATCTATATTAGAGGAGCTGATAGAGGTAATATTATCCGTAAAAACTACATTCATGATATGGTTGGTACAACAATAATGCAGGCAGCTATTAGAACTGATGGAGGACAAAAAGGAACATTAATTTCTGAAAACTTGATTTATAATGCAACTTCTCAAGGGATACTTACTAAGTTAGATAATAAAGTTGAAAATAACATTGTAGCAAATATTATTGCTCCTCCACGTGGATATTACCTTTCAGTAAGAGAGGGACCTTTAACAGGAGCTTCTATTAAAAGAAATATTTTTTATACAACATTTAAAACGGCAAGATTTATTGATGAATTACCACCAGGAAAATCAGGGAGTTCTGAAGATAGACGTGGTAGAGCATTAGCAAGAGTAATGGATGCAGATACAGATTATAACATTTATTTTTCAACAGTAGATGCAAGTTTAGGGAAATTACTTTTAGAAAAAAATCAAAAAAACGGAGTAGATAAAAATAGTAAAGCAATAGATCCGTTATTTGTAGATCCTGAAAATGGAGATTTTAGATTGAAAGAAAATTCACCTGCTTTAAAAATGGGAATTATTCCTTTAGATATTTCTAAAGCTGGTTTGCGTAAATAATTAGTAACAGCATTTAAAATAAAAATGAGATACTAAAAAACCTTAAGAATGAATTCATTTTTCTACTGTTTTTTAGTATCTCATTTTTCTCGCAAGAAGAGAATAAAGATATTTTATTAATTCATGCTGTTCAAGGTGATTCTGAAAATGGATTTTTCATTTCTAAAGGTTTAAAATATGGTATGATCAGTTAAATCAAATGAGTGATTAAGAAGTTGATATTGAATATATTGAAAAATAATTAAAAGGATTTTTATGATTAACTGATGGTTATTCAGATGTAAATGTTGACTTTAATAGTCTTGGTGATGTCAATTCATCAACAGATGCTAATTATGTTCCAATTTATCCATAGTAACAAAATCCATTCCTAAAATAGTGGTAAATAATCTATTTAATTATCAATTAAAGGCACAGGGAAGTACTAGTAATTATAAATAAGAAGTTATTTTTGGTAATACACTTTCAGTTGGATTGTCACTTTCTTCAAACGGTGTAATTTCTGGTACAATAACTTCAAATTTTGAATATCAAAATGTTGCTTTTAAAGTTACTGATGATTCTGGATGATTCCGTAAAGTTGGTTTGAGTTTAAACTCAATTTTAGATGTCTTAAGAGTTGCGTCAGATAATTCTATCAATAAAAAGGAGTTGAATGTGTCAATTTCTAACAAGTTAAATTCAAATGCTATTCTCGAATTATATTCAATCGAAGACAAAGCTCTAATTCAAGAAAAATACCCCAACTCTACACAAGAAATCAAACTGAATGTTCATAATATTTCTTCAGGAATTTATCCATTAAAGATAAAAATTGGCAATGCAATTAAAACGAAAAGAGTTAGAATTTCTATTGATATTTTTCGTGTTTTTAATCAATTGATAAGTGATTGTTTTTACGATAAATATTTTTTAATTTTCTAGTAAATTAATTGTTTCTTATTCTGAAAAAGAAAGTTAAAATCATAAAGGGTTTTAGTTTTAAGACTTCAAAATGAAGTTAATAATTGTAATAAATTTCATTAAAATATTTTCTTTACCATATTATAGATACAGGGTGTAACTGCCTATTTACAAAGGTTTTTTAATAAATGAAAGAATTCAGCAATACAAAGACCGATAAGAGTCCTTAGGTTGATGCTGTTTCTTGGTAAGTTTGTTTAGCTTATCTTATGATGGGTATTTCTAAAAACATACATCAGATTAAGAAAAACAATATAGAGTCAAATTTTCTCAAAAAAGAAATAAAATGAAAAACAGTTTTTGGTTTTGCTTGATATTACAATTCGTTTTTTTGACCCCATCTATTGCTCAAACAAAATCAGTTAGAAAAGGAAAACCCAACGTAATTATTGTTATCACAGATGATCAAGGAATAGGAGATTTATCTTGTATGGGAAATCCCTATATAAAAACACCTAATATCGATAAGTTTTATCAAGAATCTGTAAGATTTACAAACTATCATGTTTCTTCTACTTGTGCACCTTCAAGAGGCGCATTAATGTCTGGTAGACATACTAACAGAGTAAATACATTTCATACCATTACAGGTCGCTCAATTTTATTTGAAGATGAGGTACTCCTTCCACAAGTTTTTGCACAAAATGGGTATACAAATGGAATGTTTGGTAAATGGCATTTAGGTGATAATTATCCTTATCGTCCAGAAGATAGAGGCTTTCATGAAGTAGTAAGAATTGGAGGAGGTGGAATAACTCAAGGTCCAGATTTTTGGTGGAATGATGGTTTTGATGATACTTATTGGCACAATGGAGAATTACAAAAATACAATGGGTATTGTACAGATGTGTTTTTTTCTGAAGCTTTAGATTTCATCGAAGAAAATAAAGACAATCCTTTTTTCTGTTACATTTCAACAAATGCACCTCATAAACCATGGAATCTTCCTAAAGAGTATTTAGATATTTATAAAAATGCAAAAGGTGTAGGAGAAACGTATAAGCGTTTTTATGGAATGATAACCAATGTAGATGACAATTTTAAATTGTTAGAGCAAAAGTTAGAAGCCCTAAATTTAAAAGAAAACACAGTCGTTATTTTTACTACTGATAATGGAAGTGCTGGAGGACAAAGAATATTTGATGCAGGTTTAAGAGGAGGAAAAGGAAGTGTTTATGAAGGAGGTCACAGAGTACCTTTGTTTGTAAGATGGCCAAATGGAAAAGTAACTGGAGGAAAAGATATTGATGAATTAGTAGCACATTACGACTTGCTGCCCACTTTTGTAGATTTATTTGATTTTGATTTTAACCCGATGAAAACTTTAGATGGAAAAAGTCTAAAACCATTACTTGATGATAAAAAATCAAATTGGGAAAATCGTATTTTGTATGTAGATACTCAAAGATTACAAAACCTGATAAAATATAAAACTTACTCAGTAATGGACAACAATTGGCGTTTGGTAAATGGAAAAGAATTGTACAATATAAATGCTGATAAAGGGCAAACAAAAAACATCATTAAAGAACATCTAGAAGTTGCTAATCGTTTGATAGAAGGATATGAAAAATGGTGGCAATCCATCATGTCAGAAAATCCAAATGAAAGATATGGTTATATAAAAGTGGGTTCTCCAAAAGAAAATCCAAGTAGAATTTCTGCGCACGATATGTTTACAGGGAAACACAATGGAGCGTGGCATCAAGATGGAGCTTCAAAAGCAGTACAAGCTTCAGGTAGATGGAAAATAGAATTTGTAGAAGATGGAAAATATGCCATTTACTTACGAAGATTTCCAAGAGAAAGTGGATTGGCAATTAATGCAACTTTTCCAGGGCAAGAAAAAAGAATTGAATTGCAAAAAACAATGGCTGGTAGTACAAAATCAGATTTTGAAAAAGCGTATTTATATGTGGCAAATATCAACAAAGAGATAAGAATTAATACAGGGCAATCAGAAGTAAAATTTACTGGAAACATACCTGCTGGTAAATATGATATGGAAGCACAATTGATAGATAAATCGGGGAAAGTTTACCCAGCATACTATGTTTACATAGAAAAAATATAAAAAAAGAAACTATGAAAAAGTTAATAGCTATTATTTTTTTAACCCTAATTATAATGGGCTGTAAAAACAATAAAAAAGATGATATAACTTCAATTGATTTTGTTACAGAAACAATAGGAGATGTTGATTTTGGAAAAACAAAAATGTCTGACTATACTCCTGAAATTAGGGAGAACATGAAGAAATTGTATGAAGATAAATTCGGGTTATTTGTTCATTACGGACCATATGCGCAACTTGAAGGTGAATGGCAAGGTAATGAAGGTGCTGCAGAATGGATTATGAGAAGAAGTTTTATACCTGTAACAGCGTATGAAAAAGAAGCTGCTGGAAAGTTTAAACCTGAAAAATTCAATGCGAAAGAATGGGTAGATATTGCCGAAAATGCAGGAATGAAATTCATCGTGCTTACAGCAAAACATCATGATGGCTTTGCTATGTATAAATCAAAACATCCTTATAACTTATATGACTTTTCAGGATTTAATCGTGATATTTTAAAAGAACTGGCAGAAGAATGTAAAAAAAGAGACATGAAGTTGGGCTTTTATTATTCACAAGATCAAGATTGGCATGAGAAAGGTGGTGCTGGTAATGATTGGGATTTTGGCAGTGTTATAAAACCAGCTGATGAATTTGACACCTATTTTAGAGAAAAAGCGGTTGCACAAATAAATGAGTTAACCACCAATTATGGCGATATTTTTATGGTTTGGTTTGATACACCTTTTCAAATTACAGATGAACAAAGTCAAATGATGATGGATGCTGTGAAAAAAAATCAACCAGGAGCATTAGTAAATGCACGACTTGGAAATGGATATGGGCATTTTGATGTTTCGATTGATAATGGTACAACACCAAGCGTAAGCAAAGCAACATGGCTTTCAGATTTAAAAGTGCCTTGGCAAACGCATGAATCTGTTACAAAAAATGGATGGGGTTATACATCACGTGGAGCAGAATTGGATCGTTCTGAGGATTATTCAGATTTTATTTATAGTTTATGTAGAATCGTTGGTAATGGAGGTGTTTATCTTTTAAATGTAGCACCTAGACCAGATGGAACCATTCCAGAATCACAAGTAAACAGTATTAATGCTATTGGAGATTGGCTAAAAGTAAATGGAGAAGCAATTTACGGAGCAGATCCAAGTCCATTAAAATTTCCACCTTATGCAATCACTAGTAAACCTGGAAAAGTGTATTTACATTTTAAGGATTTAGAAGAAGATCAAGTGGAAGTTTCTGGCATTTTATCCAAAGTAAATAAGGCTTATGTTTTGGCAGATGCGTCTAAACAATCTTTAACTTTTAAACAAAAAGGTGAACAAATTAGTGTTACAGTTCCTAATCACTTAAAACAACCAAGAGTAACTGTTGTTGTTTTGGAAATAGAAGATAAAGAAGCCAAAATAATTGACGAAACTATTCAACAGCAAAAGGATGGAACGATAAATTTACCAGTTTCAAAATGTGAATTTGCTATTAGAAGAATAAGTTATGATTACGATAAAAAAGTAACACATCGCTGGGGCGAAAATACCAAACAAGGTTTAATTTGGACGGTTAAGGTAACTCAACCTGGAATTTTTAAAATCGTAAGTGAAGATACAGGTGATGATAATTTTACCTACAATTTAATCACACCTAAAAAAACGATTGAACTAAATGCTAAAGGAACCATTGGAGGTTTGACAAAAAAGGAACAAGAAGGTAATGTAACCTTAAGCAAAGGAATACATGAAATTAGAGTTTATCCAAAGGTAAAAACTAATAAAAAAACAAAACAGAGGTATAAGTTTAAGGGGCTAGAGTTAATTCCATTAACAGAATAACACAGTCTTGGAGATATTCAATTTCATAATAATTAATAATCAAAATGATTAAAAAAATAACATTTCTTCTTTTCGTAATTGGGCAATTTAGTTTTGCACAACAAAACCCGATTCTTAGAGAAGGCAATCCGAATTTCTTATACACAGCTGATCCAGCTGCAGAGGTTTTTAACGGGAAAGTGTATCTCTATTGTTCACATGATCAACCAGATGCTATTAATTATGAGGGTATGAAAGATTATGTGATTTTAGAATCATCAGACTTAAAAAATTGGATTAATCACGGAGTTTCTTTAGATCCTCAATTAGACAAAGGTTTTGAATATGCACAATCTAATATGAATGCCCCAGATGCTGCTTATAAAAACGGATGGTATTATTGGTATTTTCCTAGTGATATTACGCATGTAGGTGTAGCCAAAAGCAAATCTCCAACAGGCCCTTGGGAATCTGCAGTTACAAATGAGATGACTACAATTTTTGATCCAACAGTTATTGTTGATGATGATGGTCAAGCATACATTTTTGGTAACGATCATTGGGTAGATATTGGCGAAAAAGGTTCACATATTATGGGTGCCAAATTAAAAGATAATATGGTTGAATTAGATGGGCCTTGGGTTCGTTTAACAAAAGAAACTGTAAACGAAGCTGTACACGTTTTTAAAAGAAATGGAATTTTTTATTTCAGCGCTAGAGTTGGACCAATTACTAAATATTGGATGGCAGATAGTCCTTTACCAAAAAACTATGCGACATTTAAAGGAGAACTTGCTCCCAATTCTCCTGAATCTCCAAATCATACTTCTGTAATCGAATTTAACGACCAATGGTATCTTTTTTATCATAGAGGAGATGTGAATAATGGTAATCGTTATAAGAGATCAGTTTGTTATGATAAGATCACATTTCGAAAAGACGGAACCATAGAACCAATTGTATATACATTGGATAAAAATGTGGAAATAACCAAACCAGTTTATCCAAAACGAAAAAGAAGAGAACAGAAAAAGTACAATCCTAAAGGAAAACAAGTGGTTTTTGATGCAACTGAAAGTATTCGTTATGAATCCGAAGATTTTAGTTCAATATCAGGTGATTTAAAAGTAGAAAAAATTAAAATTGATGAGAATAGTGAAAGTATAATTCAGCTTTCAAATAAATCTTGGTTGGGTTATACTGAAATTGAATTCGGCAAAAGTGCTGAATCATTTTCTTTTCGTGTAAATGTTTCAGCACCAAAAAAAGGAAATAAAATTGTGGTGAGAATGAATAGTCCAACAGGAGCTATTTTAAAAACGATTCCAATACCATCAACAGGAGGATGGAATCAATACAAAACCATATCAACAACACTAAATAGAGTTAGAGGAGCTCAAACAATTTACTTATGTTCAGAAAGTGATGAAGGGAGTTTGTTTAATTTAAATTGGTTTGAATGGACACCAGCTGTGAAAAAAGGAAAATAAAACTTAGTTACATAATTTGAGATTAAATAAATAAATCAAATGAAACTACATAAAGGTATCGTGATTTTAATGTTAATAGCACTAGGAGCGTGCTATTCAGTTAAAGAAAAAAAGGAAGTTGAAGAAAAAAAAGAAATTAGTAAACTAAAGGTTAAAAAACCTAATGTAATTCTGATTATGACCGATGATCAAGGTTACGGAGATTTGGCATGTCTTGGAAATCCTATTTTAAAAACACCCAATTTGGATAAGTTACATAGTGAATCGGTAAGGCTAACCAACTTTCATGTAAGTCCATTTTGCACACCATCAAGAGCAGCACTTATGACTGGACGTTATCCTGGCAGAACTGGAGCATACCGTACCAGTAGCGGACGTACCTTACTTCATACCGATGAGAAAACAATGGCTAATGTATTTTCAGAAAATGGGTATACTACAGGAATGGTTGGAAAATGGCATCTTGGTGACAACGCCCCACATAGACCACAAGACAGAGGGTTTCAAGATGTAATTTGGCATAAATCTGGAGGAGTTGGTCAAGCTGCGGATTATTGGGGTAATGACTATTTTGATGATACCTATGAGCGAAATGGTAAAAATGAAAAATTTGAAGGCTATTGTACCGATGTTTGGTTTGATGAGGCTATCGATTTTGTAGAGAAAAACAAGGAAGAGCCATTTCTACTCTATTTAGCTACTAATGCACCACATGGACCTTATATTGTAGGTAAGGAATGGAGCGAACCTTATAGAAATAAGGCTAAATGGAAATCGGGTCCTGAGTTTTATGGTATGATTGCTAATTTCGACTACAACTTGGGGATTCTGAGAAATAAACTTGAAGATCTAGGAATAGCTGATAACACCATCTTAGTATTTATGTCTGATAATGGTACAGCAAAAGGGGGAAGTTTTAAAGGACTGAATTCAGAGCCAATAAAGGGATATAATGCTGGTATGCGAGGAAAAAAATCTTCGATTTATGAAGGAGGTCATCGTGTACCTTTTTTCATTCGTTGGCCTGATGGAGGTCTGCTAGGAGGAAGAGATGTTGATGCACTTGCAGCTCATATTGATGTATTGCCAACGCTAGCTGATTTATGTGGAATACCAATTTCAGATTCGCACAATCCTGATGGAGTATCTTTTAAACCTGTTTTAGAAAATTCTCAAAATGCAAAAAAAAGAGACCATCTTGTAGTACAATTTCAAGGAGGGCCATTTTTTAAAGGTCCACCAAAAGAGTGGGAATTTACATGTGTAATAAAAGATAACTGGCGATTAATTAACGGCTCAGAGCTCTACAACATTCAAAATGACCCTAGTCAAAAAAGAGATATTTCATCTACCAATTCAGAAAAGGTAGCAGAGTTGCGAACACTTTATTCACCGTTTTGGAAATCTGTTTCACGACGTATGACTCCTGTTTCTATTGATCTTGGAAATTCCAAAGATAATCCTACATTATTATGTTCACAAGATTGGTACTTGGATAGTGGAAATCCACCTTGGAATTTTGGTTCAATCAAAAGGCTTCCATCAGTTACGGGACCCTGGATGGTTAACGTCAAAAAAGCAGGTTTGTACCGATTTACACTTCGTCAATTCCCTGAAGAAGCAGATAAGATAGTTAAGGCTGTACGAGCCAAAATTCAGATAGCTGGAAAAGATCAAGAAATGACTGTGGAGCCTGGAAGCAAAGAAGTTGTTTTTGAGTTGGAAATCCCTGCAGGGAAAACGGAACTTATTACCTATCTCTATACGAGTGAAGGAAAAATGGGAGGAGCTTATTTTACAGAAGTAGAGGCATTATAGGATAAGAAGGTTTAATAACATATTCCTAAAGAATAGCCGAAATGAAAGCAAATTTATTCCCTTAAAAAAGGAAGGGTTTTTCAAAAGAATTTAGAGTAATCAATTTTATGAATAATTATTAGAATAAATATGGATAGTAAACAAATAAAACCTTTTTTAGAAATAGTAATTTGTTCAGTTGCATTACTGATGCTATTTTCGTGCAAGCCGAACTTAACTATTAAAGAATCTTCTTTTAGCAAATCACTAGTACCAGGTAAATTTATTTTACCAGCAGAAGAAGGTTGGTGGAACTGGGGGATGTCTCCCATTTATGATGAAAACGGAAAATTACACGTTTTTATGTCTACAATTCCGAATAAAGGACGTTGGATAAAAGACAGTAAAATTGTTCATTTTACAGCAGATACACCAGAAGGGCCTTATCAATTTATTGACACCACATTTTCGAGTAAATCATCAACTTATCACAATCCGCAAGTATCTAAAGTAGGTGATACTTATTTAATGGTGTATTTGGTAAAAGAAAGAACAACGCCAAGATTGTCACAACAAATAGGTATTGCAACTACAAAATCTTTGGATGAACCTTGGGTAGAAAGTCCACACAATCCAATTATAAAAGCATCAGGAAAAATGGATGGAGCAAATATCATTCACGCTTCTAACCCTACTTTTTTGGTGGATGAAAATGGTAAATATCGAATTTATTACAAGTCAATTACAGATAATCACAAAGATTTTAGAGAAATTTCTTTAGCGATTGGTGATAATTTAGAAGGTCCTTATGAAAATTATAAAGAAAATCCATTAATTTCTTATGCAGATATGGGCTTAGACATAGAAGATCCTTATGCTTTTTATTACAAAGGGATGTATTATCTAATTGTTGAAGATCGTATGGACGTAAAAAGTGCATTGGAAGGAAATCCTAAAATTTTGGATAAAAAGCAACTCGGAGGAAAACGACCAGGATTAATTTATAAATCAAAAGACGGAATCCATTGGGATAGACCAGAAATAGGATACAATACAAACAGTCATTATTTTAATCACGAATTAGCAAGGAGCGAAAGACCTAATATTTTATGGAAAGATGGAAAGCCTGAATATTTGTTTTTGGCTTGTCATGATGAAGATCTAACAGCGGGTTATTTCTTAAAGATTGAAAATTGGGATTAATTAAATTATTCAAGATGAAAAAAAATAGTAAAATTTTATTAATTGTTTTATTAGTTGTAATAAACTCATGTAAAACTACAAAGGTAAAAAACGAGAAGGTAGAAAAAGAAGAGGCTAAAGCTCCAAATATAATATATATATTGGCGGATGACTTAGGATATGGTGATGTGCAATATTTTAATCCTGAAGGGAAAATCCCAACCCCAAATATTGATAATATGTCTGAAAATGGAGTTGTATTTACAGATGCTCATACTTCATCATCAGTATGTACACCCACTAGATATGGAATACTAACTGGTCGATATAATTGGCGCTCTAAGTTGAAGAAACATGTATTAAATGGGTATTCAAAAGGACTCATTAAACAAGAACGTGTAACCATTGCAGAAATGCTAAAACAACAAGGATATAGCACAGCATTTATAGGAAAATGGCATTTGGGTTGGGACTGGACATTAAAAGATGAAAATTCGGAAAAAATAAATGGTGAAACTGTAGATTTTACGCAACCAATTAAAAACGGTCCAAATTCTCACGGTTTCGATTATGCTTTTGGTTTTTGTGGTTCACTAGACATGCCTCCTTATGTATATGTAGAAAATGGGTTGCCCACTATGGTACCTACAAAATATACAAGGTCTAAAGGAATGAAGATGTGGAGAAAAGGATTGACTGCTGATGATTTTTCTCATAATGATGTGCTGCAAGATATTACAGATAAAGCAATCGGTTTTATTGATGAAAAAGCGAAAGAAGAAAAACCATTCTTTTTATACCTTCCACTGCCAGCACCACATACACCTATTTTACCTACAGAAGAATTCTTAGGAAAAAGTAAAACCAATATATACGGAGATTTTGTAATGCAGGTAGATAATGTTGTTCGTCAGGTTCGCGAAATTTTGGTTCAAAAAGGGATATCAGAAAACACACTTTTGGTATTTACGAGTGATAATGGTTGTTCTCCAAAAGCAGATTTTAAAGATTTAGCAACATACAATCATAACCCAAGTGCTCAATTTCGTGGATATAAAGCAGATATCTATGAAGGCGGTCATAGAGTACCTTTTATAGTTGAGTGGCCGGCTAAATCATTAAAAAAGGCAAGTTTTAACAACATGATTTGTACTACTGATTTTTTTGCTACTTGTGCAGATATTACGGGTTATAAAATGAAAGATACAGAAGGTGAAGACAGTTACAGTATGTTGCAACTCATCACAGGGAAGGATGATAAAGATATTAGAGAATACATTGTTCATCATTCTATAGATGGAATATTTGCCATTAGACAAGGAGATTGGAAACTATCTTTTTGTCCAGGTTCTGGAGGATGGAGTGATCCTAGACCAAGAGATATCAGAAAAAATAAGATGAATTTGCCACCAATGCAGTTGTTTAATTTAAAAGATGACATTGGTGAAACTAAAAACTTACTTACTGAATATCCTGAAAAAGTGATAGAATTAAAAGCCGCATTAAAAAAAATAATTTTGGATGGTAGAAGTACTCCTGGTGAAATTCAAGAGAATGAGAAAAGTAAAAATTGGTTTCAAATTAACAGTATTGTTGATTAATTGTCTGTTAACGAGATAATTAAATAAGCTAATAGAGAATAAAAGTAAAATGAGTTGTAAAAACTAGAATTGGATGAATTTGTATAAAAATAAGATAAATGTAACTTTATTGGTTTTTGTATTATGCTCTTTTACAAAATTATCAGGGCAAGATAAAATACAACATAAAGAAAGAATAATTCATTCGTATTGGGCTCCAAAAACTTGGCAACTTAGAGCAGATGATATTACAAGCATTATGGGGTTTAGAGCTGAACTTACAGGTAATTTGAATCACCTTGAAAGACCAACACCAGAAGTAGTGAACAATGCTTTTATTCGTGGTTTTTATACCAAAGAGGATGTAATGACTTGGGAGGTTGAAGCACCTTTTGAAGCAGAATATAGCATAGCGCTTCTGTATACTGGAAGTAATGATATCCTTTCAAAATCAACCTTTGAAGTTACTTCAGGGAATACAACAATTATTGAAAAAGCCAATATCAAAAATTGGGAAACAAGACCTATTGTTCAAAGACATTATTTAAAACAAAATTTAAAACTCAAAAAAGGGATTAATAAAATCAGTTTTCGTTTGTTGACTTTTGGCAAAGAAAAAAAAGCGGAGGAAAATAAAGAAATAAAAGCCAATACAAATAAAAAGCCAAATCCTTTTGCTTTTTGGTCCATAGAATTGGTACGTCCAAAAGCACATGCAGCAATCAAAGCCAGAGCAAAGGCAATGAAGGCAGATATACAATGGATGGTGGATGGAAAATATGGATTATTTGTACATTTCTCATCAGGATCAAGGCCATATAATGGAGGGCCAAAATTAGGGGAACAATATCAAAAATTGGTAAATGAATTTGATGTGGATGCTTTTGTAGAAAAAGTGGTTGAAATTGGTGCTTCTTGGGTTACGTTTACCTGTGCACACGGAACTCAACATTGGCCAGCACCTAGCAAAACTATAGATAGCATAAAACCAGGATTTACTTGTGAAAGAGATTTAATCAGAGAACTCATTGATGGTTTAGGCAAGCACAACATTCGTTTAATGTTGTACTACAATCCTAATAGTGGTATGGAAGATTTGTATGGCAATACCTATGGAAATGGTAAAACTCCAGATCCTTCAGGGTATTTTCAATTCTTAGAAAATCATTTTCGTGAAGTAAGCTTACGATATGGAAAAGATTTAGCAACCACAGGAGGTTATATCGATGATGGTGGTTGGAAAATGTATCAACTAGATCCACCTTGGGAAAAATTTGCGAAAGCTATAAAGGCAGGGAATCCAAATGCACCTGTGGGTTTTAGTCAAAATTTATTCGCAAATTTAACGCCTTTTAGCGATATGGTTGTTTCTGATGGTTCTGGTAGAATACCTGAAATTCAACCTGATTTCTTATTTGAAGAAGGAGGCCAGTTAGAAGAACAATATCCTGCTAGTTGGTTTTATATGGATGGATGGTCTAGTAGAGTAAAAAACGGAAAGTTTACACAAAAACCTAAATTTTCAGTGGAGAAATATATTGAGATTTTTAAGAAAGCTGATAAAGCAAATATGCCGATTACAATCAATTTGGCAATGACACCAGATGTAACCAAGGATCATCCCATTTTTAATCCTGAAAGTATTGAAATTATGAAAAAGGTACGTAAAGCAGTTAAAGGATATTAAGATGAAAAATGACTATATAATAATAACAAAAATGAAAAAAACTAAAGTTTTAGTAGCCTTGTTATTCTGTGTGATATTCACAGGATTTAACAACGTAGTTTCACAAACAACATACAAGAATAGTGATGGAAGTACATTTGTGCCCAAAGATTTTTATCCAAAATTTAGCTGGGAAACAACGCCACAGTATTTTATGTTTCAGGATAAGAATCGCTTATTAACTCCCAAAGAAGTTGCATTTATTGCTCCAAGAACCGATTTTATTTGTATCGAAAAATCGCATGGAAAAAAACAATTAGGAGCTGCAGAATTAGGAGCAAAGGAAGAAGCAAAAGCGTTTAAAAAGGCAAACCCAGACATAAAAGTATTGTTTTATTTCAATGCAGCTTATGCTTGGACATATACTTCGTATACCAAAAATTTCACCAAGAAAGGTGTTGAGAAACACCCAGAGTTAAAGAAATTTTTGATTACTAATAAAAAAACAGGAAAGTTAGCAGAACATTTTGGAGCATATTGTTATGATTTATTAAACCCTAAGTTCAGAGAATGGTGGGTTGAAACAGTTGCCAAAGGAGTTAGAGAATCTAATTGTGATGGAGTATTTATCGATCAAATGCATGGAAATAGTAGGTTTCGAATAAAAGATAAACCAGCAATTGAAATTGCAATGGGAGAAATGATGGCAGCGCTTAAAGAGAAAATGGGAGCTGATAAAATACTATTGGGTAACAATGCCAATAATAAAGATGCAGGTTATGTGTATCCTGTTTGCGATGCTGTAATGTTTGAAAACTATTCAAAAGCTAGGTATACTAAAGAAAGCTTATTAAATGAGTGGGGAGATATGCTAAAAAATGCCAAAGAAGGAAAAATATCTGTTTTTCGTCTTGGAGTGGATGGAGCAGGAAGAGGAAATATTAAGCCTAATATGCCTGAATTATCTCAAGAAAAATTAGAGTTTGCTCTAGCTTGTTATTTAATTGGAGCGCAACCTTATTCCTATTTTATGTACAGTTGGGGATGGAAATTGAGAACAGGCCCTTTAGTAGATTATCCTGAATTACAAAAACCTCTTGGAGCACCAAAAGGAGAATACAAAAGAATTACACCAGAAGGTTGGGCGTTTACTCGTGAATTTGAACATGCAAGTGTTTGGGTAAATACAGAAAAAAGAGAAGCTAAAATATCTTGGAAGTAAGGTAAATAGATAAGATTAAAAACAAAATAATTAAAAGATGAAGATAAAAAATAATATAATATTTTTTGTGCAAAAATTGTTAATAGCGATGATTTTTAGTGCTACTTTTTTTGGGTTTTCTCAACAGAATAAAACACTAAGACTTTGGTATGATGAACCTACTCCAAATACTGACAAAGGTTGGGTAAATCGTTCTATTCCAATGGGAAATGGGTATATGGGGGTTAATGTATTTGGTGGTACAACTTCAGAACGAATCCAAATTACTGAAAATAGTTTATATGATTGGGGTAAAGACCGTGGATTGAAGCGAAGAGGAGTAAATAACTTTGCAGAAGTATTCATTGATTTTGATCATAAAAATGTCAAAGATTATAAACACGAATTGAACCTAAATAAAGGCATCTCGTCTTTGGAATATGAAAATGATGGTGTAAAGTACTCTAGAGAATATTTTACCAGTTATCCAGATAAGGTAATGGCAATCCGTTTGAGTGCATCAAAAAAAGGAAAACTGTCATTTACATTACGTCCTACCATTCCATTTGTGGGAGAAGGAAAATCAGGATCTGTATCTGCAAAGGGAGATGTTATTACTCTTTCCGGTATAATGAATTACTACAAAATTAAGTTTGAAGGGCAATTTAAGGTCATTCCTGAAGGAGGAAAAATGAAGACTAACAAAAATGGGACCATCAAAATATCTGATGCAAATAGTGCTGTTATTTTAATTGCAATCGGCACCAATTATAAGTTAGATTCTCAAGTTTTTTTAACAGAAAATCCAACAAAAAAACTAGATGGATTTCCAGATCCTCATATTAAAGTAACTCAATATCTGAAAGATGCAGCTGCAAAATCTCATAAAGAATTGTTGGCAAACCATCAAGCAGATTACTTAGAACTTTATGATAGAGTTAATTTTAATATTGGAGCTATTGAACCAGATATGCCTACTAATGAATTAATTGATAAATATCCTAATCATGGTACAAATAAATATCTTGAAGAGCTTGCTTTCCAATTTGGACGTTATATGCTGATTTGTTCTTCTAGAAAAGGAACACTTCCACCACATCTTCAAGGAATTTGGAATGTTTACCAAAGGCCACCTTGGTCATCTCAGTATTTACACGATACCAATGTACAAATGGCTTACGCACCTGTTTTTTCTACCAACTTGTCTGAGTTGTTTGAATCTTATGTAGATTATTTTAAGGTTTTTGAACCACGTCAACGTTTATATGCAACAGAATACATTAAACAATATAATAGTTCTCAGTTAGATCCTAATGGAGATAATGGTTGGTCTGGTCCATTTTGGAGTAATCCTTATGATGTTCCTAGTAAAACTAAAATTGCTGGATTTGGTACAGGTTCTTGGATTGGTTTAATGTTTTGGGATTATTATGATTATATACGTGATGATTCTGTATTAGCAGATAAAGTGTACCCAGTAATTTACGAACAAGCAAATTTTGTATCTAGATTCGTAACAGAAACAGATGGATTTTTATTAGCCAATCCTTCTTCTAGTCCAGAGCAAAAGTTAAGAAACACAATTGGTACTACATTTGACCAACAAATGTTTTATGAGAACCATCATAATGTAATTAAAAGTGCAGAAATTTTAGGAAAATCGGATGTTCGTTTATCTACTTTTGAAAAACAACTTCCTTTATTAGATCCTATTCAGGTGGGTAAATCTGGACAAATTAAAGAGTTCCGTCAAGAGCAACATTTTAATGAGTTTGGTGATCCTAAAATTAATAAGATTATTGATGTTAATCACAGACATGCTTCTATGTTATTAGGTTTGTATCCAGGAATATTAATCACCGATAAAACACCAGCTTGGTTAGATGCAGCAGAAGTTAGTTTGATAAAACGTGATCATAAAACCAATATTGGTTGGGCACGTGCAGAAAGAATAGCAATGTGGGCAAGAGTACACAATGGAGAAGAAGCGTATTTATATTACAAAGAATTATTAAGTGAAAACTATATGCATAACTTGTTTAATGATCACAGAGGAGGTCAATTATTTCAAGCTGATGCAAATTATGGTGCAACATCAGGAGTATCTGAGATGTTATTACAGTGTCAAGATTATGTGGTTTCACCATTAACAGCTTTACCAAAAGAATGGTCAGAAGGTAGTTTTAACGGTCTGTTGGCACGTGGTAATTTTGAAGTTTCTGCAGCGTGGTCAAAAGGTCAAGCTAAGAAGTTTGAAGTATTGTCTAAATCAGGAGGAACCTTAGAGTTTAGATATCCAAATGTTGCAAAAGCAACTATTAAAACATCAAAAGGTAAAGCTGTGAAATTTGTTGCTAAGGATAATGATTTAATTATGATTAAAACAGAAGTAGGGCAAACTTATGTTATCAATGCTATTCCAGAATTTACTTCTATGGATGCACCTTCGAATTTGAAGATTGATAATAAAGATAATGAAATTAAACTTTTTTGGAATAAAAGTAAGGATGCTGTTTCGTACAATCTTTATAGCGCTGTCGGCAACTCACCAACTTATGAGTTGGTCACTTCTAAAATTACAAATACTGATTTTGTTTATAAACTTTCTGACCCGAAAAAGTTCAGTCAGATGACACTCAAGGTTACAGCAGTAAGAGCAGATGGACGTGAAAGTGATAAAGGCGCAACTGCAATTTTGCTATTACCTTAAAATTTAAATTATAGCATATGAAAATATTAAAAAATATTAGCTGGTCGTTTATTGGTGTATTCATTATCTTTTTGAGTATTACTAGTTGCAAAAAACAAATTGAGGTACCATCCTATTTAAAAGGATATGAAGATGCCTATGCAAAAAATCCACGAGATGCTGCTTTGCAATGGTTTGAAGAAGCAAAGTTTGGTATGTTCATTCACTATGGATTATTTAGTTTAACGGAAGGATATTGGGGAGAAATACATTCAAAACCAGCGGAATGGGTGCAATTACGTGCAAAAGTTAGACCTGATGAATATGCAAAATTAACAGATAAATTTACTGCGGAAAATTTTGATGCAGATTTAATCACAGATTTGGCTGTAGAAGCTGGTATGAAATACATCAATATTACTACCAGACATCATGATGGTTTTAGTTTGTTCGATACAGAATTTAGCGATTTTAAAAGTACAAATAGTGCTGCAAAACGCGATTTGGTAGCTGAATTAGCAGAACAGTGTCATAAAAAAGGTTTAGGCTTATTTTTCTATTATTCTCATGGGCGAGATTGGAAACATCCACATTCGCCTAATAGAGAAGACTGGGGTGGAAATCCAAAGCCAGATTATAATCCTAAAGAAGAGTCATATAAATATGGTGAAGAACAAAACTTGCAGTTATATGTAGATTTTATGAAGAATCAAATGACAGAGTTGTTAACCAAATATGGACCTATTGCAGGAATTTGGTTAGATGGTAGAGCAGTGCCTAATTCTACACCAGAAAAAATTGATGAGTTGAAAATACAAGAGTTATACGATCATATACATTCACTTCAACCGCAGGTACTTGTTTCTTACAAGCAAGGCGTACTTGGAACAGAAGATTTTAAAGCACCAGAGCGTCATTTTACAGGAGAATCTGATGTGCCTTTAGAAATTTGTAACACCATGCAACCTTATGCTTGGGGATATGATAGAGATAACGATGTAGGACACAAAACAGCAGAAGAAGTGATGGAAATGTTATCACACACAAAAAAAATGAATGCTAATTTATTATTAAATATTGGGCCATTGCCAGATGGAACTGTTTTTCCAGATGACATTAAAACGTTAAAAGAAGTTGGAAAACGCTTAAAGAAATAAACGATGAAAACGATTTTAATCCAATTTAAGTGGATGCTTTTTTCACTTTGTATAATCCTTTTAACAGGATGTAACAATTCGAGTGAAAAGATAGAATTATACGTCTCCATTTCAGGTGATGATAAAGCATCTGGAACCACTGTTGCTCCTTTAGCAAGTATTCCAAAGGCTCTTGAAATCGTTAGAGAATTTCGTGATAATGGAAATTCAAAACCAGCTTTTATCTATTTAAGTGGCGGACGTCATCAATTAAATAAAACACTTGTTTTAGTTATAGAAGACGGAAATCAGAAATCAAATTCAGTATCAACACAGTTAACTTTTGCTGCATACCCTAACGAAAACCCTATTGTGAGTGCAGGAGTTTCCGTAAATGATTGGAAATTATTACAATCGCATTCTGAATTACCAGAAGTAGCAAAAGGAAAAGTATGGGTGGCAGATATTCCAGAAGGTATAGATAAATTTTACACATTGTATGATGAAAACGGACGCTTAAATCGTGCCAGAGCAGAAGGTTTTATACCCACTAAAATGGGTGATAAAAAAACAGTTCACTTTCCAAAAGGAAAAATAAAGAACTGGGAGAATCTTAAAGATGTTGAATTAAATATAAGACCTACTCGTGCTTGGATGATTAATATGTTGCCGTTAGAATCAGTAGATGAAGAAAAATTAGTAGCAAAAACAAAAGTATCATCAACGTATACTATGGGAGAATTAGCACATTGGGTACATAAAAAAGATGGCAATTCAGCTTGGATTGAAAATACACTTGAATCCCTAGATACACCAGGAGAATGGGTAGTAAATACTGAAACACGAAAAATTTACCTATGGCCAGTCAATACAACAGATAATGGTTCTCCAAAAGGAATTTTGGCACCAACAACAAGTGAACTAATTCGCGTAGAAGGAAATATCGATTATAAAGGCACTAAAGACCAACCTGTAAAAGGTATTTCATTCTCAGGGATTACATTTTCTCATGCAGATAGAAGAGCTTGGGTAGATGATAAAGATCAATTGGGTTGGGGTATGCAACATGATTGGGATATGTTTGATAGACCTACAGCAGCATTACGTTTTAGAGGAGCAGAAAATTGTGAAGTCATCAATTGTAAGTTCTTGAATTCTGGTGGATCTGGTGTTCGTTTTGATTTACATGCTCAGAAGAATAAGGTTGAAAATTGCGAGTTTGCTCATCTAGGAGAAGCAGGAATTTTATTGGCAGGTTATGGTCCTGGAACTAAAGATGTCAATCATCATAATAAAATTATCAATAATCATATTCATCACTTTAGTGAAATAACTTGGCATTCTCCAGGTATTTGGGCGTGGCAAAGTGGTTACAATCAAATTGCACACAATTATATACATCATAGTGGTTATGCAGGAATTTTAATTACCAATCGTATTGAGCCAGATAGAAGATTAAATGGTGAGGGAGGTAGAACAGTAAGACATCATGAAATTCCTGATGAGGTTATTAAAAACACAAAAGAGAACTACGAAAACTGGAAAGTCCGTGAAAAATTTAATCACTCAAGACACAACATTGTAGAGTATAATGAAATTACACATGCAGTACAATTATTGTCTGATGGTAACTGTATTTATGTTTCTGGTGCCGGAACAGGCAATATTGTTCGTTATAACTATTTACATGACAATTTAGAACATTCAATGCCGGCACCTATTCGTTGTGATGATGATCAACATGAAACCTTGATTTTCGGAAATGTACTTTATAATAATTACGCTTTTAGTGCGGGAATTGCTTCTAAAGGAGTCAATGATATCATCAACAATATTATTGTAGCGCCAAGAGTAGCACCACGATTTGGATATATCAGTTTTGAATGGGTTCCTGTAACCGGATCAAAAGCACATAAAAATATTATTATTTCTCATCCTGATGGAGGAAATGCTTATGCAGAAAGACCTCGTAAAGACCAAGTAAAAAACCTTCCAAATTTAGAGCAAACTGATATGGATGGAAATTTGTATTATCATCCTAAAAATCCAAATTGGATGACTTCACATTTTAAAAGAATTCGTTCAAAGGGAAAAGAGAAAATGAGTCAATTTGGAGACCCGATGTTTATCGATATAGAAAATGGAAATTTTGGGTTTAAAGAAGGTAGTCCAGCTTTAAAACTAGGTATAGAACCATTAGATGTAAGCAAGATGGGAATGATAAAAAACTAAATTAAATTTTTTCTGGCTTTTCTTGATTAAACTGTAAGATAGCACAATTGAGGTCATAAGAATTCAAATATGGTAGTTTTTAGCAAATTAATAGTTGTTAAGAGCAAGTATGTTAAGATATTTAAGAGCAAATTTGTAATAAATAGAAATTCTTAATCAGGAGTAAAAAAAGCTATAAGTATTCAAAATATAGTATTGCATTACTCCTTAAAATGTACTTACAAAATGAAACAAAAACTATTAGTTGTCTTCACGTTATTTTTAATTTATTCAGTTAGTGGTCAAAATAAATTTCAGAACAAAAAACCTAATATCATTTACATATTAGCAGATGATTTAGGAATAGGAGATTTAAGTGTTTATAATGAAAAAAGTAAAATACATACCCCACATTTAGACCAGTTAGCTGATGATGGAATGCGATTTACAGATGCACATACTTCATCTTCAGTTTGTACACCAACCAGATATGGTATCTTAACAGGAAGATACAATTGGAGAACACCATTAAAACAATTTGTAACTTGGGGTACTTCACCAATGTTGATAAAAGATGATCGTTTCACTGTAGCCGATTTGTTACAACAAAATGGTTATAAAACTGCAAATATTGGTAAATGGCATTTGGGGTTAAATTGGGATCTAAAAGACACTAGCAAAGAATTAGAACATTACTCTAGTGTTAAAGATAAGTATCCAATGGAACAATTAGATTATACAAAACCCTTAAAAAAAGGAGCTTTAGATTTAGGTTTCGATTATTCTTATTTATTAGCAGCATCACTAAACATGCCTCCTTTTGTGTATGTAGAGAATGATAAAGTGGTGATGCAGCCAACAGGTATTTCTGAACAAAAAAGAAAATCAAATAAATATGCGTATTGGATAAAGGGACCAATTTCTAATGATTTTAAACATGAAGAAGTGTTACCTGTTTTTGTTGATAAAACAGTTTCTTATATAAAAGAAAACGCAAAAGACGATAAACCTTACTTTATCTACTTACCATTACCAGCACCACACAATCCAATTTTACCAACGGCACCTTGGAAAGGAAAAAGTAAAATAAATCCTTACGCAGATTTTGTTTTAATGATTGATGATTTAATGGGGCAAATATTTAAAGCAGTTAAAGAAAGTGGAGAAGAAGACAATACAATTGTAATTTTTACAAGTGATAATGGATGTGCAGCAAATGCCAATTACGGAGTATTAAAAGCGAAAGGACACAATCCAAGTTATATTTATAGTGGAAACAAAGGAAGCTACTTAGAAGGAGGACATCGCGTACCTTTTATCGTAAAATGGCCAGAAAAAATTAAGCCTAATACTATTTCCGATGCAACCATTTGTACCACAGATTTTATGGCAACCACTGCCGATATTGTAAATTATAATTTAAAAGATAATGAAGCAGAAGATAGTTATAGTATGCTGCCTTTGTTGTTGCAAGAAAAAGGATATGAAAGAGAAGCAACTATTCACCATAGCAAAGAAGGTGTTTTTGCTATAAGAAAAGGAGATTGGAAATTAATTGTATCTGCAAACAAAGGGTTAAATGCTATGGGCAGACCGTTAAAGAAATTAAATGACTTGCCAGAAATTATATTGTATAACTTAAAAACAGATGTTAAAGAGCAAATTAATTTAGCAGAAAAACATCCTGAAAAAGTAACTGAACTGAAGCAATTATTAATCAAACAAATTAATGATGGAAGAAGTACTCCAGGAAAATTACAAAAGAATGATGCCATTGATTTTCCATGGGTACAAGCTGCTTTTGCAATAAAATAAATTAAGAGTTTTTATAGATAATTGTTTTTAGAAAGAAAAATATACCCCCTAATTAAACCAATTATAAATCAAACAAAAAAATGTATCTAAGAAAAAAAATAATAATTGGATTACTAGTACAACTTTTAGTCATTCAAGTTAGTTTCTCACAAAAACAAGTGTGGAGTGAAACTGATTCTGAAAAGGTTGAACGGATGGGTTGGTGGTCAGATGCTAAGTTTGGTATGTTTATACATTGGGGTGTTTATTCTGCTTTTGGAGGAGAATGGAATGGTATTGATTATGGTAAAGAAATGGGAGGTGGAAGTGCAGAATGGATCTATCTTTTGGCTGATATTCCTAAAGAAGCTTATGAAAAAAAAGCACAACAATTTAATCCGGTAGATTATAAACCTGCAGAATGGGTAAAATTGGCTAAGGATGCAGGTATGAAATATATGGTGCTAACTACAAAACATCATGATGGTTTTGCTATGTTTAATACAAAAGCATCTGATTGGAATATTGTAAAATCCTCTGCTTATAAAAAAGACTTGCTAAAAGAATATATAGATGAGTGCCATAAACAAGGAATGCGTGTTGGAATTTATTATTCACATGAAAAAGATTGGTATCACTATAAAAAAGTAAGAAGAAACGCTGCTGAAGTTCCAGAAGATTATAAAAAAATAGTAAAAACGCATTTAGAAGAATTGCTCACCAATTATGGTCAAATTGATTTAATTTGGTTTGATATGGGAGTAAAAAGACATGCAGATTTAAATAAGATGTGTTATGATTTGGTTCGAAAATACCAACCAAATTGTATTGTCAGTAGCCGTATAGGAAATAATCTAGGAGATTATGAAAATCTAGGAGATCGTGAGTTAGCATCTCCTGGTTCTGAAGGATATCTTGAATCGATTATGACTTTAAGACATAATTGGGGTTATGATAATAATGATTCAAACTGGAAACCTTCAGAAGAGGTAATTGCAATGTTGTCTAAATGTGCTTGCAGAAATTCAAACTTTTTATTAAACATTGGTCCAGGACCTGATGGTTGTTTTACTCCAGAAGAAACTGTTCGTTTAAAAGATATTGCAAAATGGACAAAAGCTAATGGAGCATCTATTTATGAAACCAAAGGTTCTCCTTTTAAGGGTGAATATAAATGGGGTTCTATAACTACTCAGGAGAAAAAAGTTTATTTACATCTTTTTGGTGATGAAAATAAAACTATCAATATAGATGGTATAAAGACACAAGTAAATAAGGCCTACGTTTTAGGCAATAATACACCTGTGCTTTTTACTCAAAATACAAACAAAGCAACTATAATAGCAACTATTCCAAGGGAAATATTTAATCAAACATTACCTGTAATTGTATTAGAGTTGGCTAGTGAATTAGAAGTAGATATAGAAAAAGGACCAACATGGATTCCTCCAAGTATACATCACACAAAACGTAAAGAAACTTCAGGAATATTACTTGAATCTGATGGCATTAATTTTGTGTTGAATGATCAAAAAAAGCAGCATTCATTTAGTATAAATGAACAAATACAATATCGTATCAATGATAAAGGAAGTATTCAGATAGTTCCCGATTTCAAATTGATAAAAGATAACAAATATAAAGTTGTATGTACTACAGGAAAAAATCCTGTTGTTGAGATTATTACATTAATGAAATAGTCTTAATAGAAGAGATGTTTTATAAAAAAAATATATACTAAATGAAAAATATTGTTAGACTTTTCGCCATCTTAATTTTGACTCAGTCATCTTTTGCTTTTCAAAATAAGCAGAAACTTCCAAACATTGTTTTAATTAATGCAGATGATTTAGGTTATGGCGATTTGAGTTGTTATGGAGCAACAAAACTTCAAACACCGAATATCGATAAATTAGCTAAAGAAGGACGAATGTTTACGGATGCACATTCGGCTTCTGCTGTTTGTACTCCATCACGATATGCGCTACTTACTGGAGAGTACCCTATTAGATACGGAAATTTAAACAGACCTATTTTTCTTAAAGACAAATTAGTAATTGATACCCAAAAAGAAACCATAGCATCAGTATTAAAAAAAGCAGGTTATGCAACAGCTTGTGTTGGAAAATGGCATTTAGGCTTTGGTACAAAAAAACCTGTTGATTGGAACAAGCCTTTAACTCCTGGACCAAATGAACTTGGTTTTGATTATTACTATGGTGTTCCTGTCGTAAATAGTCACCCTCCTTTTGTATATGTAGAGAACCATAATGTGGTTGGACTAACGGAAGATGATCCATTTATTTATGGACAAAAGGCAAAAACAAAAGAAGTTTTTGAAAAAATGAATTTGGATCATATTGGAGGAGCTGATAAAGCACATGCATTATATGTTGATGAACAAGTAGGAACTCATTTAAAAGAGAAAGCAATTGGTTGGATGAAAGCACAAAAAGAAAAGCCTTTCTTTCTGTATTTTGCCACAACAAATATTCACCACCCTTTTACACCTGCGCCACAATTTAAAGGAACCAGTGAATCTGGCTTGTATGGTGATTTTGTTCATGAATTAGACTGGATTGTTGGAGAGGTTATGAAAACCTTGAAAGAAATGGGAGAGGCAGATAATACATTGGTCATATTTACAAGTGACAATGGAGGGATGTTTAATGCCACTGGACAAAAAGCATGGAAAGATGGCCACAAATTAAATGGTGATTTACTAGGTTTTAAGTTTGATGCTTGGGAAGGCGGTCATCGTATTCCATTTATAGCTCATTGGCCTAATAAAATAAAACCTGGAGAGGTGTCTGATCAATTGATTTGTAACGTGGATATGCTAGCAACATTCGCAGCACTTACAGAACAGAAATTGGAGCAAGGACAAGGACAGGATAGTAAAAACATATTAGGAGCAATTACTGGAAAAACTAATAAACAGATAAGAGACGAAGTGCTTTTAGCGCCTAAAAGAAATTCTCATTTGGCTATTCGTAAAGGAAATTGGTTATATATAGGAGCTCAAGGCGGAGGAGGTTTTGGATCTAGAAAACAGGGACATCATGCTTTTGGAGGACCTGCTGCCATATCTTTTGCAGGAGAAGTTAATAGTGATATTAAGGATGGTAAAATAAAAGCAGATGCACAACCTGCACAGCTGTACAATTTGAAAACGGATTTGTATCAAACAAAAAATTTGTATAGTCTATATCCTGAAAAAGTAATAGAGATGAAAGCATTACTAAAATCTTATCAAAGTAAAAAGTAAAGAAACCAATTAAATTAGTCTTGCCAATTAAAAATTATTTTAAAAAGTATACAATGAAAAATCTGAAAATAACTAAAATATTAATCTTAAGCCTGCTCTTATCAATAACAACAGCCTCATTTTCTTACTCTCAATCAAAAAAAAATATCAGTTTAGAGACCCTTATTCACGAAATGATAGATCGTGATATAGTAGCAAGTTTTCCACAAAAAGATTTTCGTTTAAAACAAGAGAGCAGTTATAACCGGGCATCTGTGAGTCCAAAAGATTCAGTAGGATGGTTTACGAACAAAGATTTAAACAATAATGATAAAGACCGAAACTTTATTAGAATTGAAGAAAATAATGGACAAAAAGAGTGGGTTTTAATGGATCATCAAGGAGCTGGAGCTATTGTACGTACTTGGATGCCTTTTAGATCTACGAAAAGAGTAAACACCAATAGTATTATTAAGATTTATTTGGATGGAGCTACAGAACCAACACTTCAAGGAAATATGCTTAATCTTTTAAACGGAACAGGTTTGATTCCTTTTCCATTGGCTCATAAATCTTTACGTTCGGCAGTTTCATTTTTTCCAATTCCGTATGCAAAAAGTTGTAAAATTACAGTAACAGAACGACCGTTTTTCTATCAATTTACATATAGAGAATACATAGAAGGAACAAAAGTGAAGACTTTTACATTGGATGATTTCCATAAAGCAAAAAACCAAATAAAACAGGTTTGTGAAACTCTAATAGCTCCAGAAAACACCACTGAAGGAACAACCGTAATGTTAAAAGAAATAGTAAACTCTAAACAGGAAAAATCTATTGTTTTGCCAAAAGGGACTGCAGCAGTTCGTGCACTTTCATTGAAGCTTGGGAGTTCTCAAGATTCATTAATAACACGTTCTATTATTCTTAAAATGGAGTTTGATGGAAAAAAAACAGTTTGGTGTCCTATCGGTGATTTTTTTGGCTCAGGAATTGGTTTAAATCCATTCCAAGGATGGTATAGAACTGTTTCAGAAGACGGAACTATGTCTTGTCGTTGGGTAATGCCTTATCAAAAATCTGCTAAAATATCGGTACTCAACTTAAGTAAAGAACCTATTGATGTTGAGTTGAATACTGTTACTGGAGATTGGAAATGGGATAAAAATAGTATGTATTTTAATGCCGCTTGGAGAGGGCAAAATCCTGTTCCTACACGTCCTTTTTCTGATTGGAATTATGTAACCCTTAAAGGCCGTGGCGTTTATGTAGGTGATGCTTTAACAATTATGAATCCTGTAGAAAAATGGTGGGGAGAAGGAGATGAAAAAATATGGGTAGATGGAGAAGATTTTCCTTCTATTTTCGGTACTGGAACAGAAGATTATTATGGATACTCTTGGGGAGGTATGAGCACTGATTTCTACGAACATCCTTTTCATGCGCAACCATACAGCCACAAGTATAATAAATTGAATAGAAAAACAATTATAGGAGAGCGAAATACCAAAGGATACAGTACAGAAACTCGTACACGTTCCTTAGATGTGATGCCTTTTGGGAGTTCCCTTCAATTAGATATGGAAGTTTGGAGTTGGAATGATTGTGATATGGCTTATGGAGTAGGTGTTTATTGGTATGGTGATGCTACAACTACTTCAAATCGTGTTCCAGATCCAAAAGGCGCATTGTCTGCGCATTAAAAATGTTTTAAAATTTAATTAAACAAAGAAAATATAAAAATGAAATCACTAAAATTTATTCAAATTGGATTACTGATCTTATTTGCTAATTGCTCAGTAATAAGTCAAAATAAATCTATTAAAAACACCAAGCCCAACATTATTTTGGTAATGACAGATGACCAAGGAATGGGAGATTTGGCTTGTATGGGAAATCAAGTATTAAAAACACCTAATATTGATGCTTTTTATGAAAAATCAACACGTTTTACGGATTTTCAAGTAAGTCCAACTTGTGCGCCAACAAGAGCTGCAATTATGAGTGGAAATCGTCCTTTTGAAGTTGGAGTAACTCATACAATTTTACAGCGAGAAAGAATGTCTCAGGAGGTGTTTACAATGCCACAAGCTCTACAATCAGCAGGATACAAAACAGGACTTTTTGGGAAATGGCATTTAGGAGATGAGGAAGAATATTTACCAACTAATAGAGGTTTTGACGAAGTATTGATGCATGGTGGTGGTGGAATAGGGCAAACTAGATATGGTGATTTTCCGGCTAATGCAGAAAACTTATATTTCGATAATGTTTTACTTCATAATGATACTATTGTAAAAACGAAAGGTTTTTGTACAGATGTTTTTTTTGATGCAGCTTTAGCATGGATAAAAGAAAAAAACGATTCTGATGAACCTTACTTTGCGTATGTAGCTTTAAATGCACCACATGCACCGTTGGTAGCGCCAGAAAAATATAAAAAACGTTTTTTAGATTTGGGATATGATAAAGGTACAGCAGGTCGTTATGGAATGATTGAAAACATCGATGATAATTTTGGAGCTATGATGCAAAAATTAGAATCTTGGAATGCTCTAGAAAACACACTCGTTATTTTTATGACAGATAATGGAGCCACTCATTTAAAAGGTAGCCTAAATGGTAAAAAAGTATCACATTTTAATGCCAATTTAAGAGGAGGGAAAAACTCACCTTTTGAAGGTGGTACACATGTACCTGCTTTTTGGTATTGGAAAGGTAAATTAGGTACAGGAGTTGATATAGATAAATTGGTTTCTCATATCGATTTATATAAAACATTCAGTGAAATTGCTGGTGTTACTTTGCCAAAAAAAATGCAAGAACTTAGTGGTCGCTCTTTGGTGCCTCTTCTAAAAAATCCGAACGCAGAATGGTCAGATAGAGAGTTGTTTGTACACTGTGGTCGTTGGAAAGATGGTCAAAGAGAGGAATCAAAATTTGCGAAATCAGCAGTACGCACACAACAATGGCGTTTTGATAATAACAAAGAACTTTTTGATATTTCTGTAGATCCTTCAGAAAAGAATAACGTAGCAGCAGAACATCCAGAGGTAATTGCAGAATTGCAAAAGTCTTTCGATCAATGGTGGGAATATGCAAAACCATTAATGGTAAATGAAGGTTTACCTAAAGTAGCTCCAGAAGATCAACCTTTTGCAAAGCGCTATAATAAACAACTAAAGGAATTTGGTATTCCTGAATGGGCACCAAAAAAAGTTGAATAAAACTTTTACAATGAAATTTGTAACCTTAGTAATTTAACAATATTATAAATGTAAGACTTTTAAAATGAAACAGTTTGTATTCGTATTTTATCTATTATTTAGTTTGGTAGGTTTTGCCCAACAACCAAATATTATTTTTTTGATGACAGATGACCAACGTTGGGATAATTTTGGAAGTTATGGAAGACTAGAATTTAAAACTTTAAACATAGATAAATTAGCTGAGGAAGGAGTTGTTTTTGATAGAGCCTATTATCCTGTTGCAATTTGTATGCCTAGTAGAGCTACTATAATGTCAGGTCGTTATTTGTCTAATCATAGAGTGGGCTTTTCTTATCCAAATAATCTTACTTTTTCAAAGACAGATTTTAAAGATTCATATCCGGCTAGACTAAAAAAATCAGGTTATCGTACAGGGTTTGTAGGTAAGTTTGGTTTCCCCGTTACTGAAAAAGCTTACCATGCGGAAGGTGGAGTTTCTGGTTATGATTTGCAAGAAAATCTAGGAGAATACTTTGATTTTTTTGTGGGTAATGGAGTCCATTTTAGAGGAGCTTTTAAAATGTGGCCAGAAGATTCAACCTTAAAGAAAATTTATGACAAGGATAGACCTCTAAATGAAAGGACGTTAAAAACTGGAGATGCGATGATTCATTTTTTAGATACGCAACCAAAAGATGAACCTTTTTGTTTGTCAGTTAGTTTTTATGCAGTAAAAAACGACAAAGATAGAGACATGTATCCTCCTCATGTAAAGGTATTTGAGAACCAGAATTTTAGTGTTCCAGAAAATTGGGTTGAAGGGAAAAACACGAAACTACCTAAATTGTTAGACAATTGGAGAGGTGTTCCACTTCATAAAAAACGAACATCTACACCCGAATTATATCAAAAATTAGTAAGAAGATTTGCCACACAAGGGTATACAGTAGATCAGCAAGTAGGAAGGTTGGTTGAAAAATTAAAAGAAATGGGGATTCTTAATAATACCATAATTATTTATACCAGTGATAATGGACGTTTTCATGGTTCTCAAGGATTATATGATAAGGCTATTCTTTATGAAGAATCTATAAAAGCCCCATTAATAGTTTTTGATGGTCGTAAAGCCAAAGAAAAAAGAGGGTATCGAGAAGCTGCATTTGTGTCTTCTGTAGACATAGCACCTACTATATTGTCTTTTGCAGGTATAGAAACACCTGATAAGATGCAAGGAAAAAGTTTTACAGGTATCTTAGATAAAACTCAAAATATGGAGAATTGGCAGAAATCCGTCTATTCAGAAAGTCTTTTTATAACCAATTTACATTCTAAAAGAAAATATCCAGATTTTGAAATAGCAAATCAAGAGATCATTAAAGCCAATAAATCTTATAGATCAAGAGGTGTTAGGAATGATAAATATAAATACATCATTTATTATGAACATACTCCTGTAATTGAAGAATTATATGATTTAGAAAATGACCCTCATGAAATGAATAATTTAGTAAATGATAAAAAGTATACTAAAGTAGTAACGAAGCTTAGAAAAGAAACGAAAAACACATATCAAAGAATTCAACAAAATTAATTATGAAAAAATATATATTGAACTTTTTTTACATTTTAATAGGTTTTTTTATAACATCAACCTACGCTTTAGATATTTATGTGAGTCCAAATGGTTCAGATAAAAACAGTGGAGATGTAAATAATCCTTTAGCAACATTTGCAGCAGCACAGCAAAAAGCAAGAGCATTTGCAGGCAAAGAAGCAGTGACCATCTATTTTGCTGATGGTGTATATTATTTGCCTAAAACAATCATTTTTAATCCAAAAGATTCAGGTTCAAAACAATTTCCAATTATTTATCGTGCTAAAAATGAAGGAGCAGCTGTTTTAAGCGGAGGTGTGAAATTAGAACTGAATTGGAAACCCTATCAAAATGGAATTTTCAAAGCAAAAACACCAAAAGGAATCCAAATTGATCAAGTTTTTATTGATGGATTAAATCAACGTATGGCACGTTATCCTAATTATGATGCCAGCAAAAAAACTGCTCCTTATCAAGGTTTTGCTGCTGATGCTTTTTCAAAGGAAAGAGCTGCAGGATGGAAAAATCCTAAAGGAGGTTATATTCATGCAATGCATTCTAAAGAATGGGGAGGTTATCATTATATCATCACAGGTAAAAATAAAGAAGGAGAAGTTACTTATGAAGGAGGTTGGCAGAACAACAGGCAAATGGGGATGCATCCAGAATACAGAATGGTTGAAAATATTTTTGAAGAATTAGATGCTCCTGGAGAATGGTTTCATAATCAAGAAACACAAACCTTGTACTATAAACCAGAAGCAACTATAGATTTAAAAAAAGTAAAAGTAGAGGTGGTTCAATTAAAGCAATTGATAGATTTTCAAGGTTCCATAAAGAACCCTGTAAAACATATTGCTTTACAAGGTTTTGTGATAAAACACGCTGCTAGAACATTTATGGAAACCAAAGAACCTATGGTGCGTTCAGATTGGACCATTTTTAGAGGAGGTGCTTTTATGTTAACGGGAACAGAAAATATAAAAATTTTAGATTGTGAATTTGATCAAGTTGGTGGAAATGCCATTTTTGTAAATAACTACAATAGAAACACTTTAATAAAAGGAAATTACATCCATCATACAGGAGCAAGTGGAATTTGTTTTGTTGGAGATCCAAAAGCTTTACGTGATCCGTTGTTTGAATATGGACAGAAAAATGATATGAATACTGTTGATAAAACTCCCGGTCCTAAAACAGAAAATTATCCTGCATTAGGTACTGTTGAAGATTGTTTAATTCATAATATAGGAACAGTTGAGCGTCAACCAGCAGGAGTACAGATTGAGATGGCGATGGAAATAACCGTTAGAGATTGTTCCATTTACGATTGTGCTCGCTCTGGAATTAATGTTGGTGATGGTGCCTTTGGTGGTCATTTAATCGAACGTTGTGATGTGTTCAACACTGTATTAGAAACACACGATCATGGTTCGTTTAATTCTTGGGGAAGAGACCGTTTTTGGCGCCTTAAAAATGCAGATATGAGTAAATATCCAGAATTACCATTTGCAGATGCCATAAAAACTACTGTAATTCGTAACAGTCGCTGGAGATGCGATCATGGTTGGGATATTGATTTAGATGATGGTTCTACCAATTACGATATTTATAATAATTTGATGTTGTCTGGTGGTTTAAAACTTAGAGAAGGATACAGAAGACGTGCTTGGAATAATATAACTGTAAACAATACTTTTCATCCACATGTATGGTTTGAAAATAGTGGAGATGAGGTTTTTTCTAACATTTTTATGTTTGTATATCAAGGTGTAAAAGTACCAACGGCAAATAATACAGGAAAACGTGTTGATAGTAACCTTATCTTTAATTCAGATTTAACACAAAAATTTGGATGGGATGAAAACTCAATTGTGGCTGACCCTCAATTTATAGACCCTGCCAATGGAGATTTTAGAGTAAAAGAAGGTTCACCTGCTTTTGATATTGGGTTTAAAAACTTTCCAATGGATCAATTTGGAGTAAAAAAACCGAGTCTAAAAGCAATTGCAAGAACTCCAATAATACCTGCTTTAGGGGTTTCAGAAGTACTTAAGAATAAAAGAGCAGCAAAAAAAGGAAGAAAGCTTACTTGGTTAGGAGCCGCTGTTAATGGGTTATCAGGTATGGAATTTTCTGCTTATGGTGTTTCTAAAGAAGATGGAGGTATTGCCTTAATTAAAGTGCCTAAAAAATCTAAAGCAGCTAAAGCTGGATTATTGGACGGAGATTTAATTTTGGCAGTAAATAGCAAAAAATTTATGAATCTAAAACAGTTTTTTCGATTTATGAATAAAATAAAAGGCTCAGAAGTCATTTTAAAAGTAGTTAGAGAACAGAAAGAGATAGAAATGAATATTTCTTTATAAAAAACGCTTTAACTTAAAAAATATATAATGATGAAAATAAAAATAGTAACCTTCTTTTTATTACTTGGGTTGCAAATGAATGCACAAAAACGTCGTTCAAACCCAATTGTAAGCCATATGTTTACTGCAGATGCATCAGCTCATGTTTGGAATGATGGTCGTTTGTACGTGTATCCATCTTCAGATCCAGCTCCTTCAAGAGGCTATAGTACCATGGATGGTTATCATGTTTTCTCTACGGATGATATGATTACTTGGAAAGATCATGGAGAGATACTTCATTCTAGAGATGTAGATTGGGGAATTGAAAAAGGAGGATTTATGTGGGCGCCAGATTGTGTTTTTAAAAATGGTACGTATTATTTTTATTTTCCACATAAAAACAAAAAAGGTGCTTGGGAAATAGGTGTAGCAACTAGCAAAAAACCAGCATCAGATTTTAAACTGCAGGGATATGTAAAAGGCCTGAATAAATTTTGTGATCCAGGTGTTTTTCTAGATGATGATGGGCAAGTTTATATTTATGCGGTAGTAGATACAAAACCTTATGCTGCAAAATTAAAGGAAAATATGATGGAGATTGAAGGAGAAATGACCGAACAAATCGGTGCTACAGGTCATAGAGAAGGTCCTTTTGTTATCAAACGAAAAGGCATGTATTACTTAATATATCCAGATCATTTTCCAAAAACGAATAAAATGGGCTATGCAATGAGCAAAAACCCATTAGGACCTTGGGAGTTTAAGGGAGTATTTTTAGACAATACAGATGTAATTACAATGCATGGTTCTTTGGTTGAGTTTAAAGACCAATGGTATGTGTTTTATCATAATGGAAATTTATCAGGAAGTATAGGTACTAATAGGTCTATATGTTTTGATCCTGTTTATTTTAATGAAGATGGAACTATCCAAATGGTAAAGCAAAGTTTAGGTGTTACATTACCAACTTTTCATCAAGACATCAACTTTAATGAAATGTTTGGAACATTAGATTTTGGTGAATACACAAAATCAGATTTAGAGAAAAATGGAATCCAAATCAACGTAATTTCATCTATTCAAATTCCTAAAGGATATGAAGTTACCTGTTTTGAAAAAGACCATTTTAAAGGAAAATCATGGACGTTTCAAGAAGATAGAATCGATTTAAACGCAATTGGCGCGAACAATCAAATTTCTTCTATAAAAATATCAAAAATAAAAATTGAAAATTTGGTACAGAATCCTTCTTTTGAATTGGCTACTCAAGGTTTGGTAAAACATTGGTTCAATAAAAGACCTAAACCTTATGTTCGATATAGAGATGAAACAGCAAAAGGATATTATTCATTAAAATACGAAGGTAAAGGAACTCCAAAACCTTTAATTCAAAAATTAGAGATTGAACCTAATATTAAATATGAATTAAGTGTTCAGTTAAAAGTAAAATCGGGTACAAAAGGGAAGGTCATTTTTGATACTAATGGAGCTTTTGATAAAACTTGCAAGTTTGAGTTAGATGCTAAAAACAAATCCGAAGAATGGATAACTTTCAAAGCTGAATTCAATAGTGGAAAAACAACCAAATTACAATTACGTTCTATCATTTCTAAAGATTTTGATGGTGTTGGTTATTGGGATAATGTATCACTTATAAAAATTAAAGAATAATTTCTAATATGAAAACAAAAATAATTTTCGTCGCTTTATTGTTGGTTTCTTTCGTAAAGATTGAAGCTCAAGATCGTCGTTCAAATCCTATCGTGAGTCATATGTTTACTGCAGACCCATCTGCACACGTTTGGCAAGATGGTCGTTTGTATGTATATCCATCTTCAGATCCAGCTCCTTCAAAAGGATATAAAACTATGGACGGTTATCACGTATTTTCTACAGATGATATGATTACTTGGAAAGACCATGGTGAAATATTACATTCTAGTCAAGTACCATGGGGAAGAAAAGAAGGCGGATTTATGTGGGCACCTGACGCTGCCTATAAAAACGGAACGTATTACTATTATTTTCCTCATAGATCAGGGCAAGGTAGAGATACTTGGAAAATAGGGGTTGCAACCAGTAAAAGCCCTACTTCTGGTTTTAAAGAACAAGGTTATATTAAAGGTTTAAAGTCGTTAATAGATCCATGTGTTTTTACCGATGATAATGGTCAGTCTTATTTGTTTATTGGTGGTGAAGGAGATCCTACAGGATATAAACTGAAAGATAATATGATGGAGATTGAAGGGAAACCTCATTCAATTAAAGGTTTAGATGGTTTTAGAGAAGGTTTGTGGATGTTTAAACGTAAGGAGAAATATTACATTATTTACCCTGATGATTTTCCAAAACGAAATAAAATGCGATATGCCATCAGTGATAATATTTATGGTCCTTATGAATGTAAAGGTGTATTTGTAGATAGCACAGATATTATTACCATGCATGGTTCTGTTGTCGAGTATAATGACCAATGGTATGTATTTTATCATAATGGAAACTTGTCTGGAGGTATAGCAACCAACCGTTCAGTTTGTTTTGATCTTATTTATTTTAATGAAGATGGCACCATAAATATGGTAAAACAAACATTAGGTGTAGCATTGCCAACTTTTCATAAAGACATCAATTTTAATGAAATGATGGGTGCATTATCAGAAGGAAATTACAATCAGGAAAAATTGAAAAAACAAGGTATTCTACCAAATGAAATATTGTCAATAGAAATTCCAAAAGGATATATAGTTGAAGGTTTTGAAGAAGATAATTTCAAAGGAAAATCTTGGGTTTTGGAAGAAAATAGAATCGATTTAAATGTTATTAAAGCAAATAACAAAATTACATCTATTAAAGTATCAAAATCAAATATTGAAAATTTGGTAGAAAACCCTTCCTTTGAATTGATTACTCAAGGTCAAGTAAAAAACTGGTATAACAGAAATTCTAAAGGATTTTCTCCTTTTAAAGACAACACAGCAAAAGGATATTTTGCACTTCAATACCAAGGAAATGGAAAAATGAAACCTTTAATTCAAAAAGTAGTATTAAAACCAAAGACTAAATATGAATTAAGTATTCAATTGAAAATAAAATCAAGTACAAAAGGAAAAGTCATTTTTGACACGAATGGAAGTTTTGATGCAACTTGTAAATTTGAGTTAGACACTACAAACAAAACAGACAAATGGGTTACCTATAAAGGTACTTTTAATAGTGGTGAAATTACTAATTTACAATTACGTTGTATTACATCTAATGATTTTACGGGAGTTGGTTTTTGGGATAATGTATCTCTAAAAACCGTTGAATAATTTTTTTAAACTATAAAATAATACAATTATGAAATCAAAATTTGTGGCTATAACTATTCTTATTGCTTTAATAAGTTTCAATCATACTTTTTCACAAACGTTTAATAAAAGTACAGATATATTGCTCGCGAATTTTGATTTGAAACCAGATGAAGATGATGTAATGGCAACTGCAGCTTTAGCTTGTATGTTAAAACATCCCGATTTAAAAGGTGTAAATTATTACGCAGTAATTGGTGCTTATGGAGACCAAAAGCACATTTTTATTACAGATGGAATCCCAGATTATTATAATGCTTTGTTTGGTACTGAGAATGATTTTTGGACAAATGCACATGCGTATTGGAATGAATCTGTTGTTAGAGCCAAAAAGAGAGTGCTACCAGTTTTAAAATCAGGTGGAAAAGTTTTTGTACAAGAAGCAGGTCAGTCAAATTTTACTTTTGATGTATTACAAGCTGTACTTAAAGAAGGAATAACATTAGCTACTCTAAAATCCAATGTAATTATTGTACAGCACAGTAAGTATAATGAGAAACAGACCACACCATCAGAATTAATTTGGTTAAAGGAAAATACAATATATAAAAAAATTGAAGATGGTAATACGAGTGATAACGCAACACCAGGATATCGAACTAAGGATGCAAAATGGTTAGAAATTGCAAAATCAGACAAAAATCCAAATAAAGAAGCCCAAAAAATATGGACGCTAGCAGACGAAGTTTGTGATGGATGGGAATCAACTTGGACCAATAGATGGATAGCTGCAGGCGGTATAGATTTTTCTGACTGTGTAGAGAATTGGGAAATATTTCAACTAGGTAATAAAGCTAATGATTTAGACTCATTCTGGAATAGATACGTAACAAATGATGTAAACAAAACGATTAAGAAATAAAGATGATAAAACTATGTAAATCTCTTAGTTTGTTGAAAATAACTTTTCTGCTTTTTATTTCCCAGCAACTTTTTTCTCAATCTTTTGATGGATATGAGTGGAAAACACTAACAACTAAAGGAGAGCCTAAGGAACGTCATGAAGCAGCTTTTATTGAAGCAGATGGCAAATTCTACCTTGTTGGTGGCAGACGAATCCAAGAAGTTTCTATTTTCGATCCCAAAAACAACTCATGGACTAGTGGAGCCAAACCACCAATTGAAATTCATCATTTTCAAGGGTTTTCATATAAAGGAAATATTTATGTTGTGGGTGCTCACGCAGGTCGTAGATATCCGCATGAAAAACCATCAACCCATACGTACATATATCATCCAAAAACAGATACGTGGTCTAAAGGTTTTAATTTACCTGAAGGGAGGTTAAGAGGTTCCACAACTGCAAGTGTGTATAAGAATAAACTGTACATAGCCGGTGGAATATTAGATGGTCATTGGGATGGTCATGTAAAATGGTTTGATTGCTACGATTTTAAAACAGGCAAATGGGAGAAATTACCAGATGCTCCTCGTGCTAGAGACCACGCTACCTCAGTAATTTGTAATAATAAATTATATATGATTGGTGGAAGAATATCTTCTGGAAAGATTAAAAAAGTCTTAGATTTAACCATACCAGAGGTAGATGTGTACGATTTTAAAACAGCTACTTGGAGCACTTTAGAAACACAGGTGCCAACACAACGTGCAGGAGCTACAGCAATATGTGTGGGAAATAAAATTTTGTTTGCAGGTGGTGAAAGTATGTCTCAAGTTTCAGCACATAAGGAAATAGATTGTTTAGATACCGAAACGAATACATGGAGCACATTACCCTCCTTAATTCAAGGTCGTCATGGAACTCAACTTATTTGGGATAAAAAGAAATTGTATATCGCTTCTGGATGTTCAAAAAGAGGAGGTGGATCCGAAATAACAAGTATTGAATGCTTTACCAAATAATTAAAATAAAAATGAAAAATCATAAGAGAAATATAGTTTTCATCTCGGCAGTAACAACCATTTTATTTTTTTATGTGGCTTGTTCAGAACAAGTTTTACCAAAAAATATCCAAGATGCTAATTTTTGGATTGTTCTTAAAAATGATAAGACACAGGCAAATGAAAATTATCTGACTTGGGACTTTGAATTACATAGAGCTGGTAAATATGATGTACAACTAATAAAAAATGGAGATCACACTGATGATTTTTCTGAAATAGAACTTGAATCAGATGGAATAAAAATCAACGAAATGCCAAATAAAATTTTTGTCATCGATGATGCTAAAGGTCAAAAGCAAACCGTTTATCAGTTTAATAAGACCATACTATTTAAAGAATCAGGATTAAAATCATTTAAAATTAATAACCCACAAGGAATTGACCAAGTTCGTATTATGCCTAATTATAGAGGTAAATTAGGTTTTGGCACGGATAAATATAAAACTGAATGGGAAGTAATGCATAACGCTCCTGAGAAGCAAGCAGCACTTTCTTGGTTCAAAGATGCAAAATATGGGATGTTTATTCATTGGGGATTATATTCACAAGCAGGAGGTATTTGGGAAGGCGAACGTATGGAAGAGTCCAAAAATATCGGGCCAAAGGTTTCAGAATGGCTAATGTTTAAATTTCAAATCCCAAGAAATGAATACGCAGAACTTGCCAAAACATTCAATCCTGATAAATCTTTTGCAAAAAATATCGCAAAACTTGCCAAAGATGCTGGAATGAAATATATGGTAATAACTTCAAAACATCATGATGGTTTTGCGTTGTTCGATTCTAAATCTTCAGAATTTGATATGGTAGATGCAACACCATATAAAGCAGATGCTATTAAAGAATTATATGATGCCTGTTTGGAAGAAGGTATAGGTTTTGGCGTGTATTATTCGCATGGAAATGACTGGTTTAATGGTACTGATGGTAATTTTGCCAACGTAAAAAAAGTGAATGATTCTCTAGGAGTTCTTTCTCATCCTTTAGGGAAAAATCAATGGGATCCAAGTCCAAACACACATGCAGAATATGTAGAAAACAAAGCCATAGCTCAAGTAAAAGAGCTTCTACAAGCAATGCCAGAATTACGTTTAATTTGGTTTGATGGTGATGGGTATATTACCGAAGATCAATCTTTTCAGTTTTATAAAACAGTTTTTGACATCAACCCAAATGTGATAGTAAATAGAAGAGTAGGTTACGATTTTGGTGATTATTTAGATGCAGGAGATAATGTAATTCCATCTGCTGATACCAAGTTAACAAAGCATTGGGAAACCTGTGGTACGACCAATAATTCTTGGGCTTATAAATCGTATGATAAAGATTTTAAAAGCATTCAAGAAATGTTGTATTACTTAGTAGATATTTCATCAAAAGGAGGGAATTATTTGTTAAATATAGGACCTGATGGTAAAGGTCATGTTCCAGAACAAAGTGCAAACGGACTTCGAGAAATAGGAAAATGGTTAAAAATAAACGGTGATGCTATTTATGGTACTTCTAGCTGGAAGATAATAAAAGAAGGAGAAGATGGAACTTTATTAAGTGGTACAGAACATCGCGCAAAAAAAGGCTTTACAAGTTCTTTTTCTGCCAACGATTTTTGGTTTACAGCTAAAGAGAATAAAGTGTATGCAATTTCTTTGGCAACTCCAGAACAATCAATCAGAGTAAAATCATTAAAAACTAGTAATGGAGAGATTGAAAGTGTAAAAGTTTTAGGGCATAAAGAAAAGATAACTTGGCAACAAACAGAAGATTATTTGAAAGTGGATTTAGCAGGAGTCAATATTCGAAATAATGGTTACGTCTTAGAAGTAACAATTAAAAATTAATAATGAAATCAAAAATTTAAAACATATTCTTATTAAATAAAATATATGATAAAGCCAATTTTTTTACCAATACCAAAATCGTTTTTAATACAAATAATATTATTAGTCAGTTTTATATTCGCTATAAATGCGCAAGATAAAATTGATGAGGTAAAAGCTGATTTTTATGTATCTCCGCAAGGTTCAGACGAATGGTCTGGAGAACTCGCAGTGCCAAATGCAGATAAAACAGATGGACCATTTGCAAGTTTAGATAATGCTCGTAAGGCTGTTAGAAATCTAAAAAAGAAAAAATCAGAAGATATTGTTGTACTCATTAGAGAAGGAATTTATAAGTTAAATAAAACTGTTGTTTTTGACTTGAAAGATTCTGGTGAGAAAAATAGGACCATTACTTATGCAGCATATCCCAATGAAAAACCTGTTTTTAGTTCAGGGGAAGAAATCACAGGATGGAAAAAGTCTACCGAAAAATTAGCAGGTTTACCAGATAAAGCACAAGGTAAAGTGTTGGTGGCAGATGCTCCACACAAATTTTTAACCTTGTATGATGATGAAGGAATGTTGCCAAGAGCGCAATCCAAAAAACACACACCTTTAAAAGGAAGTAATGGTAATAAACTTCTTTTTAAAGAAGGAGAGATAAAAGATTGGTCTAATGTTAGCGATGTAGAAATTTTGGTTCGCCCTACTCGAGACTGGATAGTAAATATGTTGCCTCTGGCTTCTATTGATGTTGATAAAGGAGAGGCAAGAACAGAGATTAAGGCTACTTATGGTATGACCAAAAAAGGTTTTTGGGTAGAGAATGTTTTAGAAGAATTAGATAAACCAGGAGAATGGGTAATTAATACTCAAAAAAAGAAAGTCTACTTATGGCCGCGTAACTCATCTAAGGTTATGGCTCCAAAACTATTAGAGCTTATTCGTGTTGAAGGTAAAATTAGAAAACAAGGTGCTACAGATACACCAGTGCAATACCTACGTTTCAAGGGACTGACTTTTAAACATGCAGAACGTTATACCTTAACTGAAGATGATGCAGGTTTACAACACGATTGGGATATGCTTGATAAAGACAATGCTATGCTTCGTTTTAGAGGTTCAGAAAATTGTACCATTGAAGATTGCCATTTTTTATATGGAGGTAGTGGAGCGATTAGAGTTGATTTATATGGTATTAAGAATAAAATTGCAAATAACCATATAGAACATATGGGAGGCGGAGGAATATTATTATGCGGTTACGGGCCAGGAACTAAAGATGTAAATAAGAACAATACGGTATACAATAATTATGTGCATGATATTGGAGAGATCTATTGGCAATCTCCGGGGATATTTCTTTGGAATAGTGGAGAAAATCATGTGTCTAACAATTTAATTCACGACACCAATTATTGTGGAATAATCATTTCAGGATGTGTTACTCGTTTTTTTAAGCACGCTAACAAACGAGAACAATATAGAGCTATTAGATGGCATGAAATAGGAGATTTACCTAAAAATCCAACCGCCGATGACGTTAGACCTTATTGGCATAGTAGAAATAATATTATAGAGTATAATGAAATACACCATGTAATGAAGAAATTAGGAGATGGGAACGGAATTTATATTAGAGCAGCAGGGGCAGGTAATATTATTCGTCGTAATTACATTCACCATTTGGTGGCTAAAACAGGCAAACAAAGTGGTATTCGAACAGATGGAGGACAGTTAGATACTTACATCGCAGAGAATATTATTTATAAATGTACTTCACAAGGTATGACCTTAAAATTAAACAATCGTTTTGAGAATAATATTATTGCAGATGTACTAACGACTCGTAAAGTTTATTTAAAAATAGTAGAAGGACCTATGAAAGGAGCATCTAACAAAAAAAATATTTTTTACGCTATTGATGATGATTCTAAATTTATTTCTCAACCAGGAGAAGGAAAAGGCTTGGTAGGAGAAGATAGTAGAGGGAGAGTGCGAGCCACGATGAAAGATGTAGATTCAGATTACAATATTTATTATTGTAAAAATGATAATAGTGTGGCAGAGAATGCGCTAAGCAGTTTGCAAAAGAGAGATAATTCAGATAAAAATAGTAAAGCCACGGATCCATTATTTATGGATCCTGAAAATGGAGATTTTAGATTTAAACCAGATTCTCCTGCTATAAAAATGGGTATCATACCTATTGATGTATCTAAAATAGGTTTGGTTAGATCGAAAGAATCAAAGTAGGAGATTTAGAATTTTTTTGAATGCTATAAGCTAGATTTCTAGTTTTATTAATGATATAGATGATAATTTTTAAATTTCGATTGGAATGTTAATTAATAAAACATTTTTAAAGATGAAGAAAAATAATCGAACTTTTAAGGATATAATCTCTTATTACTTGGTGTTAAATATATAATAATGAAAAAAATAGTTTTTCTTTTTCTTGGTTTTATTTTCATTCAGAGCAATCTGTTTGCGCAACTTATTCATATAAAAACGCAACAAAACTCGCTCATATTTCAAGTAACTAAAAAAAATAAAGTAGTGCAATCTCATTATGGGAAATCTATAAAAAATACTCAGGGATTAGAAAATATGTCTGTTATTTTTAACGAGATATATCCTAGTTTTGGAAACGGAACAAATGATGAAGTTGCCTTAATGGTTACGCATGATGATGGAACCATGGCTACCGATTTATTTTATCATTCTCATCAACAAAAAGAAGATAAAAATATACAAACAACAATCATTCATTTAAAGGATGAAAAAAAAGAATTGTATGTCGATTTGCATTTTAAAGCCTATGCAAATGAAAATGTAATAGAACAGTTTACGACTATTCACAACAAAGAAAAGAAGGAAATAAGTTTATCTCAATATGCTTCTTCTGCTATCGGCTTTAAAGCAACCAACTATTATTTATCACATTTTTACGGAAGTCATTCTAAAGAAATGATGCTTTCAGAAGAACGATTAACAAACGGAATTAAGAGCATAGAAACAAAACGTGGTGTAAGAACTACAGAATATGAAAATCCGTCATTTATGTTATCACTTGATGGTGTTGCTCAAGAAAATTCAGGTGAAGTAATTGCAGGAGCTTTGGCTTGGTCTGGTAATTTTAGGTTAGCATTTCAGGTTGATGACAAAGCAAGATGCCAAATAACTGCAGGAATCAATCCTTTTGCATCTAATTACTATCTTGCTTCAGGAGAACAATTTGAAACACCAAGAATGGTCTTAACCTATAGTAATGAAGGTAAAAACAGAGCGTCTATAAATTTACACAACTGGGCTAAAAAATACAATTTAAGAGCAGGAAATGAATTAAGGCCTATTGTTTTAAATAGTTGGGAAGGCGCGTATTTTAAGTTTGACGCAGACAAGTTAAAAAGTATGATGGACGGAGCTGCAGAAATGGGTGTGGAGGTTTTTGTTTTGGATGATGGATGGTTTGGAAACAAATACCCTAGAAACAGAGCCAATGCAGGTTTGGGTGATTGGCAAGTGAATCAAAAAAAGTTACCAAAAGGTTTAGAAGATTTAATTGATTATACTGAATCTAAAGGAATGCGTTTCGGAATTTGGGTAGAACCAGAAATGATAAATCCTAAAAGTGAGTTGGCAGAAAAACATCCAGATTGGATTATCCAAAGACAAAATGATAGACAGAAATTGTTAGAGCGCAATCAACTGTTGTTAGATTTATCAAACCCAAAAGTTCAAGATTTTGTCTTTAATGTGGTTGATAATCTTTTGAAGAAACATCCAAAAATAGCCTATGTAAAATGGGATGCAAACAGACATTTACAGAATTTTGGTTCTACATATTTATCAGCAAAAAAACAATCTCATCTTTTTATTGAATATACTCTTGGATTGGAAAAAGTTTTAGAACGTTTAACGATAAAATATCCTTCTACTATTTTCCAAGCTTGTGCTTCTGGTGGTGGACGTGTAGATTTTGGTTCTATGAAACACATGCACGAATTTTGGGCAAGTGATGATACAGATCCTTATGAGCGTTTATTTATTCAATGGGGAACCAATCATATTTATCCACCAATAGCAACAGCTGCTCACGTTACCAAATCTCCTAACCATCAAACAAAAAGAGAAACATCGTTAAAGTTTCGATTCGATGTTGCAATGGCAGGTCGTTTAGGAATAGAATTGAGTCCAGATGCTTTGGATAAAAAAGAGTTGGAATTTGCAAAAAAGGCGATTACCTTGTACAAAGATATTCGTCCAATTGTGCAATTTGGAGATTTGTATCGTTTACTTTCTCCTTATGATGATGGTTTTGCTGCCATTAACTATGTAGCTAAAAATAAAAAATCGGCATTATTAATGGTATATAGTCATACACACCATAGAAGATACGAACGAAACTTTGTAAAACTGCAAGGTTTAGACCCCACTTTAGTGTATAAGGTAGAGGAAATAAATATGGATAGTAAGAAACTTCATATTAGTTTTAGTAATCAATTGATATCTGGAGAAGTTTTAATGAATAGAGGAATTTGGATCAATTTAAGAAAACCATTACAAAGTGCCATTTTTAAAATAACTGAAAGCAATCAAAATTAGATATGAAAAAATCACATACATTATTAACAGGGATATTTTTGATTTTTACAATCACAATCATCGCTCAAAAAAAAGAAACCCAACCTAATATTCTTTTCATTTTAGCGGATGATTTAGGGTATGCAGATTTGAGTTCTAGTGGCAGTACATTTTATGAAACTCCTAATATTGATAAAATTGCAAACGAAGGAACCGTATTTACAAATGGGTATGCAAATAGTCGTGTTTGTAGTCCATCAAGAGCAAGTATTATGACTGGGAAATTTACTGCAAGACACGATATTACAGTTCATATAGGATCTCCTTCAGGAGAAGCTTGGAGAACAAGAAATAAATTCACCAAAATGCTTCCCGCAGAATACACGCATCAATTACCTGCCAATTTTGTTACGATGCCAGAGGCTTTAAAAGCAGCAGGCTATAAAACGTTTTTTACAGGAAAGTGGCATTTAGGACCAAAAGGTTCGTGGCCAGAAGATCATGGTTTCGATATTAATGTTGGCGGTTGGACAAAAGGAGGTCCTAGTGGTGGTTATTTCTCACCGTATAAAAACCCAAACTTGGAAAATTTAGAAGATGGAGAAAATTTATCTCATCGTTTGGCAAAAGAAACTGTGAAATTTATGAAAGATAATGATCCTAAAAAAACAGGAAAACCATTTTTTGCGTATCTCTCTTTTTATGCTGTTCATTCTCCTATTCAAACCTCTAAGGATAAATGGGAAAAGTATCAAGATAAAGCTGTATCACAAGGAATTGCAAAAAAAGGTTATAAAATGGGGAAATATTTACCTATTCGTCAAGTGCAAGATAACCCTATTTATGCTGGTTTAGTAGAGCAAATGGACGATGCTGTTGGAGAAGTGCTTGCTGGTTTAGAAGCTTTAGGGTTAGACGAAAATACCATTGTAGTTTTTACATCTGATAATGGAGGTGTAGCAGCAGGTGATAATTTTTCTACAAGTAACAAACCTTTAAAAGCAGGAAAAGGATACCAGTTTGAAGGCGGAATTAGAGAACCTTATATTATTAAAATTCCTGGAATTTCTAAAAAAGGTGATAAAATTGATTACCCAGTATCTGGAGCAGATTTTTATCCAACATTTTTGGATTTGGCAGGAGCAAAACAATTGCCTGATGAACATAATGATGGAGTTAGTTTGCTTCCATTAATGAAAGGAAAAAGTTTAAAAGAACGCGCACTTATTTGGCATTTTCCTCATTATGGAAATCAAGGAGGAGAGCCTTCTTCAATCATACGTAAAGGAGATTGGAAATTGATTCACTATTACGAAGATGGTAGAAAAGAACTATACAATATTGCAAAAGACATTAGTGAAACCAATGATGTAGCAACCACTTACCCAGATAAAGTTACACAATTAAACAAAGAGTTGTTTGATTATTTAAAAGAGGTAAAAGCAAAATACCCTATGAATGATCCAAATTATTCAGAAACTAAAGCAAAGGATTATCTATACAATGTGGAACACAAAAAAATGCCTTCTTTAGAGAAGCAAAGAATAAAAATGTTGTCTAATAATTTTCAACCAAATAAGAATTGGTGGGGAAGTATGATAACCAAAGATTAATAATAATATTATAGCATAAATCAATGAAAATCAAATCACTTATATCCTTTTTAGTCCTTTTTATTTCGTCATTTGTAATGCAAGGAGCTTTAAGCGATTACCAAGTTAAATCACCAGATGGAAATGTAGCTTTAAAAGTTTTTTTGAAAAATAATAAGCTCAATTATGAAATAGTTTGGTCTGGTAAAAAAATGATCGAAACATCTACTTTAGAATATTTTAATGGTGAAGAAGTTATTGTAGAGAGTCACAAAATTTCTAATGAAGATAAACATTGGGAAGCCGTTTGGGGTCAACAAAAAAATATGAGAGATCATTACCAAGAATTAGAACTTTCTATTTCTTCAAATAATAAAAAATCTAAGTTTTTAGCAAGAGTTTATAATGATGGAGTTGCATTCCGTTTTATTTTGGACAAAGAAAATAATACTAAAGATGTTTTATGGCAGTGTACTTATAGCCCAAAAGAAAAAAGTCATTACTATTTGCCAAATGGCGAAAATGAACCATTAGGCCCATTAACAATAGAAGGATTAAATTTAGAACAGTTAAAAACTTCAAGAAAAGGGAAGAAAAGAGAATTACGAATTCCATTGGCTGTAAAGACGCCAGATGATTTGTATATGGCAATTTTTGAATCTGATTTATATGAAGCAAAAGGATTTCAAACAATGAAGATAGAAGCTGATGTAAAAACAAATGCTATTGTATCAAAAAATAGTGCTGTAGCAACATCAACAGGTCTTACATCTCCTTGGCGTGTTATTTTATTAGGTAAAACAATGGGAGATTTAATTGTAAATAATGTAGCTATAAATCTAGCAACACCCAATAAATTAGAAAATTCAGATTGGGTGAAACCCGGAAAATCTCTCTGGGACTGGAGAGTGCACGGGTACACAGCAAAAGACGGATTTACTTATGGTATAAATAACGAAAGTTACTATCGATTTATAGATTTTGCTGCAGAAAATAATATTGAATATTTTTTGATTGATGATGCTTGGTACACGGATGTAGAACCAGGAAATATTGAAATGTCAGAAAAATTAGATTTAGCAAAAGTGATAGCATACGCTAAAAAGAAAGACGTTGCTATATTTTTGTATTACGATAGAAGAAAAGGAAATTATGGTGATGAAAAATTATTTGAATATTATAAATCATTAGGAGTAAAAGGTATTAAGTATGGCTTTATGGGAAATAAACCAGATTTTACACGAAATGCAATTGAATCGAGTGCAGAGAGTAATTTGTTAATCGATTTTCACGATGGTCCAGTTCCTTTAGCAGGAATTACAAGAACATATCCTAATGCAGTAACTAGAGAATACTGTCATGCACAACAAGATTCTAAAAAAGCTTTTACGCCTAAAACTTTTGTGAGAATGGCATTAATTAATGCAATACAAGGGCCTTTAGATATGAATAATGGAATTTTTGATATTTCAGGAGTAAATGTAGGAGAAAGAGAAAAAGGGCCAAGAAAACCAAACTCTCTACACACAACAGTAACAGCAGAGGCTGCAAGAACACTTATTGTTTTTAGTGGATTAGTTGTGCTTCCGGATGCACCAGAAGCTTATGATGCCAAACAAGACCTGTTTGAGTTTATCAAAAAAATGCCAGTAGGTAAATGGGATGAGAGTAAAGTGTTACACGCCAAAATAGATGGCTATTTATCAACTGCAAGAAGATCTGGAGAAGAATGGTTTATAGGTTCAGTGCATGTAAATGGAGGGATTTTAGATATTCCCTTAGATTTTCTAAAAGAAAATAAGAGTTATACAATTACCTATTATGAAGATGCTGCAAAAACAAATAGTAAAACAAACCCAGAAGCGTATCAAGTAAGAACATCAACTGTAAAAAAAGGTGACGTTATAAAAGCGAATATGGTAGCTGGTGGAGGACATTGTATGTGGATTAGACCTACAAATTGATGAAAATAGCTTTAATATGAAGAAAAAATCAGGTAAAAGAGTAAATTTTTTAACAATAATATTTTTGTTTTTGACCACAATAATTTGGGGTCAAAAACAATCTTATACGTTGAGTTATACAACTCCGGCAAGTGATTATTTACCTAAAAACCCCAAAAAAAGAGGCATAAAATCTAGCTTTATGCAAGAAGCTTTACCCATAGGTAATGGACGTTTAGGCGCAATGTTTACTGGAGGTATTCGTCAAGAACATATAATGATAAATGACATTACCTTGTGGATGAACACCAATCGTGGTTTAGATTCAGTTGCGCAATCTGGTTCAAGAATGGGAGCTCATAAAAATTTCGAAAAAGTAAGAGAAGCGTACAGACAAGGTAAATATGGTACTTCAGAAAATAGTATGGAATCAATCTCTACAAAATATTTGAGCAGTACTAAACCTATAGGGAATTATGCACCTTTTACAGATTTGTACATTTCCACAGAACACGATAGCGCTTTAGTAAGTAATTACTCAAGAACTTTAGATGCCCAAATAGGAGTTGGTAATGTTAACTATACTATTGGTAAAGGACATTTTACTCGAGAATATTTTTGTAGTCATCCAAATGATTTAATTGCTGTAAGATATAGAGCCGAAAATACTAAAATGAACCTCACAATAAAGGCGACCACTTTGCATAAAATCAACAATGTAACATCTACTGGAAATTTGATTGTGCTTAAAGGTGAAGCTTCAATGGTTCAAGACAATGTCAAGTTTCAACAGCTAATATATATTGATGCTGGAAAAGGAAAAGTAATAGCTCAAAATGATGGTTCTATAAAAGTAACAGATGCAACAGATGTTAAAATCTATCTAACAGCATATTCAGATTATTTACCTGTTTATCCAACTTTTAAAGGAAGAGATTATGAGTCAGATGTTAAAAATACAATGGATGCTGCTGTTAAAATTGGTTATCAACAGTTAAAAGAAAAACATACAAAAGATGTTTCTAGTTTGATGAATCGATGCCAATTAGAGTTGGATTATAAATCTTCTGGTTTAACAACAGATGCATTGGTAAAAAATGGAGCGAGTATAGAATTAGAAAATTTGTATTTTAATTATTCTCGTTATTTACAATTAAGTTGTTCCAGAACTGCACCAGTACCATCAAATTTACAAGGATTGTGGAATGGATATTTAAAACCCATTTGGAATTCAGATTATCATAATGACATCAATGTTGCGATGAATTACTGGATGGTAGAAACTGCAAATCTCCCAAATTCTTTTACACCATATATAGAATGGCTTAAAATATTATCTGAGGCAGGGAAAAATGTTGCCAAAGAAACTTTTGGGATTAACAAAGGTTGGAGTGCAGGGCTTAATGGAAATGTATTTGGTTTTACAGCTCCTAATGTTCACGGAAGACGTATGCAACAATCTGGAGCTTGGTTATGCCAAAACCTTTTTGAACATTATGCATTTAATCAAGATAAAAAGTATTTAGAAGATATTTATCCTATTTTAAAAGGTGCAGCAGAATTTTATATGGAATTCCTTGCTCCTTGGAAAGACGGAACACTTGTGGTCTATCCAACGTGGTCACCAGAAAACACATATTTGTCAAAAGAATTTGGAAAATTAAACAAACAAACTTATGGAGCTTCCTATGACCAACAGTTAGTCTTAAACTTATTTACAGATTGTATAGAAGCATCTATAGTTTTAGATCGAGATGAAAAATTTAGAAAATCTTTGCAAGAGATGATACCTAAACTCTGTCCTCAAAAAATTGGACAATATGGTCAATTACAAGAATGGCCAGAAGATTGGGATAGTCCTACAGACCAACATCGTCATATTTCTCATTTAATAGCTTTGCATCCAGGTCGTGATTTTTCACCCTTAACCACCAAAGAAATTGCTGATGTAGCTTTAGTAACGATGAAACACAGAGGTGATGTTTCTACAGGATGGAGCACTGCTTGGAAAACTAATTTTTGGGCAAGATTGCATAATGGCGATAAAGCACATCAATTCTATCAATTTTTAACTTCAAAACGTGCTTATGCAAATTTGTTTGATTTTCACCCACCTTTTCAAATTGATGGAAATTTTGGAGGAACTGCAGGCGTCTGCGAAATGTTACTACAAAGTCATTTAAGAAGTATTGATAATGATGCAAGTACAATTGAAAAAGCTGCTTTTGTAGGCTATCAAAAAGATAAAGAAAACACGAATTATTATGTACCTGTATCTCCCAATGAATCTTTAGCAGATGCACCTTACATATTGCATTTACTTCCAGCTTTACCATCTGTTTGGGCAGATGGAAAAGTAAAAGGTTTAAGAGCGCGTGGAGGTTTTGAAGTGGATGTTAAATGGAAGAAAGGGAAGTTAGTACAAGCAGAAATACACGCTATAAATGATGGAGACTTTAGAATTTATTCTGAAGGAACTCTTAGTAAACTAATTTCTTTGAAAAAAGGAGAATCTATGATTTGGAATGATAATTAAATCAGGAAGAAAATATTTTAGAATTTTGGATATGAATAGAACAAATGTTTTCAAATGGATAATGTGCTTTGTGTTGTTATTCCTGGGTTTAGGTAGCTGTTTTGCACAGAAATATGAATTATTTTCACCTGACAAAACGAAACATGTCATTCTAGAGTTGAAAAACGATGCTGTTAGTTATTCTTTTTTCAAAGATGGAATTCCAGTAATCCAAAAGTCATTGTTGGGTGTTGAGTTAAATGAAATCAGCTGGAAAGGTTTATCAATAAATGAGGTAAAAAAAGATTCATTACGTTCTAATTGGAAACCTTTATGGGGAACACAACAAATTTATCCAGAGATTTATAATGCCCTAACCCTAAAATTAAAAGGTAAAAATTCAAATTATTATACAATATTACTAAGAATGTATAATGAAGGTTTGGCTTTTAAATATAAAATTGAAACTGAAGGGATACCGAAACTAACTTTAAAAACAGAACAAACAGAGTTTAGAGTTTCTAAACACTCAAAATCTTGGGTTTTAGCTCATCCTTGGGGTAAGAAATATAAAAAGGATATACCAATATCTCAAATAAAAAATGCTAGTTTACCACTGTTGTCTAAATCAGAAACAGGAAGCTATATTTTTATAACAGAAGCTGGTTTATATAATTACGGAAGCCTTCATCTTTCTACAAAAAAAAAAGATATACTAACGGCTGATATAGTTGGTGATGTAAACTTACCATCAAAATTTGAAACTCCTTGGCGAGTACTTATGGTAGCCAATTCACCCGCTTACTTTGTAGAACATAATTATATAGTTCAAAATTTGAATCCGCCATCAAAAATTAAAAATACAAAATGGATTAAGCCAGGCATCACAACTTGGGATTGGAGAGCAAGAGGTGCCATAGAAAACGGTTTTGAATACAAATTGAATACCGAAAGTATGATCCGTTTTATTGACAAAACTGCGGATTTAGGTTTACCATATTTTATGATAGATGCAGGTTGGTATGGGCCAGAACATAAAAAAACTACAAATCCATTTACAACTATTCCTGATATTGATTTACCATTGATCATGCAAAACGCAAAAGAAAAAAGTATAGGTGTATGGCTTTATATAAATCGTGTTGCTTTTGAAGAGTATGATATTGATAAATTGCTATCAAAATATAAAGAATGGGGAGTAGTTGGTATAAAACTTGGTTTTTTAAGACAACAAGACCAAAGAAGCGTCGAATTTTTACAACAAGTTTTAGAAAAATGTGCAAATTATGAGTTGATGTTCAATTGTCATGAAGCTGTAATTCCATCAGGAATAGAACGTACTTGGCCACATTTTTTAACAAGAGAGTATAATCACTCTTTAATGGATGGAGGTTATATTGCATCTCCTGTAGACCATACGATTACGCCATTCCTTAATAATGTCGCTGGACCTATTGATGTTACTCCAGGTTTTTTTGATATTAATAAAATGATAGAAAGAACTTATGTTAAAAGTGAATTAAAATCAACGATTGTTGCTCAAATAGCAATGAGCATAACATATTTTTCACCTATTTTATGTTTGCCAGATATTCCGGAAGCCTACCAACGAAAACCTGATTTATTTGAATTTATAAAAGGTTTGCCACTTACTTATGATGAATCTAAAGTAATAATTGGACAAATAGAAAAAACGTATTTGATTGCTAGAAGAAAAGGAACTACTTGGTGGATTGGTGGTGTTGCCAATGAAAACGGAGGAGAGATTGAAATTCCGCTTAAATTTTTAGGAAAAGGAAATTATGAAGCAACTATTTTTTTAGATGGAAATGACACTACTTGGGAAAAAAATCGAGAAGTATATAAAAAAGAAAAAAGAGTTGTTAAGGCTAATGAAATATTAAAACTAAATATAGCATCTGGTGGAGGTGTTTGTGTAAAATTAGAAACCATACAATAAGTTTTAAAATTTTAACGTAAGACTTTTAAAAACAATACATAAAATGAAGAAATTTCTATTAACATTATTATTAGTAACAAGTTTAGTTGCTAATGCAGAATCAGCTGCCATTAAAGGTTCAATTGAACCAGATTCAACCGTGGTTTATAAAATCATAAATAATACCAAGTTGTCTCTCCATATTTTTAATCCTAAAGGACATAAAATAACGGATAAAGTTCCTGTCATTGTGTTTTTCTTTGGTGGAGGTTGGACTAGTGGTAACCCTAAACAGTTTTATGAACAATCAAGCTATTTTGCAAAAAAAGGGTTTGTTGCCATTTCAGCAGAATATAGAGTTAAGAATAAGCATAATACAACACCATTCGATGCTGTAAGTGATGCAAAATCGGCAATTAGATGGGTTCGTAAAAACGCAAAAAAGCTGGGAATTAATCCTGATAAAATAGTGGCTTCAGGAGGTTCTGCTGGTGGTCATGTAGCAGCATGTACAGGTGTTATTGAAGGTTATGAAGATGACAACGAGGATTTGTCTGTCAGTTCTAAACCTAATCTTATGATACTGTACAATCCTGTATTAGATACTACCGAAAAAGGGTATGGAATGGCGAAAGTAGGTGAAGAACGAAAAACAGATATTTCACCAAATCATCAAATAAAAAAAGGAATTGTACCCACTTTAGTGTTTCATGGAAAAGCAGACAAAACAGTACCTTTTGAAAATGCAGAACGTTTCAATGTGTTAATGAATGAAGCTGGAAATGTTTGTCAATTAGAATCTTATGTAGGAAAAGACCATGGTTTTTTTAACAGTCCTTTTTTTCGCAAAAAAAAGGCTGATAAAGTAATTTATGATGAATTAATGGAAAAAAGCTATGCCTTTGTAAAAGCTCGATTTAATAATTCTGAATTAAAACTTTCTAACGTTTTTAGCAATCATATGGTATTACAACGTGGTATGCAAGTTCCTGTTTGGGGAACTGCAACACCAGGTCAAAAAGTTTTAGTTGAGTTTGCAGGGCAACAAAAAAGTACAACTGCAGATGAATCTGGAAAATGGAAAATTGAATTAGATACCTTAAAAACTTCTAAAAAAGGAAAAAATTTAATAGTAAAAGGAAAAAACGAAATTGTTATTTCCGATGTTTTGGTAGGTGAAGTTTGGATTTGTTCTGGTCAATCGAATATGCAAATGAAAGTAAGGGCAGTCCCCGAAGTTCAAGCATTGGTATCCAAAGCAAAAAATATTCGAAGCTTTGAAGTGAATAGAACAGTTTCATTACAGGAAGAAGATGAGGTTATAGGTATATGGTCAACACAAACGCCAACAAGTGCGGTTTCTCTAGCTTTTGCTTATTATTTAGAGAAAGCTGCAGATGTACCTATTGGCATAATTCATACTTCTTGGGGAAGTTCTTCTATAGAAGCTTGGATGCCTAAAGATATGGCACAAGATTTTGATTATTTTAAAACCATAATGCAAGATTTTGATGCGGATATAGCAACTCAAAATAACATTAAAAGCATCATTGCAAAAAAAGACAACCGAACTAAAAAAGAAGATGTTTTTCTACGCAGGCAACCAAATGTTTTATACAATGCAATGATGAAACCTTTAGCACCTTTTGCTGTAAGAGGTCTAGTTTGGTATCAAGGTGAGCGAAATTCAAGGTACCTTTCTGGTGTTCCAGAAGTAACAGAAACCAATTGGTTTCACAAGGTTTCTGGTATGAAAGAATATGGAGATATCTTGAGTGCTTGGATAAAACGTTATAGAAAAGAATGGGATAAAGAAAATATGCATTTTATGGTGGTTATGTTGCCAGGTTATGGCAAAGGCACAGAAAAAAAGCCAAATATAGATCCACAAGATCCCACAGAAGAATCTTGGGCGTGGATAAGAGAATCGCAACTTAAAGTCTTAAAAATCCCACACACAGGTGTTATTAATACCATTGATTTGGGTGCTATAAAAAATATTCATCCAAAAGATAAACTTCCAATTGGGAAACGTTTAGCGTTAGCAGCAACTAAAGAAACCTTTAAGAAGAATATAATTTCTGAAGGGCCAAAAATGAAATCCGTAGATATTAAAAAAGGAAAACTAATTGTATATTTTGATAATACTGAAGGTTTAAAAACAATAGATGGTAAATTACCAACGGGATTTTGGATCGCAGACAAAACGATGAAATGGCAAATTGCAAATGCAGAAATAAAAGGAGAGACAGTGGTTTTAAGTTCCAAAGAGATTAAAAAACCTTTATATATTAGATATGCTTTTTCTGGAAAACCAGATGTAAATTTGGTAAACAAAGCAGGTTTACCTGCATATCCGTTTAGAACAGATTCAGAAGAATAATTAAAGTAATGGTCAAATACAGCAAAAAATATGAATATATGAGACAGAAAGAATCATTCACCTTTATTATCATTGTATGCTCTTTTTTATTAGTGCTATCGTGTTGTTCAAAAAAAAAATCAAAAATGGAGAATCAAAATAAATTAAAGAACGTAATAACTGATAATCATAAAAATGAAAGCATAAATACATATGCAGATGATGTTCGTTTTATGGAGGATTATATCAAAGTAATTCAACTTACAGACGCATCAAACAACTCAAAAGTAGCAATTTCAGCAGCGCTACAAGGTAGAATTATGACAAGTAGTGCTTATGGTGATAAAGGAAGAAGTTACGGGTGGATTAACAAAGAATTATTTGAGTCAAAAGACACGCTAGAACACATTAATGTATTTGGTGGCGAAGAACGTTTTTGGTTAGGTCCAGAAGGAGGACAATATTCTATCTTCTTTAAAAAAGGAACTGAATTCACTTTAGAGGATTGGTACACACCAAAATTAATAGATTTAGAACCTTTTGATGTAAAAAATAAAACAAGTAATAAAGTAGTATTTACAAAAACGGCTTCGTTAAAAAACTTTTCAGGTTTTCAATTCGATTTAGGCATAGAACGTGAAGTTTCCATTCTTTCTAAAAATGATATTCAAAAAGAATTAGGTTTAGCAAACTTGCCTGATGAATTAAAAACGGTGGCTTATCAAACTAAAAATATAGTAACCAATGTTGGGGAAATAGACTGGGAAAAAGAGAATGGATTATTATCTATTTGGATGTTAGGTATGTACAATCATTCGCCAAATACAACGATTATGGTTCCTTATGTTCAAGGTGATGAAGCTCAGTTAGGCGCTATTGTTAACGATGCATATTTTGGAAAAGTACCTTCAGATCGTTTGGTCGTAAAAGAAGGTGTAATCTATTTTAAAGGTGATGGAGAATATAGAAGTAAAATAGGATTATCTCCACAAAGAGCAAAAAATATTGCAGGTTCTTACGATTCTAAAAACGGTGTGTTAACAATTTTAAAATATAACAAGCCAGAAAACACTACAGATTATGTAAATTCTATGTGGGAAATTCAAGATGAACCTTTTAAAGGTGATGTTGTGAATGCTTACAATGATGGTTCACCAGAACCAGGAGCTAAGCCTTTAGGTCCTTTTTATGAATTAGAATCATCATCACCAGCTATGGATTTAAAATCTGGAGAAAGTGGAACACATATCCAAATAACTTTCCATATTGAAGGTGATGAAGCAACATTGAACCCTATTATAAAGCAACTTTTTGGAACAACAATTGATAAAATTAAATCTGCTTTAAAATAATATGATAAAACTTTCTAAAATCATATGTATTGTTATGGTTCTTTTTAAAGTTTTGGCTTGTAATAGTCAACAAAAAGAACAAAAAAAACCAAATATTATTTTTATTCTGGCAGACGATTTAGGTTGGCAAGATGTTGGTTTTATGGGTAGTAAGTGGTTTGAAACACCAAATTTAGATGCATTTGCAAAAGAAAGTTTTGTTTTTAGTGATGCTTATATGTATCCAACGTGTTCACCATCAAGAGCAGCTTTGTTAACAGGTAAACAGTCTTTTAGAACAGGTGTTTATAATGTACCTGTTTTAGAAAGAGGAAATAATCAAGACAATATATTTTCACGTTGGACAGTTGGTTTAGAACATAAAATGTATGCAGAACCGCTAAAAAAGGCGGGTTACACATCCATTCATTTAGGGAAATGGCACGTTGTTGGCCCAAATCCTCAAGAAGAAAAAAATTATCCTTTTAAAAATCATTTAAAACAACCAGCAAACGGAACTTTAAATTGGCTAGCAAATCATCAATCAGCAGAAATTCAACAATATTATCCCATAGGAAAAGGGTTTGATAAAAATGTTGGTGGCACTTGGTGGGGAGATCCTGCAAGAGGTTATACAAAAGGGTATAAATCTGAAAGCGGAGGTTATAAAGCACCTTTTAAAAACCCTTTTATTGAAGATAAAAAAGAGGATGAATGGCTAACGGATAGATTAACTACTGATGCAATTGATTTTATCAAACAAAATAAAAAACAACCATTTTTTGTAAATCTTCATTATTATGCGCCTCATCGTCCAATTGTAGCAAGGACAGATGAAGCATATCAAAAATTTATGAAGAAACCAGCTGATACCATTACAGGTCAAGGTATTAAAAACAAAGGTGAAGCTGCAGGTTATGCAAGTATGATTGCTTCTATTGATAAGAATATAAAACGAATTTTTGATGAGTTGGATAAATTAGGATTGCGTGAAAATACCATTGTAATATTTACATCAGACAATGGTTTTAATGGATTAACTAGTAAATCGAACGCTTTAAGAGGTGCAAAAGGAATGGTTTATGAAGGTGGTATTAGAGTACCTGCATTTGTAAATTGGAAAGGACAAATTAAACATGGAAACTCTGATGTACCTATTTCTGGGATGGATTATTTTCCAACTTTTTTAGACTTGGCAAAAGTTAAAAATTACGATGGAATTTTAGATGGCAAAAGTATAGTTCCTCTATTAAAAAACAAACCTTTTAAAGAACGACCACTTTTTTGGCATTTGGCAAGTAGGTATAGAAATCCGCCTTGTTCTGTCATCAGAAAAGGGAAATGGAAATTGATTCAGTTTTTAAATGATGGAAAAGTTGAATTATACAATTTAGAAGAAGACTTAAAGGAAAGTCAAAATTTAATTGATAAAAATCCTGAAAAAGGTTCAGAATTATTGGCGGAACTTCTTACTTGGAGAAAAAATAACAAAGTGCCACTTCCAAAATCATCAATATTAGAATTTTAAGAATCCCATTACATAAATAGATGACAAAAATTATGAAATTAATAAGTAGGCAAAATAGATTTATTACAATTTTTTATTTGTTAATCATATTTGTGTTTTTAACAAACTTTAGTTTTATAAACAAAGTAAAACTCAAAGTAACTGCTAATAATGTTCATATAAGTAATGGGATTACTCCAACGTTTACTTATCAAGAAATATCAGGAATAGGAAAAGATAGTATTTATAACAGAAGAGATAATAGCGATATTATAAAAGTAGGCGATACTTATTATGTTTGGTATTCTAGAATGGATAGCCCAATAACATCAGGATATTGGGCAACTATTTGGTACGCTACTTCAGAAGATGAAGGACATACTTGGCAAGAACAAGGAGAAGCACTTGGTTTAGGAAAACAAGGAAATTTTGACAGTCATTCAGTATTTACTCCAAATATATTGGCTTTTAAAGGGAAATATTACTTGTATTATACAGGTGTACAACCCACTCCAGGAAATACAAAAGGAAAATTTGAAGGCAATCATACAACAGATTTTACGGCCATAGGTTTAGCTGTTTCAGATAGTCCAGATGGTCCTTTTAAAAGAGTTGCTAATAATCCTGTTTTAGAAAACAGTAAAACTCCAGAAAATTTTGATAGCTATAGAATAGATGATGCAAGTTTATTAGTTAAAGACAATAAAATTTGGTTGTATTATAAAGGAAGGTCAATTGTGCATGGAAAAAAAGGACCCAAATTAACAGAAATGAGTGTTGCTTATTCAGATCAACCAGAAGGTCCTTATACCAAACATAAAGGCCCGCTATTAAAAAAAAGTCACGAAGTATTAATTTGGAAAAAGGGCAAAGGAGTTGCATCATTAGCTTCTATAAGTAAATCTATAAATTACGCAGAAGATGGTGTTCATTTTTCGACTTTGGTTGATAATTTATCAAAAATACCTAAAGCTCCAGGATTATATAGACCAGATTTAGAAGACGATAATTTAAACTTAGAAACTCCTGGTTGGGGTATTGCCATGAAAGTAAAAAAAGGAGAAGCTTATTTAGTAAGATTTGAAATGAATTAAAATTAACTTAATAGCATAAGTATTGGTTGCTACAGCTTACAAAACCTGCTCACAACAAATATTTTAGACAAAACAACAACCAAATGCTATCTATATTTGGCAGATGATTTAGGTTCTGGTGATGTACAAAATTATAACCTTGATGGGAAAATAGCAACGCCCAATTTAGATCAAATTGTTATAAAAGGTGTAAAATTTACAGATGCTCATACTTCATCAGTTGTATGTACACATCAATTCGTTATGGAATTTTAACGGGTAGGTATGAATTGGAGGTCAAAGTTAAAGTTAAAGAGAAACGTAATAAATGTCTATTCAAAATCATTGATAAAACAAGAGCGAAGAGCGATTGCAGAAATCCTTTATATGCAAGGAAATAATACAGATTTAATTCAGTTACATTCGTTTTTTAAAATGTTGTTTAGTCTTTTGTTATTAATGAGAGAAGTATTTTTCAAAAAAGGCATTTTTTTGATATTTATGTATATTTTCCAGATTTATAGTTACCGGGAGTTAACCCTGTAATTAATTTAAACACTCTAGAGAAGTGGTATCTGTCGGAAAACCCTAAATGAAAGGCAACATCTTCTATTGTTTTGTTGGTGTGTTCAAAAAGTTCACAAGACCTAGCTATTTTTCTATTCTGGATAAAATTATGAACTGTAATATGCATTTCATCTTTAAATAAACGCGCAAAAGAATTAGGCGCCATATTTACCACAGCAGCAATTTCGGCATTACTTAATTTTTTATTGATATTGGTTTCTATATAACGGATTACTTTTAAAATACGCTGATCAATATTTATCGCTTTCCAAAGTTCTGGACCAATAGTGGTAAGCGCTTCTTTAATAAATGCCTGTAGCTTTAAATTGAAGGTCAATTTAAAATCTGTGTTTTCTATTTTTAACCTTCCTGTTAAATATTCTAATCGATCTTTTAAATAATCAGTTACTTTTATTTTTAAAATACCAGGGTAAACATTATCAAAAGGAACACCTAAGTTAAAATGAATAAAGAAATGGATTAAAGAAGAGTCTAAATAATCATTTTCATCATAATCACTTGTTAAATGTCTTCCAGAAACATGAATGCCCGAATCGTATGTGTGTGTATTAGAAAAACGAGAAGAGAAGGAAGTAAAAGGTGGTATTATATATAAAGTATCAGGCGTCATTTTGTAAACTTCGTCTAAATGAATCAGTTCTCCACCTTCATTTCGATTCCAATATATTCTCCAAAACGGAAAAACCATATCATGACAATCCCATAAATTCAATAACCAATACCTACAACATAACAACTTTAATTTTAAATCTATAAAATTTTGAAAGTTAGAAGAAGGGTCTCCTAATGCTATGTTTTTAGAAAATGTCAAAAAGGTATAATGTTTAAATTAGATACAAAAATACGGATTTTAAATATTTTTAATCGTTTAAATCACTAATATCTTTGTTACATCAAATTTACTTAAATATTATGAAAACACTAAATCTTCCTTTACAAGTAACAGAAGAATTAAATAAAGTATCTAAAGTTGCAGGTTATTTATGGCAACGTGAAT
>NZ_JBEFOE010000007.1:0-1302 GCF_045063585.1 Polaribacter sp. Asnod1-A03 | reverse complement strand
TGACCCGTCCTGAATAAAGGCTACATAATTTTAAACATTATGTACAAAAATGACAAAGTAATTAGACGGTATTCAGAACCTTTTAAACTAAAAATTCTTGATGAACTCAGTAAAGGTAAACACACAAAAAGCGAACTTTGTAAGCTCTACTCTATTGCACCCACAACGATTAATGAGTGGATTAAAAAGTATAATCGTAAAGACTTAATGAACACCAGAGTAAAAGTGGAAACAAAAGACGAAATATCTAGAATTAAAGCACTTCAAAAAGAGATTCAGCAACTTAAAAAACTATTACTTAAAAAGGATCTAGATACCATGGTATTAGATTCCTATCTTGAAGTAGCTGCTGAAGATCTAGGCTATAAATCTGTTGCTGAACTAAAAAAAAAGCTAAGTATAAAGCCTTAACCAAAGCCAAAGAAAAATCTAAGGGATTTGCCTCTTTAACCACTATAACTCATTGTTTTGGACTTAAACGTGATGCGTATTATAAATACAAATCTAGAGCTGATAATCGTTTAAAACTAGAACAACAGATTATTGAAATTGTTAGTAAAAGACGTAAATCCCTTCCTAGAGAAGGTGTGAGAAAACTTGTGAAATCATTAGATGTAAATTTTACTAAAGCCAATATTAAGGTGGGTAGAGACACTTTGTTTAATGTCCTTAGAAAACACCAAATGCTAACTCTTAGAAAGAAAACAAGTGCTAGAACTACTAACTCGTATCATCGTTTTTATAAGTATAATAACATCATAAAAGACTTAGAGGTTACTAGAGCTAATCAAGTTTGGGTTAGTGATATAACTTATATTAGAACAGTAAAAGGTTTTTGTTACTTAGCCTTAATAACTGACATGCATTCCAGGAAAATCGTTGGTTACGACCTTAGTGACAGCCTAGAATTAAAAGGTTGTGTAAGAGCTTTAAACAAAGCCATTTATCAAGCTAAAAACATTAAACAACTTGTTCATCATTCGGACAGAGGAATACAATATTGTAGCAATGTATATACACAAATACTTAAAAGAAAAAAGATAAATATTAGTATGACTGAAGAAAATCATTGTTACGAAAATGCTATGGCAGAACGCATAAATGGAATTCTAAAAGATGAGTTTTATCTCGACCAAACCTTTGATAACAAAGCTCACGCAAAGAGAGCTGCAAAAAATGCAATTAATTTATACAACGAAATAAGATTACACTTATCTTTAGGTTATAAAACACCGAATATGGTATATAAATTATCAGCTTAAAAATAAATTTTAACCTGTAGCCATATTTCAGGACGAGACA
>NZ_JBEFOE010000006.1:0-6357 GCF_045063585.1 Polaribacter sp. Asnod1-A03 | reverse complement strand
TGTGTGTTTACCTTTACTGAGTTCATCAAGAATTTTTAGTTTAAAAGGTTCTGAATACCGTCTAATTACTTTGTCATTTTTGTACATAATGTTTAAAATTATGTAGCCTTTATTCAGGACGGGTCAAGATTACGCACAACGGTTTAGTATATGGTTTGTTGCGTGATTAAGTTACTAAGTTAGTAAATAAAAACCGAATATAAAGTCCGCGAGGACTTTCGTAAGCAGGCTAGAACCTAGCAATAAAATATATGCATTGTTGGCAACAGTATTTTTATTCCGATTTTGCTTTTCTTTTTTCAGCTTTTGGTTTCTGTTTTTCTTCTTTTTTCTTTTTTTTCAAATATTTGTGATGTGCAAGAATTGTTTTATTGTCAGCAATCCCATTAATATCAACTTCGTATCCAAATTCCTTTAATTTCTCTTGGTACTTTTTCATTTTGAGTTTATTCTGCTCAATTTTTATAAGTTCCTCTTTAGTTTTTTCTTTATTCCTTTCCGCTTTTATTTTTTCGCAATCAACTTCTTTCCATTCAAATTTCTTTTCATAATCAAAGCATCTTTCGTAACATTTTCCAGCTTTTGGATTTGGTGGTAAATCATAATTTTGTGCTTTCAATTGAGATGTGAAAGTCAATATTATAGTCAGAAGTATTATGTTTCTCATTTTTTTGCATTTCGTTCGGATATTGTTGCCAACGGTTTTGTATATGGTTTGTTGCGTGCTTTAAGCAACTAATTTAGTAAATAATTACCTACCAAGAAAGTCCGCGAGGACTTTCGTAAGTATGCAAAAAGCCAGCAATAAATTATATACGGTGTTGTGTGTAGTGTTTTCTATTTTATAATTTTAACTTCAAATTTTTTCGTTTCTACTTTTATTCCAGATTTATATATTTCTGCATTTAATTTATGAATTCCTTTATATGCAGTTCTTTCCCAATGTGTGTTAGTTTGACGTGTACAATTATAATCCCATGATTCATGTCCTAAATCAGGAACAGCTTTTGCTTCATCTCCATCATTTTCTACAATCCATTTTATGTCAAAAGGTGGTTCAACATTACTAACTAAAGTAAATTTAATCCATAATTTTTTATGAATTTTAAGTTTACCGCTTGGAATGTTTTGCATTATTGCTCCAAATGTTTTGCCACGATGAACTGATACATTAAAAGCACTTTGTTCAGTTAGCGAATATTCTTTTATATAACTAAGTGTTTTATCTTCTGCTTGAATATTAAAAATCCATTTGTAAAAGCTACTTGCTTTTTCTTCATTACAATCATTTAAATATAGAACTTCAGATTTAGACATAAATCTATCTAATTTTTCACTTAATCTGGTAAGTTGATGTTGCAGACTTTTATTGAGCGTTAGCTCAATTTGATAATTCACAGGATTATAAATTTTTCTATTATTTTTTAGTCTATTACAGATTTTTGATAGTGTTTGAATAAATGAGATATCATCTTTTGTCGTGTTGGGTACATAACATTCAATAGCTAGGATGGATAAAATAAACCCTCCAGGTAAATTCCAGTTTAATCTAGATTTACTAAACCTTTTTAAAAGTCTCACAATCTTGCGTAATTGTGATTTTTCAACTGTTGAAAAATTATTATTTGGACTTAAAGAAGATACCTTATTTAAAAACCATTCAGTTATAGCTTTGGGATTCCTATCTAACCATTCTGTGCTTGCGTGCTCATATTTAACTTGAAAATACTCTTCAAAAGTTCTGTAAACTGCAAAATCCACATGATATCCTTCACTATACCAAACTGTAACAGCATTTGTTCTTGCTTCTGCAGGTTTACTAAAATTTGCTGTATTTTTATTCAATGCTTTTGCAACAAATTTTCTTGCTTCAAGTGGATTGTTGAAAATTGAATTTTTAGGAAATATAACCGCTACATCAATATCATAATCATTATCTTCAGATTGATTTGTAGTGCTCATAGCAATACTTCCTTGTTCTATAAATGATGGAATTGGGTATGACTTATTTTCTTCTTGATTAATTATATTAATACCAGATATTATTCTATTAATATTTTTGTCTTTATATCCACGTATTAAGGATTTATCAGTGTCTTTTAATCTAACTTTATCATTGTAAAATTGATTAAGATTTGAATTATAATTGAACATTAATACTTTAAAATTTCTGGATTATTATTTGATATTTTGACCGACCATTTATATTTGGGAATTGTATTTCGTGTGTAGTTATATATTATATAATTTGGGTCAGTTCTTTTACTTATTTTTCTACTTAACGCCAATGAAAGAGAAGCTGGTCCAGAATAAAAAATGTGAATATTTTCTATGCTTGAATCTTTAATAATTTGGTCAACTTCACTTCTAAAGCGTTTTGTCAAAGTTTCAATTTGATTTAAATTTTTAATTTTATCAAGACCTATTGAATTTAGTTTTATAGTAGAAAAATATTTTGAATGATTAACTACTTGCCAAATTTCTGCATCTTGAATATCAAAGCTGATTTCAATTTTTATTACTGCATTATTACTTGCATTGTTGTTATTAATAGTTTCTTAGCTTAATAAATTTTCATTAGTATTCGATGTCTCAATTAATTGTTTCCAAGTTGTAGAATGTCTATCAAATTCATAATAGTTTATATAAAATTTATCTGCAATTGTAGTTCCCAAGTTCCAAATAAGTGGAATATGAGCTAAACCAAAATATGCTATTTCAAAGTCACTAATATTATTTGTTAAAGCTTTTATTTTTGATAATATATCATTTTGGTATAATAATGAAGCCTCAGGATATTCAAGATTTCCATTTTTGTATATCATTGTTTGGTCTATTTCAATTTCCTTAATTTCAATATTTTCAGTATTTAAATTGTCTATTTTTGAATAGTCAGGACTAATGAAATCATCAATCGATTTATGAATAATAGAAATAAATAGTTTTTTAGATTTTTTTAATTTTAATTCAGAATTCTTATACCAATTATGTAGTAGTAAACCTGATATAATTAAACACAATCCAATTATAACTGATACCCAATTTATAGAATCAATTGAATAATCTACACCAAATTTATTTTTGCTTTCAATTTTTAAAATACGAAGAAATAATTCGACTACCCAAGAGAAACCCTGAACTCCATTAGTGATTAATAAAACTCCTGCAGTTATTATTGTTCTAACAATCCACTTTTCAATTGATGGTCTTAGAATGGATAAAATTTTTAATGTAATTTCCTTCATTTATAGATGTAAGTTCATTTTTTGCATTACACACAACGTGTTTGTGTTATGATTAGTTGCGTGTTTAAGCAACTAATCTACTAAATAAATCACGAACGGCGAAAATCCGAAGGATTTTCCAAGTGAGCTAAAAGCAGCAATTAATTATACACGGTGTTGGGCATAGTAATTTACTTAAATATAAATTCATTCCAATTATGTTTTTTCATTCCGAATTCAGTCTTAAGTTGGTCAAATTTATTATTCTTTATATTACTCCCAAAACCTGCTATTGCATCCTTTATGGACTTATTCCTTAAAACAGGAAGTAAGTCATCAGGCTGTAAGTGACTACAATTCACAAATCGAAATTCTTCTAGAACTTCTGCAAATTCTATACTCTTTAAATTTGTTAATCCTTTCAAATTTTCAAAATCAATTCTTCTTAATTGCTTATTAAGACTAAAATCAGGAAGATTCACAATGTTTGGTAAATTAGCCAATACAAGGTATTTAAGACTTTTTAACTCTGAAATAAATTCAATATTGCTTAATTTCCTCAACTGATAAATATCAAGATATTTAAGGGACTTTAATTTAGTTAATGCATTTAGATTTTTAATTTCACTAAAACTCAATTTGACAGACCGTAATTTGTCCAGATGCGAAATGAAATCTAAATTTTCGAGATTAACAGAAAGTTGAAGTTTCTCTAAAGAGGATAATTTAGAAATTTCTTCGACACCTCGTTTATGGCCCCAAACTGATAAATTTACTAAATTATCAAATCTTGATAAAATTGATATGTCAAATTTTTTTGATTTAGTGTTGCCTAAAATTAGTGATTTTAAAGAAGAATTAATCTTGTCCAAAAAATCAATATTTTCTAAGTTGTAAATATTGATTGATAGTGATTTTAAGTTATTAAGACTGCCAATTGAATTAATATTTGAGCATTCCATATAACCGCTGACTCCGAAAGCTTTAAGATTGGGAAATAATTCTAAAAATGACAAATCCCAAGGTTTATTATGATTTGAATAAACGTATAATTCCAATTCTGGTTTTCGTTGGAATATTATTTCCTTGATATTAACCCATACATTATTGTCAGTTACTGGTTCGCTAAATTGAATAGAATTCAGATTTGAATGCTTGAGTAATTTCTTAAGAGTACTTTTATTAATATCTGAACTTAAAAGAAATTGTCCTGTGATGTTGTTAATTATTTCATAACTCATTTTTTCATTATTGTGCCCAACGTTGTTGTATATGGTTTGTTGCGTGTTTTAAGCACCTAATTTAGTAAATAATTACCGACCAAGAAAGTCCGCGAGGACTTTCGTAAGTAAGCAATAAGCCAGCAATAAATTATATACGGTGTTAGCCACTGGGCTTTTCCTTGTTTAATTCAAAATATGTTTCTAAAGTATTGAAAGTATATAAAGATTTAACAAATATTACTTCCATAACCTTAACATAATTATCACTTTCAATTCCGAAATATTTCAGTGCTTTTTTATAATCCTTATTTGATTCACTAAATGTGTGAGCAATTAATCCAGACCTCAAATTTTGAAGGTTTCTTAAAAACTCAAACATATCAGGAATATTCATTCCTTTAGATTCTAAAAATTTTTCAAATTTCGTAATACTACCTTTAACTTTTGAATCTAAATCTTTGGTTAACTCTTTTTCATTTAATCTGTCAACTGTTAGTTTTACAATAGTCAATGTTTGCTCACAAAATGCTTTGACATTGTTGGATGTTATTTTATGTAATGCTGTAAATAGATATTCATCAGTTTTCGATAAAGGTTTATATAATTTCCAACCAAATTTATCTTCCCACTTTTTATTAAAACTCTTATATTTTGATTTAAAAAATAAATCAACCGTTTCAGGTTGCTCCGCCCATTCTCCTTCTATCATTGTCCTATAATAAGTTTGGCTGATATTCATTCCTTCTTTTGGCGGAATATTGTATTGTTTCCAATGAAGTTGTTCCAATTCTGGAAGCATCCTTAAATTAGTAAGAAATACTGGAATATACTCATCTACATTATTATCTATTTTTAATCTAAAAAATTTTGAACCAACGCTAAATCCATCAACTTGATATTTGTTTGGTTCATTGTAATATTTGTTTAAAACTTCTTTTTTGAAATAGGTAACTTTAAAATGATTTCCGTCCTTTTCTCCGCAATCTTCATAAATTAATTCCCCCTCATCATCGATTTCAGTTATGAAACTTTCGTTTTTTGATTCTCCGAAGTCAAAATGCGATTTTTTTATGTCATTTGGTTTAATGAATACTTTTCCCATTACCCAACTTTGAGTTTTGTCGGATACATTTCTAATTAAATGACTGTAAATAAAGTCGTTTTCTTTTATTAGTTCATCCTTGTGTTTGATGTTCCAATCTGAAGGAATTTCTTTTTGCAATCTCATAAAATCATAGCAAACCACAAAGTTCATATCTCTCATTGTGATATATTCCCTCAAATACTTGATTTTAACTTTAATCAATTTTGGCTCAATAGTAAGTACTTCGTCCAATTCTCCATAATCGCTAACATAATAAAATGTGCGGTTTTGTTTGTCATTTCCTTTTTCGTAAAGTCGAAAGTAAAGAACAAATTCTTCCGCTACATCTATATACTTTATTGAAGTTTCCTGTAATGAAAAATTTTTGTAAAGTAAAAAAGGTTCTAAACCTTCTTCGTCATTGGATTTATATGTATTATCTCCATAAACAGATGGTTTTCCTTCACTTCCCATAGAAAGTGGCCAATTATAGTCCTCGCTGTATTTCTCAACTTTGTCGTTTGATATTAGACAGCAATATATTCCAGCAGAATCGTCAAAGTCTTTAGAATCGTCTTCATATATTTTTAACCAACCGTTTTTGATTAAGAACTTAGATTCAATTTCCTTCTTTTTGTCCTCTAAAAGGAAATAGTCTTTTTCCATTTTTTTTATTAGTTCAGATTGGTTTTTGCCTTGTGTCTCGTCCTGAAATATGGCTACAGGTTAAAATTTATTTTTAAGCTGATAATTTATATACCATATTCGGTGTTTTATAACCTAAAGATAAGTGTAATCTTATTTCGTTGTATAAATTAATTGCATT
>NZ_JBEFOE010000005.1:0-2306 GCF_045063585.1 Polaribacter sp. Asnod1-A03 | reverse complement strand
GCACTATGTACAACACCGTATAAAAATAATCGCGGTTTAGTGCTTAATCAAAGGTCGTTGCGTGTTTGTAACGTCTGATTTTCCTGCGGAAAATCCTCGCATACAAACCCGCAACTATTCTTATACAAACACGTTAGGGGTAATTAACCAGATGATTTATAAGTATGAAATTATACGAAAAAATAAATGAAAACGACTTCAAAAAAAACTAATTACTTTTACATTGATGAATCTGGAAGTATAGGCAACAATTCAAAAATTTTTATTCACGGATGTATTAAAACTGATTCTCCAAATACAATAAGTAATGCTCTCGAAAAATTAAAAAGCGAACTAATTGATAATTTATACTATCAAGAATTTTCAGAAAGGATAAAAAAGGAAGGATTTCATGCTACTGAGAATAATATGGATATGAGAGCAGACGTTTACAAATTACTACCTCTTTTAGATTACAGATCTTATTTTGTTATTTTAAATAAAGAAACTGAATATTTTAAAAATTTAGAAAATAAAGAAGAATTTGAAATATTCTCATTTTCATTAAGAAAATTGTTAATGGATAGAATTATAAAAAATAAAGGAGATAAGAATATATTTATTTTTGAAACAATAAAAATATCGAAAAAACCATTGAATTTAATCCTAGAAGAAATATTTAAAACTCTAGATAAAAGTCATGACTGTGAATATCAAATCGTAGGAAAAGATGAATTGAATATGGGGATTATTGATTATTTAAATTTTGTTTTTTATCATTTATTAACAAAAGATAAAATAATGGAAAGAATGAAGCAAAATTTTGATATCTTAGCTCCTAAGATTGCTGTAATTAATTTCCTCCATACTAATGTCTATTTAAGTAGAAAGAAAAAACAAGAATTTCAAGTCAGTTTTGATAATTTAAATAAAGAGTTTAGTGAGCGGTCAAGGTAATTCAATCGGATATGATTTCGTATTCGGATTATGACATTACTATCTATCTTACCTTGTCGCTCACTTCTATTAAAAATTCTATGACTCATCAATCAATAAAAAATATAACTCAATTAGCTAATTATTTAAGGTGTAATTTAACTTTTCTTGAAAATGCTATTAGTAAAGAATACAATATTATTGAGAGTACAGAAAATAATAAACCTTCCGATGATTACATCATTAAAGAAAATAATGAAATATATATTGACAAATTTTACATTAAAAAGAAAGGTAAGACAGCAGGTTTTAGAGGAGTTCATTCCATTTCAGACTTTCAACTTGAGAGTACTTTAAAAATTTTAAATAATTATTTATCTACTATATTTTTAGCTGAAGATTGTGTACATGGTTTTATTAAAGGAAGAAGTACAAAGACAAATGCAAAACCACATTTAGCAAAAAACATTCTTCTTTCATTAGATATAAAAAACTATTTTGAATCAATTTCTGTAGACATGATATCAGAAAGTCTAACGTCTTTAGGATTCCAAAGAAATATTGCTGAGAACATATCAAATCTAGTTACAATTAATGGCCATTTAGTACAAGGTTTCTGTACTAGTCCAACAATTGCAAATATTGTTACCGACTCATTCGATAAAGAAATGATTAAGTTATGTGGTGAAAACGTAGCTTATACTAGGTATGCAGATGATTTAAGCTTATCCTCTGACAAATATGTTCCTGAAGTAAATGTAATTGAAGACTTGATGCTCAAACATGGATTTGAACTGAATAAAAAAAAGACAAATAAAGCAAAACGAGGTCATTACCAATTTGTAACTGGACTTACAATATTTGATAAAAAAACCCCTAGAATACCAAAAAAAATAAAAAGAAATATAAAGCTAGAAGTTCATTGTATTAGTAAATTAGGCTATAAAAAACATGCCATAAGAAGGTTGAAAAATTCAAATGTTAATTATGATTATAAATCTCCCGAATTTCAGCACGAAATTAACGAGGAAATTATAAAAACACAACACAGACTTTTTGGTTGGATTCACTACATAATGTCAGTTGAACCAATTTTCGGAAAAAAAATGTATGATATTTTAATCAAATCAAAAAGAGAATACATTACAAAAGAAATGTATTTGAGATATTATAACTTATAGAATATAACTACCCCTAACACCGTGTAAAAAAAATTGCTGGTAAAAGTATACTTACGAAAATCCTCGCGGATTTTCTTGGTTCGTGTTTTATTTACTAACTTTATTGCTTAAACTACGCAACTTTCCTTACACAACAACGTTGTGCGTCATTTTGACCCGTCCTGAATAAAGGCTACATAATTTTAAACATTATGTACAAAAATGACAAAG
>NZ_JBEFOE010000004.1:0-1899 GCF_045063585.1 Polaribacter sp. Asnod1-A03 | reverse complement strand
TTAATAATGCCATCTTACAAAAGCTTCCATTGCTGCGTAATGAGACAATCCTAATTGATCATATAATTCCGCTGTTTCTTTATTTCTGTCTTCTGCTCGTTGCCAAAACTCTCTACTATCAGTTCCTTGAAAAACAACTCCGTCTTTTTGTGATTGATGTTTAAAAATGGCTTTTCGCTTTTCTAATACTTGGTCTGGTCCCATTGGTACTGCCATTTCTATCTCATCTACTCCCCATTCTTGCCATGCACCTCTATACAACCAAACCCAACAGTCATCCATAAACTTCTTTGGCTTTAATTCTTTTACTGCGGCAAAAATAGCATCTAAACATACTTTGTGTGTTCCGTGTGGATCTGCTAAATCTCCTGCTGCATAAATTTGATGAGGCTTAATCTTTTCGATTAAAGCTTTCGTAATTTCTACATCTGCAATTCCTATTGGATTTTTCTTGATTGCTCCGGTTTCATAAAATGGTAATTCCATAAAATGAATTTGAGTATCTGGCAATCCGATAAAATGACACCCAGCTCTTGCTTCTCCTTGTCTGATCAACCCTTTTATTTTTCTTACTTCTAAAGAGTCTACTTCACTTGTTTTTTTATTCTTTAAAAAAGTTACTGCTTTTTTAAAGATGTCTTCTGCTTCTGGACTTTCTATCCCAAATTTTTCGTTGTAATCACATACAAAACTTGCAAATCTTAGCGCTTCATCATCTGCAACTGCAATATTTCCTGAGGTTTGATATCCTAAATGTACTTCATGTCCTTGTTCATGTAATCTTTTAAAGGTTCCTCCCATACTAATTACATCATCGTCTGGGTGTGGACTAAAGATTAAAACACGTTTTTTTTCTGGTGTAGATCTCTCTGGTCTTTTAGCATCATCAGAATTTGGCTTGCCTCCTGGCCATCCAGTAATTGTATTCTGTAGTTTGTTAAATATTTTTATATTGATGTCATATGCTGGTCCGGAATCTGCCAACAAATCACTCATACCGTTTTCTATATAATCAGCATCTGTCAACATTAAAATTGGTTTTTTTAATGAAAGTGCTAAGCTTAAAACTGCTTTTCTAATCAATTGGTCTGTCCAGATAATTTTCTCTACCAACCAAGGTGTATTGATTCTTGTTAGCTTAGAAGCGGCTGCTTGATCTAAAACAAATACTGCATTATTATGTTCTTGTAAATAAGAAGCAGGTACATGACTGGTTACTGCATCTTCTACAGATTCTTTTATAATGTTAGATTTGCTTTCTCCCCAAGCCATTAGGATTACTCTTTTGGCTTCCATTATTTTCTTTACTCCTAAAGTAATTGCAGTTCTTGGGGTATTGGCTAATCCAGAAAAATCTCCACTTGCGGCAACTCTTGTAATATGATCTAAAGCTACTAATCTAGTTTTTGAATTTTGTAAAGATCCTGACTCGTTAAAACCAATGTGTCCGTTGCCTCCAATTCCTAAGATTTGTAAATCGATACCGCCTAAAGCTTCAATCTTTGCTTCGTACTGACTACAATATTCTCTAATCTTATCTTTTGGTAAGGTTCCGTCTGGTACATAACAGTTTTCTGGTAAGATATCAACATGGTTAAATAGTTGTTCATTCATAAAACGAACATAACTATTTACAGAATCTGGTTCCATTGGGTAGTATTCATCCAAATTAAAAGAAACTACATTCTTAAAACTCAAACCTTCTTCTTTATGCAAACGTACTAATTCTGCATACAATCCCTTGGGTGAAGAACCGGTTGCCAACCCTAAAATACATGGTTGTTTTTGACTTTGTTTTACCTTTATTAAACTTGCTATTTCTTTAGCAATAGACTGGGAGGCCGATGTGGAGTCTGAATAAACTACCGTTCCGATGTTTTCAAAACGCTTCTCAAATCC
>NZ_JBEFOE010000003.1:0-3647 GCF_045063585.1 Polaribacter sp. Asnod1-A03 | reverse complement strand
AAATCACTAATATCTTTGTTACATCAAATTTACTTAAATATTATGAAAACACTAAATCTTCCTTTACAAGTAACAGAAGAATTAAATAAAGTATCTAAAGTTGCAGGTTATTTATGGCAACGTGAATGGGCAGAAAGAAATGCAGGAAATATATCAATGAATTTAACTTCATTTTTCACAAAAGAAGAAGTGCAAGGAATTGGTGCAGAAGTGCCTTTCGATTTCCCTAAAGAATCAGCCGGATTTGTAATTTATATTACAGGTACAGGTTGTTATTTACGAGATTTAGTGGATATGTTAGAAGAGGTTTCTTGCATTCTTTACATAAACGAAACTGCAACAGCATATTCTATTATTTGGGGAGGAAAACGACCAAATTTTGGACCAACTTGCGAGTTAATTTCACATGCAAGTATTCATTTATTTAACTCAAAATATCACCCAGAAAATTTAGCGGTTGTTCATACACACCCAATCGAATTAATTTGCATGAGTCACCATGAATTATTTGATAATGAAGAAGAATTGAATAGACAATTATGGATGATGTGTCCAGAGGTTAAAGTATTTGTACCAAAAGGAGTGCATTGTACACCTTATGCATTGTCTAGTACAGCTGCATTAGCAGAAGTTACTATGGAAGCTTTTAAAACAAGAAACGTTTCTCTTTGGGAAAAACACGGGGCTACTTCTACAGCGCCAGATGTTATGAAAGCTTGGGACTTTTTAGATGTAGCAAACAAAGGCGCTAAATTATTGTTAACATGTTGGTCAGCAGGTTTTAAGCCGGCAGGATTGTCTAACGAGCAGTTAACAGAATTAGAGCAGTTTATATAAATTAAAAGCATTAAAAAATCATGAGCAGATTAATAGGTAGATTACCAAAAGTAGGAATTCGTCCTGTAATTGATGGACGAGAATTAGGCGTAAGAGAATCTTTAGAGGTTCAGACAATGGATATGGCAAAAGCCGCAGCAAAGTTAATTGAAGATACATTGCGTTTTCCTAGTGGAGAAAAAATAGAATGTGTTATTGCGGATACAACAATTGGTGGTGTAGCAGATGCAGCAGCTTGTGCAGATAAATTTAAAAGAGAAGGAGTAGAGGTTTCTTTAACAGTAACGCCTTGTTGGTGTTATGGTACAGAAGTGATGGATACAGATCCGTTAACGCCAAAAGCAGTTTGGGGATTTAACGGAACAGAAAGACCAGGTGCAGTTTATTTAGCCGCAGCTTTGGCAGGGTATTCTCAAAAAGGATTACCCGCTTTTGGAATCTATGGAAAAGAAGTGCAAGATGGAGGAGATCAAACGATTCCAAATGATGTTTCAGAAAAGATATTACGATTTGTAAAAGGTGCATTAGCCGTTGCTCAAATGAAAGGAAAATCTTATTTATCGATAGGATATAGCTCTATGGGAATTGCAGGATCTATGGTAGATGTAAACTTTTTACAAGATTATTTAGGAGTTAGAGCAGAGTTTGTAGAATCTGTAGAACTTTTAAGACGAATGGATAAAGGTATTTATGATAAAGAAGAGTTTGAAAAAGCATTAGCTTGGACCAAAGAAAACTGTAAAGAAGGAGAAGATCGTAATAGTGTTGAAACCCAAAAATCATCCGAAGAAAAAGAAAAAGAATGGGAAAAGGTTGTGAAAATGACCTTAATCTGTAAAGATTTAATGAATGGAAATCCGAAATTAAAAGAAATGGGTTTTGGTGAAGAATCTAAAGGGAGAAATGCCATTATGGGAGGTTTTCAAGGACAGCGTCAATGGACCGATTATCAACCAAATGCAGATTTTACAGAATCTATTTTAAATTCTTCTTTTGATTGGAATGGAATTCGTCAGGCATATACTTTTGCTACAGAAAACGATTGTTTAAATGCAATTTCTATGTTGTTCGGTCATTTATTAACAAATAAAGCACAATTATTTTCTGATGTAAGAACGTATTGGAGTCCAGAATCTGTAGAAAGAGTAACGGGTAAAAAATTAACAGGAATTGCAAAAGATGGAATCATTCATTTAATCAATTCAGGATCTACAACTTTAGATGCAACAGCTCAACAGAAGGATAGTGAAGGGAATCCAACAATGAAACCATTTTGGGATATAACAGAAGAAGACGTTCAGAATTGTTTAGATAATACAAAATGGCCACCAGCAACTTTTGAATATTTTAGAGGAGGAGGATTTTCATCTCAATTTTTAACCAAAGCAGAGATGCCATTAACCATGTGTAGAGTAAATCTAATAAAAGGGATTGGGCCCGTTTTACAAATAGTTGAAGGTTGGAGTGTAGAGTTACCAGAAGATATTCATACTATTTTAGATGAAAGAACAGATCCTACATGGCCAACAACTTGGTTTGTGCCAAGAACAACAGGTAAAGGGTTTTTTAAAGATGCTTATACAGTAATGGCGAAATGGGGTGCAAACCATGGGGCAATTTCACACGGACATATTGGAGCAGATTTAATTTCATTAGCAGCCATGTTACGTATTCCAGTAAACATGCATAATGTAGATGAAAATGATGTATTTAGACCAAGTGCTTGGTCTGCTTTTGGAGAAGGATTAGAAGGAGCAGATTATAGAGCTTGTAAAAATTATGGACCATTATATGGTTTTAAAGAATCATAAAAAATATTTTTAAGCAGAATTGGCAGGCAAATTTTTAGAATTGTTTGTTTTGTTTGTCGATTCTTTTTTTGGTAATGATAAAGTTTCTCCTTTTAACTATTTCTAGTAACTGTTAAAAGGAAGCTTTTTCATTTTTAAACTTCAATAAGAATGAAAAACGTAATCGCAGTTATAGATATAGGAAAAACGAATAAAAAAATATTTTTATTTGATGAAAATTTTGAAGTATGTTTTCGAAATTCTACAAAATTCAAAGAAGTATTAGATGAAGATGGTTTTCCTTGTGATGATCTAGATACTATAACAAAATGGATTTTTGAAGAAATTAAAAAAGTACAAAACAATTCTTCTTATAACTTAAAAGCAATTAATTTTTCAACTCACGGAGCTTCACTTATTTATTTGGATAAAGAAGGCAATAGAATTGCACCTTTGTATAACTACTTAAAACCTTTAGATATTGATGACTTTAAAGATTTTTATCAATTAAATGGAGGAGTAGAAGAATTTTCTAGAGCAACAGCATCTCCTGCTTATGGTATGTTAAATACAGGTTTGCAAATGCTTTGGATGCAAAAAGACAAACCAGAAACTTGGGCAAGAGTTCATTCGATATTACATTATCCACAATATCTTAGTTACTTATTTACACAAAAAGTAACTGCAGATTTTACGTCTATTGGTGCACATACAGCTACTTGGAATTTTGATACTATGGATTATCATCCATGGTTAAAAAATACCGGTATCAATTTACCAGAACCCGTAAACGGAGAAAAAGCAATTTTAACTGATGTAAACGGACAACAAGTTGCAGTTGGTTCTGGGTTGCACGATAGTTCGTCGTCTATAATCCCTATTTTAGAGAAAGAAAAAGACAATAAGTTTATTTTATTATCTACAGGCACTTGGATTATTACCATGAATCCTTTTAGTACAGAAACTTTAACACAACATCAATTAACTAATAATTGTTTGTGTTTTATGACGCCTAAAAAG
>NZ_JBEFOE010000002.1:0-4641 GCF_045063585.1 Polaribacter sp. Asnod1-A03 | reverse complement strand
TCACAATTCTCAACTCCATCAGGTGTATTCATAGGTTTGTCACTCATTCCAGATGTGACTAATGTATGAAAAGGTTTATCTTTTGTTGGTTTTACCCAATGAATATCTATATGAACCTGTTCAGATACTATTTCGTGAAAAACCATTTCGATTTCACCAATATGCTTTTCAATGTGGTCTGATATTTCTTCTATTGATGGTTCGCCAGACGCTCCTTCAAATTCCTTTTGGTCTGATTCTTCATATCGATATATAGGCGAACCTGATTCTGATTTCTCCATTTTTTTTCTTAATTAAAGCTAACGTGTTTATATATGGTTTGTTGCGTGGTTTAAGCACCTAATTTAGTAAATAATTACTGACAAAGAAAATCCGAGAGGATTTTCGTAAGTAAGCTTTTTGCCAGCAATAAATTATATATGTTGTTGTGCATAATGTTTTTATTCGTCTAACATTTTTTGTCCAATAGAACCAACTATAAAAAATACAAAACAACTTATTAGAAATATAATAAATTGAGCAATGTACATTCCAAAATGAATTTCGGTATTAATTAAGTTTAGTATTAATATTATTACAGAAGGAACTAAACCAAAAATAATTATCAATGAAATAATTAAAGCAACAAATTGCCACCTTACTTTCTCATTTGTATTGGAAATTCCTGATGAAAATTTCACAACAGACTGTCCAAATAATATTATTGCTATTACTGACCACTCAGTATTATAAAAAATTGATTTAAAGTCATTTTGAAATAGGCGAACCATTACTAAAATTACAATTGGTAACAATGTAAATAGAAATTCTGATGATAGAATATATTTTATAGTTTTATCTACTTTCATTAATTATTATGTATTACATCTAATACTTCAATGATTTCTAATTTATCTGATATCAAATAACCATTTGTATTATATTTAGAGGTTTGCTTGACCTTTACTTTTAAAGAATCCCCAGGAACTACAATTGTTTTTCCTGAATGAAATTTTTCCAACCAATCTATGTGAGAAATTTTAATAGAAGCTGATTTATTTCCGTGTTTGAAAGACCAAGCAGAATCTCCTAAAAAATCTGGTTTTTTTATTAAATATATCATTTCTGTTTCATTCACTATTTCATTTTCAGTTAGAGCGTTTTCTACAGCATCAATATCAATTTTTTCTGTTCCGGATTTAATATTTTTTATTTCTCTGTTTTTAGATTTTAATTCAAAAGATTCCTTTTCGTTCAGTTCTTGAGTAGATTCATTAATTTTATTTATTGTTTTTGCTAATTTTAGAATATCGTGTTCTGCATAATTAAAAGAATCAGCTAATGATTTTTCTTTAGCAATTTTTTCTAAATTATTAGCTAACTCTTTTAAATCCTCAACAGAGGATTTTTGTTCTGAAATGAACTTTAAAGATTCAGCTCGAGATTCTTCAATATATTCTTCAATTTGTTCACTTTCTGGTGAATTGTCAATTTTACTTTCTTCATTAATTGTCAAAGCACTCCAAAATCGACCAATTATTGAACCTTTTTCAATATCATCTAAAACTATTTTTGATTTTACAGAACTATTAACTGTTTCAGCTATTAAATGGTCTAAATTATTTACACCATCAATCATTTCTGCAAACGCTCTAAAAAGTCTACTTGGATTTTCAGTTTCTCTTTTAAAATCTAACCTAATTTCGTATTTGTTGTTTAATTCTTTTTTCATTTAGGTTTTTTGGTCTGAGTGAGACATTATGCACAACGTGATTGTGTATGGTTAGTTGCGTGGTTAAGCAACTAATTTAGCAAACTTTTACGAACCCGTGAATATTCCGCAGGAATATTCACAAGTAGGCAGAAACAAAGCAATTAATTATACACGGTGTTAGGGTTAGTTATTTATCCATTCAATTGAACTTTCAGACATCTTTTTATAATTGTGACCTACATTTTCTATTGTGTCAATTTTCCAGTTAAATATCCAATTATTTTTGTTTGTTAATTCCTTATTTACGTTATAAAAATTTGTTCCACGCTCTAATCTGTGAGCTCCTTGTTCCATTGCTAAATTAGTTGTTCTGAAAGTTCCTAAATTTGGGTCATTATCTAACTCTCCTAATAGAATAATCAATCTTTTTTTATAAGATTTCTGTAAGTCAGATTTCAAATTCATTCCTGTATTTTTAATACCGTAAGGAAATTCAAGATTCTCTTTTGGTAAGCTATAAAATCCAGAATTAGCTGAAATAGCTGTTCTAATTCTCGATTCAGGCATTAACAATATCATTCTATGAACAAATTGTCCACCAGCAGAATGTCCAAAGATGTCGTAATTTTCATTCGATATATTATTAATTGATTTGATATGGTCAAATATATTTTCCACTGCTGTATAGGCCCATTCCTTTTTCGGGTTTTGAGTCCCGAAAAAAGTGAATAAATTTCCTTCTTGATAATCGTTAGTTGTATATTTTGAAAACTTATTTTCAAATTCAGGTGCTATTATTAATAAATTGTTCTTTTTGGCAATTTCAATCCAAGCATTAAGATAGTCATCAGCATTTCTTCCACCTCCGTGCATAACGAAAACTATCTTATCTTCATTTTTCCAGTTTTCAGGTTTGAATGTCCAAACTTTAATAGATTTTCTTTCACTTTGCTTGTAGGCATACATAACAAAAGAATCTTGACCATTTTTTATTTTGATATTTTCTGTAATTTCTGGTCCTTTAGGAAGTTTGTATAGATAAATATAACCTACTATTGAAAGAAGAACTAATATTGAAAAAGTATATAAAATTATCTTTTTTAAAATTCTAAAAGTCTTGTTCATTTGGATTGGTTTGTTTGTGAACTCAAATATAGTTTTAGATAATTTCTATTTAATTTTTTTCTTTCCGAATTGTTAATTTTCGAAGACGAAATGTTTTTTTTAATTAACCCTAACGTGTTTATATATGGTTTGTTGCGTGGTTAAGCACCTAATTTAGTAAATAAAAACTGACCAAGAAAATCCTCGCGGATTTTCGCAAGTAAGCAATTTGCCAGCAATAAATTATATATGGTGTTGGGCATAGTTTTTATTTCGTTTCGTACCAGTTTTTATATTCCAAATGTTCATTTAATTCCTTTTCATTCTTTTTAAACAGAATTTTTGAGAAATTCCGACTTTCTGCGATATTCTTTTCTTGAAAAAAATCAGTTATCATAAAGTGAATGAATGGATTCTCAATATCTGCCATTTTTAAAGTTGAATACCTTTTTCGGGATTTAGGATATTGTTTCCAAAATCGCTTATAATCGCTATAAATCCTTTCTGTTACTTTTAAAATTATTTCATTTAGTAATTCCAATGGGATTTGATTTTCAGCAATTCCAATATAATACTCTCTAATCTTTGAGTAAAATTCTTGTTTGGGTTCAATTCTATTTTCAGTTTTCCAGAATAGCATTTATGTTAATTGTAATTCTATATTTTCGTGTTCTTTTATTATTTCTATTATTCTGTCAAAATATTTCAATTCCGATTTGCTTTTTCGCTTCTATGCCATTTTAAAATATATTTCTCGTTCACTTCGTGAACTCCAAATCCGCCAGACAAAACGTCATTAAAAGCATCTAAATTTCGACCAATTTTCCAATTTAAACCTGAAGTCATTTTTGATTCCACTTCTCGATAAAAACCTTTTTGATTTGAAAATTTGTTCCCATTTATCTCGATAATTCTCATTCGTTTTTAATTATGCCCAACGGTTTTGTGTATGGTTAGTTGCGTGTTTAAGCAACTAATTTAGTAAACAAAAACGAGCGCGAGAAAATTCCGAAGGAATTTTCCAAATAAGCACTTGCCAAAGCAATTAATTATACACGGTGTTGCCCACAGTATTTATTTTTTACTATGTCGTTCAATATATATATCTAAATAATTTTGAACTTCAATTTTGTCTTTTAAATTCACTATTTTGTTCTGTATAGGATAATTATCTACCAAAATCATATCATATTTTTTTCCAATCTCGTTAAGTCCGTTGATAATATTAGTTTTATTTATTTCTGGCCAATTAAAAGACGATAACCAAATGTTTTCAACCTTATCGGTTTCTCCATCAAAGAAAATAGCGCTAATTAAACTTCCAAATGCTCTTGACTTAGGGTCTTCCAAAACGTGTGGTTCACCAATTCCAGCATAACTAATCTTTTCATACTCTTGCAATTCCGCAGTTTTGAGTAAGTCAATTAATTCCGTTTTCGAAATTTCTAATTCTTTTGTTTCAATTTTTCTAATTTCAGTTGAGTCAGTTATTTTTCCGAGTTGTTTTTTTGCAAAATCAATATTTTTTGAAGACATAATTTCAACCATTAAATAGTCATCTTCCCATAAAACCATAGTTGATGGAATTTCTTTATTGGATTTTTGATTATGTTTTTGAATATCTTTTTTCGCTTTATTTCCGTGTTTATAAGCCTAATAAAGTCCGATTAAAATGACTAAAATAAAAAGTAAAGTTTGCGTCATAATCGGTTTTGTTATATGTCTCGTCCTGAAATATGGCTACAGGTTAAAATTTATTTTTAAGCTGATAATTTATATACCATATTCGGTGTTTTATAACCTAAAGATAAGTGTAATCTTATTTCGTTGTATAAATTAATTGC
>NZ_JBEFOE010000001.1:0-3535 GCF_045063585.1 Polaribacter sp. Asnod1-A03 | reverse complement strand
GCAATTAATTTATACAACGAAATAAGATTACACTTATCTTTAGGTTATAAAACACCGAATATGGTATATAAATTATCAGCTTAAAAATAAATTTTAACCTGTAGCCATATTTCAGGACGAGACATTAAAAACGAAATCCATAAATGAAAGGAAAATTAAGGAAAGAAGAAATATCTATTCAAAAAATTGGGAAACAAAGATTTTGGATTGGAATAATTTCAGGTTTATTTTCTGCAATTATAATTTCATTAACGTTTAATTATTTCCGAGAATTATTTAGGTTTTTCACCACTTTATCTGCTGATTTATTCATTTTAGAAAAATCTGAATTACTTTTTTATAATTACTTTTTTTCGTCACTTGCAACCGTTTTAGGTCTTTCAGTTACGATTGCAATTTGGATGACAAATAATAATCATAAAAGGAAAAAAGACAAAATTTATAAACAATTATCAAGAACAAATATTTTCTTTACTTTTTGGCTAATTTTAATGATGATTGCTCGATTTGGTTCAATTGTTCCTTTCATTTTATATGGAATGCCAGGTTATGATAATCAACTAAATTTATTCGAAGAATATTGGCTTTTATTTGTTTTAATTCCAATTGTTGTTTTTGCACAAAATTGGTTTATAGTTAGGCTAATTTATCGTTCAGAAAAATGGATATTATTTTCATTCGTAATTTGTTTTGTAATAACTTTTACATTAAAAACTACAACATCTGTGAATCAAGAGATATTAAATAATGTCTATTACAAAAAATTTGAATCAGATTTTAATTACGTTGACCAACAAATAAGTAAAGCCAAAATTGAGTACGGAATTGAATTTAACGAAAATACAATTAAGACATTAAAAAAATGGCATAGTGAAAGTTCAACCAAGCAAGTGATTAGTTTGAAGTCAGCCTTTTCAAAAGGTAAAAAAGTATCTTTAGATACAATCATTCTTCAAAAAATTGCGATTAAGAACTTTAAAGAAAATGGCAAGTACTTTAATAGAAATTCAATTGATAATTGGCGTTATGCTTTCCCAAAAGATATTTTAAGACAACTTGAATTTTACGATGTCAACTCAAATGAATCAAAGGAGCTTTTAGAAATCATAAAGGAACAAATTGACCTTGTTAACACACCAGAAATTGACTGGAAAGAATATGACAAGCATACTGATACTGAAATAAGAAAAAGTTTTGGAATCAAATATAATGTTCCAAAACAATTAAATGAGCAATTAGAAAAAGTACGAGAAAGTTTAATGAATGACAAGAAATATTACGAAATTTCTAAAGATTTACCTGAATTAAAACAAAGAGATGAATAACAACAACGTGCCACAACACCGTATATAATTAATGGCTAGTTTTAGTTTGTTTACGAAAATTCTCGCATATTTTCTATTCAGTTTTTATTTGCTAAATTAGGTGCTTAAACACGCCACTAATCATATACAATCACGTTAGCAACAAGGCAAAACAAACATTGAGAACATTTATAAACATATTGATTATTCTTTTGCTTGTGATTTCTTGCAAACCAAATAAGGCGGAATTAAATTCAGCTGAATCTCAAACCTACAAACGAATTAGTGGAAATAAAACTTGGGGATTCGTAAATCAAAACGGAGATACAATTATACCTCTTAACAAATATAAATTTCTGAATCCGATTGATGAGGAAGGAATGATACTTGCAGAAAATAATGGAAAAAGAGGCTACATAAATATTACTCAAGATACCTTAATACCTTTTAAATATGACGATTTGAGTGTGTTTTCAAATGGACTTGCACCAGCGGAATTAAATGGGAAACACGGATTTATTGACAGAAAAGGTAAAGTCGTAATACCATTTGAGTATGAAAACGAGAGTCATTTTTATAAGTGTGGTTTAGCTAGAGTGCGTAAAAACAATAAATATGGATTTATTGACAAAACTGGCAAAGTAATAGTTCCAATAGAGTTTGAGAAAGTAAGAGATAATAAAGCGGACGAACTAGTATGCGCAATGAAAAATGGAAAATGGGCATTTTTCTCTTGTGATGGTAAAAGACTTACTGATTTTGAATATGACAAAATCACAGAAGTTTCATATAACGATAGGACTAATACATATTTTAAAAAGGGATTATGTCGAGTTGAAAAAAACGGTCAACTTGGATATATCAATTCAAATTTTGAAACTATAGTTCCTTTTGGGAAATTTGACATTGCAGAACCTTATCAAAACAATTTAGCGATAGTATCTAAAAATGGAAAATATGGAATTATTGATAGTTTAGGAACTTTAATAATTCCTTTAAAATATGACCTAATCGAACATCCTGCGATATACTCAAATATATTTGCCGAATTTTTAACCAATGATTCGGGAAAGTATGGATTACTTGATTCCAATGGAGATATTCTTCTCGAAAACAAATACAAAGAAATTATTTGGGATAGACTCAAACGAGGAGAAAACCAACAAAAATATTTCATCTATAAAGAAAATGGGAAATTTGGAGCTATAAACACAAAAGGAGAAATAATTATACCTTTTGAATATGAGCAATTATCAAATTTTAAATATCGAGATTTTACTATAGCAAAAAAGAATGACAAATTTGGTGTTATTAACTCATTTGCCGAAACCATTATTCCTTTCGAATATAACTCAATAAATTGTAATGAAAGAAAACAATGGTGCAACCTTTTAATACTTGAAAAAGATGGTAATGTAGGTTTAGCAGACTTAAAAGGGCAATTAAAAATCCCTTCCATTTACCAAGAAATATCACCTTGCTTTTACGATGAAACGAATAGATTTATTGTGAAAAAAAACAACTTTTTTGGTATAATAGATATTGATGAAAATATAATTATTCCAATAGAATATAATGAAATATCTAACTGAGTGGAATATGGTCCAGATGAACATTTTGTAACAAAGAACAAAAAGAAAGGATTAATTAGCAGAGAAGGAAAAATAGTAATTCCACCTATTTATGATGAGATTTTAGTAGATAACTCTAAACTAATAAAAGTTAAAAAAAACAGTTTATTTGGAACAATCAATTGGAAAAACGAAATAGTTAATCCAATAGAATACGAACAAATTTTATGGGAATGGCCATATCTGTCATATAAAGAATTGGACACTATTTATTTAAAAAAGAATGGAAAATATTTTACAACTGACACTAAAGGAAAAGTTTTAGAACAAAAGGTAAGCGCAAAATTGATTGATGAGAAATTTGGTTATTTATTAAACTGATAGAAAAAGCCCAGTTGCTAACAACGTGTATAATTAATTGCTTTGGTCGTTGCTTATTTGGAAAATTCCTTCGGAATTTTCTCGCGTTCGTTTTTGTTTACTAAATTAGTTGCTGAAACACGCAACTAACCATACACAAAACCGTTGTACACAATTTTGACCCGTCCTGAATAAAGGCTACATAATTTTAAACATTATGTACAAAAATGACAAAGTAATTAGACGGTATTCAGAACCTTTTAAACTAAAAATTCTTGATGAACTCAGTAAAGGTAAACA